>NZ_VITM01000004.1:0-794285 GCF_007828675.1 Rhizobium sp. ERR 1071 | reverse complement strand
ATTCACACTGTCGCTCATGGAATTCTCCGCATGACTCATGCAGAAAATCGCCGATCAGCAGTCCGAAAGATACGTGGGGTGGCCTACGCGCTTACAGAACAGCTTTGGTCTGAAGGCTGAAACCGAGTGGGTAGCGAGCGTTGGCTGCCTCGCGCCTCTTGGCAGCTAGCTGCCTCTCAAATGGCATCAGCCTCCAAAAAACGGGTGGGATCGCCTAAGGTGATTCCGCTCGATATCGTATCGTGGTCTTGCCGCTGGATTAGGGATCGACGACGAGCGCGCAGCCTTGCTCAGGCAACGGTTATTGTCGGGCCGATGCACATTTCGTCGACGCCTGTCCGTAAAGCTCGCTCAAGGACGTTACCTTCGAGGCTTCACCAATGTTTGGAAGCCATTGTGGATGGTGTTCCTGGCATAGAACCGACTCATGAGACCGGTCACAGATATTTCTGAAGAGACACAGTTTCTTATGTTTGCCTCACCCGGCCTGAAAATCGATCAATACTTCGCGCCACTGATCGTAAAGATCCTGATAGGCGGCTAAATCCTTGAACGGCGCACAGCGTTGAACTGCCTTGACAGCACTTGTTGCAAAGGGGGCGAAACGGGGATCGTCGGAAGAATTGATGACAACGGGATTCAACAGGAGCGAACCGTCGCGGCCGAGGACGAGTTTCAACCTCGGCTTTTCGGAGGGAACGGCATCGGGTCGAATCCAGCAACTCGCGATATTGGCCATCAGATCTTTCCGGATGACGGTCTGGATGTCGGGTGAAGCAGGCGATCTTTGCTGTTTCTCAGCCTCCTTGGTACCCGTCATTGGCCCGAAAGCTAATTGATCGCTCTGCATGTTTCGCTCCGCGAGACCGATCCAGGATCTCGCGCCGATAGCCTGCAAGGCAAGTACAATCAAAAGGATCGTCGTGAACGTGATTGCAATGCGCAAAAATGGCCAGGTTGTCGCAGACTTGCTTGCCCAAAAGCCGGTGCAAAGTGCAGGTACAGCGACCGTAAAAAGCAGTCGGCCAAGTGCTTCACCGGCGTAAGGTCCGGCTAACCCGAAAACAGCCAGGAGGCCTGCCAAGAAGAGCGTGAATGCTATGCCGGCACAAACGAACGCCTGTGCGAAAGGACCCCGCATCGGTAATATCCAACCACTGGAATGGGTACGAACGATCACAAGTGGCAGCTCTTAGCATCGCTTGGTAAAGCAGTCGATGGCCAAAATTATATGTCACGCGGCGATCATTACTGCCAGATCCTGTCATCCGAAGGAGCTTAAGTGGTTCATGACATCGTGGCTTTGTTGATTCATTACCGCCTCAATGGTAGCCGCATGTGAATCGTTTTATATGCCAGACTTCCACCTTATGCATTTGGGCTTGCCGAAATATGGATATCGTCGACAAGGAGCGACCAGGCTTTAAGAAATTGAGTTGGTGGCAGTGGCTTCTACTGGCTCTCATGGCCATCGTCAGCACGGTGTTGCACAGCCTATCGGTTGTGGACGCCACGTCGCCGGAGCTCGCCGCGCAACAAGGCGGCGCTTTGCTAGGTACCTTTATTGGCGCGATCATAATCCCCTACGGCCTCGCCTATCTTGTGGGACGTTTGGCTCGGCGATCGCGAACTGCTTTCCTTTTGAGCTTGTGGGGGCTGGCGTTGCTTGTATTGGCAGCGCAAATCGGCCAATTGACGAAGACGTCTACCGCTGCGAATTCGGAGGGAGCAAATGCCAGCAATATGCCTATTACCTGGCCAGCAGGATATAATGTAACCAATACCTCAATTCCCGTCGAGAATTTTGGCGGACCATTGCCGGGACTGTCACAAACCGCGATTAAATCGAACCCAGACGGCTCACCGCTCACCGCTATAGTTCTGACCAGCTTGCCGCATAGAGAGAGTGAAGAATTAAAGCTCGATGATCAGACACGCACTTTGCTTGCAACCGTGCGCAATTCATACGAAGCCCAAGGCATGAAAGCGGTCTGCGACACGCCTGTGGGGCAGATGCTTGGAGGGATTCCCGCACTGCAAACGACCTGTACAGGAGCCGTGAATGAAGTTCCTTCCGTCAAACAAGTTATTCTCGTCGCGATTGACAAGAGACAAGTTTATTCCCTGAGCTTCACTGCGCGGCCGGCAGATTTTGTCGAACATGAGGCTGAATTCACGATGGTACGCGATAGTCTACATTTCCAATGAGCCGCCGCAGCCGCTGGCTTCAATTAAAGCGAAGCCCACAAGACAAGCCCATGGGTCGTTGTTCTTCACTGGTATCCCTAAAATGATGTCTTGCGGACGCAGCCCGGTCGCATGATGCGACCGGAAATACGTCAGGCGGCCGGTGCCAATGGTTGTGTAGCCTGATTACGCGCCCAGGCGATACCGTCTTCGAGAGAGGTCGCGCGGTAGGCGAGATCGGTGCCGCCGGAAAATGCCGCCATGAACCGACGTATCTTGCCGTAGCTATTGTCCAGCACGGCATGCGGTCGTCCAAGCAGGATCGAGCAGATGTGGACATGCAACCGGTCTGTGACGATCGCGCGGCCGCGGGAAATCTGGCGGATGCCGCGCCGCAACCGGTTATGCGCCGCCGCGTCGAGCTTGCGCAGCCGTATCTCGGCCGGCTTGAGGGCGAGCAATGCCGTTGCCGCACCGAAGGCTTTGGAGATACGTACACGCTTGGCGGATTCAGTCGTCCAGTCTTCTTTCGGAATGTCGGGATAGGCAGAAAGGTTGGCGTCTCCGACCTTCTCGAGATCCGATCTCAACATGGCAAGGACGTCAAATTCCGGTTCATCCGGCCGGATCGTTCCGATGCTGAAGGCCATGTCCGGGCAAAGACGCACTTCGCAGTCGAAGTGCTTATGGGCGAACTCTTTCGATTCTTCGTCGCGCACCAGCAATACGAAATGCTTGTGGCGTCCGATGACGCGGGCGCTTTCCTCTATGCGTGCCTGCGACTTGTAATGGATGGATTGCGGGAACTGGATCACCTGCCGATTGGGAAATCGTTCCAGAACCCGTTCGCGAAAGTCCTGATGCGCATCCCAGATGTCGCCGAAATTGCCGCCGCCATGAATGAAGATCGGACCGGTCGGCATGGTGCGCTCGAGTTGCTCGGGCGAGAAGTCGTCGATCCGCGAGACATAGGTCGGCCGCTTGCCATATCGCCGGTTGAGATAGGCCATTTCGCCGAGCCAAATGGCGGAGTCGCCGCAATTGCGGATGTCAGGAAAATCGAGGATCGCCAGCGGCTCATCTTTGCTGATGTAATCCTTCAGGCAATCGTGGATCATGTTGTCCAGTTTCGCGATCAGCTGTTGATTTGATTGTAACGTCATTTCCCCATTCCCCCGTTTAGATGACAGGTCAGTCTCCGGCCGATATCGGCCGCGCGTTTTCAGGCAGGACGAAGCCTCGGCAGCACTTTGCCGAGTATGTTTCGTACCTCCGTTTCCGGGCCGGCCGGCCGCCTCATCAACGTCCACAGCAGGAGCGTCGAACCGCAATAGAGCAGGCCGCCAAGCAGGATCAGGATGGCCAGATGCGTCACGAGCACGAGCTTGTCGTCCGTGTAGGCAAGATGGCTCGAGGCGAGCGAGACGCCTGCCGCCATGATGGCGACGCTCACGAGTGCCCGAAGGTTCACCGACAATTGCCTGGCGACGCTGATGCCGGTGAAGCGCCGTACGAGCATCATGTTGACGGCGGTACTGAAGAGGCCGGTGAAGACGCGGCCGGCAATGACCCCCGGAAGACCATAGAGCAGCAGGCCGCCTATCATGATCGGCACGCGCAGGCAGAACATCTGCGTGTCTCGGACGAAGAGCACGCGCGTCTCGCCTTTGGCCATGCCGAGCGGCTGCACCAGCGAGCCCAGCGTCTGCAGCGCAAAGACAGACGCAAGCGACTGGATGATGAAGATGACAGGCGCCCATTTGTCGCCGAGCGCGAGCCTCACCAACGGGTCGGCGGTCACGGCAACGCCGATGCCGGCTGGAAGAGCTACAGCAGCAACCAGTGCCTGAACACGCTGATAGGCGGCGGCGAGCCTGCCCGGATCGTTGTGAATGCCAGCGAAAGCCGGATAGATCGTCTGGGTGAGGGGCGCGGTCGCCTCCCGCGTCGGCATCATAGCGAGGTTGCTGCCGACCGAATAATAGCCGAGCTGGATGCCGCCGAGCATCTTGCCCACAAGCAGATAGTCGAAGCGCCAGTTGAGCGTGCTGACGATCTGGCCTGCGGTCAGCCAGGCGGAGAAGGAGAAGAACTCCCGCATATGCTGGAAGGTGATCCTGGGCCGGAACGGCAGCACGAGATAGGAGACAATGACGTTCGTCGCCTGGCTGATCAGCGTGCCGACGACGAGTGCCCAATAGCTTTGATAGATGATCGCGATCGCAACCGAGACGACGAAGCCCGCGAATTTCTGCGAAACGGCGAGCACGAACTCCTGCCAGAAGATCAGATCGCGCTGCAGCATAATGCGCCGCGGATTCGTAAGGCCGCCCATCAGCATGCTAATGCCAAGAGCGAACATGACACCCGTCAGCCTCGGCTCATTGAACAGGGCGGCCGCCGGATAGGCAAAGATCGCAAACAGGATGCAGATCGTCAGCCCGCGTGCGGCATTCAGCGTCCAGGCGGCACTGAAATGGGATTCATCCGGTGCATCATGGCGGATCAGCGCCTCGGAAAGGGAAAGCTCGGTAACGGTCGTGACGATCATCAATATCGTCATGCCGAGGGCGACGACGCCGAAATCAGCCGGCGCTAGATAGCGGGCCAAGACGAAGGTGCTGAGTGTTGCAAGCCCGTTCACGATGGTTCGAGATAGGCTTAACCACATGCTTCCCTTGACGAGCCGTCCCGTGATGCTGCTCATGCGATACTGAAGTCCCACTGCGCTGTGATGCGACCTCTTAACCGCACAGATATCCCGTGCCGTACCAACGTCTTACGGCTGGAACGGCTGCGCAGAATTATGCAGATTCATATGGTCGCTGTGGATGGGGCGGACCCCGGCGTCTCAGCGGGAACTAGTTCAGTGAATCCTTAAGTCAACATTTCCAGTTCATTTTCGCGTCAGTTTTAATTCATCTCCGCATCATTTTTTTCGCGGGTGCAGCATTTGTCCCCATAGGGGGACGATCTCGACCGGCTCCGCTTATGGGAGGCAAGCCCTTTCGCAGGGAAAATATGTTTCGATGCGGATAACTGCTGCGGCAGGACGCAGAAGCCCGGACGATCGGAAGACCGCCCGGGCTTTTCTGTCTTGCCGTTGCCGAAGATCCTGTCAGGTGGCGCTTCTGATAGCGAGCCACCGCTTGAATTCGACATTCGTGTCGGTCTGGATGGCACCGACGCCGGCGTCAACGAGCGCTCCCCAGACGCCTTCGGGGTCGCCGAGTGCGCGGCTGTCGTTGAAGTCGAGATTATGGGAGACGTCGAGTGTATTGATCCAGAGCCGGATATTTTGACGCTCCAGTTCCTCGCGCCCGGCGGCAAGATCGGCAATGTCGGTAAATTTCACCTCGATCATCGGCGCCTCGAGCGATTCGATCATCCTGAGATCCTCGGTGAATTTTCCAGGTCGGACGGGAAACATCGGCATATGCGGGATCGAGCCGAACCAATCGGCGTCCAGTACCGGAAAGCAGCCGCTTTGCGGTTCGACATCCGACTTGATGATGACGTGATCTTCGGCACCCAGCCGCCGCACTGCAGCAATGACCTGCGGCAGTTCGCGGGGGAATTTCGTGTCGATATTGACGAAGACGCGCCCGCGTGCCTCTTCCAGCGCTTCTTCGAGCGTGGGAACGCGTTCATCCGTCATTACAGCCAGCTCTCCGCCGGCACCGGCAAGCAATCGTGCATCGCGGACTGTGGCGAAACTGCTCGCTCCGACGACACCCTTGGCGGAGGTGGTGCGGTCCAGCGTCTTGTCGTGAATGACGACGAGATGGCCGTCGGCGGTCGCCTGCGTGTCGATTTCGACGAATTCCACCCCAAGCTCGGCTGCCGCACGGATTGCCGCCAATGAATTTTCGGGAGCTGCCGACCAAAGCCCGCGATGGGCAATCGTCAGAATGTTTGGATTGGCCCGGGAGAGGAGGTCGTAGATATCGGCATTGCGGGATGAGGGCGATGTGGCGGTCTGGCTATGCATGGGAAAAGCTTTCGTGAGCTGTCGGTTTTCAGGCGGGAATGAGCGGATGCGAGGTTCGATGTCGAATGTGAGCACCAATGGGTGTGGCCGACGCGATGTATTGGCACCGATCGCTGTTATGGCTATTAATACACATAAAGTGTAATATTTATGACGAGAGCCGCGAATATGGGGTTCGGATTGTACGCTGACAGGCGCGGGCTAAGTCGGCATGACAGGAAGCAGGATTGCACTCATGGCAGCGCTTGAAAAATCCCCACTGGCAAGCGAGAACGAGCGCCTCATCCTCGATATTGTTCGCAGCCGCGAGCCAATCCCGCGCGCGACCATTACGGCTCACACCAATTTGACGCAGCAATCGGTGCATCGGCTCGTCGAGACACTGACAGCTCGCGGCTTGCTTCGCGCCGGTGCGCCATTCAAGGGCGCGCGCGGGCAGCCGAGCCCTACTATCGAACTGGAACGGAAGGCGGTTTATTCGGTTGGTATTTCCGTCAATACCGATGCCGTGACACTGTCGCTTGCTGATTTCGGCTGCGACATCGTCGATCAGGAGGTGCTCAGCGGCGTGCCCGCCGACCGCAAGGCAACGCTGGCAATCCTTGCCGAGAAACTGAGTTCGATCCTGACGCGCCACGAAATATCGCGCGCAAGTCTCATCGGACTTGGCTTTGCCATGTCGGGCTTTTTCGTCGGCGATGATCGTCGTTTCAATGCCCCGGAGCCGCTGCGCGACTGGTCTCTGGTCGATCTGCAGCCGGAACTTGAGCATGTCTTTGCATTGCCGGCCTGGTTGGAAAACAACGCAACGACGGGCGCGATCGGTGAGAGCTTGCGCGGTGTCGGGCACTGGTGCAAGACCTTTGCATACTTGTCCTTCAACTATGGATTTGGCGGCGGCCTGGTTCTGGAAGGCAGGCCTTATCTGGGCTTTCATGGGAATGCCGGGGAGTTCAGCGTCATATATAATCCCGACGAAGTGCAGCGCCGGCCGGCTTTGCAATATCTCATCGCCACATTGCGGGAGAGCGGTGTCGACATAGGCTCCCTTGAGGAACTCAAGCAGAATTTCGACCCTTCCTGGCCCGGCGTCGAGAGCTGGCTCTCCGAGACCATGCCGATGCTCGACCGTCTGATTGCCACGCTTGCCGGGGTGATCGATCCGCAAGCCATCGTCTTCGGCGGCCAACTCCCGCCCGAACTTGGGCGAATGATGATCGCGCGCGCCCGCCTGCCGTCGCAGCGTCCGCATCGCTATGGTGCCGCCCCGCCGGGGCCTCGGCTGGTTCTCAGCGAAACCAAAGGTGACGCCAGCGCGATCGGCGCGGCCCTGCTTCCGTTGAAGTTCCGGTATTTCTTGTGAGCACTTCAAAGAACTACCGACCGAAATGCCTCACCCTACCGTTTGTCGTATTGGGCGCGTGCCTCCTGAATGACATCCTGATTGGCGGTTGCCCATCCCACAAGCGCCATCACCGGACCAAGCAGTTCCCGACCGGATTTGGTGAGTTCATAGTCCACTCGGGGCGGAATGGTGGGGAATAGCGTGCGCGTCACCAGGCCGTCGCGCTCCAGCCCGCGCAGCGTCAACGTCAGCATTCGCTGAGAAATGCCATCGATCCGCCGCCGCAACTCGTTGAACCGTACAGGGCCATCTTTGAGAATGGCGATGACGTACAAGCTCCATTTATCGCCGATGCGATCGAGAATTTCCCGCACCATCCGGCAATCGTCGAAATGGGGGATGGGAAAATCAATGTCATTCAGTGTCATGAATGTGCCTTCTTGCGGAGAATGAATTAGTTACATTAATAGCGTTGGTCACAATTATTTACCACTCATATTAGGAGTCAGCAAATGACCAACATTCTCGTCGTAACCTCGAGCCCGCGAGGGGCCGAAGGCCTGTCCACACGCTTCGCAACCGAGATCGCGGAAGGGCTCAAAGATCGCTTGGGCGGAACGCTCGTGATACGCGACTTGGCAGCTCAACCGCTGCCGCATATCACGCTGGCCTATATCGAAGGCCGTATGGCACCCTCGCAGGCGCGGACGCCGGAACAGACTGAAGCCGTAGCACTTGCAGAGACATTGGTGAACGAGGTCAAGGCCGCCGAGGTGATCGTTATCGGTTCCGGAATGATCAACTTCAGTCTGTCTTCCCAACTCAAAGCCTGGATGGATCATATCATCTGGCCCGGCGTCACCTTCAGCTATGATGCGAGCGGCGTTAACGGCCTTCTGAGCGGCAAGAAAGCCTATGTGGTGACGGCCAGTGGTGGCGTCTTCTCCGAGGGTGTCCATGCAGCCTTCGATTTTCAGACGAACTATCTGGAGCATCTGCTCGGCTTCATGGGCATAACCGACATCGAAACTGTCCGCCTCGAAGGCACGGCTCACGGCGCCGAGGCGACAAATGCGGCCATTGCCAAAGCCGAAATGCAGATACGTTCTGCGCTCGAACAGGCAGCGTGATTGGTCGCAACACGGTCCTTACAAAATGGGCTCGTGCCTTATGGGCCGAGCCCATTTTTCCTTCAGCGCACAGCCGATCCCGGAGGGGCCGCATTTCATTTCCGCATCATCAGCGGTTCAGCGCTTTGTCAGAACGGCTTGTTAATGCACGGCCCGTATTTTCTGGACGACCGCATTGGCGCGTAAGACTGCAATCATTGTCGGCAATGGAAAGCTGGAACGCGATATCGCCGGTATCGTAGACGAGGCGCAATTCGTCATGCGTTTCAACGAACCGGTCCTTTCCGAAGGCATGAGCGGCGAGCGCACCGACATGATCATGCTGGCCGCATCAAGCAAGATCTTGTATCGGCGGCTTCTCGATCCGAGCTTCATGGATAATGCCGCGCTCAAGGCCGCAAAGGTCTTCATGCTGGCCTATCACCCCGATATCATTCGCAAATATCACCCCCGACCGAACATCTTCCAGCGTCTGCAGGGTCGAAAGGCTGACTGGACGATGCAGGCAATCGAGTTGCTGGGCAGGGCCGGCAAGGAGATCCGCATCATGCCGCCTCAGACCTACATTGACGGCTGCGGCGAGCTCGGTATTTCCGGGCGTCGCATGCACAAGGTCTTTCCTAGCACAGGCTTCCTCGGCATCTGTTATGCGCTTTCAAGGTTTCCCGCCTCGGAATGGGACATCAAGCTGTGCGGCTTTGGCTGGGAGGGATGGAAGCGGCATGATTGGCAGAATGAAAGAGCCTGGGTCGAAAACAAGATTGCCAATGATCGCGTCAGCCTGATCGCCTGATCAAACCGGTGTTCTTCATGGATAAAGTTCTGGCGGCTTACTGGCTATTGTCGCTGCCGAGCAACCCACGAAGCTCCGGCAGTTTGTCGTTCACCAGCCAGCCATAATAATTTTCTTCCGGCAATTTCTTCCCGCCCGAAGCATCCGCCGCCTGCCGCAGGGCAGCCGCACGGCGGCGCGGCTGGCCGACATTGTAAAGCGTTGCCGTCAGGCCGGGATTGTCGGTGATGTCGAAACCCTCCGCGCGATAGGCGTCAATGGCATCCTTTACGATGGCGGCAATATAGATCACGCTGCGATCGGGATCCATGATGTCGCGGTAGATCGCCTGCGGATCATCGACCGATAGCTTCGGCAGGCCGCTTGTCGCGTGGACGAGATCGGTGACTTCAAGGGCGGTCAAAGGGCTGATCTGGCCAAGACCGAAGGTCTGGCCCGCAAAGAAGGGCTGAAAGAACGCGCGCTGGAACGTCATGTTTTCATAAGTGACACCATCGATGACCTTGCCTCGAAAACTCTTGTCCCAGGTCTCGTCGCGGCATTCCCAAAGTTCGGCGCTGCCGGTGAAGGCGTTGCAATGGGCGAATTCCGGCTTCTTCAGGAAGGTTTGGACCGTCACGTCCTTATAGGCGAATTTGAAATCGGACTGCGAATAGGCGAGCGCCTTGACGTAGTAGGACTTCACCCTGTTGACGATCGTGATGTTGTAGGTGTGTTCGCCGACCAGGGCGCCAACAATGTGGATGGGGTCGATCCCATAGGCCTGCCCGGCCTTCCTGATCGAGGCCATCAGCTCCTTGTCGTCGCGAAGCACGCCGATGATCTTCTGGTATTTTTCGTCGTAGGTGGTGTTGAAGGCCTTGGCCCGCAGTACCGAAGTATTGGGGATGGGCGGCTGAACGCTGTTGCGATTGCCTGGCGGCACGCGCACGAGCTCACGCGCAGAAACCGCGTTCGTGAATGCAAGGATAAAAAGAAGACCGAGTGCCGGGAGTATCGACAGGCGTGTTCGCATTCGCAAAGTGGCTTTCCAAAAATATTCCCCGGCGCGGGGACGATCTTGATACGCGATCGCTATCCGAAGGCAAGAGCGTAAGCTTCTTCCGTCTCACGAATCACAATAAACTTCGATCAAAGCAGCTCTCGGCTGCACAGGCATAGGGGATATGGCCGTCCAGGGTTGCGTTCCCGTGGTCCGGGCTTTCGAAAGGATGTCGATGCAACATCTCGTGATCGCAGGGAGCATCTTGCTTGCAGCCGCCCCCGGCGAAGCTTTGCCGACGATGGCGGATGTTCCGGCGCTGGCCAAGGCGGCGGTCGCGCGGCGAATAGAGGTGCCGCCCTCAGCTATCCATATTCTGGAAGCCAAGCCGAGCGAACGAATGCCGGGCTTCGTCGTTTGCGGTCGTGTCGATACGGGAACTACAAATGACGGCGCCGGTGCGGAAGGTGCAGAACGCTTCTTCGTCGTCATCCCCGGCAATTTTGCCATTCTGGACCAGGATGGGAAAGGCCTGGTCGACAGCTATTGGGCCGCCAATCACTGCGAGTGAGACGCCAGTGCCTTGCTGATCATGGCAAGCTCTTCGGGTGTGCGACCGGATTACAGCCGAACCCAATTGTTCGGATTGTCGGCCGTCTGGCGCTTGATGAAAGTGTAGCCCGTTCCGCTCCAGTTTTTCACCGTATCGGTGAGATTGTCGAGGATGAGATCGCCATTATTGGTGCGCGCCATCAAGACAAGATGTCCTTCGTTATGGGTATCGAGGACGACCGTCAGCAGCAGAGCAGATCGCGGCCAGCCTGCTTCCACGAGCAATTTCTTCTTTAAGAGAACATAGTCATTGCAGTTGCCGGCACCATCGTCGGGATAGGTCCACCAGTTGATGATGCCGAGCTTGTAGATGCCGTAATGATCGTTGTCGCCGACACCCTCGATCTCATGATTGACGAGGCTGTTGATCTGCTGCAGCTGCTCCCAGCGATCATGATCGAGATCGGCGAACTCCACGCTTTTTTGGCCAGCCACGCATTCGGCTGGCTGCGCTTTGCAGAAGCTCGTCCAGCCGACGGGCACGCTCGCTTCCGTCACCTCACGCGCAAACTGATGTGCGTGTGCCGCGGCGGTATTGGCCACGGGTTTTGCCGTTGTCGCTGTCGAAAACAGCAGGCCGGCGACGAAGAGAAAGCTTGCAGCGACTAGAAGTGAACGCATACTCGGCTCCATGAGTTGGGCTCATGAAATCCGACGCGGTCAAATTTATTCGGAAAAAGATTATTCGCATTTTATCGAACCGGCGCTTTTGACCGGTACGGCAATCAGGGACGTCCATTCCTGTGCCGAACTTATGATTTCCGATCGGTTGCGAAGCGTGCTCCGTAGCGGCTGCGACCTGAATGTCGGCAAAAAAAGATATGGAATTTCATTCACATATCGCACTATCGGAAGAACATCTGGCGTGTTTATGATTTGTTGGTCTTAAATGCGAATCTCCATCGCGGATGGACGATGGAACAGCCAGCGAATTGCTCGGGAGGCCTTTATGATCGACGATATTCTCGACCGGATGACGCTTGAAGAGCAGGTTTCGCTGCTGTCCGGCGCCGATTTCTGGACCACGGTGCCGGTCGAGCGCCTTGGTGTTCCGAAGATCAAGGTTACGGATGGGCCGAACGGAGCCCGCGGTGCCGGCTCGCTGGTTGCGGGCGTCAATGCCGCCTGCTTTCCCGTCGCCATCGCCCTTGGCGCGACATGGAATCCGGCTCTTGTCGAGCGCATGGGTGTGGCACTTGCCGGTCAGGCCAAGAGCAAGGGCGCCTCGGTGCTGTTGGCGCCGACGGTCAATATTCACCGCTCCGGTCTCAACGGCCGCAATTTCGAATGCTATTCTGAAGATCCGATGCTGACGGCCGCGCTTGCCATCGCCTATATCCAGGGCGTACAAAGCCAGGGCATTGCGGCCACGATCAAGCATTTCGCCGGCAACGAATCCGAGATCGAGCGCCAGACGATGTCGTCGGATATCGACGAGCGCGCTCTTCGCGAAATCTATCTGCCGCCGTTCGAGCAGGCTGTGAAGAAGGCTGGCGTCATGGCCGTCATGTCCTCCTACAACCGGCTGAACGGCACCTATACGAGCGAGCATCCCTGGCTGCTGACCAAAGTTTTGCGACAGGAGTGGGGTTTCGACGGCATCGTCATGTCGGACTGGTTCGGTTCGCATTCGACGGCGGCGACCATCAATGCCGGGCTCGATCTCGAAATGCCCGGTCCGACGCGCGACCGTGGCGAAAAGCTGGTGGCGACGGTCCGCAATGGCGAGGTTGAGCCGAAGACGGTGCGCGAAGCCGCCCGCCGCATTCTGACGTTGCTGGAGCGTGTCGGCGCCTTCGAGAAGGTGCCCGATTTGAGCGAACACGCGCTCGATCTGCCTGGGGACCGCGCGTTGATCCGCGAGCTCGGAGCCGAGGGTGCCGTGCTCTTGAAGAACGACGGCATTCTGCCGCTGCAGAAGGCAGGGCTTGGGCATGTGGCGGTTATCGGGCCGAATGCTGCCGAAGCGCGTGTCATGGGCGGCGGCAGCGCCCAGATTGCCGCCCACTACAGGGTCAGCCCATTGGAAGGCATCCGGCAGGCACTATCGAATGCCAACAGCATTCACCATGCCCCCGGCTGCCGCAACAATCGCCTTATCAATGTCTTCTCCGGTGAGATGCGGGTAGAGTATTTTAAGGGCCGCGATCTTGCAGGACCGGTGATCGCCACCGAAACGGCAAGCAAGGGCGAATTCTTCTGGTTCGACCTGCCGTCCTCGGAACTCGATCCCAATGAGTTCTCCGCCCGCATGACGGCCTCCTATGTGCCGACGGATAGCGGCGAGCATGTATTCGGCATGACGAATGCAGGCCTTGCCAGGCTCTTTGTCGACGACAAGCTCGTCGTGAATGGCTATGACGGCTGGGCCCGAGGCGACAATTATTTCGGCACGGCCAATGTCGAGCAGCGGCAAGGCATCCATCTGGAAGCCGGACAGAGCTACAAGGTGGCGGTGGAGTATTGCTCTTCCGCGACGACCGAGGAGGGGATCAATCTGACGGCGGTACGCTTCGGTGTGGAGAAGCCGCTCGGTGAAGAGGCCATGCTGGATGCCGTTGAGAAGGCAAGGAATGCGGATGTCGTTCTGCTCTTTGTCGGCCGCGACGGCGAATGGGATACGGAAGGACTCGATCTGCCTGACATGCATCTGCCGGGCCGGCAAGAGGAATTGATTGACCGCGTGGCGGCCGCTAATGCCAATACGATTGTCGTGCTGCAGACCGGTGGCCCCATCGAGATGCCGTGGCTCGACAAGGTTCGGGCCGTGTTGCAGATGTGGTATCCCGGCCAGGAACTCGGCCACGCCGTTGCCGATGTGCTCTTCGGCGATGTCGAGCCCGGCGGGCGCCTGCCACAGACCTTCCCGAAGCGCTTGTCGGATAACTCCGCCATGGTTGGTGATGCGTCGATCTATCCTGGCAAGGATGGGCATGTGCGCTATGCTGAGGGCGTTTTCGTCGGATATCGTCATCACGATACGCGCGATATCGAGCCCCTGTTCCCCTTCGGCTTCGGTCTTGGCTATACGCGATTTTCCTGGGGCGAGGCGCAAGCTTCGGCAACGACGATGGGCGCGGAGGGCATCACCATCATGGTCGATGTCACCAATATCGGCGACAGAACCGGTTCCGAACTCGTGCAGCTTTATGTGCGCGCGCCTGCTTCGGCAGTCGAGCGGCCGGACAAGGAGTTACGTGCCTTTGCCAAGCTTCGGCTTGAGCCCGGTGAACAGGGGACGGCTTCGCTTGTCGTGCGCCCACGCGATCTGAGCTATTTCGACGAGCAGACCGGAACATTTCGAGCTATCGCCGGTCGCTATGAGCTTCTCGTGGGCGCC
Source organism: Rhizobium sp. ERR 1071 (assembly GCF_007828675.1). Classification (NCBI taxonomy): domain Bacteria; kingdom Pseudomonadati; phylum Pseudomonadota; class Alphaproteobacteria; order Hyphomicrobiales; family Rhizobiaceae; genus Rhizobium; species Rhizobium sp. ERR 1071. The sequence continues at coordinate 779,905 of NZ_VITM01000004.1, read as the reverse complement.
AATGCTCTCGATATCCGCTCCACAGTTGCAATCGAGCTCGCGAGCGAATGGATCGGCGAGGTTTCGGATCGCTCGATCTGATATCGCGAACGGATGCGGCTGACAAAATCGAAGAATGAAAGGAGGGCACCGGTTTGCGCCCTGCAATTGCTGCAGATATTGCATTGACGCGTGAGGAACGTCCTAGCGACGCCGCATGCGATAGGGCGGCAACCGGCCGGAAAATGCCAATGCTTCATCGTCCTCCACGGACGTCTCCTCTTGAAAGATTTGCCCGACGGGCTTCGGCCGTCCGAGGAAGAAGCCTTGCGCCTCGTCGCAACCCTCGACACGGAGGATTTCAAGCTGATGGTTGGTCTCGACGCCTTCCGCGAGAACAGGGATATCCAGGCTCTTGCCGAGCGTGAGCACGGCGCGGACGATCGCTTTTGCCTGAATGCTGTGATCCACTTCGTTCATGAAGGAGCGATCGAGCTTGATTTTGTCGAAGGGGAAGGAGCGAAGCGTATCGAGCGACGAATATCCTGTTCCGAAATCGTCGATGGCAACGGTCACGCCAAGAGCCCGGATCTGTCGCAGGACATGTAAAGTACGAGTTTTGTCGGCAATGATTGTGGATTCGGTAATCTCAAGCTCCAGCCGCGACGGAGCAAGGCCGGTTTCGATAAGGATCGCATGAACGAGTTTTGCGAGATCGGCATGAGCAAATTGTACGGGTGATAGGTTGACGGCGATCTTGTAGGGCTGCTCCCATGACGCTGCCTCCTTGCAGGCCGTGCGCAAAACCCATTCGCCGATGATAAGGATCGTGCCGCTTTCTTCGGCGATCGGAATGAATTCCGAAGGCGGCACAGCACCATGCTCGGGATGATGCCAGCGGACGAGGACCTCGTAGCCGCAGATCTGCCCTGTGCGAACCGAGGTCTGCACCTGATAGTGCAGATCGAGCTGATCCAGTTCGACAGCACGGCGCAGGTCCTGGGCCAGCGTATGACGGGCGCGGGCAGCTTCATCCATCTTGGATTCATAAAAGCAGACTGCGCGGCCGATATCGGCCTTGGCGCGATACATTGCGAGATCGGCATTGCTGACGAGGCGCTCCTGGTCGACGCCATCGTCCGGATAGACGGCAACGCCGATGCTGGCCCCTGTCGCCGTCTCGAAATCGTCGATCCGGATGGGCTCGAACAGGACCTTCTCCAGTCGGGCAACGAAATCCAGCAGTTCGCTCTGCTCCCGGAAGCGCTTGGCCGCGGCAAACTCGTCACCACCGACGCGTGCGACGAACTCGCCGTCCCTGACGAGGCGGAGCAGCCGGCGTCCAATCGCCTTAAGTGCCTGATCGCCAGCCTTGTGTCCCCGCAGGTCGTTGATTTCCTTGAAGCGATCGAGGTCAATGCCGATGACTGCAAGCTTCACGCCGTCTTCGCTGGCATGTCCCATCTCGCGTTGAAGATGGTCGGCAAAGCTGCTGCGATTGGGCAGGCCCGTCAGCAGGTCGTTGAGGGCCATATGCTGAAGTTTTTCGATGGATTCGCGCGAGGCTCGCTCGTCGATCATATAGCTTGCCACGCCGGTGCCGATGATAAGCAACCCACCGCCCGCCACGGCAACGGCCATGGCCTTCAGTGCGTAGGCGTCAGCGATGGCTGCGCCGGTTACAAGCGGGGTGACCGATACGGCGGTCATTGCCGTAAAGTGAAGCGAAACCACGGCGATGACGAAAAGAGCGAGGCCGGCGATCGGGGAGAGCTGCCAAGGCCGGCGCACCGCCTGATTGAGCGCAAGCGCCGCAAAAATCACCGAAAGTGCGACCGAGGCGACAACATAGCCCTGGTTCCACTCAACGATCCCGTCGACGTGATAGGCCAGCATGCCTGTATAGTGCATGGTGGTGATGGCAAGGCCGACGACGGCTCCGCCGAATTCCGGTGCAACGCGCGGCACGCGCGACAAGGCGATCGCAAAACCGCCGGCACAGCCGATGGCAGCCAAAAGAAAGGAGGCCATCGTCAGGATCGGATCGAAGGTGACCGGCGCACCGACCTCGTAGGCCAGCATGGCAATGAAATGCGTGCACCAGATCGAAGATCCAGCCGCCACGGCCGTCAGAAAGATCCAGCCGCCACGCTGAAGTTCGAGCGTCCTTTCGGCTCGCTTGAGCAAATTGAGCGTGATCCAGCCGCCACTGACGCAGACGAACGCGGCGAGAAGAACGAGCCACAGATTGTGTTCCGTGAAGATGCAGGAAAGAACGCGCACGTAAAGATCCCAACCATAGCCATCAGGGCGAAGAAGACAGTTGCAACGACGGCTGCCGCACCTGAAATCGATGGCGATTGCTTTCGCGGGTAAACACTAAAAATCGGGTAAAGACACTTCGGGTAGATTTGCAATTTTTGCGTTATTTTTATGGTGCCTGTCTCGCGTATATATTGCGGATCATGCGTCTTTCTTCATGAAATGTTCGGTTTATGCCCGATTTAAGGCCGTCGGAGTGTGAGTACCGTATCGAACTTCATTCAATTCGACCACGGGATCGACGACTATATCCTGTATTCTTGGTAAATTTCCTCTCAATTTTTGCAGTATAAATAAGAAGTTTGCTCTTATGAGAATCTAAATATTTTCGTTCGATAATATAAATAAGTATATTTGAAAGTAATAATACTTTCGATTCGCGAATGTTTTGAAAATACAACTTATGCTACAGAGAGCTTGCTCGTGAAGAGATTCAGGATCTATCCACAATCGTTTGTCGCATTGCGCAAACTATCAGGGATGCTGTTTGCGGACTGTTCGGGGAATTTCGCAATCACGACGGCGCTGGTTGCCGTTCCGTTGATCGCGGTGGGTGGTCTGGCGCTCGATGTTACCAATGCGATGCTCGTCAGAACGGAATTGCAAAATGCCGCCGACGCCGCTGCTGTGGGTGCAATCGCGGATTCATCTCCTGCGGTTGCGGCTGCCATGGCGATGACAAGCGACGGCACCGTCACGATCGGTCAAGGCGACGCCAACAAGCTCTTCTACGGCCAGGCGTCCAGCGATCTTCAGAATATACCGGTCAGTGTCAGCGCCGGGGTAACCCGCACCGGCAATATCGTCTCTTCCACGGTCAATTTTTCGGCGAACGTACCGACGACGCTCAGTCAGGTCATCGGCAAGACATCCATTCCCGTCAGCGGTTCGGCATCCGCACAGTATCAGACGGCGAACTTCATGGATTTCTACATGTTGCTGGACAACACGCCATCCATGGGGATCGGTGCTACGCTGAACGATATCAACACGATGGTGGCGCATACGCGAGATAGTTGCGCGTTTGCGTGCCACGACAAGAACGATACAAACAATTACTACAATCTTGCAAAGAGCCTTGGCGTCCAGACCCGCATTGCTGTTGTCGGGCAGGCGACACAGTCGCTTACGGATACTGCTAAGACGAACCGGGTAACACCCGATCAGTACAGAATGGCGGTCTATACATTCGGTGCTGACACTACAACAATTGGCTTGACCAACGTATCGGCGCTGTCATCCGATATGAAGCAGGTCAGCGATACCATCAGCAAGAACGTGGACCTGATGACCGTTCACGGACAGGGCGACAACAACGACCAGGATACGAGCTTCGATACGATGCTGACGCAGCTCGCGCCGATCATCGGAACAGGCGGCAGCGGAAAAACCACTTCCGATCGTCAGAAGGTCCTCTTCCTTGTCACTGACGGCGTCGGTGACAGCAAGAAGCCAAACACCTGCACCAAGCCGACGACGGGCGGGCGTTGCCAGGAGCCGCTCGACACCACCTTCTGTCAGCCCTTGAAGAACCAGAACATCAAGATCGCTATCCTCTATACGACCTATTTTCCCCTGCCGACAAACCCTTGGTACAACCAGTGGATCGCACCCTTTCAATCGCAGATCGGCACCAATTTGCAGACTTGCGCCTCACCCGGCCTCTATTTCGAGGTGAGTCCGACGCAAGGCATCTCGGACGCTATGAACGCCCTGTTCCTGAAGGTCATTCGTACGCCACGTATCACAAGCTGACGGCGAAGCATTGAATTGTCGGGGCAATGAAGGCTGAAGCGGTTTGGGGCTTCACGGAATCATCAAACCGCTCCATCACTTTGTTTCGTAAATTCGGACGGAAAGCCGCCGCGCACTTATTCCGGAATTGCTTTAAGTCAACGCCAGCGACTTGAGCAGGCCGACGATCTTCTGTCGGGTCCTCACATCCTTGATCTTTGCAAAGGCTCGGTTGAGCTCAATACCTTCTTCGGACGAAATGAAACCGACGAGGTCGTTGCGGATCACTCTTGCTTCCTCGGTCGAAACAGGGTTGTCGAAGGCTGCGTTATCGAAGAAGTGCGAGATCGGGACGCCAAGACAGTCGGCAACATGTTGCAGGCGACTTGCGCCGACACGGTTGGCGCCTTTTTCGTATTTCTGAACCTGCTGAAAGGTCAGGCCCAGTTTTTCGGCAAGCGCCGATTGGCTCATACCCAGCAGGCGCCGTTGCGCGCGGATGCGTTTGCCGACTTCGATATCGATCGGGCTGGGCGGCTTTCTCTTCGAAATATCTTGCACGAGTTCCTCTTTCAGACCGGGAGGCTGCCAATCCGACCGACAGGAGGCGAGGGCGAATGCCCCGAACCCATGCATGCCCTCATTGGCGGAGCTTTCCAACTATGACTGCCGAGTGCCGTGAGAGACGGCAATCGCGATTCAGCTGGATCGCGATCCAGCGCTGCATTTCGTGCGTATTTCGTACAATGGCTGCGCGATTTGACCATTCGTTAGCATGTCGATGGGAAGCAAATGGCGCTTTTTGCCCGCCGAGGAGCGACTCAACGATTGATCTGTCGTACCGTGTCGATGAAAGCCCTAAGTTTCGGGGCCAGCTCGGCACGACGCGGAAAGTAGAGAAAAAGGCCTGCTTCCGTCACCGCATAGTCACCTAGAAGGTGGACAAGCCTGCCGGATGTGATCTCCGCCTTGACCAGCGGTTCGAAGACATAGGCCAATCCCACGCCTGCAACGGCCAGCTCTATGGCCGAATGTGCTTCGGTGACGATCGCCTGGCCATTCACCGTCACCGCGACATCCCGCCCATCCTCGACGAATTCCCATTGATAAAGGCCGCCGGAGCGGATCAGGCGGTAACCGATACAATTATGGTTGGAGAGCTCCGCAAGCGTGTTTGGACGCCCGAAACGCCCGATATATCCAGGCGAAGCGACGACGATGGATCGGAAAGGAGGGGTGAGGCGAACGGCGACCATGTCCTGCGCGATCATTTCGCCGACGCGGATGCCGGCGTCGAAACCCTCGGAGACGATATCGGTCAGCCTTTCATCGGAGAAGATTTCCACTTCGACTTCGGGATAGCGTTCGGCCATCGCTGCGATCACGCGTGTGACTGCCAGCGGCAGGCTGATGCGGGATGCATTGATGCGTAACAGTCCGCTTGGCCTGCCCTTGACGGCCCTGATACGCTCGATGCGGTCGTGAATGTCCTGCAGCGCCGGGGTGATGGTGGCGATCAGGCTCTTGCCGGCCTCGGTCAGCGCCACACTCCGCGTCGTGCGGGCAAAGAGGGGCTGGCCGAGCCGTTCTTCCACGAGCCGAACGGCATGGCTAACGGCCGATGCGCTCATGCCCAGTTCGCTGGCGGCGGCGGCAAACCCTCCGCGGCGGGCCACGGCGGCGACGATGGGCAGATGTGGCAGCAGATCGCGATCCATTGCTGCACGATATCGCATAATGCATGCAAATTAAATGATCTTATCGAATAGCTCGAAAACAGCGACTCTAGGTGCATCACGCATCGCCGGGTCGGTCGTGGATACGCCCGGTTAGCCAAAGAGGAGCAGAGCGATGAGCATGGAATTTTATACGCTGGGCAATAGCGGCTTGAAGGTAACACGGCTCGCCCTTGGCACCATGACCTTCGGCACGGAATGGGGTTGGGGAGCAGACAAGGAAACGGCACGGGCGATCTTCAATACTTATGTCGACGCCGGCGGCAATTTCTTCGACACTGCCGATGCCTATACGGGCGGTACGTCTGAGGCTTGGCTCGGTGAATTCATCGCCGAGCGCGGCTTGCGCGACGACGCCGTCATCGCAACCAAGTTCACCATGAACCTTACCGCACAAACGCCGAATGCGGCCGGCAATGGCCGCAAGAATATCCTGCGGGCCGTCGAAGGGTCGTTGAAACGGCTCAACGCGGATTATATCGATCTCTATCTCATGCATTGCTGGGATCGCCTGACGCCGCCAGAGGAGGTGATGCGCACCTTCGATGACCTGGTCCGCTCCGGCAAGGTGCGGCATGTTGGTTTGTCCGATGTTCCGGCATGGTACGCCAGCAGAGCCCAGGCGGTCGCCGAACATCGCGGCTACGAGCCGATCTCCGCACTTCAGCTCGAATATTCGCTGGTCGAACGCAACATCGAAAATGAATTTGTGCCGTTCGGAACGCGTTACGGCGCCGGTATCATGGCCTGGAGCCCGCTTGCGAGCGGTCTGCTGAGCGGCAAATATCGGCCGAGCAGCGAGAGGCAGACCGCCGGCCGGCTGGAAACCGTGCATGGTACGACCAATCCAGGCTTCCAGAAATTCAACGAGCGCAACTGGGCTGTTGTTGCCGAGCTGGAGAAGGTGGCGACCGAGCTCGGCCGCAGCATGGCGCAGGTGGCCGTCAATTGGGCGATGACCCAGCCTGGCCTCGCCTCGATCATCATCGGTGCCACGAAACTGGAACAACTGAGGGACAATCTCGGCGCCCTTGAGTTTACGATACCGAACGAACTGCGGCGGCGCCTGGATGAGGTCAGCGCCCTGCAGGCGACTTTCCCCTATTCCTTCTTCGGATCGGAGATCCAGGGCAGCTTGACGGGCGGCCAAACGGTCGGTGGCAAGCCGGCGGGTTACTATCCAGATCTGAATATTTCCGGGAAGTTTGCTGGGGTCAGCTGACGGCCTTACAAAACCTCGACGCGCCGGCAGGTGCCGGCGCGTTGCCATGAAATGTTGCGGAATGCCTTGTTTCCTCCCGGTTCTGCTGCTAGTGAGCCGGCCGTGGCTTTGAAGAGCCCATGAAATCCGGTCGCAGCCCACCCGGTCAAAACAAGGGATCCTGAATTATGAAGACTATCGTGATCTGCTCCGGCGGATTGGACTCCGTTTCGCTCGCCCATAAGGTCGCAGCCGAATATCAGCTTATCGGCCTCGTCTCCTTCGATTACGGTCAAAGGCACCGCAAGGAGCTGGAATTCGCAAGAGCCTGCGCCAAGCGTCTCGGCGTGCCGCATGAGATCATCGACATCACCGCCATCGGCAAGCATTTGACCGGATCGGCTCTGACAGATGATGTCGCGGTGCCGGATGGGCACTATGCCGAGGAAACCATGAAGGCGACGGTCGTGCCGAACCGCAATGCGATCATGCTGGCGATCGCCTTCGGGCTTGCGGCTGCACAAAAAGCGGACGCTGTTGCCGTCGCGGTTCATGGCGGCGATCATTTCATCTATCCCGACTGTCGCCCGGGTTTCATAGACGCCTTCCAGCAGATGCAGCACCATGCGCTCGACGGCTATGCCAGCGTTTCGCTCTATGCGCCCTATGTGACGATTTCCAAGGCGGATATCGTTGCCGACGGTGCCCGGCACAAGACCCCCTTTGCCGAAACCTGGTCCTGCTACAAAGGCGGGAAACGTCATTGCGGCCGCTGCGGCACCTGCGTTGAGCGGCGCGAGGCCTTTCATCTCGCCGGCATTGAGGATCCGACCGAATATGAGGATGCCGATTTCTGGATTGCTGCGACATCGGGCTTTTCGGCCGAAGAGGTGAAGTGATGTACCGCATCACCAAGGAATTCCACTTCTCCGCCTCGCATCAGCTTTCGCATCTGCCCGATGATCACCAGTGCGCGCGCATGCACGGGCACAATTACATCGTCGTGGTGGAGCTTTCGGCAACAGAACTCGATCAGAACGGCTTCGTGCGAGACTATCATGAGCTACAGCCGTTAAAGCGCTATATCGATGAAACCTTCGATCATCGTCATCTGAACGATGTCTTCGGACACGATCGCGTCACGTCCGAATATCTCGCCAAGCATTTCTACGACTGGTGCAAGGAACGATTGCCGGAAGCATCCGCTGTGCGGGTCAGCGAGACGCCGAAGACCTGGGCGGAATACCGGCCATGAGCGGCGCGCTCATCCGCGTCAGCGAGATCTTCGGGCCGACGATTCAGGGCGAGGGGATCCTGATCGGTCTTCCGACGATTTTCGTGCGCACCGGTGGCTGCGATTATCGCTGCTCCTGGTGCGATACGCTGCATGCCGTCGACAGCGACTATCGCGACCAATGGCGGCCGATGCCGGTCGATGAGATCTGGCAAGAGGTGAAGAGGCTTTCCGGCGGCAAGCCGCTGACGATCTCGCTTTCCGGCGGCAATCCCGCGATCCAGCCGCTCGGCCCGCTGATTGCACGCGGTCATGCGGAGGGATATCGCTTCGCGCTGGAGACTCAAGGGAGCCTGGCCAAGGAGTGGTTTGCCGAACTCGATGTGCTGGTGCTCAGCCCGAAGCCACCTTCGAGTGGCATGACGACGGACTGGATCGCCTTCGACGACTGTCTGCGCATGGCAGGCGACGGACCGCAAATCGCTTTGAAGATCGTCATATTCGACGATCTCGACTATGAATATGCGCGGGACGCGGCCGCTCGCTATCCCCAATTGTCCGTCTATCTGCAACCCGGCAATCACACGCCGCCGCCAGCCGATGCAGAAGATGCGCTTGTCGATATCGACGGCATCGTCGAAAGGATGCGCTGGCTCGTGGAAAAGGTCGGCGATGACCGATGGTTCGAAGCGAGGGTGCTGCCGCAATTGCATGTGATTATCTGGGGAAACAGGCGCGGCGTGTGAGCAATTGCGATTGGCCATAGCATGCCTGCGCGATCCATCGGCATCCGAAATTTGCATTCGGTGGCCGATGGCGGCAAAGCCGCATCGGCTCTTTGTCATGGTTTTTTGTCGTGATCGTCATTGTCGCCGGTCTTCGGTCTCGCCGGTTTGAGTTCGGCGTCGAAAATCCCGGCAAGCGTCTTCAGGATCTGCAGGACGCCTGGATGATCGCAGGTATAATATCTGAACTGCGCCTGGCGGCGCACTTTCACGATACCGGAATGATGCAGGCGGGTCAGGTGCTGGCTGAGCGCCGATTGCGATATTCCCAGCTTCTTGGCCAGGCTGTTCACATCTTCCTCATGGCCGGAAAGATGAATACAGACCTCCAGGCGCTTGGGATTGGAGAGCTGGCTGAGAAGATCTGCATGATAGATGAGACGCTCGTCTTCTGTGGACTGATCTGAGTACATCGCGTGGCCGATCGTTGGTGTTACACTACAGAGCCGCAGCACCGCGAGATTATAAACGCAAAAGTTGCAAAATTATGGTCTAATTTATTGCAAAAACGTTGCGCGTTCGCGGAGCAAACGGCCCTCCCACTTAAGGCTGATCGCAATTGATCACCCCTTCCTTAGCCGACAACTAGGGTCCTATTGTATTTTGGGAATATGTCCCTTCATTCGATTTGCGATTAATCTGTAACAAAATTGAACGAACTGCCTTGTTTTTGTCCGGCTTTTGACATCGCAGTGCTAATTAAGCGGTCTATCTTCTGCGCTAACGAACAGGAGGTAACCATGACCCAAAGGGACTTGACGATCGCCGAAGTTCTTAAAGATCCGCTGATCCGCCAGGTCATGCGCGCAGATCGCATATCCGTAACCCGGATGGCGGATTTGCTACAGGATGCTGCACGCAGGCAAGAACGCGCCTTGTCCGCCAATCTCGCGTCGATTGCGCATGCGGCGATACGTTCCGTATCGCAAGCCGACCTGCGCTGATATTCCGTCATCCGACAGCGACGATCGCCAGATGATCCCGGCGATTGTCGCTGCAGCATTTCCGTATTGAACGTCTCTACCGGTCTCCAAGCAATCCAGGATCGCTGGCTTTTCCGAAGCCTCGATAGGGCTGTCCTTGTTGCTGCGCCGCTTTACGGATCGTTTCGTAATGCGGTCCCAGCCCTGGTGTTAAAGTGCGCCGCTTCGGTTGAGCGAGATCGAATAAACGCTGGTCGTCGCTGTGATGAACAGCTTGTGCTTGCCGCGGCCGCCGAAGCAGAGGTTGGAGACCGTTTCCGGCACCAGGATCTTGCCCATGAGATGGCCGTCGGGGGCGATGCAATGCACACCGTCGGCGGCCGACGACCAGAGATTGCCATCGCTGTCGAGGCGCATGCCGTCGGCGCAGCCCGGTGAAATCGCATGAAATACTTCGCCGCCGGATAGCCGCCAGTTTTCACCGACATTGAAGACCCGGATATGCTGCGGATCGCTGCCATGCATACGACCGGTATCGGCGACATAAAGCTTCTTCTCGTCAGGGCTGAAGGCGAGGCCGTTCGGGCAGTTGAAATCCGTCAAGACGGCCTGCATGGAGCCATCGGGATCGACGCGATAAACATTGCAGGGCAGCTCCTGCTCGCTCCTATATCCTTCGTAGTCCGTCGCAATGCCGTAGTGTGGATCGGTGAACCAGATGGCGCCGTCAGAGGCGACGATGACATCGTTGGGTGAATTCAGGCGCTTGCCCTGGAACCGATCGGCGATGACCGTGATGGAGCCGTCATATTCCGTTCGCGTGACACGCCTGCCGCCATGCTCGCAGCTGACGAGCCGGCCCTGCCGGTCACGCGTATGGCCGTTCGAAAAATTCGAGGGTTCGCGAAAGATGCTGGTGCCCAGCCCCGGTATCCAGCGCATGATGCGGTTATTCGGGATATCCGAGAAGAGCAGGCAGTTCAGATCTCCGAACCAGACAGGCCCTTCCACCCAGTCGAAACCGGTGGCGATCTGCTTGACGGGAGCATTGCCAAGAACAAATTTCCCGAAGGCCGGGTCCATGATCTCGAAGAACGACATTGTAACAATACCTCCCATAAGGTTACATCGAGAGATCGATGTGTTATCGATAACATATTCAATAGAGTCCGCAAGTCGGGAGGATAGTGCATGAGCCATGTTCTGACGTCGAGTGTCTTGAGCGACGAAGGAGTGATGACGTTGTTGACCGCTGCGATCTCGGCTGCTTCGCAGATGGGGCAGCCGCAATGCATCGTCATCGTCGATCAATCCGGCGTGACGCTGGGGTCCTTCCGCATGCACGGTTCACGTTTTCAGTCGCTGAAAAGCGCCACTGCCAAGGCACAGACGGCTGCTTCCATCGGCGGGCCGAGCCATTCGCTGCCGGAGCATGCGCGAGTGCCGCTGGCGATCGCGACCCATGGCGGCATGACGGGTTTGCGCGGGGGCTTACCCATCCGTGTCGGCGGCACGCTTGTCGGCGGTATCGGCGTTGGTTCCGGGTCAGGCGAGCAGGACGAGCAGGTTGCGCGCGCTGCGCTCAAAGCGATCGGCGCCGATCTCGACTAGGCCGGACGTGAGCGCGAAATCCATTTTCGCTTTCGATCGGTGGATTTCGCGCCGTTTCGGTTCAGGTAAAGGCGATCTGTGCCTTCATCGCTTGGCTTCGATCCGAAGCGATCTCGAAGGCGCTGATCGCGTCGGCAAGCGGTACCGTATGGGTGATGAGCGGCCGCACATCGATGAGACGCTTGCGCATCAGATCGACGCCAATGGCAAACTCCTCATGAAAGCGGAAAGAGCCGCGTAGTTCCAGTTCCTTGGCCGTGATCGCCAGCATCGGCAAGCTCATGTCGCCGCCGATACCAAGCTGTACGATAATCCCCCGCGGCCTCAATGCGGTAATGCCGCCGGCAAGGGCAGCGGCAGCGCCCGAGCATTCGTAGAGCACGTCGAAAGTGCCCTTGTCCGCGGAATAGGCGGCAAGCGCTTCGGGCTCGTTCTTTGTATTGATGACCCTGTCGGCACCCGCTTGCCTAGCAAGCGACAAGGTGAAATCCGAAAGATCGGTTGCGACGATCTCGACGGCACCGGCACGGCGTGCGGCCAGGATCGAGAGAACGCCGATCGGACCGCAGCCGGTCACGAGGACGCGCTTGCCGAGCATCTCGCCCGCTCGCCGCGTGGCATGCAAGGTCACGGCCAAAGGTTCCGCCATGGCCGCTTCACCCGCTGTCAGACCATCGGCCGGCACGCATTGGATGGCATCGGCCACCAGCGTCTCGCGGAACGCACCCTGGATGTGCGGGAAGGGCATGGCGCTGCCATAAAAGCGCATGTTGAGGCATTGATTGGGCAATCCCTGCAGACAGTAGCGGCAAGTCCGGCATGGGCGCGATGGGGAGACGGCAACGAGCTGACCGATCTCGAGCCCTTGCACGCCCGGGCCGAGCGCGGTGACGGTCGCGCTGACCTCGTGCCCAAGGATCATCGGCTCCTTCAGGCGCACGGTGCCGAAGCCGCCGTGATGGTAGTAGTGCAGGTCGCTGCCGCAGACGCCGCCGGTTGCGAGCTTCAGCTTGACCTCTCCCGCACCCGGTTCTTCCTCCGGATAATCCTCGATACGCACATCCTTGGCGGCGTGGGCGATGATGGCCTTCATGTCTTTCTCCCTCAAAGAACGGGTGTCGGCAGCGCCTGGCCGGCGAAATGAGCGGCGAGATTGTCGCGCACGAGCTTACCCATGGCCTTGCGCGTCTCGACCGTGCCGGAGGCATGGTGAGGCTGCAGCAGCACATTGTTCAGCGCCAGGAAGCGCGGATTGAGTTTCGGCTCGCCTTCGAAGACGTCGAGCGCTGCCGATCCGAGCTTGCCGGCCTCCAGTGCGTCAAGGAGTGCCTCTTCGTCTATATTGGACGCGCGGGAGATGTTGATCAACATCCCTTCCGGGCCGAGCGCCTCGATCACCTTATGACCGACAATATGCCGCGTCGCCGCTGAAGCGGCGAGCGTGACGAACAGGAAATCCGATTGTGTCGCGAGCTCGACGGGATCGGCCACGAAGGTCATGTCGGAGGCGTAGGATTTCGCCTCGACGTCCGAATAGGCAATCTGCATGTCGAAGCCCTTCAGGCGTTTGGCGACTTCGAAGCCGATGCGGCCAAGACCGAGCACGCCGGCACGCCGCCCCCAGACGCGGCGCTTGAGGGGATAAAGCCCCTTTTGTGCCCAGCTGCCGTCACGCACCCATGTCTCCGCACCGATCATGCCGCGCGACAGGCAGAGCATCATCGCAATTCCCAAATCCGCGACATCGTTGGTCAGGACGTCGGGGGTGTTGGTGACGCGAATGCCACGCTCGCGGCAGGCCTGCAGGTCGACGGCATCGAAGCCAACGCCATAGACCGAAATGACTTCCAGTTTGGGACAGGCCTCGATCATGGCGCGGTTGGCACCGAGTTCGCCGCGTGTCGCAATACCCCTGATCGACGGTCCGACCTCGGCGAGCAACTTGTCCTTGTCGGCAGCCTCGAAATAGCGATGAACCTGGAACGCTGCGTCGAGCGGCTCTTGATCCCATTGCGGGTAGGGGCCAATCTGCAGGATCGGTGGTTTGTTCATCTCACGCATCCTCCCTTGACATCAAATGTTATCGATAACATAAACAAGGGAGGCGACCAATGTCGAGATAAAAAACGGAGGAAACGATGTCTCTTGGTCTTTTCGATCTGAAAGGGCGTCGTGCCCTGGTGACGGGTTCTTCCCAAGGTATCGGGCTTGCGCTCGCCAAGGGCCTGGCGGCTGCTGGCGCCGACCCGGTGCTCAACGGCCGCGACAAGGAAAAGCTTGCCAAGGCGGCTGAAGACTTTGCAGGCAAGGTGCATGTGCTGCCATTCGATGCCACCGATCACGAGGCCGCGCGTCGAGCCGTGGATGCGTTCGAAGCCGAGACGGGGGCGATCGATATTCTCGTCAACAATGCCGGCATGCAGTTTCGCACGCCGCTGGAGGATTTTCCCGCCGACGCCTTCGAGCGGCTTCTGCGGACGAACATCTCGAGCGTTTTCAATGTTGGCCAGGCGGTCGCCCGTCATATGATCAAGCGCGGCGCCGGAAAGATCATCAACATCGCAAGCGTGCAGACGGCGCTGGCGCGGCCCTCGATTGCGCCATACACGGCAACCAAGGGCGCCGTCGGCAATCTGACGAAGGGTATGGCGACGGATTGGGCGAAGCATGGGCTGCAATGCAACGCCATCGCGCCCGGTTATTTCGATACGCCGTTGAACGCAGCTCTCGTTGCAGATGCCGATTTCTCCGCGTGGCTCGAAAAGCGCACGCCGGCCGGCCGGTGGGGTCGCGTCGAAGAATTGGTTGGCGCCTGTATCTTCCTTGCTTCCGATGCCTCCTCTTTCGTCAACGGTCATGTGCTCTATGTCGACGGCGGCATCACGGCTTCGCTCTGATGGCGTTTTGCCGCGCCACTTCGTCATCATGGGCGTCAGCGGCTGCGGCAAGTCGTCCGTTGGCTCGGCACTCGCAGCGCGCGTTGGCGGCATTTATGTCGATGGTGATGATCTTCATCCCGTGGCCAACATCGCCAAGATGAGCGCCGGCATTCCTCTGACGGATGCCGATCGATGGCCCTGGCTCGACAAGATCGGTCAGCGCCTGACTTTGGCGAATGAGATCGCGCTGATTGGGTGTTCGGCGCTGAAGCGCATTTATCGTGACCGGATCCGCGAGGTCGTCGGCGCGCCGGTCTCCTTCATTCATCTCGCCGGTACGAGGGAAACCATTCTGAAACGCATGCAGGCAAGGCGCGATCACTTCATGCCGCCGGCTTTGCTCGCCAGTCAATTTGCCGCGCTCGAGCCGCCGGGGGCCGACGAGCAGGCGATCACCGTCGATATCGATCAGCCGCTGGATCAAGTTGTGGCGGCCATCTTAATTGCCTTGGAGGAGACGCAATCATGAGCAGCAAGGTGGCGCTGATCGGCGCCGGTGCAATGGGCGGAGCGATCGGCGCTCGCCTGGTGGAGACGGGCAACCAACTCACTGTCTTCGATCTCGACAAGGAGAAGGTCGCGGCACTGACTGCAAAAGGCGCCACGGCTGCCGCCAGTGCGGCGACCGCTGCTGCCGTTTCCGATTTCGTCATCCTCAGCCTCAATTCGCCGAAGATCGTCCATGCCGCCGTTTTCGGACCTGAAGGTGTTGCCGCAGGTGCTAAACCGGGCACGCTGATCATCGATATGTCGTCGATCGACCCCGATGCGACAAAGGCCCTAGCCGCAGAGGCTGCGGAAAAGAGGCTGCGCTGGGTGGATAGCCCGCTATCCGGTGGGGCGCCAAAGGCCCTGATCGGACAATTGACGCTGATGGCCGGCGGCAGCGAGCAGGATGTCACCGATGCACATAAGGTTCTGCGCCATGTGGCCTCGAACTACACGCATATGGGTCCCGTCGGTGCGGGCCAGACCACGAAGCTCATCAATCAGGTTCTTTGCGCATTGAATTTCCTCGCCGTCGCCGAAGCAACGCAACTGGCGCTCGATGCCGGCGTCGATGCTGCGAAAATCCCGCAGGCGCTGAAGGGCGGACGGGCCGACAGCGCCATCCTGCAGGAATATATGCCGCGCTACGTCAGCAAGGATTATCGCCGCACCGGCCGCATCGACAACATGGTCAAGGATCTGAACGGCGCTCAGGATCTCGCTCGCAGGACCAATACCGCCATGCCGCTGACGGCGGTCTGTGCCGAGATACACCGCATGCTGACGGCTTCCGGGCTTGGCGGTGAGGATCAGGCCGCGCTGATGGAATTCTTCAAAGGGCCGAACAAGGAGATCGCCGGATGATTACCCGATACGCATTATTCGAAGGCAAGGTCAAAGACGGAGAGGCAGAGGCGTTTCGAACGGCTGTCATGGAAACCATTCTGCCGAAGTGGAAGCAGTTTCCGGGTGCCCTCGACGTGCGGGTTACCTTTGCCGAGGCCCGAGATGAAGGTGCCCCGGAGTTCCCGATGATTTTGGCCGTGAACTATCCGGATATGGCCGCCGTGGAGAAGGCGCTTGCAAGTCCGGTGCGCACGGAGGCACGTGCTGCGACGGAAGCGGTTCTCTCGCGCTTTTTCGAGGGGCGCATCCATCATCATGTGACGCTCGCCCATGAGTTTGAGCTCTAGACCGCCATCCGCGGGCGCTTTCCGATGCACGGCGCCCATACTGTCTTGCGCGCATGGCGGCATAGCTGAGAGCGCCTCTTGCTATTCTAGGAAGAGGCATACTACTCTGATGGTAACGATAACATAGGCCATTGATGAGTAACGATCGCAAAACGCCGACTATGGCAGACATAGCCCGCGTCATGGGAGTTTCTCCCATGACCGTGTCGCGTGCCTTCAAGGCCGATAGCCTGGTCAGTCCGGAGACGCGCGAGGCGATCCTGCGAACGGCGGAAGAGCTGGGCTATGTCTTCGACAGCACAGCATCCAACCTGCGTTCGCAAAAGTCCGGCTTTGTCGCCGTTACCATTCCATCCATCAACAATGCCAACTTCGCGGATACGGTCGGCGGCCTCTCGGACACCTTATCCAAGCGGGACATGCAGATCCTACTTGGCTATACGAACTACGATGTCGAAGAGGAGGAGCGGCTGATTGAGCAGCTGCTCCGCCGCAGACCGCAGGCGATCGTCGTGACCGGCGGCACGCATACGCAGCGAGCGCGTAAACTTCTGCAGACAGTTGCAATCCCCGTGATCGAGACTTGGGATATCCCGACCGATCCGATCGGCCATTATGTCGGCTTTTCCAACCGAGCCGTCATGCGCGATATGGTCGATCATTTCGTCGCACTCGGCTGTCGCCGCATCGCCTTCATCGGTGGTGATGTCCAGCGCGATTCACGCGGTAGCGAACGCCGGCTTGGCTTCATCGCCGCGATGCAGGCGTATGGTCTCGATGCTTCCAGGCTGATTGCAGCCGGATCGCCGCCGATCTCGATGCGGGAGGGTGCCAATGCCATGGCTAAACTGATCGAGCTCTATCCCGATACGGAAGCCGTCGTCTGCGTCTCGGATCTTGCCGCCTACGGTGCACTTACCGAATGTCGGCGGCTCGGGATTCCGGTGCCGGAACGCTTTTCCATCGGTGGTTTCGGCAATTATGAAATCGGCGAGGTCTGCGTGCCGACTTTGACGACGATCAATGCCTTCGCGCGTGAGATCGGCGAGCGGACTGCACAATTGATCCTGGATATTCTCGATGGCACGCAGTCGATTCCTGATGTCAGGATCTTGCCGCAACTGATTGCACGCGATAGCAGCCGCCAAGCTTAGTGTTGTTGTCGAATGATGTGGCCCGGCCATTAAGCCAGGCCACGTCCCGTCCCTGGGATCATTTACCCCAGATCTTCTTATACTCGTCCTTGTAACCGTTGTCCGGATCGAAGGTGTTCTTCGGGCCGCCATCGGATTGGATATTGTCTGCCGTCACGACGTGTAGCGGTGAGAGATAGCCGGACCATTTTTCACCGGCGAAGGCACGATTGAGTTCATCGACCAATTGCCAGCCCTGGAGATTAAGGGGTTCGGCAACCGTAACCTTCTGGAATTGACCAGCGCGGATGCGTTCATAGGCCGATTGCGAGCCATCGCCGGCAGCGACATTGATCGGCGCATCGGTGCCGCTCTTGCCGGCGGAGGCGAGCGATGGACCCATGAAATCGAAATAAAGGTCGTTGATCGCAAGCGAATGCGTCCAGCTGTCACCGTATTTCTGAAGGAGGGATGTCGTGAGCTGCGGCATGCGCTGCGATGTCTCGGCAATCGGCGTATCGACATATTCGAGAACCTTGCCGCCCAGACGCTCGATCTCCTGCTTCATTTTGTCGGCCTTGGCGATAGCGATCGCATAGGTGGAGTCGGTGAAGATGATGACGCCCGGCTTGCCCTTGGCATCGACGAATGCCCAGTCGGCGGCTGCTTTCGAGACTTCCATAGCGTCGGTGCTGACATTGGCGAAGAGGCCGTTCTTGTCGTCGGGGCCGATCACCGGGCCGGCATGCCAGGCGACCAGAGGGATTTTGGCGGCCTTCGCCTGTTCCAGCGCAGGGGCCTGTTCGACGGCATCGAAGCCGTCGATGATGATGCCGGCGGGCTGCAGCGCTATCGCCTGACCGAAGGCCGCTGTACGGCCGCCGATGGAGCCCGCGCCATCGAGAACCTTCACCTCCCAGCCGATCGCCTTCGCCGCTTCCTCGACACCGTTGCTCACGCCGAGAATGCCGCCATTCTTGAGATCGCCCGCGAGCACGACGATGGTCTTGCCGGTCTGCGCTTTCGGACCTGTCGTCGGGCCGTCCCATTTGGTGACCGGGGTTGCGTATTTATCGACGACGGCCTTCGCATCCGCCAACGGATCGGCATAGGCCTGGCCGGCGCATAGCACCAGGATCGCTGTCGTGGCCTGCAGGAATTTTCTACGGTTCATGTCTTCTCCTCCCTTTGAACATTCGAACTTCAGATGATCTTCATTTCTCCGCCGGCTTGGCGGAAAGTTGCGGCGCCTGGGCGGGGGCCATGCGTCCTGCATGGCTGCGGCGGCGCTGGGCGTAACCGGCAATACCGATCGCGACGAGCAGGGTGACGCCATTGAATAGAGGCTCGACATAGAAGGAGCCGCCGAACTGCTGGATGCCGGCAATACCAACTGCCAGAATGATGACGCCGATCATCGTGCCCCAGACGTTGACGCGACCGGGCTTGATGGTGGTCGATCCGAGGAATGCGCCGACCAATGCAGGCAGAAGATATTCGAGCCCGACGCTTGCCTGGCCAATGCGCAGCTTGGAGGCAAGGAGGACGCCGGCAATGGCGGCAAGTGTTCCCGAGGTAACGAAGGCGCCGATGACGAAGCGGCGGACGGGAATGCCGTTGAGCGCGGCAGCCTTTGGATTGGCGCCGATCGCGTAGATATAGCGGCCGATCGGCAGATATTCGAGGACGATCCACATGACGAAGGCAAGCGCCAGGACATAGATGCCGGTGATCGGCAGGCCGAAGACCATCGTGCCGTTCAGCGCATAAAATCCTTGCGGCAGCATGCCCACGACCTGCCGGCCGCCGGTATGCCAGAGTGCGATTGCATAAAGAACAGTGCCCGTGCCGAGCGTTGCGATGAAGCTATCGATCTTGGCAATCTCCACCAGCAGGCCGTTCAGAAAGCCGGTCAGTGCGCCAAGCGCGATGACGATCAGGACCGCAACCGGCCAGGGCAGGCCGAACATCGTCTGAAGGCTGATCGCCAGCACATGCCAGAGCACGATGCCGTAGCCGATGGTCAGATCGATGCGCCCCGCCGCCATCGGGATCATCGCGGCCAGCGACAGGATGGCGATGATCGTTTTGTCCGAAATGATCGAACGCAGATTGAGCATCGTCGGGAATGTCTGCGGTAGCAGAATCGAGAAAAGCAGGATCAGGAAGACCGTCAGGATGACGAGGCCATAGACGGGCAGCAAGCGCTGGATCTTCTGGCCGAGGCTCATGGCTGAGAGCTCGGCGCGGGTCGGCTCAAGCGCGTTGGATTCGATCGATTGCATGGTGTTCTCCTCCGGTTCAGGCCGCTTCGGATGCAGACGCGGCAGCGATGACCGCCGGTGTTGTAAGGTCGGCATCGCTGAGTTCGCGCACGATCCTCCCGCGCGAAAACACCAGGGCACGATGGCAGATGTGAGCGATTTCCTCGAAATCGGTGGAGACGACGAGAACGGCAAGGCCAGCCTC
Source organism: Rhizobium sp. ERR 1071 (assembly GCF_007828675.1). NCBI lineage: Bacteria > Pseudomonadati > Pseudomonadota > Alphaproteobacteria > Hyphomicrobiales > Rhizobiaceae > Rhizobium > Rhizobium sp. ERR 1071. The sequence continues at coordinate 760,157 of NZ_VITM01000004.1, read as the reverse complement.
GACCGCCTCGGCAATCAGCCGATAGATGTCTGCCTTGGCGCCGACATCGACGCCGGCGGTCGGATCCTCGGCGATCAGCAATTTGCGTCCCGTCGCCAGCCATCGTCCCACGACGACCTTCTGCTGATTGCCGCCGGATAGGGCTTCGATGGCAAGGCTCTGATCGTTAGGCCTAAGGCCGACACGGCTTCCAAGTGAATAGGCAGCTTCTGCTTCGCGGCGTGGAGACAGGAACGAAAACAGGCTTCGTCCGGAGGCGCCGGGATTGAGGAAGGTATTTTCACGCAGGCTGAGCGACATGGCGACGGATTCTTCCGTCCGATCCCTGGCGATCAGGCCGATGCCCGAAGCCATCGCGGCGACGGTGCTGGAAAGGTCGGGTGCGGCCCCATTCAAGCGAACGCTGCCCTGCGATGGCTCGCAACCGAACAGCGCCCGTCCGATCAATTCCTGACCGGCGCCGCGCAGGCCGACGAGACCGAGCAATTCGCCCTGTCGGATATCGAAGGACACAGGTCCTGCGCCGCGGCAGGTGAGCTCTTTTACGGAAACGATGGCAGGCCCGGCGCTTCTTTCCGCCTTAACGAAGAGCTGGTCCGCCTTGCGCCCGACGATCATGCGGATGAGCTCATCCGGCGTCGTCTCGGAGACTGGCTTTTGGCCCACCAGCTGACCATCGCGCAGCACGGCGACGCGGTCGGCGATACGGAAGATTTCGTCGAGCCGGTGCGAGACGTAGATCATGGCCACGCCGCGCTCTTTCAGCGGGCGGATGGCAGCAAAGAGCTTTTCGACCTCATCGGCGGGCAGGCTGGCTGTGGGCTCGTCAAGCACAAGCACGTCGGCTTCGACAGCGAGTGCGCGGGCGATTGCCACGAGCGACTTTTCCGTACGGGTCAGCTCCTGAACGCGGGTCGACGGATCGAAATCGCAGCCGACGAGTTTTAGCGCTTCCGCGGTGCGCCGCTCCGTCGCCCGCCAATCAATCAGCCGTCCGCGCAGGGAATAGCCCTGGGCGAGCCCGACATTCTCGCCCACCGTCATCCATTCGATCAGTCCGAGATCTTGATGGATAAAGGCGACCGGCTGGCGCTGATTGGGTTGCGGCGGGCGATGATGATAGGGCTTGCCGCCAAACAGGATCTGCCCGCCATCCGGCTTGTAGATGCCTGCCAAGGTCTTGATGAGCGTCGATTTGCCCGCGCCATTCTCTCCGAGAAGCGCGAGAATTTCGCCCCGCTGCAGGTCGAGAGATACGTTCGACAGCGCGCGCGTTCCGCCAAATTCCTTGGTGATATCGGAAAATTCGAGCAGCTTTCCGTTGTCCATCCTGCTCCTCCCAAAGCTTCGATGGGAGGAGGCTATGTTATCGATAACATTCCGTCAAGTGGCTCAAAGGCATCCGAGGAATACTCAGGCACTTAGCGTCGGCGCACACGGAAGTCGGCGTATTAGCCGAGGTTTTGGTTTAGGTATAAAATATATTCCTGAAGGTCGGATCATATTATGAAATAATATAAGTATAATCAAAATGCATGCAGTGAGGAGATGCTGATATATCCATATGGTTGCAATTGTAATATTTATTGTTTATCGAATTGATTTTGTTTATCATCTAGATTTATCTCAAATGGAGATGTGAGTGAGGATTTACTTTCAGGGATATAATTGAAGCCTGAAAGATAATCCGCCGATGCGGCACAAGAGAGGATTATTTGACCTACGCGACGCTCTCGGTGTTCAAAGTCGATAAGGCCGATGCCGAGGAGATGACGGCGCATTATGCGAGAACCCTGTTTCCCGCCATTGTCGAGCCTCTCAATGGCCGCGGCACGATTTCGGTGGTGGATCGTCACTACACGATCGGTTCCTGCAGCATCTGGCGCGGCAAATGTCATTCCGGCATGAGCGTCAAATTGTCCGGCGGTCCCGATGCCTACGGCCTTTATCTGCCGACCGCTGGCAGGATGCTGATCGAGACGGAAGGGCGGCAGCTGGAGTCGCTGCCGGGCAGGGGTCTGCTGGCCGATATGTCATGTTTTGAACATCTGACATTGTTCGAACAGCGCGGTCATATGGGTATGGCGTTCGAGAAGCCGGCTATGGTCCGGCAGCTGAGCGAGTTGCTGGACGCACCGGTTCGAGATGATCTGAAATTTACCGGTCCGGTCGATCTGATGTCGGGGCGAGGCATGCAGGTCGCAACGCTTGCAAATCTCCTGTGGCAGGATCTCGCGACAGGCGGCGCAGAACGATCTTCGGCCGCATTCATCGAAAGGCTCCTGCAGGCGATGATGATCGCTTTGCTTGAAACCGTCCCGCACAACTACTCGGTGCAATTGCTGCGACCGGCGTCACCGGCCATCCCGAGGCAGTTGAAACGCGCGATGGAATATATGCACGCCAATGCCGGTGCAGACATCAGGATGGCCGATATTGCCCGGGAAGCCGGAACGAGCGTGCGGTCCTTGCAGGCGGCGTTTCAGCAGTTCAAGAACACAACGCCTCTTGGCTACTTGCGGAACATACGACTGCAGGGTGCGCGCAAAACCCTTATGGATTCGGGCCATTCACGGTTGGTTGCCGACATTGCGCGCGATTGGGGATTTTCTCATATGGGCCGCTTCGCTGCACTTTACTATCAATCCTTCGGCGAGATGCCGTCCGAGACCGTCAGGCAACCGCGGCGCGGGAATGAATAGTGCTGCGATCTGCTTGCGCGAGGAAGTTGCTTTGCCGGAGCGGATCTATTCGCCGACTGCGTTACAACGAATGGAGCGGATTGAGCATCCGGACATGTAGTTATTGCATCGACAAGCTTGAAAATCGGAACGACGAGAGCTGGCTAACCAATATCGAGCGGGCATTGGTGAGAACAATTTAGCAACATCACATGTTAGTAGGCTCCTAATCGCTTAACCGCCGGCCTTATCCTCCACAAACGTATCCCGCATCGCCCGCAGAATAATCACCGCCGAAGCCGCCCCCGGGTCGATATGCCCGAGCGACCTTTCCCCCAGCCGCGCCGCGCGGCCGCGGGCGGCCACCATGGAGCTTGTGGAATTCGCTCCAGCTTCGGCAGCGTCGATTACGGCGCTCCACATGGCGGCAACATCGCGTGAAGCTGCCTTTGCATCGATGGCGGCTTCGGCGGCGGGGATCCATGCGTCGAGCATGGTCTTGTCGCCGCGCTGGCCCTTGCCACGCTGCTGGATGCCGGCCCGCATCTCGTCGATGATCATGGCCTGGCAGGCCGGAGAGAGGGATTCATCCGCCTTCAGCGCTTGCGAGGCCCGCCGGAAGGCGGTGGCATAGAGCGGGCCGGTCGAGGCGCCGACGGCATCCAGGAAGGCGGAGGCTGCGGTGGAGAAGATCTCCGAGGGCGATGCTTGCGCAAGATCGAGCTTTGCGAGCTCCGCATTCACGGCCATAAAGCCGAGAGACATGGTGATGCCGTGATCGGCGTCGCCGATTGCGCCATCCAACTCGGAGAGGCGGTCTTTTTCGGCATTGATCGCGATCGATATGCGCTGAAACATGGTGCCCAGGCAGCGGGCGGCTTTTTCCGGCATCGTCTTCCTCCCGATCCCGGCCATGTCTGTTGTCGCCGGGCACATTTTTATAGCTTTATCCGACCTTCAGCGCGAAGGTGTCGCACGGATGGTTCAGCATTTCGGTCAATTCCTGATCGAGATGCAGGATGGATATGGATGCACCGACCATGTCCAGCGACGTGCAATAATGTCCCACCCAGTTTGCCTCGATCTTGATGTCCTTGGCGCTCAGCCTCTGTTCGACGCGGCGGAACAGGATGTAGAGTTCCATCAGCGGCGTCGCGCCGAAGGAGTTGATGAGCACGGCCACCCGATCGCCTGCAACCGGCTTCATTTCGGAGAATATCCGGTCCATCACCCGGTCGGTGATCTCGTCGGCGCTCATCATCTTCTCGCGGGTCACGCCGCGTTCGCCGTGAATGCCCATGCCGAATTCGATATCGTCAGGCCCGATTTCGAAGTTATGGCGTCGGGTTTGCGGCAGGGAACAGGGCTCGAGCGCAACGCCCATGGTGAACGTCCGGTCATTGGCCTTGCGTGTCACTGATTCGCAAGCATCGAGTGACAGGCCCTTGTCGCAGGCAGCGCCTGCGATCTTGAAGATGAAGAAATTGCCGGCAACGCCGCGTCGTCCCTCGCGATCCTCGATCGGAGAGGAGGAGATATCGTCTGTGGTCAGCACCGTGCGAACGTCGATCTGGTGCTCCTGCGCCATTTCGGCGGCCATCTCGAAGTTCATGACGTCGCCGGCATAATTGCCATAGACAAAGAGCACGCCTTCGCCGCCGGAGGAGGCCTTGGCGCATTCGAGGATCGGGGTTGGCGGAGGCGAGGAAAAGATGTTGCCGATGGCGACGGCATCGGCAAGCCCCTTGCCGACATAGCCAAGAAAGCAAGGCTCGTGGCCGGTGCCGCCGCCGATCACCAGGCCGACCTTGCCCGGCCTCGGGCCGGTTCGCGCCATCAGCGCGCGGTTCGATCCCTTGATCGGCACGATATGCGAGGCATGTGCCTTGACGATGCCTTCGAGCATCTCGTCGACGACATCGTCGGGATTGTTGAGGAATTTCTTGATATGCGTTCGATAGCTGCTGGGCAGGGCAATGCTGTTGTCCGTTCTCGGACGCTGCTGGGCTTTCTGATCGAATTCGGTGACGCCATCGGCATTCAGAATGCCGCGCCCGGTGGCTGCATCGGTAATCAGCACGTTGATATAGCCGCCGCGCAGGGCGGCGAGAATTGCGGGCACCTTGTCGAAGCCGCCGGCGACGGCGATGCGTAGCCCGATGGATTTCAGCATGTCGAGGGATATGCCGATGGTGCGCTCGTCGAGCGGCCCTGCAACCGGCAGCCCCTTGGCGTCGATGAAACGGCCGGCAAGAACACCGACGGCATTCTTGGCCAGATAATCCTGGAGGGAGACGGACTCGAAGAAACCGCTGCTGTGAACCGTCGAGTTCGGTCGCAGCGACGCCACGCCGAAGATGGCCTTGTTGGCTTTAGAAAGCGTGGCAAACTGATCCTCGACCAATGGTTCGCGCAACAAGATCTCCCGAACCTCAGGCGCCGAAACGATCGCAGGGGCCGTGATGTTGATCAACCTGCCGCCTGTCACATCGGCAAAGGCACTGGCACAGAGTTCCGGCGTGTAGGCAAAGAGTGCACGGGTGCCACCGGTTGCCTGGACGATGGTAACATCCTGCAGGTTCGGCACATTGGCCTGCTCCGCGACCGCGAGAACCGTTCGGCCCCAGGCGACGGCAAGCGTGTCGCCGGATTTCAGCAAGCGGGCGATGGCCTGCGCGCCAGCGGTCCCAAGGCGGTCGATCAGCGGCCGCGAACCATCGTCGCTGGGCACCACGAGACAGTCGTGCAGGCCGAAATGGCGCTTGAGTTCATGTGCGATTGAGAGCGAGCTCAGGCGGGATGGCTCGAGCGAGATATTGACGATGCCGCGGCTGCGGGCATCGGCGAGATAGCTATTCACGGTCGCCCGCGAAATGCCCATGATCTCGGCGATGTCGCCCTGGGTCTTGCCATCTTCATAATAGAGCCAGCAGGCCCAAACGTAAGGGTCGTCGCCATAGCGCAGCGGCATGCTGTCGGTTGCGTCAGGCACGCCCGCCTTGCTTGCACTATTCTTGCCGACCGAAGATGCCTTGCCTGTCATGATGATTCACTGTTTCCCGTTTTCGCCTGAAGATGAAAGCAATGACGCATGTTTGCAAATGCTTCTTCTTGAGGAGGGGCGGCGCGCGACCCCGTGGTGGAGCACGGGGTCGCGCAGCCTTGGGAGAGCCCTGCTATTGCAGTCGTGCGCGAGCGCCGAGGGAAAGTTCCTTCAGGATGATGGCGCAGGAGGTCGCACCAGCGTCGAGAACGCCGAGCGAGCGCTCGCCCAGCCGGCTAGCGCGGCCGATCTTGGCCACAAGATTGAGCGTCGAATCTCGGCCAGTCTCGGCGGCGGCGACCAAAGCCTCGAGCGCCTCGGCAAAGGACTTGCCAGCTACATTCGCAGCATCGAAGGCCTCGATCGCCGGAACCAGCGTGTCCAGAAGCGTCTTGTCGCCGACCTTGGCCGAGCCGATCGACTGGATACCTTCGAGCCCGGCATGCAGTGCCTTGCCATAGGCTGCGCTATCGATCGCATCGATGCCGTCGAGCTTTTCGGCAATCTCGGTGAACATGACGCCGTAGAGCGGGCCCATGGAGCCGCCGATCTCGGTCATCAGAACCGTGCCCAGCGTATCGAGCGAGGCTGACAGCGACTGGCTCTTGCCCTTCAGGCGTTCCGCGGCCATGCCGAAGCCCTTGGCCATGTTGACGCCATGGTCGCCGTCGCCGATCTTGCCGTCGATCGCGCTGAGATAGGCGCGGTTCTCGACGATGCGGTCAGCCAGCGCCAAGACGATATCGCCCGATGTTGCATTGTTGAATGTCTGCATGCGTGCGTCCCCCCTCAGAGCAGCGTCGTGCACTCGACCTCGACGTCCAGGAGCTCTTTCAGCTCCTCGTCGAGTGCCATCACGGTCAGTGTCGCGCCGACCATTTCGAGCGACGTGAAGTAGTTGCCGATATAGGTCTTGTAGATCTTCAATCCCCGTTCGGAGATCTTCGTCTCGATCGTGTCATTGAGGATGTAGAGCTCGTTGACCGGTGTCGCGCCGAGGCCCGATACGAGGACGGCCACTTCCGTGCCGGAGGCCAGATTATGATCGTCGAGCACGATCTGGCACATGTCCTCGGCAATCTCGGCTGCAGTCTTCAGCGGCTCGACGCGAACGCCGGGTTCGCCGTGATGGCCAATGCCGACTTCCATCGTGCCGGGCTCGATCCGGAAATTCGGGTGACCAACGGCGGGCAGGGTGCAGGGACCAAGGCCGATACCGACGGAGCGGCAATTGTCGATCGCCCTTTGCGCGGTCACACGGACTTCCTCAAGGCTTGCACCCTTGGAAGCCTTGGCACCGCCGATCTTCCACATGAAGATTTCGCCGGCCACACCACGGCGCTTCTCGCGCTCCTCCGGTGGTGCCGAGCAGACATCGTCGTTGGCGACGACGGTCGCGACTTCGATGCCGTCCTTGGCGGCAAGCTTCGTCGCCATCTTCACGTTCATGTTGTCGCCGGCATAGTTGCCGTAAAGGCAGATAACACCACGGCCGCCGTTAGCTTCACGTATGGCGTCGTGGAAGCTCTTGGCCGTCGGCGACGAAAAGAGCTCGCCGACTGCGACCGCATCCAGCATGTTCTTGCCGGTATAGCCGATGAAGGCCGGCTCATGGCCGGAGCCACCGCCGGTGACCACGCCGACCTTGCCGGCATACGGCGCATCCTTGGCGACGACGACGCGCGGATTGTCTGCCAGACGGACGATGTCCGAATGCGCCTTGATGAAGCCTTTTACAGTATCTTCAACGACTTCATCGGGATTGTTGATGAACCGCTGCATGGTCTCTCCTGTCGAAATTGTCGAGCGCTTGCGCTCAAAGAATGGTGTAGCCGCCGTCGATCAGCAGATCGGCGCCGTTGATCATGTCCGCGCCGGACGAGGAGAGGAAAACAGCCGCGGCTGCAATCTCCTGCGGGAAGGCGAAACGGCCCGTCGGGATGCGCTTCTTGGCGGCCTCGCCTTTCTCGCCGGCCCAGGCCTTCTTGCCGAGCTCGGTCAGCACGATGGTGGGCGAGATGGTGTTGACGTTGATGCCGTGTTTGCCCCATTCGGCGGCAAAGGTCTTGGACATGCCGATCACGCCGAACTTGGAGGCGCAGTATGCGACATGCTCTTCAATGGCGACCGTGCCGGCCTGCGAGGCGAGGTTGACGATCTTGCCGCCCTTGCCGGCGGCGATCATCGCGCGACCGACAGCCTGTGTGACCAGGAAGGTGCCCTTGAGATTGATGTTGATCGTCTTGTCCCAATAATCGAGCGGCAGATCCTCGGCGGGAGCAAGGAAGACGACGCCGGCGCTGTTGACGGCGATATCGACGCTGCCGAAATGCGATACGACATCGCTGACGGCCTTGTTGACCGAGGCCGGATCGGACACGTCGCAGACGAATGCTTCAGCGCCGCCGCCGATTTCCGATGCCTTTGCCTTCGCCAAGTCGACATTGATATCGAGAACCGCGACCTTCGCGCCCTTGGCGGCGAATGCAGCAGCGACCGCGGCACCGATGCCGGAGCCGCCGCCTGTGACAAGCGCCGTCTTGCCTGAAAGCGGGAAGTTCAAATCAATGTCTGGGGATGTCTCGGTCATCTTTTTCAAGCCTCTGTTTTCGGGGTGTGGCGAGGCGATGGTTCGCCCCGCCACATTGGTCTTACTTGCGGGTTTCGAGCAGCTTGTCGACGTTCTCGGCCGTTACCGGGGTCCACGGAACATTGTAGTTCTTGTCCTTGCCATCGTTGAACGGCATGGCCGGATACTGTTCCCAGATCTTGGATTCCGGCTTGTAGTTGCCTTTCTTGGCGGCAAAGATTGCGAGATCGAGGGCGCCCTGGGCCTGCGCGCTGGCGTCCTGCAGGATCGAGGTCATCGTACCGGCCTTGACGGCATGGAGCGCATCGGTGATGCCGTCAATGCCGGCAATGGCGAAGTCCTTGACGTTAAGTTTGGCAGCCTTGATCGCTTCGATCGCGCCGAGCGCCATCTCGTCGTTCTGGCCGATGACGCCGTTGATCTGGCCGGGATGAGACGTCAGCCAGTTTTCCATCAGGGTTTGGGCTTCGGCACGCGACCAGTTGGCGGTCTGGTCTTCCAGCACCTTCACATTCGGGCACTCGGCAAGCGCCTTCTTGTTGCCTTCGAGGCGCGAGATCTGAGCGGACTGACCGATCGGGCCTTCGAGGATGACGACGTTGCCCTTGCAGCCAATCTTGTCGAGGACGGTCTTGGCTTCCATGTAGCCGGAGATCGTGTCGTCGGAACCGACGTAGGCGGTCAGCAGGTCGGAGTTGACGCGGGTGTTCGAGCCGACGACGGGGATGCCGGCGTCATGGGCGGCCTGTACGGCGGTTGCTGCAGCTTCGATATCGATCGGCACGAAGATGATCGCGTCGAACTTCTGCGTGATCATCGTGTTGACCTGCTCCTGCTGCACGAGCGCGTCATAGCGGCCGTCGAAGATGGTCAGATCGACATCGCCATTCTTGACGGCGGGGTGTTCCTTCAGCGCTGCCGACCAGATCTGCATGAATTCGGCATTCAGGCCGTAGGGTGCCGCGCCAATTTTCAGCTTCTTGTCCTGGGCGAGGGCAGGTGACGCCAGAATCGCTGTCGCTGCAACAAGAGCAATCAATAATTTCTTCATTATAAGTCTCCTCCGTTGAAAGTCCGGCCGTCGCCTTGACGCGCCGTTTGGTTTTCCGAGTACGAACACTGGAATGTTCTTCGGGCTCAGCCGCCCAGGTTTCTCTTTTGGTCGAGCATCACGGCGCCGACGATGAGCGCGCCCTTGAGGACCTGCTGGTAGTAGGACTGGATGCCCATGAGATCGAGGCCGTTGTTCATAACGCCGATGATCAGCGCGCCGATCAGTGTGCCCGTGATGCGGCCGACGCCGCCGGAAAGGCTGGTGCCGCCAATGACGACGGCTGCAATCGCGTCCAACTCGTAGGCGATGCCGGCCTGTGGCAGGGCGGAGCCGGTGCGGGCGGCAAGGATCATGCCTGCCAGACCGGAGAGGCCGCCGGAAATGACGTAAACGAGGAAGCGCAGTTTGCTGACGTTGATACCGGAGGTAACGGCGGCATGCGGATTGCCGCCGACAGCATAGATATAGCGGCCGAAGCGGGTACGGTTCAGGACCCACCACGCGATGATGAAGGCAATGGCAAGCAGGATAACCGGCATCGGGACGGAGAGCACGCTGCCAGTACCGATCCAGCGAAAATCAGGGGTGAGAGCCGGAACCGGCTTGCCGCCGCCATAGATCAGCGTCAGGCCACGGGCGGCAGAGAGCATGCCGAGCGTCGCGACGAAGGCAGGGACGGCAAAGCGCGAGACGATGAGGCCGACCACGGCGCCGCAGGCGACACCGACGAGCAGGCCGACGGCGAGCGCGACATAGGGCGGATAAGGTGCGCCGACGATGCCGGCCGTCGCCGACGTCGTTGCGAAGCTCGCGCTGACGATGCCGGTCAGTGCAACCACGGAGCCGACGGAGAGATCGATACCGCGGGTCAGGATGACAAATGTCATGCCGATCGCCAGCACGCCGTTGATCGAAGTCTGCAGCAGCACGTTGGAAATATTGCCGGCCGTCAGAAAATACTCATTCGAGAATGAGAGGACAGCAGCGAGCAGCAGGAAAGCGAGAAAGATCCCGTATTCCTGAATGATCAATCGGCGCCGGTCCGAGCCGAACCAGGAATTGGACGGATTGTTGTCAGTGGCGGACATTGCAAATACCTCTTGTTGCCGGACGCGTTCTTTTGCGCTTCGTGGTCTGCCGCATTCAGGTCGACAGATGCACGAGCGATTGCGCGTCGGCCTCCTCCCTCTTGAGAATTCCGGCGGAGCGCCCCTGGCGCATCACCAGGATGCGGTCCGACATGCCGAGAACCTCGTCTATTTCGGATGAGATCATGATCACCGTGCCGCCTTCGGCGGCGAAATCGCAGATGATGCGATAGATCTCCCGCTTGGCGCCGACATCGACGCCACGCGTCGGCTCATCGAGCAGCAGCACGTTCGGCTTGCGCAGGAACCACTTGCCGAGAACGACCTTCTGCTGATTGCCGCCCGAAAGACCGGAGACGGGCATGCTGTCACGCGCTGCCTTGATGCCGAAGCGCTGGATCATGTCCCGGCTGGCACTGGTCTCGGCCCGGCGATCCATCGAAAAATGCGGGCTCATTTCGGGCAGGCTCGCAAGGCAGATGTTGTTGCGAACGCTATCGATCAGGTTGAGGCCGGTCAGCTTGCGATCTTCGGTGACGAAGGCGATGCCATGCTGCATGGCTTCGGCCGGTTTGCGTACGGTTATGGGCTCACCGGCAAGCTTGATCTGGCCGCTGCTGACGGCATCGACGCCGAAGATGCAGTTGAAGATCTCGGTCCGGCCGGATCCCATCAGGCCATAAATGCCGAAAATCTCCCCCTTGTGAGCGGTAAACGAGATGTCGCTGACTTTGCCTTCTGCTGTGAGGCCGGCGACTTCCAGCCCCGGCGTTGCCGTCGGGACGTTGGTCTTGATGTATTCCTCGCCAAGTTCGCGGCCGACGATCAGGCGGATGAGGCCCGGCCGGTCGATGTTGGCAAGCGCGCCGCTGCCGACATAGGACCCATCCCGAAAGGCCGTGTAGGAATCGGCGATCTGGAAGATTTCGGACAGGCGGTGCGAGACGTAGACAACGCCTTTGCCTTCAGCCTTCAGCCGCTCGATGGTCGCAAACAGCTGCTGCGCTTCCTTCTCGCCGATCGCCGAGGTGGGCTCGTCCATGAAGATCACTTCGGCATCGTGGCTGAGCGCCTTGGCGATCTCGACCAGCTGAACTTGCGCGACCGAGAGGTTCATCATGAATTGCGTGGCGCGGATATTGAACTGCAGCCGGTCGAGGAGCGCTTGCGCATTACGATTCATTGTCTTGAAATTGATGCCGCCAAAGCGCGCCGATGGCTCGCGGCCGAGATAGATGTTCTCCGCAACCGTCATGTGCGGGATGGGGCTGAGCTCCTGCTCGATGATGGCAATGCCAGCGGCCAGCGCTTCGGCAGGGCTTGCGTAGTCCACATCCTTGCCGCGGCGGCGAATGGAGCCGGCATCGCGCTTGTGAATGCCCATCAGGATCTTGAGGAACGTCGACTTGCCCGCACCGTTGCCGCCGCACAAGGCGTGGACGGAGCCGGGACGCAGCTGAAAGCGCCCATCGCGCAATGCAGCGACGCCGCCAAAGGACTTCTTTAGCCCCTCTACTTCAAGCAGGAATTCCACTTTCCTCTCCCCATTCCGGATGCCGTAGCGAGTCACGACGTCACCGTCGGAGGTTGCTTGCCATGGTTTGACAATATTCGAAACGCTTTCGACAAATGTCAATATGGTTATGCGGAAATCATGCGATTGCGGATACGGTAGTTACAATCACGAGGAGAATTCACTTGAGGATGGCCCGGTACGTATTTGTAATAAAATGGATTATTTAGTGCGGATGCGGCAAATGGGTCGGCTTGATAAAATGCCGTTTTGACGGGATGCTGTGTAGGCGGCATCGATGGACTGCAGCGATGCACAGAAAAAAATTCGTTGTGGACGGGGAGAATCCGCTTAATCCTAAGATACAGAGCGGTTTCACGTAGTGCCTCTGGCAGCGGAGCAGGCAGAGATGCATCCATCGAAAATCACCATTCTCTCCTGCAGCATGGATCCGGAAAGCCGGAGCCGCCGCATGGGCCGTGAGGCAGAAAATCTATTGCGAGAGAGAGGGGCTGAGGTTGAGTTTATCGATCTTCAGGATCTCGAGCTGCCTGTATTCGACAACTTGAACTGCTATCAGCATCCTTCCTACGACAGGCTGTATCGTGCAATTCGCGATGCGGATGGTGTGCTGCTTGCTGTGCCCATTTACAATTGGTCGGTCGGCAGCGCTGCCAAGAGCCTGATCGAGCTTACCGGTGCGACGGGCGAGGGCGGACGAAAATCGGCCTGGTTCGATCAGATCGTCACCTTCGTCTGTTCCGGTGGGCTCCCGCATAGCTATATGGCATATGGCAGTCTCGCCATGTCGCTGATGCTCGATTTCAAATGCGTGATCAATCCCTATGTCGTCTATGCCACGGAGAGGGATTGGATTGATGGCGCCACCCTTTCCGACGCGCTTGCGGCACGGCTGAAGAAAACGATCGAGGTCAAGCTGGAGTTGTCATCGGGCTTGAGAGCCAGAGCATATACCTCCGACTGGGAAATCTAATTGCCTGCCTGCCCCGATTGCATTCGATGCGTCCCATGTTAAGACTATTCGTATCATGACTTAACGCTGATTATATGAAGCGGCTGCGGATGAGCAGCCGGAATCGGGGATCGGGAATGACAACAAATGCCCGGGCAAGGCAAAGGCTGGCCCAAAGGGTCATCGATGAATTGCGCACGCAGATCGAGTCCGGCAAGCTTCAGGCAGGCGACCAGCTTCCGACGGAACCGCAGCTGGAAGCGGCCTTCGATGTCAGCCGTACCGTGGTGCGTGAGGCGATTGCCGATCTTCGTGCCGCAGGCCTCGTCAAGCCCGTTCAGGGCAAGGGGGTATTCGTTTCCGAAACGTCGGCGCGATCCGGCCTGCTACTGACGCCTGTCGAGGTCAAAAACATCCCCGAGACGCTGGAATTGCTGGAATTCCGCATGGCTGCGGAAGGCGAGGCGGCGGCAATCGCCGCCTATCGCAGAACGGCTGAACAGGAGGCAGCAATTGCAGCCGCCAACCGCAAGATGGCACTGCTGATGGAGCAGGGGCTATCGACCGTCGAAGCGGATTATGAATTCCACATGGCGATAGCGGCTGCTACGAACAACCGCTTCTATGTCGATGTGCTCCGGCATTTCGGCGCCCGAACCATTCCGCGCGGACAGTTTCCGACATTGCCTGAAGCGAATGATCGCGCCTATTTGGAGAAGGTCCATGCCGAGCATGCGGAAATCCTGACGGCGATTGCCGATCAAGACCCGGAGCGAGCGCGTCAGGCGATGCGAGCACACATGCTGGCGAGCCAGCGGCGCTATCGCCTTTTGGCCGAACTGCAGGCGCAATAATGCTCGACGCATTGCCATGGTCATATTATGTCATATGATATTAAGCGATCATCGGCGGTTACGCTCGGTGCTCGGGCGAGGTGATTAGTGGTTCAGACGTCTTCCAGTGTGTCTCGCGCATTCGTCTATGTCTCGGCGGCAGTTGCCGGAACGATCGATGCATACAGGATGGATGGGGCGACGGGCACGCTTACCCCAATATCCGGCATTGATGTTGGGCCGATGGTCATGCCGATGGCCGTCAGTCCGGACCGGCGGCATCTCTATGCCGTCATTCGCGAGCAGCCTTACCGGGTACTGACGCTGACGATTGACCCCGAAAGCGGCAGGCTAAGGCAGGAGGCCGTCGCCGCTCTGCCCGACAGCATGGCCTACATCTCCCTCGATCCGACAGGTGGGCTTCTATTCGCTGCTTCCTATGGCGGCAGCAAAATCGCCGTGCTGCTGATTGACAAGAACGGGCTGGTCACCGCGCAGGCACAGCAAGTAATCGCAACCGGGCGCAATGCCCATTCGATCGTCAGTGACCGGACAGGCAAATATGTCTTTGTCACCAATCTCGGCTCAGATGCCGTGCAGCAATTCACTCTCGACGCCGAGACCGGGATACTGAAGCCGAACGATCCGATGCAGGTTGAGACTGGCGCCGGCTTTGGTCCGCGGCATATCGCTATCTCCCCCGATAACAAGGCGGTGTACGTCCTGACCGAACTGACCGGCCATGTCATCCACTATGCGCTCGATACCGATACCGGCACCTTGAGCGAGATCGAAAGTGTTGTTTCCGTTCCTGAGATTGCCGGACTGTCACCGGGCATCGCGCCGCCTGGTCCGGCGATATCCGGTGCGCCTGCGCCGGCCGTCGCCGACAACGGCAAGCCGAAGGTCTGGGCCGCAGATATCGGCATCACACCGAACGGCAAATTTCTTTATACGACAGAGAGAACCACCAGCCGGATTGCCCTCTTCCGCGTCGACGCAGGCAATGGAAGACTGACCTACATCACAAACTATCCGACCGAGCAGCAGCCGCGCGGTATCCGCATCGATCCATCGGGCCTGTTTCTTGTCGCATCCGGCGAGAAGTCCGACAGGCTGTCGGTCTATGCCATCGACCAGGCCGATGGCGGTCTCGGCCTGGTAGGGCGATATCCGGTCAATGCCGGTGCGAACTGGATAGAGATCGTGACATTTCCTTGAGACGCGTCCGCATGCGGCAAGCATCAAGCCCTTCTCGAGCGAATATCTACACTGCTTTCGCAGCGGTTCCGGCAATCAGGCTTTCGATTTCGGAGGAGGGAAGGGGCCGGGCGAACAGATAGCCCTGAAGCAATTCGCATCCGGCGCCTTCCAGAAAACGGGCCTGCTCCTCGGTCTCGACGCCTTCCGCTACGACTTCCAGATCAAGTGTTCTGCCAAGCGATACGATGGCGGAGGTAATGGCCATATCGCCGGGCTTTTCCGGAATATCGGCGATGAACGATCTATCGATCTTCAACCGGGAAAGTGGAAAGCGCCTGAGGGTGCTCAGGCTTGAATATCCTGTGCCGAAATCGTCCATCGCGAGGCTGACTCCCAGCTTCTTTAGTTCTTGCATCCGCTCGATGGCTCCTTCGATGTCACGCATGATCAAGCTTTCCGTCAGTTCGAGCTCGAGCCATTGCGGATCGAGATGAGCGGATTGCAATGCCGATGCGACCTGGTTCGTCAGCGAACTTTCCAGGAACTGCCGAGCTGACACGTTGACGCCCATACGCAATGCGGGCAGGCCGCGATCCTGCCACAGCCGCGCTTGCTGACAGGCTCTGCGCAGAACGATTTCGCCGAGCGCGACGATAAGTCCCGTCTCCTCGGCGAGCGGAATGAAGGCGCCTGGAAGCAGCAAGCCTTCGGCAGGGTGCTGCCACCGGACGAGGGCCTCGACGCCAATGATCTTGCCGCTGCGTACTTCCTTTTGCGGCTGATAGTGGAGCACGAATTCGTCCCGCTCCACGGCGCGCCGCAATTCTTCGATACGGGTCAGCTTGTTGCGGGCCTCCTCCGCCATCGCCGGCGTGAACAGGCGAATGGCGTTGCGCCCCGCTTCCTTGGCACGATAAAGCGCCATATCGGCATTCGCGAAGAGTTCCGAAGCCGTCTTGCCATGCTCCACGGCGCAAGCCACGCCAATGCTGCAGCCCACGCGGATTTCGACCCCTTGTACGGTCATCGGCTTGGATATGTCTGCCAGAACCGTCGCGAGCCTCTCGCATATCGGCTCAGAGTTCTCTTCGAGAACGATGATGAATTCGTCGCCACCAATCCGAGAAACGATGCCGCGAGCGCCGACATGGGTCGATATGCGCTGCGCAACCACCGTCAGCAATTCGTCGCCGGCGGCGTGGCCAAGGGTGTCGTTCACCAGCTTGAAATTGTCCAGGTCGACAAAGGCAACGGCCAGAGATTTTCTTTTTCGTGACGCCGTTTCCAGCAGGGCGCTGAGCTTGCGGTCGAGCAACATGCGGTTGGGCAGGCCGGTGAGCGCATCATGTTCGGCCAGATAGGCGATGTGAGCGATGTCCCGATGGCGATCGATGGCTATTCCAACGGTCTGCGCTATGCCGGCGAAGAATTCCATAAGTCCAGCCTCGTCGCCATCGGTTTGCACCGTCACCAGGGCTCCATGCCGGCCACCATCCCGAGAGAAAATAGGAAACTCCAGGGTGTCGCCGGCAAGAGGCTTGGTCTGCTCGCCGTCGAGAACGAAACGGACCTGTCTGCCATTCAGCAAGCCCTCAAGAAGGGTCTGGGCATCCTCGAGAAACACATCAAGATCAACGCCGCGCGCCACATCCTGCAGAAGTTTCGTCTGAGCGCTCATCAATTTTTCCGCCCGTTTTCGGGCGGAAATATCGCGGGATGCTCCGACGACGCCGATGATATTGCCGTTTCTATCGCGCAACGGCACCCGCGACATCATGAGCCAGCCTTCGCCCTTGAGGCGCCGCTCTTCGACGCCGAGATCGGCCTTGCCGCTCTCCATCACCTGCTGTTCGACTTCTTCGATCTTGTGGGCATCGGCCATCGGGTGAATTTCGGCGTCGGTAAGGCCGATCAGTTCGTCGACATGCGTGAAGCCG
The DNA here is from genome assembly GCF_007828675.1 of Rhizobium sp. ERR 1071. Taxonomy (NCBI): domain Bacteria; kingdom Pseudomonadati; phylum Pseudomonadota; class Alphaproteobacteria; order Hyphomicrobiales; family Rhizobiaceae; genus Rhizobium; species Rhizobium sp. ERR 1071. The sequence continues at coordinate 743,242 of NZ_VITM01000004.1, read as the reverse complement.
TTGTTGAGGACGATCGCCATGTTGGCAAAAAGGAACCGGCCGTTCCTGTCCTTGGCATAGATATAGTCCGGCACGTAGTTGATCATCGCCTCGAGCCATTCGTAACGCTCGGCGAGAGACAGATATCGGGCCTGAAGCAATTCAAACGGCTCGCGGACCTGCTCATCCTCAACATCTTGATCTCGGTGCGTAGGCTCTGACGATCCATCGGGCGGCTGCATCATGTATGTTCTCTCACCCGGCAAGCGGACTATATCGACAGGTAATTCTGCAAGAATAAAAGCATATAGGCATATCGACCGTCCTCGCTGGCGAGTTTGGTTCACCTGTTCACGTAAACGTTATCATATAACCGAATTTATAAACATCCGCTCAAGTTTTACAGGAGCGCGCGCCCCAATGAGTGCGCAGATGCTGGATGTTCCGGGATGATCCGTCGGCGATGAATGTCATTGCGGGTAGGGGGCAAAACCGGCTAAAGCGCAGGTGGTGGAAACGCAGGATTCGCAAGGATAAAATAGTATGCGCGTGGGCAAAGCCGTAACAAGCGGCAATCTTGTGCTTGCCGGCATGCTGATGATGCTTCTCGGCGACTTCCTGTTTTCGCTGAACGATGCCATGGGTAAGTGGCTGGTTGCGAGCTTCTCCGTCGGCCAGATTCTGGTGATCCGCTCGTTCGGTTCGTTCATTATTCTGGCGCCGATGATCGCGCGGCAGGGCAGCGACGCACTTTTTCGCCTCGAACGGCCGCCGCTGCAGCTTCTGCGTGTCGGCATGACAACGCTCGATGTTGCTCTCTTTTACGCCGCTGTCGCCTATCTGCCGCTGGCCGATGTCATGACCTTCTATATGGCTGGCCCCATTTATGTGGCGGCGATCTCGCATTTCTTTCTCAATGAAAAGATCGGCTGGCGGCGCTGGCTGGCGGTTTTCGTCGGCTTTATCGGCGTGTTGATCGCGCTGCGACCTTCTGCGGCAATGTTTTCCTGGCCATCGCTTTTCGGCCTTGGCGGCAGCCTCGCATTCGCTTTGACGCTCGTGCTCGGGCGACGGCTGCGGCAGACGCGGGATGCGACCCTCGTCGCATGGCAGACGGTCGGTGCGCTCATTGCGGGATTGGTGCTCAGCATTGGCGACTGGCGTCCCGCATCCGCGCTCGATTTCGGCGCCATGCTTGCCCTCGGCATCGTCGCCGGCAGCGCCCATATGCTGATAACCCGATCCCTGAAGCTTGCTCCAGCTTCGCTGCTTGCTCCGCTCCAATACAGCCTGCTGGTCTGGGCAATCGTGCTGGGCTTCGTTTTCTTCGGCGATATTCCCGACACGCAGATTGTTATCGGTTCTGCGATTATCGTCGTTGCCGGGCTCTTCATCTTCCATCGAAAGAACTTGGTGGATACGGTCCCCAAAGACGACGTTGCTCGGGATGGACATTGAGGCAGTATAGCGGCCGCCGCGACGTGCGGACTGGCGGACTCCTTGATCTGAACCTTGCGCTCGACGAATACTCAACTGCACAAAAGAGCGGGCCATTCCATCCTCCTCAAATCATGGCCATTATTGTCTTCGTTGCATTTGAAAATGGAATCTGCCCGGCTACATGCAAGTATCAGATAATCTATATTATGGAACATAAGCCATGTGACCTGTCTGCTGGGGCGAAAGGTATTTCATCAAACTGCGGTTCTTCGGGATAAAGCGTAGCTTTTGCCCATTGCGTTTGCTTCGAGATATGGGAGCCTCGCATTCCGCCCTCAGCGAATGGCGTGTTGCGCCGCGAAGTGATTCGGAAATGACAATGCAACTTGATCAGTTCTTGGAGGCGGCTGATGCCCAACGGGTCATTGCTGTGCTCCAGAAATTGAACACCTGCGGTCTGGATTACGCCATCACCGGAGGAATAGCATTGGAGCCAAGTCTTGGCTCTGGCCTCGGCCGTCGGCGCGCTTTCAACGATATCGATATTGTCGTGTCGGCGTTCGAGGCATTGCCGTCGACCCTCGCCTCAGCATTCATGATTAGCCATGCGCACCCAGATCGTCCAACAGGCAAGCTGGCCATCCAGCTTGTGGAGCCAAACCAGCGTGTGCGCGTCGACGTGTTTACCGCGTGCGGTGATACGCTAGCGCGGACCAGACCTGCGCTGATCGGCGACCTGACGACCAAGCTGGTCGCTGTCGAGGACCTTGCCTGTCGCATTGCTTCGGAAATGATGGGCTTTAGCAGAGGTGATACAGTCCCGCCCAAATGCGCTGACGACCATATCCGTGCGAGGCAAGCAGTCGATATGAACCTCGTTGAAACGGCTTGGCAGGACCAGCGTCTGGAGAAGGATCCTTTGACATATGCCGAAGCGGCGGTCCAAGTTACCGACGCCATGGAGCGGCAGAGCGGAAAGCTCGCAAAGCAAGTCTATGGCACGGATTCACATGCGCTCTGCCGTCACTGCCGCGATACCGCACACTTCACGGTAGCGTCTCCCAAGTCGATCCTTGCCATACTCGGTTACTGCTAACCAAGGCTGCTTCAACACTTGAGTGCGGGCAATTTTGAAACCGATCCGATGCCGGCATATCCGCTACGAAACGATGGGCCGTCTTTCAGATGAGTTTCAGTGATCGGCTTCGCGAGCGGCGGCGTCCGCGCTTACCAGCAGCTTGTCGATCCTGCGGCCGTCAAGATCCACGACCTCGAAGCGCCAGCCGCCCTTCGAGAAGCTTTCGCCCACATCCGGAAGATGGCGCAGCTCCTGCAGCACGAAACCTGCAACTGTTTGGTAGTCACGATCATCCTCGATCTGCAGGTTCATGAAATCGGCAAACTCGTCGATGGGCATCCAGCCGGATACGAGATAGCTGCCATCGTGACGGCGGACGAGAGCCTGCTCGCCGCCGACATCGGTTTCCTCCTGAACGGCTCCGAGGATGGCTTCGAGGATATCGCCCGATGTGATGACACCTTCGAAGTGGCCGTATTCGTCGTAGACGAGCACCATATGCGAGGAAGAGCGACGCAGCGCCTTGACCACGTCAAGGGCGCTGGAAAGGTCCGAAACGATCGGGACCTGTTTGGCAAGCTTGAGAATGTCGGCTTGCCCGCCGGAAACCAGGGCATCGAAGAAGTCCCTGGTTGTCAGCACGCCGACGATTTCATCGGAGCTGTCCTTGCGCAGCGGCAGCCGTGCCTTTTCGGTGCGGCGAAGCTGTTCGCGGACCTCGTCGAAACCGTCCTCGATATCGATGACCTCCACGTCGCGACGCGGTGTCATCAATGCTCTTGCGGTGCGGTCGGCCAATCGCATGACGCCCGAGATCATCGCCTGCTCTTCCGTCGCAATGACGCCGGCGCTTTGGGCTTCCGCCAGAACCGTCTTGATTTCCTCATCGCTGACACCATCCGCGGCCTTACCGGATTGGCCGAGCGCACTCAGAACCAGCCTTCCTGAGATGTCGAGCAACCAGACGAGCGGCGCTGCGGCCCGGGAAAGAAACACCATGGCCGGCGCAACCTTGCTGGCGACCGCTTCCGGCGCCCGCAGAGCGACCTGCTTCGGCACGAGTTCACCGATGATCAGTGACAGATAGGTAATGGCGACCACGACGGAACCGACGCCGATGGCGTCGGCGGCTGCAACAGAAAGACCCTGCTCGGCAAGCCAGCCCGACAGCCGAGCGCCGAGTGTGGCGCCTGAGAACGCGCCGGACAGGACGCCGACGAGCGTGATGCCGATCTGCACTGTTGAAAGGAAGCGGCCCGGTTCTTCCGCGAGCCTCATCGCCATAGTCGCGCCTCTGCTGCCTTGGTCGGAAAGCACTTTCAGGCGGGCAGGACGGGATGAGACGATTGCCAATTCCGACATGGCAAGCACGCCGTTCAGGAGGGTGAGGACAATGACGATAGAAATTTCGAGAAGCAAAATCAGCCCTTTTTGGTTGCAGCGGAAAGATAGGTAGCAAAGGCTGCAAAAGCCAGGGTTCCGCGGAATATGATTTCCGCGGTGCTGTCACCGAGGGCAATTTGTTGAAGCTATCGCATGGCCGGCAGAATATCCGCGGCGATCTCTTCCATGGTTTCCCCTAGCGGCCGTCCCTGCGCGATCAGATTGAAGGCGACATGATGAATGCCCGCTTCACGCATCGCCGACAAGGCTTCGATCAACCCTCGCCTGCCGGTTCTGCCGCCGAGATTGATTTCCTCATAAGAGGCCTGAGGGTTATCGAGCAGATCCAGGACCATGGACTGACCAAAGCCGCGAAAATCGGCGGTGATCTTAGCCCGGGCATTGTGCCAAAGCGCCAACCGGTCTTTCTGAATGGATAGCGGTCGGTAGTAGGTCATCCAGGCTGACGCGCGGCGGGCGATCCATTCGAGCGATTGCGACGATGAACCCACAGCCACCATGGGAATGGACGGTTGTTGCAGCACAGGTCTTATGGCGAACTCTTTCCGCACGCGACCGCCTTCATCGACGACCTTCTGATCCGGGCCAAGCGCAACGGCGAGGCGCTCCCAATGCGATTGAAAGAGCGCTTTACGGTTTCCAATATCCTCTCCGAAAACATCATATTCGCTCGGCCGGTCTCCCGAGCCGAGACCGAGGACGAACCGGCCTTTCGACAGAGAGGCGATGGACAGCACTGCCTTGGCGATATGGAGCGGATGCCGCAAAGGCAGCACGATTGCGCCCGTCGCCAGGGTGATCCTGGATGTGGAAGCGGCTAGAGCTCCGAGGAAGACCCAGGGATCGGCATGTCCGATCGGATCAGGATAGCTGTCGCTGTTAAGGGGAACATCCCTCACCCACAGCGCATCGAAGCCCAATTTATCGGCTTGGCCCGCAATGCCGAGCTGAGCATCGAACTCTATGTCGGCGGCAGTTCTGGTTTGCGCCGGCAGGACTATGCCGAATGAAAGCCTGTCTGGATGGAAAAGCACGCCGCACCCTGAAATTTATATCCTTGCCAAGGAGATAAGGAGGCTTGCGCTTGAGGAAAAGGGGCCGCGCAAGACGTACGGCGATTGTGCAAGGCACGTAGTCCGCCCCGTGGAGCGGACTGTCGTTGTGTGATGGGTCCGGTTCGGATCCATGATCGCGGGCCGATGCTCAGCTCGCGGTGATGCACTGCTTGACGTAATCGCGCAATGCTTTCTTTTCCAGACCTTTGGCGGTGCCTTCGTCATGACAGGTCTTGCGTTTCGCCAGGACCGGATACTTCTGCTGCAGGCAGCTTTTGACTGCGTCCTTGCGTGCGTCGCCCTTGAGGCCCTGCCCCGTTGCATCCTGCCGGCAGGCTTGCCGCGCCGTCTTGATCTCATCCTTCGACGGCATGGCCGAAGACGGCGTCGAGGTGGAAGAGGTCGTGGCGGGAGCTGGCGTTGCGGGTGTCGTCGTTTGAGCGAAGACGATGGTTGCGGAAGATAGGGCGAAAAGAGCAGCGGCGGTCGCACTGAGCAGCTTGCTGGTCATGGGCATATCCTTTTGCCTGAAGGCCATTCGTGTTCAAGCCGCCGACCCCATCACGAGGCCGGCGTCCTTCTTGAACGGTGGTCATCGGCTTATCCGTCGTTCGGACTGCCAAAAAACTTCCAGCGAGGTCGCTTGCAGCCTCAATACAGCACGACGCTACGAATGCTTTCACCCGAATGCATGAGCTCAAAACCCTTGTTGATGTCGTCGAGCGGCATGGTGTGGGTGATCATCGGATCGATCTGGATTTTACCTTCCATGTACCAGTCGACGATCTTCGGCACATCGGTGCGGCCACGCGCGCCGCCGAAGGCCGTGCCCATCCACGACCGGCCCGTCACCAGCTGGAACGGACGCGTCGAGATCTCCTGACCGGCGCCGGCCACGCCGATGACGACGGACTTGCCCCAGCCGCGATGGCTGGCTTCGAGCGCCTGGCGCATGACCTTGGTGTTGCCGGTGCAGTCGAAGGTATAGTCGGCGCCGCCGATCTGGTCGGCCCCGCGCTTCGTCATGTTGACGAGGTAGGGCACGATGTCGTCGCCGACCTCCTTCGGATTGACGAAATGCGTCATGCCGAAGCGCTCGCCCCAGGCCTTCTTGTCATTGTTGAGATCGACGCCGATGATCATGTCGGCACCGGCTAGCCGTAAGCCCTGAATGACATTGAGGCCGATGCCGCCGAGACCGAAGACGATTGCCGTTGCGCCCATCTCCACCTTGGCGGTGTTGATGACGGCGCCGATGCCGGTCGTCACACCGCAGCCGATGTAGCAGATCTTGTCGAAGGGGGCGTCGGGATTGACCTTGGCGACGGCGATCTCCGGCAGCACGGTATAATTGGCAAAGGTCGAGCAGCCCATATAGTGATGGATCTTGTCCTTGCCGATCGAGAAGCGCGAGGTGCCGTCCGGCATCAGGCCCTGGCCCTGGGTCGCGCGGATCGCGGTGCAGAGATTGGTCTTGCGCGAGAGGCACGACGGGCATTCGCGGCATTCGGGCGTATAGAGCGGAATGACGTGATCGCCTTTCTTCACCGAGGTCACTCCCGGCCCGACATCGACGACGATGCCGGCACCCTCATGGCCGAGGATCGCCGGAAACAGGCCTTCCGGATCGGCGCCCGAGAGGGTGAAATCATCGGTGTGGCAGATGCCAGTCGCCTTGACCTCGATCAGCACTTCGCCGGCCTTCGGTCCCTCCAGCTGAACCGTCATCACCTCAAGCGGCTTGCCAGCCGCAACCGCGACCGCTGCTCTTACGTCCATGGAAAATCCTCCAAAATCAATAGTCTATTGCTGATACTTTTCTTAACTTATTAGCCGATGATTCTTGCCCACAAATCACGTATTTCCTGCTTCATAAGCAGAGATTCTTCCCAGCGGTCGGTGGTGTCTTCACCGTCCCTGCCGGTGATTGCATAGGGCTTCGGCCCCAGTTCGCAGGTGAAGGCAAGTGTGGCGTCTTTGTCGGCGCGCTTCCGCCAGCTTTTGAAGCCATACTCCCACCAGCCGAGGAAAAGATCGACCCAGGGTCTGTGATGTGGGAAGGAAACTTCGATCTGAACCTGTTCGCGGGAGGCAACGCGGCCATGGAAGGCCCAGGAACTGTCCAATATCCGATGAATAAGGGCATGATTTTCGTCGGATACCGGCCAGGCGAACTCCCGCCCGACAAGGAAATGGGAGATATCGCCGAGCAGCTGCAGGTCCGGCAGGCGATCGAGCAGGTCGAGCGTGAAAAAGAGATCCGTCGTCATGCGGTCGCGATGCGTCTCAATCCAAACATCGATACCGGCCTCTTCCGCCAGACGTTGCCAGCCTTCCAGCAACGGAATGCAATCCTCAAGCCGTCGCGGGCGCACGTCCGGCTGCAGACAGATGTGATGAACGTTGTATTCGGCCGCGATCTCCAGCACCGGCTTTAGATCGTCGACAGTCTTGGGGAAACATTGGCCCTCCGCCTGCAGCCCATGCTGTTTGAGCAAGCCCGCGACGCGAGAAACGACCTTGCGGTCGTACCAATGGGTACTGATGCCATCAAAGCCCGCAGACGCGATCTTTTCGATGTTTTCTTCCAGAGAAAGCTCCGGATATCGTGCGCTGCGTCGCTCCATGGACCAGAGTGACTGGAATATGAGCAAGTTCTGCATGGTTTCTCCCCTACCAGTGCGCTGCTCAGATCATGAATCCGAGATCTCCGCCAGCCGGCGCGATGATGGCTTTTGATCATCGGCGCGTTTCATTGCAAAGCGGATGTATTCGCTCGTCGAGCGCTGGTCGCGTGAGGGGTTTTCATCAAGATGCTCTGAATGCGCCAACCGGGTCCACCCGTAACTCTTTCCAAATAGTTATGTGGGCAGGTGTTTCTGTGCGGCGCCTGGAAGAAGGTAATAGCCACCTTCTCCTCCCCCGATTGCGGCTCAGCAGAGTTCCCGTCGCCGTGAGCAAATTTCATCAAATCAATGCTGTCGTTTCGCGCCGAGGTCCCTGACACTGACCGCATAGTTCATCCACCGGGAGGCACATTATGGACGACACGCTCTACGGCACCCGCGACAAACGCGGCGACTGGAAACCCAACAAGCTTCTGCAATATCCGCCCGTCTTCATTTGGCCGGCCAAACCGATCGCCTTCCTGAAATGGTTCTTCGGGTATCCCGGCTATCTCATGCCCTGGAATGCCGTCTATGCCATCATCGCAACCTTGCTGTGGCTCTACGCGACACCTTCCATGGAAACGATGAAGACACTGGCGCCGGGCTGGATCGCCTATCTTCTCCTGCGCAATGCCGTGTTAGTCTTCCTGTTCTTCGGCGCCTTTCATCTGCGGCTCTATATGCAGAAGAAGCAGGGCACCACTTTCAAATATAATAGCAAGTGGCCGTCGAAGGATAACTCGGCCTTTCTTTTCAGCAACCAGACAGTTGACAACGTGATCTGGACTTTTGCGAGCGCAGTGCCTTTATGGACGGCATTTGAAGTTCTGACGCTCTGGGCCTTCGCCAATGGCATCATTCCCTACGTCGACTTTGCCGAGCACCCCATCTATTGCTTCATCATCATACTGCTGGTCCCGGCATTTCGCGATCTGCATTTCTATCTCGTCCATCGACTGATCCACTGGCCGCCGCTCTATCATACGGTTCACAAGCTGCATCATAACAACGTCAATCCCGGTCCCTGGTCCGGCCTCGCCATGCATCCGGTCGAACATCTGCTGTATTTTTCGGGTGTCCTCATCCATTGGATCGTACCGTCCAACCCGGTCCATGCGTTGTTCCATCTGACACATGCCGCTCTCGCACCGGCGCCAGGCCATGCCGGTTTCGACAAGATCGTGATCGGCGAGGAAGCCGGGATCGATACCCATGCCTACGACCACTATCTCCATCACAAATTCTTCGAGTGCAATTATGCCGATGGCGTCATCCCGCTCGACCAATGGTTCGGCACCTTTCACGACGGCTCGAAAGAGGCCGAGGACCGCATGAACAAGCGCTTCATGGAGCGCGCCAAGAAATACGCAGAAAAGCAGGCCCGCCGCTCCGGCACGCCAAGCTAGCAAAGAGCCGAGCCTGGCTGGGTTCTTCCAGCCAGGACAATGATCTCAAGGACTTGCCAAAGGCGCTATGTGCTCCATATGCGCGTATTGAGCTCTCCCCCCGCCACCGGTTCAATCGGCCGTTGATGGCGGGAAATGCCGGAGCCTGCGGTCCTCCTTCTGCAGGCTCCGGCCTTGTCACCTAGTGGTGACTGGATGCCGGGCCAACATTCTCCGTCGTATAGGTCAGGAACGGAACCGGCTCTTGGCTAACGGGCACATCAATAATCCCCATACGCGATAATATCGTCTCCAGTGCGCGCCTTGCCTGGGTTTCGGGTGCCTGATCGAGAACGAGCGTCATCAGCCCCGAGGCGATGAAGCGGCGCGTTTCGTCGTTGAGTTCGTGCCCTATCCAGACGCAATCCCTTCCCTGTCGTTCCTGAAAGCGCTGAAGCACCGAGCCGACCCCAAGATTGGCACCGCCGGCATTGTAGATACCGATAATATCCGAACAGCGACGCAACGCCTGCGTCATCACTTCCGCGGCAACGATCAGGCCATGCCGGCGAATGCTGCTATCGGCCACATGCGCAGCGAACTTCTCCGGCTCGCTCTCTTCGACAAAGGTCCGGTGGACGGTGATCGAGCTGTCCAGCGAGGCGGCGATTCGCTCGAAGGCATGGTTGAGCCGGCTGAAAAAACGGCGACTCCGGCCTGACTAGGATGACTTCGATGCGGATCGTGCCGCGATAAAGACTTGGGATGATCCTTTTGTAGCCTAAGCGCTTTGCTGCCAGCACCACCTTCTCCGCCGTTTGCGGCCTGACGCTGCCGCGTTCGTTGAGAACGCGCTCCACAGTCGCAAGGCCGACACCAGCGGCGGCGGCGATGTCCACGAGACGTGCCTTCTTCATGCCGCTCCTCCCTGATGAAAAATGATCATAATCGGCGTGGAATGTGAAGGCGCATTTCGCGCATGCTTGGAACCAGCCGGGAGGAAAAAACGATGCGCTATCAAAGCGCAACGTCGACCTGCTCCCACGATTGGATGATACCTTTCGCGCCTTGCGGTGACTGCAATGAGGAGGATGAAATGATGAACTGGGTTGATGCCTGCGCTGCCGATGAAATCGATCAGGAGGATGTTGTCCGCTTCGATCACGCCGGGCGAACCTTTGCGATCTATCGTAGTCCCGATGACGAATATTTCGCTACGGATGGGCTTTGCACTCATGAGAAAATCCATTTGGCCGATGGGCTCGTCATGGATGACACCATCGAGTGTCCGAAGCACAATGGCCGCTTCAGCTATAAGACGGGTGAAGCGCGAGGCGCTCCGGTCTGCATCAATCTGAAAACCTATCCGGTCAGAGTGGAAGGCGATCGCATCCTGATCGGAATCGGCGCATGAGCAGCGATGCGGGCATCATCATCGTTGGCGCCGGTGAATGCGGCGCGCGCGCCGCTTTGAGCCTGAGGGAGAGCGGTTACCGGCAGGCGATCACCCTCATCGGCGATGAGGTTCACCTTCCTTACGAGCGGCCGCCTCTTTCCAAACAAGTTCTGCTTGGCGAGATGGAGCCTCGGATGCCAACCGTTCTCAATGATTTCGTGCTGGCGGAGCAGGCAATCCGTCATATCGGCAGCACTTCGGGCGATACCATCGACACGTCCGGAAAGCAATTGCTCCTCTCCGATGGCCGGGCGCTGCCCTATGACAAACTGCTACTGGCGACCGGCGCGGCACCAAGGCGATTGCCGAACGCGCCCGTCAGCAGCCGCATAGTCTATCTGCGGACGATCGATGATGCGCTTGCACTCCGTTGCTTCGTCCGAGCCGATATGCATGTGGCAGTGCTTGGGGGCGGTTTCATCGGCCTGGAGGTCGCCGCTTCGGCACGCGGCCGCGGAGCGAGGGTTACGGTCATCGAGTCCCAGGAGCGTATCCTCAAGCGCGGTGTCCCCGAACCGATCGCCGAAACGATTACTGCCCTGCACCAAGGCAATGGCGTCGTCGTGAAATGCGGTGTAGCGGTTCTCGGGCTCGAAGCGGATGAGCAGCGTGTCGATATTTCTCTTTCCGATGGCGATGCGATTTCGGCCGATGTGCTTGTCGTCGGGATCGGCGCGCTGCCGCGCACCGAGCTTGCTGCACGCGCCGGTATCGCAATCGACAACGGCATTGCGGTCAATGAGCGCCTGGAAACATCGGAGCGCGATATTTATGCCGCCGGAGACTGCTGCTCGTTTCCGCATCTCCTTTATGACGGTCGCCGTCTGCGTCTCGAAGCATGGCGCAACGCGCAGGATCAGGGCATTCTCGCGGCCGCAAATTTGATGGGCGCGGCGCGCAATTATCAGGCCGTTCCCTATTTCTGGTCCGACCAGTTCGATCATACGCTGCAGATCGCCGGACTCGTCGATGAAGGCCGCTCGGTCGTTCACAGAGACCTCGGGGATGGCGCCTTCATCCTGTTTCATCTCGACGACCAGCAGCGGCTAGTGGCCGCAAGCGGCGTCGGCCCTGGCAACAGGGTCGCCAAGGATATCAAACTCAGCGAGATGCTGATTGCCGGACGCGTCACGCCATCGACCGAAGCGCTGGCTGGCAACGCGAACCTGAAATCCATGCTGCCTCGAGCGGCCTGACAGGCTATCAAGATACGTTGGCCTCACGCGACAGCCTGCCGGTATCATCGGCAGGCTGCAGCAGTGCATTCATGAGCAGATGCCATAAGTGTTTGCAGCATTCAGGTGCTAATCCGGCATCCGGATCGTCCTACATTCTTTCTGCAGTTCCCTAGGACTTAGCAGCGGCGGTAATTCGTTCGTATCGCTATGAGATCCGATGTGGATATCTGCCTTGCTCCGCAAAGACGTCGGGCCGGAGCCGAAAGCCCCATGAGCAACGTCCGCAGGCAACGCCAGACCAAATGAAGGATAGCCATGGAACGCACCCTTCCGCAGCAAGCTTCATCCTCGCAGTGCTTTTCCTGTGCGAATAAGCAAAGAGCTTGGAGCTTGGTCCGGCGGGCCGCCGCACGGTGGCAAAGCCCCGACGGAGACTTTTACTGGTCTGACATCCTCCGACGAGCACAGGAATGACCCGATGCCCCATATAATTTTGAAAATGGCAGCAGGAAGAACCGAAGCAATGAAACATGCCGTGGCTGAAAATCTGACCAAGGCGGTCATCGAAACACTCGGCGTTGACGAGAGCTCGGTATCGGTCGCGATCGAGGATGTCGCGATGTCCGATTGGGCTGGGAAGGTCTATGTCCCCGATATCCAGGACAAGTCAGACACGATCTATAAAAAGCCGGGCTACGATCCGTTTCGGTGAGGGCTAGTCAATCGGGTCTGGTAGAGAGACGCAGATTACCATTTGCATCGATGCCCGCACTCACGCGATCATAGTCCTCAATAGTCGGATGCCGTGTGAATAACGGCGTCCGATGGGTCGCGCTGATCACAAGCACGGAAGCACCTGAGGCCTCCGCCGCCTCTATTCCCGCTGGTGCATCCTCAAAAATAAGACATTCTTCAATAGGTTGTGCCAACATCCTTGCAGCTAACATGAAGCAATCCGGCGCCGGCTTGCCATGCTGCACATCCTCGCCGGCGATCAGAATCTCCGGCCAGGGAATACCGGCTGCCGCAATGCGGACCTTGGCGAGTTCACGGGGAGCGGAGGTGACGATCGCCCAGCGATCCAACGGCAGGCTTTTCAGAAAGCCGATAGCGCCCGTGATCGGTTCAACGCCGGCAACATCATCGATTTCGGCCTGTGTGAGTATCCTGACCTCTTCGGCGGGATCGATCCCCGAAAGGCCGAGGCGGGTGATCGTCTCGATCGCCTTGCGACCATGAATGGTCGCCAGCAAGGCGATGGCATCGACACCGCGTTTTTCCGCCCACGAGGTCCAGACCCGTTCGGCGACCGCTATCGAATTCAGGACGGTTCCATCCATATCGAACAGGAAGGCGCCGAAGGAGCGGTCGTCAAAGGGCATCAGGATCGATCCTCGACTTTTGGGTTGGATGACAGACGATCGAGGATAGCCTGTGCGGTATTGGCATCGGTGACCAAAGCATTGATCATTCCCGATCGTGCCGCGCCGATAATGCCGCTAGCTTTGCCGGGAGTAGCAGCAACGGCGATGCAGAGCGGCACCTTCCGCAATTGTGCGGGAGAGGCTGCAATCATCCCCTCCTCTCCATCCCAGTGCAGGATCTCGCCCTCCTCGGTGACGTAGTGGCGCAGCACATCGCCGGCTGCATGGCTCAGCGCCTTTTCGCCCGGCAACGCTGTTTCCGAAGGGTTGGCCGCATGTGTCAGCCCGACACCGACGATTGCCGCGTCCAGCCTGTCCCAGAGAGACGTCACCTGTTGGACCGTGGGATCTCCGAGAAACGCATCCCGGAGTTCGGTCGAAGAGATATAAGGCGCATGCAGGAAATGCGGCACGCCACCCATCTGGACCGCCGCCTGGCGCACGAATTCGTTGATCTGAAAGTGAGGCGCTGCGTGCTGCATGCCACCGTTCAGCGCGACCGTGACGATACCGGGCAATTGCGGCAGACCAGCCAATGTCACCTCGCGCACCGCCCGCCCCCAACCGATGCCGAGCGTCGAACCCGAACGCAGGCTCGCCTGCTGCAGAAGCGAGCCGACAGGCGCGGCAAGCGCGCTCAGCACGTTTGATGACGGCGTATCGATTACGGCAGCGGTGCGCAGCTTCAGGCCGTCGATCAGTGCAGCATTCAGCTCTTCAGCAGATGAGAGATCGATCACCTCGATCCGGACGATCCCGACTGCCCGCGCTCGCTGCAGCAACCGCGAAACCGTCGCCGTCGACAGACCAAGCTTCCTGGCAATATCCACCTGCGCCATATCGGATTGGTAGTGCAGTTTGGCGACCGTGTGCAGCAACGCGCGATTTGCCGCAGCCTCCTGCGATTGAGACGAATTCAGATTGAAATTCCTTTCTGCAATGTGTTACACGTATGACACTTGAGGAGTTATCGCTTAAAAAGCCCGGTTTCGCAACGTTTATACCGCGCATGAGAGTCCTCAATTTCAAGAGTATTGCCCTCTTCGAGGAGTGGGGAAGGCTTGCTCGTATGGGTGCCGTTTCGCAACGGCTGGAGGAAGGATCACATGACGAAATTGACGACAGCGGAGATGCGCGGCTACCAGCAGATTTGCGGCAGCGACGGTGCCATGATGGTGATTGCCTGCGATCAGCGCGGCGGCATGCGCAGCCTTCTAGCCAAGGACCCGGCCGAACAGGCGGCGATCTCCGATAAGGTGCTGGGGGACACGAAGGCCGATATCGCCCGCTTCCTCGCGAGCAAGGCGTCCTGTGTTCTCGTCGATCCCATCTGCGCCGTGCCGGCGCTGGTCGATGATCGTGTCCTCCAGCGCGATACCGCACTGCTGATCGGCCTCGATGCTTCCGGCTGGGATACATCGGCGGACGGCTATCGTCTGTCGAAGCTGGTTGCCGGCATCTCCGCACGCCGCGTGCGCCAGCTGGGGGCAACGGGTGGCAAGATCATGGTCTATCTGCGCTCGGATCGGGATGCGGCGAACGCCCACAATATTCAGATCCTGAAGCAGTGCATCGAAGATTTCGCGCATGAGGATCTTCTGCTGGTCGTTGAATTCCTGACCTACAAGTTCGAAGACGAGGATGAGACAGATTACAAGGCGAAGCTGCCCTCTCTGATCGTCGGCGGCAGCAAGATCTGCCTCGATCTCGGTGCGAAAGTCTTGAAAATCCCTTATCCCGGCTCGTCGGAAGCCTGCGCCGAAGTCACGCGCCTTTCCGGCGATGTGCCGTGGGCGGTGCTGTCGGCCGGTGTCGACCACGCCACCTTCCTCAGCCAGGTCGAGGATGCCATGCGCAACGGCGCTTCGGGCGTCATCGCCGGTCGCTCGCTGTGGAAAGACTGCATCTCGCTCGATCGTTCGGTAACGAAGGATCGTCTGGAGACGGTCGCGGTGCCGAGGCTTCGGGAAATTCAGGCCGTCATTGCGACGCACTTCAAGGGCGCAGGCTCTAACGGCGCTGATCAAAGGCAGCGCGCCCATGGCTGACATCGCCATCGGCGTCGATATTGGCGGCACGAATATTCGTGCCGCCCTCGTCTCCGTTCAAGGCGAGATTCTTTCCAAGCTGTCGGAAAGAACCCCGACAGATCCCCTGTTGGCATTGGAGCGCGTCATTGCGATGGCGCGCTCGCTCGACACTCCTGAAGTTTTGGGGATCGGCGTCGGCATACCAGGGCGGGTCGACGTCGACAGACGCGAGATTCTGTCTGGCGGCATCCTCAACCTCTCTGGCCTCGATTTCGTAAAGCGGCTCGAGACAGCGCTGCAAAAACCTGTTGTCATCGAGAATGATTGCAGCATGGCGCTGATCGCAGAAATGCGGATCGGTGGCGCCAAAGGCTATCAAAACGTCGCGATGCTGACGATCGGGACGGGCATTGGCGGCGCTGTCGCCCATGCCGGGCGCATCTACCACGGGCACAAGGCGGCCGGACAACTCGGCCATATTTGTGTATCGCAGGATGGCCCGCCCTGCCCTTGCGGCAGACGCGGCTGCGTCGAGACCTTCAGTTCCGGAACCGCTTTGCGCCGGCATATCGCCGAATCCGGATTATCCGTCACGACAATTCGTGAAATCTTCGAGATGGCGGCGGAAGGAAACGACACGGCAGTCCGTGTGCTGCGCCAATGGGCAACACCCTTGCGTGCCGCACTCGACAATATCGCAGCGACCATGGATCCGGAGATTATCCTGCTCGGCGGCGGGCTTGGCTGTGATGCCGCACGGGCTCTTGCCGATTTGCCAGCAAGCGCTCCCTGGTTCTGCCCCGCCATATTGCCAGCGAAGCTTTCAGACGATGCCGGCGTGATCGGCGCCGGACTTTCGATTTTCGGCGCTGATGCCGCGCCGCAAGGAAAGCGGGTTGTCATGGTCAACGGCGTGCCGGCTTCCGGCAAAAGCCGCCTGGCCAAAGCTTTGTCGCTGCGGACCGGCTGGCCGGTCCTGTCTCTCGACGGCATCAAGAACCCGTTCCTGCAGCATATCGGCCCCGTCGACCGCGACTTCAATCGGACGCTGGGAAAGGCAAGCTACCAGGCGATCTGGTCCTTTATGGCGGAGGCGCCGACGGGCTCGACCTTCATTGTCGATGCATGGTTCGGCTTTCAGCCGAAGGCTCAGCTAGAGAGTTATCTCAATGCTGCGCAGATAGGCCATGTCGCCGAACTCTGGTGCAAGGTGCCTGGATCGGTTGCGGGCGAGCGTTACGCCAGTCGGTTGAAGGACCGATTACCTGGACATCCAGGTGCCGAATATGTGCCGGAATTGGTAGCGCTTGCCGATCGGGCCGAGCCTATGGGATGTGGTGCCGTAATGACGGTCGACCAGACGGAGGAACCGGATATGGCGGCTATTATGGCCTGGCTTTCAAAGGTCTTCGAGAGCGAATGATAAGCGCCGCCGTCCGGGCAGACGGCATAAATGCGAAATAATCCTGAACTGTCGTGCGACGCTATGTCCCCGGCAGATGCCGGCATTGTGTGCATGGCAGAATTGTGTAGCTATATCAACAAGATGATGGAAATTCTTTGCAGAAAAAAATTGCTTGACGTGCCGCAGTAACCCACTGATTATCGCTTTGCCGGACAGGGGAGGTTCGGCTTCAAGAGGAGGAAAATTATGGAGCGCCGCTCATTTCTCAAGGCTACGGCCGTGGCATCGCTCGCTACCGGTGTTGCGGCAGTTGCCGGCAGCACCAAAGCCGCAGACAAGAAGTTTACGATTGCCCTCATTCCGGGTCTGACGACCGACGCCTTCTATATTACCATGCGCAAGGGTGCCGAAGCGGCAGCCAAGGCTGTCGGTGCCGAGCTCGTTTTTCAGGGCGGCCCCGATTTCAACCCGGTGACCCAGGTTCCGGTTCTTGACGCAGTGATCGCCAAGAAGCCCGATTTCATTCTGATTGCGCCGACCGACAAGGATCAGCTCATCCAGCCTCTGAAGAAGGCTGCTGATGCCGGCATTCCGATCATCACCGTCGATACCTTCATCGGTAACGGCGTCTACCAGACCGGCAGCGGTGATGCCGATTTCCCGCTGGCCTATATCGCTTCCGACAACCTGCTCGGCGGGGCGATTGCCGCCCGCGCACTGGCAAAGGCCGTTGGCGAAAAGGGCAAGGTCTATGTTTCCAACGTCAAGCCCGGCGTCTCGACCACAGACCAGCGTGAGCAGGGTTTCAAGGAGGAGATGAAGAAGTATCCGAACATCACCGTTCTGGAGACGCAATATAACGATGACGACGCCAACAAGGCAGCATCGCAGCTGCAGGCCGTCTTCGCACGCAACTCCGATCTCGATGGCGTTTTCGGGGCCAATCTGTTCTCCGCTCTCGGTGCCGCCAACGGCGTGCAGCAGGCCGGCCAGACGGGTAAGATCCGCGTGGTGGCCTTCGATGCGCCGACGTCTATCGTTGATAACATCAACTCCGGTCTCGTCGATCTGGCGATTGCGCAGCATCCGGCCGAGATCGGCTATTTCGGAGTGATGGCCGCTTATGCGCATCTCACCGGCAATTCGATTCCGACAGCGATCGGGACCGGCTTCACGGTCATCGACAAGTCGAACGTAGCCGACAAGAAGATCGCGAAGTTCATCTACTCCGATTGATGCGGAGATAGTCTGTGCCTCGCCCATCGGCGAGGCACATTATCCAACGATGATAGAGCGACGGCGCCCTAATCTTCGCGCTTCCAACGCTCCAGTTTGGACCGATCCATGACAATCGACAATGCAGAGGTCCGCAAGGCGGATCAGCACGTGGCGCCACAGGCAGACCACGGCGACCAGGCAAAAACACTTCTTAATCGCATCGCGCAATTGCGTGCGTGGCTCTTTCTTGCTGCGCTTATCGTGACTTTCGAGATCTGGGCGCGGATCGACTTCGGTGGCACGTTCATCGGCTCGAGCTTCAACTGGCAGTCCGTTGCGATCTTCGCGGTAGCACCGTTGCTGCTGGCAATCGGGCAGACTTTCGTCATCATCTCAGGCGGTATCGATCTGTCGACCGGCTTCATCATGGGCCTTGCGGCCGTCGTCGCCGCGCATATTGCCAATATCGCCGGTCTTTCCATGCCTCTGCCCGTCGCAATGGTCTTCGGCATCCTCGTCGCCATGCTGGCAGCCGCAGTCCCCGGCCTCATCAATGGTCTCCTGATCTCCCGTCTCAAGGTTCCGCCGTTCATCGGTACGCTCGGCATGTTCGGCGTGGCGCGTGGCACGGCCTTCCTGCTCGCCGGCGGTACGACGGTGCCGGTCAAGAATTCCTATTTCGCCGAGCTTGGCAACGGACGATTCTATGGCGTGCCCTATCTCGTCATTGTCACGCTCGTCTTCGTGGTGATCATGCATTATTTGCTGAGCCAGACCCGCTTCGGCCAGCATAATTATGCCATCGGCGCCAATGCCCAGGCGGCGCGCCGCGCCGGCATCGACATCAAGTCCCATCTGCTGCGGCTCTATATTCTCTCGGCCGTCTGTGCGGGCCTGGGCGGCGCGCTCTATGCGGCCCGTTTCACTGCAGGCGCCGCCCAGGCGGGCGAGCCCCTGCTGCTCGATAGCGTGGCCGCTGTCGTTATCGGCGGCGCCAGCCTCTTCGGCGGTTCCGGCACGATCATCGGCACCATTGCCGGCGCTCTCGTCATCGCCGTCATCCAGTATGGTCTCGTCTTCATGAATGTGGAGCCGTTCTGGCAGTTCATCGCCGTCGGCGTCGTCATCATCATTTCGGTGCTCATCGACCAGGCGCAGCGTCGGTTCAGCGGAGCAAAACAGGATGAATAGTGCAACTCCCCTCCTCGAGGTCCGCAATCTCTCGCGTTATTTCGGTGCGGTGCGTGCCCTCGACAATTGCTCCATGGTCGTGCGGCCCGGTGAAGTCGTGGCACTTGCGGGTGACAACGGCGCCGGCAAGACGACGATGATCAAGGCGATTTCCGGCGTCTATCCGCCGACCGCCGGCGAAATCCTGATCGAAGGCAAGCCTGTCACCTTCTCATCGCCGCAGGATGCGCGCGAGAAAGGCATCGAGACGATCTATCAGGATCTGGCGCTTGCCGATAATCTGCCGATCGGCGCCAATATTTTCCTCGGCCGTGAGCCGATGAAGAAGCTCTTCGGCTTCCTGCCGGTGCTCGATCGGAAAGCCATGGCCGAAGCGGCGCGCAAGACGATGGCGGAGCTGGATTTCCACGTGAAGAGGCTCGATGCGCCCGTCAGCAACTTTTCCGGCGGTCAGCGGCAGGCCGTCGCGATTGGGCGTGCCGTCTATTGGAATGCCCGCATCCTCGTTATGGACGAGCCGACCGCAGCACTCGGCGTGCCGGAACAGCGCAAGGTCGTGGCTCTCATCAAGTCGCTGAAGGCGCAGGGGCGCGGCGTCATCTTCATATCGCACAATCTGCAGGATATTTTCGCGGTCTCCGACCGCATCGTCGTCCTGCGCCGCGGGATCGTTGCCGGTGAACGCAACATCGCCGACACCAATCATGAGGAAGTCGTGCGGCTCATGGTCGGCGGTTAGCAGGATCGCCGGCACATGATTTGAGCCGAGAGCGGCAACGGTGTTTCGTCGCCGTTGCCGTTTCGTTGTCAGCAATCAAAGGCGCTCATTTTGGATTCACCAGAGCCGTAGCAAGAACCAAGAGGCCGGCAGTTGATGCTGGAGCGCGTAGAAAGCCGGCAAGCGCATTTCCGCTTGCTTTGCTTTGATTGCGTTCTCATATATTGCTATCAATGCAATCAAATATGGGAGCGTGAAGCAATGGCATCGATCACCATTCGCAATGTGCCAGACGAGGTGCATCGTGCGATCCGAGTGCGAGCTGCTATGCACGGTCGCAGCACTGAAGCCGAGATCCGCGATATTCTGGAAAAGGCAGCAAAACCAGAAGGCCGGCTGAAGCTGGGTTCGCTGTTGACATCCATTGCTCGTGAAGCGGGAGGGCTAACCGAAGCCGAAGCTGAGGGTTTCAACCAGCTTCGCGAGAAGACCCCGGTCGGGCCGATTAGCTTCGAATGATTGTTCTCGACACCAACGTCATTTCCGAGCTGTGGAAGATCACGCCCGATCCGAATGTGTTGTCGTGGATCGATGCGCAGATGATCGAAACACTCTACCTCTCGATCATCACCGTTGCCGAACTGCGCTTCGACTTGGCTGCGATGCCTGAGGGCAAGCGGCGTACGATCTATCAAGACCGATTGGAAAGGGAGGTTTTACCGGCTTTTGCCAACCGGGTTCTGCCTTTTGACCTGGATGCCTCGCAAGCCTATGCCGATTTGATGGCGTTAGCGAGGAGGGCAGGCAAGTCCATTGGCACGGCAGACGGCTATATTGCCGCCACGGCTGCCTCACATGGCTTTATGGTAGCGACGCGCGATACTAGCCCTTTTGAGGCTGGCGGTTTAAGCGTCATCAACCCTTGGAACATGAAATGAAGGCGGTTAAGGCAGTCGCGTGATAAGTCTGCCGAACAATCCGAATATTCAAATGGCAACAGCTTGTTCACGCTGAGCATCGCCCGACGATCCGCGTGACCGCACCCGTTGATCTCCCTACTCTCGCGGTACCGAATGCATTCGATCCTTAATCGGGGAGCTAATCAGGAAATGTTCGTAATCTTCAAACGGGATGTGCGACTCCTCAGCCATCCCGGCAACAAATGCAATCTGGAGGCTGGATCGAGGAAGAGCCACCGGGCTATAAGTGCTTTTCCTGGAGGCAAGCAGGCATGACCGAAGCCGTACCCACCGTGCGTTTCACCGGTAGCGCACCGAAGATAAGCGACATTGCTTCGATAGCGCGCCGTAGTGCATGGATCGAGGTTTCGACTGGCGTTGAAAACAAAATCGCCGCTGCGCGCGCCGTCGTCGAACGCTATTTGGCGGCCGACCAGCCTGTTTATGGTTTGACGACGGCATTGGGCGCAGGTGTCGACACACGGCTCGCCACGGAGGACCTGATCGCCTTTCAGTTACGTGTACCGCAAGCCCGCGCCGTCGGGGTTGGGCCGGCGCTGCCACGCGAAACCGTCAGGGCGATGATGGCCGCTCGTATTGCTGGCATGGCGGCTGGCGGCTCCGGCGTATCGCTCCCGGTTTTCGCCGGTCTCGTCGCCGCGCTGAATGCAGGCTTTCATCCGGTGGTTCCCTCGCTTGGCTCGATCGGTGCAGCCGATCTTGCG
This sequence comes from Rhizobium sp. ERR 1071, assembly GCF_007828675.1. Taxonomy (NCBI): domain Bacteria; kingdom Pseudomonadati; phylum Pseudomonadota; class Alphaproteobacteria; order Hyphomicrobiales; family Rhizobiaceae; genus Rhizobium; species Rhizobium sp. ERR 1071. Next base: position 721,928 of record NZ_VITM01000004.1, on the reverse strand, counting down.
CCTCTGGCGCATATGGCGCGGGCCTTGTTGGGCGACGGCGAGGCGGAGCTTGATGGCGCAATCATGCCGGCGCGGGATGCCCTCTCGAAAGTCGGTCTGAAACCTTTGCCGATCGCCCCGAAGGATGGCCACGTCCTCGTGGTCGCCAACAGCCTGTCGGTTGGCAAGGCCTGCCTCTGCATCGAGGATATCGTGCGCCTGTTCGATTGGTCGCTTGCAGCCGTCGCACTGAATTTCGAGGCATTCCGCGCCAATGTCTCGGCTTTCGATGACCGCGCGCTGGCGGCAAGACCAGCCTTCGGCCAACGCGAAACCGCGGCGAGACTTCGCGAGCTGCTTTCCGGGAGCTCTCTTTTTATCGACGGTGCGGCACGGCGCTTGCAGGATCCTTTAAGCTATCGCTGTGCCCCGCAGGTCTGGGGTGCCCTGCTCCACGCGATCGGCGAAGCGTGCGCCGCCACCGAGATCGAGCTTGCGAGTTCCGGCGACAATCCTGTCGTACTGGCCGAGGAAGGGCTTATCCTGTCACATGGCAATTTCGACATGACCGCCTTCGTTCTCGCATGGGAGCGCCTTGGCCAGGCCATCGCCCATTGTGCGGCGGCGACCGTCTATAGAACGATGAAAATCATGTCTCCGGGCGTGTCGGAGTTGCCGCGCTTCCTGACCCCGCTCGGTCAGAGCAGGACAGGATTTGCCACCGTGCAGAAAACGGTCTCGGCGCTTGAAGCCGAGATACGCCATCTGGCCAATCCGGTTTCGTTCACGCCGATCCCGGTCGCGGACGGCGTCGAGGATCAGGCGTCGATGGCGCCGAGTGTCCTGACGAAGATCGAGGCGATGATCGAGCGGATGCGTTATCTGGTTGCGATCGAGCTTGTCGCGTCCGCCCAGGCCGTTGATCTGCGCGGTGTGGCGGGCGAGCTCGGCGGCGGAACGCAGCGCGCCTATCGCAAGGTGCGCGAAATTGTCCCGCCGCTAGAGGAAGATCGTGCGCAGGGACCAGATTTTCAGAGGCTGTCGGAGTTCATTGAGAACGCCGACATGATGGAGATGGCTTCCTGATCGATATGGCGGCAAGGCGGTCCACGCCCGTTGCCTCGCTTTCTCGCAGGCCGTCTGGCGGCCTGCATCATCCGATAGACCGGCACGGCCGGTGACATGCCTGGAGAACGGTAATGCAGGAAATTTGGATCGACTATCTCAACGCCATCGACGCCAAGGCGCTGGCCCTTTCCAACGACGAAATACTCGACGCCGTGACCAAGGCGCTCGATGCTCAGGGGCGCGGCGAGACGGTCATCGAGCCTCGCGTTCATCTCGTGCCCGAGAGTTCCGATAAGGGTCATTTCAATGTGCTGCGCGGCTATGTGAAGCCGCTCGATTATGCCGGCGTCAAGGTCGTCGGCGATTTCGTCGACAACTACAAGCAGGGCCTGCCCTCGGAGCTGGCGGTTCTCAATCTCTTCGATCCGCGCACCGGCGTACCGAAGGCGATCATCGATGCGACTGCCATCACCGATATGCGCACTGGCGCGGTCACGGCTATCGGCGCGCGCCATCTCGCCCGCAAGAACAGCAGGATCCTCGGCCATATCGGCGCACGCGGCACTTCCTACTGGAACGTGCGGCTGCTCGATCACCTCTTCGACTTCGATGAGATCCGCGTGCATTCGCGCCGTCCGGAAAGCCGCGACGCCTTTGCCGCCCGGCTGGAAAAGGATCTCGGCAAGAAGATCATCGTGACGGACAATTGGGAGGATTGCCTGAAAGGCGCCGATATCATGATCGAGGCGAGCCGCCTGCCGGAGCCGACGCCTCTGTTCAAGACCGCCTGGGTCAAGAAAGGCGCCTTCGTCGTGCCTTACGGCACGATGAGCGCACTCGAATTCGACCTGACCGACATCATGGACAAGGTCGTCGTGGATGACTGGGGACAATGCGGACCCGGGCGTCCCTTCGGTGCCCTTCGTCGCCATGTCGATGAGGGTAAGGTGACGGCGGAGACGCTGCATGCCGAAATCGGCCAGATCGTTTGCGGCACGAAGCCGGGCCGCGAAAGCGATGACGAGACCATCCTCTTCTGGCATCGGGGCCTGAGCACCACTGACGTCGCGCTCGGCGCAGCCATGGTCGAAAAAGCAAAGCGCATGAATATCGGCCAGCGCCTTCGGTTTGCGTGACGCGTCATGACGATATCCCCTGCCGTGGCCATTGCCTGCTCACGAATGTACAATCTGAGCCCGAAAATATCCGGTCTCTGGGATGAGCTCTTTCATTGGCTTGCCGACCGGTCAGGCGTCGAGCTCGAAATCATTGCGCATGCGGCTCCGGCACCTCTGTCCGACCTATGGAGACGTCCGGACATGGGTGCCGTTTTCATGTGCGGCTTTCCGTTCTCCCGGCTATCGCCGGCGGAGCGTCCGGAGCCATTGGCCGCGCCGGTTTCCCTGGCGGACTGGGCAAACGGGCAGCCAGTCTATGCGAGCCATATCGTCGCCGCTCGTGATAGAGCGCTGACTGAAGCCGATCTCGCAACCGCACGCTGGGGCTGGACCGTGCGGGACTCTCAGTCCGGCTATAATGCGCCGAGGGAATTCTTTGCCACGCTTGCGAATAGGCCTGCAGCGGCGCAGATCGTCGGCCCACTTCTCAATCCACGCGGCGTAGTCGACGCCATTCGTTCAGATACCATAGATGTCGGCGCCATTGACGCCTATGCCTTTCAGCTGATGGCAATGCACGAGCCGGACATGATTGCGCCATTGCACATCGTCGGCACCACGAAGCCGGCTCCCTTCCCTTTGCTGGTGGCTGCAAGGCAGCAATCGCCGGATATCGTCGACGCGCTACGCACCGTTCTTCTCAAGGCCCACCAAGATCGGCAAGGGAGCGATATCCTCGCATCGCTCGGACTGCTGGCCTTTGCCGAGCCGGATGCTGCCGCTTATGACCAGCTTCCCGCAAGAGCGCGCGCCATCGATGCTGCTCTCGGAATATGGTGAAGTTCGGACGCGCCAATCAATAGCCGGCACATTATGCGCTGGCGACGTGTATCAATAATTTCTTTGCTGCGAGACCCAGACATTCCTCGAAGGCCGTCAGATCCAGAAAGAGCTGGTCAGCCGCGACCTGGCGCGTGACGATGATGCCGTCACGTGCCGCTATGCCGCCATCGAGCATCAGATTGTCGGTCATATCGAAATTTTCCAGCGCCATGCCGTCGGGGCCACGATGACGTCCGTCCTCACCGAGCTGCACTTCGCCGCCATAAAGCCTGCTCACACGCTCGAAGTGGTTATCGAGGCAGTTGGAAAAGGCAAACGCCGGGCAACCGCGGGCGCACATGAAGCCGAGTTCGAAGGCCGTGCCGATATCGGCGGCGACACCACGAAACGGCGTCAGGTTGGCGATGATGAGATCGGCGCTCATCATCAGTTTCTCGTTGATGGAACTGATGGCAAGGCCGCGCTGCCGGCGCGTCTCCGTCTCAGGCACGGCAAGGTCACCGGGAGAAACCGGCGTAAAACCATAGCTGCGCGCCAGCGCGATCTTGCGATCGAGGATTTCCCTAGCGTTCGGGAGGAAGACTTCCGGGCCTGCCAGATATGCTCTCAATGCCTCACCTCTTTAATGAAATCTTGCACCGCAGCAGTTGCGGAACCATATGAAGCCTATGGCTGATTCAAAGCGCAACCGCCATAGCTGGGCGCATAATTTACGAAATCGCGAAATAACGGCGATTGCCGTTCCCGGTCAACGACGAGACGCGTATAGTTCCCTTCGGACCGAATGGTGCTCTCTGTCCAGGATAGGTGACGGAATTTGTGGGGTATAGAAAATGCAATCTTCTCTTGAGGCCGTTGCCGCCTCGACACAGGACGACCAGGGCAATTGGCCGACGAAACAAAGCAAGATCCTCGATTGGCTTATGAATGATGTCCGCGACCAGCGTTTCATCGACAATATCCTCGTGGAACTCTGCGAGAAAATGCGGGCAATCGGAGTTCCAGTCGCGAGAGCGACGATGCACTTCCGAACGCTGCATCCGCAATGGCTAGGGGCGAGAATTCTTTGGCGCACCGGCATGAAGGAGGCCGATATCGCGACATTCAGCTATGGGGTCGAGAACACGCCGCAATTTCTGGCAAGCCCTATCAATGAGATTTTCAATGGCGCGACGGAAGTCCGGAAAAATCTCGAGGTCTGTGAAAAGTCGGAGCTGAAATATCCACTATATAAAGAAATGCAGGCGGAAGGACTGACCGACTATATCGCCTGGCCGATCTACCACACGCTCGGCAAGCGCCATATCGTGACCTTTGCCTCGGATGCTCCGGGCGGCTTTACCGAACAGCACATCACCTTCTTGAAGGACCTGTTGCCGGCCCTGACAATGGTGACCGAGATCCGGTTGAAGAACATCATGGCCCGCACGCTGCTGCGGACCTATGTCGGACCGCATGCCAGCGAGAAGATCCTGGCTGGCGCCACGACGCGCGGCAGCGGCACCACGGTCGGAGCCGCGATCCTCATCTGCGATCTGCGCGACTTCACCACCATCTCTGACATGTGGCCGCGTGACGATGTCATCGAATTGCTGAATGGTTATTTCGACGCGATGGTCGACCCGATCGAAAAGCATGGCGGCGAGATCCTCAAATTCATGGGCGACGGCCTGTTGGCCATTTTCCCGTTGAGCGATCCGAATGCCTGTCACAATCTGCTTCTTGCCATCAGCGAGGCACAGGCAAGCGTTGCCGCACTCAATGAGGAAAACCGAAAGCATGGCCGTGAAATTCTGCGCTACGGTGTCGGCGTGCATGTCGGTGACGTAATGTATGGCAATATCGGCTCACGCACTCGCCTTGATTTCACGGTCATCGGTCCGGCCGTCAATATCGCTTCACGGTTGGAGTCCTTGACGAAGGAGGTCAAGCGGCCGGTACTTCTGTCCAAGGCCTTCGTCGACATGGCCGGCTGCAGGCGGGATATGGAAAGCCTCGGCTCCTTCCCTCTCAAGGGGCTTGGAGAACCGGTCGATGTGTTCGCCTTTGCCGCCAAGGAAGTCTTGCTTCAACACGGTTGACGGGTAGGCAGGGCGAGCTTTGCCCTGCAAATCCTCGATTTTGTACGGCGCGATTCAGTCGGTTGCAAAACGTGAAATGCCCAAAGGGTGCCGTGGCGGAAGGACTTCCCTATATTGTGAAGTGGATCATGACGATAGCCGCCTTAATTTGGGGATCGTTCTGCGCGTACGAACGTTAAATGAGGGTTGATTCTATCGGCTCTACCACGAGGGTGTTTGCCACCCATAATACTCTGACAAGGAGAAAACAGATGAGAAAAATCCTGACCCTGGCGTTTTCAGCGGCGGCGTTGATCGTTGCGGGCACCGCTGCGGCGCGCGCAGCCGACATGCCGGCGACCTATAGCGAGGAGCCGGATGACCGCAATGGCGTGAAAATCGGCTATCTCGAATGCGATATCGGCGGCGGCGTCGGCTACGTCCTCGGCTCTGCCAAGGAAATGGATTGCACCTTCCATTCGACAGTCGGGCATTCGCGTCGTGTCGATCACTATACCGGCGCGATCCGCAAGATGGGCGTCGATCTCGGCTTTACGACCCGCAGCCGGCTCGTTTGGCTCGTCTTCGCGCCGACAGCCGGCTACCATCGTGGTTCTCTGAGCGGCCTTTACCAGGGCGCTACCGTTGAAGCCACTGTCGGTGCCGGCGTGGGCACGAACATCCTTGTCGGTGGCACCGCCGGCTCCATCCACCTTCAGACCGTGAGCGTTACGGGTCAGCTCGGCTTGAACGTTGCGGCTACCGGTACCTCGGTCACGCTGACGTCGGTCGATTGAGTGTTTTGCTTAAAGTCTTGACCATTGAATATGGCCGCTCCTGCCTGGCGCTGGAGCGGCCTTTTCTGTCGGGGCGGTGACAGCGAGCTTCGCAGACCGGCGCCTTCCGCGCAAAATCGGTCTATCCATGTACCCTCGCGGCGCTATAGCTATGTAAACCCTAGAGATTCTTCGGAGCCAAATTCATGACCGATACCGTCACCGATCGTTTTCTTCGTTATGTCGTCGTCGACACGCAATCGGACCCGTCTTCGGTCACGCAGCCTTCCACTGCGAAGCAGAAGAATCTCGGGCGCATCCTGGTTGAGGATTTGCTGGCGATCGGGCTTGCCGATGCACATCTAGACGAGCACGGCTATGTCTATGCGACCATTCCATCGAATATCGACAAGCCGGTTCCCGTCATCTGCTTTTGTTCCCACATGGACACAGCGCCCGATTTTACCGGCACGAATGTCAAGCCGCAGATCGTGCGCGACTATTCCGGCGGTGATATCCGCCTCACGGGCGACCCGCAGCAGGTCATTCGCCTTGAAGAACACCCTGCCCTGCGCGATCAGATCGGCAACGACATCATCACCTCGGACGGTACGACGCTGCTTGGCGCGGATGACAAGGCCGGTCTTGCCGAAATCGTCGCAGCCGCCAAATATCTCGTCGACAATCCTGATATCCGTCACGGCACCATCAAGCTTCTGTTCACGACGGACGAAGAGATCGGGCGTGGTGTCGACAAGGTGGATTTGAAGAAGCTGGGAGCGCAATTCGCCTATACGGTTGATGGTGAAACGGCGGGGCATATAGAAGACGAGACTTTCTCGGCCGACAGTGTCGAGGTTATCATCCATGGCGTCGCCATCCATCCAGGCTTCGCCAAAGGAAAAATGGAAAATGCCATCAGGATTGCCGGCGCGATCATCGACAGGCTGCCGAAGAACATAGCTCCAGAGACGACGGACGGCCGCGACGGCTTTATCCACCCTACCGGCATCAGCGGCTCGATGGAGAAGGCTTCACTCGGCTTCATCATCCGCGATTTCGACGAGCAAGGCCTTGTCGACAAGGAGACTATGCTGGAGGCGATCGTCAAGGATGTCATGAAAGCCTATCCCGGCTCCTCGCACACCTTCACCGTTCGGCATCAGTATCGCAACATGAAGACGATTCTCGATCGTCATCCGGAAATCGTCGAAAATGCTGTCGAGGCCATCCGCCGTGCCGGCATGACGCCAGTGCGCGGCAGCATTCGCGGCGGTACCGACGGTTCCAGGCTCTCCTTCATGGGGCTGCCCTGCGCCAATATCTTTGCCGGCGGGCATGCCTTTCATTCGCCGCTGGAATGGGTAAGCCGGCAGGATATGGAAAGAGCCGTGAAGACGCTCGTAGAGTTGGCCAAGGTATGGGCGGAGCGCTCCTGAAAGCTTTCGAGAAAAAACCTCGTTCATCCTATAAAAGCCTAGTAACCCTGTCGCGAAATAGGTCACTTTGGCCTGTTCGGAACCAATCTCCTTGTCATTATGCAAGCCATCCGTGAATTTTTATATTGAAGCATTACTAAATTAGATTATTCTGTAGTGTAGTCTTGGGAGGAAAGGAGAATAAACAGGCCCCTTCATTCCAACTCTACGGTGCGCGCGCTCCGGCAATCAGAAACAGGCTGACAAAAGCCTAAACTGAAACGGAGTTTAGTCATGAGAATACAATCTTCACGGATGGCAATCGCTGCATCCGCTCTTCTTCTATTGACCTCGACAAGTTATGCAGAGCCCGGCGGCGGGACGGATCACGGCGGCAGCCGATCCGGAAGCACTGGATTGGGTGTTGGCGTATCGGTCGGCGGCATCAACGCTGGTTTGGGCGCAGGGCTTGGCTCCAATGGGCTTAATGCCGGCGTCGGTGCATCGGTCGGCGGCACGAACGGCGTCAACGCCGGTGCGGGTGCTTCCGTATCCGGAACGAGCGGTGTCAACGCGGGCGTCGGCGCGTCCGTTGGCGGTTCCAACGGAGTGAATGCCGGCGTGGGCGCATCGGCCAATAGCAACGGCGTCAACGCTGGTCTCGGCGCTTCGGTTGGAGGCTCAAGTGGTGTCAATGCTGGCGCTGGTGTCTCCGTCGGCGGATCCGGAGTGGGCGTCGGCGTGGGTGTTGGTATCGGTGGGAGCGATTCAGGCGGCAGCGGCGGTGGAACCGGCAGCGGGACTGGCTCGACTGGGGGTACCGGATCCAGTGGAATGGGTATGGCAACCGGAGGCACAGGCGGCACGAGCGGCTTCGGGCTGGGCTCGGGCAATTCCGGCAGGGGATCGAGCACGCGCACACTTGCCGCTTTCCGTACCATGTCGAGCGCTGAGCAGAAACGTATGCTGATTGCCTGTCGTCAGGTGACGGCATCCGGCAATTTCGATGCTGGTCTTGTCAGCCTTTGCCGGCTGCTGCGCAGTACGGCGAGCGCCGGCGGCCTATAGGCGGCTTTTCGTCGGGTGTCTCAACACCCCTTCGCTCGAGAATAAAAGTCTGCGCCCGTTGTCTTGATATCGGCAATGGGCGCGGACATGCGTCCCAATTACCAATCTACGCGGGCCACATTGTCGATCATCTGCCGGCTGCGGCGCAACATCATGCCAGGGGCATCCACCGCTCTGTTCAAAAGGTTGCGCGCGCCGGCAAGCGGATGAAATCCGACCCTTTCCTCCAGCACGGGAGGCGGATCGTCGTTTGCAAGCGGTGGAGTTGCCTCAGCATATTCCGGGTGACCTGTTATCAGCGGATCCTGTGTTTCGCATTGCGGCAGGCAGCGGTCGAAATGTTCCACGTCACCGGATGACGCGATCCTGGTCTTTGCAGCATCGGAATGCGACGCAATGCGCTTTACCGGCAAATTGGTCTTGGTCATGGCAGCAAGCGGCGAAGGTTGCGGAATTGGCACTGCCATCTGCGGCTTTGCCGGGCTCGCATCAATCGCTAACTGTAAATGGTTCACGGCAAGCTGCGGTGCGGGTGCTGGGCGATTGATAACGATGCGGCCGCTGTCGTCGATGAACTGTATGGTGCGGTCGACGGGGCCGGTTTGAACAATGACATAAAGAGCACCGACAACGGTGCCGCAAACAGCAAGCCCGGAACCCAGCCTTCGGGTTGTCTCGCTTTGACCATTCCACCATCTCATAGGCTGCGTATCCATCGACCGCTCCTTTTGACAAAATCCCGGATAGCCATCTTCATGTGAACTGTGGCGCGGCTTTTACCGAAACATGGCCAATTGCAGACCTTTTGCAAAGAAATGTTGACGAACGCACTTTGCGTATCCGGACGGTATGGATGAGCCGCATTCAAGGGCCGCCATTCAGCCTGCCGTAAATCCGGTGACTTTTGCTGCGGCTCGTATGCATCAATGCCGGCATGATTTCTTCGACACGCTGGAGATCAGGCTAACATTCCGCTTCATAAGACCATCGGAAGACCTGTGATGAAAAATAGGCCCGGGCTCGATGGTCGGTCGGAGTTCGCGGATGGCGAGTATAAGTCAAACGGCTGCGAACATACGGCAAGAATTGATGTTTCTGCTGCAGCTATGTGATCGAAATGGCGAATCATTCAGGGCGGATGGCTCCTCAAAGTCGCTGATTCGGTTAAATTGAATCTCATATTCTCGCCGCACTTATCCTGGCTGCAGGTGGATTGCATCGAATATTATTAACCATGTTTTTTAAAACTATTAATTATCTATGGGTATTCGCTGAGTAAAATCAAACTATACTTTAGGGGTATTCTTTCGATGCTGTCGCGTCCGTCCAAGCGCATTCCCGCCTGATTGCCAGCGAAGCATATATGTGCTTATTTTATTATATTCTGATATTTTCTGAAGCATATGCGAGGGGGAATGTGAATGCTGAGAATGCTCTGCGGTGCCGTCCTGACTGGTATCGCAATGACCATGGCAGCATCGCCGGCGATGGCTGCCACTGCAACCGCCAATATGACGGTCACCATCACCATCCAGGCGCAGTGCCTCGTACAGAGCGCCAATAATCTCAACTTTGGCACCATCGGTGTCATCACCAGCAATATCGATCAGGCAACCACCATCGGTGTGCAATGCACATCCGGGCAGACCTACAATGTCGGCCTGAGTGCCGGCGCTGGTGCGGGAGCGACAACAGCTGTCCGTGTCATGACAGGCCCGGCAAGTGCGACGATCAATTATGCGATCTACAGCGATGCCAACCGAACGCAGACTTGGGGCACCACAATAGGCACCGATACCGTCTCAGGCACAGGCAATGGCGCAGTCCAGAATATAAATGTCTATGGCCGGGTACCCCCGCAGACCACCCCAGCCGCGGGCGTCTACACCGATACCGTGGCGGTTACCGTCACCTACTGAAAACTCACAGATTCAGGAGGCCGTCATGCAACGCATGTTGCCATGCATTGCCGCGACTATGCTTTTGCTGCTCGGTGCTTACGGCTTGAACGCGGCATCTCTGCGAGTGGCTCCCACAAGTCTTGAGCTCACGGCGCCGGCCGCTGCCACGGTCTTGAACCTCGCCAATGACGGAGATCATCCGATCAACGTCCAGATACGTGTCTTCAAGTGGAGCCAGGCGGGCGGCATAGAAACCCTGGAGCCGACCCGGGATGTCGTTGCCAGCCCGCCCGCGGCGAGACTGAATCCCAATGTTCAGTATGTAGTCAGAGTGGTTCGTACGAGCAAGGCGCCTGTCAGGGCCGAAGAGACTTATCGTGTTATCGTCGATGAGCTGCCAGACCCTGCCCGCGCGCGCGCCGGCACGGTCACCCTCATCATGCGCCAGTCCATTCCAGCCTTCTTCAAACGGCCGGACGTAAAACCCGCCGATATCGTCTGGAGCCTCAAACGACAGGGCAACAACCTTTCTCTGACCGGCAGGAACAATGGCGGTAGCCGCTTCCGTCTGTCGAACGTAACCCTGGCGCAGGGCACAACGAAGATCGGCAGCCGCAACGGGCTGGTTGGATACGTACTTGCTGGCGCGACGATGCAATGGCCGATGGGAACAGCAAAATCCCTCACCGGCAGCGTCGTAACACTCCATGGCCAGAGCGATCTTGGGCCGTTCGATGCTGAAGTCGCCGTTAATCAACGGTAGTGCCGGCACCGTTCTCATATGCATGCTTTTCTCAGTTTCGGCGCTGCGTGCTCAGGAAGTGCCGGATCTGCCGGCAAACGCAGCCATGGCGGGCCAACCGGCGGCCACACTGGACGTCTACCTCGAAGTATTCATCAACAATGCATCGATGAAGATGATTGGCAATTTCAAACAGCGTCCGAACGGTTCCCTCGCGGCAACCGCGGAAGAGCTGCGCGAAGTCGGCATTAAGCCGCCAGCCGGCGCGGCCGACGACAAGCTGGTCGAGCTCAACACCTTGCCCGGCTTGTCCTATCAGGTCGACGATGAAACGCAGCGCCTTTATGTCCAGACGACGGATAAGGGGCGCGCACCCCGCGTCATCAATGTCAGACAGCAGCAGGAAAACGCGATCCCGGCACCCCAGGCCGGCTACGGCGCCGTCTTGAACTATTCCCTCTACGCAAGTTCCAACGGTCTCTTCCAAGGCAGTTCAAATCTGTTCCAGGGAATATCCGGATCCTTCGATGTCCGGCTCTTCAGCCCGTACGGCACGCTAAGCCAGTCCTTCCTCGCCGGATATTCAGAAGGCAGCCTCGACGGTATAACTCGCCTCAACACGACCTGGAGCTACTCCGATCCAAAGAATCTCGTTACCTATCGTGCTGGCGACCTGACGACCGGTGGCCTGTCATGGACACGGCCAGTTTATTTTGGCGGCATTCAGTTTCAGCGCAATTTTGCGCTGCGCTCCGACCTGGTGACCGAACCGCTGCCTTCCTTTACCGGGACGGCCGCCGTCCCTTCGACACTCGATATCTATACGCAGAACGTTCGCACCTATTCGAGCGATGTCCCTGCCGGACCATTCGAGGTGACCAACCTGCCGGTCTTTTCCGGAGGCGGGCAAGCGACCGTCGTTTTGCGTGACAGCCTCGGGCGGGAAACGACGCAGACCTTGCCCTTCTATTCCTCCAACTGGCTTCTGCGCCGAGGCCTGTTGGATTTTTCCGCCGAGCTCGGCACTCCGCGTCTAAATTTCGGAACGGATTCCAATGATTATGACGGCCGTATCATGGGCGCCGCCACCGCAAGGTACGGCCTGACCGATTGGTTGACACTGGAAGGCCACTTCGAGGGCGGTGCCGATCTTCTGAATGGCGGTGCGGGAGCCGCCTTTCCGGTGAGCTCGTTCGGTGTAGCGTCAATAGCGGGCGCGGCAAGCAAAAGCGGGTCGCGTTCCGGCGCGCTGATGAATGCCGCATTCGAGCTCAGTTACGACAGATGGGCTCTTTATGCCCGCGTGCAGCGGACCTTTGGCGATTATGACGACATAGCCTCGGTCTCCGCGCGGCCGACAACCAGCACTGCCGGAGATGTTAGCATTCTCAGCGCTGGTGTACCGCGAGCCATCGATCAGGTCACGCTGAGCGTGCCAACGCCACTCGATCTTTCCAGCCTCAACCTCTCCTACACCAACCTCGAAAGCGCCGATGGCAGCAGGAGCAAGATCGCCGGTCTTTCCTACAGTCAGACCTTCAAGCGTGCGACAGTCTATGCGAGCGCCTTCACCGATCTCGACGACCGAAGCAATTTCGGATTCTTTGCCGGCCTCTCCATCCCCTTCGGCGGCAACGTCACGGCCAATACGGGCGTACAAGGCGGGCCTAACGGCCTCGGCGTCGTGGCCGACGTTTCCAAGTCGATGCAGCAGGAGGACAACAGCTTCGGCTGGCGCCTACGCACCTCCGAAGGCGAAGACACGTATCGCGAGGCGGCAATCGGCTATCGGGCTCCCTTCGCGCAGGTCGAGGCAGGTCTTCAACAGCAGGATCATCGGACCAACGCCACGGCTCGCGTCGATGGTGCCATCGCTGTTGCAGGCGGTGGCGTCTTTGCCACCAATAGGATTGACGATGCCTTTGCCGTCGTCGACGTCGGCGCTCCCGATGTTGAAGTTCAGCAGCAGAACCGGCCTGCCGGCAAGACCAATTCGAGCGGCCGCATCCTGGTGCCCAATCTCAATTCCTATGAACCGAATACCCTATCCATCGATCCCAAGAACCTACCCGTCGACGCCGACGTGCCGGCAACGAAGAAAATCGTCGTGCCGGCGGATCGCAGCGGCGTTGTCGTCAAGTTCGGTGTATCCGAAGCACCGCAAGCCGCTCTGATTACGATCAAGGACAAGAACGGGGTGCCGCTGCGTGCCGGGCTCGGCGGCACCTTACAAGGATCAAGCGAGGATTTCGTCATCGGCTATGACGGACAGGCCTACATTCGCGGACTGCACGCAAGGAACGCGATCGACATATCACTTGAAGACGGAACGAAGTGCCATGCCGAATTCGCCTACAAGCCGCAGCGAGGCGAACAGGTCGTCATCGATGACGTCAGGTGCCTTTAAAAGGGAGTTGAAAAGATGCTGCGTTCGCTCACTTTTTTGCTCACACTGCTGTTTCCTTCGCTATGCGCTGCACAAAGCTGCAACTTCTCGGCTACCAATATGAACTTTGGCGCGGTCGATACCTTATCGGGCACCCCGGTCAATTCGACATCTACGATAAGTGTATCTTGTTCCGGCGGGCTCCTGGACCTGGGCAAGCGGCTTCTGATTTGCCCCGACATCGGCGCCGGCAGTGGAGGAGCATCGTCGGCCGCGGCGCGCCAGATGTTGAACGGCAGCAGTTCTTTGAACTATCAGCTCTATTCCGACAACGGCCGAAGCGTGGTGTGGGGATCGAGTAGCTGGTCCTATCCATCACGCGCACCAGTCTATGCGCTGACAATGGCCCTGCTGAATGGCTCGTTGATCGGCGCAACCGGCAGCATGACGGTCTATGGAGCTGCGCTCGGCTCTCCGTCGACGGCAGTACCGGGGTCGTTTACGTCCAGCTTCACATCGACCTACACCTCCTTCTATTACAGCTACAGTAGTGCGACTACCTGTTCAGCTCCCTCTGGAACGATTGGAACCGCGTCGTTCAGCGTCAATGCAACCGTCGCCGCCAATTGCCTCGTCACTGTCCAGAACATCGATTTCGGGACACAGGGCGTATTGAGCACGAATGTCGATGCCACGGGTTCCGTCACGGCAACCTGTACGCCGGGCACAACCTATACGATCTCCTTGGGCGGTGGTGGCGCGAATGCTCCGCCGACGGCGAGAAAAATGGCGAAAGGATCGGAGACGGTGACCTACGGCCTCTACAAGGATACCAACCGGTCGCAGCCCTGGGGCGATGCCAATACGCCGGGCAGCACCGTCGCCGGAACGGGAACCGGCAGTGCTCAACTGCTGACGGTCTACGGCCGAGTGCCACCGCAGACCACGCCATCCTCAGGCACTTACACCGATACGGTCGTGGTGACGCTTACCTACTGACCACGAGCTTCCAACGAGCAGGTTCGGATGATCTCGGTCATAGCGAAGCGTGTCAGGCCGCGCTTGCGCCGCTCTGGCCGCGTCTCGAGGCGGAGATTGCCGTCTGTCCAGTCGTCTTCTCGGATGAGCAGACCAAATTGCGCCCGTTGCGCTTGGCTTGATAGAGCCGGTTGTCCGCAACGACGACCAGCTTTTCCCAATTTTCGAACATGCATTGCGCCTGCCAATCGACGCCGAAGCTCGCAGTCACCTTCAAGCCATGCTCATCGCTGACGACGGCTTGCGCTAATGTTTCCCGCAATCGCTCGGCCGTTGAACGCGCCGAGGCCTCGGTGACGTCACCCATTACGACGATGAATTCCTCACCGCCGTAGCGGGCGAATAGATCGGCGGTGCGCAGGCACGGGCCTAGAATCTGCGCCGTTCTTTGCAGCACCATGTCGCCGACGGCGTGACCGTACCGATCATTGATCGATTTGAAATGGTCGATATCGAACATGATGATTGCAAAGCCTCGGGAGCCCGCTGTCGGGGTCGCGAGCAATTCCTCCACCGCATCCTCCAATGCGCGCCGATTGAGAAGGCCAGTGAGTGCATCCGTCTGGGAGAGACGCCTCAACTCCTCCGTCATCGATTTGCGCTCCATTTCCAGGTGCCGCTTGAAGCGTTGCTGCTCACGCAAAAGGTCAAGACGCAGGAACAGCTCCCGCATTTCACGTCCGGCGTGAGGTATCGGTGGTGGCGTCGTAAGGTTGCCGACGGCAATCTCGTCGATCTGTCGCATGACGGCCAGCATCGGCCGAAAGAGCGAACGCCTGAGCACGTAGGCCAACCCAATCACAACCGATACCGCCATGACGGCAAGCAGCGCGGAGATCAGCATGGCTCTCAGGGATTTCTGCCGTACTTCTCCAAGAGAATTCAATGCCGCGGTTTCGATGAGTTCACGCAGGTTCTCGGTCGATTTCATTCCAGGCACGTATTTCGCTGTGAACTCTCCGGGTGTGAGCGCATCGCTCGCATTCGGATCAAAGGCGACGCGCTGAGCGTAAGGCAGCGCTCCGGCAAAGTAACTGACCGTCACCTGATCCAACAGCCTTGCCAAAGCCTGCGATTGCAATGTAACGGGCGCATAGGTTTTCAGCAGCGCATTCACTTCAAAAAGCCGGTTTAACTCGTTGTCGAACGCAGCTCTATAGTGGGAACGGGCTTGCCCCTGCGAGGCCAGCATTATGACGACATAGGAGCCCAGCCTTCCGGCACGCTCTCTGAGCGTTCCGGCCATCGAGGTCAGCATGACTTCGGCGCCTGTCTCAGGCGCCAGTGCGATGACCGATCGGCCGGCGACATCCCGGTAATCCTGGGCGCGATCCGCTGCACGGAACATCGCCTGTATGGCGTCTGCGATCTTTGCGCCGCTGCGCTCGCCGCGTGGCAAGGCGGCCACTGCATCGACCGCCTGGCGGCCGCTCTCCAGCTGAGCCTTAAGCGCCATGAATGCGCTGCGCATTTCAGCGGACTGGTCTATTTCCGTTTTAAAGAGCGCTTCAAGCTTGGCGATATCCCTATCGGTTGCTTCGCGGCTTGCTTTCAGATCGGCGGCAAATTGCGCTTGTTCACGCTCCGAAGCGCCCATGAGACTGTTTGCAGGACCGCGCTCTCTCGATATCGTCGCGGCCGCATGCAGTGCAGTATGAAAACGACCGAATTCGATCACGCCGCGTTTGTAGTTGAGGTAATCCGACAGGCTGAAGGCAATCGTCGAGCCGGCCATCATCAGGCAAACCATGATAACAGCTATTGCGCCGATCCATTGTAGCTGTTGAATTTTAAGCCGCGACAATAAATGCTCTCCAAAATCACCGTCTATTGCGGATTACATCAGATTTGATGGAATCTTCACTTAACGAACAGGCTTAAATCTTTCTCATGTTCTTTAAGTCCGCATATCCGAACAGTCGGCCTGATATGACAGTCTTCCGCGCGCGGGATGACAGTTTTGTCGATCTTGAGCCGCAATTATATTGCGGCTGGTTGCCGGCGTCGTGCTCCGCGCATGCGATAGGAAAGAATAGTGCCGAAAATGCGTTCGCGGCGCGTATCGCAACTGCTTGATAGCGGACCTGCTTCATCAAGCGGTTCTTGCCGGGCAAGTCTAGTTTTGCAGAAAAATCGAAGGCATCAGGTTGGCCCGAGCCGAATAATGTGGCTGGCCGACGACATGGGATATCACCAGCGCATAGACCAGGATAGAGCCGACTACGATGACGATGCCGCTAATGGGAAGCCCAATTTTTGAGTTGGGAGCCGTCGACGTATCCGGCGGATTCGCGCGGCCGGCCTTTCGGGTGGTTTGATTCGCCATTGCAAGGGGAAGCTGCAGCTCCCTTTCCATGCGAGCCTGCGCATCAAGGTGCTTGCCGTATCTCGCTGCGGGCCGAAACTGGATGACTTCGCCCATTTCTCACGCGGTCCCTTTCACCGCTTTCGGTTATTGGCCATTTTCCTGGCTGTTGTCATTATTGCCGTAGTCGACACGAACCACGACCTTTTCCGGTCGTTGCTCGCCATGCTGAACGATCACAGTCACGATACAACGATTCTCACGTGGCTTGACGGATAGGAGGCGTCCCTTGGTCGTCGACAGAACCTGATCCACCGCACTCGAGCAATCCTGAACATTGTAGGTGCTTTGAGTGATTTGACCCGCCATTGCGGAACCTGCAATCGAAATTCCCGCAAGTATCGTTAGGACCCTGATCATGCTTACACTATACCTCAACGAAGGCAAGGAAGCGACAGCAGTTCGCAACAAACCAAGTCTATTTGCGTCATCTTTCCAGCTGTGCGGCAGAAAGCACAGAGGCTAATATCGGTAGGCAGATATAGACTTTCATGATGAATTCATCGATGGAGATGCGGCGCAGCCTGCCGCCCTGTCAAAGATTGGGCGCGATCGCGCCATCGAGATCAATCCGTTCGTCCCTGGGAGAACGATGCTTACTCTGGAAACCTCCCGGCTCGTTCTCAGGCCTTGGCAGGATAGCGACCGCGCTCCTTTTGCAGCCGTAAACGCGGATGCGCAGGTTCGGCAATATTACTATCCGAGCCTGCTCACGGCTGCCGAGACAGATGAACTGATCGATGAAGCCAACGCGCAGTTGGCCAACGAAGGTTTCGGCTTCATGGCCGTCGAGCGGAAAGCCGATGGCGCACTGATTGGCGGCGCGGGTCTTTCACGCCCTGGTCCGGAAGTTCCGGGCGATTTTCCATTGGAGATTGGTTGGATTCTGGGGCGTGCATACTGGCGGCAGGGTTACGCGGCGGAAATCAGCCGGCGTTGCCTGGATTTCGCCTGGCAGGAACTGCAGGCTGATTGTGTGATCGGCTATACCTCGGCGATCAACATTCCTTCCCGCCGCGTGATGGAGAAAATTGGCATGATCTATGTCGAGGGCGGTGATTTCGATGACATCACCGTGCCGCCAGGCCATATTCTGCGACCGCACGTGCTCTATCGCATCGACCGTCCCAAGCAGAAAATCCATGAATGAACAGGAGTAAGCCGCTCCGAAAGCCTGCGGATCGGCCATCCCTATTCTTGCGTTCCCCGTCCTCTCACGCGAAATATTTGCCATGAGCATACCGACATCCCACCCCTTCGATTTTGATCCGACCTATGGCATGCAGCTTGCACAGTTGCAGGCGATAGAGACGCCGGAAGCCCCGGCGGGCTTCGACGATTTCTGGCAGCAGCGCTACAGGGCGGCTCTCGCCGTCGATCCGCAACCCAAGCTTCGCCACAGCAAGCTGCGCCACGACAATTGGCACGTCTTTGATATCAGCTACGCGTCGACAGGGTTATTTCAGATCAATGGCTGGCTGCTCATTCCCCGCAGCGGACAGGTGCGGCGCGGCCTCGTTGTCGGACACGGATATGGCGGAAGAGACCAACCGGAATTCGATTGGCCGGTAGAAGAAACGGCGATCCTTTTTCCCTGCTGCCGCGGGCTCTCCCTCAGCGCCAGCCCGAAAATCCCCTCGGATGCGTCGGGCCATGTCCTTTGCGGCATCGAAAGCCGCGATACCTATGTCATCGGCGGCTGCGTGGAAGACATTTGGCTCGCCGTCTCGACATTGGAGACCCTCTATCCCTGGCTTGCCGGCCATATCGGCTATAGCGGCATCAGTTTCGGTGGCGGCATCGGTGCCCTGGCAATTCCTTTCGATGCGCGGATCAGGCGCGGCCATCTCATCGTCCCGACTTTTGGCCACCGGCAGCTATGGCTGACACTGCCAACAGTCGGCAGCGCCCAATCGGTTCAGGCCTATCAGCAAAAGCACGGCACCGTTCTTGAGACACTGCGGTTCTTCGATGCTGCGATCGCCGCTCAGCGTATCACTGTGCCGATGCTTGTCGCACCCGCGCTTTTCGATCCCGCCGTCGCGCCACCCTGCCAGTTCTCTGTCGCAAATGCGCTGCAGAAATTTAACGAAATCTTCATTCTGGATGCCGGTCACTTCGATTATACTGGCGGCGAGCAGCAGAACGCAATTCTGCGAGACAAGGTCGGGCAATTCTTCAAGGTGCTATGAACCGCGAATACCTATGCTGGTACAGTCCTCGGCTGCATCGCGACATGGAGTTGCTGGTGTTCGGCCATGCCGGCGCCAAGGTATTGGTATTTCCCACCCGCGACGGTCGCTTCTGGGAATATGAGCAGGTCGGCATCGTCGCCAGCCTCGCGGACAAGCTGAATGCCGGACAGCTTCAGCTCTACTGCATCGAGGGACTGGCAACCGAAACCTTCTACGGTTTCCATCGCCATCCGGCCGAGCGCATTCGCAGACATAACGCTTTCGAGGAATATATTCTCAACGAAGTCCTGCCGCTGATGGCGCAGAAGAACGGGCACGAGTGCACCATTGTTCACGGCTGCAGCCTCGGCGCTTTCCAAGCCGCGAGTCTGGTTTTTCGCCACCCTCACCTCTTCCGCAAGCTGGTCGTCTTTTCCGGCCGTTACGACCTGACGACGAATGTCGAATCCTTCACGGATCTATTCGACGGTTATTACGACGACGATATCTATTTTCACACCCCGACGCATTTTCTGCCGAGACTTGCCTGCGAACGGCGGTTGGAGAGCCTGCGCCAGATCGACATCGTGATGGCGATCGGAGATGCCGATCCCTTCCTCGACAACAATCGGTATCTGAGCCACTTGCTAGCCGACAAGCGGATCGATCATCGGCTGCATGTATGGGATGGGCGCGCCCATCAGGCAGGCGCATGGCGGCGAATGGCGCCGCTCTACATCTAGCGAAAGCGCGTTTCCGGTCGCTCAAGCAAGCCCGACCGGGATCGGCCGTAGCACCTTGTGCGTGCCGTAATCACGCTCGTGAGATTTGCGATGCTGCCGTTCGGAGCTTGCGGAAAACTCGACAAGAATACGTTCCATCATGCCATCCGGATAAGTGCCGGTGTCCTCGGTTGCTACTTCCGATTGGGCAGTCACGATCTTCATATTCATTTATAGTCCTCCGGCTCTGCACGGAAACCCTTGATTCCAATATCTGTTCCATTAGTATCTCAACAATTGTTAAAAAATTAACTACGTTCGTTAATCAAATCAGTCCACAGATCCTAAAGCTTGAACGGGTGAGTGGATTGGAACATTCTCGCAATCGTGACGTTCAGTCTCTGATTTGATTAGGGGGATTGATGAACCGATCCAAATCGCCCTGGGCGTGGCTCCTCTCGTTGCCGGCGAAACTACAGACACCGATTTCGTTATAGCCAGCCGTCGAGGTCCGGAGGGACTTCGCGCGAGTTTGCAAGCCTTCGAGTAATCACTGTCTCATCGACGGTTAGATTGGAGCAGATCATGGCCCTCGTAATCACATCGATCATCCTCGCACTTATCGGTCTGGCGCTCGGCGGCGGTGGGCTGTGGCTTGCACTGCTCGGTGGAAGCCTTTTTTATCTTTTGGCCGGTCTTGCCTTCCTGGTAACCGCCATCCTGCTTTATACGCGGAAAGCCGCCGCGCTCTGGTTCTACGCGATCTTCGTGCTGGCAGCGCTTGGATGGGCGATATGGGAGGTCGGTTTCGACTGGTGGCAACTCGGCCCGCGCGGCGGGTTGATCATTCTGATCGGTCTGTGGCTATTGATACCATGGGTCCGGCGCCCGCTGGGCTTTCGCAGCCTGGACGGCGTTCACTACGGGGCCAATCCCTGGCCGCTCGCGATCCCCTTGATCATCGCCATCCTAGTAGCCGTCTATTCGATGACGACAGATCCACATGATCTCTCCGGTAATCTGCCAACGACAATGGCTGCGAATGCCCCGATGGGCGGCGATGTGCCGGATGGTGAATGGCATCAGTATGGCAGAACCTCCTTCGGCCAGCGTTACTCGCCCCTCGATCAGATCAATGCGCAGAATGTCGCGAACCTCAAAGAAGTCTGGCGCTATCAGACCGGCGATGTGAAGCGTCCCGACGACATTGGCGAGACGACCTATCAGGTCACGCCGCTGAAGATCGGCGACACGCTTTACATCTGCACACCCCATAGCCTGGCGATCGCCATCGGTGCGACGGACGGCAAGGAAAAATGGCGCTACGATGCCAATGCCGGCATGAACCCCAACCGACAGCATCAGACCTGCCGCGGCGTCTCCTATTACCATGACACGGCAGTTGCCGCGGGAGCGCCGTGTGCCGATCGCGTCTATCTGCCGACCTCGGATGCCAGGCTGATCGCGCTCGATGCCGCCAACGGCAAGGTTTGTCCGAGTTTTGCCAATCAGGGCACCCTGCATCTTGAAACCGGCATGAAATACAATCCGGCGGGCTATTATTATTCGACCTCGCCGCCCGTGATCGTCGCCGACAAGATCATTATTGGCGGCGCGGTAAACGATAACTATTCCACCCAGGAGCAATCCGGCGTCATCCGCGCCTTCGATGCCCGGACGGGCGCACTGCTCTGGAACTGGGATTCGGGCAATCCCGATCAGACGGCGCCGCTGCCTGCCGGGCAGACGTATACGACCAACTCACCGAATAGCTGGTCGGTTTCAAGCGCCGACGAAAAGCTCGGCATGGTTTATGTTCCGCTTGGCAACCAGACGCCCGACCAGCTTGGCATGGGCCGCAGCGCCAATGTCGAACGCTTCTCCTCATCGGTTGTGGCGCTCGATATCAATACCGGCCAGCTCAAATGGGTGCAGCAATTCGTCCATCACGATCTCTGGGACATGGACGTGCCGGCCCAGCCCGTGCTCGTCGATCTGACCAAGGCCGACGGCAGCACGGTTCCTGCGCTGGTTGCCTCGACCAAGCAGGGCGATATCTACGTGCTCGACCGCCGTACCGGCGCGCCGATCATTCCCTTCAAGGAAATTCCGGCTCCCGCCGGCACCATTCCGGAAGATCACGCCTCACCGACACAGCCGATCTCCGATCTGACCTTCTCGCCGCCGCCCTTACAGGAAAAGGACATGTGGGGCGTTTCGCTGTTCGATCAGCTCGCCTGCCGTATCGCCTTCCATGAGCATCAATATGAAGGCCGCTACACGCCCCCGTCGCTGCGCGGCTCCATCATCTTCCCCGGCAATTTCGGCACCTTCAACTGGGGCAGCGTCGCCGTCGATCCCGAACGGCAGATCATGTTCGGCATGCCGACTTATCTCGCCTTCACCTCGAGACTCGTGCCGCGCGCCGAGATCCCGCCGAAGGGAGCCGGCGACAAGGGTAGCGAACAGGGGCTGAACCGAAACGAAGGTTCACCCTATGGCGTCTATATGGGGCCGTTCGTCAGCCCGCTCGGCATCCCCTGTCAAGCACCGCCTTGGGGCTATGTCGCCGGTGTCGATCTGAAGACCGGCAAGATCGCCTACAAGCATAAGAACGGCACCGTTCACGATATGACGCCGCTGCCCCTTCCCTTCAAGGTCGGCGTTCCCGGCATTGGCGGGCCGATCGTCACCAAGGGCGGAGTAGCATTCCTGGGGGCAGCCGTGGATGATTATCTCAGGGCATATGACGTGACGACCGGGAGACAACTCTGGCAGGCGCGTCTACCGGCGGGTGGCCAGGCAACGCCGATGACCTATACCGCCAGCGACGACAAGCAATATGTCGTCATGGTGGCCGGTGGTCACGGTTCTGTGGGAACAAAACCAGGCGACTATGTGATCGGCTATACGCTGCCATGAGTCGATGATGGAGCGGCGCTAAGCCGCTCCCTTCTGCCGTACCCGGCTTAGCTCTTCGAAGAGCGGAGGCCGCCCTCGGCACCATCGTCCTCGGCATCCACGGGAGGCTCCCAGCCGAAAACGCTGCGGCCGCCATAGGAGAAGGAGCGGTCGAATTCGCCCGCTACGATCTCCTTGAGATCGGGGCCGGTGACATAGCGCTCCAGTATTCTCGATTGGTCATCCAGGCGCTTCAGCGCAGACAATTCTTCGTCGCGACCGAGACGCCCTTTCCTGACCGCCGATTTCATCACATTGATGGTCTCGTCATAGACCTTCAGCGGCACCGGAAAGGGATGCCGGTCCTTGCCGCCATGGGCGAGCGAGAAGCGCGCGGGATCGGAGAAGCGGCAAGGTGCGCCGTGAACGACTTCAGCGACCATCGCCAAAGCTTTTACAGTGCGTGCGCCGACGCCGGGCGTCAGAAGCAGATCCTCGAAATCCACCGGACCACGATCGGCAGCCGCAGCAAGATTTCCGTGCAGGCGCCGCATGTTCACATCTTCCTGACGCACGTCGTGATGTGCCGGCATGATAAGATATGGCAGCATCGGTTGCGCTTCTTGTTTGCCGATTGCTGGAACTTTCCCTTCCAGAGCGTTGAATTCGCGGACGATTTTATCCGGCCCCAGGGAAGCGAGCAAATCCAGCTGACCGTCGCGGGAGTGGCCGGCGCGTCGATCGGCGAGATTAATGATCTCGCCCTGCTCGCGCCCCTCGATGGCAGAGTGTGGCGAATCCAGGAAGTTCGTCAAACCCTCCGATAGCCAATGATACCGCCGCGCCTGCCGCCGTTCATCGTTCATGCCCTGCTGGATGACGACCCACTTGCCGTCATCGGCGACGATGAAACCATGCAGATAGAGATCGAAGCCATCCTGCACGGCCGCGCTATCCACCTTCGCGATCAGCCGGCTTTTCATGGCAAGGGACGCGCCGTCGAGGCCGACGCGATCGCCGATATGGATGAGCTCGTCCGGCGTCTTGCGCGACTGCGCACCGCGGCCGCCGCAAACGTGGATTCCGAGTTCGCCGGAAAGCGGCGTCAGACCGCGCTTCAAGGCACCGAGAACGCTTGTCGTGATCCCCGAGGAATGCCAGTCCATGCCCATGACGGCGCCGAAGGACTGGAACCAGAAGGGATTGGCGAGACGGCGAAACAGCTCGTCACGCCCATAATGCTGCACGATCGCTTCGGTAATGACAGCGCCCAGGCGCGTCATGCGATCGCCAAGCCAGCGCGGTACGCGTCCGCCATGCAGGGGAAGATCAGCTTTGCCGGCTCTCTGTGCCAAATCCACGACTCTCGTTCTTTACCGAGACATTGTAGTCCCGGCAGCGAAGATATGCCAATCGCAACGCTTAGCGATCATTGGAGGTGGTACTGTTGGATTGTGATGAGATTAGGCCAATACCGGTGCCGGTGCAAAATCCTGCATTGCCCCCGAAAAGGGCTTTGGCAATGGCGAGGCGTAGGAACTGCGCTTGCTGGTGGATAGTCCCAGAGACACCAAAGCTTCGGCCTGCTTGACCGCTGCGGCGACACCATCCACGACCGGGACGCCGTAAATCGACTGTAGTTCTCTTGCCAGATCGGTCATCCCGGCGCAGCCGAGGACGATGGCTTCTGCTCCGTCTTCGGCAAGCGCGCGCTCGATTTCCGCCCTCAGCTTTCCGATTGCACCCGAAGACGAATCTTCAAGCTCGAGCACAGGGATGTCGGAGGCGCGAACCTTTGCCCGCGCGCCCATGCCATAACGATGGACAAGATTGTCGATGAGGATGCGTGACCGCTCGAGCGTCGTCACCACGCTAAAGCGCTGTGCCAGGAAGCCGGCCGTCGCGACGGCCGCCTCGCAGAGACCGACGACCGGAACGTTGCAAAACATGCGTGCGGGCTCCAGGCCGGTGTCGTCGAAGCAGCAGATGATCGCGGCGTCATAACCTTCAGCCTGCCTCTCCTTCAGCTCGCGCAGCATGCCGGGCACGGCAATAGCTCCATCGTAATAGCCCTCGATCGAAGCCGGCCCCATCTGCGAGGTGGCGGCGATGATCTCGGTGCCGGGGCCTGCTACGGCACGCGCAGCGATGGCCGCCTTCTCCGTCATGGAAACGGTGGTGTTCGGATTGATGAGCAGCAGGCGCATGATCTCAACTTTTCTTGGCTTGACGGCGGCCGAGCATGGTCATGACCGCAAGCGCCAGCAGAATGATGGTGAAGGAAAAGAGCGTCGTCACCGTCCCGAGCGCATAGAGCACCGGCGTCGTGACGTTCGTCGTCATGCCGTAGATCTCGAGCGGCAGAGTGTTGTAGGTGCCCGATGTCATCAGGGTGCGAGCGAACTCGTCGTAAGACAGCGTGAAGCCGAAGAGGCCGACGCCGATCAGGCTCGGTGCGATCATCGGCAGCACGACATGACGGAAGGTTTGCCAGGAGCTGGCGCCAAGATCGCGAGCGGCCTCCTCATAGGCCGGCGAAAACCGGTTGAAGACTGCAAACATGATCAGCACGCCGAAAGGCAAGGTCCAGGTCAAATGCGCGCCGAAGGCAGAGGAATACCAGGCCGGCGCAATGCCGCCCTGCTGGAAGACGACGCCGATCCCGAGCGAGATGATGATGGATGGGACGACGAGGCTCGCAACCGTCGCATAGAACAGGAATGTCGATCCGCGGAACCGGCGGCGAAAGGCTAGCCCTGCCAGCAGCGACACAACGACGGTGACGATCATGACCATGACGCCAAGGATCAGCGAGCGCTGGAACGAGGCGCCGAAATCGCCGACCGCCTGCTTCTCAAAAAGATTGGCGAACCAATGCAGTGAGACGCCATTCAACGGGAAGGTCAAGCCGCCATCCGGCCCCTGGAAAGACAGGATGATGACCGCCGACAGTGGGCCATAGAGAAACAACACGAAGATCGTGAAGAAGATCGCGAGAACATAAAATTCCAGGCTGCGCTTTTCACGGTTCATCCTAGAGCTCCTTGCGGATATCGACGATACGCAGGATGGCGGCAACCATCAGCAGCACGACGATCAGCAGCACGACCGCATTGGCGGCTGCGGCCGGATATTGCAGCAGCGACATCTGGTTCTTCATCATCAGCGCGATGGATGCGCTTTGGCCGCCCGACATCACCTGCACGGTGGAAAAATCCGCCATGACGAGCGTGACGACGAAGATGCTGCCGATCGCCATTCCGGGCTTGGCAAGCGGGATCACCACATTCCACAACACCTGCCATCCGCTGGCGCCGGCATCGCGCGCGGCTTCAAACAGCGAACGGTCGATACGCATCAGCGTGTTGAAGATCGGAGTGACCATGAAGAGCGTATAGAGATGGACCATGGCGAGCACGACGGCGAAATCGGAATAGAGCAGCCATTCGATCGGCTGCGGGATGAGGCCCATCTCGATCAGCGTCGAATTGACCAGCCCGTTGCGCCCGAGAACGGGTATCCACGAGATCATGCGGATGATGTTGGATGTCATGAAGGGCACGGTGCAGACGAGGAAAAGGATCATCTGCGTCGAGGTGCGGCGAATATGGAAGGCAAGAAAATAGGCGACCCAGAAGCCGATGAAGAGCGTCAGCGCCCAGACAATTGCTGTGAATTTCAATGTGTTGAGGTAGGTTTTCCACGTAACCCACGAACCGAGCGTATCGGTATAATTCGTGGTCAGGAATGCCGGATAAAGGCCAGCGAAATCATAATCCCAGAAACTGACGACGCCGATCATGGCGATCGGTAACAGGAAGAAGAAGCCGAGAATGAGAAACAGCGGCGTTGCCTGCAGATAAGCAACGGTCCAGCCGGGCACGGCGAAGCCGCGTCGGGCCTTTTGAGTTTCCTGCTCCGCATCCGAGGAAGCGATTGTCGCCATAGTCCGGCTTCTCCATTGATAGGATCCTCCCCCCGTATCGGACGGGGAGAGGAAATGATCGATCGCAGCTTAGGCAGCGATGAATTCGTTCCAGCGACGAACCATGTAGCGGTCCTCGTCCATGACCGAGTTCCAGCAGGCAACCGCACCCATGCGGGTTTCGAAGGAACCGCCGTCGCGAACGGCGCCGGCCTTCTCCATGACCTTGCCTTCCGGAGAGAGGATATCGCCCTGCGCCGGCTTGCCCTCGATCCAGTAGCCCCATTCATCGGCCGACATGAAGTTCTTGGCCGTTTCCATGCAGGCGGAATAGTAGCCCTGGCGGTTGAGATAGCCGCCGACCCAGCCGGAGGTGTACCAGTTGATATATTCATAAGCCGCGTCGAGCTGCGCACCCTTGAGATGCGAGGCAAGGCCGAGACCGCCACCCCAGGCGCGATAGCCCTCCTTGAGCGGCTGGAAGGTGCAGGCAATGCCCTTGGAGCGGACGGCAGCAACCGCGGGCGACCACATGGACTGGATGACCACTTCGCCTGATGCCATCAGGTTGACGCTTTCGTCGAAGGACTTCCAGAAGGCACGGAACTGGCCATCGCCCTTGGTCTTGATCAGGAAGTCGATCGTCTTGTCGATTTCCGCCTTCGTCATGTTGCCCTTGTCGGCATATTTGATCTTGCCGGCGGCTTCCATGATCATCGCGGCATCCATGATGCCGATCGACGGGATGTTGAGGATCGCGGTCTTGCCCTTGAAGGCAGGATCGAGAATATCGGCCCAGCTGTTGATCGGACGGCCGGTGAGGTCCGGGCGGATGCCGAGCGTATCGGCGTTGTAGATGGTTGGAACCATCGTCATCCACTGCGTCGGCTCCTTGGCGAACTTCTTGGAGCCCTGTCCTTCGACGAAGCCGACGGTGTGCGGCGCCGTGCCCTGCGCAATGACGCTATCCGGCTTCAGCTTGCCGGTGATGAAGAGCGGCACGATCTTGTCGTAATATTTCAGCTTCTTGACGTCCATTGGCTGCAAGACGCCGGTCGGGAAGACCTTTTTGGCGATCCAGTATTCGATGTCGGCGATGTCATAGCTGTTCGGCTGCGTCACCGCACGCTGCGCGGCGGCATCGGAATCGGTCGCGGTCATCTCGAGCGTGATGCCGAGATCGGCCTTGCACTTCTCCGCAATGGCATTGATGTTCGAAACGCCGGTACCGAACTGGCGCAGCGTGATGTTCGATTGTGCCCAGATGGTCGGAAAACCGGTGATTACGCCGGAGCCGGCCATAGCGCCGAGAGCGGCAGCGCCGGTCTTCAGCAGCGAGCGGCGGGAAATGCCCTTCGTGGTCTTCTCAGTCCTGGTTTCAGTCGTCATGTCAGTTCCCCTTTTTTAATGCTTCGGATTTTCATGCGGATATACGGCCGAGAAGGATTGCATCCTTCTGAGCCCAACTCAGTGAGACAGCATCGCCAACGGTGAGCGATTTAGTCGCATCGTCGTCATTGCTTGCGATGACGGTGAAATCGTCGCTGCCAGCACCGATAACGGTGATCTTCAGCGTTGCGCCGCGATATTCGATATTGGAGACGACGCCGTTGAAGCCCAGCCCTTTGTCCGATGGCGGCGAAAGCCGGACGCGGTCGGTGCGGACCGCGATATCGACGGCTTCGCCGACGGCCCGACCTGACCCGTTTACCGAGAAGCCCTGCCCTTCAGGCACGGTCATGGTGATCAAGCCTTCTTCGCTCGACGTTACGCGGCCGGACAAGACATTATGATCACCCATGAAGCGGGCAACGAAGGCCGTTGCGGGGTGTTCGAACACCTCCCGCGGCGATCCTGCCTGCTCGATCCGGCCGTCATTCATGATGACCATGATATCGGCAAGCGCCATCGCCTCTTCCTGGCTATGCGTGACATGGACGAAAGTGATGCCGAGCGACTTCTGCAGCTTCTTCAGTTCTGCGCGCATGCGGATCTTCAGGAAGGGATCGAGCGCCGAAAGTGGCTCGTCGAGCAGCAACGCTTCCGGATCGGTGATCAGGGCGCGGGCAAGCGCGACACGCTGTTGCTGGCCGCCTGAAAGTTGGGCCGGACGGCGTGTGGCGTAGGCTTCCATCTGCATCAGCTTCAGCATTTCGAGCGCCTTTGCGCGGCGCTCTTCCTTGGCAACGCCCTTCATCTTCAGGCTGAAGGCGACATTGTCGATAAGATCCAGATGAGGAAACAGCGCATAGGACTGGAACATCATCGCCGTGCCGCGTTTGGCGGGCGGGAAATCGGTAACTACGGTATTGCCGAGCCTGATATCGCCGGAGGAAATCCCCTCGTGACCAGCAATCATGCGCAAGGTCGATGTCTTGCCGCAGCCGGAGGGGCCGAGGAAACAGCAATAGGAACCCGCCGGTATCTTCAGGCTGATCGCATGGACAGCCGTGGTCGTGCCGTAGACCTTCGAAACGGACACTATATCGATCTCTGCCGCTTTCGACATCATCTTCCCCTTTGGTTTGGGAAAGACACTGCATCAATCGTGCCAGTTTTGTCGGAGGTTGACTAACCGGCTGGAATTTCTGAATTTTTTCTCCGCAAAGAAATTTTGCCTTCTGATAGGCAATTAGGAATCTGCACAGGAAATAGGCTATTGTGCGCGATTTATGCAAAATATTGTATACATTTTATCGGCTTATTTGCATCAGATTTCGTTTAACTTCCGCGCGAAACCTGTCTATCATTGCAGCCAGTTACTCAGGCTACCGATCATGAACTCTTCAACAGATGCGCTTTTGACGCCCAGCGACGCCACCGATAGCGGCGCGCAACAAATCCGCGAGGCCATTCGCGACGCGATCGTGGAGCGGCGGCTCGCACCGGGCACGAAACTGTCCGAGAGCGATGTTGGCGCTCTCTTCAACGTCAGCCGGACACTGGCACGTGCTGCCCTGCAGGCTCTTTCCTATGAAGGGCTCGTCAGCGTCGAGAAAAACCGAGGCGCTTTCGTCGCCTATCCATCGCCAGAGGAAGCCCGACAGATATTCGCCGCGCGCCGCCTGGTCGAACCGGGGATAGTGCGATCGGCGGCCGAACACATCACCGCGGCCCAGCTCGCACAGCTCCGGCAGCTCCTCGTGGAAGAAGGCCGCCTTATGGGAGAGCGGGGTCAATCCGCGCGCCGGGCCGAGATCAAGGCCTCGGGCGACTTCCATCTGATGCTGGCGGCCATTTCCGGCAATCTCATCATGCAGCGCTTCATGGAGGAGCTTGTTGCTCGCTCCTCGCTGGTGATTGCACTTTATGGACAGTCAAGCGCCTCCAGTTGCGGCCATTCCGAGCATGGGGACATCATCACCGCGCTGGAGCGCAAGGATGTCGACACGGCCTGTCATCTCATGCTGCATCATATCGCGCATATCGAAGCCGATCTTGACCTACGTGAGCGCAAAAGCTTCGGCCTGAAAGAGGCTTTCGAGCGGTAGGACATCCGCTGCCCAGGCATTTCGCGCGCGACTGGTGGCCATCGATTCATGGAGAAAAAATTGAGCACGATCGAAACTCTCTTTACCCGGGCCAAACTTGCCGACGGTTCCATCAAGGACATCGGCGTCACGGGCGGGCGGATCGTGTCGATGACCGAGACTGGAGCACCGATTTCTGCCTTCCAGCTCATCGACCTTGAAGGTGCCCTCGTCGTGCCGAGCTTCGTCGAAGGGCATATTCATCTCGACACCAGTTTTTACGGTGATGCCTGGATACCGCACAAGCCGTGCGCCAACGGCTTCGACGTCCACGAACGTGTTGCCTTCCAGGCGCAAAACATGGCGCAGGCCGCGCCGATGGACGAAAGGGCCAGAAACCAGCTCGAACTCTGCATTGCCAACGGCAGCACGCATATGCGCAGTCATGTCATGGTGGACGGTTCCGTTGGACTGAAATCGCTGGAGACCGTGCTTGCCGTGCGCGAAGAATACCGCGACCTGATCGACATCCAGCTCGTTGCCTTTCCGCAAAGCGGCATTCTGAAGAGCCCCGGCACGCCGAAGCTCTTGGACGAGGCGATCGCCTTGGGAGCTGACCTTGTGGGCGGGCTCGATCCGGCAAGCTTTGACCGCGATGTCGAAAAACATCTCGATGTGGTTTTCGGCGTCGCCGAGAAGCATGGCGTCGATGTGGACATCCATCTTCATGACGGCGGCACGCTCGGCCTCTTCACCATCGAGCAAATCTGCGCCCGCACGCGTAAGCTTTACATGGGCGGGCACGTCGCGATCAGCCACGCCTACGGACTTGGCGATCTCTCGATCGAAGCGGCCAAGCGCGCTGCGGCCCTGATCGCCGAGAGCGGTGTCTCCATCATGACCAACGCACCCGGCGCCCATACCTTCCCGCCCGTCGCCCTGCTTCGGGCTGCCGGCGTCACTGTTTTCAGTGGCAGTGACAATATTCGCGACTCCTGGTGGCCGTATGGCGACGGCGACATGCTGGGTCGCGCCATGATGATCGGCTATCGGTCCGGCTTCTATACCGACGAAGAATTGAAGGTTGCCTTCGATGTCGTGACGGAAAGCGGCGCCAAGGCCCTGCTCCTGGAGGGTTATGGCTTGAAGATCGGCGCCAAAGCCGACTTCGTTACCTTGAAGGCGGAGCATATTCCCGAGGCGGTCGTCGCGGTGCCGAAAGGACGCGCGGTCTACAAGGCGGGCAAACTCGTCGCCAAAGATGGGACCGTCCTGCGGCGCTGATCAGGCACCAGGACTACGAATCGGTGAGCCTGCTAGAGCAACTCCAGGAAAAGTGTGCAGCGATTTTCCGTCCGGAATTGCGTGAAAACAAAGAGTTAGAGCGGTTCAGGTATTCCGTGAAAACCCGAACCGCTCTAGCGCTTTAGCTCTCTCTCGAATTTCTCGATCTGCTGCAGAACCCATGGGTCGTCGGCGGAATGTTGGATCGTTTCCTGTTCCGGCCGCCGTCTGCGGCGTATCCAATCGATGAAGGCGCGAAGCAATCGCATGTGGGTATCCGAGTTTTTCAGTATCTGCGAGGCCCGGCAGCCAGGCTCGAAAACCAATAGAAGCCGGGCCTCGACGACCGCAAGGCGTTGCGGTGATTGCCTTTTTGCCCGTGGGAAAATGAACGCTGGCTGAATATATTGCACGGCACGATAGTTTCCTCGCATCTTTGCAGCCACTAGGAGAGAGCCTGGAAACCAATCTCATTTCACGAATGAAGAGCTTTTTTACTTGAGCGTACCGCTATCGGCAAAACTGACCTAGCCGGGAGAGAAGACGACCGTTAGACAATGCCGCGTCGCTTCCGATTTCCCCGGAGCGGCACAAGCTTAGCCTCGCCTGTGCGGGGCTTTTTTCTTTTCGGCCTATGCTTTGCTGCGCCGCGGCTCGCCGCCCGGTGCATAAATCGTGTCCTGCTCGAAAGGAAATACCGAGCCGCACCGGCAGCGCACCATATGCTTGCGCGGATCGGTCGATGGCCGTTCCGTGGAAAAGCCGCGCGGCATCTCGTCTATCTTGAAATCGCGGCTCGTCGCCCGCCGATCGTCAGTTTCGGACACTTCGGCGAAGCCGGTATGGTCGCATTTCGCGCATTCCAGCTTCCGTGAATATCGATCTCTTGCGGCCATTCTCTTCCAGCCCGGGACTCACAACACGTTCCTTCTATCAGTGCTGCCGGTGCTCTTGAAGGCCGCAAACAACCTTCGTTACCGCTCGCTTTCCGTCCTTAAAAATTTGAGGGCTGGAAAAATGACCGTGCCAAGAAAAAGATATTGACCTGATGGCAGATGTCAGACCAATTTACTGTCCCATGACAAAACCCATGCTTACCCCTCTTCCTTCCATCGACCGGACGCAGCAAGTCATCGAGGCGCTGTCGACCTTCATCGAATCGTCCAAGCTGCAGGCAGGCGACCGGCTTCCGACCGAGCGCGAGTTGATGACCGCGCTTTCCGTGGGGCGCTCCACCATTCGCGAGGTGATCACCTATTTCCAGGCGCTCGGCGTCATGGAGACGCGCAAAGGCAGCGGCACCTATTTGCTGAAGCCGGTTTCGAAGGCGACGATCCATATGCCGCTTTCCTTCAACCCGTCACATCTGCGCGATGCGCTGCTGCAGACGCTGGAGGTCCGCCGCGGCATTGAATGCGAGGCCGGCATGGTGGCTGCGAGAAAGCGCACCGACGAAGACCTCGTCATCATCGAAGAGAAACTCAACGAGATGGAGCGCGTCCATATGGCCAAGGGCACATCCGGGCCTGAGGATCTTGCCTTCCATCTTGCCGTCTATGACGCCACGCATAACCCGCTGTTCCGGCAGCTTCTCGAACAGATGAGAGAAACCTTCGAGCGCTTCTGGGAGCATCCTTTCGATCGGCAGGATTTTGCTCGCCGCTCCTTTCCCTATCACCGCACGCTGTTCAACGCGATCGTCGACCAAGATCCCGAGGCAGCGCGCGCCGAAACATTGAAAATTCTCGACGTGGTCGAGGAAGACATCAAGGAAATGTCCAAATGACTGACGGGTTAGAGCCGTTCGAACTTGCCTCCCTCATCACCGCTCATGATGACGGCAACTTCGCCGATGCCGTGGTGCCGCCGATCTTCCAGACCTCGCTTTTTACCTTCTCCAGCTATGACGAGATGATCGCCTCCTATCGCGGCGAAAAGGTGCGGCCTACCTATACGCGCGGCCTCAATCCGACGGTGCGCCTGTTCGAGGAGATGCTGGCAAAACTCGAAGGCGCAGAAGATGCGCTCGGTTTTGCCAGCGGCATGGCCGCGATATCGTCGGCTGTTTTAAGCTTTGTCGAACCGGGCGACCGTATCGTTGCGGTCAAGCATGTCTATCCCGATGCCTTCCGTCTCTTCGGCACGGTTCTGAAACGCATGAAGGTCGAGGTGACCTATGTCGACGGCCGCGATGAGGAAGCCGTCTCCAAGGCGCTTCCCGGCGCAAAGGTCTTCTACATGGAAAGCCCGACGAGCTGGGTCATGGAAGCGCATGATGTCGGTGCGCTTGCCGCACTCGCCAAGCAGCACGGCGTCGTCTCGATGATCGACAATAGCTGGGCAACGCCTTACTTCCAGCAGCCGCTGAAGCTCGGCGTCGATCTCGTCATCCATTCCGCCTCGAAATATCTCGGTGGGCACAGCGACGTGGTCGCCGGCGTCGTTGCCGGGTCGAAGGAGATGATCGCGCGGCTGAAGGCAGAAGCCTATCCTTACCTCGGCGGCAAGCTCTCACCCTTTGACGCATGGCTCCTGATCCGCGGGCTTCGCACGCTGCCGATCCGCATGAAGGCACACGAGGCAGCGGCCTTGACGATCGCCAAGCGGCTGCAGGAGCTCGATGTCGTCGAACAGGTCTGCCATCCGGGTCTCGCCAATCGGTTGCCGGCCGGCTTGAACGGCACCTCAGGCCTGTTTTCATTCATCTTCCGCGAAGGCGTCGACGTGCGTGCGTTCGTGGATCGCCTCAAGCTCTTCAAGCTGGGTGTGAGCTGGGGCGGACATGAGAGTCTGATCGTGCCGGGCGAAGTCGTGCTGCAGCAGAAGGCGCAGCCGAATTCGGCGCATACTTTTGGCATCAATCCGCGCTCCGTACGTCTCCATGTCGGCCTCGAAGGAACCGAGGCCCTGTGGAAGGAACTCGAGGAGGCAATCGCCGCCGCCTCGTGACATCGTCAATCTGAGAGGAAAATCCAAAAAGGGGAACCAACATGAAAAGACTGATAACGGCAGCACTCTTTACCGCTTTGATGGGCGGCACCGCTTTTGCCGATACGACTCTGAAGCTCGTGGAAGTCATCACCAGCCCGGAGCGCACCGAGACGCTCAAGTCGATCGTCGCAAAGTTCGAAGCCGCGAACCCAGGCACCAAGGTCGACATCATCTCCCTGCCCTGGAACGAGGCCTTCCAGAAATTTGCCACCATGGTCTCTGCCGGCGATACGCCCGACGTGATGGAAATGCCGGACACCTGGCTCTCGCTCTATGGCAATAATGGCATGCTCGAAAGCCTCGAGCCATACCTCGCCAAGTGGGAGCATACGAGCGAACTGACGCCTCGAGCGCTTCAGCTCGGCCGGGATGTCAAGAACACCGCCTATATGCTGCCCTACGGCTTCTATCTGCGCGCCATGTTCTACAACAAGAAGATCCTGAAGGACGCCGGCGTCGCCGAGCCGCCAAAGACGATGGACGAATTCGTCAAGGCATCCGAGGCGATCTCCAAGCTGCCCGGTAAGTACGGCTATTGCATGCGCGGCGGTCCGGGCGGTCTCAACGGCTGGATGATCTTTGCCGCTTCCATGGCCGGCGACAACAAGTACTTCAAGGATGACGGCACATCGACGATGAACAGCCCCGGCTGGGCCAAGGGCATCGAGTGGATGGTCGATCTCTACAAGAAGGGCTATGCGCCGAAGGATAGCGTCAACTGGGGCTTCAACGAAGTCGTCGCCGGCTTTTACTCCGGCACCTGCGCCTTCCTCGACCAGGACCCGGACGCTTTGATTGCCGTCGCCGAACGCATGAAAAAGGATGATTTCGGCGTCGCACCGCTGCCGAAGGGGCCGGATGGCAAGTCCTTCCCGACCATCGGTTATGCCGGCTGGTCGATGTTCGCGACAAGCCAGAACAAGGATCTGTCCTGGAAGCTGATCGCGACCCTTGAAGGTAAGGAAGGCAACCTGGAATGGAACAAGAAGATCGGCGCCTTGCCGGCCTATACGGCCGCGGAAAAGGACCCTTTCTATGCCGGCGATCAGTTCAAGGGCTGGTTCCAGGAACTGGCCGAC
Organism: Rhizobium sp. ERR 1071; assembly: GCF_007828675.1. NCBI lineage: Bacteria > Pseudomonadati > Pseudomonadota > Alphaproteobacteria > Hyphomicrobiales > Rhizobiaceae > Rhizobium > Rhizobium sp. ERR 1071. The sequence continues at coordinate 686,620 of NZ_VITM01000004.1, read as the reverse complement.
AAGGACACCGTTCCCACCGTCATGCCGACCTATCTTGAGGAATTCGCCTTCTTCAAGGATTCCCTCGCCATCAAGACCTCGCAGCAGGCATTGCTCGGCGATATCTCGGCGAAGGATCTGGCCGACCAATGGGCCGATTATCTGACCAAGGCCCAGCAGAAATTCCTGGCCAAGAAATAGAACGTACATGCGGCGGCGGAGCGATCCGCCGCCATCTCTGCCCAATTGAAACAGACGGCGTTCGAACGCCGCGAATGGGAACTCTTGCAGATGACTTCGATCACCGACACGCTCGAGAGGCGCCACGACCGCAGGCCGTGGCTAAAGCGCCTCGCCGACGCCTCGGAGCCCTATCTCTACAGCGCCCCTGCCCTCATCCTCATCATCGCCGTGATGCTGGTGCCGCTGGCAATCGGCATATCCTACGCCTTTCGCGATATTCAACTGCTCAATCCGTTTTCCGGCGGCTTCATCGGCCTGGAACACTTTCGCGAGCTCTCCAAGGATAAGGCCTTCTACTGGGCACTGAAGAATACACTTTGGTGGACCGGTGCCTCCGTGGTGCTGCAGTTCATCTTCGGGCTGATCCTGGCACTTCTGTTGGACAAACCGTTTTTCGGCAGATCGATCGTTCAGGCGCTGGTATTCCTGCCCTGGGCCGTTCCTTCTTTCCTCGCCGGCCTCAACTGGTCCTGGCTGTTCAACCCGGTCATCGGACCGATCCCGCATTGGCTCTATGCTATGGGCCTGATGAGCGAGCCGGGCAATATTCTCTCCGATCCGAACTACGCGATGTGGGGGCCGATTGTCGCCAATGTCTGGTGGGGTATTCCTTTTTTCGCGATCACGCTCCTGGCAGCCCTTCAGGCGATCCCGCGCGATCTTTATGAGGCGGCTTCGATCGACGGCGCCGGCTGGTTCGAGCGCTTTCGTTCGATCACGCTTCCTTTCCTGGCGCCGACCATCGCCATCACGATCCTCCTACGAACGGTCTGGATCTCCAATTTCGCCGATCTGATCGTCGTTATGACCGGAGGCGGGCCGGCGGACCGCACGCAGATCGTCGCGAGCTATATCTTCACGCAAGCCTTCAAGCGGCTGGATTTCGGCTATGCCTCGGCCATTGCCCTGGTGCTGCTGGTCCTCCTGCTTGCCTATTCCATGCTGATCATCCTGCTGCGTCAGACCCTGCTGAACAAGGATTGAGCCATGAGACGATCCGTCCTTCCCACCATCGCCCATCGTCTGGCCATTCTTTGCTACGTGGTCTTCGCGCTCTTCCCGCTTTTCTGGCTGTTGAAGGTCTCGGTGACGCCGAATGATCTGCTCTATACCGAGGGTGTACGCATGTGGCCGTCGCGCACGACCTGGGAACACTATGCCTTCGTGCTGCAGCACAGTGACTTTCCGACCTTCTTCAAGAACAGCCTGATCGTCTCTGCCTCGACGGCGATCATGGTGACCATCTGTGCGTCGCTCTCCGGTTATGCGCTCTCGCGCTTCAATTTCCGCGCCAAATACTGGATCGTGGCGCTGATGCTGCTGACGCAGATGTTTCCACTGGTCATGCTGGTGGCGCCGATCTTCAAGATCCTAACGCCGCTGCACCTGACCAACAGCCTGACCGGCCTTGTCATCGTCTACACGGCCTTCAACGTGCCTTTCGCCACCTTCCTGATGCAATCCTTCTTCGATGGCATTCCGAAGGATCTGGAGGAGGCTGCCATGATCGACGGCGCGACGCAGTTCACCGCCTTCCGGCAGATCATCCTGCCGCTGACCTTACCCGGCATTGCCGCAACGCTCGGCTTTGTCTTCACCGCCGCATGGAGCGAGCTGCTTTTCGCGCTGATGCTCATCAACGGCATTCAAGCCGCGACATTCCCGGTCGGGCTTCTCACCTTCGTCTCGAAATTCTCGGTGGATTTCGGGCAGATGATGGCGGCGGGCGTCATGGCGCTCATTCCGGCCGCGCTCTTCTTCCTGCTTATCCAACGCTATCTCGTGCAAGGCCTGACGGCCGGCGCGGTCAAGGGTTAGTCATATGGCATCGATCGATATTCAGAACGTCAAGAAAGCCTACGGCCACGTGCAGGTGCTGCATGACATCGATCTCAGGATCAAGGATGGGGAGTTTGTCGTTCTTGTCGGCCCCTCGGGATGCGGCAAGTCCACCCTGCTTCGCATGATCGCCGGCCTTGAGGACATCAGCGGCGGCGAAATCCGCATTGCCGACAATCGTGTCAACGAGCTGCATCCGAAGGACCGCGACATAGCCATGGTCTTTCAGTCCTATGCGCTCTACCCGCATATGAATGTCGCCGGCAATATGAGCTACAGCCTGCGGCTGCGGAAGGTGGCCAAGGATGGCATTGCCAAGGCTGTCGCCAGTGCGGCATCCAAGCTCGGCCTCGATCCGCTGCTGGAGCGCCGTCCGAAGGCGCTTTCCGGTGGCCAACGCCAGCGCGTCGCCATGGGCCGCGCGATCGTGCGCCAGCCGAAAGCCTTCCTCTTCGACGAGCCGCTGTCGAATCTCGACGCCCGCTTGCGTGAGCAGATGCGAGCGGAAATCAAGAAGTTGCATGGCGATCTTAAAGCGACCTCGATCTATGTGACTCACGATCAGATCGAGGCGATGACGCTGGCGGACCGCATCGTTGCCATGCATGGCGGGGTGGTTCAGCAGGTCGGCAGCCCGCTCGAACTCTACGACCGCCCCGCCAATCTCTTCGTGGCCGGCTTCATTGGTTCGCCCGGCATGAACTTTCTCGATGCGACTTACGAGGGCAATGCCGTCAAGCTCAGGGATGGCACGCTCGTTTCGCTTCCGGCGCCGCTTAAATTAGTAACCGCTGCGAAGATCACGCTCGGCATTCGGCCTGAGCATGTCGTGTTATCGTCCAACCCGTCCGACATGACGGCCAATGTTGAACTCATCGAACCCACCGGCTTCGGCATCATCCTGCATCTTTCGCTGCACGGCCTCCCGTTCAAGGTATTCACCCTGGATCGCACCGCCCTGAGCACGGGAACGCAAGTGAACGTCTCCTTCCCGGCGCAGCATCTGCATGTCTTCGATGAGGATGGAAAAAGGGCGGCTTGACGGCCGCCCTGTCTGGAAATTCTCAGCTTGCAAACGGCTTCGTCGGTCCGCTGGATGGTTGCGTAAACCAACGCGGGCCGTCCGCCGTCATATAGATATGATCCTCGAGCCGGATGCCGAATTTCTTCGGAAAGACGATCATCGGCTCGTTTGAGAAGCACATGCCCGCCTGCAGCACGGTCGTGTTGCCGCGCACGATATAAGGCTCTTCGTGAATTTCGAGGCCAAGGCCGTGACCGGCGCGATGCGGCAGTCCCGGCAGCTTGTAGTCGGGGCCAAGCGAGTGTCTGGCGAGTACAGCGCGCGCCGCATCATCCAGGCTGGAGCAGGCAGCGCCCAGCTTTGCCGCGTCGAAAACGGCCTGCTGCGCCTCCCGTTCGATCGCCCATGCATCCTCGAAGGCGCTATCGCCGCTCTTCAGCTTGTAGGTCCGCGTCAGGTCGGAATGATAGCCGTCGATGCGGGTACCGGTATCCGCCAGAATCACGTCATCTTCGCCAAGCGTCTGATCGCCGTCGGCGCCGTGCGGCAGGGACGTGGCTTCGCCGAAGGATACGATGCAGAAGGTCGAGCCACCATCGGCACCTGCCTCGCGATGCCGCCGGTCGATGAATTCGACGACTTCCGACGCGCGAATTCCCGGCTTGAGCAAGGCATGAGCCTGTCTGTGTACGTCCAGCGTCAGGTTCATGGCATATTGAATAAGCGCAATTTCGGCCGGAGACTTGATGCGGCGCAGACCGTTGATGATCGGCCCGCCATTCACAAGCCTTTCAGCTCCAAGCTCGGTCGCCAGGGCGTTGTAGAAATAAAGCGGCATGCTGTCGTCGAGCGCCAAGATGCCGGCATTCCCGAGCAAGCGGGCGATCAATGCCGCGCTGCTCTCTTCCTCCTGCCATTCAACAATTTCCGCCGGCAGATGCGGCAGGGTTTCCACCCTGCTACGCTCAAAGCCCGGTACGATGTAGTAGAGTTCTGTCGGCGTCACCAATGCGCCGAGAAACCGCTCGCTCGCGTGCCAGACCAGACCGGTAAAGTAGCGGAGGCTTTCGGTCGGCCCGAGCAACATGCCGGCCAATCCCTTTGCATCGAGCAGCTTTCGAAGACTCGAAAGGCGCTGTTGTCTTTCCTCCGCGGTGATCCGGGGTACTGGATGTTGCCACGACATTCCTACTCTCCTTAATGATCGTCGCCCTGCATAGTGTGATTGTCGCAACATGCGGAGCAGAGCCGACACTATCGTTGCTGCAAGACTTATGTCGACAAGGAAAATACAAATATAATCACTTTCCCGAAAGGCTGCAGCCGCGTTCGATTGCTAAATTATCTGACAGCGCGAACACGGCTCCAGTGGTTCACTGCTCTCATCGAAGCAACCGATGGAGTATCGCCATGCAAGCCACAAACATCATCACCTCTTCCGAACCGGCCGGCGCTTTCCGCAAGGCTCGACGCTCGCCTTTTTCGGCGTTGCAGGACCTTGCACGCACGCTCGCACGCAAGATGGTCGAGCGCAGGAACCGCAATGCGCTTCTGGAACTGTCGGACGATCAGTTGAAGGACATTGGCCTTTCCCGAGGCCAGAAGGGGAGCGATGTTCATATTTATAGTCGCTACTAAAAATGGCGCAGGATGTGCTAAGCTCCGCTGGTGCGACGGGCGTTAACGCCGGGATGGGGAAGTTCGGCATGTCAGAAATTTCGACCGCCTTGCTGCTGAAGACGAAAACCGTGGTCATCCGCGATATCGTCTGTAACGGCGAATGCCGGCATAAGAGCGGAGAGGAATGCGCCCACAAGACGAGCCTCGTCTATCCCTATCGTGGCGTCTTCAAGCGCCACGTCGGCCAGATTGATACTGTTGCGGAAGCAAACCAGGTGTTGTTCTTTAACAACGGACAGGAATATCGAATCAGTCATCCTGTTGACGGCGGTGATTCCTGTCTCGATCTTAGTATAGACGAGAGCGTTCTTCAGGAGCTTGCACCGAAGGAACAGGTTCAATCCGGTGAAAGCGTTATCTTTCGCCGCCAGCGCCGACGCATCGATCCGCGCGCACAGGCGCTTGTGGCTATGCTTCGCCATGGGCTCAGCCGCAATATAGCCGAGAGCCTTGAAGGCGAAACACTGGCGTTGACTTTGGTGCGCCGTTCTCTGGGCGAGCGGACATCGCATGCGGCCGGCGCAAGTTCCGGCCGGCAGAAGCTCGTCGACCGGGCAAAGCTCGTTCTGTCGTCCGATCTTGCACGGCGCTGGACGCTTGCAGAGATCGCCAGGGATGTCGGCGTCTCGCCCGTCTACCTGACACAGGTCTTCCAGCAGGTAGAAGCCATTCCGCTTTATCGCTATCAGCTGCGGTTGCGGCTGGCCCGAGCGCTAGATCTCCTCGGCGTCTATGACGACCTGACCATGCTCGGGCTCGATCTCGGCTTTTCCAGCCACAGCCATTTCAGTGCAGCATTCAAACAGACCTACGGGCAGACACCGGCGGAATTTCAGCGTTCGGCACAATTGAAGCCCAAGCGTTATGCGGTTCGCTAAAGATTCTGACAGCGCCGACATGATGATCAGGGCTCTTATGATCCCGCCCTGGCAAGGGGATCGATCAGGAAAGGATCATGAGATGAAGAGAACCACATGTGCCGCTTGCGATTGCGAACTCGGCACCGAGACCATCAAGGTCAATCTCGGCGGCAAATCGGTGGAAGTGTGCTGCGAGGAATGTGCGGCCGCGTTGAAGGAGGCGGAGCAATCGACATCTGCTGCTTCCGGAAGCAAGGAATAGCGAACACTGTGGAGAGAGCCGTCGCCAAGCGACAGCTCTCTCTATCTGCGACCTGCGATCGATCCCGAATGTCGCTTGCTGTTACAATGGAAGTCGAACTTTAAGGCGACAATAGAGGAAATTGTAATGAAGCATTGCTGCCAGGCCATCAGCAAACTTCGTTCGCAATATTCCCCTTGCGGGAAAAGTTAGGAAACATATCGACGTATTGCATTCATAAGGTCGCATTAGCTTTTGCTGCAGTTACTCGTAGCGAAGGCATTGATTATGAACAAACGACTTATCGTCGCGGCTTTATTGGTAACGGCAATTGGCGGTGCAACCGTTTCAGCTTATGCAGCCGGTGCAGAAATCGAATCCCAGCAGCAAAAGCCTGCAGGCGCAGAGACCGCGCAACCGGGTCCGGTCGGCCCGCCATCGGACGGCTGGTATTTCCAGGACCGTCATCCCGAAGGGCCTATGATGGCCGCTGGCGGGGGTATGCCCATGCCCCCGGGGCCTCCGCATAGACCGAACCCGGCCCTGATGATCGCGGAAAAATTGTCAGCGCTCGAAACCTTGATCGGCGTCCGCAGTAACCAGCTCGACGCCTGGCGGGATTATACCAGCGCCCTGATCGATCTCCTGACTCCCGCAAAGAACGAGCTGCCGGACCTGCCGGCGCCCGACGACGATGCCGCGTCCCAGGCTGCTCATCAGAGCGACGGGCAAGCTCAACTTTTCGGAGAGCGCCTAGCCGATCGCGTACTGGATCGTGCCGCGAAGGCCAAGGCTCTCAAGGACAAGGCTGTGGCTCTGCGCAACATGTTGAACGCCGATCAGCTCACCAAACTGGCGGACGCGGAGCGCTCGCTCGTTCCCGGCCCGCATCCGTTCCACTGATCATCAATGGAGGGTCTTTCTGGGCGAAACCCTCCACCTCACCACGACAGACCATTTCCTCTCCGCTTCCAGCCAATCGAGATCCCCCCGGACGCCCCTGTTGGTTGGAAGGAGCGGCCCTTCGCCGGGCCGAATGGTCCGGGAACGCCCCGCCCGGCGCTCCCGGACCAATGGCGTGTGAGCACCGCCATTCCTTCTTCGCAGAGGAAAAGCGATGGTCTCCCTCACGCTCCACGTCTTCCTGGCCCCAATCGAGGCCAGTGCATTGCATCAACAAGCCAGGGATGGAAATCTTGCCGATATGTTTGCGCTCAAACACGGGACCGTCGAATATTGCCATTGCCGCCATATTCGTCGGAACATTGACAAGCTGTGTCGTAGGGCCGGATTATAAGACACCCGCCCTTGCCGTGCCGACGCATTGGGACAGCAAGGCCACAAGCAAGCCCTCGCAAACCCCGCAATTGTCGCAATGGTGGAAACAGCTCAAGGATCCGACCCTTGATGCGCTCATCGCGGAGGCGATCGCCAGCAATCTTGACGTTGCGACAGCCAAGGCAAAGATCCGTGAAGCGCGCGCCACCTATCGGGAGCAGAGGGGCGCATTGCTGCCAACGGCATCGGCAACGGCTTCCGCGGCACGCACACGCACGTCGGCTGCAGAAGGCGGCACGACAGATGCAACCTTTTCCACATTGTATGACGGGGGGTTCGACGCCAGCTGGGAGCTCGATCTCTTCGGCGGCAACAAGCGCGCCGCGGAAGCGGCGAAATACGGCGTCGATGCTGCGGATGAGCAGCTGCGCGACACCATGCTGACCCTGATCGGCGATGTCGCATCCTATTATGTCCAGGCGCGTGAATATCAAGCGCTACGCGATCTGGCCAAGCGCACCGCCGCATCGCAGCGCGAAAGTGCTGCTCTTACCCATGCAGAATATCAGGCAGGCAGCGCCACCGGCGTCGATACCGCCAAGGCTGACGCGCTCGCTAACAGCACGGAGGCTGATATCCCAACCTACGAAATCTCCTATTCGGAAGCTGTCCATCGCCTGGGTGTGCTGCTGGGCAAGCCTCCGGCCACGCTTGAGGACAGGCTCAAGGGCGGCGGTCCGATTCCGAGCCCGAAGATGAATGTCTCCGTCGGCATTCCCGCCAATATTCTGATTTCGCGGCCGGATGTTCGTCTGGCAGAACGGCAGCTTGCACAATATACCGCGAAGATCGGTCAGGCCGAAGCCAATCGTTATCCCTCGATCTCCCTGACCGGTGACATTTCATCGTCGGCAGCCAGTATCGGCGATCTTGCAAAGAAGTCCTCCATCGGATGGACATTCGGCCCGACTCTGACGGTACCGATCTTCCAGGGCGGACAGCTCAAGGCCGCCGTGGACGTCGCCAAGGCCGAACGGGATCAGTATTTTATCGCCTACCAATCGGCTGTTCTTTCGGCCATGGAGGATGTCGAGAATGCTATCGTATCGCTGACCCAGGAACGGCTGAAGTACGGCAAGCTCGTCTCCTCCAGCAGCTCCTACCGCCGGGCCTCGGACCTCTCGCATACGATGAACAAGGCCGGCGTTATCGACTTTCTCGACGTGCTGGATGCCGAACGCTCGCTCTATAGCGCTGAAGAAAACGTGATCCAGAGCAGAGCATCGATCGCTACCGACTATATTGCACTCAACAAGGCGCTGGGTGGAGGTTGGGACGGACAGGTCGATGTCTCCACGCCTGTCGTCGTTGACGCCGATACGGGTCCCCATCTGGCCAAGGTCAAATAATCTCATGCTGAACACCCTGGAACATAAGACACCGCCGACCGTCAACCCGAAACGGGCCAAGGACGCAAGCCCTCTTCCCGCCAGAGCGCTGCCAAAGCGGAGCATCAGACCGCGGCACATGCTCTATGCGGGTCTCCTTGCCCTTGCCGTAATCGGCCTCCTTTCTTTCCGATACGGCTATTTCGGCAGGCAGACGACATCGGCCATCACGGCGCCGGTGATGCGGGGCAATGTCGAGGAAGCCGTGCTCGCATCCGGCACCTTCAGGCCGATCAAGCTGGTTGCGGTCGGTGCGCAGGTCTCCGGTCGGATCACGGCACTTCATGTCAAGCTTGGCGATACCGTCAAGAAGGACAGCCTTGTTGCCGAAATCGACTCGACCACACAGAGCAACGACCTGAAGACCGCTCAAGCCTCCCTCGCGAACGTTAGGGCACAGCGTCAGGAAAGCGAGGCCGATCTTGAAAACGCACAGACGACGCTCGTTCGCCAGCAGACGATATTCCGCAACCAGGCAGGCTCCAAGGCGGACCTCGACAGTGCGGAAGCGAACGTCAAGAAGATTACCGCCCAAATTGCAGCTCTCGACGCGCAAATCACATCCGCTGAAGTCGCGGTGGAAACCGCGCGCGCGAATCTTTCCTACACGCACATCACGGCGCCGATGGACGGCACGGTGCTCGCCATCGTCAACCAGCAGGGCCAGACGGTGAACGCGGCGCAATCGGCGCCGACGATCGTCATCCTCGGACAAGTCGATACGATGATCGTTCGCACCGAGATCTCCGAAGCCGATGTCGTCAAGGTCAAGGTGGGGCAACCGATCTATTTCACCATCCTTGGCGATCCGAATACCCGGTATGAGGCCACATTGCAGTCGATCGAGCCGGCACCTGAATCGATCACCAGCGACAGCAGCATTACCTCGTCCTCGACCACAGCGTCATCAAGCAGCAGCACGACATCGTCATCCTCCACCTCGGCGATCTACTACAACGGTGTGTTTGCAGTGCCGAACCCCGATAATTACTTTCGCACCTACATGTCGGCGGAGGTTCACATTGTTCTCGGAGAGGCCAAGAATGTGCTCACCATCCCTTCCTCCGCATTGGGCGCCAAATCCGCCGAGGGATCCCGCGCTGTTCAGGTCTTGAGCGACAACGGCAAGAGGATCCGCCGCAACGTCATGGTCGGTCTCAACGACAACGTCTCCGCCGAAATCCTCTCTGGTCTCTCCGAAGGAGAGAATGTCGTGGTCGGCGAGGCAAGCACGGCGATCACGAAGAACAACAGTGGCGGCCCTCCCCCTCCAATGGGGTTCTGACCCATGCCTTCTCCGATTATCGAACTGAAGCGCGTGCGTCGCGAATATCAATCCGGGGACCGCACGATCGCAGTCTTGCAGGATGTTGATCTTGTTATCGCCGAAGGCGAAATGGTCGCGATCGTCGGGCCTTCCGGTTCGGGGAAATCCACGCTGATGAACATCATCGGTCTATTGGACCGCCCGACCTCCGGCACGTATGCGATCGCCGGCGAAGAGACGCATCGCCTAGACAGCGATGCGCTATCCAAACTGCGCAGAGAGCATTTCGGCTTCATCTTTCAACGCTATCATCTGCTTTCCGAGCTGACGGCGATCGGCAATGTCGAGGTACCGGCCATCTATGCCGGGCAGTCAGGTGAAACAAGACGAGCGCGCGCGGCAGCGCTTCTTGAGCGGCTCGGCATGAGTGAACGAAACAGCCATCGCCCGGGCCAGCTTTCGGGCGGCCAGCAGCAGCGAGTTTCGATCGCGCGCGCCCTGATGAATAACGGCAACGTCATTCTTGCCGACGAGCCCACGGGCGCCCTTGACCGGCAGAGCGGCGAGGAAGTTCTGCGTATTCTTGACGAGCTCCATGGCGAGGGCCACACGGTCGTCATCGTCACCCACGACATGAATGTCGCCGCGCGTGCCGATCGCATCATCGAGATCTCCGACGGACGGATTGTTGCCGATCGACGTGCAGACTGCAAAGCTCCAGCATTGCGAGCCTCCGCTACCGCGGCCGGCTTCGGCAAATCCAGCTGGCGGGAGATGGCCGGCCGGCTGACGGAAGCCTTCCGAATGGCGGTCCTTGCACTCAAGGCCCATCGGCTGCGCACGTTCCTGACCATGCTCGGCATTATCATCGGCATAGCCTCGGTCGTCAGCGTCGTCGCGCTCGGCGAGGGATCGCAGCGAAAGGTTCTGGAAAATATCAATAGCCTCGGCACCAACACGCTGGAAATCTTTCCCGGCAAGAGCTTCGGCGATACGCGCTCCGGCCGCATCAAGACCCTGGTGGTCGCCGACGCCGATGCTTTGGCGAAATTGACCTATGTCGCGGCTGTTACACCGACCGTCTCGACCAGCAGCACCGTGCGATTCGGCTCGATGGAGGCGAACGCCCTCATCAATGGTGTGGGAGACGCGTATTTTTCCGTGAAGGGATCGAAACTTATCATGGGCAGATTCTTCGACGCGGACAGCGTGAAACGCTTGTCGCAGGATGCGGTAATCGATCAGAACACGGCGGCGACCTTGTTCGCCGATCAGGGGCTCGATCCGCTTGGGCAAACCATTCTCGTCGGCAAGGTTCCCGCGCGCATCATCGGCATCATCGCCTCCCAGCAAGGCGGCTTCGGCTCAAGTGATAATCTTTCCGTCTATCTACCCTATACCGGTGTCCAAGCCCGCCTGTTGGGCGATATGTCGCTGCGCAGCGTCACGGTACGAGTCGCCGACAATACCGAAAGTGTTGCCGCGGAGGCGGCCGTCTCCCAGTTTCTGGAGCTCCGCCATGGCACCAAGGATTTCTTTATCCTCAATACCGACGATATTCGTCAGACCATTACCAGCACGACCCGGACGATGACCCTGCTCGTCTCGGCGATCGCCGTCATATCGCTGCTGGTCGGAGGTATCGGTGTCATGAACATCATGCTCGTCTCGGTGTCGGAACGTATCGCCGAGATCGGCGTGCGTATGGCAGTCGGCGCGAGACGTCACGACATTCTCCAGCAGTTCCTGATCGAAGCCATCCTCGTATGTCTGCTGGGCGGTGCTTTCGGCATCGCGACGGCGCTTGGCTTTGGTTTTGCTTTCAACTATTTCGGCTCGAACTTCACGCTCGTCTATTCCGCAAGTTCGATCATTCTGGCCTTCGCATGCTCCTGCGCGATCGGCCTGACCTTCGGCTACCTGCCAGCCCGCAACGCATCATTGCTGGACCCTGTCGCGGCATTATCAAGAGACTGATATTTCGGGGAAAAAATCAACGGCGGAGCCGGAAAGCAATCCGGCTTCGCCATTCGTGTTGGGGGCGTCATGGCGAAGCCGGGTATGCGGGGCGACCAAAGCCTGCTCGAGCCAAGCTGCTGATCGACCACGATTTTACATCAGTTGCCGCCACTGACATTTCTGAATGTTGCTGAAACAAGGCATTTTGGCGAAATTTAATGTCTCGGCTTTTCCGCCGGCACGAACTATTTGGTAAGTTCTATAATCTTACTTTCAATATTGGTTTATGTAGAATTTTCGAGAGTTCTACGCAAGTAAAGCCTGTTTGATCGCACGGATATTCCGTCAGATGATCCCATCCCCGCAAGGGATGGCCAAGCCGCGATGCCACGATGACTTGAATCGCGTCGCTCGTGCTAGAGCGGTTCAGCTCTTCACGGAATCTCTGAACCGCTCTATCTCTTTGGTTCACGCAATTCCGGACGGAAAACCGCTTCGCACTTTTCCTGGAATTGCTCTAGCTTGCGACTTTGGCCCCGGCGCTCTTGAACGACACGACCTGCTCCAATCCACGCGGCTGACGGTTACGGACCGTGATTTCCCCCCCGAATCGGGTAACGATTTCACGCGCAATGGCCATGCCAAGGCCTGCTCCCGGAAAAGACCTTTGCCTTGCAATGTCGATCCGGAAGAAGGGTTCGAACACCTGATTGAGCCGATCCTCTGGAATACCAGGCCCGGTATCGACAATTCGCACAACGGCTCTATTGCCAAGATGCGTCACCGTCACCGTCGCCGACTGGCCGTGCGTTGCCGCATTGATGAGCAGATTCCGCAAGGCTCGGGTGACGGCGAGAGGGCCTGCGCTGATCGTTGCCTGCTCCAGTTCGCCGCTCGTGACGTTCATATCGATCGCTTTCAACTCGGTGACGATATCGCCAACGATCTTGTCGAGCCTGACCTGCTCCAGACTGTCCTTGGAAATTTCTTCCCGAACCAGCCCTATCGCGCTGTCGGCGATCCTGTCGAGCTCCTCGAGATCAGCAAACCACTTACGCCGCTCTTCATCATCCTGGATGAACTCGGCCCGCAGGCGCATCCGGGTCATCGGCGTCCGCAGATCGTGTCCGGCGGCGGCAACGAGCCGCATACGGCTTTCCGTGGCGGCCTTCACCCGTGCTGACAGGCCATTGAGGGCCTGCGCGGTCGCGCGGATTTCTCCCGGTCCGCTTTCCGCTATATGCGGCAGGGTACCGTCGGGATTGATCGCCGCCGCCGCCTCCTCCAGCAGACGCAGCGGCTTCATGATCTTCGAGGCGGCAAAGATGGAGACGAGCACGCTGCCGATGATGATAAGACCGAGCCATCCCACAAGGATTTTCCACCCGCCCGGCGGCGGGCCATGGTCCGGCATCGGCATGATCAGCCAGTTCCCGTCGGAAAGCTTCAGCGACGCGATCATCTCGCCCGTCGACTGGCGTACTATGACGGCCTCGCGCATGCCGGATATTCGAAGCAGGGCTTCCATTAGGAAGCGCGACAGCTCCTCGTCGCGTTGGCCTTCAGCGGGTCCGGAGGTAACGACCAATCCCGCCGATGCTGCGGTGGTTCTGTCTTTCTCTGCGAACGTGGCAAGAATGGAAAGCTGGTGGGCCATCCGTTCGATCGTCATGTCCGGCCGCGGTCCGCGCATGACAAGGCTTGCTACGAAAGACGAGGAAATGACGACCAGAACGATGGCGGTCATCAAAAGTAGCGCTAAGCGCGCGCCGAGCGACCTCATGAATCGCCTTTGATGGCCGTTACCGGAACGACGAGCTGATAGCCTCCATTGCGGATCGTCCTGAAGATGGGCTCTTCTACCGTTTCTCCAAGCTTGCGGCGCAACCGGCTCATCAGGACGTCGATGGAGCGATCGGCCGGATCGCGATCACGTCCCTGCGTCAGGTCGAGCAGCTGATCACGCGACAGGAGCCGGCCAGCACGTTCCAGGAATGCCTTCAGAAGGTCGAATTCGGCGCCCGTCAACGAAATCACCTCGCCGCTCTCTCTGCTGACCCGACGAAGCTGCGGATCAAGCATCATGTTCGCGAACTGATAGCGCCTCTGCTCGGGCTCCAATGAGGAATCCTCGTTCGTGCGGCGCAGGACCGCACGGATGCGCGCGGCCAGTTCGCGCGGATTGAACGGCTTGCCGAGGTAGTCGTCGGCGCCGATCTCGAGACCGAGAATGCGATCTATATCTTCTTTCAGGGCGGTCAGGAGAATGACCGGTACCCGAGGACGGCGATTTCGCAGATCGCGGCAAAGATCGAGGCCAGACCCATCGGGAAGCATGACATCCAGGACGAGGAGATCGGGATGACGTCGGTTGAGCGCATCGTTGCATCCGCGCAGATCGCTTGCCGTCGATACGCGGAAACCCTGCTCCTCGAGGTATCTGCTTAGGAGGGAGCGTATTTCGTGGTCGTCATCGACTATCAGAACATCGGGTGCGGCATTCACGTTCATAGGATTCATTCCGTTTTCTCAATTCTTATACAAACTATGGATTGCCTGAAAAGAAGGGTTTTGCGGCGCCAATACGGAAAAATCTGAACGAGAAACGTTCGTTTACAAAATTCCCGGTACTGGAAATATTGGGTAACAAAATAATGCGCGGAAAACGGAATCCGCTGCCGATGACGCGTCAACGCGTCGAAAGCCGTTGCTCACCCGCGGTCGTCAAAGCCAGTCCGCCACACGGCTGTCAAGCCGCCCGCAGCCATTCGACGCTCCAGGCGGAAAGCCGCCCTTCAATGGCACCGCTGTCCATCATCAGCCGAATTTCGATCGGCGTACGTGGGTCAACAATATTGACCGGCACCGCCGCCTCGAAAGAGCCAGTGCCTTCCGGGCAGACACGCAGCCTCCCTAGCAATTCGGCAGCATGTACCTCCAGGGTGAGGATCTGCCCCTGACAATCTTCGTCGACATCGAAGGCAAATTTCGCATTCCAGCGGCCTGGCGGCAAGTGAAGATAGGGGCCATAGATGAGGCACCGGGCTCCTCCGGTGAGGTCGACAAGATCGTCCAGTGCCTGCCCCAGGCTGTCGCCTGACAGAAATGTCTCTTGCGGCCAGAAAATCGTGGCGCGCGAGCTTTCCCGGCGGTCGAATTCCAGAGGGCGGAGAACCTTCCTTGCCGTCTCGCGCAGTGCCTCGCTAACCTCCGGGACAGCCTCCTGCGGCATCAGATATCCCGCGATCACCGCCGCCGCAGCCTCCTCCAGTTTCGGCGGCTCGGCATGCGACGGCTGTCCGGCAGGCGCCATTCCGACATGCAGCAGCGCATTCGCGATTTGCTCAAATTTGAGATCAGTACTGAAATGCCGGTCTATCGTCTTCAAAAGCAGATCTATGCTGCCCTTTTGACCGATGTCGTTGCGACGCAAGACCAGCCCTCCGGAAGCCCCCGCCAGGGGCTCGAGGCAGGCAAGGCTGGCCGAGACGGCCCTGACCAAGCCGATATCCCGCTGCTCGGTCGCTCGAGCCAGATATGAGACCGCGTCGAGCGGATCCTCAAGAAACAACAGAAACGGCACATTGACCCTGAGGATCAACTCCGAAAGCCTGGCTTCCGGAAATTGCGAGACGAGAACCGCATGCATGCCGGATCGCGCTACGACATGCTGCTTGAGGTCCTCCACCGTGTCGGTTGCGATGATCGCGTAATCGCCGAAGGCTTCGCGGGCCAGGGCATGCACCGCGGCAACACCCCACGAGGACATGACGCCCGGCATCCCGAATGCAAAGAGGATGGTCATGATCCGCTCTTTCTGCGGTTATCCGTTGAAGAGGCTGTCATAAAGCGCGCTCACCTTCTGTTGATATCGATCCGTGGAAAAACGGGCGGCCTGCCTGGGGCCGGACTTGGCAAAAGAGGCACACAGCCCGTCATCCTGATCCAGACTGACGATCGCCTTGCGCATCTCCTCCGTGTCATAAGGATCGACCAGCAGCGCGGCATCTCCGGCTATTTCGGGGATCGATCCCTCCGTAGAGCTCAGAACCGGCGTTCCAAGCTGCATGGATTCCAGCACCGGCAGGCCGAAGCCTTCGTAAAGCGACGGAAACAGCACCGCCCGCGCTCCCCTGATCAGGCTGATCAGCAAGGGATAGGATACGAAATCGAAGCGCTGGATCTGCCGTTGCGGCAAGATGCGGTCTTCCGCGCGAAGATAGAAGCGAAACCGGTCATCATCGATGAGCTGCCGCGTTTCCTCGCCTTTCCATCCCGGAGCACCGACGATGATAAGCGGCTTGGATGTCTTTGCGGCGAGATAGGCCTCGATCAGCCGTGAAATGTTCTTCTTCGGCTCGAAAGCGCCGAAGAAAAGGAAATAGCCCTTCCAATCGAGATGGAAGATGCCGGCGACTTCATCCGCAACCACATCGACCGGTTTCTCGCGAAGTCGCTCCGGCACGTGAACGGCCTGATAGGTATTGCTGACGCGTGCCTCATCGGCACCAAGAACCTTGATAATATCGGCCCGCGACGTTTCGGATACCGTCACGATATGATCCGCCCGCCGGACCAGGGAGCGCAGCATCTTGTAGTGATAGCGCTTGTCGTCCTCGGTCAGATAGGGCAGCCGCAAGGGAACCAGGTCATGGATCGTATAGATATTCAGCGCCTTCCTAACCGCGATCGGCATCGGATAGGTGCAATGGAGAAGATCCGGCCGAGCCTCGAACTTCATTGTGAGATTATTGCCGTAGCGCTTGAAATGATGGCGCGCGAGATGGAACAAGTCGCTGGAAGCATAGGCCAGGGCCGCATCGCCGAGTTGCGCCTGAAGAGATTTAAGAATAACCGTCCCGCCGAGTGGGATCGGAACCGGTCTCACACCGAAGGGCGCGGCAATGCGACGGCGCAGCCAATGCCGAGCTTCGGATAATGCTCCGCGCGGGCGGGCGCCGGATGCATCAAAGAGAACAACCTCCCGCAATACCGGGTCTTTCGGAACCCTCCCCGGAATTCCGTAGACAACCCCGGTCTGATAACCAAGCGAACGCGAAGCCGAGAGCAGGCTGCGGGTATAGGTCGCAACACCTGTGCCCTTTTGCAGAGAAAGATTGAGGCCGTCGTAAAGGATCGTCTGGCTCACTCCCATCTCTCCTTCAGCATCTGGAAATCCCTCGTCACTCTCAAGCCGGCTTGTCACGCGACAGGACGAGCAGCGAATCGTCGGCCCCGTATTTCGAAAGCAGGTCTTCGCTGGTGATGGGAACCGCCTCGCCGCTGAAATCGAGGCGCCGCATTGCTCCGTAGATGCCGGCTAGCCGTTCGAGAAAACCGGATGCGTCGGCATAGCGGGCAGGATTGAATTCGACCACGAGCATCGGCTTATGGCGGGCAATGGTCTCGGCCATTCCTTCGAGTATGACCTCCTCCGCCCCCTCCGCGTCGATCTTGATGAAGTCGACACGCGAGCAGGAGGCGCTCATCTCGTCGAGGGTCGTCAAGGGGACCTTGATGACGACACCGTCCTGTGCGCGAGGTTGAAACAACTCCGAAACGATCAGCGCATTCTTCGGCTCGTTATGGGGTACATATAAGGAGGCTTCATCCGATATCGTTGCACCAAGCGCTGATGTTTCGATCCGCGTCCGTCCGAGCAGCCCGTTGAGCTCGACGCTGCGACGCAGGAAATCGGCGGCATGGGGATTGGGCTCGACGGCGATCAATTCGCCCCTTGTGCCGACGAGCTCGGCAAGCAGAAGGGAGTAGTAGCCAAAATTCGCACCGACATCGATCGCTGTCATACCGCGCTTGACGTTGCGCGCGCAGAACAATGTCAGCCAGATCTCCCAAAAACCGTCCAGAAGAACATGGGATCCGAAACCTCTGTCTCGGGTGTCTACATAAAGCTTGTAGCGGCCAAGCACGCGCACCAAAGCCGTGTGGTTTCCGAGGTAGGCGCTGTTCACGCGCTGCAAGATGGCCGTTTCGGCCTGATGGCGATCGAACGCCATCAATTCATGAAGATGTAGCAGTGCCGAAGAACTCATTGTACCTCTCTCGTTCCTGCATGCCCGTAACGCATTCCGCAGGCCGGGCAACATCAGGAAACTCCCTCGAATCCAGCGAGCTTAACCGCCTCCGGCCTGTCCCCGCCCTGCTCAGTCGTCTTCAGTTTGCTGCCGACGCGGATATCCCGACCGATGCTGCCGATAGAGCCGTTCCGGTAACCCCCTGGAAGAGGCCCATGAACTTCTGGATATCGATCGACGAGGCATTGGAGATATAAATTATATCTCGCGGCTGAACCTCGAAGTTCTGCATCGCAAGCAGCGTCGAGCCGTTTTTTAGGTTGAACCGATATACGATCGGGACAGGTCCACCACGGCGCAGCAACGGATTGCTCGGTGCAACGATGCGGCGGGCAACCTCAAGCGCCTCGTAGCGGAAGAGGAAGACGCCTGACGCGTCGGCGCGGGTATCCTGCAAGCCTCCCGCACGCGCAACGGCATTCGCCATGGTCAAATGCTGAACGCTGAAGGGGACTTCGCCATTCTGACCTGATGCGCCAAGAATCGTGTAAGTAGTCGGCTCGCGCACGACAGTGACGACGTCTTCGGGCCGCAATCTCACGTTTTCGCGCGGATTTTGAACAATCGCGGTAAAAGGCAGATGCATTGTTCGCCCGCCACGCGTCAGGTAGACGACGCTGTCGTTGACGCCGGCGCGCAGTCCTCCCGCGGCGGCAATAGCATCGAGTACTCGGCTGCCGGCGGGCGAAAGCGCGACGCGCGCACCGCCGGCCACCTCGCCTGTAACCGTGACTGTGTTCGACGAGCTTTGCTGGACGGTCACCAACGCCTGTGGCTGCACCGCCTTGCCCATCAGGCCGGAAACCACCGCCTTTTCGACCGAAGCCGGAGTGCGGCCAGCAGCCGTGATCCGGCCCACATAGGGAATACTGATTGTGCCATCGCTGTTGATGGTTTGCGGCGGGATCGTCACTGAACTACCCGTCGCCTGTTGCTGCCCCGAAGCGCTCGAAGCCATCCCGAACAAGCTCCCCGGAGGCGCTTCCCAAAGGCTGACGGAAACGACATCACCAACCGCGATCCTGAGGCCGGGATCGCGTGCGCCCTCACCGAAATATGCCGCGAAGCTGGCTACCGGTCGAGCGACGCTCTTGACCATCGCCGTCGACGTCACATCAACAACCGCGAATGGTGGCATAGCGCGCGCGGCCGCTTCCTCCAATATGCGGGAGGCCTTGGGGCCGGCCTCCGGTAGTCCACAGCCCGTAAGAACGCAGGCGAGAACGCACAATAATCCGAACTTCAACGGCATCGACGATCCTGAATGGCATGGAGGCAGTTTTGGCGAGGTATTCTCGCGCGAGGCAGGCTAGGCCGTTCCGGCATCGTCGCTGCGCTCCCGGGTAAAACGAAGGATCGACGAAGGACTGGAGCCATAAGCGTGCTTGTAGAGCACGGAGAATCGCCCGGGATTGGAGAATTGCAGGCTCATGGCGAGATCGGTGATGCTTTCGGCCTGACCACCCTTGATGGCGCCATGCGCCGCAGCCAGCCGGTAGTTGCAGAGGATTCCCATGGGCGTATCGCCACGGTAGGTCTTGAACATGCGTTGCAGCGCTCGCGGGCTGCAGCTCGCGGCGTTCGCGAGATCCTCCAGCATGATGGCGTTGTGCAGATTGTCGCGCATGAACGCCTCCGCCCTCAGGAGCTGCCGTGGCGCGTTTTCAAGCGTGCCGCGATTGAAGGCATCGGACAGATTGTGCGGCAGCTTGGCAAACAGCTTGACCAGCAGGAGTTCGCTGTAAGCCTTGGCGAGCATCATCCGTTCGGTCTGGCGAGCGGTCGTCAAATCCTTCTCGGCCTGGCGCAGCGTTTGATAGAGCCCTTGCGCGCCGCCTTGACGGAAGCTCACCGGTGCCAGCGCAAATTCCTGCACATAGGGCTTGCCGGTCAGCTCCTCGAAATGCTGGCGGATTACGGATTCCGGGATCTGAAACAGCAGCCAGGAGCTGCGCGGCTTAATCTCCAGCCGCTTGCCCGCCCGATCGCTGATGCTGGCGACATAATTGGCAGGAATGCGCAAGGACTTGCGCATCCGCCGGTGATTGATCTCTATTTCCCCCGCGAGAACAAATACGATGCTGACGCGCGGCAAGTCCTGCTTCGCGGTTCCCTCGAGGCCGGCCGAATGCTCGGCGCTTATGATCGAGGCCGACTGAAGCGGTTGCTTGCTGAATTTGAAGGAATAATCGCCTGAGGTTTCCGAAGGAACCGCCCATTTCCAGTTTGGTTCAAGCATGTCAAGGTTGCGAATGATTGCATCCCGGGAATACACCTCGAAAGTGCCAACGCATTGCTCGACAACTCTTTCCAACATCGCCATCCGCTAATCCTACTCAAAATCTCAGGTTGCATATTAGCCATCGCTAACACGTGATTTCTATCTAGGCTACTTTTTTCTAGCGTTCGTTTTGACGACTCCATTCCTTTGCTCTCGCGCCCACTTCGAGAAGCAAGACCATTCATCGCAAGTTGCATTAATTATAATTAAATTAGCACGATGAATTTTAGCGCGACAGTACAGATAGTGACGATGTTATACAGATTCCTACCTCTTCGTAGCGCGGCCACAGGTTGAAAATCCCGAGCGACGATATCGGACAAAATAATCGCTCTCGGCAAATATATTCGACATGTCTACGGGCACAGGTTGCAGAAGTAGTTACTAATTTACCTCGATCGAATTGTCGGAGGTTTGTTGCGTGCACAAGGTCGGCCGGTAAAATGGAGTAGCCAAGCGGACACGCTGGCTTGCAGCTAAAACAATCTGCCCGCTACATTCATTTCAATTATTCTAATACATGATGAGGTTTAGCTGGGAGCCTGCGTCAGCGCCCGGAATGCCGCTATCTATATACGACCAGGCCCCGGCAAGCGCTTAAACGCGGTGCATTCCGCCGCTCGATATTGTGTCAATTTGCAAACATGGCGTGCACTACTGTTGCCGATCCACACAACCAACCATCGGCCGGCTTACAAAGTGGAGTAAATGCGAAATGCCGCTTCGATGTCGTCGAAAACGCGGCCGCGGCCATTCTTCAACACGAGCGCCGACTTGCACAGCTCGCCGATCACATTGAGATTATGTCCCACAATGATCATCGAGCGATCCTTGCGTTTAACGAAAAGCTCCTCAAAACAGCGGAGTTGGAAGCGTTTATCGCCAACCGCCAATACCTCGTCGATGAGATAGCAATCGAAATCGATGGCAAGCGACATGCCGAAGGCGAGCCGCGCTCGCATGCCTGAGGAATAGGTCCTGAGAGGCATGCGCAGATAGCGGCCAAGCTCACTGAAATCCTCTACCACATCGCGAATTTCATCGAACGGCTTGTCATAGATGCGCGACAGGAAGCGCATGCAGTCGTAGCCAGTCATCGAACCGCCGAAGCCACCGCTCAAGGCAATGGGCCACGACATCGACATGTTGCGCACGACCTTGCCCGACGTCGGCTCCTCTATCCCAGCGATCATGCGTACGAGCGTTGACTTGCCGGCCCCATTGTGTCCGAGGACGGCAATCTTTTCACCGCGGCCAATCTTGAATGTCACGCCATCGACCACGCGGCGCATCCGGCCATGCACCTCATATTCCTTGACGAGGTCGAACACGCCGACAATGCCATCTTCGTGCCAGGGCATTTCGCTCTTCGGCGCCGGCGTCCCCGGGGACGTGATCTGCGTGAGACTGGAAGGGAGACCGGTCATTGCTGAGCCGCGTGCTCGTGTACCTGGATCATGAAGAATCGCACGATCCAGAAGGTCGCAAAACAAACCGCAAGCAGCATCAGAAACGAACCGAGGCGCTTCGGGTAGAGCGCATGATCGGGCAAATTCGGATCGGCGATTCGCTCCAGATACAATTGTTGCCGCTGCGCATCGATCCTGGCATTTTCCAGGGAAACGGTCGCCGATGTTAGCATCTTCGCTGCCATTTCCCTCTCCAGCAGCAGCTGCTCATATTGCGCGATGCGAGGTGCCATCGAGCCGTCACTCCCGACGATACGTGCCCGTTCATCGCTGATCTGCCGTTCCATCGCCGCCACGCGCGCGCTCAGCGCCTCCCCTTGCGGACTTTGCGGCGCCTGTTCTTGCAGCGCAGAAAGACGCGCCTTGCTGTCGGCCAGATCATCCGAAAGACGGGCAATCATGTCCAAGGCGGCAGACGATTGCTTGCTTGGGTCGACAAGCGCTTCGCGATTGCGGAATTCCGTCAGGCTTTTTTGCATGTTGGACAGTCTTGTCTGGCTGTCGTTCACCTCGATCTGCGCGTAACGGATGGCATCTTCGCGCGCCCGATCATTAAGACGGTTGATGAGTTCTTCCGCGTGCTGAACCAGGGCATTGGCCAGGCGATAGGCGTCTTCGGCACGAAATGCGCGTGCATCCAGTGTCGTCACGCCGCTGCCGCTGTCGGTGTGTACATTGATGAAACGAAGATAATGCCGATACAACTCCTCATTATTGGCTTCCGCCCAAGGCAGCGGGTAGCGGCTGAGGAGATCTCCCTCGGGGCGAGAGAGGATTTCCATTAGACCGTCCCTCTTTACCAAGGCGTCGACAGCGGCGCGCGACTTGATGAACTCGGTGACGATGTAGCTGTCATCCTGCGCGCGAACGAATCCGGTGCTCTGCAGGAACCCGCTAAGCAGGCCAGCGGCGTTCCTGTTCGGGCTGCGCACGACGAACTGAGTTTCGGAAACATACTGATCGGAGCAGATGAAACCGTAATAAATCGCCCCGAGCAAGCCGGGAACGACGACGATCAGCAATAACAGCAATTGTGATCGAGCCCATTGCGCGACAGAACGCGGCCAGGAAACCGGTTGACCTATGACGGCGCCGGATGAGCGTGCATTCACCAGCCTAACGAAATCAGTGAATTCCTTGTTATTCTCGATACGGCTCATTTGGGACCATCAAATCTCTCTTGGAATGGTGAGGACCACTCCGCCGCTGCCCTTCCGGAGCTCCGATTGAGCAACCGCAGTCAGCCGGTTTCCATCGTTTTGGCTCATCATCCCAACCAACGGGCACGACGATGTCGATGGCAATTTATTTAGCAAGAGATTCCCATATATCCTTTGAAAGTCAAATATATTTCCGCGTTTTCGAAATTTTTACATACGGAAACAAGAATAATTTGGCTTCTGTCGCAATTAATACTTTGGCGACGCGATCCGTATGGCGAGGCCGAATTGTGGCGGCAATAACTGCCATTCGATCAGCCGTTTTACCCTCATTGCTGGTTCAAGGAATTCGGAATGGGAAAGTTCGGAGGCATCTTGCAGCATATCGGCAGTAACCTTGCCTGGGATGGCCGTCCAGACCTGTTCATCGGCCGGTTTTGCCGAAGCCTCTTGAAATTTCTCCTGGGTAGGCGGCGCAACCTCCCATTTTCGATACCGGAAGATGTCCTCCAGTTACCGTTGCGTTTCATGTCCCCCAAAGCGGTTCCGCTCATGCAACCAGCCGTGAGCAGACATCGCAGGCTGTTTCGTTCAGGCGCGAGCCGTCGCTTTTAGCGAACATCTTTTGGGGGGACTTATATGCACATAGATTCGACGATCTTTCCCCAGGAGGCGCGGTCCTCGACAAAGGCAGACGAGCAGCCGTCCTGGTTGCCCCCCATGAACGCTCGACTGCTCGCTTTCCTTCCGACACGTCAACGGTTTCCTCTCATCGGCCCCGCCTTCTCCGCCTCGCTCAAGCCGATCGAATTGACGATGGGTGCCGCCGATGGTGTCGTCAGTTGGGGAGACGGACCGCTTGCCCGCCTGGCGCGCCTCTATGCGCAGGTGCAAGGTCTGCCCTTCTGGACGGTGGCAGGCGGCTTCCTGCAATCGACCGGTCAGGACGCCACATCGCCGGTCTCCATCGTCGCCGACGATCTCGGTATTCATTCTTCTGCCCGCCAGCCCTCCCGATTGGAGGCGCTGCTTCAAAATGCGCCATCCGACACGGATATTCAGCGCGCCCGCGACCTGCGGCGATGGATCATTCGCGAACGGTTATCCCAAGACAATCAGCTGCGGGACGAGAGCATTTCGCTTCGCCGGAGCCGTCGCAGACGGATCCTGCTTGTAGACGAGGTGATGGGAAATCACGCTGTGGAAAGCGCCGGTGCCGATGCCGCGACTTTCGCAAGAATGTGGACGGCGGCTCTTGCCGTGGAAAATGCCGATATCATCGTCAAATGCCATCCCGACGTCATCGCAGGCCAGGCTCGGGGTTTTCTTCAACCCCTCGCCCGAACGGCAGGCGTGCAGCTTGTGGACCGCCCTGTCTCGACGCATTCCCTGCTGGATATGGTGGATGAGGTCTGGACCGTATCAAGCCAACTCGGGCTGGAAGCGCTTCTGCGGGAAATACCTGTCGTTACCTTCGGCATGCCCGCCTATGCCGGCTGGGGACTGACTGCGGACCGCGCCGTAGGCACGGTCGCAACGACGGCGCGCTCGCGTCGTGCACGCCATGTCAGCATAGACGAGTTTGCTGCTGCTGCTTTCTTTCAATATTCCCGTTATGTCGATCCCGTCTCGCGCAGCCCGATCACGGCAGAGCAAGCAGTCGAACGGCTGCTGGAATGGCGCACGCGCGCCCGATCGCTCTCCGGCCGTTACCTTTGCGTCAATTTTTCGCTTCACAAACGCGCGGTCATGCGCAGCTATCTAAGCAGCCCCCGGTCGCAGGTGCAATTCGCCACCAATCCGAGCGCCTCGGAGATTCAGAGTGCGGACACCATCGTCCTTTGGGGGAACGCCACTCCTCCCGATGAATCCATTTTGTGGAAGCAGGGCAAGAGATTGCCGATCATTCGGGTTGAAGATGGCTTCATTCGCTCCTCCGGCCTCGGCAGCTCGCTGGTGCCCCCATCTTCGCTCTGCTTCGACGACCAAGGCATCTATTTCGATGCCTCAGCTCCAAGCCGGCTGGAGACGATCCTGAACGGGGCGAATTTCGACGATGCGCTTCTTGCGCGCGCAAAGCGCTTGCGGCAGGCCATCGTCTCGATGGGCATCACCAAATACAATCTGCCGCCGCAGCCGGCGCCGGATTATCGTGCTCTGGCCGAAGGCCGCGATATCGTTCTGGTGGCCGGGCAGGTGCCGAACGATGCTTCGCTGCGGTTCGGCATGGCAAGTCATCCATCCGATATCGAACTGCTCAAAGCCGTCCGGCGCGCAAGACCTGCGGCATTCATCATCTACAAGCAACACCCCGATCTTCTGGCGAAGGCAGCTGGCCGACATCCGTCTCCATGGCCACCGGCGGAGGCGGAAGCTGCCGATCTCGTCATCGGCAATGTCGATCTGGACAATCTCCTCGGCGTTGTCGACGAGATTCATGTCGCAACATCGCAGATCGGGTTCGAAGCCCTGCTGCGAGAAAAGCCGGTATGGTGTCACGGTCTCCCCTTCTATGCCGGCTGGGGCCTCACACGGGATTCGGTCGTTTCGTTGCGGCGAAAGCGCGCTTTAACGCTCGACGCCCTCGTCGCCGGCACACTCATCCTCTATCCGCGATATTGGTCGAACATCACCAATCTCCCGTGCGAGGCGGAAGACGTGGTCGCCGAACTCTATCGTTCCCGCCAGGGCATCGCTCCCAATCCGTCGCGGCGGCGCTGGCTGGCACAGGTCATCCACATGCTCGAGGCGAGAAAAAAATGATGAAGCCGGTCGTTATGGACATCTCGCGATTGATGGAACGGTCGCATTGCCCGACGCCCACCGGCATCGATCGCTATGAGCTTCATTATGCGAATTGGCTGAACGAGCGCCGCAAACGGACTGCCTTGACCGATCTCGGTGCGTTTCCGCCACCGTCGTGGTTTGTCGAAACCGGTCATAACAGCGCCGTCACCGTTCCGTCCGAGCGGGCAGACAAGTTGGTCTCCATGCTCAATAGCCGCTGGGCAGCAACGGAGATATCGCCCGCACAGTCCGCCCTTCTCGAACGGATTTTCGCCGCCATCGATGGCAAGATCAGGTGGCAGTCGGCGTCGGAAGTAAAAGCAGGCGAGGCTCATACGCAAAAGCTGCGCAAGATTGCGCATGCCGTCGCCAATCATTTCGCTCATGGCCTGGCGTTGCCGGACAGGGCTTCTTTTGTCCACGTATCACACAGCCGGCTGGAGCGGACATCGGCTTTCTCCTGGCTTCGAGAAGCCGGCAGAAACGGCGTCTTCTACGTCCATGATCTCATTCCGCTATCGCATCCGGAATTCGTTAGACCCGAGGAGCCGGAGCGGCATCGCCGCAGGATGGAGACGGTGCTGAAACATGCGTCGCTGGTGCTTTGCAACTCCCAGGTAACGGCACGCGCTTTGCGCACCTTTGCCCAGGAAAGCAATCGAAAGTTACCCTCTATCGCCGTCCTGCCTCCCGGTGTCGAACAATGCTTCCTGTCGCCGTCATCGGACATGCCGCGCCCACAGCAGCCATATTTCGTGACGCTCGGAACGATCGAACCGCGCAAGAATCACATGTTGTTGCTGCATCTGTGGCAATATCTGGCTGAGCGTGACGGGCCGAAGGCGCCACGGCTGGTCATCGTCGGCAAGAGGGGATGGGAAAACAGCCACATCCTGGCAATGCTGGAGCGATGCCCTGCCCTGCCCGGCCTCGTCATCGAAGTGCCGGGGCTGGAGGATGCCGCCTTGGCGCGGCTGGTGGCGGGCGCGGCCGCCCTTCTCGCGCCTTCCTTCACGGAGGGATATGGCATGCCTGTCGCCGAGGCTATCGCGCTCGGCACACCGGTCATCGCCTCCAACATCAGCGCCCATCGCGAAGCTGCCGCCGGACAGCCCGCCATCTTTCTGGACCCCCTAGACGGGCTGAGCTGGAGAGCCGCGCTGGATATGATTGCAGCCTCTCCGCAACGCCGAATGAAGCCCGGGTCATCAAGCGGGTGGGATACGCATTTCGATGATCTGGAGGCGTTGATTGAGGCCGATTTTTCGCCACGACGCCATGCTGCTCAACGCGCTTCGCGGCGTATCGAGAGATTCCCTACCTCGGCGATTTTGCAGTGAGAGGCGGCGGTGCTGGCGAAAGACAGCAAAGAGATAAAGACGGTTGATCCAATATCTGGGAGCAGCGAAGTGACAAGCTTTTACGACATTGAGAACTGCTACAAATTCATCCTCGGTCGCGGAATGAACGAGGACGAACGTAACGTTATCGGACAGAATCTATTGCAGCTGACCGACATTTCTCTTGAAGAGCATCGTCGGCGTTTTCTCAGCTCTCACGAATTCCATCATCGCCATAGCGAACTGCTTTTCAACAATTTCGTGCCGAAATCGCTTATCGTTCTGTTCGAGACCAAGTACAACTTCAAACTGTATCTTGACCTACGCCAATATCATATATCCTTCGGCATAATGAGCGGCGAATACGAAAAATTCGATATTGATCTGGTCAAGGCCATTTTGCCAGAGACCGGTCAGTTTGTCGATGTCGGCGGCAATGTTGGATACTACTCGCTCTCCGTCGCAGCGCAACCGTCCTTCAAGGGAACGGTCCTTGCCTTCGAACCGCTTCCGAAACTGTGGGATCTATTCAACCGTTCAATCCTGGAAAACGGCTTTGAAGATCGCGTTAGCGTTCGCCAGCTTGCGCTAGCTGATGTGGCAGGGGAACTACAGCTCAATGATGCCGAGGATACTGTCAACGCCGGAGCGACGCGGCTGGTGACGAATTCGGCCGGCGCCATGGTCGGCCGTGTGACTAAAGTCGAGACTCTCGATCATATCATCGGTAGTTTGCGTCCCGATGTCATGAAAATCGATATCGAGGGTGCTGAAGGGCTGTTTCTCACGGGAGCGCTGAAAACGCTCGCATCGCACAAGCCGTCGCTCTTGATGGAAATAAACCGGGACATGCTCGCCGTTCTGTCGAAAACTACGCCCGGAGAAATCCATCAACAACTCACGCAATGTGGTTATCGCATTTGGAATAGCGCCCAAAACAAACTGACCCACATGACGTCAGCCGAGGAACTAGACGTGAATTATCAGGTCGGGACGGTGGGCAATATTCTTGCCGTTCATGAAGAGCGCGCCGACAACGTCAGCGAAAACCTTCAGAGGCTTGGACTGACGCTGGGCTTAATGAAGGAAAAGAAACGGCGTCAACGGGAGCCGGCTCTCTAGTTCACACCAGCGCCTCGCTGTGCGGCTCCGTCGCCGGTGGGCATGATATACGGAGTTCGTGATTGAGCAAGCGCATAAATGACATAGCGGAGATCGCCTACTACGGCTCTTGCCCGAGCGAAGAGTTCGTCCGTTACGCGTTTGCGGGCCGCAAGATTTCGTTTTTCTGCTACGGTATCAACATTGCCAGCTTCATGAACGAGCGGAAAGCCAGCATCAGAGCCATAGAAGCATGGCCCGAGCCGATCAAGAAGAAGCTGAATTTCGAAGCATGCAAAGGCTTCCGGGAGCGGCTGAAGCGAGCCTGTCCGAAAATCCTTGTAGTCGATTTCTGCCGCATCACGCGCGCTCCGCTCATGCGCTATAGGGACACCCTGCTGACGGTACCTTACGAACTTCTGGAGGCGGGACCAGACCTGCAGCGGGAAGCCTTCAGTATCTTCAAGATTATCCCTTTTGGCTGCCGCGAATTTTGGGTTTCCGTAATCGAAGGAATGCAAGAATTCTGCATTTTCCTGAACCAGGAACTTCCCAATACGAAGCTGATTTTACTGGATGTTCCGCCCACTGCCGATTATCGTGGCACACTTCTTGATAGCAACACTTATATGATCGACTTCTGTCGCTGGCAGATGCGCTATCCGATGTCGCGCATGCTTGTCGACTTCTGCCTGGATCAAATTGAAAACAGCCGTGTACTGACGCCTCCTATTAATCTCTATTCCGATGACACCGCTCTTTATGGACCTGCACCGATGCACTATTCGGTCGAGGTATGGAAAGAGATGGCAGAGCG
The DNA here is from genome assembly GCF_007828675.1 of Rhizobium sp. ERR 1071. Classification (NCBI taxonomy): domain Bacteria; kingdom Pseudomonadati; phylum Pseudomonadota; class Alphaproteobacteria; order Hyphomicrobiales; family Rhizobiaceae; genus Rhizobium; species Rhizobium sp. ERR 1071. The sequence continues at coordinate 657,752 of NZ_VITM01000004.1, read as the reverse complement.
CTTTCACGACGCCGGCGGCTTTGAAGGCCTGCCGCGGTCCAGGGACCTTATTTCGATCCTCACCAATTATTCTGGCCTTATGGACGCTTTCACGCGGACAACCGTGTCGAACCCAAACCTTCATAGGTTCAGCCTCGATATTCTGCATGGAGCATTACCCTATCTTTTCGCAAAAATTAGCAGTCCGGCCCACAGTCATTTCGGCGATCCGATCGATTCCCACGATGTCGTTGCCGCGTTTCGCTGGATTCTTGGGCGGGAACCGGAATCAGCGGAAACTTTTTTTAATCACTATGCTTTGCACAACCGCAGGGAGTTGCGTGAAACGTTGCTGCGTTCCTTGGAATTCCAGACCCAGGTGCCCTATTATGCTCCCCAGCAGTAGCATCATGAATTGCGGCGCAATCGCTGCATCATTCGTACTTGATGTGTCTACGCGCCACGTTGATCAGAAACAGGCCGAAGGCGGTAGTGAACAGGCAGCATTTCAGAAGAAATCCGACATCATAAAACGCCTGTACTGTATCGCCGAAGACACCAGCTCGAAAAAGCTCGAAGCAATGAACGAGAGGGACATAGAGCGCCAGCTTCTGGGCGCCGCTGGGAAGCCAGGCCACCATGAAGAACATGCCGGAGATCGGCAGCGTCAAATATTGGAACGGCGGAATGAATTTCTCGACGAATTCGAAACGCTCCGAAGCAGCCGCAAAGACAAGGCCGATGCCGAAGGAAAACCAGGCCATGAACAGCCAGCCTGTCAAAAGCAGAGCAAGATCCTGGAACGGCGGAATGATGTTTGCCAAACGCGCAACCGTGTAGACGACGATGAGCGCAGCAGTCGTGCCGGCAGTCTCAAGAAGCGTCCGGGCGATTATGGCGTCAGCCAGGCGGATTTGGCGATGGTACATCAAGGGCAGATTTTGACGCAGACAAGAAACTGCGTGACCGGTTATGTGGCGCCAGAGCGTCAGCGGCATGTAGCCGCTCAAAACGAAAGCCGCGACGGTCAATCCGTGCGCCTCATGATTGAGCAGCGTCCACATGATCATGACACCCGTGGTCAGGATCATCGGTTCCAGCGCAAGCCACAGGAAGCCGATGTTTTCCCGCCCGTAGCGTATGAGCATTTCGCGCATGATCAGCGCACCAAGGACGCGCCCCTGAATCTTCAACCCGTCAATGAACTGCGACCCTCCGCGCGCGTTTGCCGATACCTGATGCATCCGAAGCCCTCCTGGTCGCTACCCCGTCTCCATCGGACGGTCGGTCAACGATACCGGCGAAGGGCAACCGCTCAATCTTCATTGCGCCGGGCTCGGACAATTAGCGTCCGTGACGTCCGCTCGCGGATCTGCAACGACAGCCGATCATCAGAAAGGGCATGGTCATGGCTCTGATTAACCCCGAGACCCAAAACAAGAAAGTCGATGCAGATCAGCGCCGGCAGCCTTTCCACCGCGTGATTGCAACTTCGATTGCCGGACCTGCAAGAGCCCGAAAGCGTCGCAAGCGTTACGGCCGTCTAAGCGTTTATCTGCTAGCGGTTGTTGCCCCTACCCTGGCGGTCAGCGCCTATTACGCATTCATCGCCGCTCCAATCTATGTGTCCGAATCCTCTTTCGTCGTCCGCATGGCCGCGCCGCCATCCTCCAATGTCTTCGGTTCTCTGCTGCAGAACAGCGGGATAACGCGCTCGCAGGACGATACTTTTTCCGTGCAGGAATATATCCGCTCCCGCCAGGCGCTGAAGGAACTTGCCGAAAAGCTTCCCGTACGTGCTATTTTTGGCAGTCCGCAGGCGGACTGGCTGACGCGTTTTCCCCGCTTCTGGGAAAACAACAGCGAGGAACAGCTCTTTAATTACTATTCGAGCCGGGTGTCTGTCATTCACAACGACACCACAGGCATCACCGTCCTACGGACGACAGCCTTTCACGCGCAGGATGCCGCGGATATGAACGCCTCATTGCTGGCACTTGGCGGCGATCTTCTTGACAGGCTCAACAATCGCGCCCGTGGCGATGCGGTTCGCTTTGCCGATGGCGAGGTGCAGCAGGCGCAGCAGCGGGTCATTGATGCCCAAAGAAACATAACAAACTTCAGAAACAAGGAGCTGATGGTCGATCCGAATGCCAGCTCCATGTCGATGATCGATCTCATCAGCAATCTGACGTCCGCTCTCGCCAATACGCGGGCACGCCTTGCAGAGACGCGCAAGACTGCGCCGGATAGTAACTCCATTCCCTTTCTGACGAGCCAGGTCGCGGCACTGGAGCAGCAGATCGAGAATGAGCGAGCAAAAATGGTCGGATCCGACAAATCCGTCGCGCCCAGAATTGCAGATTACGAAAGTCTCGTCCTGATGAGGGAGTTTTCCAACAAGGCGCTCGTTGCCGCGCTCGATGCGCTCGAAGCAGCCCGAGCCGATGCCCGCCGCCAACAGCTCTATCTTGAGGTCGTTGTTCCACCGCAGATGCCTGACGAGGCAGAGATGCCTTATGCGCTGAAGAACGTTACGGTCGTTTTTCTGTCCCTGAGTCTTTGCTATCTGCTGGGCTGGCTCATGGTCACCGCCATCAGGGATCACGAAAGCGGCTGATGCCGATATCAATCGGCATGCCAGAAGCAGGTATAAATCTCCGCCATGCAGGCGCGGATTTCTCGGCTCGCGACCGAATCCGGCGTGACATGGCCATAGAGGCCAAACTCCGCATCGCGTGCGCGGATGTAATACCGCAATGCCGCTTCGATATCCCGCATGGCCTTGTACAGGTGTGCAGTCTGGATTTCGACGTCGATCACTGACGCTGCATCGAGATTTTGCGCATATTCGCGATAGACATCGTAGAGCTTCAGCGCCTCATCGAAATCGCCGGCTTCCTTCGTCGCATTGGCGTAGACGGCAATCAGGTCGATTTCGCCATCCGTCTCGACCAGATCGCGCAATTGCGCCCGCGCCTGACGCCAACACCGCGACTGAAGCAGTTCCATCGCATTCTGGCGTTTGCGTTCTATGTCTATGCGCGAAAGCCTGAGACGTGCCGACTCCAGATGAGCGGCGACATCAGCATTATCGGGGGCGAGCACATGGGCTTGCTCGTACCATGGAAGCGCGGATTCCCAGTCATCCATCCGATTGTAGAGGTGGCCGAGCTGCAGGTGAATGTCGACGTCGTCTGGCTCTCCCGTGAGGAAGCGCTGATATGCGTCGAGCGCCGCATCGAAATCGCCATTCTCCTTGTGAGCATGACCCAGCTGCACATACAGTGATATTCGCGCGGGATTTTGCTCCAGCGCCTGTTGATAATAGAAGGCGGCCGCCGCCCAATCGCGCCGGTCGCGCGCGGCATCCGCCTCGGCGAGAGCATTGACCGGTGTATCGACTCTGGTTGCCGCTTTTTCTGCTTGGCCGACCCGCAGGAGCGTGGATGCAAATCTCAGCTCTCGTCTCATGATACCCGCCGCATGGAAATGTTGCGGGGACGCAGCCAGCGGTCTTCTGGAGAGCGCTCGTGAATGCGAACGCGCAATTCGATGAAGCGATGCTCCCGCTTGATGGCCACACACACGGCTCCGGTGAACGAACCAACCAGCGTCATGACCTGTATAAAATCGAGACCCGAATTGGCGACGATCTCGATATCGAGTTTGGCCGTTTGCGGCTGGATAATGTCGAGATCCAGCAACCATTCGCCTTCTGCCATGCTGCGCTTGGGACCTGTCAACAGCCAGCCGGAATGCACGGCCCACGTGCCGTCATTGATCTGCAGCGGCTGGCACAGGAGATCCGGAGCAATCATCCAGCCGACGTTTTCGACCTCACGCACGAGGACGAGCATTGCCTGACCATCCGGATTGACCAACAATCCAGACGGGGAGATGTTCGCGTTGGATGAATCGAGTACATCCCGCGCACCATCATCGTCCTCCGGCAACAGCGTATCCCAATAGGCGGTTTGACCATCCCGGCGCGCGATGGCGACAATCCGCTTAACGACGGCGTTTCGCGTAAGGACACCGCGCCTGAGATCGAACTCCATCCCCAACCGCTCAGCTGATGTCGGATCGCGGCCGCAAATCCGCGAAAAGGCATAGCGCAGGAAAGCGGCATCATCGTCTCTTGCGAAGCGAACGAAATTCTCCAGCATGGCGAACTGGTCTGGTTCCCGACGCAATGCATGCAGGCCGGACAAGCTGTTCAATGATTGCGGGATAGGACGGCGAGCCTTCAGCGCGTCAACTATACGCAGCCGATTGGTGCCGCCGCGGATGGCGTTCGCAAGCGAAAGGCGATCATCTGCTGGTAGATCGATCTCTGTCAGGTCCAATGCTTTTGCCCAGGCATCGACAAAGGATTCCGCGGGTAGGGAGAACACGTCTTTCGGCAGAACGCTCAAAGGCTGTCTATGCAACTCGGCGATGGTCAATATTGCCCCCCAACATCTTCTCGATGGCTGTGACATGCCGCGCAGCGATGCGCGGATAGGAATACCAATGGGCTGACTGCCTGCGGTCTCGATCCAGCATCGAGAGCAGCGCAGGATTTTGAGCAAGGCTGAGCAGAGCCTCGGCGATGCATTCTATCTCGGTGCTCTTCACGACATGGCTGAATGGCCATAAATCGCGCAGAACCGGCGAGCGAGAGCAAAGCAGCGGCCGGTCAACGCTCATTGCGATACGCGCTGCCCCGGTCGCCGTTTCAGTCGAATGGCCGTAAAGGAACGAAAGCAGATCGCAGGTCATCAGTTCACGGCGCAGTTCTCCTTCAGGAATGAAGTCGAAGCGCGCGGAAACCTTGTCGGATAGTCCAAGATAGGCGATCAGATTTTCGATCATGGCCCGTGCCGCGCGCGATTCGTCGTTGGGTACGGTACAGTTGAACAGCTTGAGGCGAAGTCTCGGCTCATAGTTCAATGCCTCCGCAAAAGCCAAGACCAGACGATCAATATTCTTATGAGGCATCAGGAACCCGAAGGAACCAATAGTGAAATGTGACGGGTCGGGTGCTGGTGCATCTTCTGGCACCAAGAGAACGCCGTGCGGCATGACGATCGGGTTCGGGTGGCCAGCCGCAGAAACAGCTGCGGCATCCTCTGCCGAATGCAGGAAGACGATGTCGAACGCGCGGGTCCAACCGAGTGTTCCGCCGCGTAGCGCCTCTTTCACGCTGTGCATGGTCAGCACGCGTAGTCGATGACTTGTGGCCGCGATCGGCTGAGCCAGCAATTCCATATCCGGTGTTGAGAAATGCCCCGGATGATGCTGCATCCACAAGACATCGCCGCGTGCCTGCTCCAGCCTTCCTGCCAGACGTTTGAGCGAAGCAAGATCATAGCCCCACAACCGCGACAAACTGCGCGGCGCAGCCTCGGTACTGTCAACGGGCACTTCGGGCAATGCATCGTCCATGATACGCCGGGCGAAAATATGATCGATCCTGTCTTCGAATGCGGGCGTATTATAGAGATGCTGCGAATAAGTGGCGATGCCGCATTGCTGTTGCCAGGAGGAGATAAGATCGATGGTCCATTCGCGCCGTGGCTGAGCCGCTGCCCGAGCGGATTTCGTAAGAGCGCTCAAGGTGCGGATAGCGACCGATCTCCAGCTGAAATGCGCTTTCAGCAATGATTTCGCCCTCTCCGTCCTGCTGCAAGCCTCATCGGGCCGATCGAGCACGGCGCGCATCTGCATTCCCAGATGTTCTACGGAGGGTTCCGCCCACAGACTATGAGAGCCTGCCACATGAGCCTGCGACGCCGACATATGGCAGTCGATGAGCCACGCCGTATCGGGACGGCAGAAATCGAGCTGACCGCTGTAATTCGTGGTAACGACCGGAACATCGAGTAGCATGGCCTCCGCCAACGGCAAGCCGAAGCCCTCACCTCTGCTTGGTGCCACCAACATTGCGGCCGAACGATACAGCGCGTGAAGCTGGCTTGGACTATAGTGTTGCTCGATGATGGTGATGAGGGGGGCCTCGGCGAGCCTGTCACGCCGGTCGGCCAGAACAGATGCCAAGATATTGTTCGGATTCGGAAAAGTCTTGATGACCAGCTCCACCGGGTCATCCGCGCGGAAACTGTTCAGGAATGCGTCGACCAGAACATCGACGCCCTTGCGCGGAAAGCAGGAAGATACATGCAGAATGCGCCGGCGACCGCCGTCGGGCAGCGGAGGTGGCACATCGTCCGCAATGGCCGAAAGATGATCACAGCCATTTCCTGTAACTTCCACCGGTATCGTGACGCCGGAACGCTCGAAACTTTCATGGACGAAGTTTGAAATGACAGTCACAAGGTCGAGATCGCGGTTGAAACGGTCGACCAGATATTGCGGAAATTCGAGCTCTTCCCAAGCAAAAGCCACATAGGCATTCTGCCGGCCGACCATGTTATGGGTCACCGGCGGCCAGGTATTGCGAAGATGGATGTCGAATGTCTCTTTGAACGGATAATCATCGCGCATCCGGCGGATGATATCCGGTGCTGCCGCCAGATTGATATCGCTCTGCCAATCATCTTCGGCGGTATGACAAGTGAGATTGATGCCCAAATCAATAAGGGCCTGCGCAAGCTGACGATTGACGATCGCCAGGCTGTAATCGCCTTTGAACACCCCGTCGAAGAAAACTGTCTTGCCGGCGAACTTTTCGATCAGTGATCGCTCATCGATGCGACCTGCATCGAGTGAATAAGGCGAGGCAGCATCGTCATGGCGCATTCAGTACTCCCAGGCGCTGAAAACAAGAACGAACGATATTTGGGGGCAAAAATTCTGCGGTGACATGAAAGGTGGGATCGGACCGACACCTCGAACATTCCGCACCAATTGCCTGCGGGCGACCTTAACCGCCCGCAATTCGTTTCGCATTCGTGTATCAGGATGCCTGCGCGTCCTGAATGATGTACCCCAGTTCCTCGGCTCGCCGTTCGAGGATTGCGCGGACTTGCTCCAGCACCTTACCGGCATAGACCGGAGGATAGCACCAGTCATTCCAGCTACGCGTCGCCGCTCCCGACATCGCGCCGAACCGCAGGACACCTGGCTCAAGGAAGGACAGACGGCCACCGAGATCGAGATAGGTTTCCGTCGGAGCGCCTTCGGCAAGAATAATCGAGTGTTGCTCCAGTTCGATATGGAAATACTCGAAAGGTGCCAGCGTCGCCTCTTGGGTAACGGTGGTGCCGTTGACGAGGAACTTGGCGGGGATCAGGGACTCCTCCAGGAACATGCAATGATCTGGAGAAACATAGAGATCCCGTGACGGGATGTTTTCGGCAAATGCCCCAATCCGGATACGGATCGGAAGGGTATCGCGCGGCTTGTCGATAGCCTTCGGATCGAGCCGGCGGCGACCGACCCATTTGATTTCCGCGACGCCCTTGTGGGTGACCACGAGATCGCCGACCCGCAAATCCTCCACCGGAATATCTCCTTCCGGCGTCCGGATGAGCGTACCGCGCAAGAAGCAGCTCGTGAAGGTCAGCGTGTCGGTGTTGGCATCGTAGCTGTAGGTGACACCGGCCGGTATCGTATAGGAACCGAGTGGTACGGCGTTCAACAGACCGCCGAAGAACGTAATGGTATTCCCAGACTGGGAGACAACGTTCGAACCGACAACCTCGATCTTATCTCCGGCTTGAACGTTTACGACGTTCGGCGGCGTAGAGAGGTTCAAGTTGATGCCGCCCGGATTGTACGCGAACAGCCCGCTACCATTTGCATTGGCAAAATCCACGGTAACACCATTCAAAAGCCCGACGGTAAGAAGACCCGCATCCACCGTGATACTCGAATTGGCACCGATCGCATATGTATAGGTTGAACCAGCCCCGATATTTGCAAGGCTGGCATTGATCGTAACATTGGCGCCGTTGATCGCTTCTATAGTTGTGCTCGAAAGCGCACCAGTACCGACAAGATTGCTGATATTGACGTCCACGCCATCGACAATCACGGTACCATTGGACACCAGATTGAGCTGGATCGTATCTCCTGCTGAGCCAGCATTGCTGCTGTCGATCGTAGTAGTGCCATTGTTGATTAGGTTGATGCCAATCAAAGCCATGTTATTATCCTCTCCATTAGATTAACACGTTGTTTTCAAGGCAAAGTTATCGTCAGAACTTGTAGTTCAGACCCACCCGGACGGCATGGAAATCGAGGCTCGCTTTGGAGTTGAGCGCATCCCCGCCCACGTTGCTGCTGCCAAAATCGACATACTGATATTCGAGTTTTGCCGTCACATGGTCGGTGAAAGCGTGTTCGACACCGGCACCGATGGTCCAGCCGGCCTTGGTCTTGTCGTCGTCAAAGCTTACGCCAGCCAAGGCACCCTTGTAGTCGACATGCCCATAGGCGAGACCGCCGGTGCCGTAGAACAAGGTATTGTCATAGGCGTAACCGATGCGGGGGCGAACAGTGCCGTACCAGTCGATCTTGGAAGATGCACTTGCGGTGCCGTTTCGGAAGGAATCGCTGATGTCAGCACCCTGAAAATCGGCTTCAAGGCCGACTACCCAGTTGGGGTCGAACTGGTAGTTGTAGCCGATCTGGCCACCTCCGAGGAAACCGGATCCTTCAAGCTTGCCAAATCTGCCAAGGTAACTTCCGAAGGAATGGAATCCGACATCGTCGTTACCACCGAAACCGCCGCCGGCATTCACACCGACATAGAAACCGGTCCACGAAAATACCGGCGCCGCCTCGACGGGAGCTTGAGGCGGTGTGGAAGTGGCGAGATCTGCTGCATAGACGGTACTTCCCGCAACCGTCGCCAACAAGAAAACCGTAGTCCCCAAAAACTTGCGCATTCGAAAATTCTCCTCGAAGGAATTCACGAGATTCAACATGTAACTTGCGAAAGTTCACGTTGGGGCCATAATATAGACGTGATTATAGCTGTAAATACGTAGTCAATAATAAATATTTTCGAGATACAATCTTTATTTGTATAGTTTTGTCGCAATATGTATTGAGAGCATATTGATTCTATACTTTGACGCACCGCAAAATGCCGGAATCGCGGCGGCAAAAACATTACAACCAGAATGAGATGGATGGCTTCGCGTCTGCCGGGGACGCGGAATGTATGAAACGAAGCGCGGAAATTTCGCTTCGTTCGTAAAGGCCGCCGGCCGCGGCGGCTTCCAAGTGACGCAATCGGGTGTGATGTGTCGCTTTCGATATAGACAGGCAGGACGCCGTTCTGCGAGTTTTTATCGCTACCGCAGATATTCATCTGCTGCGCTGGGAGGCCTGACGGGGCGGACCCCTAGAAGGAACGTCAGGCCTCCCAACTGCGCCCAACTCCTCTCCCTATGAACGGACATATGATGAAGAGCATGCTGGCAAATCACGGCCTGCATAGATTTGGTGTGTCAATCTCCGCAACGGCGCCCAGGAAGACAGGCAGAGCGATCATGTTGCCGCTGGAGCATTCCGAAACATGCGGCCTGATGGCATTAGGCATTGGCTTACTGTGAAATCGACTTTCCGACGCCGGGCGCAATCAGACCTCCCGCGCCGCTTTCCGTATGGACGATGTAGCGGCGACAAGCCACATCTTTGGAACTATCGCAACCGCCAATTTGCGATGGTCGGGAGGCCTGGTTGCCTTGCTTCAAGCAGCGGTCGGGCCTCCTCGCTTGCCATAAGCGCAACTCGCCAGGCAGTTGCTTTTATCCCGGCATGCGCCAAGACGCCTGCTTGTTCGCATGGCTGCCAATTCAAACAAACCGACAGGCTTTAATCGCCTCAGGGAATTACACGCATGCGGGCGGCGCCAGCCGCCTTGAGGAAGGCAGAGCGAACCTGTTCGGGTGAAACCCTGCCTTTGACGCCGTCGACGCAAGCCTGCAGTGCTTCTTCAAACGCATCGCCGTAGCGTATCGGCCATTTCGTCATCAGATATTCGATGGCCTGTGCGATCGAATTGATGGAGTGAATCTCATCCCCATCCTGCGCTGCAATTCCGAGCGGCGCGAATGCCAGCCCTGCGGGTTCATCCGAGGCGTCGAATGAGGTTGATTGATCTTGATCGGCGGCGTTTTCGGATTTTGCATGCCGGCGCCTCGTCACCAGTGTGGCCAGCAAGGTCATATCCCGAGCAATCCTATCCAGGGCTGCGAGCTTGTCTTCTTCGGCCGGCGTTCGGTCCTGCCCCCCCTCTCCCGCCTGCGGCTCCGGCGGCGAGGCCAGGCGGCTATCTACATTCGTTCGAGGAGTGAAAACATCATCAGGGACCGAATTAACAAGCTGTGCGCCGTTATCGAGGTCGGCGCCAAAACTCTTATCATTCCGCCCCATGCCGATCTGTCCCAATAAACGCCGTCAAACCCATCCCACTGCATAGCAGCGATATGTTGTATCGGCAAAAGTACTACTAATAAAACGCAATTGACCCGTATAGATTAAAACTTTGAAACGAATTTGACCAGTATCGCGACAACAGAAAGCGAAAATACTCATAAAACCAGGCGATATTGGCTTATTTTCAATGTATAAATATGGAAATTTTCGCTTAAAAGGCCAACGAACGGTCCTGTGATCGAAGCTGCATCTCTTCGATGCAGCAGCCGCACCTACATCTATAGCTGCATAGGCAACTTCAAATGTCGCCTAATCCACCTGCGATTGCCATTCCGGCAGCTTTCGGTGCCGGAAGCATTGCAAGCCCGTCACAAGACGTTGCTCATACAGTTGCAGACGCATGTGCCTGCGAAAGCGAGATGATGCGCTCTTCGATTGCGATGATCGGCATGGAAAGCCAATGCGAAACGCGAGCCGCTGAATTGAAGAGGCGCACCGAAGTGCGCCGCTTGTTCAGACGATGAAGAAAGTCGATGGCGGAACCTGCAATGCGGTCGCAATGCGGCGAAGTTTCGCCGGATCGGCCTCGGCACCAGCCTCGATTTCCGTGATCTCCCCACTGGTCAGACCACAGGTCTCCGAGAGGTCGTCAATCGTGTAACCGATGGCTTCACGCGCCTGCCGCACAGCAGCAGCAATCTCACCATCAGGAACCGTAGAAACCTTTGAACTATCGATATTATTCGGAGTAATGGACATGAAATTTCTCCTTCCAAAGTCCGCCGGCCAATTCGTTGCCGGGTGAAGGCAGCTATTGCAGCCATGAGGCATATCGACCTAAACAGACACGGCCGAACGCTGCGTCAATATAGGCATCAATGCGGCGAGGGCAAGCACGGAAGCGCATAGCTGCCAATCGCCTGGCTCTCGGCTAATGTCGCGATTTAATATTCTGTGATAGCGACAACACGTCACGGTTACAGAGGAATGAACGGCACTGCACGCCGTCCTGCGACGTCAGCCGCCGCCCGCCCGGCTGTGAACGTCACCCTGTAACAACGAAGATCATTTCTTGCCTTTTGTCTTGCGCACCTTCCGCCCGGCCGCAAGCAGGAGCCCCTTGAGTTCCGGTTCACGCACACGATTGGCTGCCTCGATGAAGGAAACCCACTCGACGCGGCGTTGGCCTCGCTCCGGAAAGTCCTGGAGCGTTTGGTCAACCTCCAGCAGATGCAGTTGGACAATGCAGGGAACGCGGCTGCCGTCGGCAAGCTGCTTCAGATAGGTAAAATAGCCAAAGGGCTTTTTCTTCACCTTCCCGCGCACGCCGGCTTCTTCATAAGCTTCAATGGCGGCAACCTCATGCGGCTTCTTGCCCTTGATCGGCCAACCCTTGGGAACGACCCATCGGCCGCTCTCCCGGCTTGTGACGACGAGCATCTCGGCATCGTCGCCTTCGGGCACCTTCCTGTAGCAAATGGCGGCATATTGCTCATGGACCTGGCCGTGCAGCAACTCGTCGGCATGACCGGCAAGCTCGGACAGAAAGCTCTCCGACCGTCGCAAGGCTTTTTGCTGCGCTGAAAGTGAGAAAGCCATGCGCGCTACTCGCGACACGGTCGATCGACGCACACGCCCCTCGAAACTGGCCGGCTCGCGCTCACAAAAATCGTCTGTGACACGCTGCTCTCCTGCTCGCTTGGGTTTCGTCGAAATTCACAACTGTCCGTATGATGCTGTGAGCCGCTGCAGTGACAGTTTTATGAAGGCGGCTGTTGATGATGCGGAAGGATCAGCCATCTGAGAGTGCTACACGAAACTGTGATCGAACGGCACCGAACGAAAAAACGGCCCCCGAAGGGGCCGTTTCATCCTTGGGAGGACATGCGAAGTTTATTCGGCTGCCTGCAGGGCAGGCACCTCGATTTCTTCGCTCAATTGCCCCGCCATGGCGGCGGCAAACTTGGTTTGGTCGAGTTCGTTTTCCCAGCGGGCAACAACGACCGTGGCTACCGCATTGCCGACGAAATTGGTCAAGGCGCGGCACTCCGACATGAATCGGTCGATGCCGAGGATCAGCGCCATGCCGGCGATCGGAACCGAAGGCACGACGGCAAGGGTGGCGGCAAGCGTGATGAAGCCCGCACCGGTGATGCCGGCGGCACCCTTGGAGCTCAGCATTGCCACCAGCAGCAGCAGGACCTGATCCCCCAGCGACAACGGCGTATCAGTTGCCTGGGCGATGAACAATGCTGCCAGCGTCATATAAATATTGGTGCCGTCGAGATTGAAGGAATAGCCCGTCGGGATGACGAGGCCGACGACGGAGCGCTTGCAGCCTGCACGCTCCATCTTGTTCATCAGGCCCGGCAATGCGGCTTCAGACGACGAGGTGCCGAGCACCAGCAGCAGCTCTTCCTTGATGTAGCGGATCAGCGCCAGGATCGAGAAGCCGTTATAGCGGGCGACGGCCCCGAGCACGACGAGAACGAACAGCAGCGAGGTGGCGTAAAAGGTGCCGATCAGGAAGGCCAGATTGGCGATCGTGCCGATACCATACTTGCCGATAGTGAAGGCCATGGCGCCGAAGGCACCGATGGGAGCGAACTTCATCAGCAGGGCAACCATGCGGAAGATCGGCGTGGTCAGTGCCTGGAGGAAATCCGTCACCGGGCGTCCGCGTTCGCCGGCAGCGCCAAGCGCAATACCGAAAACGACCGAGAAGAACAGCACCTGGAGAATATCGCCCTTGGCGAAAGCGCCAACGATCGTATCCGGAATGATGTTCATCAGGAAGCCGACGACCGACGCGTCATGGGCCTGCGCCGCATAGTTGTTGACGGCCTTGGTATCCAGCGTCGCCGGATTGATGTGCATGCCTGCGCCCGGCTGCACGACGTTAGCAACGATAAGACCGACGATCAGCGCCAGGGTCGAGAAGGTCAGGAAGTAAATGAACGACTTGCCGACGACGCGACCGAATTTCTTCAGGTCCGACATGCCGGCGATGCCGGTCGTGACCGTTAGAAAGATGACGGGCGCGATGACCATGCGCACCAGCTTGATGAAGGCATCACCGAGCGGCTGCAACGATGTGCCGAGCTGCGGATAATAGTGACCGAGCAGAATGCCGGCGGCGATGGCGGTCAGAACCTGCACATAGAGGTGCCGGTAAAAAGGAACCTTGGCGCGCGCTTCCGCGGCAGCGATGGGAGCAATCATGATGTCCTCCGTTAAGCCCAACCGATCTCTCGGCCCTCCGGGCGACGACTAGAATTCAACAGCCTCCGACTGTTCCGTCGTTCTCTGCAATGACTGTGCCAGATGCATGCCTTGATTTTAACATATTGCTTTTGTTGAAATTTTAATTTCCGACACTGATCCAAGATCATCGATCTGTGCGACTATCCGCACAGATCGAATTGCGGTGCGCGCGAAATCATGCACAATACGGCAATGCTGCAGCGCCCGGCCAACGAACGATTTCTAACGCCCGAGCAACTGGGCCGGCGCTCCCGCCGGGTCTGGTTCGTGTTCGCGTTTCTAAGTGCGGCCATCATTGCGGCTGGCCTTTATGGCGCGAATTTCTATGGACGGCTCTCGGCAATAGAAGGGCTGCAGCGGCAGGGGCACACGGATGCGAACCTCAAGGTTGCCCTACTGCGCGCGGTCCTCGAACGTCCGCGCGCTTTGCCGTTACTGCTGGCCGATGATCAGCAGGTGCGAGACGCGCTGGCCGACAAGCACATCGACGATGTCGTCGCCTTGGATCGCAAGCTCGAAAGTCTCGTCACCGGCACCAGCGCATCCGTCCTTTACGTCACCGGCAAGGACGGCGTTGCTATGGCCTCCAGCAACTGGCGCGAGCCGCTGAGCTTCGTCGGCAATGATTATTCTTTCCGCGATTACTTTCGCAAAGCCATGGAAACGGGAACCGCCGAGCATTACGCGCTCGGCACGGTCAGCAATCGTCCCGGCCTCTACATTTCCCGACGCGTTGGCGATGTCGGCTCTGCGCTTGGTGTCGTTGTGGTGAAGATGGAATTCGATCAGCTGGAGGCCGACTGGAGCGAGACCGGCCGCCCCGCTTATGTGACCGACGAACGCGGTGTCGTGCTCATCACCAGCCTGCCCTCATGGCGCTTCATGACGACCACCCCCCTTGCGCGCGAGGAAGCCGACGCCATTCGAAAAAGCCTGCAGTTCGGCGCGGCACCGCTTTCGCCCCTTCCGGTCAGCCACCCCGAAAAAGTCGGCCCGGATGCAACCATCGTGCGCGCCATTTTGCCTGGAAGCAGCGCTGCGGAATATTTGCGGCTGACGGTCGCCGTTCCATCAACACCCTGGCAGCTTGGCTACCTGATCCCGACCGATCAGGCGATCGCCTCGTCCGTGCGCGAGACGCGCTTCCTTGCCTTGACCGTCCTTCTGCCGATCCTCGCATTCGCCGCTTTCCTGCTGCGTCGCCGCGATGTTTCCGCCATGCAGATCGCTGTCAACAGGATCGCGCGTGAGGAGCTGGAGCGCCGGGTTCTTGAGCGCACGGAGGATCTCAGCCAGGCCCGCGACCGGCTGGAGGCGGAAATTGCCGACCACCGTGCGACGGAAGCCAAGTTGCAAGGCGTGCAGCAGGATCTCGTGCAAGCCAATCGCCTTGCCATCCTGGGTCAGGTCGCCGCCGGCGTCGCGCATGAAATCAATCAGCCGGTCGCGACAATCCGCGCCTATGCGGAGAATGCCAATGTCTTCCTTGATCGGCAGCAGACAGAGCCGGTGAAGGAAAACCTTTCTGCGATCGCGGCGCTGACCGAGCGTATCGGCACGATCACCGAAGAACTGAAAGCCTTCGCCCGCAAGGGAAGGACCGCACCGGAGCCAGTCGACCTCAGAAGCGTGATCGAAGGAGCCGTGGTTCTGCTGAGGAGCCGCTTTGCGGGTCGCCTGGATGCGCTCAAGATCGAGTTGCCGCCAACGGGCCTTGGTGTTGTCGGCACGCGCATCCGACTGGAACAAGTGCTGATCAACCTCTTTCAGAATGCTCTTGAAGCTCTGGAAGGCTGCGATCAGGCCAAGGTGGAGGTGTCGGTGCGCGAAACTTCGAATGAGGTCGAGGTCGTAGTTTCGGACAACGGCCCCGGTATTCCAGCGACGATCCTCGATTCGCTGTTTACCCCTTTCAATACATCCAAGGAAAAGGGTCTCGGCCTTGGTCTCGTCATTTCAAAAGATATCGTCGTCGACTATGGCGGCCGGATCGATGTCGAGAGCAATGGCAGCGGCACACGCTTCACCGTCCATTTGCGCAAGGCCACACCATGAATGAGAGTTTCCCCGTTTTCCTCATCGACGACGACAAGGATCTGTTGAGGGCGACGAAACAGACGCTGGAATTGGCTGGTTTCGCAGTATCCGCCTTCTCTGCCGCAGCCGAAGCGCTTCTTGTTCTCGACGCCGATTTTGCGGGTGTTGTCGTCTCCGATATCCGCATGCCGCAGATGGATGGACTGCAGCTCTTTGCCCGCATCAAGACGCTCGACGCCGATCTGCCGGTCATTCTCATGACGGGTCATGGCGATATTCCGATGGCGGTGCAGGCGATCCAGGACGGCGCCTATGATTTCATCGCGAAGCCCTTCGCCACGGACCGGCTGGTGCAAAGCGTGCGACGCGCGGCTGAGAAACGAAGGCTCATCCTGGAGAATCGGGCATTGCGGCAAGCGGCGGAGCAGGCGCAGGGCGATCTGCCCCTGATTGGCCAGACGCCCGCCATCGAGCGGCTGCGCTATACGCTGCGGCAGATCGCCGATACGGATGTCGATGTGCTTGTCACGGGCGAGACCGGCAGCGGCAAGGAAGTGGTGGCGAGCCTGCTGCATCGCTGGAGCCGGCGCGCGAAGGGCAATTTCGTTGCGCTGAACTGCGGCGCCCTGCCCGAAACCGTGATTGAAAGCGAGCTGTTCGGCCATGAGCCAGGCGCTTTTACCGGCGCGCAGAAGAAGCGCGTTGGGCGCATCGAGCATTCCAGCTCCGGCACCCTGTTTCTCGACGAGATCGAAAGCATGCCACCTGCGATCCAGGTGCAGATGCTGCGTGTGCTTGAGATGCGCGAGGTGACGCCGCTCGGCACCAACGAAGTCCGTCCTGTCGATCTTCGCGTCGTGGCGGCGGCGAAGGTCGATCTCGCCGATCCTCGCCAACGCGGCGATTTTCGCGAGGATCTCTATTATCGCCTCAACGTCGTCACACTTTCTATTCCGCCACTGCGTGAACGGCGCGATGACATCCCCCTGCTCTTTGGCCATTTTGCCGATCGCGCCGCCGGACGCTTCAAGCGCGAGGTGCCGGCCCTATCCACAGCGGTGCGCCGCCATCTGCAACAGCACGACTGGCCGGGCAATGTTCGCGAGCTCTCGCATTTTGCCGAGCGCTTCGTGCTCGGCCTCGAATCGGCAACAACGGCAAAATCCGACGAGGTGCCGGCGGCCGACGAAGGTTTGCCCTTGCCGGTTCGAGTAGAACGTTACGAAGCCGAACTCATCCGCGAAACCCTGTCGCAGAACAATGGCGATGTGCGCCGTACTATCGAAGCGCTCGGCATTCCCAGGAAGACTTTCTACGACAAGCTCCAGCGGCACGGCATCGTCAGAGGCGATTTCGCTGGTTTTGACGGGGACGAGCGCCGAGGTTCGTGATCCATCGCCAAGAGCGGACTATGCCAGCTGAAGCGGGTTTCCACCACGCGCTTCAGGCACTGCGGCGCATCTCCTTGATGTTGGAACCGGCGCTTAGTCGAGCCGCTGCCTCGGCGGTGCGATCCAGAACCAGCATCGCTTGCGCGATCACCGTCGCAAGCGCTTCATCGCTCTTGGAAGCAGCCACGACCAGCGGCGCGCTCAAACAAATTCTAAGGGCACTTGCCGGTACATCGCCAAAATCGGCGCAGCGAACGGGCTGCCCGAGACGCACGGATGCAACCCCGTCACCGTCGATGGCCAGCGCCTTGTAAACCGCCGCCATTTCCGTCGCAGTCAGCATCGCGCCATCCGTGCAATTGCGCAGGTAGAACGAGAAAATGGAGGGAATCTCGTCCCAGCGAAGAGCCGATGATGCGCCCCACAGTTCACGCCTGTCCAATGGCCGGCTCTGCAAAGGCTCAAAAGCCGGATCGTTCGCAAGACGATCAGAGACTGCCGCGGCAAAAGCGGACAAGACCGCGACCACACGATCTTCAGCTATACCGACGAGGCGTTCGAGCTCGAACAGCGCGGCTTTCCAGCGCAGCAGCAGGCCGAGATTGGCACGCTCCGGCAATATATCGCGGGCGGCCCAGCCCTCTGGCCACTCTGCCTTTCCGCAATAATCCGCCAAGGCCGCCGGCAGTGCGCACGATTTGAAGCGTTCCGACATTTGTGGCGGGCAGAGAAGCGCCCCGCTGAAAATCGGTCCGGCAAGGAATTTCGAACCCGTGAGCGCAACCATGAAGCCATGGGCGAGATAGGCGTGGATCGTCGCCGCCGACAGGCGAAACTGGCAGGCGTCGATCATGATATCCAGCAACGTACCGAAGCGCTGCTTCAGACGCAGAACGGTCCCGAGGCCCGGGGCCAGCAGGCTGGTTTTCGAAACGTCCGTGACCACAAGCAGGCATCTGAGGCCGGCTGCGCGGGCAAGTTCGATGAGGCCGCGCAACTCCTCCTCCACCTCGCTCTCGGCGCGGAGGGAACCATCCTTGTTGCGCACAGCAATGGTGGCGTTGCGCGTTGCGTTGCCCGCCCGCAATTCCTCACCCTTGACGACAGCTCGCTCGCTGCTGACGCGGCTCATGAAATGCCGCCCGGCCGACGCCGTCATGACGCCGCTGCCTGTCTCGTTCCCCATCAGCGTGATGGTCATCAGGGCACGTTCGTCCTCGCCTGCCAACAGCGAGGCCGAAAAAAGATGGATGTCCGTGCCCGATGTGGCCAGGATGGCATCGATCCGCGGCTGCGACGATTGGCTGAGGCCAAGCAAGCGCAGCAGATCGTCACGCACGCGCCCGATTTCGCGGTCGTAGATAGCCTTCGGCGAGCTTGTTTCCATCTCCTGCGTCAAATCCGCGTAATAGGATTCGACCGCGACAAAGGCGGCGGCGGAGATGGTCGATGCCGTCGACGAACCGAAAGCGAGATCTTCGGGTCGGGGCGAGGGGCCATAGCCATACATGTTGAGCCCGCTGACCGGATCGCAATCCAGCCGTTCGTCGCCGCCCGACACCAGATGTTTCAGAAGCGCACCCCTCGCCTCGCCTCGCTGCTGCGACGACGCACCCGCGGTCACGTTCTCATCCAGGGTACAGTCGTCAGCAATTTGCTGCATGGAGAAGCATTCCTCTTTCGCCGAACTCGAAAACGCTTCGCAGGATCGCGCCGCGCTCTATGCCGAGCGGCGGACCCTCGGCAGCCGAACTTTATGCTTCGCAAGGTGGAGCGAGGCTGACTTGTCGAGACCGGCAACGCCGGTGGCAAGAGCAATAAAAAGCTCGCGATCCGGAGGAACGCGAGCTCATTTCAGCAAAAGGGAATTGTCGTATCAGCCAGCGGCTTCCAGCTTATCCTGCGTCTTCGTCTCGAAGTCGCTGGCATCGTGGCGCTCACGCAGCTGCTCGGATGGATCGCCCGACATGCGGTTCACCATGCGGCCGCGCTTGACGGTAGGACGCGCGTAGATTTGCTCTGCCCAGCGCTGAACATTCTTGTAATCCTGCACCTGCAGGAACTCGGCCGCGCCATATTGCCAGCCTTTGACCAAGCCGCCGTACCACGGCCAGATGGCAATATCGGCGATCGTATAGTCGCTGCCGGCGATATATTCGCTTTCGGCCAGCCGACGGTCGAGCACGTCGAGCTGACGCTTCACTTCCATGGCGAAGCGATCGATCGCATATTCGATCTTTGTCGGAGCATAGGCGTAGAAATGACCGAAGCCGCCGCCGAGATAGGGCGCGCTGCCCATCTGCCAGAACAGCCAGGAGATGCATTCGGCCCGAGCCGGCTGCTCGGTAGGCAGGAAGGCGCCGAATTTCTCGGCGAGATACATCAAAATCGAGGCCGATTCGAAAACGCGGACCGGCTTCGGACCGCTGCGGTCGAGCAAAGCCGGGATTTTCGAGTTCGGATTGACATCGACGAAACCGCTGCCGAACTGATCGCCCTCGCCGATCTTGATCAGCCAGGCATCATATTCCGCGCCGCTGTGACCAAGTGCCAGCAGCTCTTCGAGCATAATGGTGACCTTCACGCCATTCGGCGTTCCAAGCGAATAGAGCTGAAGGGGATGACGTCCCACCGGCAGTTCTTTCTCGTGAGTCGGGCCGGCAATCGGGCGATTGATATTGGCGAACTGGCCGCCATTGGCCTTGTTCCAGGTCCAGATTTTCGGCGGCGTATATTCGGCAGAACCGGTCATGGGCATCCTCCTGTTTCGGGGAATCACGTTGGGGTTGGTCTTCGATGTAGCGCGCTACATAGGTCGCACATAGGGGCGACTCTTCATTTTTGCGAGAGGAGAATGCGCACACTTTAATGCGGAAGCGCTCTTGCCGCTTGGGTTGGAGCGCCAGCTTCTCGACCGAGTTAGGTCATTGCCAATCTTCTGGAGGTCCATGAAACGAAAAAGCCTGCCGCGGGAGGAGGAGCGGCAGGCTTTTTACAAGAACCGAACAGCGGATGGGAGGAGGAGTTCCGCTATTCCTGCAGCCGTCCCTGGGAGGAGGATAAGGACGTCTGCGAAGCGAAGGGATGCGGGAGGAGATGCATCCCTTCGATAAGAGGAACATACCAGTCTTTTGCTCAGTTCATAGGCATTTCTTTGCAAGGCAGTTATGCGCCATGCGAAAAGCAGAGAGCTAAATTGATGCAATCTTCAGCAAGCGCGGCGAAAAGGAACGGTGATATTCATAAAGCAAAAGCGCCTGCTCAAGGGGAACAGGCGCTGACATAATTCAGCTTTATTAGGAGCCGGTGCGGCCGTTAGCGAGCGATCGCTGCGCGGGCAACGTTGCGGATTTCGCCGCGATCGATACCCAGATCATGCAGTTCGCGCGTGGACATACGGCCCAGTTCGGCGACCGTCTGACGATACTTGCGCCAGTTATTGAAAGAGCGTGCTACGTTCATGATGATCCCCTTTCCTTGGGCTTTCGAAGCTGAGCGGCCGTGCTTGGCGCTCCCGTCGCTTCGATGAGAAACATATAGTCGAAGCCCACAGGTTTTTGCAGAGCTAAGGGATCACTCCACCTATGCATCCATTGCATGGGTCGCCGAGAAAGCAGGCAATCTCACTCGCCAGCATGGCTTTTGTGATTTGCTGGTGACAGCGCCGTCTTTGTCTGCGAAAAGAAGAGAGATGAGAGACAGGGGCGTCCGCCATCCGGCGGGCTGAGAAGCACCCTTCGAACCTGAACCAGATCATGCTGGCGGAGGGAGTCGCTCGGGACCTCGTAAAGCACCAGCACGTCGTCCCTGTGCGTCTCGCCCGCCTGAAAGGGGCGATATGCAAGACCAGACAACTGCAGGCAATTTGCTTCGCACCATGCGGGCTAACCCTCCGCTGGTGCAATGCATCACCAATTTCGTCGCCATGAATATCGCGGCCAATGTGATGCTTGCCGCCGGGGCATCGCCGGCAATGGTACATGCCGAAGAGGAGGCCGGCGAGTTTGCCGCTATCTCCGGCGCGCTGACGATCAATATCGGCACGCTCTCGTCCGGCTGGCTTGCGGGCATGCTGAAGGCTGCCCGGTCGGCAAACGAGGCGGGCAAGCCCTGGGTCCTCGATCCTGTCGCCCATTATGCGACCACGTTCCGCCGCAAGGCGGTCGCGCAATTGATCGAGCTAAAGCCGGCGATCATTCGCGGCAACGCGTCCGAGATCATCGCGCTTGCCGGCGGCACGAGCCGCGGCCAGGGCGTCGATAGCCGCGACGCCGTCGAACACGCGGAAGATTCCGCCCGGCAATTGGCGGGAAAGCATGGCTGCGTCGTTGCAGTTACCGGCGTTACGGATTTCGTGACCGACGGGCGGAGGGCAAAGCGCATCGCCGGCGGTTCGTCATTCATGCCGCAGGTGACGGCCCTCGGCTGCTCGCTGACCTGCCTCGTCGGTGCCTTTGCTGCGGCAATGCCGGATGATCCATTCGATGCAACCGTTGCGGCGCTCGCGGTCTTTGCCGTCGCCGGCGAACAGGCCGGAGCGGCTGCAGACGGGCCGGGCTCCTTTTCCTGGCGCTTCCTCGACGCCCTCGCCGGCCTTAGCCCGGAAGTGCTGGATCGCAATGCAAGGATATCGGCGGCATGAAAGACTTCGATCTCTCGCTCTATCTCGTCCTCGATCCGGTGCTATGTGCCAACCTCGGCATGATTGAAACCACCCGTGCAGCCATTGCCGGCGGCGCAACCATCGTACAGCTGCGCGACAAGCATGCACCGACAGCCACCATGATCGAGACGGGCCGCGCCCTCAAGCAAATCCTGCAGGGAACAAATGTCCGGCTGATCGTCAACGACAATGTCGAGGCTGCCATCGCCATTGGCGCCGATGGCCTCCACATCGGACAGGAGGATATGAATGCCGCCGAAGCACGCCGCCTGATCGGGCCGGACATGATCCTCGGCCTCTCGGTGGAAACGGAAGCTCTCGCTTCCTCCATAGATCCCGGCATCGTCGACTATGCCGGGATCGGCCCGGTCTTTGCCACGCCCACCAAGCCCGATCACAAGCAGCCGATCGGCTTCGACGGGCTTGCCCGCATCGTCAGGCTATGCCCCGTTCCATCAGTCGCGATCGGCGGCCTCAAGGCAGAGCATGCCGCAAGCGTTTACTCGGCCGGAGCCGATGGTCTCGCGGTCGTCTCGGCCATATGCGACCAACCGGACCCGCAAGCCGCGACAACTGTCATCGCGAACGCCATCAAGGAGGCTCGCCAATGATCCGCAATGTCTTATCCATCGCTGGCTCCGATCCCTCCGGCGGCGCTGGCATTCAAGCCGACCTGAAGGCTTTCTCCGCCCGCGGCGTTTATGGAATGGCAGCGCTGACTGCCTTGACCGCGCAAAACACGCAAGGCGTCACCGGCGTCCATCCGGTGCCTCCACATTTCGTGGCAGACCAGATCAATGCGATCTTTGCCGACGTCCATGTGGATGCCGTCAAGATCGGCATGATCGCTAATGCCGCCATCGCCAGTGCCGTCGCGGACATTCTGGCGCGACATCGCGATGTACCCGTCGTCCTCGACCCGGTCATGATCGCCAAGGGTGGCGCCGCCCTACTGGCTGCCGATGCCGTTGACGTGCTGACCACGCGGCTGCTGCCGCTGGCTACCGTCGTTACACCGAACCTGCCCGAAGCTGCTGCGCTGTTGCATGACGTGGAGGCGAAAAGCCGCGAAGACATGGCGCGTCAGGCGCTTGCTTTGGCCATGCTCGGGCCTTCGGCAGTCCTCGTCAAGGGTGGTCATCTCGAAGGGGATGAAAGCCCGGATGTGCTCGCAAGCGGTGATCATGTGACTTGGTTCGAGGCGGAGCGGCTGCCGACCAAGAATACGCATGGAACAGGCTGCACGCTCTCCAGCGCTATCGCGGCAGAGATCGCCAAGGGCCTGTCGCTTCCCGAAGCTGTCGCTGTTGGCAAGACTTATCTCGCCGCCGCGGTTGCTGCCGCAGACCAGCTTTCCGTCGGAAGTGGCCACGGGCCTGTGCAGCATTTCCATGCGCTCTGGCCAAACAGACAAGGAGCAGAGAAATGAGCCTCTCACTCAAAGATCAGATTGTCATCGTTTCCGGTGCGGGACGCGGCCTTGGTGCTGCCATAGCGACGGCCTTCGCCCGGGAAGGTGCGAAAGTGGCGGTCAACTATCGCGCCAGCCGCGAGAGCGCGGAGGCGCTCGCAGCAAAGCTCGGCGATCATGCCAAGGCCTTTCAAGCCGATATCCGCGACCTCGACGACACCAAGCGGCTCGTCTTCGAGGTGACCGGGCATTTCGGCGTACCGACGACCATCGTCCACAATGCATTGGCTGATTTCAGCTTCAACGGTGACGCACGTTCGAAGCTGGATGCCTTGAGCTGGGCCGAGATGACCAGGCAGCTGGAAACCGCGCTGGAGGGCGCCTTGAACCTCATACAAGCGGCGCGGCCGGCGATGGCGCAGGCAGGCTTTGGACGGATTGTTACGATCGGTACCAATCTCTTCCAAAACCCCGTCGTGCCCTATCACGATTATACAGCCGCCAAGGCGGCATTGCTGTCGCTCACCCGCACGGCTGCCGCCGAACTCGGGCCACTGGGAATCATCGTCAACATGGTCTCCGGCGGCCTTCTGCGCACGACGGATGCAAGTGGCGCTACTCCGGAAGCTGTATTCGACATCATAGCCGCGAATACGCCGCTGCGACGCGTCACCACGCCCCACGAGGTTGCCGATGCGGTTCTTTTCTTTGCAAGCCCCTGGGCACGGGCCGTTACCGGACAGAACCTGATCGTCGATGGCGGCCTGGTCTTCGGATAGTCGCTCCGCAACGAAAAGGCGCTGCTCTCCAGAGCAGCGCCACCTTTTAAGTCCGCAGCACGCTAAAAATCAGTTTGCTCAGGCCCAGCCCATGGTCAGCACGCCAAAAAGAATGACGGCGCCGAGCACGATTCGGTAGATGACGAAAGGCCAGGTCGAAAAGCGCTCCAGGAAGCGCATCAGCCCCCAGATGGTGATGAACGACGATATGCTGCCGACGATCAGGCCGACGAGCAGAACCGACCAGGCTTCCATCGGAATATGCGCCTTATGGAGCTCATACAGTTCCTTCAAGCCGGCGAGCGCAATGGCAGGCAAGCCGAGCAGGAAGGAGAATCGGGCGGCTTCCTCACGCTTCAATCCGAGGAAGAGCGCGCCGGTCAGCGTCGAACCAGAGCGAGAAACGCCGGGGACAAGCGCACCGACCTGCGTGATGCCGACGAACAGAGCATCGATCAGCGTCATCTGCTCAATGTCTTTCCGATGGCGGCTGTAGAGTTCGGCGATCGCCAGCAACAAGCCCATGACCAGGCAGGCGATACCGATCACCCAAAGGCTGCGGAGCGAGGTGCCACAGGCATTCAGGGAGGATGACAGCAGCAGACCGGCGATCACGATCGGTACGGTCGCGATCACGATGGCGATCGCAAGCCGTATGGAAGGAGAGCTCCAGTCCCTTTGCCTGATGGCATCGAGCGACCCAAATGTGACGTAACGAACGTCGCTCCAGAAATAGGAGACGATCGCGGCGAGTGCTGCTAGCTGCATCGTAGCCGAGAAGGCAGAACCGGGGTCCTGCCAGCCAAGCAGGGCCGGCACCAGGCGCATATGGGCAGTGGACGAAACCGGCAGCAGCTCGGTCAATCCCTGCACGATGCCCAGAATTGCAATCTTGGCATAGCCCAAGGCAACAAAGCCCGTATCCACGCCTTGCGTACAAACATCAGCCACGTTTTGATATCCTCAGTTGTTCATGGGGCTTTGCACCGGAGTGGTGCGACGAACTAGCTGTGAAACTGGTTCCCGGTTTGAAATTGGCAACACCTGGTTAGGGCGTCGCCGATTTCGCATCGGGACAGGGCGAGGATATAGCCGCGCAGGCTGAACTCTATCTGAAATTGCCGGCTCGAATTTCGGAGTTTGGCGTATTTCTAGCCTTCATCATCCGGCAGCGCCTGCATGTAGCGGATCATGGTGTAGAAGCCTGCAAGGAGGACTAGGGCGCCTGCCGCATGATGCAGATTGTGCAGCAGCGCATGATGATGCCTGAGCAGAAGGCAGCTCAGATTGTAAAGTGTTACGGCCACTGCTGTCATCAGGGCGGCCAGGAAAAGCGCCATGTTTCGCTGAAAGAAATCAATCATCACGCACACCTCATTTGAGTACCAATAGATTCCATTGGGATTTGGGAGGAATTACGACAGGGGCATCCAGGCGCCGTGCCGGCGCGGGGGCGAGAACGGATGTTCATTTTGTGTAGAGCGCGCGCGATCTTTCCAAATGCTTGAGCATTGCCTGCTCGGCGCCATCTGCATCGTTTTCAGCCAGGCGCGCAAGGATTTCCTCATGTTCGACTAGGGTGAACTTTTCCTTGCCGGTCCAGATCAGCATGTCGGTGTGATAGGCTTTCAGCCATGCGAGCATCGCTTCGCTGACAGCCGCGAAGATCGGATTGCCGGAAATCTGAGCGATGCGCGTGTGGAACTGCATATCGGCAGAAATGAAGTCCTCGGCGTGTCCGAGGGACGCGCGCTGCCGCTCGATGATCTCATTGAGATCGGCGACATCTTTCTTGCTCGCGCGCTGGGCCGCCTCGCGGGCCATGCCGCGCTCGAAGAAGATGCGGGCGCTTTTCAGCTGTTCGAGCGAATCGGACGATTGCGACAACATGATCTTTGCGGTGAGATCGACCTGCCGGAAGATCGACTTCGCCGTCAACTGAAGCACCTTGGCACGCTCACCATGGGAAATGTTGACCAGCCCCATATTGGCAAGCGCCTGCATGGCTTCGCGGATCGCCGGACGCCCGACACCGAAGCGCTCCATAAGAACACGCTCGGACGGCATCTCATCGCCAGGCTTGAGCTCTCCCGACGTGATCAACCGCTCCAATCGGTCGAATACTTCATCGGATAGCTTTCGACGTACAATTTGTTCGACTGGCTGGCTCATGGAATCCCGCTTTCCCAAAGCTTTTCCTCCCTTATGCATTTTTGGCCGCCATGGCGGAAGCCCATACGAGTCGCCTTATCTGCAACCGGACAAAAAAATCGTTGCAGAAGTTGGAATACTCATTATACCAGATCACCAGTTTGCGCCACGCGAAAAATCGTCGGCGAGAGGAGCATTCATCCACTCATGATCATCACCATCACCTACCGTATCGAAACGCCCGGCAGCATCGAGGCGATGGCTCGTAAGATCGCCAGCGATCAATCGACCGGCACCTTCGTCGCCGTGCCGGGCGAGACGGAAGAGCTCAAGGCGCGTGTGGCCGCGCGTGTCCTCGCGATCCGCCCCCTTGCCGACGCCGAGCGTCCAACCTGGCCGGAGGTGGCCGAGGGCCATGGCCCGATCCATCGCGCCGATGTCGACATCGCCTTCCCGCTGGATGCCATCGGCACCGATCTTGCGGCGTTGATGACGATCGCGATCGGTGGCGTCTTCTCGATCAAGGGCATGACCGGCATCCGCATCGTCGATATGAAGCTGCCGGAGGCCTTCCGTGATGCGCATCCCGGCCCGCAATTCGGGGTTGCCGGCAGCTTGCGTCTGACCGGAGTCAGCGGTCGCCCGATCATCGGCACGATCGTCAAGCCTGCGCTCGGTCTTCGGCCAGAGGAAACGGCCGCGCTTGTCGGCGAGCTGATCGGCTCGGGCGTCGATTTCATCAAGGATGACGAGAAGCTGATGAGCCCGGCCTATTCGCCGCTGAAAGAGCGCGTCGAAGCCATCATGCCGTTGATCCTCGATCACGAGCAGAAGACGGGCAAGAAGGTCATGTATGCCTTCGGCATTTCGCATGCCGATCCCGACGAGATGATGCGCAACCACGATCTCGTGCTGAAGGCCGGCGGCAATTGCGCTGTTGTCAACATAAACTCTATCGGGTTCGGCGGCATGAGCTTCCTGCGCAAGCGCTCCAGCCTCGTCCTGCATGCGCATCGCAATGGTTGGGATGTGCTGACGCGCCATCCCGGCGCCGGCATGGATTTCAAGGTGTACCAGCAGTTCTGGCGCCTGCTCGGTGTCGACCAGTTCCAAATCAACGGCATCAGGGTCAAATATTGGGAACCGGACGATAGCTTCGTCGAATCCTTCAAGGCCATCAGTACGCCGCTCTTCGATCCCACAGACTGTCCGCTTCCTGTCGCCGGCTCCGGTCAATGGGGCGGCCAGGCGCCGGAAACCTACCAGCGCACCGGCCGGACAACGAACCTTCTCTATCTCTGCGGCGGCGGCATCGTCAGCCATCCCTTCGGACCGGCGGCCGGCGTTCGCGCCATCCAGCAGGCCTGGCAGGCAGCGGTTTCGGACATACCGCTTGCCGACTATGCGAGGGATCATCCGGAGCTTGCCGCCTCGATCGCAAAATTCAGTGATGGCAAGGACGCCTAGCAGCAATGTCCAACCTTCTTCTCAGCTATTACGGCGACGATTTCACCGGCTCCACCGACGTCATGGAGGCGCTTGCCTCAAATGGCGTGCCGACGGCTCTCTTCCTCGGCATTCCAGGTGAAGCCATGCTGGAGCGGTTCAAGGATTGCCGCGCCATCGGCATTGCCGGCACCAGCCGCAGCGAAACGCCGCAATGGATGGATGAGCATCTGACGCCTGCAATCGAATGGCTAAAGAGCCTCAATGCCGCGATATGCCATTACAAGGTCTGCTCGACCTTCGATTCCAGTCCCGTCATCGGCAACATCGGCAAGGCGATCGAGATCGGCAAAGCGCTCTTTGCACAACCCGTCGTGCCCGTTGTGGTCGGAGCGCCGCAGCTGAAACGCTACACCGCTTTCGGCCACCTTTTCGCGGCCTACCAAGGCGAAGTCTTTCGCATCGACCGGCATCCAGTCATGAGCCGGCATCCCGTTACGCCAATGGATGAGGCCGATCTCACCTTGCATCTGAGCAGGCAGACGTCCCTCCCCGTCAGCCTCGCCGATCTCATCACGATCCAGGCAGCCGATGCCGATGCGCGGCTCGATGCTCTGGCGAGAGGCAAGGAGGGTGTCCTGCTGCTTGATGTCGACAGCCCGGAAACCCAGGCTGCCGCAGGACATCAGCTGTGGCGCCTTGCAGGCAAAGGCAATGCTTTTGTCGCAGGCTCATCCGGTGTCGAATATGCCCTTCTCGATGCTTGGCGCAACGAAGGTTTGATCGGAGAAAAGCCGGAGTTCGCCCGCCCCGGCAAGGTCGACCGCCTTGCGGTCGTCTCCGGCAGCGTATCGCCGACGACCGAACGGCAAATCCGGCGTGCCACAGCCGACGGTTTTGACGGCATCGATCTCGATCCCATAGAGCTTGTCGGCGAGAGCGTCGAGCGTGCTCTGGACGCAGCCGTCGCCGCGGGCGTGGCCAGCCTCAAGGCCGGCCGCAGCGTCATTCTTCATACGGCACTCGGCCCATCCGCCGACCGCGGCGGCGATATCGACCGCATTCCCGGCGCCCGCCATCGCCTGGGGCAGGCTCTCGGCACGATCCTGCGGCAGTTAATCGAGCAGGAAAACCTCGGTCGCGTCGTCATTGCCGGCGGCGACACGTCGAGCCACGCGCTCAAGGAAGTGCGCGTCGAGGCCCTGACGACGCTTCTTCCATTGCCGCAAACCCCCGGCTCGCCGCTTTGCACCGCCCATGGCAGCTACGCGCCCACCAATGGCCTGCAGATCGCGCTGAAAGGCGGGCAGGTCGGCACCGACGATTACTTCGCGCAGATCCGCGACGGGAGGGGATCATAGCTGCGGCATTCTTCGGTATGATATTGGCATACTCATTGACTCATCATACCACTTGCGATACCACACATTGAAAGTGAACGAGGTACTAAGATGACTGCAATTGCTCTTTTCGGCGCCGGCGGCAAAATGGGCTACCGGCTCGCCAAGAACCTGAAAGGCTCGCGCTTCGATGTGCGCCATGTCGAGGTCAGCGATGCCGGCAAGGCCCGCCTGAAGAATGACCTTTCTATTGATTGCGTCCCCGTCGATGCCGCGCTGGACGGCGCAGAGGTCGTGATCCTTGCAGTACCGGATACCGCGATCGGCAAGGTTGCCACCGGCATCGTCGATAAGCTGAAGCCCGGCACGATGGTTGTCGCGCTCGACGCCGCCGCCCCCTTTGCAGGCCATCTGCCGCAGCGCGAGGACCTCACCTATTTCGTCACCCATCCCTGCCATCCGCCGATCTTCAACGACGAGACTGAGATGCAGGCCAAGAAGGACCATTTCGGCGGCCTCTTTGCCAAGCAGCATATCGTTTCGGCACTGATGCAAGGTCCGGAAAGCGCCTATGCGCTCGGCGAGGAAATCGCCAAGGTCATCTGGGCGCCGGTCATGCGTTCGCACCGGGTCACCGTCGAGCAGATGGCGATGCTGGAGCCGGGCCTTTCAGAAACGGTCTGCGCCTCGCTGCTCGTCGTCATGCGTCAGGCTATGGATGAGTGCGTCGCCCGCGGCGTTCCGGCGGAAGCCGCCCGCGACTTCCTGCTCGGCCACATGAACGTGCTCGGCGCGGTCATCTTCAAGGAAGTCGACGGCGTGTTCTCCGACGCCTGCAACAAGGCGATCGAATTCGGCATTCCTGCCCTCATGCGCGACGACTGGAAGAAGGTTTTCGAGCCGCAGGAGATCGCAGAAAGCATCCGTCGCATCACCTGATCGACGTCCCCCGGGAGGGCAATGCCCTCCCCTTGCTGCCCTGCCGGGAACAGGGCCTGTTTCATAACTGGGAGGAGACCATGAAACTGACACGCAGACTGACACTTGCAGCCTTTACCGCCGCACTGGCGCTGGGCACGGCGATGCCGGCCTTCGCCGCCGACCTAATCGCCATCATCACGCCGGCCTTCGACAATCCATTCTTCAAGGCAGAGGCCGTCGGCGCCGAAGCCAAGGCGAAGGAGCTGGGCTACGACACGCTCGTCATGACGCATGACGACGATGCCAATAAGCAATCGGAAGTCATCGACACAGCGATCGGGCGTGGCGCCAAGGCCATCATCCTCGACAATGCTGGTGCGGATGCGACGGTCGCCGCCTTGAAGAAGGCCAAGGATGCGGGCATCCCCTCCTTCCTCATCGATCGCGAAATCAACGTCACCGGCATCGCCGTCGCCCAGATCGTTTCCAACAACTATCAGGGCGCACAGCTCGGCGCGCAGGAGTTCGTCAAGCTGATGGGCGAGAAGGGCAATTATGCCGAGCTCGTCGGCCGCGAAGCCGATACCAATGCCGGTATCCGCTCTCAGGGTTATCACGACGTCATCGACGACTATCCCGACCTGAAGCTGGTCGCCAAGCAGTCGGCGAACTGGAGCCAGACCGAGGCCTATGCCAAGATGGAAACCATCCTGCAGGCAAATCCCGATATCAAGGGCGTGATCTCGGGCAACGACACTATGGCGATGGGCGCGATTGCCGCTCTGCAGGCCGCCGGCCGCAAGGACGTGAT
The DNA here is from genome assembly GCF_007828675.1 of Rhizobium sp. ERR 1071. NCBI lineage: Bacteria > Pseudomonadati > Pseudomonadota > Alphaproteobacteria > Hyphomicrobiales > Rhizobiaceae > Rhizobium > Rhizobium sp. ERR 1071. Next base: position 627,224 of record NZ_VITM01000004.1, on the reverse strand, counting down.
CGTCGTTGGTTTCGACGGGTCGAACGATGTGCGCGACTCCATCAAGGCGGGCGGCATCAAGGCGACGGTCATGCAGCCGGCTTACGCCCAGGCCCAGAAGGCGGTCGAACAGGCCGACGCCTATATCAAGAACAAGACGGCGCCGAAGGATGAGAAGCAATTGATGGATTGCGTCCTCATCAATGCCGACAACGCCGACAAGCTCGAAACCTTCGCACTGAAGAACTGATGGCGGACCACTAAGTGGGAGGGCGCGGAACCGCGCTCTCCCGATGTCTTTCCTGCAAGATCGAGGTGCATTGCATGTTGAGGACCAGAGGCGCGCTCGTGGCCCTTATTTTGGCGGCGGCATTGCCCGGCTGCAAGATTATCAAAACGCCGACGCCCGAGGAGAAGGCGGCAGCGGCGGCAAAGAGTGCCTTCGACCCCGCAGCCAAGGCGGAGGCGATCTGGCAACCCCAGGCACTGCCCGCTATTGAGAAGCGCGCGGGTGACATTAAGACGGTGCTGCAAGCCATAGCCGCCAATCCGGACGATGCCGGCGCAAAATACGGAAACCCGCGAAAACAGGCTTCATCGCCGTGGACTTATGCCGTCAAACTGAGCGGCAAGATCGTGGCTGCCGACACAGCCTCTCGCGCCGGAACCCTCGACGTCGATGTGGATGGCGATGGCAAGCCGGACGCGAAGGTGCAGATCGGCCCTGCGATCCGAGGCACGGCGCTACGCGACGCGCTTGATTTTCTGGACTTCAACGAATTCAGAAACCAGATCGAGTGGGCTCAATTCGGCAAAGCCTTCAATGAGAAGGCAAACTCGTCCTTTCTGGCAGCTCTGCCTCGCAACCAGCTGATCGGAAAGACGATCACCGTAACGGGCGCGTTTCCGCTGCCCCTATCCGGCCAGCTTCCCCTGATCACGCCTTCAGCCTTGACATTGGGGCAATGACCATGAGCGGAACCCCAAGCAACGACATCATCCTGCGCCTGGAGGACGTTTCCAAGGTCTATTCCGGCATCGTCGCCGTCAGGCACGCCAACCTCGAGCTGCACCGCGGCGCGGTCAACGTGCTCGTCGGCGAAAACGGTGCCGGCAAGTCTACCTTGATGAAAATCATCGCCGGCGTCGAACGGCCGACTTCGGGCCGCATCCTGCTCGCGGGCGAGGAAGTCTCCTTCAGCAGCCCGGCCGACGCACAGGCCCGCGGAATCGGCATGATCTTCCAGGAGCTCAATCTCTTTGCCAACATGACGGTGGCCGAGAACATCTTTGCCACGCGCGAAATCACCGGCGGCATTTTCGGTATCGATCACAAGGCGCAGATCGCAAGGGCCAACGCGTTTCTGGATCGGCTCGATGCCGGCATAGGCGCCGAAACCATGGTGGAGGATCTACCGATCGGGCAGCAGCAGCTCGTCGAGATCGCCAAGGCCATATCGCTTGACGCCCGTATCCTCATCATGGACGAGCCGACATCGGCGCTATCAGCGGCAGAAGTCGACATTCTGTTCAAGGTCATTGCGGAACTGAAAGCTCAAGGAGTTGCGATCGTCTATATCTCGCACCGGCTGGAAGAGCTGATGCGCATCGGCGACTACATCACCGTGCTGCGCGACGGGCAGATTACCGGCCAGGCCATGGTTCGCGATATCGATACGAAATGGATCGTCCGCTCGATGATAGGATCGGATGCCAAGGACTTCGCCAGAGACGGCGGCCATGCGATCGGCAAAGAAGCCTTCCGTGCCGAGGAGATCAGCCTGCCGCGGCGTACGGGCGGCCTTGCCGTCGATCATGTCTCGTTGTCGGTGCGCGCCGGCGAAATCCTCGGCATCTACGGCCTGATGGGTGCCGGACGCAGCGAATTCTTCGAATGCGTGATGGGCCGGCATATGCATTCGACCGGGCGGATCTACATCGATGGGGTCGAGGTTCGCGCACGCGACACCACTAGGCGCATCCGGCAAGGCCTGGCGTTGATCCCCGAGGACCGTCAGCGCGAGGGACTGGTGCAGGTCCTGTCTATCGCCAGCAATTTGACGCTTGCGAGCCTCGGCCGCTTCGCCCGGCTGTTTTTCCATATCGATCCGGGTGCCGAAAAGAACGCCATTCGCGACATGATCCGCGATCTCTCGATCAAGGCGCCCAATCCAGATTTCGAGGTCACCTCCATGTCCGGCGGCAACCAGCAGAAGGTCGTCATCGGCAAGGCGCTCATGACCGACCCGAAGGTGCTTTTGATGGATGAGCCGAGCCGCGGCATCGATGTCGGCGCCAAGGCCGACGTCTTCCGCACCATGCGCAGGCTCGCCGGCAAGGGTCTGGCAATCTTGTTTTCAACATCGGACCTTGAAGAGGTCATGGCACTTTCGGACCGCATCGCAGTGCTCAGCAACGGCAAGCTCGTGACCGTTCTCGACCGAAGCGAAGCGACGGAAGAGGCCATCATCGCGGCATCCGCCAAGGGACACGGACATACAGGGAAACTCGCGTCATGACCGCAGACACGTCCTCCGCCTTTGCGACCAATCGCTCGAACGGCTCCGTTCTCTTGACGCTGATGAAGCTCAGGACCTTCATCGCGCTGTTTGCCGTCGTCATCTTCTTTGCGATCTTTGCACCGAACTTCACCTCGACCGCCAACATCATCCTGATGTCGAAGCATGTCGCGCTCAACGCCTTTCTCGCCATGGGCATGACCTTCGTGATCGTCACCGGCGGGATCGATCTATCGGTAGGCTCAATTGTCGGCCTCTGCGGCATGGTGGCAGGCGCCCTTATCCTCAACGGCGTCGAACTGCCGATCGGCTATACCGTTTACTTCAACATCTACGAGATCATTCTCATCACGCTGGCCGTCGGGCTGCTGATCGGGCTCATCAACGGCCTGCTCATCACCAAGCTCAACGTCGCACCCTTCATCGCCACGCTCGGAACGCTCTATATCGCCCGCGGCCTCGCGCTCTTGTCGTCCGACGGTCAGACCTTTCCGAACCTGGTGGGCCGACCGGAATACGATACGACAGGCTTCGATGTCTTCGGCGCCGGCCGCATGCTTGGTCTGCCCGTTTCCATCTGGATCCTGATCATACTGGCGCTACTCGCCGCCTATGTCGCCCGCTCGACGCCGATCGGCCGGCACATCTTTGCCGTCGGAGGAAACGAGCGCGCTGCGCGCATGTCCGGCATCCGCGTCGATGTAGTCAAGATTTTCGTCTACATGTTTTCGGGGCTCTGCGCTGCCATCGTCGGCATTGTCATATCGTCGGAGCTGATGGCGGCGCATCCGGCAACCGGCGAAAGCTTCGAGCTGAACGCGATCGCGGCAGCGGTGCTCGGCGGCACCTCTATGTCAGGCGGCCGCGGCACCATAGGCGGCACGATCATCGGCGCCTTCGTCATCGGCATCCTTTCGGATGGTCTCGTGATGATGGGCGTCTCATCCTTCTGGCAGATGGTCATCAAAGGATTGGTCATCATCATCGCTGTTGTCGTGGATCAGGCGCAACGGCGCCTCCAGCAGCGCGTAACTCTCATGCAAATGGCAAAGGCAGGCTGAAATGGCAGAACTCAAGGGCGCATTGATCGGTTGCGGCTTCTTCGCGATCAATCAGATGCATGCGTGGCAAGACGTCGAAGGCGCCAGCATCGTCGCGATCTGCGACCGCGATCCGGAGCGGCTGAAACTCGTCGGCGACCAGTTCGGTATCGAACGCCGCTACACGGACGCAGCCACCCTGTTCGCCGATGGCGGCTTTGATTTCGTCGATATAGCAACGACGGTGCAAAGCCATCGCGCCCTGGTGGAGATGGCTGCCTCGCATAAGATCCCGGCGATCTGCCAGAAGCCTTTCGCAAAGACGTTGAGTGACGCCAAGGCAATGGTCGAGGCCTGTGCGCGAGCCGGCGTGCCGCTGATGGTGCATGAGAACTTCCGCTGGCAAACGCCCATTCAGGCGGTCAAGCGTGCCCTCCAGTCCGGCGCGATCGGCGAGCCCTTCTGGGGGCGCTTCTCCTTCCGCTCCGGCTATGATGTGTTTTCGGGGCAGCCCTATTTGGCCGAAGGCGAACGGTTCATCATCGAGGATCTCGGCATTCATACGCTCGACATCGCCCGCTTCATCCTCGGCGACGTTTCTTCACTGACGGCCCGCACCAAACGGGTCAATCCGAAGATCAAGGGCGAGGATGTCGCCACCATCCTACTTGATCATGAAAACGGCGCGACGTCGATCGTCGATGTCAGCTATGCCTCCAAGCTTGCGACCGAGCCATTCCCTGAAACGCTGATCGAGCTCGACGGCACGAAGGGTAGCATTCGCCTCTCGCAGGGATATCGGCTTGAGGTCAGCGGTGCCGATGGCGTGACCCTATCGGATGCATCACCCCAGCTTCTGTCCTGGGCCTCGCGTCCCTGGCACAATATTCAGGAGAGCGTCCTGGCGATCCAGCAGCATTGGACGGACCGCCTTGCCAGTGGTGGCGAAACCTCCACGTCAGGCGCTGACAATCTCAAGACCCTGGCGCTTGTCGAAGCCGCCTATGAGAGTGCCGCCAACGGGAAATCCGTCGATATCGGAGCGATGCTGCAATGAAGAGCGAGATCGATCCGTTCCAGCTTTACGGCACGCGCGAGCTCGAAACGCCGCCGGTGCGACTGACAGCGGGCAGGCTTGAGGTCGATTTTAAGGACGGCAATCTCCGAGCCATTCGTTACGACGGCATCGAAGTCTTGCGAGCCGTTTCCTATCTGGTTCGCGATCGTGATTGGGGCACCTATGCGCCCGATATCGACGATCTGCGGATTAATCAGCAGCAGGATGGCTTTTTGGTCAGCTATGTTGCGCGTTGCAGAGGCCCTGAGAATACCGAACTTGCGATTGACGTGCGGATAACAGCTGAGGCCGATGAAGCCCTGACCTTCGAGGCAATAGCGCTCTCGACGACCGGCTTCGAAACCAACCGCTGCGGCTTCTGTATCCTGCACCCGATCGTGGGTGTTGCCGGTACACCGGTATCGGTCGAGCATGTCGATGGCAGCCGCGAGAGCACGCATTTCCCCGATCTTATCGAACCCTGGCAGCCCTTCAAGGATATGCGGGCGATTACGCATGGCGTGATGGCGAACGTAACCGCTGAGTGCCGGGTGGAAGGCGACACCTTCGAGATGGAAGATCAGCGCAACTGGTCCGATGCTTCCTATAAGACCTACGTTCGCCCGCTTGCCCTGCCTTGGCCCTATCGCATTCCGGCCAGCGAGCCGATGCGGCAGCGTATCGTTCTGACCATCGGGGATAAGCGGCGTGCGACCGCCGCACCGGCAATGATCGCCGATCGGCGCCCGATCGAGTTGAGCCTGGGAGAAACATCCGGCATCATGCCTGCGATAGGGCTCGTCATCACGCCCGAAGAAGCCGAAGCAACGCTCGCTGCTCGTGGTCGGCTTGCCGAAATCGCGCCGCAGGAATTGCTCTTCCACTTCGACCCCGACGCCGACCATGGCATTGATGCTCTCAAATCCTTTACGGGCATCGCAGCGCTTCACGCCGGGCGATCGACTCTCGAAATCGCGTTGCCCTGCCGGAAGGCTCCGCTTGCCGAAGCACAGCAGATCGCGACCTTGATGCACGACGCCGGTTTCAAACCCGATGCTATCGTCGTGTCGCCTTCGGTCGATCGACAATCGACGCCGCCGGGCAGCAAATGGCCCGAATGCCCGCCTCTCGAAGAGGTCTATGCCGCAGCTCACGCCGCCTTCCCCAACATCCGTCTTGGCGGCGGCATGCTGAGCTATTTCACGGAACTCAATCGCAAACGGGTGCCCGCCGATACGCTCGGCTTCATCACCCATTGCACCAATCCGATCGTCCATGCGGCTGACGATCTGAGCGTCATGCAGACGCTGGAATCATTGCCCTTCATCACGCGTTCCGTACGCGCCATCTACGGCGACAAGCCTTACCGTATCGGACCATCGACCATACCGATGCGGCAGAACCCCTATGGCAGCCGGACGATAGAGAATCCCCGCGGCGGCCGCATCGCCATGGCCAACACCGATCCACGGCACAATGCCCGCTTCGGCAAGGCCTTTGCACTCGGCTATGCCGTCCGCGTCCTCGATGCCGGATTGGAATGCCTGACGCTTTCGGCGCTGACCGGGCCTTTTGGCCTGATCGCCGGAGAAAAAGAGCCGTCGGCGCGGGGAACCACACGACCGCTTTTTAACGTCGTCTCCACCTTGTCTCGCCTCGCAGGCAGCCAGTGGCAGGAGTGCCTGTCGTCCGATCAGACCTCCGTGCTCGCCTTCATCACGGCGCAGCCTGGAGCGGCTCGACAACTCCATTTGGTCAACATCACACCCGCCTCGCAACAGATTCAGCTGGGAAGGTTCCGGCTGCTGGAGCAGCCCGGAAATACGAGGCTTACGCTTGATGCCTATAGCACCGCTTCCACGACTTTGATGGATTGACCTTCATTCGCAGACGCGCAAGTTAGTCCCAACAATCACAATGATTTGGGAGTCTCGGCGTGAAGACGAAGAAATTGATCAACGAGGGTGCCGCCGCCGTCGATGAGATGCTGGCCGGCATCTTGGCGGCTCATCCACGCCATCTGCGCGCTGTCGAGGGATCGCCGCGCTCGATCGTGGCAAAGCATGGCCCACGGGCCGGCAAGGTCGGCCTGGTCATCGGCGGCGGATCCGGGCACGAGCCGACGTTTCTCGGCTTCGTCGGCAAAGGGCTGGCCGATGCCGCCGCTATCGGGAATGTCTTTGCCTCGCCGCCGCCCGATCCGATCATCGAATGTGCCAAGGCCGTCGACGGCGGCGCCGGCGTGCTGTTCATGTATGGTAATTATGCCGGCGATGTCATGAATTTCGACATGGCGGCGGAAATGCTTGCCATGGACGATATCGAGGTGCGTACAGTCCTGACGACGGACGACATCGCTTCTGCGCCGGTCGATCAGAAGGAGCGCCGTCGCGGGGTTGCCGGCAATGTCTTCATCTTCAAGGCCGCGGGTGCAGCCTGCGACCTGATGTACGGTTTCGACGACGTGGAACGGGTGGCGCGGTGGGCTAACGAACGCACCTATACGATGGGGGTGGCGCTCTCGCCCTGCTCTCTGCCACAAACCCGCAAGCCGAATTTCGAGATCGGCGCCGACGAAATGGAAATCGGCATGGGCATCCATGGCGAGCCCGGCGTCGCCCGCGGGCCGATGCGATCGGCGGACGAGGTGACGAGCGAACTCGTCGGCAAAATTCTCGATGAGATGAAGCCGGCGCGCGGCGACCGGGTCGCCGTGCTCGTCAATTCGCTAGGCTCGACGCCGCTGATGGAGCTCTACATCATGATGCGCAAGGTCAAGGCCATGCTCGACGATGCCGGCGTCGTCATTCACCTGTCGCTGGTCGGCAATTACTGCACGTCGCTCGAAATGACCGGCGCCTCGATCACCCTCATGCATCTCGATGACGAATTGCAGCGGCTCATCGATCACCCCTGCGATTGCGCCATGTTCCGCTCCGGCGAGGCGCTGTCATGACCATAATCGGAACAGAAGAGCTGAAATCGCTTTTCGTGCGGATCGCCGAAGCAATGGCCCGCGAGAAGGACCGTCTCTGCGAACTCGACGGCGTGATCGGCGACGCCGACCACGGCATCGCCATGGAGCTCGGCTTCGCTGCCGCAGCCAAGGCGGTTTCGGAGCTGGAATCATCGACATCCAACCCGACGCTGGTCTTCAACACGGCTGCAAAGTCCTTCCTCAATGCGGTGGGCGCCTCGTCCGGACCGCTCTATGCGACCGCCTTGATGCGCGCAGGCGCGGTCGCCAAGGGAAAGGCGTCATTGAGCGACGACGATATGGTCGAAATATTCGCAGCTTTTGCCAAGGGCATTCAGGATCGGGGCAAGGCGGAGGTCGGCGAAAAGACCATGGTGGATGCTTGGGCACCCGCTGCCGCAGCCTGCCGCGCGGCCATGGATCGAGGGCTTTCACTCGCCGATTGCTTGGCCGCCGCCCTTGAAGCGGGCGAAGCGGGCGCAGAAGCAACCAAGGATATGGTCGCGGCAAAAGGCCGGTCGTCGCGCCTGGGCGATCGAGCCTTGGGACATATGGACCCCGGCGCGGCGTCGGCCGTCGTCGTCATGGTCTGTTTTCACGATCACTTCATGCGATACCGCTGATAAGCTCATCATACCAGTTGACATGTTGACAACGATTTGTCAAAACCGCCCTCAGCTTTGCTCAGAGGAGGACGGGAGATGGCTGGCAACTTCAAATATGCGCGTTGGTTCGGCGCTGCTGCTATGGCAGCGGCGGCCTTTTCGGCAACCAATGTTGCCGCGGAAGACCTGACGCTGTGGACGCTGAACTTCGACAATGGCGCGGCAAACGGCGCGCTGAAGAAGGTGGCGAAGGATTTCGAGGCCGCCAATCCCGGCACCCATGTCGAAATCGTCCAGCGCGGCGTCGATGAACACAAGACCGCCCTTCGCGTGGCCGCAGGCTCCAGCAAAGGCCCGGACATCTATTTCAGCTGGGCCGGCCTTGGCCTCGGCGGCGAATATGTGAAGGCGGGACTCTCGCTGCCGCTCGACAAATACTACACCCAGTACAAATGGAACGACGAACTGCTTCCGTCCGCCGCCGCCTTTGCCGATCTCTATCCGGGCGGCAAGCATGGCGTTCCCTTCACCTTCAAGGGCGAAGCGATCTACTACAACAAGAAGCTCTTCCAGAAGGCTGGTATCACCGGGGAGCCGAAAACCTATGAAGAGCTGCTGGCCGCAGCAGACAAGCTCAAGGCCGCAGGCATTCCGGCCTTCACCTTCGGCGGCTCGGTCAACTGGCACGTCATGCGCCTGATGGACGTGCTGCTCGAAACCAAATGCGGCGCCGATAAGCATGACGCGCTGATGGCCATGAAAGCCGACTGGACCAAGGAGCCCTGCGCAACCGATGCCTTCACCGAATTCGCCAAGTGGACGAAGGATTATACGCTGAAGCCTTTCATGGGCATCAGCAACCAGCAATCCTATACCCTGTTCGTCGCCGGCCGTGCTGCGATGATGCTCGAAGGCGACTGGCTGGTCAGCCAGCTGAGCGGCAGCAAGGTCAATCTCGACGATTACGGCGTCGTGCCGTTCCCGACGAACACCAATCGCCTCTATGGCTTTGCCGAGTACAATTACATCAGCACCAAGAGCAAGAGCCCGGATCTTGCGGCAAAGTTCCTCGACTACTTCCTGTCGACGAAGGTGCAGCAGGATCTCGTCGGCCAGATCAGCTCGATCTCGGTCAACAAGAATGTCCAGTACACTGATCAGAAGCCGCTCGAGGCGAAGTGGCTTGAGATCTTCAAAACCTACAGCAAGGTATACATGAACGGCGACCAGGCCTTCCCGCTCGACGTCACCACCGAATATTTCCGGGTCATCAACGACGTCGCCTCCGGCAACATCCAGCCGGTCGATGCCGCCAAGCAGCTGCAGACCTTCATCGCCGGTCGCACCTGATCAATCGAGGGAGGCCGATCGTCATCGCGGCGAACGGCCTCCCTCACCCTTATGCCCACGCGTCAGCTGCCGCCGGGAGCAATCAGAAATGTCATTCCGCAACCGAACACATGATCCCAGCGTCCAGGCAGCGATCCTGCTTGCGCCGGCCATGCTGATCTACGCGATTTTCGCGCTTTACCCGATGCTGAACGTGGTGGTGCTGAGCTTCCAGAAATGGAACGGCCTCGATCCGCAACGCCCCTTCGTCGGCCTGGCGAACTATCAATATATCTTCACGCAGGACCCCGTCTTCTGGGTTGCCTTCCGCAACACGGTGATCTGGACGATCATGTGCGTGATTTTTCCGCCCATGGTCGGGCTGCTGCTGGCGCTGAGCCTCAACCAGAAGCTCTTTGCCCGCAATACCTTCCGCGCCATCTTCTATCTGCCTGTCATTATCGCGCCGATCGCGGTCGCGACCATGTGGAAATGGATGTACGATCCCTTCTTCGGTCTCTTCACCGAAATCCTGACTTCCATAGGCCTGCAGGACTGGATCCAGGACTGGCTCGGCGACAAGGATATCGCGCTCTATTCCGTCTTCATTGCCTATCTCTGGCAATCCGTCGGCTTTTCCATGGTCCTGTTTCTCGCTGGCCTGCAGAACGTCTCGCAGACGCTGGTCGAAGCCGCCCGCATCGACGGCGCCGGGCGTTGGAACATCTTCCGCTACGTCACCCTGCCTGCATTGCGCACGACGCTGACGATTGTGCTTGTACTCTCGGTCATTTCGTCGCTGAAGGCCTTCGACATCGTCTATGGCCTGACGGGCGGCGGGCCGGCGCAATCGACGCAGATGCTGGCGCTCTGGGCCTTCACACAAGCCATGCAGATCTTCGATTTCGGCCGCGGTGCCGCGATCTCGGTCGTCCTGCTGCTCATCACCATCATCGTCGTCATTCCCTACCTGCGCTGGACGCAAAAGCATGAGGAGGCCGAACAATGACGGCAGCATCGGCCACATCCATGTCGGACGACTTCGAAACGATTGCACCGGCAAAGCGCAAGCGCGATCCCGGTCTGATCGGCCTATGGATAGCATTGCTGGTGGTCGCCGCGATCTGGCTCGCGCCTTTCGTTTTCATCGTCTTCACTTCGCTGAAAACGCAGGCTGATGTGACGTCGACTGGCGCCTTCATGCCGCCGCTCGACCCGGCTTTCGAGAATTATTCGAGCGCCTGGGGCCGCGGCAATTTCGCCAGCGCCTTCCTGAACAGCACCATCATTACCGTCATCAAAGTGCCGCTCGGCCTGATCCTCTCGGCGATGGCGGCCTATGCGCTTGCCAAGATACGCCTGCGGTTCAGCAAGATCCTGCTGCTCCTTGTCGTCTTCGGCACGATGATCCCGTTTCAGGTCATGCTGGCGCCACTGTTCACGCTGGTCAATTCGCTGGGCTTAATCGATACCTATCCCGGCGTGATCCTGCCCTACATCGCCTTCGGCGTGCCCTATCAGGTCTTCATTCTGCACGGCTTCTTCAAAGGCATTCCAAAGGAATTGTCGGAAGCGGCCCTGATCGACGGTGCAAGCCATTTCACCATCTTTCGCCGGATATTCCTGCCCGTCTGCCTGCCGGTGCTCGCGGCGCTGCTGATCCTGGATTTCGTTTCCACGTGGAATGAGTTCGCCATGGCGCTCGTGCTGCTGCAGGATCAGCATATGTGGACGCTGCCGCTTGGGCTCATGTCCTTCCAGGGTCAGTTTTCCAATGATTACGGGCAGTTGAACGCGGCGATCGTCATGACTGTGCTACCGGCCACCATCGTTTATCTGATCTTCCAGCGCTACTTCGTCTCCGGCCTCACCTCCGGTGCGGTCAAGGGCTGAGCGGTCGGGCCATTCATCCATCTTCCAAGGAGAATATCATGTCCAACGCGTCCGTCGAAAAATGGGGAGTGTTCGAAGCTGCCTTCAACGGCCCTTCGAGCGGTAATCCCTATCGCGATGTGGCATTCGATGCCGTTTTCAGCCAGCACAGCCGCGATGTCCGCGTACCCGGCTTCTATGACGGCGACGGTGTCTATCGCGTTCGTTTCATGCCCGACAACGAAGGCGATTGGTCGTTCCGCACGCGCTCGAAGACATCGGAACTGGACGGCAAGACTGGCTCTTTCGTTGCCACCAAGCCGTCGGAAGGCAACCACGGCCCCGTGCACGTCCGCAACAAGTTCCATTTCGCCTATGCCGATGGCAAGCCTTTCCTCTCCTTCGGCACGACCTGCTATGCCTGGACGCACCAGCCGCTTGAGATGCAGGCCCAGACGCTCGAAACGCTGAAGAAATCACGCTTCAACAAGATCCGCATGGGTGTCTTCCCCAAGGACTACCCCTACAACGTCAACGAGCCGCTTTATGCCTGCTTTGAAAAGGGCGCGGACGGCAAGGAGGACTTCGATCGGCCGAACCCCGTTCTTTTTCGCCATTTCGAGAGCCAGGTCGCGGCCCTCTGCGATCTCGGCATCGAGGCCGATATCATCATGTTCCACCCCTACGATCGCTGGGGTTATGCCGATATGTCGGCTGAGCAGGATTTCCGCTACGTCGCTTATCTCGCGGCGCGCCTTTCTGCCTATCGCAATGTCTGGTGGGCGCTTGCCAACGAGTACGACTTCCTTCTCGACACCAAGCCGCTGCAGCAGTGGGACCGTTACTTCCACATTCTCGAAGAGAACGATCCCTATGGCCATCTGAAGTCGATCCACAACGGCGAGCCGACAATGAACTTCGATCATCGCAAGCCGTGGGTCACCCATACCTGCATCCAGAACTGGGATGTGAAGCGCACACAGGAATGGCGCGAAGCCTATGGCAAGCCCGTCGTCAACGACGAGCCGGAATATGAAGGCAATATCATTCAGTCCTGGGGCAATCTGACGGCACAGGAGCTGGTGCATCGCTTCTGGATTACGGTGACGCGCGGCGGCTATGCCGGCCATGGTGAAACCTATTCGCATCCGGAGGATCTCATCTGGTGGGCAAAAGGCGGCGAGCTGCGCGGGGAAGCCTGGAAGCGCATCGGCTTCCTGCGCGATCTGCTGGAGCAGGATGTCGTCAACGGCCTTGAGCCCATGTCCTCCTATGGCGAATGGCCGTGGACGCGCGTTTCCGGCGCCAGGGATGGTGATGTCAGCTACATCTATCTCGGCGAACATCAACCGGTTATCTGGTCCACCGGTCTGCCGAAGGACGGAACCGACTATGACGTCGATATCATCGACACATGGGAAATGACGGTCACGCCGGCAAAAAAGGTGGAAGCGCCGATCCCGCATCCGACGCGCCACGGCGCGATCGTGCGCGGCGGCAAGGCGGACGCCGCCTTCGGCGTGGAACTGCCGGGCAAGCCATACCAGGCGCTCCGCATCCGCAAGAAGCATTGATCCAAGGAAAAAGTTATGTCCGGATTGACCATCAAGAACGTCAGGAAGTCCTATGGCGCTGTAAACATTATCCATGGCGTCGATGTCGAAATCTCGGACGGCGAATTCGTCATTCTCGTCGGTCCCTCGGGCTGCGGCAAGTCAACATTGCTGCGCATGATCGCCGGGCTGGAAGACATCACCGGCGGTGAAATCTCCATCGGCGGCCGGATCGTCAACGACCTGCCGCCGAAAGATCGCGACATCGCCATGGTATTCCAGAATTACGCACTCTATCCGCAGATGACGGTGGCGCAGAACATGGGCTTCGCGCTGCAGCTTGCCGGCGCAAAGCGTGCCGAAATCGATCAGAAGGTCGGCGAGGCCGCCAAGATACTTGGCCTGCAACCATTATTGGATCGCAAGCCCGCCCAGCTTTCCGGCGGCCAGCGCCAGCGCGTCGCCATGGGCCGCGCCATCGTGCGCGATCCCAAGGTCTTCCTGTTCGATGAACCGCTTTCCAATCTCGACGCCAAGCTGCGCGTCAAGATGCGGGCCGAGATCAAAGCGCTGCATCAGCGCCTGAAAACCACGATCGTCTACGTGACGCATGATCAGATCGAGGCCATGACTATGGCCGACAAGATCGTGGTGCTGCAGGGCGGGAAGGTCGAACAGGTCGGCTCGCCGCTCGAACTTTACGACCGGCCGAAAAATGTCTTCGTGGCCGGTTTCCTCGGTTCTCCAGCCATGAATTTTCTTGAAGGCAAGCTTACCGGCGGTGCATCGCCGGAATTGATATTGCCAACCGGCACACGCATCCAACTCGCCAGCGCTCCGGCTCAATCGGAGGGTCGGGAGGTCATTCTCGGCATACGTCCAGAAGATATCTCGTTTGCCACGGAGGCCGGCGTTAGCGCAACCGTGACCGTCGTCGAACCTACCGGCTCCGAAACGCATGTCGCGCTCGATCTTGAGGGCAAGGAATTAACCTGGGTAATGAGAGAGCGAGCCGAACTCGTGCCGGGCCAGACAATTCAGATCTCGCTCAAGACACCGAACCTGCATTTCTTCGACAAGGCCAGCCAGCAGCGATTATAGGAGACAGCAACCGCTGACTTAAATCACTCAGCCGCGCGCCTTTGCGTACCGTTCATAACGGAAAAAATGCGCTTGACGAAGGCGTTGCCGTCGAACTGCCGCGCAGCCCCCTCGGTCACATGATCAGGGCGCTCGAATATGAAAGTCTCGATATTGACGACCGGCAAGTTCAGCCGCCTCCGCACGTCTCCGATCATCGCGGTATGCGTCACCACCAGGTGACAACCGGTTGGATCGAACCACTCCTGAAGGCCGGCCGTCGGTATGGCTGCGACCGTCAATCCCTGTTGTGATAGAAGCGAACTGATGCGCGAGGCAATTTGTTGATTATCCAGACAGATCAGGACATCGGTCCGCGAAGGGGACGGCGCATGGGTAGCCAGCATCAAACACCTCTCGTTCACTCACATGCCCGAATATAACGATTCGGCCGGTAACAGGGTGTTATAACTTGTTACATTTTGTTTCAAAATTAAGGCGGTCTGGTAGCCTCACTGCGGCGCCAGAACTTCATTTATCACCCAAGGTATTTATTACATCGCATTGATATAAATAATATTCTTGGTGAAAATTCGAGCGCAGCCTGACCGTCCGCTCGGCTCACAGAAGCGAGCAATAGCGCAGCGCGTCGTAAATTGCCGCGTGGATATTACGGCTAGCGATCGCGTCACCGATGCGGATCAAATCGAAGGAAGCGGCTTCGTTCTTGACGGGCAGCGGCGAGCGGCGGGCGATCAATGCCGGATAATCGACCGCGCCCAAGTTACGCGATAAGGGCTTCAGCTCCAGGTAAAGTTCATCATTCGCGATGGTACCGTGCTCGACGACCACCTGGGATACTCTGCGTTCCCATTGCGTCTCTTCCGAGAAATCCGATCCGAGGACAGCGACGAGCGCATTGCCATCGCGCCGCACCGATTTCAGCCTCGTATTGATGGTGACACGGACATTCTTCTCGGCGAAGGTCTTGGCATAGGGCACATGGTTCATGCCGCCCATCTCCGGCGCAAAGAAGCGCTCCGGCGAGACAAGCTCCAGTTCGGCGCCGCCATTGGCGATGACTTCGGCCGCCGACATGCCCGGATGTCCGCCATTGTCGTCATAAAGCAGGACCTGACCCTCGGCCTTCACCGCGCCGGCCAAAATGTCCCAGGAGGAGGTCAAAAGGCTGTCGCCGCTCTCCAGCTCCGGAGATTGCGCGATACCGCCCGTCGCCACGACGACGAGATCGGGCTCGAACGCCAGGACTTCATCAGCTCCCGCATAGACGTCGTAGTGGATCGTGACGCCCAACCGCTCCAGCTCCGCCAGCCGCCAATCGATGATGCCGATCATCTCCTTGCGGCGCGGGTTGCGCGTGAGCAGATTCACCTGTCCGCCAGCCTTGCTGCTCGCCTCCAGCACGTCGACCTTATGGCCGCGCTCAGCCAGCACACGCGCCGCTTCCAGGCCCGCAGGCCCGGCGCCGATGACGACAGCCTTGCGCAACGCCGCCGCGCGCTCGATCCGATGCGGCATCTCGGCCTCGCGGCCGGTTGCCGCATTATGAATACAGAGCGCCTCGCCACCCTCATAGATGCGGTCGAGACAGTAGGTTGCGCCGACGCAGGGGCGTATATTGGCCTCCTGGCCCGTCATGATCTTGCTGACGATATGCGGATCGGCGATATGCGCGCGCGTCATGCCGACCATATCGAGCTTGCCTTCCGCAATCGCGTGACGCGCGGTGGCGACATCGCCGATGCGGGCGGCATGGAAGACAGGGAACTTCGTCGCTGCCCTCACCTCGCCGGCAAAATCGAGATGCGGTGCCGATGCCATGCCCTGGATGGGAATGACATTGTTGAGAGCCGCGTCGCTATCGATATGGCCGCGAATGATATTGAGGAAATCGATATTGCCGGAGGCCACCAGCCGCCTGGCAATCTCGACGCCTTCCTCCCGCGAGAGCCCCTTTTCCCAGTCCTCGTCAGCCACCATGCGCATGCCGACGATGAAATCCGGGCCGACAGCCTTGCGGATGGCCTGCGTCACCATCACCGAGAAACGCATGCGGTTTTCAAGCGAGCCGCCGAATTCGTCCTCACGCCGGTTCGTTGCAGGTGACCAGAAGCCGTCGGTCAGATGGCCATAGGCTTCGATCTCGATACCGTCCAGGCCGGCGGCTTGCATGCGTTGCGCCGCCGCGGCAAAGTCCCCAATGATCCGCTCGATATCCCAATCCTCAGCCGTCTTCGGAAAGGCGCGATGCGCCGGCTCGCGGATCGGCGATGGCGCCAGCACCGGCAGCCAGTCGCCCTTGTTCCAGCCGGTGCGGCGGCCGAGGTGGGTCAGCTGGATCATGACAGCAGCCCCGAACTCGTGACAGTCGTCGGCAAGCTTCTTCAGCCAGGGCACGATTTCATCGCGATAGGCATGGAGATTGCCGAAGGCCGGCGGCGAATCGGCCGATACAATCGCCGAGCCCGCCGTCATCGTCAGCGCGATGCCGCCCTTTGCCTTCTCGCGATGATAGAGCCTGTAACGATCCGTCGGCATGCCGCCTTCCGAATAGGCCGGCTCATGCGCTGTCGACATGATGCGGTTCTTCAGTGTCAGGTGCTTGAGCTGATAGGGCTGGAGCAAGGGATCGTTGGAGGTCATGTCACTTTCATCGCTTTATGAAGTCGAGGCTCGATCCGCTATCTTTGCTGAGACGAGAGGTTATGGCTATAGCCCATTGACGGGTGCGCGACGGCGGCGGCTATGCCGCAGATCGATCGCGGTATGCCAGACGATCGTCGCGAAGATGATCGCTCCGCCGACAAAAGTGGCAACCGGCGGCATCTCCGAGAAGAAGAGCCACACCCAGAACGGCGTCAGCACGATTTCCATCGAACTGATGAGAGCGGCGTCGGCGGCGGGCATCTTTCTTGATCCGAACAGGAAAAGAACGAAGGCAAGCGCGAAATTCGTCGCCCCGAATGCGGCGAGCAGAAGCCAGTTGTGAACGTCCACCGAGCTTGTCGAGGCAAAGGGCACGAAGACCACGAAGGTCAAAAGCCCGCTGACGACGCTCGACGGCAGGATCGGGATGCTCGGGTCCATGCGCGGGATGACGATGATGAGGGCGAAGGTAACAGTCATGCCGAGCGCCAGCAGATCGCCGACACCTGTACCACCGCCGATCGACGAGGCAACGATAACAGCAACGCCGATAAGGCAGATACCGCCGGCCACCAATGTGCGCTTCGCGACCCGCTCCTTCAGCATAGTCCAGCTGAGGAAGGCGGCAATGAACGGCGCCGTCGCATAGATCATGGTCACGTTCGCAACCGTGGTCGTGTAAAGCGCGCCGATGAAGCAGGCCTGGCTGATGGTCTGGCAGGCCAGCATCGCCAGTCCGGCAGGGTGAAAGATCGATGCCCATTGCCGCCTGGAAAACCCACCTTCGAGGAAAAAGCTGGGAATCAACAGAAACAAGCCACCGAACAGCGAACGCCAGGCGATCGCCGTCCATATGTCCGTGGTCAGCAGGCGCGCATAGATGCCGCTGCAGCTCCACGCAAGCATTGCTGTCGCCACAAGTATAACGCCCCTCTCATATTCGCTGGCAAAAGCGGAGCGGGCCGGAAACTGGAATGTCATGTATGGACTCGGAGGAACGAAGGAACGCTCCTGTGTGCGCCGATATTTGACATCAGGCAAACGAATAGTAGAGATAGTAGCTATCAGAAATATTTGTGACCCCAATGCGTGAACCCATTGAGAGCGACCTTCTGCGGACCTTCCTCGTCATCAGCGAGACGTCCAATTTTTCCACCGCCGCTCAAAGGATCGGCCGCACGCAATCGGCCGTCAGCGCCCAGATCAAGCGGCTCGAGGATACGATCGGCGAAACGCTCTTCGAACGAAGTGCCCGGGGGGCCGTCCTCACCCGAGCCGGCACTCAATTGCTTCCCTACGCGCAGCGCGTGATCGAGCTTCTAAACGAGGCGGCGGCAAATATTCGCACCAAACCGCTCGACGGCCCGGTCCGGATCGGGATTCCGGAGGAATATAGCCAGACCATTCTTCCCGCCGCCTTAGCCGCTTTCGCAGTCAGGCATCCAGCCGTCGAAGTGACCGTCTCCTGCGATTACACGGCACATAACCTGGCCGCGCTGGAAAAGGATGAACTGGATCTGGCCGTCGTCTTTGACTGGAACAACCAGAGCAAAGGCGAGGTTCTCTGCATCGACCCGACGGTCTGGGTGACATCGTTGGTGCACCGTGTGCATGAGGCGACCCCAATGCCAATCGCCGTTTATCGGGATTCGACATGGTGTCGCGACTTCGCTCTGAAATCGTTGGAGCAAATTGGGCGGCGTTATCGTATCGCCTTCATCGCCGACACGAGCTCGGGCTTGAAGAACGCCGTCTCCGCCGGGCTAGCCGTGACCACGCTATCGCGCAGCAACATTCCGAACGGTTGCCGCGAACTGACGAGTGACGACGGTTTTCCGCCTGTGGATTCATCGCGCGTCGTGCTTCGCCGCAACCCCTATCATTCGAGCGAGGCGATCCGGGAACTGGCCGAAATGGTGCGCGAGGCGTTCCAGCCTATGTCGGCTCTGCTGCAGCCGTAATGCGACGGCGCAGCCTGCGGCGCGTGCCGGAGGGACTTTCGGAAAAGCTGGCACGATAGCTACGCGAAAAGGCCGATGCCGAATTGAAACCTGTCATGGCTGCAATCTCGGCGAAGGAGGCTTTCGTCTCGATGACCTTGCGCCGCGCTGCATTGAGCCTCAACGCCAGATAATGCACATGCGGCGGCGCGCCGATGCTCTCCTGAAAAAGCGCCTGAAGATGGCGTGCACTGACACCAACACGGCGGGCGAGACGCGTGAGCACCAGCGGCTGTTCGATATGGTCCTCCATCAGGCGGATTGCCTGCGCCACGCGCGGATCGCGCATGCGCAAGCCGGCCGTCGATGGCGAAAGTTCTGCCACACTCTGCGTGCTCGCCGGCTCGTAAATGAACAGGCGGCTAACTTCGAGGGCCAACGAATAGCCTTGCCGCCGCCGAATGATCTCGAGCATGAGATCGACGGTCGGCAGAGAGCCGGCCGTGGTGATCCGCTTGCCGTCGATGACGAAGCGGTCCTTGACCGCGCGCACCTGCGGATAGGCGAGCGCGAAATCGTCGTAATCCTCCCAGTGGACGGCAGCGGAAACATTATCGAGCAGGCTCGCCTCGGCAAGCAGCCACGTCCCGGACTCGATGCCGGCAATCATCGAGCGATGGCGTGCGGTCTGCGACAATTGCATTTTCAGCGCCTGCGTGGCGTTGCGCCGCCAATTGTAACTGGCGAGCACAAAAAGTGGCGTCGCATCCGATGTCGGCCGAAAGCTTGCGCAAGCTGGCACCGGGATAAGGCTCGTCGTCTCCGCGGGAGAGCCGTCCGGCGTGAAAAGGCGCCAGCGATAAAGCTCGGCTCCGGAAATGCGATTGGCCCCGCGCAAGGGTTCGATCACCGACGCGATCAGAATCAAGTTCGTCTCCGGAAGGATGAGGAGATCGATGTCGAGTGTCTCGTTTGCCGATGCCAGCATCACGCATTCCTCCAAGCGTTCCGAAACTGTATCGAATGCTTCCGATAATGCAAAGCACGAAAGCGTCTCATGGCTCGTAATGTCCTCAATACGAGGGAGAACAAAAATGCCTCTTGCGATGAATCGCGATGTCTTCATCACCTGTGCCGTGACCGGTGCCGGCGACACGGTTTCGAAATCCAGCCATGTTCCGATCACTCCCAAGCAGATCGCCGACTCCGCGATCGACGCCGCCAAGGCTGGAGCGGCAGTGGTTCACTGCCATGTCCGCGATCCCGAAACGGGCGCTGCCAGCCGCCGCAACGAACTTTATAGGGAAGTCACGGACCGTATCCGTTCGGCCGACATCGATGTCGTGCTGAACCTGACGGCCGGCATGGGCGGCGACCTGATTTTCGGCGATGTCGAGAGCCCCCTGCCCCTGAATGCCAAGGGCACCGATATGGCAGGCGCCACCGAGCGCGTCAGCCACGTCGCCGAGTGCCTGCCGGAGATCTGCACGCTCGATTGCGGCACGATGAACTTCAATCTTGGCGACTACGTCATGACCAATACGCCTTCGATGCTACGGGCCATGGCAAAGAAGATGACCGATCTCGGCGTCCGCCCGGAGATCGAAGCCTTCGACACCGGTCATCTCTGGTTTGCCAAACAGCTTGCCGAGGAGGGCTTGATCGAGGATCCGGTCCTCATCCAGCTCTGCATGGGCATCCCCTGGGGGGCGCCCGATGACCTCAACACCTTTATGGCGATGGTCAATAACGTTCCCAAAAGCTGGACCTTCTCGGCCTTTTCTATTGGTCGCAACGCCATGGCCTATCCAGCGGCCGCCATCCTTGCCGGCGGCAATGTCCGTGTCGGGCTGGAAGACAATCTCTATGCCGGCAAGGGCATGCTCGCGACCAACGCGCAGCTCGTCGAAAAAGCGGTGCAGGTGGTGGAAGGCATGGGTGCGCGCATCATCGGCCCTGAAGATGTCCGCAAGAAGCTGAAACTGACGAAGCGCTGAGGCCCCGATGACCAAGATCAACAAGGCGGCCTGCATCGGCGGCGGCGTCATCGGCGGCGGATGGATCGCCCGCTTCCTGCTGGCAGGCATCGATGTGGATGTCTACGACCCGCATCCTGAGGCAACCCGCATCGTCGGCGAAGTTCTTGATAACGCCGAAAAAGCCTATGCGATGCTGACCGGCGCGCCGCTTCCGCCGCGCGGCAAGCTTACGTTCAAGGAGACGCTGGAAGCAGCCGTCGCCGGCGCTGACTGGATCCAGGAAAGCGTGCCCGAGCGGCTGGATCTCAAGCGCAACGTGCTGACGCAGATCGATGCGGCCGCAAAGCCCGATGCGCTGATCGGCTCATCCACTTCGGGGCTGCTACCGACCGACCTGCAACGCGACATGCGTCATCCTGAGCGCCTGTTCGTCGCTCACCCCTATAATCCCGTCTATCTGCTGCCGCTCGTCGAAATCGTCGGCGGCGAAAAGACCAGTGCTGCCACGATCAAGGCGGCGATGGACCGCCTGCCGCCCATCGGCATGAAGGGTGTGTATATCGCCAAGGAGATCGAAGCTTTCGTCGGCGACCGCCTGCTGGAAGCGCTCTGGCGCGAGGCCTTGTGGCTGATCAAGGACGATATCTGCACCGTCGAGACGTTGGACGATGTGATCCGCTATTCCTTCGGTCTGCGCTGGGCGCAGATGGGTCTGTTCCAGACCTATCGCATCGCCGGCGGGGAAGCGGGCATGCGGCATTTCCTCGCGCAATTCGGCCCTGCCCTACAATGGAACTGGACGAAGCTGATGGATGTCGTCGATCTCGACGATGCGCTTGTCGAAAAGATCGGCCAGCAGTCGGACGATCAGGCCGATGGCCTGTCGATCCGCGAACTCGAGCGCATCCGCGACGAGAACCTCGTCGGCATCCTTCAGAGCTTAAAGGGAAGCCATGGCGGCAAAGGCTGGGGCGCCGGCAAACTGCTGAAGGATTTCGAACAGCAGCTTTGGGCCGCAGGTGGCGGAGAGAAGCAGGGGCTGGATGTTACAAAGCCGCTGCGCCTGATCGATACCAAGGTCAGCCCCGCATGGGTCGACTATAACGGCCATATGACCGAGCATCGCTATCTGCAGGTGTTCGGCGACACGTCGGATGCGCTGTTGCGGCTGATCGGCGTCGATCTCGCCTATGTTGAGCGCGGCCATAGCTACTACACGGTGGAGACACATATCCGCCATCTCGGCGAAGCCAAGCTCGGACAGGCCATCCATTCGACGGCGCAGATCCTCGCATCTGACGAAAAGCGGCTGCATGTTTTCCATGCACTGCATAACAGCGCCAGCGGCGAAATAATCGCCACCGCCGAACAGATGCTGCTTCATGTCGATGCGAAAGCAGGCAAAGCCGTTGCCGCACCGGAGGAGGTGTTGGCGAAGCTGATGCCTATTACTGCCGCGCATGCAGCCTTGGCCATGCCGGAGGGAGCCGGCCGTCATGTGGGACAAAAACGCTAGGAGGAAGCGATCGTGAATTTCGGGCTCAGCGAAGAACAGGAGATGATCGTCAAGACGGTCAGGGACTTCGTCGAGACGGAGATCTATCCGCACGAAAACGAGGTCGAGCGCACCGGCTTCGTGCCGCCCGATCTTGGGCTGGAAATCAAGCGCAAATGCATCGAGCTCGGCTTCTATGCCTGCAATTTCCCGGAGGAGATCGGCGGCGCCGGGCTCGATCACGTCACCTTCACGCTTGTTGAACGTGAGCTCGGCCGCGGCTCGATGGGACTTACGGTCTTCTTCGGCCGCCCATCCGGCATCCTGATGGCCTGCGAGGGCGAGCAGCGCGAGCGTTACCTCTTGCCGGCGGTGCGCGGGGAAAGGGTCGATGCACTTGCCATCACCGAGCCGGACGCCGGCTCCGACATGCGCGGCATGAAATGCGCGGCAAGGCAGGATGGTGACGATTTCGTGCTCAACGGCACGAAGCATTTCATCTCGCATGCCGATGTCGCCGATTTCGTCATCGTTTTTGCTGCCACCGGCGAGGAGGATACCCATCGAGGCGTCAAGAAGAAGATTACGGCCTTCCTGGTCGATCGCGGCACGCCGGGCTTCGAGATCGTCAAAGGCTATGACTCGGTCTCCCATCGCGGCTATCACAACTGCATCTTGAATTTCACTGATTGCCGCCTGCCGAGGTCTCAGGTGCTCGGCGAGGTGCATCGGGGCTTCGATCTTGCCAATCAGTGGCTCTACGGGACCCGCCTGACGGTTGCCGCCACCTGTGTAGGCCGGGCACGCCGCACTTTTGATCTTGCCCTGCCCTATGCGGCCGAGCGCAAGCAATTCGGCAAGCCGATCGGCGCCAATCAGGGCGTGTCCTTCAAGCTTGCCGACATGATTACCGAGATCGACGCGGCCGATCTGCTCACGCTGTCGGCCGCCTGGAAGCTCGATGCCCGCATCCCGGCCAATCGCGAAATCGCATCGGCCAAGCTCTATGCGTCGGAAATGCTTGCCCGCGTCACCGACGAGGCGATCCAGATCTTCGGCGGCATGGGATTGATGGACGATCTGCCGCTTGCCCGCTTCTGGCGCGACGCCCGCGTCGAGCGTATCTGGGACGGGACTTCGGAAATCCAGCGGCACATTATCAGCCGCGACCTGCTTCGGCCGTTCGGAGCATGAGCCCATGACCCAGCGTTCGCTCGACCGCCTGATCCGACCCAAAACGATCGCCGTCTTCGGCGGCAGAGAGGCACGGCGCGTCATCGAGCAATGCGACCGCATGGGATTTGCCGGCGAAATCTGGCCGGTGCATCCGACACAGGAAAGCGTGCTTGGCCGCCGCTGCTATCGCTCGGTCGCCGACCTGCCTGACGCGCCGGACGCCGCCTTCGTTGGCGTTAACAGGGCGCTTACCGTCGATATCGTGAGGGAGCTCTCCTCCAGAGGCGCCGGCGGCGCCGTCTGCTATGCCTCAGGCTTCAGTGAGGCTGTGGCCGAACTGGCTGATGGCGCGAACTTGCAGCGCGCGCTCGTCGAAGGGGCAGGTAGCATGCCGATCGTTGGGCCGAATTGCTACGGCATGATCAACGGGTTGGACGGCGCCCTGCTCTGGCCCGATCAGCATGGCATTGTCAGAACCGAGCGCGGCGTTGCGATCCTTACGCAGTCCTCCAATATCGCCATCAATCTCAGCATGCAGAGGCGCGGCCTGCCCATCAGCTATCTGATGACGGCGGGCAACCAGGCGCAGACAGGCCTGTCGGACCTTGCCCGAGCCGTCCTTGAAGATCCGCGTGTGACGGCCGTCGGTCTGCATATCGAAGGCTTCGGCGATATAAGGGCGCTGGAAGGGCTCGCCATGCGCGCCCGAGAGCTGAAGAAGCCCGTCGTCGCACTGAAGGTCGGCAAATCCGAACAGGCTCAACGCGCCACCGTTTCGCACACCGCCTCACTTGCTGGCAGCGATGCAGTGGCCGACGCCGTTCTCGACCGCCTCGGCATCGGCCGCGTTTCGACGCTGCCGGAGCTGATCGAGACGTTGAAACTCCTGCATGTCGCTGGCCCGCTCGAGAGCAATGCGATCTCGTCGATGAGCTGTTCGGGCGGCGAGGCGTCGCTGATGGCCGATGCTGCC
Source organism: Rhizobium sp. ERR 1071 (assembly GCF_007828675.1). Classification (NCBI taxonomy): domain Bacteria; kingdom Pseudomonadati; phylum Pseudomonadota; class Alphaproteobacteria; order Hyphomicrobiales; family Rhizobiaceae; genus Rhizobium; species Rhizobium sp. ERR 1071. The sequence continues at coordinate 602,983 of NZ_VITM01000004.1, read as the reverse complement.
GTGGGCCGGACTATCGAGTTTCGTGCGTTGAAAGCCGAACAGCTTCCTGCCCTGCGCGCAACTCTCGGCCCGATGGTGACGCTTTCCAATCCGCTCGACTATCACACCTTCGTCTGGGGCGATCTGGGCCGGCAGACGGAGGCTTTCAGCGCCATGTTCGCCGGCGGCTATGCCCTCAATCTGCTCGTTCTCGACTTCCCGCGCGCGGATCGTTGTGATGGCGCCGACTGGATGATTACTGTTGCAGCGGTTGCCGCGGCCGCGAAGCGGACGGGTGCCCGCGCCGGCATTCTGGCGACCTTGCCCGAAAACATGCCGGAGGCGATCGCACAACGGCTGATCGAAAGCGGCATCGTGCCGCTCTGCGGTATCAGCGAGGCGTTGACCGCAGCGGATATGGCCAGCGACATTGCCAGGGCATGGAATAGGCCGCAACCATTGCCGCTTCTCAGCGCTTCCACCGCCGAAGGCGAGGTCGAGACCCTGAGCGAAGCTGCCGCCAAGGCGGAACTTGCCGCTGCGGGCCTCGCCGTCCCACTAGGCAGGACCGCCGCCACGGCAAGCGAAGCGGCCGATTGCGCGGAACAACTCGGTTTTCCGGTGGCGCTCAAGGCGCTCGGTGTCGAGCACAAGTCCGATGTCGGCGCGGTTAAGCTCAACCTATGGGATAGGAATGCTGTCAGAGACGCGGCCGAAGGCATGGCCGGTTTCTCACACGGATTCCTTGTCGAGCGGATGATCGATCGCCCTATCGCGGAGCTGATCGTTGGCGCGGTCCGCGATCCGGTCGTCGGCTTGACACTAACCGTTGGCGCGGGCGGAATTCTCGTGGAATTGCTTGAGGATTCCGTCGTTTTGCCACTCCCCGTGACGAAAGCCGAGGTTCTCGAGCGGATTTCGCGGCTGAAGGTCCGGAAACTGATTGAGGGCTATCGCGGCGATACCGGCAGCAGCCTTGAAATCGTTGCTGACGCCGTCCTATCAGCGGCAGAATATGTCGTAACGAACGCCGCACATCTTGAAGAACTAGACATTAATCCATTGATGGTTCTAGCAGAATCTCGGGGCGCCATTGCGGCGGATGCCCTCATCCGGCGAAGGAGGTAGCGGAAGTTGCAAGACCCCATTCGAACCCGCTCCGAAGACGGCATCCTCGAGGTCATCATCGATCGGCCCAAGGCGAACTCCATCGACCTGGCGACCAGCCGCAAGATGGGTTTGATCTTTCGTGACTTCCGCGACGACCCAGATCTGCGCGTCGCCATCGTGACCGGCGCCGGCGAGAAATTCTTTTCCGCGGGCTGGGATTTGAAGGCCGCCGCTGATGGCGACGCCGTCGATGGCGACTATGGCGTTGGCGGTTTCGGGGGGATGCAGGAACTGCGCGACCTCAACAAGCCGATCATCTGCGCCGTCAACGGCATCTGTTGCGGCGGCGGGCTGGAAATCGCTCTGTCGACCGATCTCATCATAGCCGCGCCGCACGCGACCTTCGCGTTGCCCGAGATCCGCTCCGGCACCGTCGCCGATGCGGCGTCGATCAAGCTTCCGAAGCGCATCCCCTATCATATCGCCATGGACATGCTGCTGACCGGCCGCTGGCTCAACGTCGAAGAGGCGCATCGCTGGGGCTTCGTCAACGAGATCGTCATGGCCGACAAGCTGATGGACAGGGCCTGGGAGCTCGCCCGCCTGCTCGCAAGCGGTCCGCCGCTCGTCTACGCAGCGATCAAGGAAATCGTTCGTGAAGCGGAGGGTTCGACGTTTCAGACTGCCATGAACAAGATCACCAAACGGCAGTTTTCAACCGTCGACATCCTCTATTCGAGCGAAGATCAATTGGAAGGCGCACGGGCTTTCGCAGAGAAGCGAGCCCCCATCTGGAAAGGAAGGTAGGAGGCGGCAGCAACCGCTGAATTTCCCGCATGCTCGCGGGCAACAGGCTTCAGGCGGAAGAGGAACCGTGACCTGAAGTGGCTTGCTCGGGAGCTTTGTCAACACGGCAAGAAGAAGGAACAGGGGAATGAACGATTATACGAAATATCTGACCAGCCGCGTTACCGCCGGCGGGCTTAGCCGCCGCGAATTCATGGGACGCGCAATGGCCGCGGGCGTGACTTTGACGCTCGCCGACAAGCTCTTTACCGAAAGTGCAATGGCAGCCGAACCGAAGCGCGGCGGCCATCTGAAGCTTGGCCTTGAAGGCGGTGCTGCAACCGATTCCAAGGATCCGGCAAAATTCCTGTCACAGGTCATGTTCTGCATCGGCCGCTGCTGGGGCGACATGCTGGTGGAATCTCACCCGCTGACAGGCGCCGCCGTTCCCTCGCTCGCTGAATCCTGGGAGCCGTCGAAGGATGCCGCCACCTGGACCTTCAAGATCCGCAAGGGCGTGAAATTCCACAACGGCAAGGACCTGACGATCGACGACGTCGTCGCCACGCTCAAGCGCCATACGGATGCGAAATCGGAATCCGGCGCGCTGGGCGTCATGAAGTCGATCAAGGAGATCAAGGCCGATGGCGACAATCTCATCCTGACGCTGACCGAAGGCAACGCCGACATGCCGTTGCTTCTGACCGACTATCACCTCGTTATCCAGCCGAATGGCGGTTATGACGATCCCCTCGCCTCGATCGGTACCGGCCCTTACAAGCAGGTCAGCTTCGAGCCCGGCGTACGCGCCACCTTCGAGCGCAACAAGGACGACTGGCGTACCGACCGCGGCTTCGTCGACAGTGTCGAAATCATCTGCATGAACGATGCGACGGCTCGCATCGCCGCGCTCTCATCCGGCCAAGTCCATTACATCAACCGTGTCGATCCGAAGACCGTGGATCTTCTCAAGCGTGCGCCGAACGTCGAAATCCTGGCCACCGCCGGCCGCGGCCATTACGTCTTCATCATGCATTGCGACAAGGCGCCCTTCGACAACAACGACCTGCGCCTGGCACTGAAATACGCCATGGACCGCGAGACGATGGTCAAAAAGATTCTTGGCGGCTACGGCAAGGTCGGCAACGACTTCCCGATCAACGGCACCTATGCGCTCTTCCCCGAAGGCATCGAGCAGCGCAAATATGATCCCGACAAGGCCGCCTTCCACTACAAAAAGTCTGGCCATAGCGGTTCGGTCTTGCTGCGCACCTCCGAAGTCGCCTTCCCCGGCGCCGTCGATGCCGCAGTTCTCTATCAGGAAAGCTGCAAGAAGGCGGGGATCAATATCGAGGTCAAGCGCGAGCCGGGCGACGGATACTGGACGAACGTCTGGAACGTCCAGCCCTTCTCCACCTCCTACTGGGGCGGGCGGCCGACGCAGGACCAGATGTATTCCACCGCCTATCTCTCGACGGCGGACTGGAACGACACGCGCTTCAAGCGCCCCGACTTCGACAAACTCCTGCTTCAGGCCCGCTCCGAACTGGACGAAGCCAAGCGCAAGGAGCTCTATCGCGCCATGGCAATGATGGTGCGCGACGAAGGCGGCGTCATCCTGCCGATGTTCAACGATTTCGTGAATGCCTCCACCAAGCAGGTGAAGGGCTATGTCCACGATATCGGCAATGACATGTCGAACGGCTATGTCGCGACCCGCGTCTGGCTGGACGCTTGATGCCTGAAGCGGGCGAGAACGCCCTGATCTCCAACGCAGCCGGGACCGCGAAAGCCTTTCGCGGTCCTCCCGACGTTTCAGGCAATTTCAGGAAAATGCGCAGCTGTTTTCCATTCGGAATTGCGTAAAACAACAAGAGAGAGCGGCACAGCGATTCCTGTAAAACATGGAACCGCTCTCAGTGCGAGGCATCGGCCATGTCCAATTCACCTCCCGGCACCGTTCTGCCCGGGCTGAGGTTCAAGCAGCGTTTTCCGCTGCTATCCCTCATTATCGAGCGTTGCGTGCTCAGCATCATTTTGCTGTTTGCCGTCTCGGTCCTGATCTTCGGCGGGCTCGAAGCCCTGCCCGGCGATTTCGCCACCACTTATCTCGGCCAGTCGGCAACGCCACAGGCGGTCGCGAATATCCGCGAAGAGCTTGGCCTCAATCGGCCGGTTGTCACCCGCTATGTCGAATGGCTCGGCAATGCCGTCAAGGGCGATTTCGGCACCTCCTGGGCCAGCAAGAATTCAGTTGGCGAGCAAATAGGCAAGCGGCTCGGCAATTCGCTGTTTCTAGCCGGCTTTGCGGCGTTGATTTCGGTGCCGCTGGCGGTTTGCCTAGGCATGCTCGCCGTCCATTTCAGGAACCGAATGCCTGATAAGATCATCAATGTCATCTCGCTGGCGGCAATCTCTCTGCCGGAATTCTTCATCGGCTATCTCCTCATCATGTTCTTCTCGGTCAAATTCGGTATCGCGACTTTTCCGGCCACAGTTTTCGACGGCATGGGCTTCGTCGATCGGCTGAAGGCAATCGCGCTTCCGACCGCAACTCTGGTCCTTGTCGTACTCGCTCACATGATGCGCATGACGCGGGCGGCCATTCTCTCCGTCATGTCTTCGGCCTATATGGAAACGGCGGAACTGAAGGGGCTCTCCGCCTTCCGCGCCATCGTCAAGCACGCCGCCCCCAATGCGCTGGCGCCGATCATCAACGTCATCGCGCTGAACCTCGCCTATCTCATCGTCGGCGTCGTCGTCGTCGAAGTTGTCTTCGTCTATCCGGGCATGGGCCAGTACATGGTCGATGCGGTGACGGTGCGGGATATGCCTGTCGTCCAGGCCTGCGGCCTGATCTTTGCCGCCGTCTACATCTTCCTCAACATGACGGCCGATATTCTCGCCATCATCGCCAACCCGCGTCTGAGGCATCCGCGATGAGATTGAGAGACATTCCCATCACCGCCTGGGTCGGCATGACAGGTATTCTGATCGCCTTTATCTGCGCGATCTTCGCGCCCTGGATCGCCCCTTTCGGCGAGACGGAAGTCGTCGGCAACGTCTGGCAGCCGGCCGATGCGCAATATTTTTTCGGTCTCGACAATCTCGGCCGCGATATCCTCTCGCGTCTGATCTATGGCACCCGCACGACGCTCTTCGTCGCACTGGCGGCAACGATCATCTCCTTCTCGCTCGGCATCATCCTCAGCTTTACCGCCGCCGTCTCGCGCGGATGGATCGACACGGTCTTTTCGCGCTTTAACGACTTGATGATGTCGATCCCGACGCTGATCTTCGCGCTCGTGGTGCTCGCAGTCCTGCCGCAGAACCTGATCGTGCTGATCCTCGTCATGGCCATTCTCGATTCCACCCGCGTCTATCGCCTCGGCCGCGCCGTAGCGCTGGATGTCGCGGTCATGGAATTCGTCGAAGCCGCTAAGCTGCGCGGCGAAGGCAAGATCTGGATCATCTTCCGCGAGATCCTGCCGAATACGCTGTCGCCGCTGCTAGCGGAATTCGGACTGCGCTTTGCCTTCTCGATCCTGTTTCTCTCCACCCTGTCCTTCCTCGGCTTGGGCATCCAGCCGCCGGCAGCCGACTGGGGCGGCATGGTCAAGGACAATAAGGACGGCATCATCTTCGGGATTTCAGCCGCGCTCGTGCCGGGCTCCGCCATTGCGGCACTCGCAATCTGTGTCAATCTGGTGGTCGACTGGCTCCTAAGGCGCACCTCCAGCCTCAAGGGAGGGCGTGGCGATGCCTGAGCTTCTTTCCGTCCGTAATCTCAAGATAGAGGCAACCAGCTATCCGCCGGGCGAGCCGCCGAAACGCGTCACCATCGTCGATGGCGTTTCCTTCGACTTGCAGAAAGGCAAGGTGCTCGGGCTGATCGGCGAGTCCGGCGCCGGCAAGTCCACCATCGGCCTTTCCGCCCTCGCCTACGGCCGTGGCGGCGCCGAGATTACCGGCGGCCAGGTGCTGCTCGACGGCACCGACATCCTGCCGCTCGGCAAGTCCGGCATCCGCCGGATCCGCGGGGCACGGGTCTGCTACGTCGCGCAATCGGCAGCGGCCGCCTTCAATCCGGCGCATCGGCTGGGCGATCAGGTCATCGAAGCAACGGTGAAGCATGGCCTGATGACGAAGGAGGAGGCAAGGAAGCGGGCGCTCTATCTCTTCCGCGTGCTTGGCCTTCCCAATCCGGAAACTTTCGGGGACCGCTATCCGCATCAGGTTTCCGGCGGCCAGCTGCAGCGCGCCATGACCGCCATGGCGCTCTGCTCCAATCCGGAACTGATCGTCTTCGACGAACCGACGACCGCGCTCGATGTCACCACGCAGATCGATGTGCTTGCAGCGATCAAGCACGCCATTGAGGAGACGCATACCGCTGCGCTCTACATCACCCATGACCTTGCCGTCGTTGCCCAGATTTCCGACGACATCATGGTGCTGAGGCACGGCAAGACGGTGGAATATGGCAGCGTCCAGCAGATCATCGAGGAGCCGCAACAGGACTATACCCACGCTCTCGTCAACGTCCGCCAGGAGATACGTGCAGAAGCCGCCGATCAGACGAGCGCGCTTTTGAAAATCGAAAATATCAGCGCGCAATACTCCAATGGTTTCAGAGTATTACATGATGTTTCTCTACACGTTCCTAAAGGCCAGACTTTGGCAGTGGTCGGCGAGTCCGGTTCCGGAAAATCGACGCTTGCCCGCGTCATCACCGGCCTGCTGCCGCCGAGCGACGGGCGGATTTCTTTCGACGGCAAGCCGCTGACGCCTGCCTTGAAAGACCGCTCGCGGCAGGAACTGCGACGTATCCAGCTGATCTACCAGATGGCGGATACCGCCATGAACCCGCGTCAGACCGTGCGCGATATCATCGGCCGTCCACTGACCTTTTATGATGGCCTGCATGGTGCAGCAAAGACCGCACGTGTGAAAGAACTGCTCGATCAGATCGAGATGAGCAACGGTTTCATCGACCGCTATCCGGCCGAGCTATCGGGCGGCCAGAAACAGCGTGTCGCCATCGCGCGCGCGCTCGCAGCCAAGCCGGAACTCATACTGTGCGACGAGCCGACCTCGGCGCTCGATCCGCTGGTTGCCGAAGGCATTCTGAAACTGCTCCTGAAGCTGCAGGAAGAGTCGCATCTCTCCTACGTCTTCATCACGCATGACATCGCTATCGTGCGCGCCATCGCCGATAGCGTCGCGGTGATGCATCGCGGCAAGCTCGTTCGCTTCGGCCCGAAATCGCAAGCACTGTCGCCGCCCTTCGACGATTACACCGACTTGCTGCTGAAATCCGTTCCCGAAATGGAGATCGGCTGGCTGGAGCGCGTACTGACGACCCGAAAGATGGAGAGCGCCGGAAATTGAAAGCTCAGCGCAGCAGGCGCGCGCTGAGTTCGCGAGCAAGCGTGCCGGCATTGCGACCGACAATCATGCTCTGGTGGTTGCCGGCAACATCGACCCAATCCGCATGCGCAAGAAAACGCCTCCATATGGTCTTGGGATCGCAATCGACCGGTGAGCCTTGCAGGCTGCGGTAGAAGGTCAGCTCGCCGTCATAACAGCTCGGTTTATAAAGACCCTTCATACGCAGGAGTTGTCTGGCAGCTGCATCATAGAGCGGCGGATAATCGCCCATCCATTGCGGCGCCAGCTCCGGATAATAGGCCGAATGCGGATCGGCGTAACGGAAAGAAAGGGGCTTCAGTTTTTTTGCGAGGAGTTCTCGTCGCTCGATAACCGACCTGCTGGCCTGAGCCGATACTTGACGGCGTGGCTGAGAATCGGTTTTCCGTAGGTTCTTCTTTCTGGTTCGGGCGCGCCTCCAGCGTTGCCACATGAACCTGCCCCACGTCGTCAGCGGCCACTCCTGCTCGCCAAACGGGGTATCAAGCATGCCAAGGAATGCAATCTTTTGCCCCTGCGCTCTCAGGACGCGGGCAAGCTCCAAGGCAAAAACACCACCAAACGAATAACCGAGCAATCGATATGGCTCGCTGATCCCTGCGGCCTGCAGCGCTCTCAGCGTGCTTTGGATCTCGTCTTCCACCGTGGCCGGATGTCGACGATCGCGATTGAAGGCCGTCAATGCAACGCCAAGGATCGGTCCTGGAAAGCGAATTTCCTTGATCAATTGCTGCATTTCCAGGAAGCAGCTTGCTCCGCCGGCAAATAGCAGCAACGGCGCCGCGCCCTCCCCGCCACGGAGCTCTATGATTTTCGGAGAGACTGAGAGGTCTTCGTGATTGGAAATTGCAAGGCCGAGGACATCGAGGGTGCGATGGCGATAGAAGACATTGACATCCAGCTCCTCCCCGGTTTCGCTCCACAAGCGCTTGATGAAATTCAAGATCCGGTTGACTGAAACGGCATCGGGAATGTCGGCGTCGCGGTCCAAATTAACCTTTGCTTCTTGGCGAAGCAGATCGTTGATATAGGCACACGCACTGGGATCTGCATCCATTCTCGCAGAGAAAAGCATCTAGGCATCCCCAAAATGTCGAAGTATGCGTCACTAAACGATATGATGACCGCCATTCTTATAAAGCGATCCTTAATATATTCCGTAGAAGCACAACTTTTTCTTGCATTTTGGGTTTTTCGCTGTTGAGCCCCCGCGAAGACTAACAAAGCCCTTCGGCAATCGGTGTCGTCAATACTCGGCTGGCACCGCATACACTTCGGCCGAGGGATCCGCAAGAAACGAGCGTACCGTCGGCGGCAGTTGCCGCGATGACAGCGGCAGCGGTCCGCAGCGCGACAGAAGTTCTCGCAGATCAGGCTCGGCACCCACATGCCGCCAGATCATCCGCGAGGCGTAGGGGAGGTTTTCCCTTCGCCAGGAGACGCCCATTGTCGTCCCGCGCAGATAGACGCGCTGGTGCTCGTCGAAGGGCAGGAGGATCGTCTGCGACAACATGGAATTCGGGCCTACCACACGCTCCGTGATGAAGATGCGGTTTCGATAAAACGCCGCCAAACCCACATATTTCGAGAATTGCTGAATGCCATTTCCAGGATCGCGCAGACGTTCCATCGACTTGACGTGCACCAACCCACCCTGCTCGATCAGACGACTGCACGAACACACAACCATTCCGGGCCAGGACGGCGAACGATGATAGGTCTGGAAATAGCCGATGTGACGCCTGAGCGCGATCAGGTTTCCGGGAAACGCTTTGAGGAGATCGGAACCTTCATTGACGCCGAGGGCAGGTTTTCGAAGACGTTCACGAAACAGCTTCGGAGCGAGGCTAAAGTCGGCTGCATCAAGATCGAAATAGTTGGCGATGCGCGCCAGATTGTGGGCAGACGGTCTCGTCTGGCCGTTGATGTACCGGTTGAATTGTTGCCGGTTGATATCGATTGCGCGGCACAGATGCGAAATGGAGCGTTGCGTTGCGCAGGCAATTTTGAGGTTCTCGACCAAGTGAGGCATCGGTAGCTCCGCATTGACGACGACTAGCGTAAACTTGCTTAAAGATGCGTCAAGTCGCGAAATTGCGTGGGCTGAGCCGGCCTCTACGTTCTCACCTACAAAATGGAAACGAGGGAACTGTCATGACGCAACAAAAAGATCAATCTTCTCAGCTGAATATGGGCCGCCGCCACTTCCTCGGCGGGGCAGCCGCGCTGGGTGCACTGCCGGCACTCACCTCCGGCCTCCTAATGCCCCGCGATGCTCAAGCACAGGAAGCGAAGCGCGGTGGTCATCTGAAACTCGGCCTCAAGGGCGGCGCCACCAGCGATGCGCTCGACCCGGCAACCTATAGTGCCTCCGTCTTGTTCGTCATTGGCCGCCTCTGGGGCGATACGCTCCTCGAATCCGATCCGAAGACCGGCGCTCCCTTGCCGTCGCTAGCATCCTCCTGGACGCCCTCGGCTGGCGCTTCCGTCTGGACCTTCAAGATCCGCAACGATGTGCAGTTTCACGACGGCAGCAAGATGACGGTCGCCGACATTGTCGCGACATTGAAGCGGCATGCGGACAAGAATTCGCAGTCGGGTGCTCTTGGGCTTATGGCCTCGATCACCGGCATCGAAGAAAAGGCGGGCGATCTCGTCCTCACGCTTTCCGAGGGCAATGCGGATCTGCCTCTGCTTTTGACCGATTACCACCTGATCATCCAGCCGAAGGGCGGCGTCGACAAGCCGGCGGCAGCTATCGGCACCGGCCCTTACATTCTGAAGAGCTTCGAGCCGGGTGTTCGTGCCACCTTCGAGAAGAACCCTAGGGATTGGCGCTCTGACCGGGGCTTCGTCGACAGCGTCGAAATCCTCGTCATCAACGACAACACCGCCCGCATTGCAGCGCTCGCCTCCGGTCAGGTTCATTTCGTCAACAATGTCGACCCGAAAACCGTGCCGATGCTGCAGCGGGCACCGACCGTCGAGATCGTCCGCAATGCCGGCAAGGGCTTCTACTGCTTCCTGATGCATTGCGACACGGCGCCCTTCGACAACGCCGATCTTCGGCTCGCGCTGAAATATGCGATCGATCGCCAGTCGATCCTCGACAAGGTTCTGGGCGGCTACGGGACGATCGGCAATGACTATCCGGTCAATTCCAACTACGCGCTCGCGCCGACCGATATCGAACAGCGCCCCTATGATCCAGACAAGGCCGCCTTCCACTTCAAGAAATCGGGTCTCGATCGCCCCGTTCAGCTGCTGACGTCAGACGCAGCGTTTCCAGGCGCGGTGGATGCGGCGATCCTGTTCCAGCAAAGCGCACGCAAGGCCGGCATTGCGATCGACGTGAAGCGCGAACCGGAAGACGGCTACTGGACCAATGTCTGGAACAAGCAGCCTTTCTGCGCATCCTTCTGGGGCGGCCGTCCTACGCAGGATTCGCGCTACTCCACCTCCTACCTGTCAACCGCCGAGTGGAACGATACGCGCTTCAAGCGCCCCGACTTCGACAAGTTGGTGTTGCAGGCGCGATCCGAGCTCGATGAAGCCAAACGCAAGGTGCTTTATCGACAGCTGGCAGTGATGGTGCGAGACGATGGTGGCCTGATTTTGCCCGTCTTCAACGACTACATCATGGCCTCTTCGAAGACGCTGAAGGGATACGTGGACGATATCGGCAACGATATGTCGAATGGCTACATCGGCAGCCGTGTATGGTTTAATGCCTAAACCTCTTCTGGATATATGATCATGGCCGAGCGCAGCTTCACCACCATCGAAAATCAATGGATCACCCTGAAGGACGGAACGCGGCTTGCCGCGCGCATATGGATGCCGGAAGGGGCGGAGAGCGATCCCGTGCCTGCCGTTTTCGAGTTCCTGCCGTACCGCAAGCGCGACGGGACAAGTCCGCGTGACGAATCCACCTACCCGGTCTTCGCTGCAGCAGGCATTGCCGGCGTTCGTGTCGATATCAGAGGCTCCGGCGAATCCAGCGGCGTCATCGATGGCGAATATACAGAGCTCGAGCTTGCGAATGCCTGCGAGCTGATTGCCTGGATCGCAGCACAGCCGTGGTCGAATGGGTCGGTCGGCATGATGGGCATTTCCTGGGGCGGTTTCAACTGCCTGCAGGTCGCAGCGCTGAAGCCGCCCGCGTTGAAAGCGGTGATTTCGATCGCCTCCACGGTCGATCGATATAACGACGATATCCACTACAAGAACGGCTGCCATCTCTCCGCCCAACTCTCCTGGGCGGCGACCATGCTCGGCTATCAATCGCGCTCACCCGACCCGGCCATCGTTGGCGACGACTGGCGCGATATGTGGCTGGAGCGCCTGGAAAAGGAACCCTTCTTCATGGAAGAATGGCTCCAGCACCAGCGTCGTGACGATTTCTGGCGGCATGGCTCGATCTGCGAAGATTTTGCAGGCTTCGATATCCCCGCCATCGTCATCGCCGGCTGGGCTGACGGTTACCGCAATACGCCGCTGTTGGCGGTCGAAGGCCTCGGGGATAAGGCGAAGGCGCTGATCGGCCCGTGGGTTCACAAATATCCGCATTTCGCCTGGCCGAAGCCGCGGGTCGATTTCCACGGAGAAGCCATCGCCTGGTGGAACCACTGGCTGCGTGGCGAACGTAACGGCGCGGAGGCCATGCCATCGGTGCGTGCCTATATTCTTGACGCCATAAAGCCCGCCAAACGCCGCGACTTCGACCCCGGTTTCTGGATCGCGAAGCAAGAATGGCAGCAGCCAGAGATGCAGTGTTTCTATGTCGAGCAATTCGGCACGCTGATGGAAGGCATGCCAATCCCGCACGCACCGGAACATCCCGTCTATCTGCGCTCGCCGCTCGACACGGGTACGGCCTCGGGCGAATGGTTCACCCTGAAGCCGGATGCGGAAATGGCGATCGATCAACGCGTCGACGATGCCGGCTCGCTGACCTTCCAAACCGCGCCGCTGATCGAGGATCACGACTATCTCGGCCGCCCCGTCGTCACCTTGACGCTCAGATGCGACGCCGAAACCGCCAATCTCTGCGCAAGGCTCGTCGATATCCATCCGGACGGCACGGCAACGCGCGTTTCCTTCGGCGTGCTCAACCTCGCCCACCGCAACGGCGATGCCGCGCCGGAGCCGCTGATCAAGGGTCAGCAGGTCAGAGTGACTGTGACGCTCGATGCCTGCGGCTATCGTTTCCGCAAGGGGCACCGCATCCGCTTGTCGCTGTCGACAGCCTATTGGCCGATGGTCCTGCCGCCACCGGAAGATCCGGGCCTGGCGATCGACATCGCCTCCATCGGCCTTGCTTTGCCGAAGCTCGGTGCGCATGAGATCATCGACATCAAGCAGCCTGACAATCCCGATCCGCTGCCGAAATATATCGAACACGCACCAGGCTCGACGAAGCGGCAGGTGATGCGCGATCTCTCGGCCGGCGTCACCCGCTATGAAATTCATGAGGACACCGGCCTCTCCGAACATCCCGGCACCGGACTTTCCACACGGCAGCTGCGCGAAGAGGTCTGGTCGATCGCGCCGGACGATCCGCTATCGATGACAGGCATCTCGACATGGACCTGTGACATGAGCCGCCCCAGCTGGTTCGTTCGCACGGTGGCGACATCGTCCATATCCTGCGCGGCAAAGGACTGGATCATCAGCGCCTCCGTCGTTGCCTATGAGGGCGAGACCGAAATCTTCCGGAAGACCTTCGAGGAGAAACGTATCGCCCGCGACCTGATGTAGTTCAGCGCGACCCCGCAAACCGGCTTGCCGCTGCGCAGATGGCGGCAAAGCCGGCCCGCGCACCTTCGCTCATATGCCGTGCCCGCAGCCAGGCATGCACCATCTGCGGCTCCTCGCGGAACCAGACTTCGACGCCCGCCTGTGCGAGACGCGCCGCATAGTTGCGGCCATCGTCGCGCAGTGGATCGTAATGCGCAACGGTAATGAAGGTTGGCGGAAGGCCGGCCATGGTGGCTAAGGCAAGCGGTCCTGCGACCGGATCGCCTTCTGGCGCCTGCAGAACGGTGCGGTAATAGGCGACATCAGCCGTCGTCAGGCCCGGCGCCTCGGCCATCTCTTCATAGGAGCCGGAGACGAGATCGCCGCCGAGTGCGGGATAGATCAGGATCTGGCCAACAATGCCCGAAAGCCCCTCGGCCTGCGCGCGCACCGCCAGCCCTGCCGCGAGATTGCCGCCGGCGCTATCGCCGATCAGCACGACCGGCCTCTTCTCGGCGAGCAGCTGCTTGAGAACGTTGAAACAATCATCCGTCTGGGCGGGCCAGCGATATTCCGGCGCCAGCCGGTAATCGACCGAGACCAGTTCGGCGCCGGCATGATCGGCAATCTCGGCGCAGATCGCATGATGGCTCTCGAGCGAACCGACAACGAAGCCGCCACCATGGAGATAGAGAAGCTTCGTTGTCGTACGGATATTGGCGGGCTTGTAACGCCTGACGGGAATCGTTCCGGATACAAGATCATCCGCGGTCTGCATGCCCTCCGGTAAAGGGCGATCGAAACGAGCGCATAGTGCGTCATACCATTGGCGCTGTTGCGCGATGGAGGCCGTTACCGCATCCGGCGGATAGAAGGAATCGCAAATCTCCATGAACTGCAGGATGCCGGCTTCGCTCGGCATGGGACGCTCAACAGAGGTCATCGGATATCCTCGATTCGTGCCAGTGCATCGACACTACGCGGCGATGCAACCGAACACTTATCTGCCTACGGCCAGCACCGCCGCTATGGCGACATCTGCCTGATTACGCCGAGTTCAATCGGCGGCAAATACGCTGCCCGACAGTAGGGGAAAACCCGTCGGCATTTACATACATTGCGCGTTGGACCAGGTGAGCGCTGCAAGCGCAAGAGCCGCGCCAATCACAAGCCGAAGCATGATATTTCCCCATCCATATTGCTGCCATCGCGAGGCCAGTTACGTCGCGGGGCATTCGATCGTTAGGACGTGCCGTGGAAGCGACAGGGTTCCATCTATATTGACCTCGTGAGGCTGACTTATGGCAAGAGTTGATTGCCTGCAAGCGATCCGCTCGGTGCTGGCCGACCACGGGTTGGACCTTCACCTCGCGTGATATTGCTCGTCCGTCACATGCTCCAGCCAGTCCACCACCTTGCCGTCAAGGTGTTCCTGGATGGCGATATGGGTCATGGCTGTCGTCGGCGAAGCACCGTGCCAGTGCTTCTCATTCGGTTCGAACCAGACGACATCTCCGGGCCGGATCTCTTCGACCGGCCCCCCTTCGCGCTGAACGAGACCCAGGCCGACGGTGACGATCAAGGTCTGGCCGCGCGGATGGGTATGCCATGCCGTCCTCGCACCAGGTTCAAACGTGACGCTGCTCGCTGCGGCGCGCCGCGCATCATTAGCCACAAAGACCGGGTCTATCCGGACAGTACCGGTGAACCAATCCGAAGGGCCTTTGCCGGAGGGCTGCGCACCGTTCCTCGTGATATCCATGATGACCATCCTTTCCTGCGATGAGCCGTGACGGCTCCGCTGCATGAGGGCAATCTAGCCTGCAATTGACAAAGCGGTAGAGGGCCATCGTCGTATAGACTTATGAATTGGAGCGATAAATGTCGTTCCCGCCAGACTTACGACGCCATCAAGGTGCGGATGCTGCGATCTGCCGATTGCAGCAGCGCGAAAGCTTCGTAACGCCGTTCATGCAACGCCCTGATGGTGCCATCCGCCGGCTCGAACCTCTTCGCCAGCCGTGACATGGCAGCCATCGCGTCCACGAGCGAACCGCAATGCCCGCCGGCCGTGGCGCCGAGCATGGCCGCACCGAGAAGAACAGGCTCCTCCGTATCGGCGACAGCGACCGGCCTGCCGGTCGTATCCGCCAAAAGCTGACGTACCAATCCGCTCTGGGCAGCCCCGCCGCTGGCGATGATGAGATCGCAGGCAATGCCGTCCTGAGCCAGCTTTTCGAGCAGCTGCTTGAGGCCATAGCCGATGCCGCAAAGGCCGGCGACATAGAGCGCGACAAGATCATCGATACCGGTTTCCAGTCCGAGGCCGGAGATGACGGCGCGAGCGTCGGGATCGGCATAGGGCGAACGATTGCCGAGGAATTCCGGCACGACTTGAATGGACAGCGCGAGCTTCACGGCGTCGGACGCATTCTTGACCGCCTTCATGGCCTGCCGGTCAAGCCAGGCGACGAGCGACAAGTCTTCCGCTTCGGCCCTGGCACGCGCCTCACCACTTGCCGGATGCATGGTAACGAGATGATCGATCGCCGCCCCTGCCGCAGATTGCCCGCCTTCGGTCAACCAGAGGCCAGGCACCATGGCAGAATAATAAGGTCCCCAAACGCCATCGACGAAGACCGCGTCATCACTCGACGCCATCGAACAGGCGGAGGTGCCGAAGATATAGGCGAGCCTGTGCCGGACATTGGCTTTGCCGTCCGCTCCCTGCCCGCCGAGCGTCCCGACGCCGCCCGCATGGGCATCGATCAGCGACGCGCCGACCGGCGTACCAACGATGAGGCCAAGATCGCCGGCGGCAGCGTCGTTCAAGCCGCCACCGAGTGCCGTACCCGGCTCGACGATCTCGGTGCCGATCCGCACAAAGCCTTCGTCGGCCAACTCACCAAGGCCGATATCCTTGAAATATTGCGCATCCCAGCGCTTCTCGTGGGCGAGATAGGTCCATTTGCATGTCACCGTGCACACGGATCTCTGCAGCGAGCCGGTCGCGCGCCAGGTCAGATAGTCGGCAAGATCGAAGAAATGATCCGTTGCCGCGAAGGATTGCGGCAGGTTTCGCTTCAGCCACAGGAGCTTCGGCGTCTCCATCTCGGGCGAGATCCGGCCGCCGACATAACGCAGCACGGCATGATTGCCTGAATTGATCTCCGCCGCCTCGCCGGCCGCACGATGATCCATCCAGACGATGATATTGCGATTGGCATAGCCCGATGGTCCGACAGCCACGGGTTGGCCATCCGCCTTGACGGCGACCAGTGAACAGGTTGCATCGAAGCCGATGCCCGAAACGTCACCGGCCGCTATCTTTGCCGTTGCAACAGCCTCTTTGACGCTGTCGCAGACGGCTCTCCATATCTGCTCGCTCGACTGCTCGACGATGCTGCCGGCCTCGTGCCAGATGGTAATCGGCCGCTTGGCGGCGGCGAGCAGATGGCCATGCGCATCGAAAACCCCGGCCCGGGCGCTGCCGGTGCCGACATCGATGCCGATGAAATAGGGTGCTGTCATCAGAGATCCGTACTCAAAGGCAGGATCACCAGATCCCGGATTACGATGTTCCGCGGCCTCGATAGCATGAAGAGCACCGCTTCCGCCACTTCCGTCGCCTCCATGAGGCCGCCCGCGGCAATCGCTTCGTCAAGCTTTGCCTGTGGCCAATCGCTGATCAGCGCCGTTACCACCGGCCCCGGCGCCACGGCGCCGACGCGGATACCATGCTTGGCGACCTGGCGCCGAACCGTGTGGGTGAAAGCCTGGATGGCATGTTTGGAGGCAGTGTAGATCGGCTCCCAGACCACCGGCACCAGACCGGCGATCGAGCTCGTCATCATGATATCGCCGGTCTTGCGCTCGATCATATGCGGCAACACCATGCGAACCGAGCGGAACGCCGCGTTGATATTCAGATCCAGCATCCGGTCCCAGGAATCGGGATCGCCTTCCGCCACCTCGCCGCCGATATAGGCGCCGGCATTGGCATGGAAGATATCAAGCTTACCGAACTTGCCAAGAATCTGCGGCATCATCGCCGCTACGCTCTCGGGGTTCAGAAGATCGACGACGACGGGAAAGGCGTTCGGCCCCAATTCGGCGCAAAGGCTTTTCAGGCTGTCTTCGGCCCGGTCGACGAGGGCGACGCTGGCGCCCTCTTTCAATAGCGATTTGGCGCATTCCAGGCCAATTCCAGAGGCAGCCCCGGTGATGGCGGCGACCTTGCCGGCAAAATCCTGTCTCATAACAATCCTTACCTTCTTGAAGAAATCAGCCGCGCCCATGCGAGGCGCGGGAACGACGGGCGAGCGAGTCGACGATGACGGCAATGGCAAGAACTGCGCCTGTGATCATGTAGCGAAGCGCCGACGACAGATCGAGCATGGTGAGGCCGCTGGCGATCGACTGGATGACGATGATGCCGAGCAGGGCCGAATAGGCGCTGCCGCGGCCGCCGAAGAGGCTGGTGCCGCCGATGACGGCCGCCGCAATCGCATTCAGATTGACGTCGCCTGTACCCGCCTGCTGGCTGGCCGAGGCGAGACGTGCCGCCGCTAGCACGCCGCCAAGCGCCGCAAACATGGCGCAAAGCACGAAGGCGCTGGTATAGATCCTGCGTACGTTGATACCGGCGCGGCGCGCTGCCTCGCGATTGCCGCCGACGGCGGACATCGACCGGCCCCATTGCGTGCGCGTCAACGCGTAGTCCATGACGATAACAAGCACCACGAACAAGGCAAACGTCCAGGGAACGCCACGATCCTGATTGAGGTAGAAGGCGACGAACTCTAGGGCCACGGTGATGACAGCCGCCTTCGCCAGCAGGCCGCCGACGGAGGGCGCGGAGAGGTTCGCCTGCCTGCGTCGCCGCACAGTGCCCAAGCCGGTCGCCAGCAGAACCACACCCGGAATAAGCGCGAAGAGATACGCAAGCGGTCGAGGAATGACGAGGAGCTGGCCGAAATTTACGATCGCCGAGCCATAGGGCAGATTGATCGAGCCGGTGGCGCCAAGCAGATAGAGCTGCATGCCGAGTACGGCGAGAAGACCTGCCAATGTGGCAACGAAGCTCGGCATGCCCAAGCGGTTGAACAGTACGGCATAGATCACGCCAATCACACCGCCGACGACCAGCGCCGCCAGGATCGCCAACGCCACCGGCCAGCCCTCATTGACCCAGAGCATGCCGACCATGGCCGAGGCGAAGCCGCTGATCGAGCCGACCGAAAGGTCGATCTCGCCAACCATCAGCACACAGACGATGCCCAGCGAAATGATGCCGACGGTCGAAGCATCGAACAGCAAATTGGCGAGGTTGTTGCTGGAAAGGAAGGTCGGGTTGAGCGTGCCGAACACCGTCCAGATGATGACGAGGCCGACGACGACGGGCAACGAGCCCAAGTCGCCGGAGCGCACCTTGTCGATGGAGGAGCGAATAGTCGCGCCAAGCCCGGTATCATGGTTGACGCGGACATCGCTGCGGTCGAGCAGCATGGTCGATTGCTTGCTGTCCTGGCTCATGGCTGGCCCCCTTCCCTCAATTCCTGCTGGGCCTGACGCCGCCCTGCGCGTCGCGACACGGCGTTTTCCGTGGCTCCGGTGATGGCGCTGACGAGTTCCTGGTTCGAGGCATCTGGATAGAAGATGCCGTTGTTGCGCCCGAGGCGTAGCACGACGATTCGGTCGGCAACGGCGCGCACATCCTCCATATTGTGACTGATCATGATGACGCCGAGCCCCTTGTCGCGGACGCGTTCGATGAGGTTCAGCACTTCGGCGGTTTGTGCGACGCCGAGTGCTGCGGTGGGCTCGTCGAGCATGATGAGTTTCGGCTCAAGCAGCAGCGAACGGGCGATCGCCACCGTCTGCCGCTGACCGCCGGAAAGCGAGGCGATGGGGATGCGCACGCTCGGGATGCGCGCCGCGAGCTCATTCAGCAGCGTCCAGGCGCGAACCTCCATGGCGGTTTCGTCGAGCTTCATCGGGCTCAGTTCCCGGCCGAGAAAGATGTTGGCGACGACATCGAGGTTTTCGCAAAGGGCGAGATCCTGAAAGACCGTGGCGATGCCGAGATCGAGCGCGGTTGCGGGGTCACTGAGCGTGACCTGCTTGCCGCGGAATGTAATCGTGCCTGAACTCGGCTGATGGACGCCGGCCAGAACCTTAACGAGCGTCGATTTGCCCGCGCCGTTGTCGCCGACCAGCGCCACGACTTCGCCGGCATGCACATCGAGGTTGATATCCGTCAGTGCCGAGACGGCGCCGAAGTGTTTGGAGATCCCTTTGAGGCTGAGCACCAGCTCGCCGTCCGGGGCTCTATGATCGGAAGCGTCACTCATGACTCGCCACCTTCTCGGGTTGAAATGCTATCGGATGCGTTTTGCCTCCGGCCGCCGAAGCAGCCGGAGACTGGGAGGAGCAGATCTCAGCTGCCGATACCGAGCTTCTTGCAGCCATCGGCATAGCGGTCGTTGCAGAGCTGTTCCGGCGTCTGGATCGGCTTGCCGTTGACCGTCTTGTCGATGATCTCGGCCTTCAGATTTTCGGACGTGACCAGGGCCGGCGTGAAGAGCTTGGTCGGTGTGTCGAAGAGCTTCGTGTCGGCCTTCGGCGTCTCGCCGGAGAGCAGCTCGATCGCAACATTGGCGGCAGCAGCCGCCACGATCTCGCTCGGCTTGGAGATCGTATTATACTGATCGCCCGAAATGATGAGCTGCAGGCCAGCGATGGTCGCATCATTGCCTGTGACCGGCGGCACTGGATCGTAGCCGGCGGCCTTGAAGGCAGCGACGGCTGCGCCACCGGTGCCGTCATTGGCGGCGACGACACCGAGGATCTTCTTGCCGAAGCGGGTGATTTGGCCACTTGCCCATTGCTGCGCCTTCGGCGGTGCCCATTCCGGCGTGTCGAATTCGGCCAGCACCGGATAGCCGCCGTCGGCCAGACCGGCATGGATGCCCTTCTTGATCAGGCCGGCAGCAGCATCGGTCGGCGAGCCGTTGATCTCGAGAAGGCCGCCATCGCCCGCCTTCACGCCCTTCGCCTTCAGATGATCGACCAGCGATTTGGCGATCATCTTGCCGATCTCTTCGTTGTTGAAGGACACGTAGTAGTCGGCGGCCGCCGACGGGATGGGCCGGTCATAGGCGATGACGCGCACGCCCTGGCTCTGCGCGAGCTTCACCAATGAGGCGGCGGCCGTCGAGTCCACCGGGTCGAGCACGATAGCCTTCGCACCCTGCGAGATCGCCGAATTGAACTGCTGCTGCTGACGCGAGGCATCGCCATTGGCGTTCTGGTAGATGACCTTGCAGCCGGCGCAGAGCTTCTTCATCTCGGCCTGGAAACCAGGGAAATCATGCTCTTCATAGCGCGTCGAGCTCTGGTCGGGCATCAGGAAGGCGACGGTCGCGTCCGTGACTTTGGCCGACTGCGCGAAGGCGGAAGTGCCGGCCAGAAGACCGACCGCAAGCGCGGTTATGCCGGCGATTTTCAGTGCGAAATGGTTCATTGGAATTTCTCCGTTCCAAATGGTAATGGTTTCCCTCGATCATCGCGGCTGTCCGCACGCGATGCTCTTGTTGATGCGTCGCCGAAGGCGATCTCAGACCGACGCGGCGGTAATTTTGGACAAGCCTTCTCCTTCAGACGGCAGAGATGCCAACCCGTTCGCTCGCCCTGAATTTGTCTCTCCTCCCTGTCCTCCCTTGTGTTAGGCGGCCTCCACCGCGCGTGCGTGCTGTGCCAAGAGCGACCTGAACCGGGAGGGCGCCATGCCCTTCTGATCCAGAAAACGCCGATTGAAGTTCGAGATATTGTTGAAGCCTGCCGCAAAGCAGATATCGGTGATCGTCATCTCGGCCTTGCTCATGAGCAGATGGCAGGCGAAGTTGATACGCAGACGATTGACGTACTGAACCAGCGCCATGCCGGTATGGCGGCGAAAGCTGCGCGAAAAGGCGCTCGGGCTCTGGCCGGTCAATTCGGCCAGATCACACTCGCTGAACGGCTCGGTGAGGTGCGCATTGATGTAAGCCAGCGCCTGATTGACGCCCGCCGACATGAAGCCGGATGGGTCCGGCTGATAGCCGGCGCTGGCGAGCGTACGCGTGCCCTCGGCACAGCTCATCGCATCGAGAATATTCATGAAGAGTTCGATGCGGCGGATACCGGTTGCTTCCACCAGTTCGCCGAGGATCGGACCGACGATGGCCGCCGTTTCAGGCGTAAAGAGCGCACCGCGGCGGCTCGTCTCAAGAATACCGGCGCAGGCCGACAGTTCCGGAAAAACCTTGCTGGCATCGGCGAAGAAGGATTCGGAAAATTGCAGGACGCGGCAGCGCAGCGGCAGGGTGACACCGGCAGGCACGTCGCTCACCCAATTATGCGGGAGGTTCGGTCCTGTCAGCACTAGATTGCCGGGCTCGAACTCGCCGATAAAGTCGCCGATAAAATATTGACCCGTTGTCGCGACGACATGATGGATTTCGTATTCGGGATGGAAATGCCAACGCACCGTGCGGTAGGGATAGCCGTGCTCCCACGCTTTGAAGGATTCTCCGCTGCCGATCGCGACCACTTCCAAATCGGGATTCATCGGCAAACCTCCTTTCGTCCGTCCGCATTCGTTACGGCTACGGCGCCTCCTCCCAGAGGCCATCGCGTCTTCTATGTGGTAAATCTACCTCTCATAGGCGCCTGCCGCTACTACGCCTTGTACGCCCAACCGATACTTTTTTGACATCAAGGGTGGCCCGTTTGGTCAAATGTGCAGTGCGACATAGCAAGCCGCGTCGCGAGATCCGTATCAGCCTGAAAGCGGGATCAATCGAGATCGTCGCGAATACATGCCTTGAACTGCCCCGGCGCAATCTCCCGCAATTGCGGAACCGTCGTCGCGCAGGCCTCGAGCACGAAGGGACAGCGCGTGCGGAAGACGCAGCCACTCGGCGGATTTGCCGGGCTCGGAATATCGCCCTTCAGGATTTGCCGGTCGCGTCTACTGTCCGGGTCCGGTGAGGGAATGGCCGAGAGCAGCGCGCGGGTATAGGGGTGGCGTGGCCGGGCATACAGATCAGCGCTTGCAGCAATCTCCATGATCCGCCCGAGATAAAGCACAATGACGCGATCACAGAGATATTCGACCACCGCAAGATCATGAGAGATGAACAGCATGGTAAGCGCGAGACGCTGCTGTAGGCCGCGCAGCAGATTGATGACCTGCGCCTGAATGGAGACATCCAGTGCCGAAACGGGTTCGTCGGCGACCAGAAATTCCGGCCCGAGCGCAAGTGCGCGCGCAATACCGATCCGCTGGCGCTGGCCGCCTGAGAATTCATGGGCATAGCGATTGATCGCGTCCGCCGGCAAATCCACCTGTTCGAGCGCCGCGCGTGCCCGATCCAGCCGATCCATACGGCTGCCGATACGCTGGATCTTCAGCCCCTCGATCAGGATCTCGCCGATGGTCATGCGCGGCGACAGGCTGGCGAAGGGATCCTGAAAAATATACTGCATGCGCGGTCGCATGCGCCTCAGATCGCCGGCGCCGAGCATGGTCATTTCCGTGCCGTCGAAGCGCACGCTGCCGGCCGATGGCTCGATCAATCGCAGGATGGACCTGCCGATCGTCGTCTTGCCGCTGCCGGACTCTCCCACGAGCCCCACCACTTCGCCTTTTCCGATATCGAAGGAGATATCGCGAAGTATGGAAAGCCTTGCGCCGCGGGACACATAATTCTTGGCAAGATCGCGAACGGAGACAAGCGCTTCGGTCATCTAAATCTCCCGCCAGCGGATGCAGCGGCTCGCATGGCTTGCATCGACAGCATCGAGAGGCGGCACCGCCGCGCCGCAAGCCTGGATCGCGTGGGCGCAACGCGGCGCGAAAGCGCAGCCGGATGGCATTCGCGTCAGGCTCGGCACGACACCGGGAATAGCGTATAGCGGCTCGCCTGCCTGCCGCATCCGTGTCGCCTCGCCGAGCCGCGGCATGGAGGCCAAAAGGCCGCGCGTATAGGGATGCCTCGGATTGCGGAACACTGTTTCCGTCGGCCCTTCCTCGACAATCCGGCCGGCATACATGACGGCGACGCGATCGGCGATCTCTGCCACCACGCCGAGATTATGCGTGACGAAGAGGATCGCCATGCCGCGCTCCCGCTGCAGCCGCTGCAGGAGATCGAGGATCTGCGCCTGTATTGTGACGTCGAGCGCCGTCGTCGGCTCGTCAGCGATCAGCAGCACCGGATCGCAGGCAAGCGCCATGGCAATGGTCGCGCGCTGCCGCATGCCGCCGGATAGTTCATGCGGATATTGCCTGACGCGGCGTTGCGCATCGGGAATTCCGACGCTTTCCAACAGCGCGATCGCCTCACGCATCGCGGTAGCACGATCTGCCCGCCGATGAATGCGGATCGGCTCGGCAATCTGATCGCCGATTGTCAGCACTGGATTGAGGCTCGACATCGGCTCCTGGAATACCATGCCGATAGCGCCGCCGCGGATCTCACGCATATGGCTGTCGTCCAGCGTGGCGAGATCGCTGACGACGCCTTGCCTGTCCCGCAACCGAATGCTGCCAGCTGCGACCTTCCCGACATTGCGCGTCAGAAGCCGCATCACGGAAAGGCTCGTCACCGACTTGCCCGAACCGGACTCGCCGACCAGCGCCAGCGTCTCGCCCGCGTCGATGGTCAGGTCGATATCTCTGACAGCGGTCAACTCGCCGCCGCGGGTGCGGAAGACGGTCCTGAGCCCTCTGATATCGAGAACGGGTTGGGCAGCCGGCGCTATCATACCTACAGCAGCCCCGTATTCTTCAGGATCGCATCGATCCTGGCCGTTTCCTCCGCATTCAGTGCCGCGCGCGGGCGGGGCATGACAGCGGTATCGATGATGCCGAGGCTTTTCATCGCTGCCTTGAAGGCCCCGATGCCGGCGGCACCGCCGCTGACGCGGCCCTGCGCGACCCAGACGATCTCGAACAGGCGGCAAAGCCTTTCCTGCTCGCGCCGCGCCGCGGCCCAGTCGCCGCGCTGCGCGGCATCCCATAGCCGCACATAGCCATGTGGATCGACATTGGCGATACCGGGCACCACGCCATGCGCGCCCATCAGAAGCGCATTGTCGACGACGATTTCGGAGCCGGTCATCAGGAAGATATCCTTGTGATCGGCAAGATCGAGCAGCGCATAGCGGAAATTGCCGTCGTCGCCGCTGGAATCCTTTAGCCCGATGATGGTCCCTTCCTTGGCGAGTGTCACCACCGTCTGGCGCTGCAGCTTCACATGCACGCAGACCGGGATGTCATAGGCGACGAGCGGTACATCGACAGAATCTCTTATGCAGCGGAAGTGATCCAATATCTCTGACTGGCTGGTCACCGTATAGAACGGAGCGGTGACGACGACGGCGTCGGCGCCGGCCGCTTTGGCGATTTTCGAATGAGCGATCACGCGGTCTGTCGTGGGGTCGATGACACCGACCAGCAGCGGCACCCGCCCGTTCACGACCTTGGCGGAATGCTCGATGATCTCCCGCCGTGTCTTTTCGTCGTGGAAGACGACCTCGCTGGTGGAGCCCAGCACGAAGACGCCGTGGCAGCCGCCATCGATCAGATGCTCCAGCACCCTAGTATAGGATGCGTAATCCACAGTGAAATCGTCGTTCAGCGGCGTTACAACGGGAGGCACCACACCCTTGAATTTACTCATCGTCTCTTTCTTTCCTGGGTTCAATGAAGCTCGGCGCGCGGATCGAAGGCATCCCTCAGCCCGTCGCCGATGAAATTGATGGCAAGGACGGCAAGCACCAGAGCTGCGCCGGGAAACAGCCATTGCCACGGATATTGTTCGAGAACGGCTGTGGAGCGGGCCGCATTCAGCATATTGCCCCAGCTCGCCGCGGGCGGCGCAATGCCGAGACCGAGAAAGGAAAGCCCAGCCTCCAAGAGGATTGCATTGGCGACCTGCGTCGTGGCGTAGACAACCAGAATATCGATGCAGTTCGGCATGCCGTGGCGCAGCAGCAGGTGCGGCAGCCCTGCCCCCATGCCGCGCGCAGCGGTGACGAAATCGCGTTCGCGCAGTTCCAGCAGCCTGGAACGCACCATACGGGCCAGCAGCGGCCAGGAGAGCAGCGATATGACTGCTATCGTCGGCAAGATGCCCGTGCCGGTGATGGAGGCCAGCACCAGCAGGAAGATCACCGGCGGCAAGGTCATGACCAGATCGACGAAGCGCATGCTGAGCGCATCCGCCCAGCGGCCGGCAAAGGCAGACACGAAGCCGAACAGAAAACCGATGATGGCCGAAATGACGGTGGAACCTGCCGCGACCATCAGCGATATACGGCCGCCTTCGAGCGCTCTGGCAAAGACATCGCGCCCGACGCCGTCCGTTCCAAACCAGTGCGTCGCACTGGGCGGCGCGTTCATGGCCAGGAGATCGATGTCGTTGGGCTGGAATCGCCACCATAGCGGATAGGTGACGATCAGCAGCAGCAGCGGTACGGCAACGCAGACGCCGAAAAGGGCCGCCCCGTTCAGCCGGAAGCGATCGAATGCTCGGGCAAGTGGCCCATGGCTTGGTCGTTCGGTTCGCGCCAGCATCGCTCAGCCCACCTTGATGCGGGGATCGATCACTGCGTAGGCGAGATCGGTCAGCAGGTTGACGATGATGACGCAGGCGCCGATGACGAGCGTCGCCCCCATGATGACGGGATAATCGCGCGACGTGACCGCATCGACGAGAAGCAGGCCCATGCCCGGCCAGTTGAAGACACTTTCGACGAAGATCGCACCGCCGATGGCAAGACCTATGGTCGAGCCGATGACGGTTACGACAGGCAGGAGCGCATTGCGCAGGGCATGCTTGACGATAACCCAGAATTCGAACACGCCCTTGGCCCGCGCGGTGCGCACATAATCCTGATTGAGGACCTCCAGCAGCGAAGCGCGCATATAGCGCATGATGAGCGCGGCTTGCGCGATCGCCAGAAGCGAAGCCGGCAGGATAAGATGCCAAAGCAGGTCGCCGATGGAAAAGTCCTCGCCGGGCGTCAGCATGCCGCCCGAGGGCAGCCAGCCGAGACGCACCGCAAAAATATAAAGACCAAGAAGCGCGCTCAGAAAGGCAGGGCTCGATATGCCGGCAAGCGCCAGCACGGAGAGCGAGATATCCGTGACTGAATTGCGCCTGACGGCACCGATGACGCCTGCAGCAATGCCGGCGACGATCGCCATGATCAGGGCCGAGCCCATCAGCAGCACCGTCGGACCGATGCGAGACAGAACCAGCGTCAGAACAGGCTGATCCAGCCGCTTGACGGAATAGCCGAGATTGCCTTGCAGAGCCTGCTGCAACCAGCCGACATATTGCAGCGGCAGCGGCCGATCCAGCCCGAGGCGCTCACGCAAATCGGCCATCGCAGCGGGAGATAAAGGCGTGCTCGGGTCGATATAGGCATCGATCGGATCGCCCGGCGTCAACCGCAGCAACACAAAGACCAGTATGCTCAAGGCGACGAGCATGCCGATGCCGATTACAAGACGCCTGAGACCATAGTGCAGCATATCGAACCTGCGTTTCGCGGAATGCGCCAGCCACCGAGCCTGCAGCCGGCTCAAAACCTAGTTTGAGAGCTTCCACGCTTCCGGATGCGCGATGTATGGCCCGCCGCCCGGCGCCGGTGTCCAGATGAAATCCTTCACCTTGGACGAAACCACGCCATAGCGGTTCGCCACCCACATGGTCGCCCAGGGCAGATCCTTGTTCATGACCTTGCAGACATCCTGGTAGCGCTGATCACGCTTGCCGGCGTCCGTCTCGGCAATCGCCGCATCTAGCGCCTTGGTCAGATCGGGCATGCGTGCGCGCACCACATTGGCGCCCGCCGGCGGGATCTGCTTTTCGTTGAGCCCGGTGTTGATGTTGCTCGGATCGGGTCCGTTCTGAAGGCCCGCATAGACAAGCTGGAATTGCGATGCGTCGGCATTTGGGTTCAGCACGATGCCATTATACGTCGGCGCGTCGACGGCGCGCGGCACGACATTGATGCCGACCTGCGCCAGCATGGCCTGCATGGCCGCCAATACGTTCGTTGCAAGCGGCGTGTTATAATAGGTCAGCAAGGTGATCGGTTTGCTGCCGTTGATCTTGTCCCAGCCGGCCTCGTCGAGCAATTGTTTGGCTTTGGCCGGATCGTAGGGATAGGCTTCGATGCCGTCCGGAACCAACTGATTGGCGACATAAGCGCAATTGGCGGGCTTTGCCGCTCCGTCATAGAGGCTCTTGATGATCGCATCGCGATTGATGGCGTACATGACGGCCTGCCGGACGCGAAGATCCTTCCACAGTGGCGAATCCTGGTTGAAACCAAGATAATTGACGACGAAGGAATCGCCCTCGATGATCTTGAAGGACTTGTCGTCCTTGAAGGTCGGCACATCGTTGGAATCGACATAGGTGAACTGGATCTCGCCTGCCCGCAGCGCCGAGATCGCTGCCGCCGGATTGGCGAAATAGCGGTTGATCAGCCGATCGAGAACGGGTTTGCCGCCGCGATAGTCGGGATTGGCTGTCAGCTCGACATATTGATCCTGCACATATTTGACGAACTTGAACGGCCCCGTCCCAATCGGCGAGGTCGACCACCAAGTGCTCTTCGCAAGCTGATCGACGGGCACGGCGGCAAGCGCATGCTCAGGCAGCACCATGATCTTGGCCAGCGTATCAAGCAGGCTCGCGGAAGGCGCGAAAAGCTTGATGACAAGCGTATGGTCGTCCGGCGTCTCGACGAATGACAGGAGTTTAAAACGGGCGGCAAAGATCGAGCCGGTCTTGGCATTGGCCGCAAGATCGACGGTGAATTTGGCGTCCTTGGCCGTAAAAGGCTTGCCGTCATGCCACTTGGTATCGGCAAGCTTGAACGTATAGGTCAACTGATCCGGGCTCACCTCATAGGAGGACGCAAGCACACCGACGATCTTCTGCAGCTTTTCATCGTAGCTGACCAGCGGCTCAAAGTAGGTGCTGAGCCAGGTGAGACCGGCGGTTGCCGCCAGCGGATTGAAGTTGCCCTGGAAGCCGCCTGGGCCGACATCGAAGCCCCCGGACATGGTAGCGGCGGCGGCAGGTACTGCTAGGCCACCCAAGACGGGCATCGCAGTGGCCGATAGCAAAGCTGCCAACGCGATTGCAGGCAGATGAAAAGCTTTCCTCATGATGATCCTCCTCTCGTGGTTGCGATCGCTACTTCTTCTTGTTGTTGGCGATCACCTGCGAAATTCCCTCGTAATGACGGTCGAGGCGCATGCGCACCTCCTTGAGATTTCTGGATTCCAGCGCATCGACGATTGCCTCATGGTCACGCCAGGTGGCCATGGGATCGACATCGTCCAGATCGAAGAAGCGGGACGCTTTGTAGAAGGCAAGCCAGAAGACATCGATCAGCCGAACGAAGGTCTCGTTGCCCTGGCAGCGAAACAGCAGGCGATGAAAGAGCTGATCGTCTTCGGCAAAAGGTTCGCCGCGTTCGGCGTGAGCGCGCATGCGGTCGGTCGTGGCACGCAGTTCCACCAGGTCCTCCGGCCCGATCATGTCGAGCGTCTTGCCGATCAGGCCCACTTCGAGCGTGCGGCGGATTTCCAGCACTTCCTCCATATGCCGCAGCGCATCGCCGAGCCCGTAGGCGAGATTGTCGAGCAGCGGCGCGAAGGAGAATGCCTTGACGAATATGCCGATGCCGCGGCGCGTTTCCAATACACCGAGAGATTCCAGCGCCTTTATGCCTTCGCGTAGAGAGTTGCGGCTGACACCCAATTGCGCCGCGAGCTCGCCCTCCGCCGGCAGCATCGTGCCCGCCTCGAGACCGTTATCGGCAATATAGCTGCGCAAACTCTCCTGCACGGAGACATGCAGCAAGGGTGCGCGCGTCAAAGGCTGAATGACTTTTCCCACCATGACACCCAAGCTCCTCGGGACATGGCGTGCAACTTATTGACTTGTAGGATATCCGTCAAGTGGACAGGAAAATTGAAATCAAGCAACATCCATCGTCGTCCAATTTGATATCCGGAGGCTTCGGAAACGCAGGCGACGAAAAGGGTCGAGCCATGCCATGCCGAGAAAATCAGTCCGAGAAAGTCGGTTTGGCGATCTTCTTCTGATCGCCTCGTAGCCATCCGTTGCAAACTTTGCTCTGGTTCTCTAGCGACAGCAGGCCTCAATTTGTTGCGTGAGGCCCGTCCGCCTGCGGCAGACGAACAAGCTTGCCTTCCTCGGCCTTGTAGAAGTACTGACTCGCAATCAGCCATCCCTTCAACGGTCGCAATGGCGGAATGCAGGTCGCCAGCATGAAGGGGCCAGTCACCAGAAACTGCACCCACACTGGCGCCGAGAACGCCACCTCCAGCCAGACACCGAGAAGGACGCTCGGGATGCAGGCAAAGCAGATGACAAAGAAAGCCGGCCCATCGGCGGGATCTGCGAAGGAATAGTCGAGACCACACGCTTCGCATTGCTTGCGAAGGGTCAAGAATCCATCGAACAAACGCCCTTGCCCGCAACGCGGGCAACGACAACGAAGGCCGGCCTGCAGCGGGCTCAGCGGGGGATAATCGGCATCCATGACAGCATCACTCCTGAATCAATCT
The DNA here is from genome assembly GCF_007828675.1 of Rhizobium sp. ERR 1071. NCBI lineage: Bacteria > Pseudomonadati > Pseudomonadota > Alphaproteobacteria > Hyphomicrobiales > Rhizobiaceae > Rhizobium > Rhizobium sp. ERR 1071. The sequence continues at coordinate 573,270 of NZ_VITM01000004.1, read as the reverse complement.
TCCAAGGGAAGGCAATCAATAATCATATTGCATGCATTCATTCTAAATATAATGAATGCATTCTATACGTCCATTCGGCAGAATGACGCAGTGGCAATTTCGGCAAATGAAGAGAATAGGCGCGGTAAGGAGCCTGCGCCGCTCCCATCAATAGCGATGTTGCGCCAGAAGACTAGAAAAAGGAGGCGGCCAATTCCGGCGGCCCCTGCAGCGCATGCGCCATGAAACTCAAGGCACCCTTCAAGGCCTCGCGGCCTATTGGGCCACCGAGACAAACGCGCACGGCCTCAGGTGCCACGCCGTCTACCGTGAATGCGTCGCTTGCAACAACGCCGATACCTGCATTGCGCATATGGCTGCCGAAGGTGGCACGCGTCCAGCCGTTACCCAGCGGCAGCCAGATGTTAAAGCTGATGGGGTCAGCCCGATAGCTGCCTGATGGCAATGTGTCAGCGACCATCTCCTGGCGGGCGGCGGCCTCCGTACGAATGAAACGCAGAATACCATCGGCAGTGCCATCTTCGATCCAGCGCGTCGCAAGCGCCATGTTGAGCGGCGACGCCATGACATTGTTGCTTCGCATCGCACTCACGAAGGGCCATATCGACCGGGTATCCGGCGCCACGACGAAGGCCAAACGCAACCCCGCACCGATGCACTTTGCCAATCCACCGATATGCCAGGTCAGATCCGGGGCGATTGCAGCCATTGGCGCTGGCGCATCCAGCGGAATGAAGCCATAGGCATCGTCCTCGATGATCGGCACACGATATTTGCGGGCAATTGCGGCAATCGCTTCGCGCCGCGCCTGCGGAATCGTCAGCGTCGTCGGATTTTGCAGTGTCGGGTTGAGGTAAAGCGCCTTCGGTCGCAGGCGCTCGCAGCTGTCTTCAAAAGCTTCCGGCAAGACACCTTCCTCATCCATCGCCAGGCCCGAGAGATTGAGCCGGAGCTGCGCCGCAATCGAACGCATGCCGGGATAGGTAATATTTTCCGAGAGAACGGTTTCGCCTGGCTTGGCCAAGAGGCCAAAGATCGCCAGCAAGGCCGGGTGCGCGCCGGGTGTTATGAAGATGCGCTCCTGTGTCGGGGTGAGGCCCCGGCGGCTGAGCCAGATTGCGGCGGCCTCCTTGTCCACAGCCAGGCCGCCAAATCCCTGATACCGCAGCAAGGGAATAAGATCGACCGCTACGGCCGACATGCCCTCCTGCATGCGGGCCAGAAGATCCGGATCGCTCGGTTCCGGCGGGAGATTCATCGAAAAATCGATCGCGGAGGCACGACGCGGATCGGAAGCGGCGTCGAGAGCAAAACTTCGGCGCTCCCTCTCCTGCCTGCCAGTCACGAACGTCCCGCGTCCGACATGGGAATCCACAAGCCCACGCTTCTGCGCCTCGACATAGCCGCGCGCAACGGTCGTAAAATCGATGCTGAGACGCTTGGCAAGCGCGCGTTGCGGCGGCAACCTGTCCCCGGCGGCAAGAACGCCGCTGCGCAAATCCATCTCGATCAAGTCGGCTATGGCAATGTAGCGGGGGCTGGAGGAGCGGCTGAGATCGGGATGCCAGTCTTTCATTTCATGCTCCGCACGAGACCAGACCTGAGCTGAAACTCCGGCCGGCATTGATGGCATATCATTGCATACAATTCCCGCTATGTGGAGCTATCTACCGCATTTTTCATCTCTAAGAAAACCAAATATCCCAATATTTTCGAGCCATGAATGCCTTGAACCAGCCGATACTCCCGTAATTGACGGCATGACAAAGCTGTTTGACCAACTCGGCAGTCATAAACCCAGGAACCTATATCCCGGTTATCGCCATTCGCTCTTGCGAGCGCGGCACGCCGGTTTTGGTCCGGCGTGCCGATCATATGGCAAAGTTCCATCAAGGATGGGACGCTCGCTCATTTTTCCTGAGTGAGCGCGGCTTTCGCTTTCGCTTGATCATCCACCAGTTCGTACCACATGGCGTTGAGGACAGCGAATGCTGCGGCGAGAGGGAAGCCGAGAAGCCAGGCAAAATACCACATGCGAAATCTCCTTGCAGATCAGTAGGCGTGGCCGCCCTTATCGTTCACCGTCGCCTCGTCAACCTTGCCCCACAGCACGCGATAAACCCATGCGGTGTAGGCAAGCACGATCGGCAGAAAGATGACGGCGACGACGAGCATGATGAAGAGCGTCAGATGACTGGACGAAGCGTCCCAGACCGTGAGGCTGGAGCGCGGATCAAGTGAGGACGGCAAGATGAAGGGAAACATCGAGACGCCGACGGTTGAGATGATGCCGAAGATGGCAAGCTTGCTGAACAGCAGCACGGTCACTTCACGCCGCCCGAGCATGGCAAGCAAGGCCACTGCCGCACCCAGGAAACCGAGAGCCGGCGCGATCATCATCCATGGATGGCTGCCATAATTGGCAAGCCATGCGCCCGCGCTGTGTTCGACCGTCTTCAGAAGCGGATTGGATGGGCCTTCGACATCGATTGCACTGGCGATGCGATAGCCGTCTATGCCGATCCAAAGGAACAGGCCGCCGAGCGCGAAGAGCACGATCACAACCAGAGCCGCCACCGTGCCGAACCGACGCGCGCGTTCGGCGACAACTCCATCTGTCTTTACGAGAAGCCAGGCGGCGCCGTGCATGACGAGCATGGCAACCGACAGCAGACCACAGAGGAGTGCATATGGATTCAGAAGCGCGAAGAAGGAGCCTTCGTAGAAGATGCGCATATCGTCGTCGAACCGGAACGGCACGCCCTGCAGCACGTTACCGACCGCTACGCCGAAGATCAGCGACGGAACGAAACCGCCAACGAACAAGGCCCAGTCCCAGCCCGCCTTCCAGCCGGCGCTATCGCGCTTGGAACGGTATTTGAACGCAACCGGCCTCAGGATGAGAGCGAAGAGGATGGCGAACATGGCGAGGTAGAAACCGGAGAAGGACACCGCATAGAGCGGTGGCCAGGCGGCGAAGATAGCGCCGCCGCCGAGGATCAGCCAGACCTGATTTCCCTCCCAAGTCGCGCCGATCGAATTGATGGCGATGCGTCGCTCCGTATCCGTCTTTGCGACGAAGGGAAGGAGCGTGCCGACGCCGAGGTCGAAGCCGTCGGTGACGGCAAAACCGATCAAAAGCACGCCGAGAAGCAGCCACCAGATGATGCGCAGGGTCTCATAATCGATCAATTCATGCAGGATCATGGCAGGTCACTCCGCAGCCGGAACTAGGTTTTCGGAAATCAGCTTGGCCTCCGGCTCGTCATCCGCTTCGGGGCCATTGCGGATCGCCTTGATCATCAGCATCATCTCGATGACGATGAGGATGGTGTAGAGCGCGGCAAAACCGAGGATGGTGAGAAGCACGGTGCCGGCGCCAAGATTGGAGACGGCCGCCGCCGTCGGCAGCACGCCTTCGATGATCCATGGCTGACGGCCGAATTCCGCAACGACCCAGCCAAGCTCGATGGCGACCCAGGGCAGCGGAATGGCGAAGACCGCGATCCTCAGCAGCAGCGGATAGCGATCCAGTTTCCGGCGAGCCGAGAGCAAGAAGAAGACCGTCATCAGCAGGATGAAGAACATCCCAAGGCCGACCATGATGCGGAATGACCAGAAGAGCGTCGGCACATTCGGAATGGTGTCGCGAGCCGCTTGCGCAATCTGCTCCTCCGTCGCCTGGCGAGGATCGTCGACATAGCGCTTGAGCAGCAGAGCATAACCGAGCTCGTGGCCGATATCCTCGAAGGAGGTGCGTGCAGTGGCAACATCCTGCGAGACTTCGCCGGGCGTTGCCGGCTTGGCTGCGCGGATCTTCATCAGCGCGTCATAAGCCTTGATACCCTCCCGAATATGGTCCTTGGCCTGTTCCTCGAGCTTGTCGATGCCAGGGATTTCCGTCGTCAGCGACCGCGTCCCGATCAGGCCCATGGCCCATGGAATGTGAATGGCATAATGGGTCTCGCGGGCCTCCTGATCTGGGAAGCCGAAAGCGGTGAAGGCGGCCGGCGCCGGTTCGGTCTTCCACATGGCTTCGATTGCCGCGAGCTTCATCTTCTGATGTTCGGTCGTCAGATAGCCGCTTTCATCGCCAAGCACGACGACCGAAAGCGCCGAAGCCAGGCCGAAGGATGCGGCAACCGTCATCGAACGCTTCGCGAGCTCGACGCTGCGGCCCTTCAGGAGATACCAGGCCGAGACACCAAGCACGAAGACCGAGGCACAGACATAGCCGGCCGAGACGGTGTGCACGAACTTCGCCTGCGCCACCGGATTGAAGACGACATCGAAGAAGCTGACGATCTCCATGCGCATGGTCTGTGGATTGAGCGCCGAGCCAGCCGGGTTCTGCATCCAGCCATTGGCAATCAGGATCCACAGCGCCGAGAAGTTCGATCCCAGCGCCACCGCCCAGGTCGCGACCAGGTGGCCAACCTTCGACAGCTTGTCCCAGCCGAAAAAGAACAGACCGACGAAAGTCGCCTCCAGGAAGAAGGCCATCAATCCTTCGATCGCCAGCGGCGCGCCAAAAATATCGCCGACATAATAGCTGTAGTAGCTCCAGTTCATGCCGAACTGGAATTCCATCACGATGCCGGTTGCAACGCCGAGCACGAAGTTGATGCCGAAGAGCGTCCCCCAGAACTTCGTCATTTGCCGCCAGATCTGGCGGCCGGTCATGACATAGGTCGTCTCCATGATGGCAAGCAGCACGGAAAGGCCGAGCGTCAATGGCACGAACAGAAAGTGATACAGCGCCGTCATGGCGAACTGCAGGCGCGACAGCGCCACGATATCGAGTTCCATAGTCTTTCCCCCACCCCCTACGGTGTGTCTGACAGGAATGCGGCGTCATTCGACACGCCGCGGGCATGTTGGTTGCCCCTCAGTCCGGCCGCAGCCGATCGAGAAGCATTTCGAATTCCGGCGTGCCGCGCACAGCCATGGCGACGATGCGGCCGTCGTTCAGAGCGACGATCCGATCTGCCAAGGCAGCCTCACGACGAATATGTGTAGCAATGACGAGACTGCGCCCATCGGCCACCGAGGCCAGCCGAGCAAGCACGGCACGGGCCGTTGCGGCATCGAGGCCTTCCGTCGGCTCATCGAGAAGCCAGAGCGGCGTATCGCGCAACAGGAGCCTTGCGAGCGCCAGCCGGCGAAGCTGGCCGCCGGAGAGGCCGCTGCCGCCTTCGCCGAGGTGCGTGGAAAGGCCATGAGGGAGTGCATCGATGTCGTCGACCAAGCCGGCGGTTGCGAGAGCATCGCGCAGCCGTTCGTCGTTCGCATGAGGCGCTGCCAGCTTCAGGTTGCCTCGCACCGTGTCTCGAAACACGTCGCTGCGCTGCGTTAGCGTCGCAGCAGCTTGACAAGCCACCGCGCCGCTCGTCGCAGCGATCTCGCCTGCCAGCAGGGCCAGCAATGTCGACTTGCCGACGCCGCTTTCACCCACGACCGCCAGCCGCTCGCCGACCGGCAGCGACAGAGACAGATCGTTCAGGACCGGGCTAAGAGCTCCCCCGTGTCCGGCGGCGGCGGCGCTGAGCTGAAAGGCGTAGCCGGCAACCGGTTCAACCCGCGGCATGGAAGCGGCGGCCGAGTTCAATCGAGGTGCAATGCGCCTTGCAGCCAGCAGGGTTCGTCCGAGTTCGAGCGCCCCTCGTCTAAGAGCCGCAAAAGGTTCCGTGGCAGCGAAGGCGATGAGCAGCGCGAAGGCTGCGGCAGGCGCACCAATCGCGCCCTGCTTGGCAAAGAGGGCAACCACAAGCAGTGTCATCGTCAACAGGAATGTCGAGCCAAGTGAAAAGCCGGCTGCGACGCCACTGTCGATCCTATTCAAGGCGCTGTCAGCCTTCGCCAATCGCTGATCCGCTTCGACGATCGCCGCCTGTTGTGCCTGCAGCTGTGCAGCCATCGCCAGATCGGTCTGACCGGCGACAAGATCGACAACCCGAGCACGCAACGCTTCCATCGCGTGGGCGCGGCGACGTCCTGGCTTCAGCGCCAGACGCGCCGCGACAATAGAAAGACCAAGACAGAGCGCGACAAGCCAAAGCCCCGCCATGGCGCCGAACGATGGACCGATGAAACAGAGCGCTATCGTTACCGCAATAGCGGCAAGAATGGCGACAACGGCCGGCACAAGCACGCGCAGATAGAGGGAATCGAGCGCATCGACATCATTCGTCAGGCGGAACAACAGCTTTGCCGGCCGGCGGATCATGACCGCAGCCGCGGAAGGCTCCGCCCAGCCGCGAAACAACCTCTCGCGCAAGGCGGCAAGAACCCTGAGGGTCGCATCATGCGTGACAAGCCGCTCGCCGTATCGGGCAGCCGTCCGGCCGATGGCGAGCAGGCGTATGCCGGCTGACGGCATAAACACGTCGAAAACCGCGGCACTCGCGACCGTCATGCCTGCAAAGGCCGAGGCGGTGATGAACCAGCCGGACAACCCCAGCAACCCACCGCCGGCAAGCATGGCCAGCGCGGACAAGCCTGCGCCGAGAGCGAGGCGCGCGCCACGCTCGACCCAGAACAGCTTGACCAACGGCAGGAGGATCTTGAGGGACGTCCTCATGCCGTTACCCTCCGCGCCCGCTCATCGAGCCGGACGATGCGATCCATTCGCGCGGCAAGCACGGGATCGTGCGTGGCGACGATCAGGATGCGGCTCTTGGCGAGCGCGAGCAGGGTATCCGTGACTGCGGCCGCAGTCCGCGCGTCAAGATGGGCTGTTGGCTCGTCCGCCAGGATGATATCGGCTCGCTCATCAACCATCATCCGCGCAAGCATCAGCCTCAGCGCCTCGCCGCCGGAAAGACCGAGCCCTCCCTCGCCGACCGCAGCTATCCGCTCCGAGGTAAAGACCCGATCGAGAGCCGCACCTTCCAGAGCCGAAGCAACGGCGGGAGCATCGATACCACCGCGCCCCAAGGCAATATTGCGCATGACGCTGCCCGCAAAGATATGAGGCGATTGCCCGATCCACGCCATTCGATGCCGCAATGCATCTGCGGTATCGTCACGCAGCGGGATGCCGCCGATCCTGATGACGCCGCCCTCGTGTCGCGCAAGGCCAGCAATCAGCGACAGAAGTGTGGTCTTGCCCGAGCCGCTGGCACCCCAGAGTGCCACATGCTCCCCGGCCCCGATGGAGAGATCGAAATGATCGATTGCGGCGTCTCGTCCCGGCGTATGGCGGAAGACCAGCGCTTCGATCTCGACGGAGGCTTGGCTTGTCGGCGTGGACGATTGCAATTCGGCGCCGCCGAGAATGGTTTGGCGCGATGGTGCCAGCTCTTTCAATGCCGAAAGTGCTGCCTCGCCATCGGCGCGATCGTGCCAAACGGCTGACAGCTCCCGCAACGGCTCGAAGAACGCAGGCGCGAGCAGCAGAATGAAGAGGCCCTGTGTCAATGTGAGACGACCATCCCAGGTCCCGATTTCAATCGAGCCCAAAAGGCTGAAGCCGACATAAACGGCCGTCGCAGCAACGCCGAGCGCGGCGAAGAATTCGAGCACCGCCGAAGACAGAAATGCGATCCTCAACACAGCCATGGTACGCAGCCGCAATGAGTCCGCATCGGCGCGCAGGCGCCCGGCCGTGAGGTCGACGGCATCGAGCGCGCGAATGGTCGCGAGGCCGCGAAGACGATCGAGCAGGAAGGCATTGATGCCGCCGGTTTCGGCGAGCTGCCTCTCGCTGGCGGCCTTGGCGCGCCAGCCGATCAACGCCATGAAAATCGGAATGAGCGGCGCGCAAAGCGTGAGGATCAGCGCCGCCAGCCAGGAAATCGGCAGGATACAGAGGAGCATGACCAGCGGCACCAGGCTTGCTCTCATGCGGATCGGACGGAAGCGCGCGAGATAAGGAACGACCGCTTCCGCCTGCTCGCCCAGCACACTTGCCGCCAAACCGGAGGCCGGCCTGCCGCTGTCGAGGGGGGAACATGCCGCAAGAGCTGCAGTTGCCGCCGCACGCTGCGCGCTCAGTTCCCGGCGCGCAGCGACAAATGCGAGGCGCCCGCCCACCGCATCCAGGAATGCCCGCAGGACGCCGATACCCGCAACTACGGCGGCCGGAACCGCGACCTCGCCGACACCGCCACCATCGCTGATCGCGCCGACACCTACAGCAAGCATCGCCGCCTGACCGATCCATCCGAGAGAAGACAGGCAGAGCAGCACCGATGCAAGGCGGAGGCCAGGACACTTTGCGGCCATCGGCTCACTCGCCGCCTTGTCGTTAATCGAACTCTGCGACGCAGGGTTCGCAACCTTGCGTCTTTCCAACATTCCATCGGTGGCGGAGGAGGCTGTCACGTGAGCCCGTCCTTTCCAGTCAGTGTCATCGAGGAGGGTTCGCGGACCAATAAAGATCGAATGAACTGCATTGCAGACCATCAATCTTTCGTCGAACCCAGAACGCACTTGCCGCAATCGACGATATCGGAGCCCCAATATGACTGGCTTTCTGCCTCTTGTCAGCGACAAGAATAGCAGCACCCGTCTCGCCGATGGGTTGATCTCATGGCAAGCTGTTCGCGACATGGTTCTAAGATAATTTGTGCACTGCGCAAAAGCGTGCAGGATGTCGCAGGGCTTCGCCACAGCCATGTCAGATTGACGCAGAAGCCCATGATATTTCTAGATTGTTGCGATAGCGGCACTCCATCGTCCGGCGGCTAAACTGTTTGCAATGCAGCAATTTTCCCGATTCTGACGTCTATTTCGGGAAGCGCGAATCCACGGCCGCTCGCTATGCGATCGGAGATGAAAACCGCGACCATTTGACCTCTATTGCGCTAAACTTCACGCCAGGCTGGCGAATCACCTGCTCGAAAGGACTGCGCCGACTGCGAGACGAGCAGTCATCGGCCGAGGGCCCACAGATATGTATGGTTTGCATCATGCCGGCAACGAGACTTGACGGATGCTCTCATTATCGATGTGCTGGGTACGCGTTTGCTTGTCCGGGCAAGTTTAACCGGAAAGATTGCAAGCGAGGCCGAAGAACTGCTTCCGGCCGGGACGTTTTGGGAGAATGCAATGTACGACAAGATCATTTGCGCAATTGGGCTGGGCTCGCGCGAGCGCGCCGAACGCCTGTTGCGGACGTCTCAGGCACTTTTATCTCCAGGCGGCGAATTGACCGTCGCGCATGTTATCGAGCGTTTTCCCTCCGGACGCGAAAGCCCGGACGATTGGGCTGTTTCGGTGATCACGGAGGCTGAGGAAAAGCTCGATGCTCTGTGCAGGCGTCTCGGCATTACCGCCTCCGTCGACGTACGCATGGGCACGGCATCGAAGACGCTGCTGACCGTCGCCAAGGAGAAGAAGGCCGACCTGATCATTCTTGCGACGCATACCTCCGATATTATCGATCGCATCTTCGGTTCGACGGTCGAATATGTCATCCGCCATGCGGAATGTTCCGTCCTTGTCGAGCGAGCTGACAAATCGCATGACGATATAGCAAGGAAGGCATAGCGCTCTCTTAGAGCGGTCCATCATGCCGGATTCTATCGAAACATGGCGTGGTTACGGTTTGCGCGGCTCGGCAGGGATGCTACATAGCCGCTCCGACCTCAAATCCAAGACGAGCTGAATGACCGAATCCGCCATAACCTGGAGCATCGCCGGCCTGACGGCCCTCGGTGTTGTCACACGCCCATTCCGATGGCCGGAAGCGATCTGGGCGGTGCTCGGCGCAGCACTTCTCGTTACGCTGCGGCTCATCGGCCCAAGCGATGTATGGACAGGCATTTCCAAAGGGTTTGATGTCTATCTCTTCCTGATCGGCATGATGCTGTTGTCGGAGCTCGCACGGCGCGAAGGGCTCTTCGATTGGGTGGCGGCGATCGCCACTTCGCATGCCAGGGGCTCTCCCCGCCGGCTGTTCGTGCTCGTCTATGTCGTCGGCGTGGTCGTGACGGTATTCCTGTCGAACGACGCAACCGCCGTTGTGCTTACGCCGGCCGTTTACGCAGCCTGCCGTGCGGCGCGTGTGAAGGACCCCATGCCATATCTGCTGGTCTGCGCCTTCATCGCCAATGCCGCGAGCTTCGTGCTGCCGATCTCCAATCCGGCCAATCTGGTCATCTTCGCCGGCGGGGAGATGCCACCCCTGTCGCGCTGGATGCAGACCTTCCTGCTGCCATCAATCGTCTCGATCATCGTCACCTTCGCCTGCCTCTATTGGACGCAGCGGCATGCATTGGCGGAAGACACGATCGCCCGCGATGTCGGACAACCCGCCCTTTCCCACAGCGCCAAGCTGGCAGGATGGGGTCTCGTGGTCACCGCCCTCATTCTGATCGCGGCGTCGGCGATGAATTTCGATCTCGGCATCCCGACATTTGTCGCGGGCCTGCTTACGACCGTCATCGTTCTCGCCCTCACCCGGCAAAATCCGCTGGAAACGGTTCGTGGCATAAGCTGGAGCGTGATACCTCTGGTTGCGGGCCTTTTCGTGATCGTCGAGGCAGTTAATCACACGGGCCTCACCGCTCTTCTCTCTGAAAAGCTGGCACTTCTGGCGGCTCAGTCGCAGACACAGGCGGTCGGGGCTGCCGGGCTTTCCGTTGCCATCGTCTCCAACCTCGTCAACAATCTGCCGGCCGGTCTTTTCGCCGGTAGCGCCGTGCAGGCCGCCCATGTTCCTGATTCCATTGCCGGCGCGGTGCTGATCGGCGTCGATCTTGGACCCAACCTCTCCGTCACCGGGTCGCTCGCCACCATCCTCTGGCTTGCCGCTCTTCGCCGCGAAGGGCTCCACATGGGAGCACTGGCTTTCCTGAGGATCGGCGCTCTCGTGATGTTTCCGGCTTTGATCCTCTCGCTTGCGGCCCTCGCACTGATCTGACCGCGAACAACATCGGGTTTATAGACGACCGGTCGATTATTTGTTACGGACCGCTCATGATGACGAAGAAGAAATCAGAGCTGACTCGGAGCCATATTCTCGCAATCGGGCGGGAACTGGTGCTGCGCAAGGGTTTCGGAGGCGTAGGCCTGAAGGAGCTGCTCGAACAGAGCGCCGTGCCGAAAGGCTCATTCTATTATTATTTCGCATCCAAGGAGGCCTTCGGCTGCGCCCTGCTAAAGCAATATTGCTCCGATTATGCCGAGCGGCTCGACGCGCTCTTCGGCTGGAAGGGCAATGGCCGCCAACGCCTGATGCACTATTGGGATGCCTGGCTTTCCGATGGCAATACCAGCCTCGCCGATCGGTGCCTGGTGGTAAAGCTTGCTGCCGAGATCTCCGATCTCTCAGACAACATGCGCGTGATCCTGCTCGGCGGTGTCGAGGATCTCATTCGCCGCCTCACCAAAACAATCACCGAGGGGCGCGAGGACGGTTCGATTTCACCATCCTGCACCCCGGAAAAGACGGCTCGTTCGCTCTATAGCCTTTGGCTCGGGGCAGCGATCCTCGCCAAGCTCGGAAAAGACAGGACACCGCTCGACCAGGCCATGCTTGCCACCGAACAAGCCCTTTCGGCCCCCGGCAGCCTTTGATCCAAAGCAGGACCAGCATGTCAACACGCAAGGAAAATACAATGCGCAGTGCCATCCACGATGTCTTCGGCGATCCGGCTGCGGTCCTTTATCTGGCCGACATGCCCATGCCGGAGCCCGCCGCAGGAGACGTGCGCATTCGCACCATTCTCTCCCCCATCCACAATCACGACCTCTGGACCGTGCGCGGCGCCTATGGCTACAAGCCGGTTTTGCCTGCCATCGGCGGCAGCGAAGCGGTTGGCTTCGTCGATGCCGTGGGAGCAGGTGTCGACAAGACACTGATCGGCAAACGGGTCGTTGCAGCCGGCGTCCATGGCACCTGGGCAGAGCAATTCACGGCACCTGCGGCAAGCCTCGTTCCGGTACCGGACGTGATCTCCGACGAAGCCGCAGCACAACTGATCGCCATGCCGTTCAGCGCCATTTCGCTTCTGGAATCCCTCAATGTCGAGCGCGGCGACTGGATCATCCAGAATGCAGCGAATGGTGCTGTCGGCAAGACCCTGGCCATGCTGGCACACAGCCGCGGCATACACATGATCAATCTCGTTCGGCGCGACGGCGGTATCGATGAACTATCTGCATTCGGCATCGGCAATGCCGTCTCGACCGCCGCGCCAGATTGGAAGGCGAAGGTGCGCGCCATGGTCGGCGATGCACCGATCCGCGCGGCAGTCGATTCCGTCGGTGGTGTTGCGAGCAATGACCTGGCAGACCTGCTGGGCGAAAACGGCCTGTTGGTTTCCTTCGGCACCGCTGCCGGCAAGCCGATGCAGATCGCTTCTAGGGCCGTCATCTTCAAGCAGCTCACGATCAAGGGCTTCTGGGGCATCAAGGTCAGCGCCGCCATGCCGGCGGAAGAGCGGCGGCGGCTGATCAGCGAATTGATCACACGCGTCGCCTCAGGCGAGGTCAAGCTGCCGGTGGAAGCAGCCTATGACATCGCGGAGATCGCGGAAGCTGTGAAATCCTCGCTGGCGCCCGGCAAGACCGGCAAGGTCCTGCTGAAACTACTATAGGTCTCCCTGCGCCATGCCGTAAGCAGCCGCCGCAGGGAGCTGGGCGGCTTCACGGTATATGACTAGACCGATTGCAGCGCCTGCGAATGATTGCGCAAAAATTCGCAGAATTGCTCTTGTCCCTCTAGTTGCTAGAGGATGTACCGATGGTTCCAGCAGAAAATCTGGAACCGAAACATGACGTCGACAACACAACACAGCCGCTATCGCGTAGAGGGCATGGATTGCGCTTCATGCGCTGCGAAAATCGACACGGCCGTTCGCCGGTTGCAGGGTGTCGAGGATGTTTCCGTCTCGGTCACCGCAGGTATCATGACGGTCAAGCATCAGAGCGATCCGGACTTGCTGCCCAACATCGCAAAGCGGGTCACGGGACTGGGCTACAAAGTTTTCCCGCTGCCGCAAAGCAATGTCGCCGCACCAAAGGCCGAAGAGAGCGACCATGCCTGCGGCTGCGGGCACGATCATCATACGCACACGTCCGATCGCCACGACCATGCGGGGCATGATCATGACCACGATCACGGCAAACATGATCATGGCGCCGCCGGGCATCGACTTGATCACGCCGATCACAGCCGCGCTTCGGATGAGCACGATGCCTCGGTCGCCGGTCTTCACGGTCACGATCATGGATCGACCACGGGGCCATGGTGGAAATCCGCCAAGGGTCGCCTGACGATCGCAAGCGGCGTGGCACTCGCCGCCGCCTGGGGTGCCGGCAAGCTGATACCGGCCTGGGATATGTGGATCTTCACTGCCGCCATGCTTGTCGGCTTAGTACCGATCGCTCGGCGCGCCTTCATGGCCGCAAGGATGGGAACACCGTTCTCGATCGAGATGCTGATGACGATCGCGGCCATCGGCGCCGTCATCATCGGTGCCAGCGAAGAAGCCGCTGCCGTCGTCTTCCTCTTCCTGATCGGTGAATTGCTGGAAGGTGTCGCTGCCGGCAAGGCGCGCGCCAGCATTCAGTCTCTGACCGATCTGGTGCCTGAGACCGCTCTCCTTGAAGAGAATGGCAAAGCCCGCGAAGTGCAAGCCGAAAGCCTTGCCGTCGGTGCCATCATCCTGGTTCGCCCGGGCGACCGTATTCCGGCCGACGGCGTAATTCTTTCCGGCGAAAGCGCTATCGATGAGGCGCCGGTCACAGGCGAAAGCACGCCTGTGCGCAAGGGCGTGGATGCAACCGTCTTTGCGGGCACGGTCAACGGCGATGCAGCGCTGCGTGTTCGGGTAACGGCGGCAGCATCGGACAATACCATCGCCCGCGTCGTCAAACTTGTTGAGGAAGCGCAGGAGTCGAAGGCTCCGACGGAGCGTTTCATCGATCGCTTCTCTCGCTACTACACGCCTGGGGTCGTCGTTGTCGGCGCGCTCGTCGCAATTCTTCCGCCGTTACTTCTGGGCGGCAGCTGGAGCGAGTGGGTCTATAAGGGCCTTGCGATCCTGCTGATCGGCTGCCCCTGCGCCCTCGTCATTTCAACGCCGGCGGCAATTGCCGCTTCGCTCTCCTCCGGTGCCCGCCGCGGCCTGCTTCTGAAGGGCGGTGCCGTGCTTGAGAACATCGGCAAGGTCACCGCTATTGCCTTCGACAAGACCGGCACGCTGACTGAAGGCAAACCCAAGGTCACCGATATCGTCGGCCTCGGCATGAGCGATACGGACGTGCTGCGGCTGGCAGCCGCGCTCGAAACCGGCTCCAGCCACCCGCTCGCCCGCGCCATCCTCGACCGCGCGGCTGAAGCCGGAACGGATATCCCTCAGGTCATCGACGCCAGGGCGATCGGCGGCAAGGGTGTCAGCGGCACGGTCGATGGTTTGGACGTGTTCCTCGGATCGCCGCAGGCGGCCGCTGACCGCGCTTCATTGACCTCGGAGCACTCTGCCCGGATCGCCGCACTCAACGATGAAGGAAAGACGGTTTCCATCATCGTTGCCAAGGGTGCGGCAGCCGGCCTGCTCGCCATGCGCGACGAACCGCGCGCCGATACGGCAGCAGGCCTCAAGGCTCTCGCCGATGCGGGCATCAAGACGATCATGCTGACGGGCGACAATCAGCGCACGGCTGAGGCGATCGGCAAGACGCTCGGCATAGAGGTTCGCGCGCAATTGCTGCCCGAAGACAAGCAGCGGATCGTCGGCGATCTGAAGCGGCAAGGCTTTCACGTCGCTAAAGTTGGCGACGGCATCAACGACGCGCCTGCACTCGCAGCAGCCGATGTCGGGATTGCCATGGGTGGCGGCACCGACGTTGCGCTGGAGACGGCGGATGCCGCCGTGCTGCATGGCCGCGTCGGAGATGTCATCGAGATGATCGATCTTTCCAAGCGGACGATGAGCAATATCGGCCAGAACATCACCATCGCGCTCGGCCTGAAGGGCGTGTTCCTGGTCACCACGATCGTCGGCATCACCGGACTTTGGCCGGCGATCCTCGCCGATACCGGCGCAACCGTACTGGTGACCATGAATGCGCTGCGCCTGCTCGCCCTCCGGCCTCGCCGGATAGCCGCGTAGGCCATCTATGGGCGCCGATCGACAGGTCGGCGCCTTTTCCTGTTGTCGTTCAAGCGCGAATCAAGTTTTCCGGACGGAGAGGTAACGACGCGGCGATAGGCCGAATGCCCTTCTGAACATGGCGATGAAACTGCTGGCGCTCGCATATCCCAGGCTGTCCGCCACCTCGGCGATCGGCTTGCCCGCACTCAGATATTCAAGCGCAAGCAGCAAGCGCGCCTGCTGCCGCCAATTGGCAAACGACATGCCAGTTTCGGCATTGAACAGCCGCCTGGCCGATCGCTCGGATACTCCCACCCGCAGCGCCAGCGCATGAAGGGTCTCCTCGCTGGCCGGTTCCCGCAGTACGGCTTCCGCGATGCGCAAAGCGCGCCGGTCCGCCGGCATAGGCAAATGCAGGCTTTCGCGCGGTGCGGCCCGAACCTCGTCCAGCAAAACGGCTGCCAGACGACGCTGCTGCGGCGAGAGCTTTTCCTCCCAGTGCCATGTCGCCGCGCGACGCACCAATGCCCGCAAAACCTCACTCACGCTCAGGACGCAGGGTGTCGATGGCAATCCGGCGCTGGCGTCCGGTGTCAGCAGGATACCCCAGCCGCTCAGCACGCCGTTGATCCCCGCTTTGTGCATGACACCTGGCGGAATCCAGCCCGCACGCTGCGGCGGCAATAGCCAGGAACCACCAGGTGTATCGACACGGACAAGCCCGCTTTCGATGCAGAAAAGCTGCCCGCGGCCATGCGCGTGCCAATCATATTCCTGAGTGCCTAAGCGGAACGCGCTGCCCGGTTCATCCGATCCCCAGAAGGCGATGAGCGGTGGCCCGTCGAGACGCTCGCCAATATCTTCGATGCCCATGTTCCGTTTGGCCGCTTTGCAACATTTAAAGACCGAATGTCGTTACCACGTCCCGGTCGTGGCACGCTATTCTTCCCTGACAAAATCGAAGTCGAATAGTGAACGGAATAGAAGGCCTATGCAGGACTTTCATGTCGTCATCATCGGCGCAGGCCTTGGAGGCCTGTGCCTTGCCCAGGGATTGAAGCGCGCCGGCATCCGTTTTGATGTCTACGAGCGCGATCCGGCAGCTGATAGCCGCTTGCAGGGCTATCGCATCCGAATCGATCAGAATGGACAACAGGCGCTGGAAGCCTGCCTTCTAAAGACTCAATTCGACCTCTTTCGAGCGACCGCCTCGACGAGCCCTCGATCCGCGTGCTTCCTGACGCCTCAGCTTCTGCCCGTTACCGGCCGCACGCCGACGAGCTGGGATACCGGCGAAAATGATGATGACGGCGATCTGAGTGTCAATCGCCTCACCCTTCGCGAAATCCTGTTGTCGGGGATTGAGGATCACGTTCATTTCGGCCATGCCCTTACGCGGTATCGCCGCATGGATGATGGGCGTGTCGAAGTGCATTTCGAAGGTGCCGCCTCGGTTTCCTGCGGCCTACTCGTCGGTTCAGATGGTGTGAACTCGCAGGTGCGACGCCAGTTGGCACCCTATGCCGAGCCGGTGGACACGGGCTCCATTTGTGTCTACGGCAAGAGCGAAATACCGCTGAGCGATGCCGCCGATCTGCTTGGAGACGGAACGACCGTGATCTTTGCCGATGGGTGCACGGCAATCTTCGATCTCATGCGGTTCGGCGATCACTTCCCGAAGCTTGCCGCCAGTCTCGCGCCCGATTGCAAGCTTACGCCGGTCGCCGATTACCTCTACTGGGCACTGATCGGCCCCCGCCAAAGGCTGGGACTGGAAACGTACGACCATACCCAGGATCTGCCTGTCTTGCTCAGAACCGCCATGCGCGGCTGGCATCCTGAATTGAAGCGGATCATCAGCCGGAGCAAGGCCGAAGCGGTAGCAGCGCTTCCCGTCAGAAGCGGACGCCCCGACGCCCTTTGGCCGTTCGGTGCCATCACGCTTCTGGGCGATGCAATCCACGCGATGAGCCCTGCCGGTGGCCTCGGCGCCAATACGGCTCTCGAAGATGCCCGCATGCTGGCGCAGATCCTGGCCGAAGCCGGAAAGGAGATTAAGACCACCTGCACAGCCCTGCTGGACTACGAGACCGATATGCGCGAGCGAGCGGCTTACGCCATCGCCTCGTCGCAACACGGCGCCGAGATGCTGTTTGCCGCCGTGACCGATAAGATCGCCTGAGACCGATATGACAATCGATACAACCAACTTCACCTTTCACGACGTTTCCCTTTGGCCGATCGTGCGCCAATCCGCTGTGGCTATCCAGCCAGGTTATTCGAAACAATGGGAGCGGGAGATGGACGCCCTGCTCGCTCTCTCGATGCCTTTCGTCGTGATCATGGAAGGCGACGAACACACCGAAGAGCACGAGGATCGCAAGGCCCGCGGCATTTGGCTGAAGAAGAACAAGACGGCGCTTGCTGCCGTTTGCAAGGCAGTCATTGGCATTGAGGCAAGCGCAATCAAGCGCGCCGCCATGCAGCTGCAGACGAACCTTGCAACGAAGGCATTCGGCATAAGAATGGAAATCGTTGCGTCTCAGAAGGAAGCCCTGCTTCTTGCTGAGCGAATTCTCGAAGGAACGGACGCCGCGACCTCTCTCGCCTGCTGACAGAGGCTGTAGCCCAAGCTCTTCAGGACAGAAGCGAACCGGATCGGACGGGCGTAGAACCCGTCGATCCGGGCATTACGGATGTGGGGTGGCCGTAGCCCTCAGGATGCGGATCGACGCAGAAGCGCGGTCTCCTTCCAGCCAAGCTCCGGAGCGACCAGCGTCACGAAGTCATGGATGATCTGCCGATATTCCTCATCATGAAATTCGTAGGGCAGCTCCAGCCGGAACTCGCTCACATGGGGCAGGATCGGGTCCTTGCGCAGGCGCTCCAGTATCTCATCCGATGAGCCGACGACATCGCGGGCGAAAAGCGTGCGTCGTTCGCCCTGAGGCGTAAGCGTGCGCTCATAGCGGCCAGCCGCATAGTCGGTGTAGCGTTTGCGGGTAATCGCATCTGCGCTGTCGAAAGGCACAATGACCCGGCCGAGCGCCACCCGCCTCGAATCACCTCCAGACGCGCGATAGGTTTCCAGCTGGCGCGATTGCGCTACGAAGAAATCGTCTGTCTGCTCCCCCGTGGTGACATTGCCGATCAGCAGATTGAAGCCGTTGCGGCCAGCCCATTCGGCAGACCGCAATGAGCCGCCGCCATACCAGATGCGATCGATCAGACCCTTCGCATAGGGCTGAAGCCGCGGACGCTGCGGGCCGAACGGCGTCTTGATGACCGTATCCTGATTGCCGAGATAGGCGCCCCTCAGATTGTCGGCAAAGCGCAGCACCCTCTGATGGGAGAAATCGTGGCTCTCCCAATCGCCATCGAAAGCAAGCGGCCCGATCAGATCCGCATGCAGCGGCCGACCAGCGCTCAAGCCGATATTCAATCGTCCGCGCGACAGCACATCCACAGTCGCCAGATCCTCGGCAAGCCGATACGGACTTTCGTAGCCGATGGGAATGACGGCGGTGCCAAGCTCGATGTGGCGCGTGCGCTGCGTTGCAGCCGCCAGAAAGGCACTCGCTGAGGAGATACCGGGCTCCAAATGCCGCTGGCGAACCCAGGCGCTGTTGAAACCCTTCTGCTCTCCGTATTCAAGCAATTGCAGGGTCTGTTCCAGGCCGGCGAGCGGATCCTCATCCGGATAGTTTCCCGGCGTCAGAAAGCCGATATGGCTGATCGATGGGGCTTGGCGGCTCATGCTGTCTCCTCAAAATTTCGGCAGGCCCGGCGGATTGGTTTCCGACTTCGGCAAGGCTTCTTCGGCAAGGTGCCAATGGTCGAGGATTTTGGCGTAGGTGCCATCCTTGATCAGTCCATTCGTTGCGATGGTGAGTGGCGCCGCGAGACCGCTGCCCTTGCGCGTGGTGATCGCGACATCCGAGCGATCCGGCCAGCCGGCGCTCAGTGTGCCCACGCGCTTGATGTTCTTGTCGCGAGCGGCGATGTAGACCAGCTGGGCGTGCGGCTGCACGATGACATCGGCGCGCCCCGAGCGGAGGGCCAGAAGGCTCGCCGCCTCGTCGTCGTAATATTGCAGCTCGATCGGCTTCAGACCGGCTTTGACATCCTCATCGCTCCATTTCAGCAGGATGCGCTCCTGGTTCGTGCCGGCCCCGACGATGATGCGCAGCCCGGCAGCATCCTTCGGCTCCTTGATACCACTGATCTTGCTGTCGCTCTTGACGAAGAAACCGTGCAGGCCCTGTCGATAGGTGGAGAAATCGAACTTCTCCTTGCGCTGCTCGGTGACACCGACGTTGGAGATGACGGCATCATATTTGCCTGAGGTCAGCCCAAGCGGCCAGTCAATCCAGGCGACCGGGACAAGCTCGAGCTTCAGTCCGAGCGCATCGGCGACGGCATAGGCATAATCGGGATCGGCACCGACGACAGTCTTGGCATCCGTCGCGTAGGTCGCCAGCGGCGGGCCGCCTGGCGCGACCGCCACGGTGAATGTGCCTGGTGTGACGAACTTGAAATCCTTTGGGATAGCGGCAATCGCCGCTTCGTTTTTCGCCGCGTGAAGACGTCCCGGCTGTTCCGGGCTCAGATCGAAATCTTCGGCTGCCATTGCCGGAGTAAGACCGGTCAAGGTAAGCGCCATGGCGGCTGCTATCACAGTTTTGAACGTAATGCGGATAGTCACGGAACCTGTCTCTCCATTTGAGATGGATGGGAGCGGACCGGCGTGAGCCCCACTGACGCCGGTCCGCCCGACCAACATTACGAGCCGCTCTTCGGCAGGCCCGCAGGGTTGGTCTTGGATTGATCGACCGCTTCGGCAGTGAGGCTCCAGCGCTTCAGCACTTCGCCATACTTGCCGTTCTTGATCAGATCGTTGAGCGCGAGCGTGACGGCATCGGCAAGGCCAGCGCCTTTTTTCGTCGTCACGGCGATTTCGGCCGTCAGCGGCCAACCGCCGGAGACGGTGCCGACAAGCTTCCTTGTGCCGTTGATGGCGGCCTTATAGGCCTGTGTCGCATTCGGATTGAACTCGACATCGGCACGGCCGGACTGCAAAGCAAGATCGGCGGCGGCGCGATCATCGTAATACTGTACCTCGATAGGTTTCAGGCCGGCTGCCACATTCTGCCGGTCCCATTCCAGAATGATCTTCTCCTGGTTGGTACCGGCGCCGGTAATGACCTTCAGGCCAGCGACATCCTTGGGCTCCTTGATCGAGGTGATCTTGCTGTCGGCCTTCACATAGAAGCCGAGCACGTCCCTGCGATAAGTCGAGAAATCGAACTTCAGCTTGCGCTCTTCCGTGACCGTCACGTTGGAAATGACGGCATCATATTTCCCGGAGGAGACGCCGAGCGGCCAATCCTCCCAGGCGACCGGCACCAGCTCGAGCTGCAGGCCGAGGGAGTCTGCAAGCAGTTGCGCGATATCCGGATCAGCGCCTACGACGGTCTTGGCGTCAGTCGCATAGGTGGCGATCGGCGGATCCCATGGGTTGATCGCGACCGTGAACTTGCCGGGATTGACGAACTTGAAGCCCGGCGCAATCGCCTTGATTGCTGCCTCGTCCTTCTGGGCGCGAACGCGATTGGAGGTATCCGGGCTCAGGTTGAACTTTTCGGCCGCAATCGTCGGCGTCCCACTCATCGCTGCCACCGTCAGCACGCCGGCAACGATATATTTTGCTCTCTTAATGAATGCCATTTCCCTTCTCCTTTTTCAATTCTAAGTTGTTATTGTTGTTACAATGATCAGGACGCCCGTTGCGTCAGAGCGTCAAATGCCTACCTGCGACTGCTAGAGAACCTTGGCGAGAAAAGCGCGCGTACGCGGATGTCTCGCATCGTTGAGGATCTGCGTTGGCGAGCCGGCTTCGATAACGTGGCCGCCCTCCATAAAGACGATGCTATCGGCGACCTCGCGGGCAAAGCCAATCTCGTGGGTGACGATGACGAGCGTCGTGCCGGTGCGGGCAAGCTCCTTGATCACATCGAGCACTTCGCCGACGAGCTCAGGATCGAGTGCGGAGGTTGGCTCATCGAAGAGAAGAACCTTCGGCCGCAGTGCCAGCGCGCGAGCGATGGCGACACGCTGCTGCTGGCCACCGGAGAGCTGGCGGGGATAGGCGTCGATCTTGTCGCTGAGACCCACGCGGGCGAGAAGCTCCTGCGCAAAGACAGTCGCTTCGTCGCGACTCACCCCGCGCACCTGGATCGGTGCCTCGATAATGTTTTCTAAAACAGTGAGATGCGGGAACAAGTTAAAGTTTTGAAAGACCATACCGATGTCGGTCCGGCGCTTCAGAATGTCCTTTTCCTTGAGCTCATAGAGCACCTCGCCCTTCTGTGTGTAACCGACAAGCTCGCCGTCGACGGAAATGAAGCCGCTGTCGACGCGTTCCAGATGATTGATGGCGCGCAGCAGCGTCGATTTTCCCGAGCCCGACGGGCCGATAATGGCTGTGACGCTGCCGGCCGGCAGGTTGAGCTCGATATCGTCCAGGACCTTCAGCGTGCCGAAGCTCTTCGAAATGCCGTGGATGCGCACAGCACCACCCTTAGCACGAAGATCCGTCACGCTCCGAAAAGCGGCGAGTGTCGCGGTGTCCGATCTGGTGTCTGCCGCGGCAGCAGGCAGTGGCCGCTGGAAGCGGCGGAAGAATGCCTGGAATGGCAAGGGCGTCGGATTGCGCACCGCACCCTTGGAGAAATAGCGCTCGATATAATGCTGCGCGATCGACAGCACCGTCATGATGACGAGATACCAGACGGTCGCCACCATCAGGAGCGGAATGACTTCCAGATTGCGGCGATAGATGACCTGCACCGTGTAGAAGAGTTCCGGCAGGGCGAGCACATAGACCATGGAGGTGCTCTTCGCGAGGCCGATGATCTCGTTGAAACCAGTGGGCAGGATGGAGCGCATCGCCTGCGGCAGGACGATGCGGAACGCCTGGCGGCGACGAGACAGGCCGAGGGATGCAGCCGCTTCCAACTGGCCTTGATCGACCGACAGAATGCCGCCACGCACGATTTCAGCAAAGAAAGCAGATTGGTTCAGCGTCAGTCCGAGAAAGGCCGCGGCAAACGGCGTCAGCAGCTGTGTGGTCGGATAATCGAACAGAACCTTGTCGGTGAACGGAACGCCGATGCTAATGGTTTCATAGAGATAGCCGAGATTGTTGAGAACCAGCAGCAGCACGATCATCGGGATCGAACGCAACAGCCAGATATAGCCCCAGGAGAGGCTTGCAAGCAGCGGCGACTTCGATACGCGCGCCAACGCCAAGGCCGTTCCCAGAATGGACCCCGACACCGCCGCAAGCGCCGTCAGCAGCAACGTCCTGCCAAGACCAACCAGCACCGGCTCCGCAAAGAACCACTCGGCGAATACACCCCAGCCCCAGCGCGGATTGGTGAAGGTGGAATAAAGGACGACCGCTATGACGAGTGCGGCAAATATCGTGCCCGCCGTACGTCCAGGGTGCCTCGCGGGCACGATGCGGTAACGCGAATAGTCAGTCTTCGTCTCGGCGGCTCCAGTATCTCGATCGACACCCGCAAAATCCGTCGTCAGCGCCATGATGCTTACCCCTTATGATTGTCGTTGATCCGCCATGCGTTACCGGCCGGCGGCCGCCAAGCGTTGCTGCGAGCCCGAGGTTTCGGCGATATAGGCCAGAGCCAAATGGCTGATATCCTTCTCGAAAGGCAGGCTCTTGTAGACTTCCGGATCGACGGAGGTATCGAACAGGGCTGTGTAGCCGTTGTTGAGATAAAGACCGACCGCCTCGGGTTGGCGAAAGCCTGTCGTCAGGTAGATGCGACGATAGCCCTGTCGCGCCGCCTGGGCCTCCAGTTCGACCAGAAGCCTACGCGCCAATCCCTGACGACGAAGATCGCGCCGCGTCCAAATCCGTTTGAATTCGGCGGTTTGGTCGTCATAGTGCTTGAAAGCGCCACCGCCGATCGTCTCCCCGTTTCGGAGCAAGAGCAGAAAATTGCCCTGCGGCGGCGCGAAGGCCTCCGGCGGATAGCGGTTGAGTTCGGCAATCGCCCCTTCAGCATTGAAATAGTTGCCGTACCGGCTGTCGTACTCATGGATCAGCTCGTCGATCAGCGGCTTGGCGCGCGGGTCCAATGTGGTCGTATAAAGAAACGTGTCGCTCATGTCGTTCGTCACCCGTTGTCATTCGCGAGGAAAGCTTCGGCGAGCCGCACCCAGTAGCGGGCTGCCGGCGCGATGATGGCGTCGTTGAAATCGTAGCGGGCGCTATGCAGCGGTGCGCTGTCGCCATTGCCGACAAAGAGGTAGCTCCCGGGCTTGGCCTGCAGCAGGAAAGCAAAGTCTTCGCTCGCCGTCCGCGGCCGGAAATCCGCCTCGACGGCAGCACTTCCAAGCGCCTGCATGGCAACATTGCGGGCGAATTCTGTCTCTTCGGCATGATTGACGAGTGCAGGAAAACCGAGACGGTAATCGACTTCAGCCACAGCGCCGAAGCTCTCCGCCTGCGCGCGCGCCAGTGCGGGAATTCGCTCCTGCAATCTGGCTCGGACGGTCTCATTGTAGGCGCGCATGGTCAGCTTCATCTCCACGCTTTCCGGGATGACGTTCGAAGCCGAACCGGCATGAATGGAGCCGACCGTTGCGACCGCCATTTCCTGAGGATCGATATTGCGCGAGACGACGCTTTGCAGAGCAGTAATGAATGAAGCCGAAGCCAACACCGGATCGACGGCACGATGCGGCTCGGCACCATGTCCGCCCTTTCCGACGATGTTGATGACCGCCTTGTCGACGGAAGCCATCGCCGGGCCGGCAACAAAACCGAACTGCCCCGTCGGCACGCCGGGCCAATTGTGCAGTCCGAAGACCGCATCGACCGGAAACCGATCGAAAAGTCCTTCCGAGAGCATCTTGCGCGCGCCGGCGCCAATTTCCTCGGCCGGCTGGAAGATCAACCGCAGCGTGCCGCTGAAATTGGCGCTTTCTGCAAGGTAACGAGCAGCAGCGAGCAGGATCGATGTATGTCCGTCGTGGCCGCAGGCGTGCATGACGCCGGGATTGCTGCTGGCATAGTCAAGCCCGGTTGCTTCTTCAATGGGCAGCGCATCCATATCGGCACGGATGCCCAGGCTGCGCTGCCCATCGCCCCGCTTAAGGGTTGCGACGACGCCGGTCCCGGCTATGCCCGTTGCTACCTCGTAACCCCAGTCGGCAAGCAACGAAGCGACCTTCTTGGATGTGCGGTGCTCCTGAAAGGCGAGTTCGGGATATTGATGCAGGTCATGTCTCAGCGCGATGATCTCGTCGAGGTAGGCGGCAATCCCTGTTTCGATTTGATCGGTGACCAAAGCGGGCTTGATGATAGCGTTCATGATGATCGTCCTGGCTCAGGCGCCGACGGCCTTTGCGGGTGTAATGTTCGAAGCCTCTGTCGCGTAACGGCTCTCGCGATACGGCAAGCCCAGATGATCTCGCAGCGTCTCCCCCTTCAACGCCGGGTCGAAATAGCCGCGCTCGGTCAGGATCGGCAGGACATGCCTGGAGAAGTCGTCGAAGCCTTCACCGATCACCGGGAAACCGAGGATGAAGCCATCCGCGCCTTCTTCATCCACCCAGCGGATGATCTCATTGGCGATGTGCTCGGCCGTGCCGATGAAGGAGGTTCGCGGCGTGGCAGCATCGAGCGCCACCTCACGCAAGGTGAGCCCCTTCTCCCGCGCGGTCTTCTTGATGCGGTCGGTCGTGGCACGGAAGTTGTTGCGGCCGATATCGCCGAGATCGGGGAACGGCTCATCCAGAGGATGGGCGCTGAAATCGTGGTGATCGAAGAAGCGGCCGAGATAGGCCAGTGCCTCCTCGATGGTGACGAGATTGCGGATCGCCTGGTACTTGGCCTCCGCCTCCTCCTGCGTCGCGCCGACGATCGGCCCGATGCCCGGGAAGATGCCGACATCCGCGGCACTGCGGCCATGTGCGATCGCGCTCTGCTTCACCTGCTTATAGAAGGTCTTCGCGTCTTCCAGCGGTCCGCCATTGGTGAAGACGGCATCGGCGTGCTTGCCCGCTAGCCGGATACCGGAATCGGAGGCACCGGCCTGGAACACCACCGGCTGCCCCTGCTTGGAGCGGCCGATATTGAGAGGGCCTTCGATGCGGAAGAACCGGCCTTTGTGATTCAGGCGGTGTAGCTTGGATTTGTCGGCATAAACACCGCTTTCACGGTCGCGCACGAAGGCATCGTCATCCCAGGAATCCCATAACCCCTTGATCGCATCGAGATACTCGTCGGCAATCTCGTATCGCAGCTCGTGCTCGGGATGTTCGCGGCTATAGTTGCGGCCAGAGCCTTCGAGCGGAGACGTCACGGCATTCCAGCCGGCGCGGCCCCCGCTGATGAGATCGAGCGAGGCAAATTGCCGGGCGATGGTGAAGGGATCGCTATAGGATGTCGAAACCGTGCCCACGAGGCCGAGCTTCGTCGTAAAGGCGGCAAGTGCCGACAGGATGGTCAGCGGCTCGAAGCGATTGAGGAAATGCGGGATCGACTGCTCGTTGATATAGAGTCCGTCCGCGACGAAAGCGAAGGCGATACCGGCCTCTTCGGCCTTGCGGGCTGTCTTGACGAAGAAGTTCAGATTGGTGCTGGCATCGGCCGGAACGCTCGGATGCTTCCAGGCATTCATGTGGCCGCCAGGGCCTTGCAGCATGATACCGAAGGTAACGTGTTTTTGAGCCATGATGATCCTCCTGGGACAGGCCGTTCAGGCAACAAGGGAAAGGCGCTCTTTGGCGAGCAATTCTATGGAGTTGAGGCGTTCGGCCGCCGTCAGCGCCGGCGTGTCGAGCACGAACTCCTCGACGCCGTAGCGGCGATGAAGCGCGTCGAGCTCGCCGCGGATCTGCGCCGCCGTGCCATGCAACACGCTCGGCACCTTCTCTTCGGTCCGGAACTCCGAGAAGCCGGCCTGCCGCGCAAATTCCGCCGCCTGCTCCTGCGTGCCGACATTGACGCTCTGGCCGTTGGGCAGGAAGAGCTTGACGATGCGCAGTTGCCCAACGCGCTCACGGGCATGGGCTTCGCTTTCGGCAGCAAAGGCTGCGAGCGCCAGGATCGGCACCTTGCCGCCCGTCGCATTCCCGTAGGCCTCGAAGGTATTGCGCAGATTTTCCGGATCGCCGTTCAGATGGCCGGCAAACACCAGCCGCCAGCCCTTCTCCGCGGCGAGCTTCGCGCTCTCCACGCTGGCGCCAAGGAGGAAGCGCTCCGGCGCACGCGGCGGAAAAGGCGTCGCCAGCGCGCCAACGGAATGAGGGTCGGCCGCGAGATAGGTGTTGATGTCGGAAAGCTGCTCGGCGAAGTCCGGCTTCTTCTCAGGATCGAAGGCACGCTGCAATGCGCGGGTGGAGAGCGGGAAACCGCCCGGCGCCTTGCCTACACCCAGATCGACGCGTCCCGGCGCCAGCGACGCCAGGAGATTGAAAGTTTCTGCGACCTTATAGGCGCTGTAATGCTGCAGCATGACGCCGCCGGAACCGACACGGATCCTCGAAGTCCGGGCAAGAAGATGAGCGATCAGGACTTCCGGAGCCGAACTTGCGAGATTCGCCATATTGTGATGCTCGGCAACCCAGAAGCGATGATAGCCGAGTTCCTCGGCCCGGATGGCCAAGCGAGCCGTGGCGCCGAGCGCATCGGTGGCGCTAAGCCCCTGTTCGATCGGGCTCTTGTCAAGAAGACTGAGAAGATAAGTCATGCCGTTCATCCATGTTTGCGCCCAATGCCGATCATGGAGCGCTATAGTCTATAAAAAACATAGATTTTAAGTTATTTAAGAAACAGCTTTCTTTTTCTTTCCCCGGATGCGGAAAAAATCAGCAGCGACCAAAATCGGTGGATGGGTGCAGATGCAGGTTCCAATGACGAGATCGAACGCCTGTTGAGACTACGCCTGCTCAGAGGAGAGCACAGCGTCGAGCCGTTAAACCCCGCGGATCACCGTTCATTTTGACCGGCTGTTACGCCTCTCACGACGCAAAGAGGGCGCAATCGAGAGCGATTGAACGCAATAGATTGCCAAAACCCGCAAATCAGTTCACCTTTTACCTATGCCCGATATCGCACGACCATTCGTGACCGATGATGATCCCGACCGGGACATCCGCTGCCAGGACGCGCTGCAAGCCGCTTTTCGAGAGTTGCTGAGTGCCGCGATCCTGGCGGGATGGTCGGAGCGTGAAGTCGCCTTGGCGATTGCTGAGCTCGCGGACAAGCATTTGCTCTCGCTTGAGACCCATGACAACACTGACGCCCTCATCGCATTGTTGCGGCGAATGACCTAATGAGCCAACCGTCCACCTGCGGGAGGATCGATCGTTACAGTACTCAATGTATGCCGCCGCCGCCACCCTCCTTGAGATCGACATTGCTCAGGATCAGCGCAAGCGGAATGGCGCAGAGCACGACCAGCATCAGCACATGGAATACATCGATATAGGCGAGGAAGCTCGCCTGGGTCTGCACCTGCTGCCCTATCCAGGCCGTCGCCTGCGCCTGGGCATCCGCCATGGTTGCACCTTTCTCGGCAAAATAACGCGTCATGGTTCGCAGTGTCTCCTGATAGGCCGGTGAGGGAGGCGTGACATGCTCCACCAGGCGGCTCTGGTGCCACTGCTCCCGATGCGCCAGGACATTTGACGCGATACAAACGCCGATGGAGCCGCCGATGTTGCGCGCAGCATTGATCATGGCCGACGCCTGATTGGTCTGTTCAGGCCTCAAACCGTAGTAGGAGGCAGAGGTGATGGGGATGAAGATCAGCGGCAGGCCGAGCCCGATATAGAGACGAGACCAGACGAAGAAGCCGAAGTTCAGGCCGGGATAGAGCCGCGTCAGCTGCCACATGGACATCGCAATGATCGCCGCACCTATGGCGATCAGATACTTCGGCTGAACCAAGGAATTCACCCGGCCGGCAACGAACATCATGACCATGGTCACAAGCCCGCCTGGCGAAAGTGCGAGCCCAGCCCAGGTCGCCGTATATCCGTAGTTCTGCTGCACGACCTCAGGGATGAACTGCGTCGTCGCAATCAGGATTGCGCCGGTTGCCATCATCACGATGAAACAGGAACCGAATTGCCGGGTGCCGAGCAGCCACCCGTCGATGATCGGGTTAGCCTTAGTCAGAACCCACGGTATGGCCGCCAGGAAGGCGAGAATGCATATGACTACCATGACGATGATGAAGTCGGAGCCGAACCAGTCATCGGTCTGCCCCCGATCCAGGATGAGTTCCAGAGAGCCGAGAAAGGTTGCCACCAGCAGAAAGCCGATGAGATCGAAACGCACGCCCTTCCGGCGGAATTCCTCGCGCATATTCCTCGTTTTCGGAGTCTCCTTCAACAGCACATAGACGAGCACGAAGGCGAATATGCCGACGGGACCATTGATGAGGAAGCACCAGTGCCAGGAGAGGTTGTCGGAGAGATAACCGCCTAAGGTCGGTCCGATGACCGGCGCGACGACCACGGCGACACCGAAGAGCGCAAAAGCCTGACCACGTTTTGCCGGCGGGAAGGCATCGGCAAGGATCGCCTGTGAGGTCGGCACCATGCCGCCGCCGGCAAAACCCTGTATAACGCGGAAAATCAACAGCGCCTGGAGATTCCACGATAGACCGCACAGAACGGAAGCGATCGTGAATGTCACCAGGCATAGGAGATAGAACCGACGGCGTCCGAACCGTTCGGCGAAATAGCTGCTGGCAACCAGCACGATGGCGTTGGAAACGAGATAGGTCGTGACCACCCAGGAGGCTTCGTCGGAGCTGACGGCAAGGCCGCCTGAAATGTAGCGCAGCGCCACGTTGGCAATCGTGGTGTCGAGCACTTCCATGAAGGTTGCCAGCGACACCACCATGGCTATCAGCCAGGGATTCGTGACTTGCGCGGATGATGCTTCTCTTCCGCCCGCCGCTGCGCCTGCACCGCTCATCTCGCTCAGCTCCTCGGGTGTACCGTCACTGTCGGCACCACGGACATGCCGGGGCCGATTGCAACATCATCGGGCCATCTGTCGACGATAATCTTGACCGGCACGCGCTGCGTGACCTTGACGTAATTGCCGGTCGCGTTTTCTGCTGGCAACAGCGAAAAGGCAGTGCCAGAGCCCGGCTGAACCGAGGCCACCTTTCCGTGGAGCGTGTGATTGGGATAGGCATCGATCGTGATGTCCACCGGCTGGCCCGGCCGCATGTCGGTGAGCTGCGTCTCCTTGAAGTTCGCCGTGATCCAGACCTCATCGGGAACGAATGTCGAGATTGCCTGCCCTGCCTCCACATACTGCCCCTTGGCGCCGGCAAGACGTACGATGCGCCCCGGCTGAGCCGCCGTGATCGTCGTGTAACTAAGGTTCTGCTGCGCTTCTTCGGCCTGTGCCTGCGCCTGCTTGAGGCTTGCGAGCGCACTGGATTTCTGCGCTTCGGCAACGGCTTTGTTCTTCAGCGCCGAGGTAATATTCGCCTGCATCTGGGCAAGACTTGCCTGATCCTGCTGCAGGGTTGCCGTAGCCTGTTGCACGGCCTGCACGCTGCCGGAGCCGGTCTTGACCAGTTGCTGCTGGCGATTGGATTCCTGCTGTGCAAATTGCAGAGCGGCGGTGGCGGAATTCTGTTGCGCCCTGGCGACGTCGACGGCGGCGCTCGCCGCCTCGATCTGCGCGCCGGCGCTGTCGACCGAGGCCTTTGCCACCTCTACCTGCCCGTTCGCCTGATCGAGCGCGATCTGATAGTCACGCGGATCGATCATCAAGATGACATCGCCGGCTTTGACGGACTGGTTATCGGTCACCGGAACCTCGGCAACATAGCCGGATACTTTGGCAGCAACCGAAAAGCTGCGCGCATCGACAAAGGCATCATCCGTCGACTCATAGGGATAGAAATAGATCTTCCAGACGAACCATGCGGCTACGATCAGTGCGAGCAACACGACGATGCCGAGCAGAATGGAGAGGGCATGACGGCGAATGAAGGATGCGCGCTTTTCAGCCGGTGCATCATTTTCGCGGCCGGCGTCATCAACAGGTTGCTGTTTCAGCCGATCCGGCTTGGTTTCCGCAATATTAGGTTGATTGTCAGCCATAACATGACCTTTGCTTGCTGTTCTGCGGGTTGTGTCTGGAGAAAATGGTCAGTGCCGCACAAAACTCCGGATCTTTTTGAGATCCCGAATGAAGGTGAGCTTGTTCTTTTCCCTCTCTTCCGCCTCCCTGATCCGCAGAAGCGCCGAGGGATGAATGGTCACCAGGACATCGAGTTTTCCCGACGGATGCAGGATCTGGCCGCGGTCGCGCATGACCCTGACTTTCGAGCCGAGTAGCGAGGATACAGCCGTCGCCCCAAGTGCGACGACCAGCTTCGGCTTTAGCAATTCGAGTTCTGCTCCCAGCCACCAGGCACAGCGCTGCACCTCGCCGGCATTGGGCCTGGCATGCAGTCGTTTCTTGCCGCGCATCTGATATTTGAAATGCTTCACGGCGTTGGTGACATAACAACGGTCCCGATCCACGCCCGCTTCCTCAAGGCATTCATCAAGAAGCCGGCCGGCCGGTCCGACAAAAGGCCGGCCGGCCACATCCTCCTTGTCGCCCGGCTGTTCACCGACCAGCACGATGTCGGCCTGGGCCGGCCCTTCGCCGAACACGAGATGAGTGGCGTTGCGATAGAGATCGCAGCGTGTGCAGGATCGAGCATCCTCATGCAGCTCATCAAGTGTCTCTGCATCGGCATGCTCATAGCTGAGCGACGGGCCTGCGCCGGCCGAAGGAAATCTATCGAGCATTGGGGGCTCGCTATGGTTCCAGATTCTATGACGATCAACTAATCGTCCTTCTGTTTGTTCCATGCGGGATGCTCATCACGTGGGAACCCCCTCCCATGGTGCTCGTTAAGACAATGAGACCACGAGAACGGAGAACCCGCCATGAATAGCGAACGTAAAACCGGCTCCTTTGCATTAACCGCATTCTTCGACGACGAATATGACGCGGAAGCTGCAGCCCAGGCGTTGATGGAAGCCGGTATCCCGAAGGACGCGATCACCATGACACCGGGCAACCGGCCAGACACCTCACCGACCGATCACATGGGCTTTTTGGATGCGTTGACGGGCATCTTCTTTCACGAGGAGCAACGTGCCGCCTATGCAGCCGCCCTCGAACGGGGAGGAACGCTCGTCACGGTGCAGGAAATGAATGAGGCGCAGCATAATATCGCCCTGCCGATCCTGGCGGAAAAAGGCCAGATCGATCTCAACGAGCGCGAAAGCACCAGTTAGGCCGGCAGGCTTTCGCTTTGCTATGGGAATGACCGCTCTCGAGCAGAGTTCAGGATTTTGACGCGTTCCTGAGCGTCGATATCCATGTCGGCTTCGCTCCGGCGGAAAGATGCTAGTCTTGTCGTCTTCGTCCATTTAGACAAACAATTCCTATTATAGTCTATAAAAATAGTTTGCTATTTCTATCGATCCTGCCCCCGATTTCGCTAGGCTCTGTGCATTCCATTCAGGGAACCGCCGGAAAATCTGATCCGGCCAAGGGGACTAGTCATGAAATTCAACACACTGATCGCTGTGGCCGTCTTGGGTCTCGCCAGCATTTCCATGGCGGCCGGCGCGGCCGCTGCCGACAAGAAGGTCGTCGTCGCCTATCAGACGGATGCCCTGCCCTCCTCTGTCGCGATCGCCAATGGCGATTTCGCAAAGGAGACGGGCTATGAGATCGACTTCCGCAAGTTCAATTCGGGAGCAGAGATCTTCGCCGCCATCGCATCCGGCGACGTCCAGATCGGTTATGTCGGCTCGAGCCCGTTTGCCGCTGCTGCTTCACGCGGACTCGAGGTGAAGGCCTTTTACCTCTCGTCCATCTCGGGCGTCGATGAAGCTCTGGTGGTGCGCAATGGCTCCGGCATCAACACACTCGCCGATCTGAAGGGCAAGAAACTCGCGGCGGCACCCGTTTCCACTGACCATTATCAGCTGCTCGCCCTGATCAAGTCCCTTGGCCTGAGCGAAAAGGACGTACAGGTCTTTGCTGTCCCGCAGCCTGAAATCGTCGCAAGCTACAATCGCGGTGATATCGACGGCGGCTTCGTCTGGGACCCGGCACTCACCGAACTGAAGAAGAACGGCAAGGTGCTGGTGACGTCCAAGGACGTCGCCGACAAGGGCGCTCCAACATTTTCCGCCTGGGTCGCAACCTCGAAATTCGCAGCAGACAATCCGCAATTCCTGAAGGCCTATGCCTCGGTGATCAACAAATACTACGCCTCGTTTGCCGCCGACAAGGCCGCCTGGGGACCGGACAGCGACAACGCCAAGGCGCTCGCCAAGCTTCTGGGCGGTACTGCAGAGCAGCAGGCGGCAGCGCTCAAGAACCTCACTCTGCTGACACCCGACGTGCAGGCATCGGCGGCCTGGCTCGGTGGCGGCGATCAATCCGGCGCGGCAAAAATCCTCAAGGACACGGCAGCCTTCCTGAAGAGCCAGGGGAAAGTCTCCGAAGTCCTGCCGAATTACGGCGCATTCGTCACCGCCGACGCGCTCGTCAGCGCAAGCAACTGATCCTCCCTGGCGTCGGCGCGCTTGTCGCGCCGGCGTCGCAATATCGAGAGAGCCCATGCTTCAAGTCGACCATGCAAGCGTCTTCTTTGCAGCGCGTGACGGCAGAACCGTTCACGCGCTTGACCGCGTTTCCTTCGACATTCCCGAACGCGGCATCGTGGTCGCACTCGGCGCATCCGGTTGCGGCAAATCCACCCTGCTCAATGCGATCGCCGGTTTCCTGCCGCTTTCAGAGGGAAAGATCACGCTCGACGGCAGGCCTGTTTCCGGTCCCGGCGCCGATCGCGGCGTCGTCTTCCAGAAGGATTCGCTGCTGCCATGGAAATCCGTGATCGACAATGTGGCTCTCGGCCTGCAATTTGCCGGACTGGGTAAACGGGAACGCCGGGATCGCGCATCGGAACTGCTACGGCTTGTCGGTTTGACCGACTTTGCCAATGCTCTGCCCTATGAGTTGTCGGGCGGCATGCGCCAGCGCGTCGGCATTGCCCGGGCACTTGCCACCGATCCCGATATCCTGCTGATGGACGAACCATTCGGCGCTCTCGACAGCCTGACGCGCGAGCAGATGCAGGAGCTGCTGGTTTCCGTCTGGGCTAGAACCGACAAGCGCATCTTCTTCATCACCCATTCGATCGAGGAGGCGCTTTTTCTCGGAACCGAGGTTCTCGTCATGTCTCCGAGGCCCGGGCGTGTCGTTGCGCGTTTCGAACTCGATTTCGTACATCGCTTTGCCGCCAGCGGCGATACGAAGGCGATCGTCTCGTCGCCTGAATTCAGCAGCCTTCGGGAAGAAATTCGCGCTATTCTCCACAGCGCCGAGAACATCAGGAGCGTGGCATGAGTGACATCATCGAAACGCGCCCGATTACCGTTCCTCAAAGGGAAGCGCAACCGAAGCTGGTTCGCGTCCCGAGTTTCGGCGTTGGCGAGAAACCCACCATCGCCATCAGCATCGCGACTGCGATCGTCTGCCTCGCATTGTGGTGGCTCGTCGC
The DNA here is from genome assembly GCF_007828675.1 of Rhizobium sp. ERR 1071. Classification (NCBI taxonomy): domain Bacteria; kingdom Pseudomonadati; phylum Pseudomonadota; class Alphaproteobacteria; order Hyphomicrobiales; family Rhizobiaceae; genus Rhizobium; species Rhizobium sp. ERR 1071. The sequence continues at coordinate 539,576 of NZ_VITM01000004.1, read as the reverse complement.
AAAGCTCGGTCTGGTGTCACACCTCTTCCTGCCTCGCCCCGATGAAGTGCTGACGCAGATCGGCGTCGTCTACCGCGATGGTTATGCCGGCGCTTCACTTTCCGAACATGTATTGGCAAGCCTGTTCCGCATCGTCGTCGCCGCAGCCATCGCGATCGGGGTCGGCATTCCTGTCGGTCTGCTGATGGGGCTCAACCGCTGGGCAAAGGGAATTCTCGATACGCCGATCGAATTCTATTGGCCGCTGCCGCCCCTTTCCTATCTGCCGCTGATGATCATATGGCTTGGGATCGGCGAGACCTCGAAGATCACCCTTCTCGTGCTCGCCATGTTCGCGCCGATCTGCCTGTCCGCCCAAGCCGGCGTGCGTTCGCTGCCGCTGGAGCGGGTCAATGCCGCACGGTCCCTCGGCGCGAACCGGCTGCAGCTTTTCTTCAACGTCGTCCTGCCTTCGGCGCTGCCGGAAATCCTGACGGGCATCCGGATCGCCCTCGGCATTGGCTGGGGAACGCTGGTGGCGGCCGAACTCATCGCTTCGACCCGCGGCATCGGCTTCATGATCATGTCGGCGTCGCAGTTCCTTGCCACCGACGTCGTCTTCGTCGGCATCGGCATCATTGCGGTCTGCGCCTTTGCCTTCTCGACCGCCGTCCGCATTCTTGAAGCCGTGCTCGTCCCGTGGAAGGGCAAGCTTTAGACTCAAGGGAGATGAGCCGAGGATCACCACGGCTCTCCTCGCCACAAATCCCGTATCAATCAATTCAGAGAGACCGACAGGCGCAGGCATGAGCGATAACAGCGAATTTCTCTGGTACATCCCGAACGACGTCAAGCCGGGTCACCGCGGCGACTCCGCCGTCGAGAACCACAACAGCCTGGAAACGCTCACGAGCCATGCCAAGGCGCTGGAGGATCACGGCTGGAAGGGCGCATTGATCGGCACCGGCTGGGGCCGACCCGACACCTTTACCGTCGCGGCCGCACTTGCGGCGCGCACCACCAGCTTCGAGCCGCTCATCGCAATCCGCCCCGGCTACTGGCGCCCAGCGCACTTCGCTTCAGCTGCTGCCACGCTGGATCAGCTGAGCGGCGGCCGGGTGCGCATCAACATCGTTTCCGGCAAGGACAATCTTGCCGCCTATGGCGACAGCGAGGGCGATCAAGCGCACCGCTATGGTCGCACCAAGGAATTCATGCGGCTCAGCCGCAGGCTCTGGACCGAAGAGAATGTCACCTATGAGGGAGAACACTTTCGCGTCAGCGAATCCACGGCTGCGCCGCGCATCGAGCCGCGCGGTGAACGTCTGCATCCCAGGCTCTATTTCGGCGGCGCTTCGGATGCTGCAGAACGCGTTTCCGCCACGGAGGCAGATGTTCAGCTTTTCTGGGGCGAGCCACTCGCCGACATTGCTGAGCGAATAAGCCGGCTTAAGGCATTAAGCAGAGACCTTGATCGCGATCTGCCGCCACTGGAATTCGGGCTGCGCATTACGACGCTGGTGCGCGACACGACGGAGCAGGCCTGGACCGACGCCGAGGCGAAAGTCGCGGAGATGGCTGAGAATAAGGGTGTCGGCTGGAATGATCACCGGCAATCGATCGCAGTGGGCCAGAAACGGCTGTTCGATCTCGCCGCGCGCGGCGACGTGCTTGACGACAATCTCTATACCGCGCCGGGCAGGTTCGGCGGCGGTGGCGCCGGCACTACCTGGCTGGTCGGCTCGCCAGAGGATGTCGCCCGCTCCCTGCGCAAGTATCGCGACCTCGGCATTACGCATTTCGTTCTTTCGGACACACCATACCTCTCGGAAATAAAGCGGCAAGGTGAGCAACTGCTGCCGCTGTTGCGCGCCTGAAGGCGTGGCGCGACGAGCCAATTGAGACACGGGAATTTCGATTTCACGGCTGGCCGGGATCGGCCGCCGGGGTTTCATAACGTCTTTGAATTATTTATAGTCGAGGCTAAACATCATTACACGACTCTTAATCAAGAGGGAGATGAGCCGCCTTGACGAAATTGCCTGCCGCCCCGGAAAGCCGTCTTTCTTCGACCGAGATCGAGACGCATGCCGAGGCCTTTCAGAAAAGCCGCGACGATCGACGTACTGAATTGATGGAGGATTACGTCGAGCTCATCGCCGATCTGATAGAGCATGCTGGCGAAGCGCGCCAGACCGATATTGCGCAAAGACTGGGAGTAACGCAGCCGACGGTTGCAAAAATGCTCAAGCGGCTCGCCGAGGAAAACTTGATCACGCAGCGCCCCTATCGTGGCGTGTTCCTGACTGAAGAAGGGCACCGCCTGGCGGTGGCAACCCGCCGGCGCCATGAGATCGTCGAGGCCGTTCTTTGCCGCCTCGGCGTCGATCCTGATACGGCAAGGAATGATGCCGAGGGCATCGAACACCATGTCAGCGAAAAGACCCTCGAAGCCTTCGAGCGTTTTTTGAAGACATGACTGCCCCCAATACATCGAATCAATCCGATAGCAATCGCGCCAGAGAGCCATTTGGGGCACAGTTTTGACAAGAATGAGTTGAAAAGAAGCGGACAGTGATTGTCCGGCTTGACCCGCTACCTGATATCAACACAAGGTTTACCAATGCTCGCTAAGCAGAACTTGGCGAACTGCCGGCCTTTTATTTCGCATACCGACTTTTACTGCCGGCGCAGGGAATCATGATGAACGCCCAGGACTTCAGCAGCACCGTTTTCGAGCTTGCCCCCGTCGCCATGTGGCTGGAGGATTTCAGCGGCGTCAAGGAGCAGTTCGAGGTCTGGCGTGCGGAGGGCGTGACGGACCTGCGTTCCTATCTGTTGGCCGACGTGCAGCGCGTCGCATCCTGCTCGCAAAAGATCAAGCTTCTTGCCGTCAATGCCAGGACGCTGGAGCTCTTCGAGGCGCCATCCTTCGAGACGCTCGTCGAAAGCCTTTCGCGGGTCTTTCGCGACGAGATGCTGCAAAGCCATGTGAATGAGCTTGTGGCGCTCTGGGAAGGCAAGACCGAGTTTTCCGGCACCGCAATCAACTATTCCCTCGGCGGCAAAAGGCTCGACATCCAGCTACGCGGCGTCATCCTGCCGGGCCACGAGACCTCGTGGAGCCGGCTGCTGCTGACGACGGAAGACGTGACGGCCCGCGAGGAGGCGAGACGGCAGGAAGAGCGGCAGCGCCGCTATGCCGAGGGCATGTTCGAGCATTCGCCGGTTTCCCTGTGGGTCGAGGATTTCAGCCGCATCAAGATCCTGCTCGATGACATCCGCCACCGAGGCATCGTCGACTTTCAGGTATTTCTCGACGTGCATCCGGAGTTCGTCCAGCAATGCATGAGTGAGATCAGCGTGCTCGACGTCAATCAGGCAACGCTCGATCTATTCTGCGCACCGGACCGCCAGACCCTGCATCAGCGGATCGGCGAAGTGTTCCGCGATGATATGGAGAAGCATTTTCGCGGGCAATTGGTGGAGTTGTGGAACGGTCGCCTCTTCCATCAGCGTGAAGTGCTGAACTATGCGCTCGACGGATCGGAGCGTCACGTCCTCCTGCAGTTTTCGGTTTTTCCCGGTTACGAGGAAGACTGGTCGCTGGTGCAGGTGGCACTCACCGACATTACCGCGCGCAAGAAGGCGGAAGCCTATCTCGAATATCTCGGCAAGCACGATGTGCTCACCCGGCTTTTCAACCGCGCCTTCTATATGGAGGAGCTCAACAGGCTGGAGCGCAAATCGCTTCGGCCAGTATCGGCCATCATTCTCGATCTGAACGGACTCAAGGAGTCCAATGATGAGAGCGGCCACGATGCTGGCGATGCTCTGCTGCGCCGTATGGGCGAGGTGCTGAACAGCGTCGTCTCCCTGCCGAACCACGCCGCCCGCATCGGCGGCGACGAATTTGCAGTTCTCATGCCAGGCGCCGATGAAATCGCGGCTGCCGCGATGGTCGAGACGATCAACGAACTGCTGAAGATCAACAATCAGTTCTATTCCAGCGCGCCGCTCAGCGTCTCCATCGGCATTGCCACGAGCCTGCCCGGCGAAACCATGGAAGCCATGATCAAGCGCGCGGATCTCGGCATGTACGAGCAGAAGAAGGCTCACTACGCCGCAGCTGCCACCATTGGTCCGCATCAGGCAAAGCACGGCGCCTGACGCTCCCGCATGGAGACCGACCCGCATAATCCATTGAAACCGTTGGGTTTCATGCGCCCGATTGCCAGGAACAAAAAACGCGACTTCTCATTTGGCTCTCTGGGAAAGATGGAGTTTTGACATGGACGATCAAACGACCAATATCGTCGTCGCCACTCGCACGGCACTCGACCAGGCCTCGGCGCTCGCGGTTCAATATGGATTTTCGCTACTCGGCGCGATCATTCTTCTGATCGGTGGCTGGCTTCTTGCGGGCATTATCAGCCGCTCGGCCTACCGCGTCATCTCGCGTATTCGCGGCATAGACGAAACGCTCGCGAGCTTCTTCCAGAATGTCCTGCACTACAGCTTGCTCATCCTTGTCTTCATCACCGTCCTTGGCCAGTTCGGCGTTCAGACCGCCTCCATCATTGCCGCTCTCGGTGCTGCCGGCCTGGCGATCGGCCTGGCATTGCAAGGCACGCTTCAAAATATCGCCGCCGGCATCATGCTGCTGATCCTGCGGCCATTCCGGGTCGGCGAATATATCGAGGCGGCGAACGTCAAAGGCTACATCAAGGAAATCGGGCTCTTCGCCACGGAGATGAGGACGGCGGACGGCCTCTATCTGATGGCACCGAACTCGACGCTCTGGAACACGCCCATTATCAACCACAGCCGCGAGCCGGACCGCCGCCAGCAATTGTCCGTTGCCATGGGTGAGAAAATTGACATCAATCTTGCCCGCAAAACGATCCTCGACATCCTGAAAGCGGATCAACGCATCAAGACCACACCGGCACCGAAGGTTTTTCTCGATGAACTGGCCGTCGATCAAGCCGTGCTCAACATCGAATATTGGGCGATCACCACGTCGTGGTCCGATGTCCGGCACGATGTGGTCTCGAAGCTCAAGGCCAGGCTTGCCGAGCCCGACATAACGATCAAATCACCAACGGAGGCGACAGGGCCTGCCGACTGAGGTCACTGCTCGAACGCTAAGCCTGCCGCCGGCAGGGAGTCGAACCAGCGGCAGGCTTCGCGAGGTCATGACACCTCGAGCAAGATCGATGTCCTGCCCGTTCTAAACTTCCGCGAGAGACATTTGTTCCCTGCCGCGATAGGAAAGGGCCGAATTAGAAACCCGTGAATCTACCATTTGATACGGTAGTCCAGCCGCACATTACCAGCCGGCGTCAAAGTCTGCGCATCGGCGAAGGAGGCCGAGAAATTGAGGTTCGGCGCCAAAGGCTGCCGAAACGAGACCGTGCTGGAAAAGACGCTGCCGACGTCCTTCAGATTGCCGATCGCAGATAGAGACGTCCCCGTCCACGGAACCGCAACAGTCACGGCTTGTGTCGCGGTAATGGAGTTTGCCGCATTCCGCGTGCCCGCATAATTTACGTTCAGCGACCTCGAAGTGCTCATGTCCAGGTTTTCCGACACCGTCCAGCTCCGCGAGCGTTCGAGGCAAAGCGTTCCGGTGCTGTTGAGCGCGTCGACCCTCAATGACACCTCTCGGCGCCATGTGGTCGAAAAGCGCTTGTGATCGTCGATTGCCGTACCCCATAGGGTTGCCAGGCTGCTGCTGCGCAGGATGGCGCCGGTGGCCGCGCTGCCAAGTCCGAGATCCATGCCAGCGCTGACATCCCAGGCCATCGGCAGCCGGAAACCGAGAGTGGTCTTGTATGTTCTGGGTGCGACCTTGACCGGCGACCAGATCATCAGATCGCTGGCTTTAGTGACCTGCGGCAAGCTGACACTCGCAAGAAGACCAAGAACGCCGCGAAGGACGCGTTTTGACTTGAAGCCCATGTTAAAGCCCGCATTCTCTATGCCCCCGACCTCGTAATTTTCAGGGCGCACCAAGGCAACAGCCGGGCACGGAAACACCCGCATTCCGGCTTCAGATTGATTTTGTTCGGTTAAGCGCCGGCAAAATTGCGGCACATCGGAGCCAAGACTAGCGGCATCCGGTTGAAGGGAATGACGCCACTTCCAATCAAGCAGCACCCTTCGTCTAAAAGAATCCCATCCAGGGCCACGCTTGTAAACCCCTTGACGTCACGTTTTTTGCTGCGTTGCACACATGTCGCACCTGCAACGCCGCAGCATGAAAGCGACATCACCGCAAACGGCCTGGAAAATCAGCCCTTGCCGGATAGCCAAGTCATCATTGAAGGATGATCACATTCTTGCGAGCGGCCGCGGCGCGAAGCATCGAACCGGTGGTTCACCCCGCCCGGAGCCCAGCCTTCGCCAGAATCGGAAGCACCCGATCGCAGAAATAGGGCAGTTCCTGCGTATAGTTGACGAAGGACAAGGCTATACCGGCATAGCCTTGCTCGGCAATGGCGATCATCTCTTCGGCAATGCGCTGCGGCGTGCCGATCAGCGGATAGCTGCCTGCTCCACCGGCAAAGCGCTGGCGGTAGCGGTCATAGGACTCGCGATCATGGGACTGCGAGAACTCCTTCTTGCCGGCCATGTGTTGATCGACGGCAGCCTGATCGGCCATAGTCACGGCATAACGGGTGTAATAGTCGTCTGCCTCCGTCTGTGTCTCGCGGCAGACGACGTGACAAACCGTATAAACGCCGACCTGCCTGCCTTTACCTTCCGCCCGTGCAGCGATATCAGTCACATGCTTTCCGGCGTCACCGATATCGGTGAAGGTGGTGAAGAGATAGTCGCAATGCGCCGCGGCAAAGTCTCGGCCGGGGCCGCCGAAGGCCGCATTCATCGTCACCGGCCGTGGCGCCTGCAGGCTAGCAGGGCGGCTGACAGCTTCTTTCAGATTGTAATAGGTGCCGGCATAATCGATGGGCTCATCAGTGGCATAGAGCCTTTCGACAATTTCGAGCCATTCAGCGGCCTGGTCGTAGCCCTTTTCGACCAGCGGCACGCCGAACATGCCGAATTCTTTCGGGTTCCAGCCGCAGACAATGTTCAGCCCCGCGCGCCCTTGGCTGATATGATCGACGGTCGCAAGCGACTTGGCAGCATAAAGGGGATGGACGAGCGGCACGTGCACCGTCATGAAAAGGCCGATCTGCTCGGTCGCGGCCGAGAGCGCAGCAGCCCAGGTGAAGGTCTCGAACGACCATTCACGCACGCGGTTCTTGCCGCCGAAACCGCGCCAGCGGGCAATCGGCAGAAAGAATTCGAGCCCCGCCCGATCGGCGATCTGTGCTGCGGTCAGATTATCCTGCCAGCCTGCCGTCCAGCGCTCCGGCACGTCGGTGATGGCAAGCCCACCATCCGCGTTGGTCGAGAAAACACCGAGCTTCAGCCGGTTCGGCCCCTTCAGCGGATGGGTCTTCATGGTGGCTTCCTCCCGAGTTCACCTCGCGTCTATCCTGCAAAATCCGCAGCGACCCGATAGGAATGTGTTAGCGTTGCCATGAAGAATTTCAAGCTTAAAATTTTTGGATCAGGCATAACAATCAACCGCGCGGCATAAGGCTCTCGCGTCTTGCCTGTTGCGACGCGATGCGCTTGTCACCTGCGAAAAACGGGCCGCCATGCCGATCCAGTTCGCTACGTGTGAGACCGCACAATGCCTCCACCTCTCCGGCTGAAGCACGCCCGAAGACATCGTCGAACCTATCGGCCAGGTCCCGATCCATCTCTCGAAGCAGGCGGGGAATCCATTTGCCCCTGCCCGACCATCTTCCTCGTCCCCGCAGCATAAGGTCGGCCAAAGGCTGATAGAGTTGCGCGGTAATCGCGCCTACCTCCGGAGCCGCCCGCTCCCCACGCAGATCATCGAGAAGGTCGGTGATTTGATATTTCAAAGCATTCAGCTTCTCACCTTCCAGCTTCGGTGGGCCGTTATGGAGGATGCCGGTAGCATAGTCCTTCCAGACCTGTCCCTTGTCAGGATTTGGCCCGAGAATCTGGCCTGTCGCAACCATATGAATGATAACGGGATAGCCACGCGCAATATCGCTCTCGAAAAACCAGCTGAGCGTCTCCGGGTCGTGAACAAACACTTCGAACGGAAAGTCGCCCTCGACAAAGGTCTCGCGCCAAGCGGTTTCGAGCTGATCAAAGACCACGACCAGATCGATGTCGGAGCCCTTTCTTCCCTCGCCTCGTATGATCGACCCTGAGACAAAGGCAAAGGAATAGCCCGGAAAACGGCTGGCGAGAACCGGGCGTGTCGCCTGCATCGCCGTTTCGAATATGCTCATTTCGCTCTCCAAACATCAATTATCTTGCGGGTTCGATATGCCCGCCAGGGTGCGAGCAGACAGGAACCGGCTAGGCACGCTGAACGGCACTTCGCCGCCGCCATAATTGGCCGACAGTTGGCTGCAATGCTACGAGGCCAAAGGCAATTCAAAGCTTCGCTTCAGCGTTTCCATTGGCACATCGGTCTTGACGTTCAATACGCTCGGGATGCGCGTCAAGTGGTCAGCCTGAAACCGCCAATAGCTGTGCAGATCAGTCGTGACGATGCGCAGGACGGCATCGCATTCGCCCGTCGTCAGATAACATTCCATGACTTCAGGAAACCGCCTGACCGCCTCCGCAAATTGGAGGGTGACTTGCGCATCCTGCGTCTTGAACCAGACGCGGGCGAACACGGTGAGGCCCGCACCCACCTTTGCCGGGTCGAGAACGGCCACATAGCGATCGATGATGCCTGCATCCTCCAGCAATCGCACGCGGCGAAGACAGGGTGACGGCGAGAGCCCCACTTCCCTCGCGAGGTCCACATTGGAAATGCGTCCGTCGCGCTGCAGCACCCTGAGGATACGCCGGTCGATCTCGTCCAAAGTCGTTGACACAACATAGCTCCTACTGCCGATTGAGTGGCATAATATGCCAAACTCTCTCGTATTATTGAACTCTTCGCAAGCTCATTGCGCGAGGATTGGCCTATCGTTCCAGCCGTCAACATGGAGACGGAAGCAGATGTCGAAAAAGCTCAAGAAAGTCGTGCTCGCCTATTCGGGAGGACTGGACACATCCATCATCCTGAAATGGCTGCAGCAAACCTACGGCTGCGAAGTCGTGACCTTTACCGCCAACCTTGGCCAGGGCGAGGAGCTTGAGCCCGCCCGCCGAAAGGCCGAGCAATTGGGCGCGACAGATATCAGGATCGAGGATGTCCGCGAGGAATTCGTTCGGGATTTCGTTTTCCCGATGTTCCGGGCAAACGCGCTTTATGAGGGGCAATATCTCCTCGGCTCCTCCATCGCCCGCCCCCTGATCGCCAAGCATCTCATCAATATCGCACGCGAGGTGGGTGCCGATGCCATTGCCCACGGCTCCACAGGCAAGGGCAATGATCAGGTGCGTTTCGAACTGGCGGCCAATGCGCTCGATCCATCGATCAAGATCATCGCGCCATGGCGCGAGTGGGCCTTCCAATCGCGCACTCAGCTGATCGAATATGCCGAAGCGCATCAAATTCCCGTGCCGAAGGATAAGCGCGGCGAGGCTCCTTTTTCGACCGACGCGAATCTCCTGCACACCTCCACCGAAGGCAAGGTCCTGGAAGACCCGGCTGAAATCGCGCCATCCTATATCTATCAGCGCACCGTCGATCCTCTGGAGGCACCAAACGAGCCGGAAATCGTCGTCATCGGCTTTGAAAAGGGCGATGCGGTCTCCGTGAACGGCGAAGCAATGGCACCAGCGGCACTGCTGACAAAGCTCAATGAATTGGGCGGCAGGCATGGGATCGGCAGGATCGATCTCGTCGAAAACCGTTTCGTCGGGATGAAATCGCGTGGCGTTTACGAAACTCCGGGTGGCACGATCCTGCTCGCCGCCCATCGCGGGATCGAATCCATCACGCTCGACCGCGCCGCTGCACATTTGAAGGACGAGATCATGCCCCGCTACGCCGCGCTGATCTACAACGGCTTTTGGTATTCGCCCGAGCGGGAAATGTTGCAGGCATTGATCGATCGGAGCCAAATCCATGTCAGCGGCGAAGTGACACTCAGGCTCTACAAGGGTTCAGCCAGCGTGATCGCGCGCATCTCGCCAGCCTCGCTCTATTCGACCGACCTCGTCACCTTCGAGGAAAGCTCCGGAGCGTACGACCACCATGACGCCGAGGGCTTCATCAAACTCAATGGCCTGCGCCTCAAGAGCTGGGCAATGCGAAACGCCAGGATGGCCACATCTGCTATTGACCTCGACTGCGCTTGAGGTTGCAGAGTGGCTGTCTTAACGAGATCCATCCGCAATGAAGATATTGAAAGACGAGGATTTATGCCCTGCCGCAGTCATGCGTGGGGCAATCGATGCCCTGGAAGCAGCCTTCCGGGCCAAGGCCGCCGGCAAGCTGGTGTCCCCACCCCGCCATCACGTCTCCTTTCCCGCTCGTGGAGACATCGTGTTTACCGTCGGCGGCATCGATGGCGAGCGGCCGCTTGCCGGCTTTCGCGCCTACGAGACCTTTGCCGGCGAACAGCATTCACAAATCGTCGCTGTTTGGCGTGCTGACACCGCCGAACTGCAGGGGATCATCCTGGGCGAACGGCTCGGCGAGATCAGGACAGGGGCAATAGGAGGCATAGCTATCCGTCACCTCAGCGCTGTGACCGCCCGCACGGTCGGCATCATTGGCAGCGGTGCGCAGGCGCGAACGCAGCTCATTGCCGCTGCCGCCGTTCGCGACATAGGCTCTGCCCGCGTCTTTAGCCGAAACCCAAGAAACTGCGCCGCCTTCGCTGAGGAGATGCAATTGCAACTCGGCATTGCCGTTGAACCGGTTTCAAGTGCCGCAGAAGCGGTGGCCGATGCCGATATCGTGTTATGCGCAACAAGCAGCGACATGCCGGTGATCGATGCTTCGGATTTAAAAGCCGGCGTCCACATCAATACGATCGGCCCAAAGACGCTCAAGGGACATGAACTCGGCCTGGACGTCGCGAACATGGCCAGCATCATCGCCACGGATTCTCCTGAGCAAACGCGCGCCTATGCGTCCCCATTTTTCCTTTCCGAAACCATACACGACGAGCGAATGCTCGACCTTGCAGCCATAGTCGCCGGCCATGCTGCCGGCAGAACATCTCCTCTCGACACCACGCTCTTCTGTTCGGTCGGCCTCGCGGGCACGGAAGTCGTCGTAGCATCGGCCATATTCGACATGATCTGACATCGGCTCGGAAATCGCGCGGCTGAGCCTCGAAACGCCTCAGCCGTCCCAGCCAACAATCGTCAACCTCGGCCAGACTGCAATCCAGCGATTGACTTTCTGCTCGTAGATCGCCTGCGTGATCTGCTTCTTATTGGGGCGCACGACGCCATTCAGCAGATCGGAAAGACCGAACGGAGCACAATAATCCAGACGACCGTGACTATTGGAGCGCAATCCCACGGCGGTTGCCGTAGTCGGAAAAGTGGTGATGGCGTCCAGGGTCGATTTGTAAGGCGGGATCCGGTATCCGAACTTCGCTTCGTACCAGCAATGAACCCGGGCTTCGTTCTTCACATCGATCCAGACCGGCAAATCGGGAAACATCGCGCGGACCCGTGCGGCATGACTGGCCTCCGCTTGTTCAGAGAGATCATCGGCATCGAAATAAACGATGTCGAGGTCATTGATCCCATGAGACAGGGGCAGCCCGAAGGCATGATTCCAAACGGTCTGGGCAATGGCTCCCGCCACCAGCCAGCAATCTGGCAGCGCAATCTCATCCCAGCGCCGGAGAAGCGAGATGAGCAATGGACTTCTGAAGACTATATCCTCTAGTTCCGTCTGTTCGCTTGTCGTCATTGCCCCCACCCGACCGGAAACGACCTTGCGGCCATGGTGTATGGCCTTGCCTCCCTGTATTTAAGCACGATTCTCGGCCTCGAATGTAGACAAGGCTAGCGTATCAGCGCTGTCTGCATGCGCTGTCATTTGCAAGCCGTAGCAGGTGGCCCGGTTCGCCATGCGAACTCAAAAGAGCGATAGGCACTTGTGGTCCATGCAGATTAATTTCGGAGGATCATTGCGGCGTCACCTCGCTCAACAGCCAGTCCTGGAACAATGTCGCCGTCTCGTTCGTCTGCTTCTTTTCCGGCATGACCACGTAATAGCTGTTCTCGGTCGGCATCGGCAGATTAAACAGCGGCAGAAGCGTGCCGGCCTTGAGCTCGTCCTCGATCAGATAGGTCGGCAGGAGCGCCACACCCAGCCCGGCAATAGCGGCTGCGATGATCATGGAAAACTGGTCAAAGCGCGCACCGGGATAGGCATTCTCCGTCGGCAGCTCCTGCAGGTCGAACCACTGCGCCCAGAGCTTCGGACGCGTCGTCAGGTGCAGCAGTGGCGCTCCTGCCAACTCGTCCGGCGAGATCAGACCCAGCCGACCGGCAAGCTCGCGGCTGGCAACGGGCAGCACGGTCTCATTGCAAAGAAAAGTCGCGACGGCTCCCGCCCATGCCGGCAGGCCGTAGTGAATGGCAAGATCGAAATTATCCTCCTCAAAATTGAAGGGCTTGGAGCGCGATTCCACTGTGACGGCGACATCGCGATGTTTATCAAGAAATCGGCCGAGGCGCGGCACGAGCCAGCGTGTGCCGAAGGTCGGCAAGGTCGCGACCTTCAGAGATAATTTCATCTGGCCGGCGGCGACGGCGCCGATCATCAGCCGCTCCGAACGCAGGAGCAGATCCTTCACCTCCGGCAACAGCCGAAGTCCGGCCTCGGACAGCACGACGCGTTGGCGGACACGCTCGAACAGCTTCAGGCCCGTCTGCTGCTCGAGATCGCTGATCTGGCGACTGACGGCGCTTTGCGTCAGATTGAGTTCTTCGGCGGCACGCGAGAAATTCTGATGGCGCGCCGCGCATTCAAATGCCTGAAGATTGACGATGTCAGGGATGAGGCGTCGGCGCATAGTCATTCCATTTTCGCATCAAGTTAGAATTCACTCTCACAACACCGGCCGCTGAACAAGAGATATTCTGCTGGATAGGAATGACATAGCCTTTCAGGAAGAGATCGCACATGAAGCCTGATCACATCTCGACCAGCGATATTCGCAGCGCTTTTTCGGCCGCCATGTCGGCAATGTATCGCGAAGAGGTTCCCGCCTACGGCACGCTCATGGAGCTGGTCGCTCGCGTCAACGACGAAACGTTGGCGACACAGCCCAAGCTGAAGGAGCGGCTGGAGGCGACGGATTATCTCGATCGCATCTCCGAGGAACGTCACGGCGCCATCCGGCTCGGCACCGCAGCCGAGCTTGCGATGATGGCGCGCGTCTTTGCCGTCATGGGCATGTATCCGGTCGGCTATTACGATCTGTCGACCGCCGGCGTGCCGGTTCATTCGACCGCCTTCCGGCCGATCGGCGACGCCGAATTGAAGCGCAATCCCTTCCGCGTCTTCACCTCACTGCTGCGGCTCGATCTCATCGCCGATGAGGATCTTCGCAAGGCGGCCGCAGACATTCTCGCGAAGCGCCGTATCTTCACGGAAGGCGCCATCGCGCTCACCGAAAAGGCCGAGCGCGAAGGTGGCCTGAACAAGGAGGACGCCCGGCGCTTCGTCGACGAGGTTTTGGAGACCTTCCGCTGGCATGACGAGGCCAATGTCGATGCCGGCATGTATCATCGGCTTCATGACGCCCATCGTCTGATTGCCGATGTCGTGTCGTTCAAAGGCCCGCACATCAATCATCTGACCCCCCGCACGCTGGATATCGACCGGGTGCAGGCGCTGATGCCCGACTATGACATTGCACCGAAAGCCGTTGTCGAGGGACCACCGACGCGCATCTGCCCGATCCTGCTGCGCCAGACCTCGTTCAAGGCGCTCGAGGAACCTGTCTCATTCCGCAATGCCGACGGCATCTGGGAAGCAGGCTCGCACACCGCCCGCTTCGGAGAGATCGAGCAACGCGGCATTGCGCTGACGCCGAAGGGCCGCGCGCTTTACGACAAGCTGTTAGACGACTCCCGCAAGATCGTACGTCCGGCAGCCGATGGATCGAACGCCCGCGATTATGAAGCCGCACTTGCCGAGAGCTTTGCCGAATTCCCGGATGACTGGGCGGCAATCCGCGCCGAAGGCCTCGGCTATTTCACCTATTCGCTGACGGCCAAGGGCAAGACCGCCGCAACGAGCCACGGGGATATCGAAGCACTGATCGACCAGGGCTTCGTGCAGTTTGATCCGATCGTCTATGAGGATTTTCTTCCCGTCAGCGCCGCCGGCATCTTCCAGTCCAATCTCGGCGATGGCGCGCGGCAGGACTTCGTTGCCAGCCCGAACCAGCAACGCTTCGAAGCCGATCTCGGCATGAAGGTGCTGAACGAATTCGACCATTACGCCGGCATCGAACAGGCATCGATCGATGCTTGCCTACGAGCCCTTTCCAAACAAGACGCCGCCGAGTGAAGTGATGCGGCGATATCGCCGCGCGCCACCCGGATCAAGACAAGTGGAGTTTCACAAGATGAATATCGCAGCCAAGACCCCTTCCGTTGCAGCCGAAGCTGCCGCCATTCTCGAAAAGCTCGGCGTCGACAAGGCGCTTTATACTGAGGGCGACATGCCCTCCTACTCCCCGGTCACCGGCGAGAAGATCGGCAGCCTCAAGACCGTTTCGGCCGAGGAAGCGGCGAAGAAAATCGAGAAGGCGCATGCCGCATTCCGCGCCTGGCGCCTTGTTCCGGCACCGAAGCGCGGCGAACTGGTGCGTCTGCTCGGCGAAGAGCTGCGCGCCGCCAAGGACGATCTCGGTCGTCTGGTTTCCATCGAAGCCGGCAAGATCCGCTCCGAAGGCCTCGGCGAAGTGCAGGAAATGATCGACATCTGCGACTTCGCCGTCGGCCTTTCCCGCCAGCTGTACGGCCTGACGATTGCGACGGAACGTCCGGGCCATCGCATGATGGAAACCTGGCATCCGCTTGGCGTCGTCGGCATCATCTCCGCCTTCAACTTCCCGGTCGCGGTCTGGTCGTGGAACGCGGCGCTGGCACTGATCTGCGGCGACGCCGTCGTCTGGAAACCCTCGGAAAAGACGCCGCTGACCGCTCTTGCCTCGCAGGCGATCCTTGATCACGCGCTCGCCCGCTTCGGCGACGCGCCGGAAGGCTTGTCGCAAGTGCTGATCGGCGATCGCGCGATCGGCGAAGTCCTCGTCGATCATCCGAAGGTGCCGCTCGTTTCCGCAACCGGCTCGACCCGCATGGGCCGTGAAGTCGGGCCGCGGCTTGCCAAGCGCTTTGCCCGCGCCATTCTCGAACTCGGCGGCAACAATGCCGGCATCGTCTGCCCGTCGGCCGATCTCGACATGGCACTGCGCGCCATCGCTTTCGGCGCCATGGGCACGGCCGGCCAGCGCTGCACGACCCTGCGCCGTCTCTTCGTCCACAAAAGCGTCTACGATCAGCTCGTTCCGCGGTTGAAGAAGGCCTATCAGAGTGTCTCGGTCGGCGATCCTCTACACTCCTCCGCTCTCGTCGGCCCGCTGATCGACAAGGCCGCATTCGACAACATGCAGAAGGCGATTGCCGAGGCGAAGGCTCATGGCGGCTCCGTCACTGGTGGCGAGCGCGTCGATGTCGGCCATGCCGATGGCTACTACGCAAAGCCGGCGCTGGTGGAAATGCCGAAGCAGGCAGGCCCGGTCATGGAAGAAACCTTCGCACCCATCCTCTATGTCATGCCCTATGACGATTTCGACGCTGTCATCGATGAGCACAATGCCGTTGCTGCCGGTCTGTCGTCGTCGATCTTCACGCGCGACATGCAGGAATCCGAGCGCTTCCTCGCAGCTGACGGCTCCGATTGCGGCATCGCCAACGTCAATATCGGCACCTCTGGCGCTGAAATCGGCGGCGCATTCGGCGGCGAGAAGGAAACCGGCGGCGGCCGCGAATCCGGCTCGGACGCCTGGAAGGCCTATATGCGCCGGGCGACCAACACGGTGAACTACTCCAAGGCCCTGCCGCTGGCGCAGGGTGTCTCCTTCGACATCGAGTAGTTCCATGACGATCGCCACGAAAATCGAAGAGGCGGGCTTCAAGCCCGCTTCGAGGATCGCCTCCATCGGCGTTTCCACCATTCTTCAGATCGGTGCGCGCGCCAATGCGATGAAGCGGGAAGGCTTGCCTGTCATCATTCTCGGTGCAGGCGAACCGGATTTCGACACGCCCGACAATGTCAAGGAAGCCGCCAAGGCCGCCATCGATCGTGGCGAAACGAAATATACCGCGCTCGACGGCACGCCGGAGCTGAAGAAGGCGATTGCCGGGAAGTTTCAGCGTGAGAACGGCATCGACTACGCACTCGATGAAATTACCGTGGCGACGGGTGCCAAGCAGATCCTGTTCAACGCCTTCATGACGTCGATCAATCCGGGCGATGAAGTCATCATCCCGACGCCCTATTGGACCTCCTATTCCGATATCGTCGAGATCTGCGGCGGCGTGCCGGTTCTGATCCCCTGCGATGCCAAGGCCGGTTTTCGCCTGAGGGCCGATCAGCTCGAACAAGCGATCACGCCCAAGACGCGCTGGCTGCTGCTCAACTCGCCGTCCAATCCATCAGGTGCGGCTTATTCCGAGGGCGATTATCGGCCGCTGATCGAGGTGCTGCAGCGCCATCCGCATGTCTGGCTGATGGTCGACGATATGTATGAGCATATCGTCTATGAGGGCTTTCATTTCACCACGCCTGTCGCCCTCGAGCCGAGCCTCAAAAGCCGGACGTTGACGGTCAACGGCGTTTCCAAAGCCTATGCCATGACCGGCTGGCGCATCGGCTATGCCGGTGGTCCGAGGGACCTCATCAAGGCCATGGCCGTTATCCAGAGCCAGGCGACCTCCTGCCCTTCCTCCGTCAGCCAGGCGGCGGCCGTTGCCGCGCTCAATGGCCCGCAGGATTTTCTCGAGGGCCGCAAGGCAAGCTTCCAGCGACGGCGCGATCTGGTGGTCAACAGGCTGAACGCCATCGATGGCCTGGATTGCCTTAAGCCGGAAGGTGCCTTCTACACATTCTCGGGCTGCGCCGGCGTGCTTGGAACGACGACACCGTCCGGAAAGAAGATCGAGACGGATGCGGATTTTTGCGCCTATCTCCTCGACGAAGCGCATGTCGCCGTCGTGCCCGGCTCAGCCTTCGGATTGTCGCCCTATTTCCGCATTTCCTATGCGACATCGGAAGCCGATCTCATCGAAGCCCTTGATCGCATCGAAAGGGCCTGCGCGGCGCTCCGGCGCTAGAGCAACTGCGGCCGACGCACAAAACGGCTATCCATCCGGAACTGCGTGAAAACAAAGAGATAGAGCATTCCCGTAATTCTGTTTAAAAGCGGGAGTGCTCCAATCACCGCGTAAAACGCCGGAAGTCTTCGCATCATGATACCACGCCTAGTTTCGGCGAAAGACAGTTCGCTACATCAGACCGGCGCCTTCACCCGTCGGCTGTCAGCACTCGGCTTTGGCGGCGACGTGGAGATGGACGACGGTGCCAGGACGGTCGCCTCGACCGACAATTCCATCTATCAGGTCAAGCCGACGGCAATCCTCTATCCGCGCGGCGCGGATGATCTGAAAATCATCGCCAAAGCCATATCCGAACCTGCCTTTTCCGATCTTGTCATCGCCCCGCGCGGCGGTGGCACCGGAACGAACGGTCAATCGCTAACCTCTGGGGTCGTCGTCGACTGCTCCAGGCACATGAACCGAATCCTGGAGATCGATCCGGTTCGAAAGATCGCCCGTGTCGAAGCTGGTGTCGTCAAGGATCAATTGAACAAGGCGCTGAAAACATACGGGTTGTTCTTCGCGCCTGAGCTTTCCACCTCCAACCGCGCCACTATCGGCGGCATGATCTCCACTGATGCCTGCGGCCAGGGCTCGTGTCTTTACGGCAAGACCAGCAACCACGTTCTCGGCCTTCGCGTGGTGCTTTCCGATGGCAGCGACTGGTGGTCGCGTCCGCTTGGCAATAGCGAGCTGGACGAGATCAAGGCGCGTGACGATCGGATCGGTGAGATTCATCGTGTCGTTGATGCGATCGCCCGGGACAAAAGCGAGCTGATCGCGGCGACCTTCCCCAAGCTCAACCGTTACATGACCGGCTACGATCTCGCCCATATCTGGCGCGATGACGGCCGCTTCGATCTCAATGCGATGCTGTGCGGTTCTGAAGGCACGCTGGCCATGATCGCCGAGGCCGAACTCAACGTGCTGCCGATCCCGGCGCGATCGGCCCTCATCAACATCCGCTACGATGATTTCAACACGGCGCTCGAAGATGCCAGGCGGCTAGTGGCATTGAAGGTGGCCTCGGTCGAAACGGTCGACGAGAAGGTGCTGGGTCTCGCCAAGGGCGATATCGTCTGGAGCGGCATCGCCTGCTTCTTCCCCGAGGATGCATCTGGCGCCGCCAACGGCATCAATATCGTCGAGGTGCTGGCCGACGATAGCGACGAGTTGGAACGCAAGCTGGCGGACGTGACCGCCGCCCTTGATGACGGCTCCTCAGCTCGCCATAAGGGCTATACGATCGCTCGCAAAAAGGCAGAGGTCGAGGCGATCTGGTCGATGCGCAAGCGCGCCGTCGGCCTGCTGGGCAATGTCGAGGGGCCGGTGCGGCCGGTGCCCTTTGTCGAGGACACCGCCGTTCCACCCGAACATCTGGCCGCCTATATAAGGGAATTCCGTGCCCTTCTCGATGCCGAGGGGCTGGATTACGGCATGTTCGGCCATGTCGATGCCGGCGTGCTGCATGTCCGCCCGGCGCTTGATCTTACCCGCACCGACCATCAGCCGCTCGTCCGCAAGATCAGCGACGGCGTCGTTGCCCTCACCCGCAAATATGGCGGGGTGCTCTGGGGCGAACATGGCAAGGGCGTTCGCTCGGAATATGTCCCTGAATATTTTGGCGAGCTTTATCCGAGCCTGCAGGACATTAAGCGCGCATTCGACCCCGGCGATCGCCTCAATCCCGGCAAGATCGCATCCGGCTCATCCCGCCCGTTGCTGAAGATCGACGAAGTGTCACTGCGCGGCGACTTCGATCGTATCATCGGCAATGATATCCGCGCCGCCTTCGACAATGCAGCCTATTGCAACGGTAACGGCGCCTGTTTCGATTTCGACGCGACAAGCCCGATGTGCCCCTCCTTCAAGGCGACGGGTGACCGGCGCTATTCGCCGAAGGGCCGCGCGGCGCTGATGCGCGAATGGCTGCGCCTGCTGGCGGAGCGGCAGGTCGATCCGCGACGTGAGGCGCAAGAGCTGCGCCGCGCCAATCCTTTCGGCAATCTCTTGCGGCGAGCGGTCAACTCGCTCAATCCGGCCAATCGCGACGACTTTTCCCATGAGGTGCGGGCGGCAATGGACACCTGCCTCGCCTGCAAGGCCTGCGCCGGCCAATGTCCCGTCAAGGTCAGCGTCCCAGCCTTCCGTTCGAAATTCCTGGAGCTCTATTACGGTCGATACCTTAGGCCGCTAAAGGACCCAATCGTCGCTGCTATCGAGACGACTCTGCCGCTGATGGCGCGCTTCAAGCCAGGCTACAATCTGCTCACCGGATCGGCCGCCGGCCAAGCCTTGATGCGGTTCGCTGGTCTCACCGCGCTTCCCGCCATGCCTGCAGTATCGCTCGAACGGGAAGCCGCTCGTCTCCGCGTGCAGGTTGCTACTCCGGAACTGTTGGGAAAGCTCTCCGCAGAGGAGCGAGTCCAGGCGGTCGTCATCGTTGCTGATGTCTTCTCCACCTATTTCGATCCAGCCGTCGTCATCGCAGCGCTCAAGCTCGCCCTGAAAATGGGTTTCAAGCCGTGGCTCGCCGGATCACAGAACAACGGCAAAGCCCTGTATGTGCATGGCTATCTCGGTCGCTTCGAGAAGGCGGCGGCGAAATCGCGAGATTATCTCGATTGCATCTCTCGGATGGGCATCCCACTTGTCGGCATCGACCCATCGATGACACTGACCTATCGCAGCGAATATGCCGCCCTGCCCTCAGCTAAGCTGCAGGCGTCGGTGCTGCTGCCTCAGGAGTGGCTCGCCGCAAACCTCGACCGATTGCCGCCGGCGCAGACTTCACTGCAAGAGCGTTTCACGCTGCTTGCCCATTGCACGGAGAAAACGAACGCTCCTGCTGCCCTCAAGCAATGGTCCGTGCTCTTCGGGAAGTTGGGAATCAAGCTCGATATGGCCGAGGTCGGCTGCTGCGGCATGGCCGGCACCTTCGGGCATGAAGTGCGCAATCGCGCCATCTCGGAAAAGCTTTACGCGATGAGTTGGCAGGACAGGATCGCCGAGAACGGCAATCGGGCCGTCGTCATGGCGACTGGATTTTCTTGTCGTTCGCAGGTCGCCAAAATTGATCATCAAGCCATCCCGCATCCCGTCGAGATCCTCGAACGACTGATCGGTTAGTCTCAGCAGCGCCGTTTCCAAGGGCCAAACGCATGTGGCGCCCGAAGGCGCCACATTTCAAAACAGCAATAGGAATAGCCGCTTAGACGGCTTCTTTCATCCTGATTTTCTCAAGGCTGTAAACCTGTCCGAAGCGATTGGCGAGGAAATCGCCGAGATCGATTTCTTCCTGGCAAACGAAGCCCTTGGAGGGCAGCTTGCCTTGAGCGAGAAGATCAAGCACGGTGGTAATGCCGGCGGCCGTGGTGATCTGGATGGCGCTCATCTTCTTGCCGGCAACAATGCCTGCATAGACCTTGTTGGCATAGGTTTCCTGCATGTAGCGGCCCTCGCGCCAACCGCAGACGGTGACGAAAACGACGACCACGTCCTGCATGGTGGCGGGCAGCGCATTTTCGAAGAGATCCTTCAGCACATCGCGACGGTTCTTGAGGTTGAGGTCGTTGAGCAGCGCCTTGATGATGGCCTGATGGCCGGGATAGCGGATGGTGCGGTAGTTCATCGTCCGCACGCGGCCAGCAAGCGTCTTGGCGAGCGTGCCGAGGCCACCTGACGTGTTGAAGGCTTCATAGGTGACACCGTCGAGCGAGAATTCCTCACGCTCTTCCATCGCCGGAACGGTGACGAGCTTGCCTTCGACGATCGCTTCGCAGGGCTCGATATATTCGTTGATGAGGCCGTCCGTGCTCCAGGTTAGATTGTAGTTCAGAGCATTGGAGGGATATTGCGGCAGCGCGCCGACGCGCATGCGCACGCTGTCGAGGCTGTCGAACCGCTTGGCGAGATCGTTGGCGACGATCGAGATGAAGCCCGGCGCAAGTCCGCATTGCGGGATGAAGGCGGTGTTTGCTCCCTGAGCCAGTTCCTCGACCTTCTTGGTCGTCGCGACGTCTTCGGTGAGGTCGAGATAATGGACGCCGGCTTCAAGTGCCGCTTCCGCGACGAAGCCGGTGAGATGGAACGGTGCTGCCGACAGGACGGCGAACTTGCCCTTCAGAATGCCGACGAGCCCGGCGCGGTCGGCAATATCGACGGCGGCGGTGGAAATCGCAGGGTGACGATCGATCTTGTCGAGCTGCTCCTGGCTGCGGTCGGCGACGACGACCTTGTAGTCGCCCGTTTCGGCCAGCATCAGAGCGATCGCCCCACCGATCTTGCCTGCACCGATGACCACTATGTCTTTCATATGACTCCCCTGCATTTCATTGATAAGATTTTTATAAGTGTAGGTAGGAGTTGAACGATTCATAGCGACGAAAAATGCATTTCGTTGTACAAAACTATACAAATTGACGAATAGAATTTACAAAATGCAGGAAACACCATGCAGGTCACCGATAAGGACCGCGAACTGATCGCCTTGCTCGGCCAGAATGCCCGAATGCCTGTTGCGACACTCGCTAAAAAGCTGTCGCTGTCGCGCACCACCGTTCAGGCGAGACTCGAGCGGCTGGAGCGGGAGGGCGTGATTGCGGGCTATGGCGTGCGGCTGTCCGAGACCTATCTGTCC
Organism: Rhizobium sp. ERR 1071; assembly: GCF_007828675.1. NCBI lineage: Bacteria > Pseudomonadati > Pseudomonadota > Alphaproteobacteria > Hyphomicrobiales > Rhizobiaceae > Rhizobium > Rhizobium sp. ERR 1071. The sequence continues at coordinate 517,573 of NZ_VITM01000004.1, read as the reverse complement.
GGCCTTATTCGGGCGCATGTGCTGATCACGATCGCGCCGAAGGCATTGTCAGCCGTGACCGCCTCGCTGAATGCTATCCCCGAGGTAACGACGCTCCATTCCGTCAGCGGCACATTCGATCTGATCGCCATCATCGCAGCACCCTCGATCTCCGAACTGGATCAGCTGATCGACGGCATCGGCACAATCGATGGCGTCGAACGCACATTGTCGTCCATCATCCTTTCGACGCGAATCTCGCGCTAAAAACAAGGTTCAGCCAAGCGCCGGCTCCATCTCGGGCGTGGTGGACAAGACCGCTTCCTTCAAAGCCTGCGAATAGGGATGCTGCGGATTGTCGAGAACGGCACGCGCCCCGCCCTGCTCGACGATCTCGCCCTTCTTCATGATGATGATGCGATCACTGATGTAATAGGCAGTCGCCAGATCATGGGTGATGTAGATGATCGACAGCCCTAGCTCCTTCTTCAGCTGACCGAAAAGATTGACGATCGCCATTCTCAGCGAAGCATCGACCATTGAAACCGGCTCATCGGCCACCAGCAGGCGGGGCTGCGGTATGAGCGCGCGGGCAATGGCGGTGCGCTGCAGCTGGCCGCCCGAAAGCTCATGCGGAAACCGTCCCTTCACCTCGGCAAGTGTCAGTCCGATATGGGCAAGCGCCTCATCGGCAATACGCTCGACATCGGCTCGGCTTGGCTTTGGACCCATCGGCGCGAAATTCCTTGCCGTTTCAAAAAGATATCGATCAACCCTCTTGAGTGGGTTGAACGCTTCGAACGGATTCTGAAGGACCGGCTGCACCTCCCGCATGAAGGCGCGCCGCTCGGACCGGCCATGAACGGCGACGGCTCTGCCGCGAAAATTCAGGCTGCCGGATGTCGGCGCCGTCTGGCCGAGGATCATCGACGCGATGGTGGATTTGCCAGAGCCCGACTCGCCGACGATCGAAAGGATTTCCGGCTCCTCTCCGAGGCTCAGACTGACATCGCGAACCGCCGTGATATGACGACGGCTGAGCATGCCCCCTTGGCGATAGATCTTGCTGACATGCGAGAGTGAAAGAAGATCGCTCATCGCGCCCCTCCCGTTACTGCGAAGCAGGCGACGCGCCGGTCCGGCTCGACGTTCACCATAGGCGGCACTTCGCGGCTGCAAATGTCCATGCGCTTCGGGCAGCGCGGATGAAAACGGCATCCCTCCGGCGGCATGGCCAGATTGGGCGGCCTGCCCTCGAGCGAGGGGCGCGTCGAGGCATCGCCGATCCGCGGCAGGCTTGCGACCAGATGCTGCGTATAAGGATGAAGCGGCAGGTGAAAAAGCTTCCGCGTCGGCGCCTCCTCCACCAGCCGGCCGGCATAGACGATGCCGATACGATCGGAGACAGCGGCGTGAACGCCCATATCGTGGGTCACGAACAGGAAGGACGAGCCCATCTCGCGCTGTATCTCCCGGATCATCTGCAGCACGTCGCGCTGGACGATGACATCGAGCGCGGTCGTCGGCTCATCGGCGATAATGAACTCCGGCGTCAGGATGGTCGCCAGCGCGATCGTCATGCGCTGACGCATGCCGCCCGACAATTCGTGCGGATAGGCATCAAGAAGATTCGCATCGAGCTTCAGCCGCTGAAGGTGAGCGCCAACCCGATCGAAGAAGGTGGCGCGATCGGCCTTCATATGGCGGAAGGCGAAATCCGTGAACGAATGCCGGATACGGCGCACCGGATTGAGCACATTCATCGATCCCTGCATGACATAGGAGAGATGCCGCCAGCGAAGCGATGACCGCTGCTCTGCCGTCATGGCGTAGATATCCTGCGTCCCATTGTTGAAATGGAATTTGACGGCACCGGAGACGACGCGCAGCGGCGGCCGGATGGCGCCGGCGATCGTCTTGATCAGCGTCGTCTTGCCGCTGCTCGATTCACCTGCAACGCCATAGATCTCGCCGCGGCCGATCGACAGGCTGACATCGTCAACCGCCCGCACTTCACGATCGACGCCGTAAAGAAAGGCCCGGTAATAGGCCTTGAGGTTGTTGACCTCGACGACAGCCTCCATGCCTCAGCCTCCCATCCGGTTCAAACGACTGCGGGGGTCGTTATATTCATTCATCGACATCGACAGCAGGAAGAGCGCCATGAACAGCACCACGATGGCGGCAACCGGCGCTGCAACCCACCACCATGTTCCGGCGATCAGCGCCGAATGCGCATTGGCCCAGTAGATCATCATGCCCATGGTCGGCGTCTCGATATCGGTAAAGCCGAGCACCGCAAGCGTAATCTCCATGCCGATCGACCAGATCATATTGTTCATCGTGGTGGCGAAGACGATCGGCAGTACATAGGGCAGATGCTCCTCGACGAGGATCTTGCGCATGCTCATGCCGGAATAGACGCTCTGCGTGGTGAAAGGCCGCGTCTTCAGGCTGATCGCCACCGAGCGGATCAGGCGCGCGTCGTACGACCAGCCGAGCGAGGCCATGACGATGATGAGCACCGTCCAGGTCATTTCATCCTTGAGTACGAAGTAGAACAGGATCAGCAGCGGAAACTGCGGAATGACCATGATGCTGTCATTGATCGCCATCAGCACGCGATCGACGGCACCTCCGGCATAGCCGGCCACCAGCCCCACGACAAGCGAGATGATGCGCGAGAGAATTGCGACGCCGATGCCGAAATAGAGTGTGTTGCGGAGCGCTGTCGTCAGCTGCCAGAAAACATCCTGGCCGCGCGATGTCGTGCCCAGCCAGTATTGCCCATCCGGCGGCATGTCGGGCGGCAGCAGATAAAGATCGGCCGGGCCATAGGGCGAGAAATAGGACAGGATCACCAGCCCGACGATGACGGCAAGCAGCAGAAGGCCGCAAAGGAATTCCATATTCTGGCGTGCGAGGTCGCGAACGATCGTCAGCATGGCCTACTCCACCTTGATGCGCGGGTCGATCAGCGGACCCAATATGTCGATGATGAAGACGGCCGCGGCGACGCCGACGATCGACAGTGCGCTAAGCCCGAGGACGAGACTGTAATCGCCCGCGTGCACGGCCGAAATCAGGAGATTGCCGATACCGGGATAGCCAAAGACGATTTCGGTGATGACCGTGCCGTTGAAGACGGCGCCAAGGGACATGGCAAGGCCGGTAAATTGCGGCACCATGGCATTGCGGGCGATGTAGGAGCGCAGGATCTTGCGCTTCGGCACGCCGCCGAGCTCGGCGAAAACAACATAATCCTCGGTGATGATATTGGAGACGAGCGCCCGCATGCCGATCAGCCAACCGCCTGTCCCGACAAGGATCAGCGACAGCGCCGGCAGGATGGAGTGGCGGAGAATATCGAGCACCAGCGTAAAGGACAGCTGCAGGTTGGTGTTCATCTCATAGCCGCCATTGATGGGCAGAATCGGCCAGACATAGCCGAAGAGAATGATGAGAACGAAGGCGAGGATGTAATAAGGGATCGGCTGCATGGCGATGAAAACCAGGCTGACGGCCTTCAGCACCGAGCTCTTGCGATAATATCCTGCGAGCGCGCCGATCATGTTGCCGAGAATGAAGGTGAGGATGACGGAAACCGTCATCAGACCAATCGTCCAGGGCAGCGCCCTCGCGATGATGGCGGAAACCGGCGTAGGGAATGCCGACAGCGACGGCCCGAGATCACCGGTCGCAAGACGCCCCCAGAAATGTAGATATTGCTGCCAGATAGAGCCCTCGAGGCCATAGAGCTCACGTAACGACTGACGCATCAACTCGACAGCGCGGGGATCGGATTGGCCCATCTGCTGGATGGTCCCGATGCTTTCCTCGACAGGATCGATCGGCGTCATGTGAGTGATGAAGAACGTCGCGGAAATGCCGAGGAAGACAACGAGCAGGAATTGGCCAAATCGTCTCAATACGAAAACTGGATAGGACGTCATGCCGCCGTCTTCCTCGCTGCTTGCGCTTCATCATCAATTCAAAAGATTCGCCGGACGTGCCTAGTGTCCGGCGAAAGGTGCCTGATGCGGCGATTGCCGCATCAGGGTCGGGAGAAATCAGGGCTGTGCCGGCTTCAGCTTGACCATCATCAACCGGGAGTTCGCCCAATTGGGAACGGGGTCCGTATAGGGGTCGGCAATGGTCGGATAGCCTTTCCAATAGGTGGTATCCATCGAAGTGAAGACGTTATAGGACATCAGCGGAATGGTCGGCATCTGCTGGGCGACCAGCTTCAGATAGTCCTTGCCAAGTTCGATGCCCTTCGGATCATCGGCGCTGATGCGGCGGATGTTTTCGATGATCTTGTCGAGATCCGGATTGGACCAGCGCTGCCAATTGCGCGGCGCCTGGTTCTCACCCTTCTTGGCGACAAACTGCGAATGCCAGCTGTCGAGGAAGAAGGACAGATCGGGATCGCCGCCCCAGGTCTCGACACTCCACGCAATCGCGACCTGATAGTTGCCGGGCTGCAATCCCGCCTGCCAGACGCTGGTGGATGGAGCAGCTTTGGAATCGATCCCGAAGGCTGCCCATTGCTGAGCGATGAGAGTGCCCGCACGGGTAAAGACGGAGCGAGTGTCGCCTTCGACCGTCAGACGGATCTTGAACGGCTGCCCGTCAGGCGTCATCCATTTGCCGCCGACCTTCTTGAAGCCGGCCTTTTCCAATAGCTCGCCGGCGGCCTGCGGATCGGGCTTCCACCAGCCATAGCCGAAGGCACTGCTGATCGCGGCCGGATCGGTCGGGATCTGATCCTTGTATTTCGGCTGCTTGCGCAGGATATCGGCAATCTGCTGACCGATCGTCGGATCGTATGGCTTGATCTTGCGCTTGCCGGTATCGATCTCGAAATTCTTCAGCCAATCCTGCATCGGCGCCTGATAATCCGTCATGGCGACCGCCGTCGGCGGAACGCCGAGTGCGGAGAGCGTGGCGGCGCCGCGATAGCTCGCCATATCGACGGCCTTGATATCGATGAGCAATGCAAGAGCCCAACGGACATCGGGATTCTGGAACAGCGGGTCCTGATTGTTGAAGATCACGGCGGGCAGCGTCGGATCCGGATGCGCGAAGGGGAATCCTGGGAACCAGCTTTCGACGGTCTTCGACTTTTCCTTCAGCGTGAACATGCCTTCCGGCGTATTGTCGTGAATGATATCGAGATTGTGCTCGAGCTGCGCGATCGTGCGCTTATCCGGCGGGCCTGGATCGACATAGGTGACATATTTCGGGGCCGGCTCACCGAAACGGCCAAGCGATGTGCGCTGCCAGTCGTCGCGCTTCTCCCAGGTGTACCATTTGCCCTGCGGATCGTAGGCCTTTAGCTTATAGGCGCCGAGCGAGACGGGATTGGCATTATCATAACGAACGGGATCGGCGACCTTCTCGAAGACATGCTTGGGCATGATCCACGCGCCGTTCCAGCGAACAGTGAAGATGGCGTGGAAACGCGAATTCGGCTTCTTCAGCTTGAAGACGACCGTATAGGGATCCGGCGCCTCGACGCTGGCAACCTGAACCGAGAAGGCCGCGCTCCAGTTCATGCCCGGATGGTCCATCTGGGTCTTGACGGTGTAGACAACGTCATCGGCGGTGAATTCGACGCCGTCACTCCAATAGAGGCCCTTGCGCAGTTTCACCGTCATCTGGGTGAAATCGTCATTATATTGCGGCTTGTCGGAAGCAAGCGAGTTGTCCCAGGCCGAGCCGCCCAGACCTTTCTCCGGATCGATGTACCAGAGCGTGTCCATCGTCAGCTGCTGAAGGCCAGTCGAAACACCGCCGCCACCATTGACCCAGATGTTGAACCAGCCTGGATTCTTGATCGTTCCTTCAGGGTTTTCGACGATCAAGGTCTCCTTGCGGGGCAAAGAGGTATAGTCCTGAGCCTTGGCCGCAGCGATGAGGCCGAACGTGGCCAGCGCGGCGCCGAAGGCAAGCTTCTTCCACTGCTTCATGATCTCCTCCCATTTTTATCGACTGCGCGGACGCTCAAGCGATAGTGAGCAGACCGCGATTTCACCCTTTTTCCCGGCCGGCGGCACAAAGTGGCGTGCGGCTGTCCGGGCCTGCAATGGGTCCTCAGCCGCCTCCTCGCGACCATCAGACCGTTTTCAGTGCCGGGTGCATTCGCCCCGGCCACAAGGTGTCAGACTGCCAGTCGGATCACCGTGTAGGATAGCGGCTTCAGTGTCGCGCGAAGCCGTCCATCCTCGATCTTGGCGTCGCCCGTATTGGTTGGGACGACTGCGTTCGGATGCGCTGCCGTGTTGGTCGCCTGCAAATCGCTGTGAACCATTTCATGCTGTTCGACGACACGGGCTCCGGCAAAGCCTTCGAGGCGCGTATCTAGATCGAGCGCGATGTCGGGATGGCGGTTGACGGCAAAGAGCGTAACCATCTTTCCGATCTCGTCGTGAACGGCCGACACATCGAGATAGGGCACGTCGTCGGCCTCGTCGCTGTCATAGGTCGGGCCGTCGGTGACCAGGCGCAGCGCGTAGCCGCGGCCATATTTCGAGGCGAAATAGAGCGGATAGTAAATCGTCTGCCGCCATGCCGGGCCTCCGTCCTCCGTCATAATTGGCGCGATGACGTTGACGAGCTGGGCAATACAGGCAATGCGCACGCGGTCGGAACGGCGAATGAAGGTGTTGAGAATGCCGCCGACCTGCAGCACGTCCTCGAAATTATAGACATCCTCAAGCAGATGCGGCGCATCCGGCCATTCGTCGCGCGCAAGGATCTCCTTGTCCTGCTGGTTGGAGTGATACCAGACGTTCCATTCGTCGAAGGAAATGCCGATCGTCTTCTTCGAGCGCTTCTTAGCCTTGATATAGTCGATGACGCCGCCGATGGTGACGATATAGCGATCGAGTTTCTCGGCTTTGGCGAGATAGTTCAGCGTATTCTTCTCGCGATTGGCGAAATACATGTGCAGCGAGATATGATCAGCGCTGTCGTAGCACTGCTCCAGAACCTGGGCTTCCCAATCGGGGTAAGTCTTCATGTCCGAGTTGGACGAGCCGCAGACCACCAGTTCAAGCGATTTATCGAAGCCGCGCATGGCCTTGGCGGTCTCGTCGGCCAGGCGGCCATATTCGTAGGCAGACTTGTGACCGACCTGCCAGGGACCATCCATCTCATTGCCCAGGCACCAGAGCTTCACTCCATGCGGATCAGCCCAGCCGTGCTTGCGCCGCAAGTCCGACCAGTATGTGCCGCTCGGATGATTGCAATATTCAAGGAAGTTTCGTGCCGCATCCAGCCCGCGCGAGCCGAGATTGACGGCAAGCATCGGCTTGGTATTGGCCTTCTTGCACCAATCCACGAATTCATTGACGCCGATCTGGTTGCTCTCGCGCGTCCGCCAGGCAAGATCGAGGCGCACCGGCCGCTCAGAACGGGGCCCAACGCCATCTTCCCAATTATAGGCTGAGACGAAATTACCCCCCGGATAACGGCAGTAGGGCGAGTTGAGCTCGCGCACCAGCTCAATCACATCCTTACGGAAACCGTTCTCATCGGCAGTCGGGTGGCCCGGCTCGTAGATGCCGCCATAGATCGCCCGACCCAGATGCTCCAGAAAAGAGCTGTAGAGCCGATCATCGATGTCGGCAATTCGGAAATCACGATGGACGATCACATGCGCCTTCACGGCCTTCCTCCCATATATATCAGATATTTCGTTCTTATACCTTGATCTTGATACACTTTTGAAAGGCCGTCAACGCACTCACGGAGGAAAATATCGCAGAAACCACAGGAGCGGCACGCACGGAATGACAAAACTCTCCGTGAAATCAGTGATTTATGAAAAATATGACTTATCGGAATTCAACTCCGACAATATGCTATGTATCATAAATTACGATACTATTGCGCCAAATCGATGCGCATGAGGATATCGCGGCCATAATTGCCGAAGCCGCGGCCGAAGATATTGATGCCACCGGTGTTGCGCGCATCGTCGGCGATACCGATCCGCAGACGGATCGAGGAATGCTGACTGATGGCAAGGTCATCGATCGTTACATCGGAAGAGGCGACCCCGTCGATGAACGTGCCCTTCTTGGAGATTCGCCAGGTCTTGAGCTTGCCGTATTGAGAACCTTCCAGCTTCCACCAGCTTGGCGTGAAGGCCCCGCGCTTGTCGCCGTAATCGCCGGGAGAGGTCCATGTGCCAACGGCAACGCCGTTGATCCAGACAGTGATGTCGGACGGCCAATCCGGATTGGTGCCGGGCACTTCGGATGAGAGCTCCATCGAGAATTCGATGGCGTTGACGTTTCGATTCAAGATCTTGGCATTGTTGGGGAATTTATATTCGACATGGCCGCGGCCGAACCAGAGAAGACCGGCCTGCATGCGTTGTGGGTCGAGGAAATAATCGGGAACATCGAGTAGGCCGATGACGCCCTCGGTGGAGCACAGGCCACAAGGCGCATGCGTCTCGCAGCTCGTGTAGAGACCGATTGGCATGGCAACTTCGATCACGTCCTCATCATGCTTGAAGGCCTGGTCCTCGAAGCTCAACAGGATTTCGTCGTAAAGCGCGGTGCAGATCTTTTGGTAGCCTTTTCGCGCTTTCGCAGCCTTGGTTTCGACAAGACCGGCCTCCTCCAGGATCATGATGCCCGTCGCGACAGTCGATTGCGGCAGATCCAGTTCCCGGGCGATCTCGTTGACATTCAGTGAGCCTCGGGCGCAAAGCAGCTTCAGCATGTCGACGCGCGCTGGCGCCGAAAGCGCCCTGAAGACTGCAGCGTTCTCACCCGCATAAATTGTCAGAAAGCCGCGCTTCATTGAATCCTGAATTCCCCATCAATAGATCTCATTTATATCAGGATTTTTGATTTCACAAGAGATATCAGTTCGAAAGCCCTGACTGGCGCCTTCTCCGCGGAATGAGAAGACGCCAATCCGCTTGTCCGCTACACAACCCGCTGCAACGAAATCGCCGGTAGATCCTCGGACGCCGCCGGCCTCACCGGCAAGTCTCTATTCGCTTCAACGCGGCTGTAATGCCGGAAAGAGAGTAGGAATAGCTCGTCTCAGTGCCTCGTTTCGAGGTTGCCTGCAGCTGCAGCTGCGCGCCGCCTTTCATGGCGTTGACCATGGTCGGCTCCTGCGCCTCGTTCCTTACCCAGCCGTGCCGGTCTTTCGTAAACATCGGGAATGTCTTATCGCCAACCGTCGCCGTCATCTGCGCCCCGTCTTTCAGGTCATAGCCCATTGCCGCCTCCGGAACCAGTTTGTCACCGGGAGACAGGCGCGAGACGATGAAGAAATTGTCGCCGTGGTCGACGCTGGCGGGCTGCTGCGCAACCGGTCTCGATAAAACATAGCAACTGACGCTGTCGCCGGACTTATAAGAATACGCGCCCCAATGATCGAATTGATCGATACGGACGGGCACTTCCGCATGCGCGATACCGGCGCTGAATGCGACGAGGACCAGAGCCGGGGCGAAATTTCTTGCAAACATAGTTTCCTGCCATTTCTTGTTTCAAGGACATTGAAAGCGAGAGATGCACTCACACGCGCGGCAGTTTCGGTGCGGTGCGTTATCCGATTGTTAACGTCTTCGTTAAAATTTGTTCATGTTAGGAAGCGCGTAAGAAACCATATGTGGGAAGAACGCAACCTCGTCGGCATTGACGATCAGTTCACAGTTTGCGCTGTTCCATCCGCTGCATCCATGCACATATAGCCGCCTGAACCTTCGGCTTTTGCAAGCCATGCCATGAAGACGCAAGCAAGCGGCGCCTTTGACGCGCCGGTTTCTGCATGGACATGCGTGATGCAAAAGCAGGCCGTGCTAACCGGATATAATAGGATTGTACCATGAAGAAGATCGGTTTCCTTTCATTCGGCCACTGGACGCCGTCGCCGCAATCGCAGACGCGCTCGGCAGCCGACACGCTGCTACAGTCGATTGATCTCGCCGTCGCGGCGGAACAGCTGGGAGCGGACGGCGCTTATTTTCGCGTGCATCATTTCGCTCGCCAGCTCGCATCGCCCTTCCCGCTGCTGGCGGCTGTCGGCGCCAAGACCAGCCGCATCGAAACCGGCACCGCCGTCATCGACATGCGCTATGAAAACCCGTTCTACATGGCCGAGGATGCGGGCGCTGCCGATCTTATCGCCGGCGGTCGGCTGCAGCTCGGCATCAGCCGCGGCTCGCCCGAACAGGTGATCGATGGATGGCGCCACTTCGGTTATGCGCCGATGGAGGGCGAGAGCGACGCCGACATGGGCCGCAGGCATACGGAAGTGCTGCTCGATCTGCTGCGCGGCGAGGGCTTCGCACAGCCCAATCCTCGGCCAATGTTCCCCAACCCGCCTGGCCTGCTGCGCCTCGAACCCTACTCCGAGGGTTTGCGCGAGCGGATCTGGTGGGGTGCCGGCTCTAATGCCACGGCCGTATGGGCCGCAAAGCTTGGCATGAACCTGCAGAGCTCGACGCTCAAAGACGATGAAAGCGGCCTGCCCTTCCACGTCCAGCAGGCCGATCAGATCAGGCTCTATCGCGAGGCCTGGAAAGAAGCCGGGCACAAGCGCGAGCCGCGGGTTTCGGTCAGCCGCAGCATCTTCGCGCTGGTCAACGATCTCGACCGAGCCTATTTCGGCCAGAGCGGCCAGGATGCAGACAAGATCGGCTTCATCGATGAAAAGACGCGCGCCATCTTCGGCCGCAGCTATGCCGCAGAGCCGGATGTGCTGATCGAACAGTTGGCAAAGGACGAAGCCATCGCCGCGGCAGACACGCTGCTCTTGACCGTGCCGAACCAGCTCGGGGTCGACTATAACGCCCATGTCATCGAGTCCATCCTGACCCATGTCGCGCCGGCATTAGGTTGGCGCTAGGACGGCTGCGAATGGCGAAGGTACGTCTGCCGACGGCGGGGTTGCGTGAGGCAGAAAATGGAAGAAACGAAATTGACCGCCCGCGAAAGCCAGCTTTCGCGGGCGGTCGTTTCAGATTTTACATCATGAGCGGCGCAGGGCTCCGCAGATCAAGCCAGGGCATTGTGACGCCGCAACAGATGAAGCGCTGCCAGCACCAGCAACGCCATCAGCGTGGCAAAGCCGACCAGAGGCCATGCACTATCGCCATCCAGCGCTGTGACGGCCAGAGTCCCGATGAGACTTACGATCAGACTCTGAATGCAGAAATAGAATGCCACGGCCGATCCGGCGATATCGCCGAACTCCGCCAGCGCCCCATTTGCCGTCACCGATCCCGCAAAGACGATGCCGACCGCCATGATCCGCATCGGAAGCACGAAGCTTGCAAAGGACGGCATCCCATAGAGCTGACCGAGACCAAGAGCTGCCGCACCGATCAGAAGCAGTCCCATACCCCGTGCAGCACAGCCCGCAACGCCCCATCTTTCCACAAACAATCGGGCAAAGCGCGCCGTGATAATCATCACGACGGCGACCGTCGCAAATGCGATGCTGAAACCGAGCTCGGAATAACCGGCCCGGCCGATCAGCACGCGCGGAGCGGTCGAGAAGAACACGAAGAATGTGCCCATGCCCGCGCTGAAGGCCAGTGTATAGGTCCAGAACGATCGGCTTTTAAAGATCGGCCATATGGAACGGCGTGGACCGGGGGCGCCCTCGGGGCACGTTTCATGCCATTTCACAACAGCATGGATACTTGCAAGAAGCGTCAGCATCGCGAGCACCATGAAGATGGCACGCCATCCGAACCGGTCGGCGATCATCGCACCGGCTATCGGTCCAAAGGCCGGCACGAAGGACAGAATCGAGCCGAATGTGGCATAGATAATGGCCTGTTCAGGACGATTGCCGTAGACATCCCGCACGGTCGCGAAGGTCGCGACCAAGGCTGCCGACGCGCCTATGGCCTGCAGCAGGCGGCATAGCACGAAGATAGGCGCACCCCATGAAAGGGCTGCTCCGAGAGAGGCGACGGCAAATAGAACGGCACCGGAAAGCAGGACCGGGCGGCGGCCGATGCGATCCGAAAGAGGGCCGAACACGACCTGTCCGAGACCCAGCATGATCATATAGAGGCTCAACGTCAGCTGGATCACCGCAGGCGTCGTGTTGAGAATACCGGGCATCGACGGCACGACAGGAAGGTAGATATCCATGGCCAGTGAAGCGAGGATATCAAAAGGCGCCATCAGCAGCAGTGCCGCCGGCAGCGAATAAGCCCAGGACGGGCGTATGTCAGACATGAGAAAATTCCGCTCGAAAGAGAGATCGGGCGGCGCCTGCCACTGGCATCAATGGGAATGAGTTCGACAGCACGCCGCAACAACAAAAAGCTGTTGCGGCTTATCTATCTGCTGACTTGGAGTTCCCCATGCCGATGGCCTCGTGGCGAGATACGTGATGACCACAGCGTATAGCAGATGACATCGGACCGGGCAATGATGTTGGGACGGGCATGGTCGCAACCACCACATGCAATGCGGCTAGCCGCGCACCGAAAATGAGGTGAAAATCTAATGAATTTTTAACCATGACTATGCCCTAACTGCTTGTAATTTCTTTCTTGGAGCAGATTATGGTGCGCGCATCGAAAATGGACGAGTTGAACGATCGGCTCGACTTTGTTGGACTGGGACAGGATGCCAGGCAGGCTCTTTCGGAGTTGCAGCCGACTATCGAATCGGCCGTCAAAGACGCTCTCGACAGCTTTTACGAGAAGATCACCAAACATCCGGCAATGTCGAAATTCTTTTCGTCGCAGCAGCATGTGCACCACGCCAAATCCAAGCAGCAGGACCATTGGAAGACGATCGCGTCAGGCAAATACGGACCCGATTATGTCGAAGCGGTCTCGGCGGTCGGCAGGACGCATGCCCGCCTCGGTCTCGAGCCGCGCTGGTATATTGGCGGCTACGCCTTGATCCTCGAAGGGATGGTGCGATCGATCGTTGCGCAACAGCTCAATGGCTTCATGCAGCGCAAGCATGAACAAGCCTTGTCACGGCGGCTCTCGGCGATCGTCAAGGCCGCTCTGCTCGATATGGATTACGGCATCTCGGTTTACCTGCAGGTGCTCGCCGATGAGCGCGACCGCGCGGAGTCCGAGCGGGCTGCTGCACAGCGCGAGCAGGAACGCGCGCTTGATGCACTCGGCATAGCGCTGAACGGCCTTGCGAACGGCGACCTAACGGCTGATATCACAGAAGCCCTTTCGGCTGAATTCGAGGTCCTGAAGAGGAACTACAACGAGTCGCTTGCATCCCTGGGCACTGCAATGCAGCGCATCGAAGCTTCGGTAACCCGTGTTCGCGATGAAGCCGGTTCGATCTCGTCTGCTGCTGACAACATGGCAAGGCGCACGGAACAGCAGGCCTCAGCGCTTGAAGAAAGTGCCGCTGCTATCGACCAGATCACCACCATTTCGGAACAGACCGCCGAGCGGACGCGCGAGGTGCAGGCAATCGTCAAGGAATCCGCCTCGGAGGCGGAACGCTCGCGCGAGGTCGTGCAGCAGGCCGTGTCCGCCATGGGCGATATCGAAACCTCGTCGCGCAAGATGACCGACATCATCTCCGTCATCGACGACATTGCCTTCCAGACGAACCTTCTGGCGTTGAATGCCGGCGTCGAAGCCGCCAGAGCGGGCGAACAGGGCAAGGGCTTCGCCGTCGTTGCCCAGGAAGTCCGCGAACTGGCGCAACGCTCGGCAACGGCGGCAAAGGAAATCAAGGATCTGATCGACAGGTCGTCAAATGACGTGCGGCGCGGCGTAGAACTGGTCAACCGGACTGGCGAGGCGCTGGCCTTGATCGGCAATCAGGTCGCGTCCATCGACCGGAATGTCGGCGCCATTGCCCGCTCGACGCAGGAACAGGCCGTCGGCATCAGCGAGATCAACTCCGCTGTCCGCAACATGGACCAGATGACCCAGCAGAATGTCGCGCTCATGGAAGAGACGAATGCCTCGACGCGGCACCTCGCCGATATCAGCAACGAACTCGCCGGTCTGGTTGGACGGTTCAAAACGGTGCGTTCGGGAACGCGGACCGGAGCCGTCAGGCTGAAAATCGCGAGCTGACGCGGCCGACAACATCGTTAGCACTTTCAATGAGATGGCTTCGGACAATAGTTCGGGGCCGTTTTGCCGCACATTTAGCCCGGCATCTCCTCGATTTCCGCCAATAGCCATTGGCGAAACACCTTCATCGAAGCCGTTTCCGCTCGGGATTTCAAGCGCGTTAGCCAGTAGCTGCCGGTCATCGCCGTGATCTGGAACGGCTGCATGATCCTGCCGGCCTCGATGTCATGCGAAAACATCGCGACGGGCACGAGCGCGACGCCGACGCCTCGCGCAGCCGCCTCCACGAGCGTCAGCGACGAATCGAACATCCAACCGCGAAGATGCGGCGGTGGCAGACCCGCCACCCTGAACCAGAGCGACCATTCGTCCACCCGATAGGATCGTAACAGCTCGACATCGGCGAGATCGGCAGGCTTGCGCAATCGCGCGCCGATATCGGGCGTGCAAACCGGGGAGAGCGGCGCATCCATCAGATGGATCGCTTCCGTTCCATGCCAGGCGCCGTCACCGAAGCGCAGGAAGAAATCCAGTCCGTCGAGCACCATATCGGCGCGATTGTTGTTGGTCTTCAGGCGCAGATCGACATGCGGGTGCTGCGCCTTGAAGCTCGCGAGGCGCGGCAAAAGCCAGCCGATCGCGAAAGTCCCGACGACGCCGACGGTGAGGATTTCGGCAAAATTCCCCTCTTCCAGTTGACTGAGCGTGGCGCTCATCCGTCGGAAGGCGTCCGTCAGCACTGGCAGCAGTGCGTGCCCCTCATCGGTCAGGGCTAGGCCGCGCGGCAGGCGCTTGAAGAGGGTCACGCCCAGCACGTCCTCCAATGCCTTGACCTGATGGCTGATCGCCGTCTGCGTGACCCGGAGTTCAAGGCCCGCCCGCGTGAAGCTGCAGTGCCGCGCCGAGGCTTCGAACACGCGCAGCGCGTTCAATGGCAGCTGGGAGATGTCCATTTGTGTCCTAAGGCCAAGTTTTTCTCATGTCTAAGCTCAGAATTGATCGTTTGTCTAGGGCAGAAAGCAGAGCCATAGTCTGCCTCGCAAGGTGATTTGCAGGGTCCCAATGACGTCCACGAGATCCGAGACGCACCTCTTTGCTCAAACATCAATCGAAGTGGAAACGTGATGACGATCTTATTGTCGCGCCGGCAAAGCCTTGCCGGCAGCTTGCTTGCGCTGCCTGTTCTGGCGGGGCTAAGCGCGGTTGGACGTACTGCAGACGATAATACGGGCGAGGCGCAGCTTGCCGCACTCGAAAGCAAGCATCCGGGCCGCATCTGCGTCAGCATTCTCGACTTGGCAAGGGGCAAGCGCATCGAGCATCGCGCCGGCGAGCGCATCCTGATGTGCAGCACCTTCAAGGCACTGGCCGCAGCTCTGGTGCTTGCCCGGGTCGACAAGGGCGATGAAAAGCTCGACCGGCGCATTCATTACAAGAAGAGCGATCTCGTCGACTATTCTCCGGCGACCGAACCCAATGCCGGAGACAATGGCATGACGGTTGGCGAACTTTGTGCGGCCGCCGTCACGCTCAGCGACAATACCGCGGCCAACCTGCTGCTCGCGAGTTTCGGCGGGCCGGAGGCAATTACGACTTTCTGCCGCAGCATGGGCGACGAGATCACCCGTCTGGACCGCACCGAGCCAACGCTGAATTATCATGACACTCCGACCGATGAGCGTGACACGACGACAGCTTCGGCGATGCTGGAAAACCTGCGTCGGCTTCTGTTCACCGATATACTGACAGCCGCCTCGCGATCGCAACTGGCCGCCTGGCTGATCACCAACAAGACGGGAGACACCCGACTGCGCGCCGGCCTTCCGAAGGATTGGCTGGTGGGCGACAAGACCGGAACAAACGGTGACAAATACGGCAATGCCAACGACATCGCGGTGCTATGGCCATCGAAGCACGCCCCCATCATCGTAACGGCCTATTGCGAGATCCCCGCCATCGCAGCTGACGAACGCAACGCCATCATTGCTGAAATCGGCCGCATCGCCGCAGCGATCTGAGTTCATCGCGCCGGATAACAGCCGCCAATCATCGCTTCCTTTTCGACCTTGCGATCTTTCACGGTCGATCATCACACTGAGGATATCATCTTGAATATACGTGCCAATTCTTTGCAGAAGCTCGGTATCGTCGCAGGCTGCCTTTTCTATGGGGTCGGTGCCCACGCCGCCGAAGTCAATGACCCAGAGCAGCTGGAGCGAGCAGTCAACGAAATCATTCGTCCGCTCATGAAGGATAACGACGTACCGGGCATGGCGATCGCGATTACTGTCAGGGGCAAGCGCTACATCTTCAACTACGGCGTCGCCTCGAAGGAGAGCGGCCAGAAGGTGACGAACGACACGATCTTCGAGCTCGGCTCCATCAGCAAGACCTTTACGGCAGCCCTTGGCTCCTACGCCCAGATCAGCGGAAAGCTCTCCTTCTCCGACAAGGCGACGAAATATATGCCGGAACTTGCGGGTACCAGTTTCGACAAGATCAGCCTCCTCGATCTCGCCACATATTCGGCCGGCGGTCTGCCTCTGCAGTTTCCCAACGGGGTAACGGATCAGGACAAGATGGTTGCCTATTATCGCAACTGGCATCCTTCCTTCGCGCCCGGCACGTATCGGCAATATTCCAATCCCAGCATCGGCCTGTTCGGTTATCTGGCAGCGCAGGCAATGGGCGAGCCGTTCGACAGGCTGATGCAGGACAAAATTCTTTCCGGTCTCAACCTCAGCCACACCTATATCCGCGTTCCACCGGCTGAGATGAGCAACTATGCCTATGGCTATTCGAAGCAGGGCAAGCCGATCCGCGTCAGTGGCGGCGTCTTCGACACGCAGGCCTATGGCATCAAGACTACAGGCTCCGACATGCTTGCTTTTCTCGAGGCCAATATGGGTGAAGCAAAGCTCGACGCCACACTTCGGCAGGCAATCGATGCAACGCATGTCGGTTATTACCGCGTCGACAACACGACGCAGGCGCTCGGCTGGGAAATCTATGCCTATCCGACGACGCTTGCCCGGCTGCTTGCCGGCAATTCGTCCGACATGGCGCTTGAGCCCCACAAGATCACCCGGCTCGACCCGCCTCAACAGCCACGCAAGGATGTCCTTCTCAATAAGACAGGCTCAACGAATGGCTTTGGCGCTTACGCAGCCTTCATACCGGGTCGGCAGATCGGCATCGTTCTGCTGGCAAACAGGAATTTTCCGATCCCTGCACGCGTTTCGTCGGCCTACAAGATCCTGACTGCCGTCGAAAATCTGGCGGGATCGGAGGAGGTAAAGTAGAGACCGGGCTCTAAGGCTTGGTCCGCTCCAACGAACGGCCGACCCCGGCAAAAGCTGACGGGTCGGCCAGTATCATTTCACACAGCACCATTCGCTAAGCCGCTGACATATATATTATGACGATACCCCATAGAACGCTAAGTTCAGTTCATGAAGAGGCCGCGATCGCCGGATACCGCCGGGTCAGGCGGTGGCAAGTTCGCCTGCTTTCTGCCAATTGCGCAACAAGGCAAAAAGCTCCTCGCGATCCTTCACATCGAGCTGCGGCACACCGGGAACGCGAACAGGGCCGACCTTCAGGCCGGAAAAGGTGACGGCCTCCTTGACGACGGTGACGTTTGTTCCGTTGCGGAACTTGGTGCGCATGCGTTCGAAGGGCTCGAGCTTGTTGACGATGGCGCGGGCAGCGGCAAAATCACTTTTCTCCAAAGCCGCGTGCACAGCAAGCGACAGTTTCGGAGCAACATTGACGAGGCCCGACGTGAAGCCCCTTGCGCCGGCGGCGGCGAATGTCGGGGCCCAGCTCTCAGCGAGACCGCAGACAAACAGCGCGCCGTTCGGATCGGAAGCTGCAATCGCCCGTGAAAGCAGCATCAAATCCGTTGTCGCGAACTTGATGCCGGCAATATTGCCGTGACCGGCCAGACGGACCATGTCGTCAACGCTGAAGCCTTCGGCACGGACATAGGCAACGAGCGGGAGCGGCGAAGCCTCCGCCAGATCGCGAAAATAGTCGATCTGCGAACCGGGTGCGGCGAACGGATCCACCGGTTGATGCGACATGACGGCGGAGGCGCCGATCGAGGCAGCATTCTTCGCCATCTGGATCGCCTCGCGTAATGAACGGCCGATCGCCGCCGTCACCGGCGCCTTGCCGTCGACACCCTTGATCGCAGCTTTGTAGACTTGGCGGATCTCTCCCGGAGTAAGTGCATAGAATTCGCCCGTATTGCCCGCTGCGACGATGTTATGAATCCCGGCAGCCGCTACCCGCTGATAGACCTGAGCGGTCACGCGCGGTTCCACTTCGCCACTCCCATCATAGGCCGTGACCGGAACACCGGAGACGCCGGTCAGCACCTGCCGCATGGTTTCAATGCTCATCTTCCTACCCTTACCCTTTATCATCCATCGAGACGCAAACGAGGAGGCGTAAAGAAGTCATCACCTCGCCTTCGCCCATCCAATTCCCTATACGCCCTGAAACATGCGGGCGCGTGCATTCAAGATATGTCGCTTCATGGCATCGTGAGCCTCAGTCTCCTGCCGCGCGAAAATCGCCTGCACGATGACGGCGTGCTCATCCTGAACACTGCGGATCTGCTCGGGCGTCCGCTTGAGGCTGAGGCTGCGGGTCACGGAATGACCGATAGCGAAATGCGGCCGGAACAATTCACGGACGGTAATATGGAACTGATTGCCAGTCGCGATCGCAATGGCGTCGTGCAGCTCCTGATCCTCTTCCGCGCCAAGCCGGCCCTCGCGAAGACATTGTTCTATCTTTTGAAGCGCTGCGGTGATCCGTTCCTTGTCGTCAGCCTGCCAGTTGCGCGCCGCAAGCTCGGCGGCCTCGGCCTCGAGCCCGGCGCGAAATTCGAAAAAGCGCTGGACATCGGCAAGCGACCCTACGGGCACCATTTTCAGGACCGAGGAATCCGGCCTTTGCCTCACATAGGAACCCGACCCCTTGCGCGACACGATCAGGCTGTCGGCACGCAGCCGCTCCAGGGCATCGCGCACAACGGGTCGTGACGCGCCGAACATGTCCGCAAGCTTCGCTTCCGCTGGCAGCCGCTCATTCACCGGAAAGGTTCCATCCGCAATCATGGCGACGATCCTCTCATAGATGATGTCGCCGAAGCGCGTCGCGCCCGCACCGGAATCGTTGGCGACAGAGAGTTTCATCATCGTCCTTCGTGAATGCTGGCCGGCGACAGCCATAGCGCATTTCCTGCGCGACAGGGCTACTAAATCTGTAAAAATCTGTCAACTCTTGTAATTATCTGAGAACGTAATATGGTCTCGACGCTGCGCCAGAGGGGTGCATGGCGACGGGACGGGAGCCTGTCGCATCGGTCGAGGCAAAACCCGGCCGAAATCAAAACGGGAGGGATTCGATGCGCGATGAAATATTGTCCCGCGGCGTGAGCAGGCGTGCCGTCCTCGGCGGTATGGCTGGCATGGCAACCCTGTCTCTGGCCGGTCGTGTCAACGCTGCCGATGCAGGCGGTGAGGCACCCGCCCTGGCTGCGCTCGTCAAGGATGGCAAGCTGCCGCCACTGGCCGACCGGCTGCCGAAAAAGCCGATGGTCGTCACCCCTTATGAAAAAGTCGGCACCTATGGCGGCACCTTACGGCGCGGCCTGCGAGGCTCGTCCGACCACAACGGTATCCTGCGCATGGTGGGCAACCAGAGTCTGGTGCGCTGGAATCTCGAATTCACACAGGTTCTGCCGAACCTCGCCGAGCGCTGGGACGTCAATGCCGACGCCTCGCAGTTCACCTTCTATCTCATTCAAGGTGCACGCTGGTCCGACGGTCAGCCATTCACGGCGGATGACGTCGTTTTCGCCATCGAGGACTGCGTCAAGAATACCGATCTCTATAGCGCAACGCCGGCTCAGCTCTCCGTTGCCGGCAAGGCAGTCGATGTCACGAAGATTGACGACTATACGGTGAAATTCACCTTTGCTGCTCCGAACGCGCTTTATCTGGAAAATCTCGCAACCCCGCTCGGCCAGCATCCAACGCTGTTTCCGAAGCACTATTGCAGCCAGTTCTTGCCCAAATACAATCCGAACGTCGCGGAGGATGCGAAGAAGGCCGGCGTCAGCAGTTGGCCCGAACTCTTCCGCGCACGCTGCGGCGACATCGAAATACCCTCACGCTGGGGCAATCCGGACAAGCCGACGCTCGATCCCTGGGTCGTCAAGGAACCCTATACCGGCGGAGCAACCCGTGTCGTCATGACCCGCAACCCATACTTCTGGCAGGTCGATACCTCAGGGAACCAGCTTCCGTATGTCGACGAGATCAATTTCGGCATCTCGCAGGATGTGGAATCGCTGATGCTGAACGTCATTTCCGGCAAGATCGATATTCAGGAGCGCCATATCAGCGTGCTCGCCAACAAGCCGACGCTCTCGCAGAACATGAAGAAAGGCGATTATCGCCTTTTAACCCTTGTCCCTTCCACCTCGCAGCAATGCCAGATCTATTTCAACATCACCCATAAAGATCCGGCCATGCGCAAGATGTTTGCCGACAAGTCGGTCCGGCAGGCGCTCTCGCTCGGGATCAATCGACAGGAAATCATCGACATCGTCTATTTCGGCCAGAGCGAGGGATACCAGGCCGGGCCGCGACCGGAGCATCCCTGGTACAATGAAAAATATGCCCGCCAATTCACCAACTACGATCCGGACAAGGCCGGATCCATGCTCGATCAGGCCGGCTACGGCAAGAAGGATGCAAACGGCTTCCGCCTGAGGCCGGACGGCCAGAAAGTCTTCTTCGCCGTCGACGTCATACCGACCCTCTATCCCGATCTGGTCGATGCCCTCGAACTGGTGAAGGCGCATTGGGCCCAGATCGGCGTCGACATGAAGGTCAATACGATCGAGCGTGCGCTCTACTACACCCGTGGCGACGACAATGCCCATGATGCTCAGGTCTGGCCGGGGCCTGGCGGCCTCGATCCGATGCTCGATCCGCGCGATTTCTTCGCTTTCCACCCACAGGGTTCGCGCTACGCCATTCCATGGTCGGTCTGGTACACCTCGAATGGCAAACAGGGCGAGGAGCCGCCGGAGAGCCAGAAAAAGCGCATGAAGCTTTTTGACGAGGCGCGCTCGACGGCCGATCTCGACAAGCGCGGCGCCGTCATGAAGCAGATCTTCGACATCGCCGCCGAAGAATTTGAAACTGTTGGGCTTTGCCTTGCCGTCGGCGGCTTCGGCATCATCCGCAATAACCTGCACAATGTTCCGGAAAAGCAGCCGGACAGCTGGTCCTGGCCCAATCCGGGACCGGCCATGCCGCAGCAATTCTTCTTCACCAGTTGATTGCGCCGATCAAGCGCCGCCTTGCACGGGCGGCGCTTTCCTTGATGCGGAGCTGCCCGTGGCAGCACTCACTGCGAGAAACAGCCATGCTGGTCTTCATCGGTAAACGCCTCTTGTGGATGATCCCATCCCTTTTCGCCATCAGCTTCCTGGCCTTCGTGCTGATCCAGCTGCCTCCCGGCGACTATGTGACGACCTACATCGCCACGCTCGCCTCTTCGAATGAAGTGGTCGATCAGAACACAGCTGCGCAATTGCGCGAACGCTTCGGCCTCGATCAGCCGATGCTCATCCAATATCTGAAATGGATGTGGGGCATTCTTTCGCGCGGCGATTTCGGTATTTCGTTCGAATGGCAGCAACCGGTCTCGGGCCTCATCTGGGAGCGCATGGCGCTGACGCTCATTCTGGCGCTTGCAGCGCTGATCGCGACCTGGGCGATCGCGCTGCCGATCGGCGTCTATTCCGCCGTCAAGAAATATTCGATCGGCGATTATTTCTTTACCGCCTTCACCTTTCTCGGGCTTGCCATCCCCTCCTTCCTGCTGGCGCTGGTGCTGATGTATGTCGCAGCCGTCGAGTTCGGCCAGGATGTCGGCGGTCTGTTCTCCACCGAATTCGAGACGGCACCCTGGAGCATCGCCAAGATGGTGGATCTGCTCTCGCATTTGTGGCTGCCGGTCGTCATTCTTGCCGTTTCTTCTACCGCAAGCCTCATCCGCGTCATGCGCGCCAATATGCTCGATGAGCTGCCGAAACCCTATGTGACGACGGCGCGCGCGAAAGGCCTCTCCGAATTCCGGCTACTGATCAAATATCCGCTGCGCATAGCGCTCAATCCGTTCATCTCCACCATCGCATGGCTGCTGCCCAATCTCATTTCGGGCTCAGTCGTCGTCGCGATCGTTCTCAACCTGCCAACGGCGGCGCCATTGCTGCTGCAGGCGCTGATGGCGCAAGACATGTATCTGGCCGGTGCCTTCGTGCTGCTGATCTGCGCGCTGACGCTGATCGGGTCACTCATCAGTGACATTCTGCTTGCCCTTGTCGATCCCCGTATCCGGTTGGAATAGGAGCAGCCCATGGCCGATATCGCCGTCACGAACCTGCGCCCCGACCGAAACGCCGTCGCCTCGCAATGGCAGCTGATCTGGTGGGCTTTCCGCCGCCACAAGCTTGCCATGGTCGCCCTCGTCGTCACCATATTGATGTATATCGTCGCGGTCGCGCCCGGCTTCTTTGCCATCAATGACCCCAATCAGCAGAATGCACGCGCAACCTTTCACCCGCCGCAGAAGGTCCACTTCTTCGATACGGACAACGGCTTTTCCTTCGGGCTGCACTACTATTCGCTAAAGCTCACACGCGATCCGGAAACGCTTGCGCCGATCTTCAAGGAAGACACGACCAAGCGCGTCTCAATCAGCCTGTTCGGTCGCGGCTACGAATATTCCGTACTCGGCCTTTTCACGAGCAACATTCACCTGCTGGCCTCCTCGGACAAGACGACACCGCTTTTGCTGTTCGGCGCAGATCGGCTCGGCCGTGACGTCTTCAGCCGCACCGTCCAAGGTGCGCAGATTTCGCTATCGATCGGCCTCGTCGGTGTGTTCTTCTCGCTCCTGCTCGGCATCGTTCTGGGGGGAATTTCAGGCTATTACGGCGGAAAGCTCGACTTCTTCATCCAGCGCCTGATCGATTTCGTGCTGTCGCTGCCGACCATTCCGATCTGGCTTGCCATGGCGGCGGCCCTGCCGCAGGGCTGGCCGGCGGCACTGCAATATATGATGATCACGATCATCCTGTCCTTGACCGGCTGGGCGCAGCTTGCCCGCGTCGTGCGCGGCCGCTTTCTGTCGCTGCGAACGGAAGAGTTTGTCGCCGCAGCCAGACTCGACGGCGCCAGCGAAGGGCGCATCATCTTCCGCCATATGCTGCCGAGCTTCGCCAGCCACATCATCGCTTCCATCACCCTTGCCGTGCCGGCGATGATCCTAGCCGAGACGTCCCTCTCCTTTCTGGGGCTCGGCCTGCAGCCGCCGACCATTTCCTGGGGCGT
Organism: Rhizobium sp. ERR 1071; assembly: GCF_007828675.1. Lineage (NCBI taxonomy): Bacteria > Pseudomonadati > Pseudomonadota > Alphaproteobacteria > Hyphomicrobiales > Rhizobiaceae > Rhizobium > Rhizobium sp. ERR 1071. The sequence continues at coordinate 494,104 of NZ_VITM01000004.1, read as the reverse complement.
GCTGTTGCGCGAGGCGCAGAACATCCGCTCGATCGCAACCGCACCATGGCTCTTTCTGCCGGGTGTCGCCGTCGTTATCGCCGTCATGGCCCTGAACCTTCTCGGCGATGGCCTGCGCGATGCGGCCGATCCCTACAATAAATGAGGCGGGCATGACCGATATCGTTTCCATGAACACCGCCCGCCCTTTGCTGCAGGTCAAGAATCTCACCGTCGACTTTCCCTTGAGAAAGGGTATTTTCCGCGCGGTCGACAATCTCTCCTTTGCGATCGAGCCCGGAAAGACGCTCTGCGTCGTCGGCGAGAGCGGATCGGGCAAATCTGTTACCGCACGCTCGATCCTGCAGATCGTCGATGCCCCCGGCCGCATCACCGGCGGCTCGATCATTCTCAACGGTGCTGGCGGCAGTTCGGTCGATCTCGTCAGGTTCAATCCGCGCGGGCGGCAGATCAGATCGATCCGCGGGCGCGACATTGCCATGATCTTTCAGGAGCCGATGGCATCGCTCTCGCCGGTCCACACGGTCGGCGACCAGATCATGGAGGCGCTGCGCCTTCATACGAGGATGAGCAAGGCCGAGGCGCGAGCCGAAGCGATCTCGCTTTTGAAACAGGTGGAAATCCCCTCGCCCGAAAAGGCGATCGACCGCTACGCTTTTCAATATTCGGGCGGCATGCGTCAGCGTGCCATGATCGCCATGGCGCTTGCCTGCAAGCCGCAGCTTCTGATCGCCGACGAGCCGACGACGGCACTTGATGTCACGACGCAGGCCGAAATCCTCGACCTCATTGCCCGGCTGCAGAAGGCCAATGGCATGGCGGTACTGTTCATCACCCACGACATGGGCGTGGTCGCTCAGATCGCCGATGACGTGCTCGTCATGCACAATGGCGTCGTCAGGGAATACGGTCCAGTCGAGCAGATCTTCCATGCGCCGAAGGACGATTATACCCGCATGCTGATCGGCTCGGTGCTGAAGCTCGAGAGGAAGGCCGAAATCCGGCTGGCGCGACCGCCGCTCGACAGAGGCGCCGCCCCGATCCTTGAACTGCGCAACGTGTCGATGGCCTTCGGCGAGGTTCGTGCTCTCAACGACGTCTCGATCTCGCTTCTGCCGCGCGAAACTCTTGGGATCGTCGGCGAGAGCGGATCGGGCAAGACGACGATGGGCCGCTCGATCATGCGCCTTATCGACCCGAGTGCAGGCGAAATTCTCTATCGCCACACTGATGGCGACGTCACCGATCTCGCAAGCGCCAAGGGCACGACCCTTGCGGCAGCGCGTCGCGAGCTGCGCATGGTGTTCCAGGACCCATTCGGCTCGCTCAATCCGCGCATGACGGTTTCACAGATCATCGGCGAGCCATTGCTTGTCAACGGCATTGCCAGGGGCCGGGCGCTCGACGAGCGCGTCTGCCATCTGATGGAGCAGGTCGGTCTCGATCCGAGGGCGCGCGAGCGCTATCCGCATGCCTTCTCAGGCGGCCAGCGCCAGCGCATCGGCATTGCCCGAGCCATTACCCTCAATCCTCGCGTGATCGTCGCCGACGAGGCGACCTCGGCTCTCGATGTTTCCGTCCGCTCGCAGGTGCTCGATCTCCTTATGCGGCTGCAGGACGAACTTGGCCTCGCTTATATCTTCATCAGTCATGATATCGGCGTCATCCGCTACATGTGCGACCGCGTCGGCGTCATGTACAAAGGGCGCCTCGTCGAGGTCGGCGATGCCGACAAGGTCTGCAATGCACCCGAACATGCCTACACGCAGGCGCTGATTTCGGCGATCCCTCGCCCTGACCCTCGCGACAGGGATCACTCGCGGCGGTTCCGCTATGTCGAGCCCGAAACCGTGAAGAACGGGAGCGCGACGTGATGCCTTCCCTCGACAACGCCGCAACGCCCATTTTCCACGAGCCAGGCTTCCCCGCGATGCGCGCAATGATTTCCCCACCTGCGGCAGCTCCCATGCCGCATTCATGTCAATCGATAGAAGGAAGATAAGATGAAGATCGACCGCATGCGGGTATTCGTGACCCGCGACAAGGATCGTCCGCGCGTCATCGTGGCGCTGGATACGGACGATGGACTGACGGGCTGGGGCGAGTGCTACAATCACGGCCCCGATTTGGCACTGCCGCCGATTCTCGACTATCTCTACGGTTTCCTCGCCGGCCAGGATCCAAGCCGGATCGACTATCTCGTCAACCTGCTGATCCAGCAGAGCCGCTTCCCGCCGGGCGCGCTTGGCCTTTCGGCGATTTCCGCGCTCGATCACTGCCTCTGGGATCTCTCGGCCAAGGCCCTCAACGTTCCGGTCTACAAGCTGCTCGGCGGCGCGGTGCGCGATCGCATCAAGGTCTATGCCGGCGTCTATACCGCTCCGGATGCGCCGGCTGCGCGCGATGAGCTCGACCGTCTGAACGCCGAATGGGGCTTTACCGCCTTCAAGCTCAGCCCATGGCGCATCGACATGCACGCTCATCGCTGGGGCAATGTCGTCAAGGCATCGGCCGACTATTTCCGTTCGCTGCGCGAGACCGTGCGCGACGACTATGAGATCGCCTTCGACGCCCATGCGAAAATTTTCGAGCCGGTCGCCGCTCGCCAGCTCGGCAATGCGCTGGCTCCTTATGATCCGCTTTTCTATGAAGAGCCGCTCCGGCCCGAAAACATCGAGATGTGGGGCGAGTTGAAACAGGGCCTCAATTGCGTGCTCGCGACCGGCGAGTCCCTCTATAATCGCAACGAGTTCCTGCGCCTGCTGCAGGTCAAGGGCGCCGACCTGATCCAGCCCGACATCTGCGTCGTCGGCGGCATCAGCGAGATGCGGCGCATCGCGACGATCGCCGAGGCGCATTTCGTCGGCGTTGCTCCGCACAACCCGATGGGGCCGCTCGCGACCGCCGTCAACGTGCATTTCTCGGCCGCCGCACAGAACTTTCGGATACTCGAATACCGGCTGCCGAAGGGTCAGGCCTACGTCTATGGCGGCAACGAAGTCGAACAGCGACAAGGCGAAACCCGCTATGTCGTCGACCCCTATCTGCCGAAGGACGGTTATCTCGAGCTTAGACCCGATCGGCCCGGCTGGGGCGTCGAGATGGACGAAAAGGCCATGGAAGAGGAAGGTTATATCCATTGGCAGCGGCGCGTGCCCAAGCGTCCGGATGGTTCCTACGCCTTTGCGTGAGCTTGGTATCAGCACCTAAAAAAATTGGGGCGGCCATCAGGCCGCCCCTCTCATTTGGCGGATGCTTTTGCGAGCATGAGCGCAATCATTTCACGCGGGCTGCGTTAGGATTGCCAAGATCTTCCGGCCGGGGTGTGCGCGGTATCATGCGTCCGATCACAAGGACCAACAGCACCGCAATCAGAAGGCAGGCGGCCAAGAAGAACATCGGCGCGATCGTGCTTCCCGTGGAATCCTTGATCCAGGGCACGACGTTCTGAGCGATGAAGCCGCCGAGATTGCCAACTGAATTGATGGCAGCAAGGCCCGCTGCCGCACCCGCTCCCTGTAGGAAGCGCGACGGCAAGCTCCAGAACACCGGCTGACCCGCGAAGATGCCGGCCGCCGCAATGGAGAGGAAAACAAACTGCAGCGTATGGTCGGGAATAACGGCAGATAATACCAGGCTTACGGCGCCGACCAGCGCGGGAATGACGATATAGGGCGTCTTGGACTCCGCCTTGTCCGCTGTACGCGGGACGGCATACAGAGCGATGGCGACGAGAATCCACGGGATAATGTTCAGGAAACCGTTCGTCGTGTTGCTGACGCCGAAATTCTTGACGATCGTCGGCAGCCAGTAGCTAAGTCCATAGGCGGCGAGCGGGAAACCGATATAGCAAAGCGCCATCAGCAGCACGCGCGGATTGACGAGCGCCTTGAAGCCGTCGGCGGCGTTCTGCTCCATCCCGGAATTTTCCACCTCGAGCCGGTCCTTCAGCCAGTTCTTTTCCGTATCGTCGAGGAACGTCGCTTTGGATGGCAGATCCGGCAGGTAAAACAGCGTTATGAAGCCGGCAATAATGGCTGGGATACCGGTCACCAGGAAGACCCATTGCCAGCCGGCAATACCATAAAGGCCGTTCAGGTCCAGAAGCACGCCACCAAGTGGCGCGCCGATCGCATTGGCGAAAGCGCTGAAGATCATGAAAAGCCCGACCATCGTGCCGCGATAGGCCGAAGGATACCAAAGGGTCAGCAGATAAAGTACGCCTGGAAAAAATCCGGCCTCGCAGGCACCGAGCAGAAAACGGAGAATATAGAACATGGTCGCATTCTGCGTATAGGCAAGCGCGACCGTGACCGCACCCCAAGAGATCAGAATGCGCGCAAACCACCTGCTGGCTCCGAACCTGTCGAGAAGCAGGTTGCTCGGCACCTCGAAGATGAAATAGCCGATGAAGAACAGCGAGGCGCCGAGACCATAGGCATATTCGCTCATGCCGAGCGCATCGACCATCTGAAGCTTCGCGTAGCTGACATTCTGGCGATCGATATAGGCGATCAGATAGAGAATGCCCAGAAAGGGCATAAGCCTCCAGGTGATCTTGGATATAAGCTGCTTTTCATCAACCACGCCTCTTCCTCCCTGAAAGATGTTTGTGATTGATATAGATAGCGCAACTAAGCGTTTATCAATGCGCTGATTGATAAAGCACATCCTGCCCACAGAATTCAAATGGCAGCACCGCAAATCCCTTCTGCCAAGCGGGCGTCAGCCGTGCGGCCTTCGCCTCAAGCGACGCGTTCGAACTGCGTGCGGATATGCTCGATATAGTGCTGGCCGGGCGACGGCGCTTTCACCATGGCGATCGCCGCCTTCTGCGGAACGCCGGTGAATTGACGTTCTTCACCGTTCTTGAAGCGGATGTAAAGCCGTCCGTCATCCGGGCGGAAATAGACTGATTTGATGATTTTTGACGAAACCGGGAGCTCTTGCATGGGTCACCTTACCTCTGGCCCGCTTTGTCGCATGAAAACCGAAATATTGGGTGAAGCGACCTAGTTAATCAAAGATAGAGTTGTATCGCTCGATTTTATCGATTGCGCCCAGCACCTTAACGATCCCGCGGAAGTGCGTGCTCGGCATAGAGAGATGCGAACTCCGCACTTGGCGGTATCGGCTTGATGATGTCGATCAAGACGCCGTTCGGATCGGACGTGATGAAATGACGCTGACCGAAATCCTCATTGCAGATGGCAAGCAGAATCGGCAAGCCGGCCGCCCGCAAGCGCCCATGAACGGCATCGACATCATCCACTTCAAAGTTGAGCAATAGGCCTGCGACCTTACCGCGCCCCTGTAGCGGAATCGTCTCATGCTGCCCATTCAGAATAGCGAGATTGACAGCGCTGTCCTCAGCCGACTGCAGATGGACGTACCAATCACTGGTGAAACTCTCCTGGAAGCCGAAATGCTTCACGTAAAAGGCAGCGGTCTCCTCGACGCGCTCAGTCATGATCACCGGATAATAGCTCGTTACCTTCATGCTTCACTTCCCCCCTCAAAAGACATACAATCTGTCTGTATTATTTCGAATGACATACAGGCTGCATGCATGCAAGATCCACGCTCAAACCGTGAGAGAACCGAAAAGACCAAGGCTGCACTCATCGCGGCTGCCCGCGCCCTATTCGTGGAAAAGGGCTATGCCGAGACCTCGACGCCGGAGATCGTGGCCGCCGCCGGCATCACGCGCGGCGCGCTCTATCATCATTTCGAGGACAAGCGTGCGCTGTTTCGCGCAGTTGTCACAGAGGAAGCTCTGGCGGTGACCCGCGCCATAGAGAAGGCAACCCCTGATCATCTTGCGCCCCGCGCCGCCCTGATCGCCGGCAGCAATGCCTATCTCGATGCAATGCGGGTTGTCGGCCGCACGCGACTTCTGCTGATTGAAGGACCGACTGTGCTTGGTTTTGTCGATATGAAGCAACTGGATGAGGAAACCACTACCCTTACACTGAAACATGGTCTGGAAGCAGCGCTCAGTCGTGGGCAGGGGTCGGATATCGCCGTTGAGGCCCTCGCCGACATTCTCTCAGCGGCCTTCGATCGCGCCGCCCTCGCCATCGATGCGGGGGGTGATGTGGATCGCTATCGCGCAGCCATTGCACATATGATCGACCGTATTGCAGCTTGACATCATGCTTGCTCGCCAGACCACAAACGGTGGTCGCCCGAAAAACAATTGAATACCCGCTCGGGCTATCTAATGCTGTAAGCGACGAGTAGATTTCGAGCGCTCTCGCATATTATTTAAGCACGCCAATTGCTTGACACTTTTTTAGCCCCCTCCTATGATTTTTACCAAACGATCAAAAACCAGGGGAACTGAAAAATGACCAATGAAATCATACTGTCACGCCGCGCTGTCATCGCATCCGGCATCGCGCTCGGCGTCAGCGCTCTTGCGCCAGCCGCCCGCGCCGCAGCGCCGCTCAAGGTCGCAGGCATTCATGCCTCGCCGGTCGAAAACGCGTGGAATTCCTGTCTTCACAAGGCGCTTCAGGATGCCGCCAAGGAAGGCGTTATCGAATATGTCTTTTCCGAAGGCGTTTCGGGCACGGACTATCCGCGTGCCATGCGCGAATATGCCGAACAGGGCAACAAGCTGATCATCGGCGAGGCCTATGCTGTAGAGAAGGAAGCGCGCCAGGTTGCTGCCGACTATCCGGATACGGCTTTCGTTCTCGGGTCCAGCGGCGAGGCTGCCGGGAGCAATTTCGGCGTCTTCGGCACCTGGAACTATGACGGCGCCTATCTCGCCGGTATGCTGGCGGGCAAGATGACCAAGTCGAACGTCGTCGGCTCCGTCGGCGCCATCCCGATTCCCGAAGTCAACATGCTGATCAATGCCTTTGCCGCGGGCGTCAAAGCGGTCAACCCCGATTGCAAGCACCTCGTCTCCTTCATCGGCACCTTCTTCGACCCGCCGAAGGCGCGTGAAGCCGGTCTCGCGCAGATCGACGCCGGTGCCGACGTGCTCTTCGGTGAGCGCATCGGCACGGCTGATGCCGCCAAGGAGCGGCATATCAAATCAGTGGGATCGCTGATCGATTACACGCCGCGCTATCCCGACACCGTTTTCGCCAATGCCATGTGGTATTTCCGCCCCATTCTCAATGCCGCAATCGCCGATGTTGCCGCCGGCAAGCCGGTTGGCCGCAACTACACGGCCTACGGCCTGATGAAGGAAGGCGGCAGCGATATCGTCTATGTGAAGGGCACAGCACCAGCAGAGGCCGAAGCTGCAATGGAGAAGGTCCGCGCCGACATCAAGGCCGGCAGCTTCGAAGTGCCGAAGGTAGCGGATCAGCCGAAGTAATCCTTCGGCTCGATCATGACCAGACCGTCATTCACTGACGCCACGGAGCTGGCCGGCGCGATCAAGTCCGGCAAGCTTACCTGTGTGGATGCCATGCAGGCGGCACTTGCCGCCTGCGCCATGAAAGATGAGCTTGGCGCCATTACCTATGTCAATCCTGAAGCCGGGCTCGCGGCAGCACATGCCCTGGATCAGGAGGCATCGGCGTATCCCGAGCGCTTTGCGCAGCGCGCCTTTGCCGGCGTACCGACGGTCGCCAAAGATCTCGGCGGCCCCTTCCCGGGGCTGCCGGTGACCGCTGGCTCTCGCCTGTTCGCCCGCACGGGCAAAGGCGCGGACAGCGATTTGGCAGAGCGTTTTCGCGATGCCGGTCTCTGCGCCTTCGGCTTGACCACCAGTCCGGAATTCGGCTTCTCACTCGCATCCGAACCGGCAATCGGTCCGATCTGCCGAAACCCGTTGAATCCTGTCAGAACTGCCGGCGGCTCGTCGGGTGGAGCCGCGGCTGCAGTCGCCGCCGGTATCGTTGCGATCGCGCATGCGACGGACGCGGGCGGCTCGATCCGCGTGCCGGCTGCCTGCTGCGGCCTTGTCGGACTGAAGCCGACACGCGGCGCCGTGCCCGCCGGCCCCTCCTTCGGCAATCATCTCGGCGGCATCGCCAGCGAACTTGCGGTCACCCGCTCCGTTCGCGACACCGCACAAATCTTCGATGTTGTCCGGGGAAAGACAAGAGGGCCATACGCGGATATCGCTCAACTCCCGCCCAAAACGGGTAAGCTTCGCATTGGACTCCTTGCAGACACTGGCCAGCGTTACGCAATCGACCAGGATCGGGCCCAAGCGGTGGAAGCAGCGGCCAGTTTCCTCGAAAGCCGGGGAAACGAGCAGATATCCATCCGTTGGGACGAGATGGAAAGCGCCGTTCAGGCCAGCAGCCGCGCTTTTGGTGATATCATTTCCGTCAATATCGCCCACCTGATTGATGATCTCGAACTGGACACGCGTCTCGCCGAGACGATGACGCAAGCCTTCATCATGCGCGGGCGCGCCATGCGGGCAACCACCCTTTGGAGCTCCGTCAATGGCGCCGTGAAGGCTAGCCGCATTCTGTGGGAGATCTTCGACAGGGTCGACGTCATCGTCATGCCGATGCTCGCTTCGGCACCGCCACCCATCGGATCCTTTCCGACGGATCATTCGGACACTCAATTGCACCTCGAGCGCATGACATCCTTTGCCCCTCTTGCCGCGCTCGCCAACATTTCCGGTTTTCCGGCCATCACACTTCCCTTCGGCGAAGATGAAGCGGGATTGCCGCTGCCGGTCCAACTGATGGCCCCCATGGGTGAGGATAAGCTGTTGCTGCAGCTTGCATCCGTGCTCGAGGCCGAGCAACGTTGGCAACACCGCTTCCCGATTGCAGGCTTTCCGGCATGACCATCCTCGTCCTTTCCATCGAAGGTGTCAGCAAACGCTTCGGCAGCACGATTGCCAATGACAATATTTCGCTGTCTCTAGCAAAGGGTGAGATCGTTGCCCTGCTCGGCGAGAACGGTGCCGGCAAGACGACGCTGATGAGCATCCTCTTCGGGCACTATGTGCCCGATGCCGGTCGCATCCTGATCGATAATGTGGAATTGCCGCAGGGCAAGCCGCGCGCGGCGATCCGGGCCGGCGTCGGCATGGTGCATCAGCATTTCTCGCTCGCGCCGAACCTGACTGTGCTGGAAAACATCATGACGGGCACGGAGGGACTTTGGTCGCTCAAGTCCCAAACGGCAGCGGCCCGCAACAAGCTTCTGGCGATTGCCGAACGCTTCGGCTTGAAAGTCGATCCGGATGCGCGCCTGGGCGATCTCTCCGTTGGCGAGCAGCAGCGGGTGGAAATACTGAAGGCACTCTACAATGATGCACGCATCTTGATCCTCGACGAACCGACCGCCGTTCTGACCCAGATCGAGGCAGAAAAGCTCTTTTCGACGTTGAAACAGATGGCCGCACAAGGCCTGTCCTTGATCTTCATTTCGCACAAGCTCGATGAAGTCATGGCGACGGCCGATCGTATCGTCGTCCTGCGCGGCGGCAAGGTCGCGGCCGAAAGACAGGCATCTCAGACCAGCAAGGCCGAGCTTGCGGAGCTGATGGTCGGACATCGCGTCACACGCCCGACCCGCGAAGCGTCGACGCCGGGCGACATCGTGCTCGAAGCTCGCGATATCATCGTCAAGACCGGTGGCGTCGAACGGTTGAAAAAGATCAGCTTCCATGTCCGGGCCGGCGAGGTTCTGGGGATCATCGGCGTATCGGGCAACGGTCAGGCGACCTTGGGGCAAATTCTGTCCGGCATGTCGAACCGCACATCCGGCGAGCTTCTTCTGTTCGGCAAGCCAGTCGGCGATCTCGACGTTGCCGCGATTATCGAGGCTGGCATCGGGCGCATTCCGGAAGACCGAAACCGTGATGGTGCCATCGGCGAAATGGCGATCTGGGAGAATGCCGTGCTCGAGCGCCTGCCTTCCTATTCGAAACATGGTCTGGTCGACAAGGGTGCCGGCATGGCCTTTGCGCAGGAGATCATCGAGGCATTCGACGTGCGCGGCGGCAATGCTGCGACACGCACCCGGCTATTATCGGGCGGCAATATGCAGAAGCTGATCCTCGGTCGCAATCTCCATGAGCGACCACGAATCCTGATCGCCGCCCAGCCAGCGCGCGGGCTGGACGAAGGTGCAGTGGCCGCCATTCACGGACGCATTCTGGAAGCGCGCCGGCAAGGCACTGCCGTTCTCTTGATCTCGGAGGATCTGGACGAGGTCATTGCATTGGCCGATCGCATCCAGGCAATCGTCGGCGGACGCCTTTCGGCGCCTATCGATGCCGATAAGGCCGATGCGCGCCTGCTGGGACTGATGATGGCGGGAGAATGGAAAGAAAAGAGTGGGGCCAATCATGCGATTTGAACGGCGCGAACACCGCCCACTGTCTATGATGATCCTCGCTCCCGTGCTCTCGGTCGTCGCGGCCCTTGCGCTCGCCGGCATACTGATCGCGATTGCCGGCGCACCCGTCCTCGAAGCCTATCGGCGGATTCTGCTTGGAGCCTTCGGTTCGCGGCTTTCGGCAACGGAGACGCTCACCCGCGCGACGCCATTGATCCTAACGGGATTGGCCGCCGCAGTCGCCTTTCGCGCCCGTCTGTGGAATATCGGCGCCGAGGGACAATTTTATTTCGGCGCCATTGCCGTTGCGGCCTTCGGGTCAAAAATGCTCGCCGGCCTGCCCGGCCCGATCCTTATTCCGCTCTTGATGGTGATCGGTGCCATTGCCGGCATGGTCCTGATCCTCGTGCCACTATGGCTGCGGTTGCGCTTTTCCGTCGATGAAGTCGTCACCAGCCTTATCCTGAATTTCATCGCCGTCCTTTTCGTCTCCATGCTGATCGACGGCGTGCTGAAGGACCCGACGGCATTCGGCTGGCCGCAATCCCAGGCGCTTGGCGATCATGCCATGCTGCCGAAGCTGATTGCGCGATCGCGTCTTCATATCGGTTTTGCAATTGCGATCGTCATCGCGGCGATCGTCTATTTCGTCCAGTCGCGCACCGTCTTCGGCATGCAGTCGCGGGCAGCCGGCCTCAATCCTTCGGGCGCCGTTTTTGCAGGCGTTCGTCTCGGCTCGACCCTCGTCAAAGTTGCCTGTCTTTCGGGCGGGCTTGCCGGCCTTGCAGGCGCCATCGAAGTCATGGGTGTCAAAGGCTATGTCACAACCGATCTGTCCCCGGGCTTCGGCTATGCCGGCATCGTCGTCGCCATGCTTGCAAACCTCAACCCGCTTGGTGTCGTTCTTGCGGCGATCTTTACGGCCACGATGTTTGTCGGCGCTGACGGCATGAGCCGGAGTCTCGGCATCCCAACTTACATCGCCGACGTCACGGTCGCCCTGTCGCTGTTGACCATGCTGATCGCTTTGTTCTTCACGCAGTACAGGATCCGCCGATGAGCACGTTGATCGACATCATTGCTTCGGCCGGGCTTTGGGCTGCCGTGTTGCGGATTGCGACACCCTTGATCTTCGGCACGCTCGGCGCGCTTCTTTGCGAGCGGGCCGGCGTTCTTAATCTCGGCATCGAGGGCATCATGACCTTTGGCGCGATGATCGGTTGGCTCTCCGTCTATCACGGTGCCGATCTGTGGACCGGCCTTCTCATCGCGGCGATTGCGGGCGGCATTTTCGGGCTTTTGCATTCGGCCCTGACGGTGACGCTGGGCCTGTCGCAGCATGTTTCCGGCCTCGGCGTGACGCTTTTTGCATCCAGCTTCAGTTACTACGCCTTCCGGTTGATCGTTCCCGTCGCCGGGACGCCGCCGACCATCACGCCGTTTCAGCCGATCGCCATTCCCGGGCTTTCCACCCTGCCCTTCATCGGCCCCGCTCTCTTCACGCAGACCGTCCCGACCTATCTCGCGATCCTGGTGGCGCTGGTCATGGCCTATCTGATCTTCCGCACGCCGGTCGGGCTTGCGATCCGCATGACGGGCGAAAATCCGCATGCAGCCGAGGCACAGGGCCTCAACCCCATGAGGATCCGCTATGGCGCCATCATCGCCGGCAGCGCATTGATGGGCATGGGCGGCGCTTTCCTGACGCTTTCCGCCTTCAACAGCTTCTTTCCGACGATGGTGCAGGGACGCGGCTGGATCTGCATCGCGCTCGTCGTCTTTTCGTCCTGGAGGCCGGGCCGGGCGCTGTTCGGTGCGCTGCTCTTCGCCTTCTTCGACGCGTTCCAATTGCGCCTGCAGACCGCAGTCCAGGGTGTCCCCTATCAGCTCTTCCTGATGACACCCTATATCCTGTCCATCGTTGCCCTTGCCGTCATGAGCAGACGCGCCCGCGTGCCGCAGGCGCTGATGCAACCCTATCGCCGTGGCGAAAGATAATCCGAGGAGCCGTTCATGTTCGATCTGATCATTCGCAATGCCAATCTGCCAGATGGCCGCACAGGCATCGACATCGCCGTCAAGGATGGCAGGATCGCAGCAATCGAAGCCTCGATTACCACCGAGAGCAAGGAAGAAATAGATGCGACCGATCGGCTGGTGAGCCCGCCCTTCGTCGACCCGCATTTCCATATGGATGCCACGCTTTCGCTCGGCCTGCCGCGCATGAATATATCCGGCACGCTTCTGGAAGGCATCGCCCTCTGGGGAGAATTGCGCCCCATCGTGACGAAGGAGGAGCTTGTCGAGCGCGCGCTACGATACTGCGATCTCGCCGTCACGCAAGGACTGCTGTTCATCCGCAGCCATGTCGACACGTCCGATCCCAAGCTGGTGACGGCCGAGGCGCTTCTGGAGGTGAAGGACAGGGTCAAGCCCTATATCGATCTGCAGCTCGTCGCCTTCCCGCAGGATGGATACTATCGCGCCAAGGATGGCGTGGCTTCGCTCGCACGCGCGCTCGACATGGGCGTCGATATCGTCGGCGGCATTCCGCATTTCGAGCGCACGATGGATGAGGGCAGAGCCTCAGTAGAGGCGCTTTGCAGGATCGCCGCCGATCGCGGTCTTCCCGTCGACATGCATTGCGACGAAACCGACGACCCGATGTCGCGTCACATCGAAACGCTTGCGGCAGAGACGGTCCGCTTCGGTTTGCAGGGACGTGTTGCCGGCTCGCATCTGACCTCGATGCATTCGATGGACAATTACTACGTCTCCAAGCTCATCCCGCTGATGGCAGAGGCGAAGATCAATGTAATTTCTAACCCGCTCATCAACATCATGCTGCAAGGCCGGCACGACACCTATCCGAAGCGCCGCGGCATGACGCGCGTGCGCGAACTGATGGATGCCGGGCTCAACGTCTCCTTCGGCCATGATTGCGTGATGGACCCCTGGTATTCGATGGGCTCGGGTGACATGCTCGAAGTTGGCCACATGGCTATCCACGTCGCACAAATGGCCGGCATCGAAGACAAGAAGAAGATTTTCGATGCGCTCACCATCAACTCCGCCAAGACGCTCGGCCTGGAAGGCTACGGCCTGGAAAAGGGCTGCAATGCCGATTTTGTAGTGCTGCAGGCCGTCGACACGCTGGAAGCGCTGCGCCTGAAGCCAACTCGCCTCGCCGTCATTAGGCGCGGCAAGGTCATTGCCCGCTCCGCGCCGCGCATCGGCGAACTCTTCCTCGATGGCCGGCCTTCACAAATCGATGGCGGGCTCGACTACGTGCCTGCAAGGGGCTAACAGAGGCCGGGGCCGAGGCTCTATAAAGTCCCCAGCCATCAACTCCTACCGCCGCCAATTCGACGTCAGTGTAATCACATATAGGCGACTGATATAAACTTCGCTTTACAACTAACATGTCAGCATGCTACGCACTGATCTCACAAGATCGGGAGGATCGGATGAGTGAGAATTTTGGCCTGTCGGCCGCGCTGGCAACACCTTTCGACGCTGATGGCGAGATTGCAATCCCGGGTGTGATCGAGCAGGCAAAGCATTGCCTTGCCAATGGCTGCAAGAGCGTCACCCTGTTCGGGACCACGGGCGAAGGCGCTTCGATTGGCATGCAGGAGCGCAAGCAAGTTCTGGCCGCCATGCTCGCCGCCGGCATTGCGCCGAAGCAGATCGTCATGGGCGTGCTCGTCGATGCCGCAGAAGATGCGGCAGCGCAGGCTGGACAAGCGCTGGCGCAGGGTGTCCGCAACATTCTCCTTGCCCCGCCCTCCTACTTCAAGAACGTCAGCGACGATGGCCTCTTCAAATGGTTCGCGGCCGTTTTCACTATGCTCGGCACGCATGCCCGCGACGTGATCGTCTATAATATTCCGTCGGTAACGATGGTGCCGCTCTCCATTTCCCTCGTTGGCCGCCTGCACGCCGCATTTCCGGATGTTGTTGTCGGCGTCAAGGACTCCTCGGGCGATTGGCCCTATACCGAGGAACTGCTGAAGACGCATGGCGATCTCATCATTCTGATTGGCGACGAGCGGCATCTTGCCCGCGGCGTTCGGCTCGGCGGACAGGGAGCAATCTCCGGCATGGCAAATCTTCTTCCTCGCGAAGTGCAGGCCATGGCGGAAAAAGGTATCGCTGACGCCAATGTCGAGCGTTTCGTCGAACAGCTGCTGAACTATCCGGTCATTCCTTCGATCAAGGCTATTCTCGCCCGGTTGACGGAGGACGATAGCTGGCTTGCCGTGCGCCCGCCGCTCGTGGCATTGAACAGCCAAGATTCCGACACGCTCTTTGCTGCTTTCGGCGCACTGTTTCGCGCCAAAGCAGCCTAACCGAACAGCCCGGAGCTGCCGATGGACGGACCAGGCGAACAGACAACGTTGAGAGAGAAAGCCTATGAGAGCTTCACACGCCATCTCTTGGCGCGCGACGTTCGTCCCGGGCAATTCATCTCGCAGCGGCGGCTGGTCGAGCTGACGGGACTGACGCTCGGCGCGATCCGCGAATTGATCCCGCGTCTGGAAGCGGAAGGTCTGATCAAGACGGTTCCGCAGCGTGGATTGCAGATCGCCCATATCGATCTGGACCTGATCCGCGAAGCGTTCCAGCTTCGTCTTTTTCTGGAGAAGGAAGCCGTTGCGCTGTTTACCCATTCAGCATCGGACGAGACGATCGCCAAGCTTCTGAAGGATCATCGCGATATCGCCGATGCCATCCGCTCCGGCGACAATTCCCCGGAGCTGGAGCTTCACGCGCAATCGGTGGACTGGGGCATGCATGATGCCTTCATCGATGCGCTCGGCAATACGATCATCTCGAACGCCTATCGGGTCAATTCGATCAAGATGCGACTGATCAGTCAGGACAGGTTCCGCATCAACGGCCATGTCGGGCCGGTCATGGACGAGCATTTGAAAGTGCTTGAGGCCATCGAGCGACGATCCGCCGAAGAGGCGGTTACCGCGCTGGTCGCCCACATCGGCGGAGCCCGGGATCGCGCGTTGAAGATGTAAATAGCTTTGGATAACGGGCCGCGAATGAGGAGATTTTCGGCCAAAAGGAGGAGGAACCAATGTCATCGTCACTTTTCAATCCGACACGTCGCGGCTTCATGGCCGGCACGGCTGCACTCGGCGCAGCAAGCCTTCTCGGTGTCCGCACCGCTTCGGCAGCCGTCGACTGGAAGCGCTTTGCCGGCACGACGCTCGAAGTCAATCTGGTCAAGAGCCCGCGCAGCGAAACGATCCTCAAATACTTAAGCGAATTCGAGGCTCTGACCGGCATCAAGGTCAATGCCGAGGCGACACCCGAGCAGCAGCAGCGTCAGAAAACCACGATCGAGCTCAGCTCCGGCAAGCCCAGCTTCGACGTCGTCCATCTGAGCTACCACGTTCAGAAGCGTCAGTTCGAAAAGGGCGGCTGGCTCGCCGATATCAGCGGCTTCATGAAGGATCCGTCGCTCACCGATCCCTCGCTGACGGAAAGCGATTTCGCCGAGGCCGGACTGAAGTTCGCCAAGGATTCCGCAGGCGTCATGCGCTCCCTGCCCTTCTCGGTGGACTACTGGATCGTCTACTGGAACAAGGCCCTGTTTGAGAAGAAGGGCCTGGCCTATCCCGAAACCTTCGAAGATATGGCGAAAGCCGCCGAGGCGCTGACGGACAAATCGACCAACACTTACGGCTTCGTCGCCCGCGGCCTGAAGAATGCCAACGCGCCGGTCTGGACGACCTTCATGCTCGGCTACGGTACGACGCCGCTTTCGGCCGACGGCAAGCTGCAGACGGAATCGCAGGGCGCCGTCGACGCCGCCAAGCTTTATCAACGCCTGATGACGAAATCGGCACCTCCCGGAGTTTCCGGCTTCAACTGGGCGGAAGCGCAATCAGCCTTCCTGCAAGGCAAGATCGGCATGTGGGTCGATGGCGTCGGCTTTGCGCCGCCCATCGAAAATCCGGAGAAATCCCGCGTCGTCGGCCAGGTCGGCTACGGCGTCATGCCGAAAGGGCCGAACGCACAGGCAGCTGCCACGACCGGCGACGGCATAGGCGTGACTGCTGCCAGCCAGAAGAAGGAAGCCGCCTATCTCTTCTGCCAATGGGCGATCTCGCATGACATGGGCGCGCGTCTTCTGCAGGCCGGCGCCGGTGTTCCCTTCCGTCAATCCATTCTGGAGGATCAGAAGGTTCGCGAAGGTGTGAAAATGCCAGGCGCCTGGCTCGATGCCGTCGCCGGCTCCGCCAAGGTCTCCCAGCTGGCGCTACCCGTCATCATCCCGGTCACCGAGTTCCGCGACATCTATGGTGTCGCGCTGACAAACATGATCGGCGGCGCAGATCCGGCAGCCGAACTGAAGACGGCAACCGCCCAGTTCGAGCCTGTTCTGGCACGAAGCGAGGGATGATGGCTTCCGTGAGCATTGAAGATACCGCCGCGAAGGCAACCAAAGGAAGGAGCAAGCC
The DNA here is from genome assembly GCF_007828675.1 of Rhizobium sp. ERR 1071. Lineage (NCBI taxonomy): Bacteria > Pseudomonadati > Pseudomonadota > Alphaproteobacteria > Hyphomicrobiales > Rhizobiaceae > Rhizobium > Rhizobium sp. ERR 1071. Next base: position 477,344 of record NZ_VITM01000004.1, on the reverse strand, counting down.
GCAACGGCTTGCTACCAACTACTGGCCCTTTGTCATTCCTGCATTGATCGTCATTGCCGCTGTCATCGTCTTCCCCTGGGTCTTCACTCTCTGGATGAGCGTGAACAAGTGGACGCTCGGTCAATCGCAGAGTTTCGTCGGCTGGGACAATTATGTCCGGCTGGCGACCGACGTACGATTTTGGGAATCCCTTTGGCACACGGTTCTCTATACCGTGCTTTCCGTCGTCGGCCCCTTGTTCTTCGGAACGCTGGCCGCGCTGATCTTCGATGCCAATTTTCCGCTGCGCGGTTTCCTGCGCGGTATCTTCGTTATGCCGATGATGGCAACGCCGGTCGCCGTGGCGCTTGTGTGGACGATGATGTTCCACCCACAGCTCGGCGTGCTCAACTACCTGCTGTCGCTGGTGGGCATCGGACCGCAGGAATGGATCTACAATCAGGCGAGCGTCATCCCCTCACTTGTCCTCGTCGAGGTGTGGCAATGGACGCCGCTGGTCATGCTGATCGTGCTCGGCGGTCTCGCCTCCGTGCCGCGCGAACCCTATGAAAGTGCCGAAATCGACGGTGCGAATGCCTGGCAGAAGTTCCGCTATCTGACGCTGCCGATGATCTCACCTTTCCTGATGATCGCCGTCATCATCCGCGGTATCGACGCGATCAAGAGCTTCGACATCATCTATGCGATGACGCAGGGTGGTCCGGGAACGGCATCCGAAACAATCAACATCTACCTCTACAACACTGCCTTTTCCTATTACGACATCGGCTATGGTTCGGCCATGGCAGTGGTGTTCTTCATCCTCATCGTCGCGCTTTCCTTCATCCTCCTGATGATGCGGCAGCGGACGAAATGGATCGACGCGGAGGGACATTGAGATGAAGCGTTCGACACTCAACCGTATCGGCCTATTCTTCGTGGCCCTGGTTATCGTCTCACCCGTTATTCTGTTCTTCCTCTGGATGATCTCGCTATCGCTGAAATACGAGATCGACAACGGCGCCTATCCGCCGATCCTTATTCCCGATCGTTTCGCCTGGACGAACTACGTCAATGTCTTCCAGGAAAACAACTTCTTTCTCTATTTCTGGAACTCCATTCTTGTGACGGGCGCAGCGACCCTGCTCGCACTCGTCATCGGCGTGCCGGCCGGTTATGGCATTGCACGGCTGAAGGCTGAGAAGTCTGCCGTCATCATCATGATTGCCCGCATGACGCCCGGTCTTTCCTTCCTCATCCCGCTGTTCCTGCTGTTCCAATGGCTCAATCTGCTGGGAACGCTCTGGCCGCAGATCATTATCCACCTCGTCGTCACCGTCCCGATCGTCGTCTGGATCATGATCGGCTATTTCGAGACGACCCCGATGGAACTGGAGGAGGCAGCAAGCATCGACGGCGCGACACCGTGGCAGGTCTTCCGGCTCGTCGCTCTGCCCATCGCCCGGCCCGGTATCGTCGTCGCCTTCATTCTCTCGGTGATCTTCTCGTGGAACAATTTCGTCTTCGGCATCGTGCTTGCGAGCCGCGAGACCCGCACGCTGCCGGTGGCCGTCTATAACATGCTCTCCTTCGAGCAGGTGAGCTGGGGACCGCTTGCTGCTGCCGCCCTGATCGTGACGCTGCCGGTGCTCGTGCTGACGATGTTCGCACAACGACAGATCATCGCCGGTCTAACAGCCGGCGCCGTCAAGTGACGCAGCCTTTATCTTTTGGATAGGATCACATTCATGGCACCCGTCAATATACAGAGCATCCAGAAGCGCTACGGCCAGGTAAAGGTCATTCACGATATCAGCGTCGATATCGCCGACGGCGAATTCGTCGTCCTCGTCGGCCCTTCGGGCTGCGGCAAGTCCACGCTGCTGCGCATGATTGCCGGGCTTGAAGAGGTGAGCGGCGGCGAGATCCATATCGGTCGGCGCGAAGTCAGCCATCTGCCGGCGCGCGACCGCGACATTGCGATGGTCTTCCAGAACTACGCGCTCTATCCGCATATGACGGTCGCCGAAAACATGGGCTTTGCGCTAAAGCTGAAAAAGGCAGAGGCTTCGGAAATCGCCGCTAAAGTGCAGAAGGCGGCCGCCGTCCTTGGCCTGGAAAATTTGCTGGACCGCCTGCCTCGTCAGCTTTCCGGCGGCCAGCGCCAGCGCGTCGCCATGGGCCGCGCACTGGTCCGCGATCCTCAAGTTTTCCTGTTCGACGAACCGCTCTCCAATCTCGATGCAAAGCTGCGCGTCCAGATGCGCGGCGAGATCAAATCCATGCATCAGCGCATTGGCACGACGACGATCTACGTGACGCATGACCAGGTCGAGGCGATGACCATGGCCGACAAGATCGTCGTGCTGCATGGCGGCCTCATCGAACAGGTTGGCGCGCCGCTCGATCTCTACGATCGTCCGGCCAACCTCTTCGTCGCCGGTTTCATCGGCTCGCCCTCAATGAACTTCATCGACGGCAGGATTGAGGAGGGCGTCTTCCGCAGCGACAAAGGTCTGATCCTGCCCTTGCCGGAAGGCTTTCCGATCGCGCAGCATGGTGGGCACCCACTCGTCTACGGTGTCCGGCCCGAGCATATCCGAGCTGTGGCAAGCGGCCTGTCGGCCAAGGTCGGCATCGTCGAAGGCACAGGTTCCGAGATCTACGCCAAACTCGACTGCGGCGGAGAAGACATCTCCTGTCTGTTCCGCGAGCGGCTCAACATCCGCTTCGGCGACAAGATCGAAATCGGCATCGACCCGGCCAGCATCCATCTTTTCGACAAGGCGAGCGGAAAGCGGCTTTGAGCGCTCTGTCCATCTTCGATCCACCGGCCGGTAGGGCCAGGCACGTCCTTTGTGTCGGCGCTGCCGTTCTCGATACGCTTTTTCGCGTCCGCACCCTTCCGCAGGGTCAGGGAAAGGTTCTGCCTTACGACATGCTGCAGATCGCGGAAGGCATGGCCTCCAGCGCAGCCTATGCCATTATCCGGCTCGGCGGCAAGGCAAGCCTGTGGGGTGCCGTTGGCCGCGACGATACCGGCGAGCGCATTATCCGCGATCTGGACGCCGCCGGCATCGACGTCGGAGGCATGTCGCGCATAGAGGGCGCACGCTCTGCCGTCTCGACCATCCTGGTGGACGATGACGGCGAAAGACTGATCGTTCCCTTCTACGATCCGGAACTGCACCACACCGTCAAGGCATTCTCGGCCGACGAGATCGCCGCCTTCGATGCCGTACTCGTCGACGTCCGCTGGCCGGCGTTGGCGCTGCAAGTTCTCAAGACCGCAAGAGCCATGGGCAGGCCAGCCATTCTAGACGGCGACGTGGCTCCTGACGGCGTCATCGAGGAGCTGGCGCCGGAAGCGACCCACATCATCTTTTCGGAGCCAGCCGCACAGCGTATCGCGGGAACAAGCGATGTGCCCGAGAGGGCGCGGCGTCTGAAACAACGGTTCGACCATGCCTTCATCTGCGTAACGGCGGGTGCAGCGGGCAGTCACTGGTTCAATGATGATACCGGCAAGGTCGAGCATTGCCCGACCATATCCATCAAGACCGTCGATACGCTTGCCGCCGGAGACATCTTCCACGGCGCCTTCGCTCTTGCGATTGCCGAGGGCATGGCGGCGGAAGATGCCATCCGCTTCTCCTCTATCGCCGCGGCGATCAAATGCGAATTCTTCGGAGGGCGTACCGGTGCGCCGAGGCGTGTCGATGTGATCAAACGTTCCGGGCTGCTTCATAGGCTCTGACGGCATGAGGATGCCGTCGAAACCTGTCGCGAATTCATGACCCGCTGGAGGCATTTACCTCCAGCCGTTGTTCGTCCTAAGCGAGCGTTTTCTACATCGGTACGGCAGGCCATCTGCAACGGTCGTCACCCCTCCTTTATGGGGGTGACATGCCTGCATGCGTCGGCTATACCAAACGCGCGACCGAAACAGGAGGATCGCCAGATGAGAAATTTCGGCACCAATTAACGCTGAACGGCGATGCCGAATTCGGGCTGCCGCTCAGTCCGTTCTTGTCTCCCATATCCTCTTCAGTGCCCATGGAGGGCATTCATGCTTCGTCGTTTCGTTTCATATTACGCGCGTTACAAGACGCTGTTTTTCCTGGATTTCGGCTGCGCCGTGCTCGCCGGCCTGCTGGAACTCGGCTTCCCTCTGGCAGTCAAGCTTTTCGTTGATGAACTGCTTCCAAGCCGCGACTGGAGCCTGATCTTTACGACGGCGGTGCTGCTCCTCGTCGTCTACGCGGTGGCGACCGGCCTTTCGGCGATCGTCAACTATTGGGGCCATGCGCTTGGTATCTCGATCGAATCCGACATGCGCCGCCAGGCCTTCGATCATATCCAGAAGCTTTCCTTCCGTTATTTCGACAACAACCGCACCGGCCATCTGATTACCCACGTCACCAAGGATCTCGAGGAAGTGGGCGAGATCGCCCACCATGGCCCCGAGGACCTGTTCATCGCGATCATGACCTTCGTCGGGGCCTTCCTGCTGATGTTCAGCGTCCATTGGAAGCTGGCGCTGCTGACGACGATCATCGTGCCGTTCATGACCTGGCTCGTCAGCCGCTACGGCTCGAAAATGACGCTGAATTCGCGCAGCCTGTTCGGCAAGGTCGGCAACTTCAACACGCGCATGCAGGAAACAGTCGGCGGCATCCGTGTGGTCAAGGCTTTTGCCAATGAACGATACGAAAGCCAGCTGTTTGCCAGCGACAACGAGGATTACAAGGCGACCAAGCTCGACGGCTATGCCTATATGACGGCAAGCATCGCACTCAGCTATTTCAGCACGCGCCTCGTCCAGCTGATCGTGATGATGGCGGGTACCTGGTTCGTCATATCGGGGGAGCTGAGCTATGGCGGCTTCATCAGCTTCCTGCTGCTCATCAACGTCTTCTTCCGGCCGATCGACAAGATCACATCGGTCATCGAGACCTATCCCAAGGGTATTGCCGGCTTCAAACGCTTCCTATCATTGATCGACACGGAACCGGATCTTGCCGATCGGCCGAATGCTGTCGCGATCGATCACCTGAAAGGCGATATCGCCTACCAGGGCGTTACCTTCGGCTATTCCGATCAGGCGACGATCTTCAAGGATCTGAACCTGACTATCGCATCGGGCGAGACGGTGGCCTTCGTCGGCGCCTCCGGCACCGGCAAGACAACGATCTGCTCGTTGCTGCCGCGCTTCTACGATGTGACGGCTGGCAGCATTACCATCGACGGCACCGACATTCGCGATATGACGCAGACCTCGCTACGCAGCCAGATCGGCATCGTGCAGCAGGACGTCTTCCTGTTCGGTTCGACCATCCGCGAGAACATCGCCTATGGAAGCTCGGCGCGACGGACGACGATATCATGAAGGCGCTGCGGCGCGCCTCGCTTGACGAATTCGTCCGCTCCCTGCCCGCCGGCCTCGATACGCCGACAGGCGAGCGCGGCGTCAAGCTTTCGGGCGGACAGAAACAGCGCCTTGCGATCGCCCGCATCTTCTTGAAAGACCCGCCGATCCTCATCCTTGACGAGGCCACCTCGGCGCTCGATACGGCCACCGAATACGCCATCCAGCAGGCACAGCTCGAGCTTGCAAAGGGACGCACGACACTGGTCGTCGCTCATCGACTGTCGACCATCCGCAATGCCGACCGCATCATCGTTATGGGCGACAAGGGCATTGTCGAAGAGGGATCGCATGACGAGCTGCTCGCCGGGCGCGGCGCTTATGCGCGGCTATATGATGCACAGTTCGGGCTTTATGCCTGATTTTGGCTGAAACATCAAAAAAAACAGGAGCCGGGCTCGGCGGCCCGGCCTTCTTCTAACCAGCGATAATCAATGCCGTTACTGAAAATCGAACACACTCAGACCAGCCGCCATTTCATCGAGGCCAAGCGGGCGCGTGACCGGCGGTTCGGCTCTCGCCAGACAGCCCTGCCGTTCGCATAGGCGGCAGGCAGGACCGATCATGACCTGATTGCTACCCAGCGCCTTCCCGTAGACCACCTCGTCGCAATGGGAGATATCGCAGCCGATCAGAAGTGCGGTGCGGCGCACCCTTTCGCCGAAATCGGCCCGCGGCCCCTCGATCGTTCTCGAGATTGTCAGAAAGCCGCCCCCGTCAGGCATTTGGGCAGCGTCCACCAATATCTGGCCGGGCTGGGTGAAAGCGGCATGGATATTGAGCTTCGGACAGGCGCCACCGAAACGCGCCTGCGGAAAACCTTGGGCGCCTGCCTTGCGCAGGCGATGGCCGGCATTATCGATCTCCATCAGGAAAAACGGAATGCCGGATGCGCCGGGGCGCTGCAGGCTGGTCAGCCGCGTGGCGGCCTGCTCGTAAGAAACGCCGAAACGGCCACTCAGACGATCGATATCATAATGCAGTCGCTGTGCTGCCGAGAGATAGGCGCCATACGGCATCAGAAGCGCATGAGAAGCGTAGCGCGCCAGCTCGAAACGGGCGATGCGATTGGCCTCAGGCGTCGAAAGCGCGAGAGCATCGAGTTCGGCGGCGATCTCTTGACGCAGGGCCAAAAGGGAGACTTCAGTCGCAATCTCCCGGATCTGATCGAAGGGCGAAAGACGCTCCGACAGGAAAAGCCGCATCGAATGCCGGTCGTAGCGACGACGCAAACCAGGCATGGCGCGCACTGGCAACAGGCGCACCGCGATGCCATGCTCGGCCTTTAGCCATGCCTTCAATGCGCCCGCCAGGTCGTCGCCGGGCGACAGGCGCTCATGGAAGGTTTCCGCAGCATCTTCGATGCGGGCAAAGAAATTCGGACGCGACTGAAGGCGATCGTGAACCTCGTCGAGCGGCAGTCGCGGTCCGGCGACCTCGGCAACCCGGCCCTCGCGGCCCAGAAGCTCGGCGAGATCGGACAACCTTGCCGCCTGCTCGCGATAGGCGCGATAAAGCCGGATCATGCCGTTTGCCGCATTCGGCGCGGCCTCGGCGAGCTCGATCAGCTCCTGATCCCCAGGGATCTCGCCTGACAGCAGTGGATCGGCAAAAACTTCACGCAATTGCCCTGCACTGCCGGCCTCTCCGCCCTGCAGCTCGTCGAGGTCGACCTTATAGACCGCCGACAGCTTCAACAGCAGCTGCACGGTCAGCGGCCGTTGGTTGCGCTCGATGAGGTTGAGATAGGATGGCGAGATATCGAGCGCCTGCGCCATCGTCGTCTGTGTCAGACCGAGGCCCATGCGAATGCGCCGAACCTTCGGACCTGCAAAGATCTTGCGCTCAACCATGTGTCATACCTTTTACAAAGCTCTCATCAGCAAGATTTTTACAAGATTTACAATTTTACCGAAGACTAATGTCAACAGTAACACATCATAACCCTTTTATCTAACGGCATTTTCCAGTTTTCCTCGCCCTTACAGCATCGATATTGTAAAAATAGTCGTGCAACGGAGATCGATCGAAGGATCAAGAGGAAGTACCGGGAGAATAGCATGACAGATTTTTACAAACTGGTTCCCAGCGCACCCACTGGGCGTTTCGATGGCATCGAGCGCCCCTACAAGGCCGCGGATGTGGAGCGGCTGCGCGGATCGGTCAGCATCCGTCATTCACTGGCCGAGATGGGTGCGAACCGCCTCTGGCAGCTCATCCACGAGGAGGATTTCGTCAATGCGCTCGGCGCGCTCTCGGGCAATCAGGCCATGCAGATGGTCCGCGCCGGCCTGAAGGCGATCTATCTCTCGGGATGGCAGGTTGCCGCCGACGCCAACACGGCTTCGGCCATGTACCCCGACCAATCGCTCTATCCTGCCAATGCGGGTCCGGAATTGGCCAAGCGCATCAACCGCACCCTGCAAAGGGCCGACCAGATCGAGACCGCGGAAGGCAAAGGGCTTTCCGTCGACACGTGGTTTGCGCCGATCGTTGCCGATGCCGAAGCGGGCTTCGGTGGCCCCCTCAATGCCTTCGAGATCATGAAGGCCTATATCGAGGCGGGGGCTGCGGGCGTCCACTTCGAGGATCAGCTGGCATCGGAGAAGAAATGCGGCCATCTCGGCGGCAAGGTCCTCATCCCGACGGCGGCCCATATTCGCAATCTCAACGCAGCACGGCTTGCCGCCGACGTCATGGGCGTGCCGACCCTCGTGGTTGCGCGTACCGACGCCGAGGCCGCCAAGCTTCTGACCTCGGACATCGATGAGCGCGATCAGCCCTTCGTCGACTACGACGCCGGCCGCACGGTCGAAGGCTTCTATCAGGTCAGGAACGGCATCGAACCCTGCATCGCCCGTGCTGTCGCCTATGCGCCGCATTGCGATCTCATCTGGTGCGAGACGTCGAAGCCGGATCTGGAGCAGGCGCGTAAATTTGCCGAGGGCGTGCATCGGATCCATCCCGGCAAGCTGCTCGCTTACAATTGCTCGCCGTCCTTCAACTGGAAGAAGAACCTGGATGACGCGACGATCGCCAAGTTCCAGCGCGAACTAGGCGCCATGGGCTACAAGTTCCAGTTCATCACGCTTGCCGGCTTCCACCAGCTGAATTTCGGCATGTTCGAGCTCGCCCGCGGCTACAAGGCTCGCCAGATGGCCGCCTATTCGGAGCTACAGCAGGCGGAATTTGCAGCCGAGGCCAATGGCTATACCGCCACCAAGCATCAACGCGAAGTCGGCACCGGCTATTTCGATGCGGTTTCGCTGGCAATCACCGGCGGCCAGTCGTCCACCACCGCCATGCACGGATCGACGGAGCATGCCCAGTTCAAACCGGCAGCAGAGTGATATCAGGATCTTAGGAGGAGAATGACATGGCATCGATAGCACGCGTTCGCGAGAGAGCAGAGGAGCAATCTCTCACCATGAATGCCGATCAGCAGGCGGTCATCCGCATGCTGGCCAATGAACTGCATCGCCTCAACCAGGCGGTCATGAATGCGGTCGAAGCCGGCGTTTCCGTCGAGCTCGTCCGCTCGGCCCGCCACCATGGCGGTAACGGCAATTGGGGCGACCTCTTGATCCCCGTCGTCGTCGCCAAGGCTGCGCATCAGGCTTGACGAAGATAGATACAACGATGTTCGGGCCGCGCCGTCATTAACGGCCGGCCCGACGCTCAATCCAGCCAGTTTTCGACACGGAGATCGCGGACGCGCTTAAACTCGCCGATATTAGCTGTTACCAGGACCGCCTCCAGCGCACGAGCATGGGCAGCAATCAGCAGGTCGTTTGGGCCGATGGATTTGCCAGCAACTTCCAGCTCGGCCCTAATGGCTCCGTATTCGGCATCGGCAGGGACATCGAGCGCGAGCACCGGTATGCTTCCCAGGATGGCCTCGATCTGTGCCAGCAATTTCGGCGATCCCTTTTTAGCGCAGCCATAGCGCAACTCTGCGGCTGTAACGATGCTGACACAAATTGCATTCGGCCCGACATCTGCGATGCGCTTGGCAACGGTACCCTGCGGGTTTCGCGCAAGTTCGGATACGATATTGGTATCCAGCATGTAGAGCTTATTCAAAGCTCGATTTCCTTCGCTGGCAACAGAGTATCATCTATATCGGGAAACTGATCCTCTGGTCCGAGAGGCTCCAAACTTGCCAAAACGTCAAGCAAGCTCTTGCGGCGCACCGGCTCGATAATAAGCCGATCTCCTTCCCGGTGAATCATCACTCGATCGCCAGGAAGCTCGAAGTCAGCCGGGATGCGTACGGCCTGACTCTTGTTGTTACGAAACAGCTTGGCTTCTCGTGGCGGACTAGGTTCGTTATCTCGGAGATGGCGCATGCTAACCTCCCTCCTTGCATATCCATATGTATATGCAACGTAACGGATCTGATTTCAAGCCCGCTGAATCCAACGACACAAGATTACTTTTCCGCGAAAGCCCTTGCTTAGGACTTCACGTCTGCGAAATCAGAGAATGCCTGCTTGACGACGTCCGCAGTGGCTCCAGAGGCAACCAGGGCTGCCAGCAAAACTCTCGCCTGCCCCGGTCGCAGTGTGGAGGAGTGGATTGCACCGGCCGCCGCAAGATCATGGCCGCCACCGCCACCGCCATAGCTTGAAACGAGCAAGCCTTCCGGTACGCGGCTGGAAACCACGACGGGTACGCTGACATCGGCACAGCGCCTGACAGCCTCGACCAGACGCGGATTGGCATTGCCGGAACCGAGAGCCGCCAGAACGATGCCATGGGCGTCTGCCCTCAGGCTTGCATCCACATGCACCGAGTCACAGCCAGGATAGATTGCGACGACATCAATCCGCACATTATCGAGCGGCGCCGCAAGCCGCGGACTTGGCGGATTTTCGAGCGGCCGCGATTGACGGAACGCATCAGCACTATCCGAAGAATGCTTATAAAGCCCCCAAGCCGGCAACAACCGACCACCGAAACAGACGAGCACGCCACGCCTCGCGTTTGCAGAATCGACGGCTGCGGCAACAGCAGCAGCAAGGTTGGCCGGCCCGTCGGCCTTGGGATGGTCTGCGGTAAATTGCGCACCGGTAAACACAACGGGCTTATTCAGGCCGTGCTGAAGATGGACGAGCAGCGCCGTCTCTTCCATCGCGTCCGTGCCATGCAAAATGACGATACCGTTGATGGCATCATCTGCAAGCAATTCGCCGACCTTGTCGCTGATCCCCTGCATGTCGGCGAGCGTCAGGCTCGCCGAATCCTTTGCCATCAGCTCGACGGGCCTGAGATCGACAGGCATGTCCGGGAGCAGTGCCAACAGGCTCTCTCCCGTCAGCGACGGTATGCTGGCGCCGCTATCGGTGCGCTCGCTCGCAATGGTGCCGCCGGTGGCAATGACTGCCACCAGCGGATTGACTTGCCCAGCCGTCACGATTGGCCCCGCTCGGCTGCCAGCCGATAGATGCGGTCACGCAACAGATACCAGCCGATGACGAGAGCCGGCGCGATCAGGATCAGCGAGGCGATCGTCCACGTGCCGACCGGATAGTCGAGCGCCATCAGCACCAACACCGCAAAGAGAAAGACGAGCGTCAGGATACCGGTATAAGGGGCGCCGAACATGCGGAAATCCGGACGAGCCATCTCGCCACGCTTAGAGAGCTTCCAGAGCTTCAACTGGCATAGCACAATCACGCCCCAGGCCGAGATGATGCCGAGTGCCGAGATATTGAGGGCAATCTCGAAAGCGGCCGACGGAACGACGGCGTTCAGCGCCACGCCGATGACGGTCACGACGGCCGTCACCGCAATGCCGCCATAGGGGACGCCTGCCTTGTTCATCTTGGCCAGCGCGGCCGGTGCCGAGCCCGAAACCGCCATCGAATGCAGGATGCGGCCGGTGGAGTAGAGGCCGGCATTGAGTGAGGACAGCACGGCCGTCAGCACGACGAGGTTCATGATGATATCAGCACCTTGAATACCGATCGTCCCGAAGAAGGTGACGAACGGGCTCTCGCCTGCCTTGTAGGCCGTATAGGGCAGAAGCAGCGACAGAAGCAGGACCGAGCCGACATAGAAGACCAACAGGCGGGCGACCACCGTGCGGATCGCGCCAGGCATGACCTTGCGCGGATCTTCTGTTTCACCCGCAGTCGTGCCGATCAGCTCGATCGACGCATAGGCAAAGACCACGCCTTGTATGATGACGAAGGCGGGCAAGATGCCATTGGGGAAGAAACCGCCGCTATCGCTGATGATACTGAAGCCCGCCGAATGACCGGCAATCGGCGTGCCGGAAACGACGAAATAGATGCCGATGACGAGGAAGCTGACCAGCGCCAGAACCTTCACCAGACTGAACCAGAATTCGAGTTCGCCGAAGACCTTCACCGACAGGAGGTTCATGGCCAGCACGACCATCAGCGCGATCAGCGCGAAGACCCATTGATCGATGCCCGCAAGCCAGGGCACGTAATGCTTGAAGAAATTCATGTAGAGGGCGACGGCCGTCACATCGGCAACCGAGGTCATGGCCCAGTTCAGCCAGTACATCCAGCCGACGGCAAAGGCCATCTTCTCACCATAGAACTCGCGGGCATAGGAAACGAAAGAGCCGGAGCTCGGGCGGTGCATAATAAGTTCGCCGAGCGCGCGCAGCACCAAAAAGGCAAAGAAGCCGCAGAGCGCGTAGACGAAGATGAGCGCTGGCCCGGCTGTGGCAAGGCGTCCGCCCGCACCGAGGAAGAGACCGGTGCCGATTGCGCCACCGATCGCGATCATCTGGATCTGCCGTGGCTTCAACGCCTTGTGGTAGCCAAGATCCTCATTGACCGGCGGCCGGCGATCCGCCGGAATATTCTGAATAGGTTCGACTGACATTGCTCCTCCCTCGAGCCGTTTGTCCATGGGCGGATCCGGGGTGCTGATTTCGCACCCGACCGGATGCCGCTGCCTTAATCTGGCCGCCGATCAAGTCTAGTGATCGCCGGTCATGCTGTAATGCTGTATGACAGATTTTCTCTTAGACATAGAAAAGTCCGCAGGTCAAGCCGGGCAGCACTTATTGACGCGGCAGGAGCGAACGGATAACAGATTTCAAAATCTGTCATACAGCTTGACAGATATAGCTTGATTTCGACCATAGGAGGATAATGTGGTCAAGACGCGAAGCGAGTATGACCTGCTGGGCGAAAAGGATATTCCGGCTGAGGTTTATTGGGGGGTACATACGGCAAGAGCCGTCGAGAATTTCCAGGTCACGGGAACGCCGATCAGCCGCTATGCACATCTCATTCGAGGCCTGGCCTTCGTCAAGGAAGCAGCGGCTCTTGCCAATCACGAACTTGGCTTGCTCAGCAAGGAAAGGCTCGACGCCATCGTGCGCACCTGCCGCGAAATCCGCGCCGGCGAGCTTCACGACCAGTTCGTCGTCGATGTGATTCAAGGCGGCGCCGGCACCTCCACCAATATGAACGCCAATGAGGTCATCGCCAACCGCGCGCTCGAACTGCTCGGCCATGCCAAGGGCGACTATGCTCACCTTCATCCGAACGACCACGTCAATCTCAGCCAATCCACCAACGACGCCTATCCGACAGCCGTCAATGTCGCGCTGATCGAAGCGATCGACAATCTGGCGGCGGCAATGGAGACGCTGCAGGAGGCCTTCGAACGCAAGGCCAAGGAATTCGACGGCATTCTGAAGATCGGCCGCACGCAGCTACAGGATGCCGTGCCGATGACGCTCGGCCAGGAATTCAGGACCTTTGCCGTCATGCTCGGGGAAGATCGATCCCGCCTGATCGAATCGGCGGCCCTTTTGCATGAGGTCAATCTCGGCGCCACCGCCATCGGCACCGGCCTCAATACACCTGTCGGCTATGCCGCCCTTGCCTGTTCCCACCTCGCCCGGCTGACGGGCCGTCCGCTGGTCACCGCAAGCGACCTCATCGAAGCAACGCAGGACCCTGGCGCCTTCGTCCATCTCTCCGGTGTACTGAAGCGCGTCGCAGTCAAGCTATCCAAGACTTGCAACGACCTGCGCTTGCTCTCTTCCGGGCCTCGCGCCGGCATCGGCGAGATCACGCTGCCTGCCATGCAGGCAGGTTCGAGCATCATGCCCGGCAAGGTCAATCCGGTGATCCCGGAAATGGTCAACCAGGTGGCGTTCTCCGTCATCGGCAACGACATTACCGTGACCATGGCGGCGGAAGCGGGCCAACTGCAGCTCAATGCCTTCGAGCCGATCATTGTGCGCTCGCTATCGGAAAGCATCATGCATCTGACCGCCGCCTGCCATATCCTAGCCGAACGCTGCGTTGACGGTATCACGGCCAATCCGGCTCTGATGGCACAACGCCTGCAGGAATCGATTGGCCTTGCGACAGCGCTCAATCCTTTGATCGGCTACCAGGCGGCGACCAAAGTTGCTCGCGAGGCGCTGGCAACAGGACGCACAGTGCCGGAAATCGTGCTGGATCATGGATATCTGACCGCGGAAGAGCTTTTCGAGGCGCTACGGCCGGAACGGCTCGCCAACCTGCCGATTGCTCTCAATGAGGCTGTTGCCCCTCGCCGATGATCGTGGTCACCACGCGCTTGACCTGACCGAGATGGGCCTCCATCGCCTCGATGGCCTCCTCCTCCGAGGCCGCCGCAATCGCCTCGACGATGCGGCGGTGCTCGACATTCGACGCCACGCGGCGCTGCGCCATCATGTTGACCAACTCCGATTGGCGCATCAGTGCGTCGCGGGCGTCGGAAACGATCTTGGAAAAGACGGCATTTCCGGAGGATTCGGCAATCATGGAATGGAATTCCGAGTCCAGAGTTACCCACTTCAATGGGTCTTCTTCCCCGTCCATCTCATCACAAAGTTCAAGCAGGCGCGCCAGCTGCTGTTCCGTGCGCCGTAGCGCCGCCCAACCTGCCGCCGGGACTTCGATAAACGGACGCGCCTCGATCAGGTCGCGGGCGGAATAACCGCCATAGCGGAGTTCCGGACCGGGAGTGGAGGTCAGAACGTAGGTGCCGCTGCCGGTGCGCGTCTGGGTGAGGCCGAGCGTCTGAAGCGAGCGGAGCGCTTCGCGGATGATCGGACGGCTGACACCATAACGCGTCGCAAGCTGCGACTCGGCGGGCAGCCGTGTCCCGACCGCCAACCGTCCCGATGTTATTGCCGAACGAATATCCTCAAACACTGCCTCGGCAGCGTTTTTCCGACTGATCGGACTTGTATAAGATAACCAATCAGCCACCTCACTCATAACAGTCAAACTTCACAAACATTCTTCGCTTGTCAAGCGATCGCACCCCGAATTGGTGCATGTCTCTCCGGCTGAAAGCCCGTCGAAAGAACTGGCATTATGTGAAGAATGTCACCGACGATAACTCGTGCTTGATGTATCCCCCATGGCAATATAAAGAAATCCTTATTCCTTTATATCGGAGCTGGACGTGCCCTTACCCCTCTTCGCATTGTTTCTGGCTGCGTTTGCTTTCGGCACGACCGAGTTTGTCATTGCCGGCATCCTTCCGGACGTGGCACAGGGTCTTGATGTCTCGATCCCCTTTGCCGGCTATCTGGTTTCCGGCTATGCGCTGGGGATTGCCCTCGGCGGGCCGCTCCTGACCATGGCGACACGACAGATTTCGCGCCGAACCATTCTGATTGCTCTGACGATCGCCTTTTGCCTGGGTCAGATCGCCTGCGCGCTTGCACCTGACTTCGCCGCCATGCTCTTCTTCCGTGTTGCGACTGCCGTCGCCCACGGCGCCTATTTCGGCATCGCCATGGTGGTTGCGGTCGGCCTCGTGCCGCAAGCGTTTCGAGGGCGTGCAGTCTCCGTGATCCTCGCAGGCCTGACGGTCTCCAATATTGTCGGCGTTTCTCTGGGCGCGGCAATCGGTGGGCTTTGGGGATGGCGGATGACGTTTTGGGCGATGACCTTGGTCGGTGTCCTCGCATTGGTCGCGATATGGGTCTTGATTCCGCAAACGAAAGCAGAATCTCAGCAATCCGGCCATTTGAGCGGCGAAGTGCGCGTTCTCGGCCGTCAGCAGGTCTGGACGTCCCTTATCATGATGCTCGCATTGATGATCGGCCAGATGGTGCCGTTCACCTACATAACGCCGCTCCTGAGCGAAGTAACGGGCCTCGATGTCATGCTCATTCCCTGGGTTCTCCTGCTCAATGGCGTTGGAGCGACATTGGGTGTTGTGATCGGCGGCAGGCTGTCGGACTGGAAGCTGATGCCCTCGCTTATCGCGATGCTCGCCATCCAGTCCGCGATACTCGTCATTCTCTACCTGGTCAGCCCCTACCCCATACCGATGAGCGTGGCGATCTTCGTTTGGGGCGCGCTCAATTTTGCAATCGGCACCCCTATCCAGGCTCGCATCCTGATGTGGACCGCCGATGCGCCGGGCCTTGCCTCCTCGCTCATTCCGTCAGGGTTCAATATCGGCATTGCGATCGCAGCCAGTGTCGGTGCGGCGCTGCTCGAGAGCGGCTATGGCTATCGCAGCTTGCCGGTGCTTGGCGCGATCACGCTTGCCCTGGCCTGCGTGGTTGCCATCCTCTCCGCAGCGCGCGAAAGGCGCAGCGGCGCCGTTCCTCCCAATGCGGCTCTCACGTAATTCTATTGGAAGACGGCGGCCCTTAACCCAGGCCGCCAGCGCAAATCAGGCAATCAGCCCTTTCATGGGCAGGACATGATCGGAGCCCGGAAAGACATCGCGCGTCAACAGGGTCGGTGACGCCCCAAGCAGATCGACCGCGATCCCCTTGACCACAGCACGCAGATCCGTCGTTGCGGCAAGGTCACGGCCGTCGCGCAGTTGCGCCTGTTTAAGACCGGGCCAGTCGGCGATCACGCGGCCGCCCTTGATCGCGCCGCCGGCGAGAAAGGCCGCCGTTCCGGTGCCGTGGTCGGTGCCCTGGGTGCCATTCACCTGCGCGGTGCGGCCGAATTCGGTCGCAACAAGAATGGCGGTATCTTTCCAGGCCGGACCAAGCTCCTGCTGGAAGGCGGCAAACGAATTATCGAGCCCGACGAGCAGCTTGTTCAGCCGATCGACCTCTCCGGCATGAGTATCCCATCCTTCGAAGGCAAGCGCTGCGACGCGCGGGCCATCGTCTTGAGCCAGCAGGCGCGCGGCCCCTCTCGCCATCTGTTCCATGCCGGTGGGATCGCCGGGACCTCCCTTCGCCTTGACATCAAGGCCGGCGGCGATCTTGCCGGTCGAAATGCCCTCAGCGAGGATTTTCGCAAAGAGCGGGTCGGTGTGATTGTAGAGATCCATCAGCCGCGGCGGCAGGTCGTCGCTCACCGGCTGGAGGGTTGATGGCGACCAGCCGAGTACCGGCGCCTTGCCGCGAATAACGAGCGGTGCATTGGCTCCGACCGAGAGACCTCGGATCTCCGAAACTCCCGGTGAAACCTTGTCACCCTTTGGCAGTCCTTCGAGCATCCGGTTCAGCCATCCGGATTCGACACGGCCGGGCATTTCGTAACCGGACTCCAGCACGTCCTGACCATCGAAATGCGACCGGTCGCGATACGGCGTCGCACTGGCATGCACGACGGCCGCCTGTCCCGCGAGATAGAGCCGATTGAAATTCGGCATCGACGGATGCAGCGCAAAGAAGCTGTCGAGCGGAAGAGCCGCCTCAGGGCCGCTCGTCGTCATGGCGATCGACTGCCGCAGGGCCTGATAATCGGGATCGCCAACGGGTGGGACAGCCGTCAGACCGTCAAGCGCACCGCGCAGGATGATGGTGATGAAGCGCGGGTCCCGTCCGCCGGCGGCGTGAGCGAAGCGCGGGATGAAGGCCCAGGCAAACAAGGCGCCGGAGGCGCCAAGTACGGCACGACGGGTGGGGGTCATAAGTTCGCAGGTCATGGTCAGCGCCTTTGAAATTCGGGGGAAAGATAAGCGATCATCAGGCCCTGCTTGCGGGTTTCCGCGCGCGATACCGCCTGCAACGTTTCATTCGAAAGAAGCGGCCCCAGGCTGTCGGACACGAAACTGCGAGGATCGACCTGAGGCGGCACCGCATTGGCGATCATATTGGCGACATCCATGCGCATGCTGAGGCTCTCGCTGGAGGCCCAGACATCGACGGTATCGGCAAAACCGTTGGGGCCGGCCGGCGCCCAGAAGGGCTGCCCCATCGCGGTCAAGGCGCCGAGGATGACATTCGGCTTCGGCGTCTCGCCGCTTGCCCGCAAGAGCGCGGTCATGAATTCGATTGGCGAGCGAACTTTCGACAGGGTCGGGTTCCATGCTTCCTCGGAGCCGACGAGCGCCCGATAGACGGCGGAAAGATCGCCATCCGTCTTGCTAAAGGTCGCCGCAACGGTTTGCACAAGCCCTGGTGGTGGCGTATCGGCGACGAAATGCCGGACAAGCTTGGTGGCGATATGCTGCGCTGTTGCCGGATGGCGGGCGAGATCGCGCAGCGCTTCCCGCCCCTGCCCCACGCCATTATCGGCATAGGTGAGACCGAGCAGCGTCTGATCGCCGGGCTCGTGGGCACCGGCATTGAAGACGAAGGTGCCGGGTGTCCCGAGCTTGCCCTCGGCGCGCGCCACCGTCCAGCCTGTGATGATCTTGGCGAGCGTCGTCACGTCGGCCTGCGTGTAGCCGCCGTTGACACCAAGCGTGTGGAGCTCCAGCGTTTCCCGGGCAAGGTTTTCATTGAGACCACGTTTCTTGTTGGCATTGGCCTTGGAGTTCGGCCCGATCGATTGCTGGTTGTCGAGATAACCGAGCATAGCCGGATGGGTCTCGACAGCGAGCAGCATGTCGGCGAAGCGCCCGAAGACATGCGGCCGGATCGCCTCGCGCTCGAAGGCGCCGGCAATCATATGCACCTCCTCGCTCTTCGACACGGCGACAGCGAAATGGTTTGCCCAGAACATGGCAAGCCGCTCGCCAAAGCCGATCAATGGCTGCCGGATCGTGCCGTTGAAGCGGGCATCCACTTCGGCCAGCAGGACCTGCTGCGGAAGGTAGGGCATTGCGGGCTTTTCCAACTTCTCGACTGCCTTGCCGATGACTGCCGCCATGGCCTGGTTACTTGGCTGGACCTGATTGTTCGGCTGCCCTGCCGTGGCGCCGGAAGGCTGTAGCGGCGGCTTCTGCGGCGGCTGCGGGCCTTGCATCTGCTTGTCCTGCGGCACGGCGGCGACAGCGGCTGCGGCCTGCTGTCTGGCCTCCTTGCGCTGTTCCTGGAATGCGTAGAGAGAAACGAGAAGATCGGCCGTCGATTGCAGCTGCGGCCCGACCGGAACCGGGACGAAGCGCTCGGTGATTTCTTCCAGCAACGCGCCGCGCGGATCCGATGCGATCGACGTGGCGCCGTTGTGGTCCGCTCCTAGCCCAAAGCGGGAAAGAGCGAGCGCGGCATAAACATCATTGGACTGCTGGGCCATGGCCATGCCAACTCCTGCATCAAACTTGCTTCTTTAACGCAGGCCTGGTTTCCATCCGTCGCTCGGCAAGTATGATCATTTTGTGGCAGCGGCTTTAGGCATGCTGCGGCGGACCAGGCTTTCCGCCAGCGCCCGACGCTCGTCGTAGGAAAGCCCTGCCGCAAAATCGACGGCACGCTGCTCCAGCTTCGCCCTCAAGGCAATATCGGCATCGCGCGCCCTCGCCAGCGCGGCCGAGAGCGCCTCTTTATCCAACGCCGGCTGCCCAAGAATGGAGGCGGCGTCGACCTTGGCCTGTTGTGCCTCGAGAATGATCTGACGTTCGTCCTTGCGGGCTTCGTTGAGCGCGGCGCGCAGAGCCTTCTTCTGCGCCGAAGGCAATTGCTCGCCGGCAAGCGGCATCATCCCGGCCCGCGCCTGCGTCTTGCGTATCCAGGTCAGCCCACCGCCGGCCAATGCTCCGACCAGGAACGTATTCAGTACCAAAAGAAAAATGACCACTATTCGAAAGCTGCGTTCCGTCATTGGCTGTCCTGCTGTGCTGCACCCGCGTCCGGCCCTATATCGCCGAACATGGTCGCGGTTCCGTCGGAGACGACTGAGGTATCGGACGTCAAGCTCGGGGCCAGGACGGCGATGGCGATGCTGCCGGCAAGCGCGCCGGCTATGCCGACACCCACGAGGCCGATGCCGGCCGAGCCGAAGCGAAACCAGTTTCTTATCGTCAGGCGGCGAACGAGCTTTGCGAGAATTCGCTCTTCAAGGCCGGCATGGCGAGGCTTGACGACGTAGGTGTCGAGCAACGCATCCAGATCGGCCGCGCGCGCAAGCGTTTCGGCGGCGGCGGGGCTCTTGGCAAAATCCCGAGCGGCCGCCCGCTCAGCCTGCGGCCATCGGCCGATATCGCCGCCATACGCCGCGGTCAGCGCTTCAAAGCGATCGGCATTCATCGGACCCGCGATATTCTCAACCATCGCCCTCATCCTTCAACAAAAGCGCCTGCAAGGAGCGCCGTCCACGCGCAAGCAGGCTTTCCAGTGCGTCGACGCTGACGTCCATGATCTCAGCTGCCTCGGCATTCGACAGCGCCTGATAGTAAACCAGAATGATCGCTTCGCGCTGCCTGGGCGCGATCATCTGCATGGCCCGTTCCACGCGCCTGGACGGATCGTCCTCGCTCATCAAGCCCGCATCCGGCGCCGGCCCTTCATACTCGACATCGGGTGGATGCTCGGCAAGAACGTCCTTGCGACGCCGCAGGCGATCATAACAAAGGTTGGTCGCTACGCGGTGCACCCAGGTGCTGAAGCGGGCATTGCCCTGGCGCCAGCCGCCCGCATTGCGCCAGACGCGCAGGAATGTTTCCTGCGCTACATCCTCGGCCTCGGTCGCATCACCAAGCATGCGGGTTGCCACGGCAACGATGCGCGGCAACTGCCGTGTTATCATCATGCGCATCGCCGGAACATCGCCCGCAGCGATGCGACCGAGCAGGTCCTCATCAGGGTCGCCACTCTTGGGCGCGCGATCCCACTTCATCGACAATCGCTACCGCTCCAATTTCCTGCGATACCGCCATGACACCGGGGCCTCGGGACTCTCGGCCGGCAAATCCCGCCTCGCCGTCAACTTCGGCAAGCGGCGCCACTTAGATCGCAGCATCTCGGTCAGCGTATCATCCTTCGACATCAAACACAGGCTCACAAGGATTGAACGCCGCACTTGCCGAATTCCGTCGCTTTCATGTCGAAGGTTTTCGAATTTTCTTTTCGAGCCCAAAAGGCATCTATCGGGTAAAATATCAGGCAAAAACAAAGAGCCGGCTCGCCCGGAGGCGGGAGTTTCAACCTTCCCTGCCCGGGGCTTGCCGGCACTTCGCATGATGAAATGCGAAAGTTCAGGCTCGATCAGAGCGTCAATAAGTCGCTCGTCGTCAGATCCTGTTCATTGTTCGCGTAGAAGCTTCCGAAATCCGGCATCTGCGGTTGCTGCGCCTTCATGGCCTGCTCGAACTGGCTCTGCGTCAAGGATCCGGCGCCGGACGTGTCGAGGCTCTTGAACAGCGATGTTGCCTGGTCCTCGCTTACATCGGAAGGACGGGCGGCCACGAATTCGGATTCGCTGACGCTACCGTCGCCGTCCGTGTCCATGGAGGAAAATGCAGTGGAGAGATCGTCCTCGCTCATCTGCCCGCCGCCCGGTGCGGGACGGCCGTGATGGCCTGCCTGCATGGCTTTTGCGAGCTGCGCCTCGGTGAGAGAACCTGTATTGTCGGTGTCGAAGCTCTGGAACAATTGTTGCGCCTGGGTTTCGCTGACGTCCGACGGGCGTGCGGCCACGAATTCCGCTTCGCTGATATTGCCGTCGCCATTGGTGTCCATAGCGCTGATCATGTCGCTTTGGCTGCCATCCTGGCTGCCGGTTGCGGAAGTCTGCTGAGTACTTGACGTCGAACTGGTGGAGTTGCTGTCGGAATCCGATGTCGAACTATCGCTGCCGATGCCGGCTTGCAGATTGAGAATCATGTTCATCAGCTGCGCGACGAGCTGTTCTGCCGAAGCGATCTGAGACTGATCGTCCGAAGACGAAGAGGAACTCGTGCCGGAAGAACTGCCCGACGAATTACCGGAGGAGCTGTCGGACAGCAGGGAGGCGATAGAATCGTCAGCCGTCGACGCTGTCGAGCGCGAGGTCTGGTATTGATAATAATTGCTCGATGAGATCGAGTAGATGCTCGTCATTGGGGCCTCCAGATACGAGCGTTGAGAGGAACTCGGATGGCTTATGCATACGCGACTTGAACACAATCGATATGTGCGGATGGACTTGCGAACGCCGCCGATCAAACGCATCTAGCGCCCCAACTTGACCGATGCATCTTTTCCAGAGCAGGCGTACCCGGGATCACCCCAGCAATATGTATGTCGCCATCATGGCTATATCGGCATCTGCACATTTCGATTTTCACTTCCCAACGCGGGGAAATTGCACAAGGAAACTTGCGCGTGGCTTATAGACGCTTGACGAAAACATCCTGTTGCGATTTCCTTCCTCGATTTTTAGGGAATATATAAATTCCGCCACTCTGTTGCGCATTGCTGGTATATGGGCTCCAGCACTGAGCGGCATTGATGGATAAAGAATATCAAGAAGAGGGGCACAGCTTGAACATCGGTTTCTGTGGAGAGGTGAATGAGGCGAACTAAGGAGGAGGCGGCGGAAACGAGGAGCGAGATTTTGCAGTCTGCAAAGGCTTTGTTCCTCGACAAAGGCTACGAGAATGTCAGCCTAGAAGAGATAGCCGCAGCCGCTGGTGTCACGCGGGGGGCAGTACACTGGCATTTCAAGAACAAGCAGGGGTTGATGTTCGCGATTCGCGACGAGGCCCAGCAGCCGTTTCAGGAATTGGCGGAGCGAATGTCCAAGGAGCTGCCGCCCAATCCACTCGACCTCATTGCCGATACGATAGCTGCGATATTCGACGACGTTCACGGTGATCCGCGCAAGCGCAGCATGTTGAAGGTGATGATGCATCTTGACATGGCATTTTGCGACGGGACGACAAGCCGGGCGAGCTCGTTCCGGCACGACATGCATGAAAATTTCGAACGCATTTTCACCTTGATGGATGAAAAGACGAAGCTTCCGGCTCCGTGGACGCCGGATACGGCTGCTTCCGCTCTGACAGCGGTCATCGGCGGCCTGATCACCGAATGGACGCTCGACCGGGGCAGTTTCGAACTGGTCCCGTGTGGACAGATGTTCATAAGGATGGTGCTAAAGACCTGGTTCCCGCTGGCACAGACGCAGGAACTGGCAATTACCGCGATGTGACGATATCGGAAAAAGCAGACAGCGGTTTTCCCTTCTGAAGTGAAGAGAACCAACGATAACGGCCTTAAGCTTCTGCTGGGCGCTGAATCGATTGCCAAAAGCTGGAAATAAAAAAGGATCCGGAGGGAAAGCCAGATCCTTTGCTTTGATCGGAGGTCAACCGATCGATGGAAGAAGCCTGACGGATTGGAACGTCAGGCTTCTCATACCCGGCGCTAAGCCGGGTAATTCAATATTAGAAGCTACGCTCGAAGCGCAGGATACCAGCCCACTGATCCTGGTTCACGGAATCGAAGTTGGTGTAGGAGACTTCCGGCTCGATGAGCAGGTTCTTGACCGGGTTCCACTTGACGTTCGTGGTAGCGGCAAAGATCTTGGAGTCGGTGTAGGCGAGCTGGAGGTTCCACTTCAGCTTTTCGTTGATCGGAACGCCAACGCCGCCCCAGACAGCCCAGTCACCCCAGCCGCACTTCGATTCATCGTTAACAGGGCAAGCCGAACGATCGAGGTTGGTGCCGGCGTACTTGTTCAGCTTGTCGCCGTCCGTGTTCCAGCCGCCCATCAAGAAGGCCGAGAAGGTACCGAAGTCAGCGTCGACGCGAGCCTTGATGGCGCCTTCTTCGACGATGGAGTCATAACCGCCGACGACCTTGAAGCCCCATGCGCCGGACTTGAAGCCAGCACCGGCAACGACGTCAGGAGCGTAGTGGTTGCCCTTGTCGTCAGACCACCAGCTTGAGCCGTAGGAGGCGCCGGAGCCGCTGGAATTCGAGTCTTCAACCGAGACGACAGCCGTGAAGCCGTTGCCGGCATCGTAGGTGTAGGTCAACTGGTTGAGTTCGTACGGACCGTCATAGATCACGTCGTCGTTGATGACGTCGCCGGCGTAGCCGATGTAGTAGTTATACTGCGAATCGGCCTTACCGACCAGGAAACCGCCGAGGCTGATGTTGGCGAACAGCAGCTTGGTGGAGGTCGAGTTGCCGTCGTTCCAGTCCCAACGGATGACCGTGTTGGTCTTCAGCGGGCCGTACTCGGTGTCGGTCGCGGTATCGACGCTCAGCTCGGCGCGGGTATGCCAGAGCGTACCGTTCTTGCTGTTCGGGTTGTAGGCATCGTACCATTCGCCTTCGGTACGGACGCGGCCGCCGATCTTGAGGCAGGTTTCCGTGCCCGGAATGAAGAAGTAGCCAGCACCGTATGCGTCGCAGATGCGAACGTATTCCAGCGGCTCCGGCTCGGCGGCGACGATCGCGTCTGCTGCGTGGGCACCGGATACTGCCGCCAGAGCGGCAGCGGAGCCGAGAAGAAGGCTCTTGATGTTCATTTTAAACTCCTGGTTGTATTATGCATTTCTATTTTACCGCGAGCGCAAAACTGGAACACTGCCCTGGGGATCGGTTTGGTCTAAACACGACCGGGCAGCCCGGCAAATACGCACCTGATGTTGGCTTGAGTCCCCTCGAACCTTCATGATTACCCCCGCGGCAAAAGGTTTTGAAATGCCTCTACCGATCCGACCGATTGCTCGACCGTAAGACAACTTATGTCCTGTATTGGATTTACAAACAGCCCGTATGTTTGTCAATTATATGAAGGGCGCTGGGGCGTTAGTCTTGGCCTCTGTTGCTTAAATGCAACTGGCGACCGCAGGCCATGGCGGCACCGGCAGAGATCGCAAAGATGTCCCTGTTCACGAGAACGCCTGCCAGTCAGGGCCGTCACCGCATTTAAGGCCACCGCGATGTCGGCGGTCGATGACGACCATGGCTGCCCAATCTGGTTATGATATGGCCATCGGGAATTCCACGGCACAATGACCGGTCGGTTTGAGCAAAGATCAGCAATGAAATTCAATAATTCGCTACACACAGAAATATTGAATTTTCCTAGATTCCGGCGACTCGCGCCATCGGAGAGGGAAAATCGCGAATGAATGAGAACCGGCTGATCTTCATAGCGACCCCCTGCTTCGGCGGCCTCGTTACCAAGGACTACATGCAGTCCATTTTCTCACTGATGCAGACGGGAGCGCAGGCGGGCATACAGCTGACGCTGGCTCTGCTCGGCAATGACGCCCTGATTACCCGCAGCCGAAACACGCTTGTCTCGTCCTTCCTGAACGATACGACGGCGACCCATATGCTCTTCATCGACGCCGACATCAGCTTCGAGCCCGATCAGGTCATGAGGCTTCTGGAAGCCGATAAGGATGTGGTCGCCGCCATGTATCCGATCAAGGATTATGATTGGCAGACGGCGGCCCGTATCAATTCAGCAGACGGCGAAACACTTGCGGCAGCCGCACTTCACTATGTCGGCACGCCACTTGTCGGCCAGGTTGCAGAGCGTGATGGCGATTTCGTCAGCGCCATCTATGCAGGTACGGGCATGCTTTTGATCAAGCGCAACGTTATAGAAAGAATGATCGCGGCCTATCCGGAGCTGCGCTACAACGCAATCCACGCCTATCCCAGCACCAAACGCTCGCCCAGCACCCAATACGCCCTGTTTGAATGCATGGTCGAGGAGGGAACGGGGATCTATCTCAGCGAGGACTTCGCCTTCTGTCACCGCTGGCGCGCCCTCGGCGGCAAGATCTGGCTCGATACCGCGAGTAAGCTGTCCCATACCGGCCCCCATCGCTTCGTCGGCAATACCACACCACGTTACTAAGGCGCGACAAGTCCGCACGATGATCTGCGCGATAAAGTTGCAATTCGACGGGCGCGGCAATGGTCAATCTCCCGGAAAATGCGACCGCCGCTGCGGGGTTGACAGAGGACAAGAGTAAGGCATAGCCTTTTGACATTCACCAGGGGGGTCCCGGCAAGGGGCTGAGATACTGCTGAACAATACGGCTATGCCGGTTGTGGGCGCAGTGACCCGTTGAACCTGATCCAGTTCATACTGGCGTAGGGACGGTGCAAGCGCTCGAGGCTTCGGATTCCCGCCTGGATTCCATGCCGGCGTCTTTTCATCATTCCGGCTGATTGACTGGGTCTCCAACTGCAACTTGGAGCCTCACACCATGAACATTGCCGCAAAAAACCTCACTCCGACCGTCACCACCGGCCCGCTGCCGGCCTCTCGAAAAATCCATATCACCGGGGATATCCATGCCGATATCCGTGTGCCGATGCGCGAAATCAGCGTCCATCCGACATCGGGCGAGCCGCCAGTTATCGTCTACGATTCGTCCGGCCCCTATACTGTCGAAGGTGCAGATATCCGCATCGAAGAGGGCCTGCCGCAGCTGCGCCGCGATTGGGTTCTCGCCCGTGGCGATGTCGAGGCTTATGAAGGCCGCCATGTGCGTCCCGAAGACAACGGCTTCGTCACCGGCGAACGGCTGACACCGGAATTTCCGGCCAAGCGCCAGCCACTGCGCGCCAAGGATGGCAAGGCCGTCACTCAGCTCGCCTATGCGCGTGCCGGCATCATCACCCCGGAAATGGAATTTATCGCCATCCGCGAAAATCTCGGCCGTAAGGCGAAGGCAGAAGCCTTGATCCGCGATGGCGAGAGCTTCGGCGCGCATATTCCCGATCACGTCACGCCTGAATTCGTTCGCCAGGAAGTTGCGAGCGGCCGAGCGATCATTCCGGCCAACATCAATCATCCCGAAAGCGAGCCGATGATCATCGGCCGGAATTTCCTGGTGAAGATCAACGCCAATATCGGCAATTCCGCACTCACCTCCTCCATGGCGGAGGAAGTCGAGAAGATGGTCTGGGCAGCACGCTGGGGTGCCGATACCGTCATGGATCTTTCGACCGGCCGCAACATTCACAATATCCGCGAATGGATCATCCGCAATTCGCCGCTGCCGATCGGCACGGTGCCGCTCTATCAGGCTCTGGAAAAAGTCGGCGGCATCGCGGAGGAACTGACCTGGGAGATCTATCGCGACACGCTGATCGAGCAGGCCGAACAGGGCGTCGACTATTTCACCATCCATGCCGGCGTGCGGCTGCACTACATCCCGCTCACCGTCAACCGCGTCACCGGCATTGTCTCGCGCGGCGGCTCGATCATGGCCAAGTGGTGTCTCCATCACCACAAGGAGAGCTTCCTCTACGAGCATTTCGAGGAAATCTGCGACATCTGCCGCGCCTATGACGTCTCCTTCTCGCTCGGCGACGGCTTGCGGCCCGGTTCGATCGCCGATGCCAACGATGCCGCGCAGTTTGCCGAGCTCGAAACGCTCGGCGAACTGACGAAGATCGCCTGGGCCAAAGATTGCCAGGTGATGATCGAAGGCCCCGGCCATGTGCCGATGCACAAGATCAAGGAGAACATGGATAAGCAGCTCGCCGTCTGCGGCGAGGCACCCTTCTACACGCTCGGACCGCTGACGACGGATATCGCACCGGGATACGATCACATCACCTCGGGCATCGGCGCTGCGATGATCGGCTGGTTTGGCACGGCGATGCTGTGCTACGTCACGCCGAAGGAGCATCTCGGCCTGCCCGACCGCAACGACGTCAAGACCGGCGTCATCACCTACAAGATCGCCGCGCATGCGGCCGACCTCGCCAAGGGTCATCCGGCCGCTCAGGTCCGCGACGACGCATTGTCGCGTGCGAGATTCGAGTTCCGCTGGGAGGACCAGTTCAACCTGTCGCTCGATCCGGATACCGCCCGCAGCTTCCACGACGAAACCTTGCCGAAGGAGGCTCACAAGGTCGCGCATTTCTGCTCGATGTGCGGCCCGAAATTCTGCTCGATGCGGATTTCGCACGACATTCGCGCGGAGGCACAGAAGGAAGGGCTGGAAGCGATGGCGGCGAAATATCGGGAGGGCGGCGATCTCTATATGCCGGTCGAAGCCCCTACCCAGCCGGCCGAGTGACATGCGCATCCTCATCAAAGGGGCCGGCGTTGCCGGCCTCACGGTCGCTCACGAGCTGATCCGGCGCGGAGCAGAGGTCACGATCTCGGATCCAAGCCGGAATTTTCATCGCGCCGCCTCCTGGCTTGCCGGCGGCATGCTGGCGCCATGGTGCGAGCGGGAAAGCGCTGATGAGGCTGTGCTCGAGCGCGGTCGTGATTCCGCCGATCGATGGGACGCGATTCTGCCGGGCAAGGTCGTCCGCAACGGAACGCTCGTCGTCGCGCCGAACCGCGATCAAAACGAGCTGAAGCGATTCGCCAGCCGCACGACAGGCCATCGCTGGGTGGGCGAAGACGAAATCGCCGCTCTTGAGCCTTCGCTTGCCGGCCGGTTCCGCCTGGGCCTGTTCTTTCCGCAGGAGGCGCATCTCGATCCCCGCGAGATCCTGCGATCATTGAAGGACGATCTATCTGCAAAAGGCGTCACCTTTGTCGACGGGCACCTGGATGATGATAGGTTCTCCGACATCGTCGACTGTACAGGGGCTGCCAGCATCGGCAGCATCCGCGATTTGCGCGGCGTGCGCGGCGAAATGCTCTATCTGCAAAGCGACGAGATCTCGCTTTCGCGCCCCGTCCGCCTGCTGCATCCGCGTTTTCCCGTCTATATCGTGCCGCGCGGCAACGGCCTGTTCATGGTCGGCGCGACGATGATCGAGACCGATTTCAAAGGGCCGATCAGCGCCCGTTCGCTGATGGAACTCCTGAATGCAGCCTATGCGCTGCACCCGGCCTTTGCCGAAGCCGCCGTGATCGAAACAGACGCCGGCATCCGACCTGCCTTTCCTGACAATCTTCCCCGCGTAACGCGCGAGGGAGGCACCGTCTTCGTCAACGGCCTTTATCGTCACGGCTTCTTGCTGGCGCCGGCGATGGCCGAGAAAGCCGCCGATCTCGTCTTTTCCGGACACAACGAAAGGAGTCGCCAATGCGCCTGATCATCAACGGCGAAGCGCAGATTGTCGAAGTCACCACGCTCTCGCAGCTTCTCACTGCGCTCGAATATGAGGGGGAATGGCTGGCAACCGCCGTCAACGGCGAGCTCATCCATAGCGACGAGCGCGATGACCATACCCTGACCGACGACGACAGGATCGAAATCCTCACTCCCATGCAAGGAGGTTGACCCGTGCTTGAACTCTATGGAACCCAAATCGCATCGCGCCTTCTTCTCGGCACGGCGCGCTATCCCTCTCCGGTCGTACTGGCGGAAGCCGTCAAACGTTCCCAAACCGAGATCGTCACCGTGTCGCTGCGCAGGGAAACGGCAGGCGGGCGCAACGGCGGTGCATTCTTCGAGATGATTCGCGAACTCGGCGTTCGTGTCCTTCCCAATACCGCCGGCTGCCACGGCGTCTCCGAGGTGGTCCTGACCGCGAAAATGGCACGCGAGGTTTTTCGGACCAACTGGATCAAGCTCGAGGTGATCGGCAACCACGATACATTGCAGCCAGACGTCTTCGCGCTGGTGGAAGCGGCAAAAATCCTCACCGACGAGGGGTTCGAGGTCTTTCCCTATACGACGGACGATCTTGTCGTGGCCGAGCGGCTGCTGGAAGCCGGATGCAAGGTGCTGATGCCCTGGTGCGCGCCAATCGGAACGGCGGCGGGACCGCTCAACCTCTCGGCCCTGCGATCGATGCGGGCACATTTTCCCGAGGTACCGCTGATCGTGGACGCCGGCATCGGTAGGCCGTCGCATGCAGCGACCGTCATGGAACTTGGCTTCGATGCCGTGCTGCTGAATACAGCGGTTGCCGGCGCCGGCGATCCGGCCGCGATGGCGGAAGCCTTCGCCAAGGCCATCGATGCCGGCAGGCAGGCATTTGGCGCCGGGATGCTGGAGCCGCGCGACATGGCCGTGCCATCGACACCCGTCATCGGCAAGGCGGTGTTCTCATGAAGCTTGATCCGTTCTACCTCATTGTCGATAGCGCCGCCTGGATACAGAGGCTGGTGCCGCTCGGCATCAGACTGGTGCAGTTGCGCATCAAGGATCGCCCAACCTCCGACGTTCGCGCGGAAATTCGCCAATCGAAGGCAATCTGTGCCGCGCATGGATGCCAGCTGATCATCAATGATTATTGGCAGCTCGCGACCGAGGAGCGCTGCGATTTCATCCATCTCGGCCAGGAGGATCTCGCTTACGCCGATCTCTCCGCCATACGGAATGCCGGATTGAAGCTGGGGCTTTCGACGCATGATGAGGCGGAATTGGAGACGGCACTTGCTGCCGAACCCGATTATATAGCGCTTGGACCGATCTATCCGACCGTCCTCAAGGCCATGCCCTGGGCGCCCCAGGGCCTTGAGCGGATCGGCGAGTGGAAGGCTCGCATCGGCGATCGGCCGCTTGTCGCAATCGGGGGCCTGACGGTCGAGCGTCTTGCGGGCGTATTTGAGCACGGCGCCGATGTCGCGGCAGTCGTGACAGATATTACTCGCAATCCAGACCCCGAATCGCGGACGCTCGAATGGCTGAACGCGACGCGGCGGCTGCCTCCAAATTGACAAGTTCGCGCCTCAGAGCCCGTGGGAGGGGTTATTTTCAGCCGCTTTGCCCGATGAACGGGCCATTCATTGAATATTCAGCTGAACATAATCATGCTGAAGACGTTAATTAGATGACTCGCGCATTCGCTGAGCACAAAGACTGCTTTGGAGGTGGTCATGATAAAGAAGACGGTTCTTACGGTTTTGCTGGCCGCTACGGTCGTAGGCGGCGCATTGGCGCCCGTCAGCAGCGCACAGGCACAGTATTACGACGGCCATCGCGGCGACTGGCGCGGCCATGATGATTGGCGTCGCCATCACCACCATGGCAATGGCGGCGCGATCGCCGGCGGTGTTGCTGCCGGTCTCCTCGGCGGACTGATCGTCGGCGGCGCCCTTGCCAATAGAGGCCCGGTTTACGAAGTCGCCCCGCCGCCGCCAAGATGCTGGTACGAGGATCGCCGCGTCCAGAACGAGTATGACTATGGCTGGCATTACGAGCGCATTCGCGTTTGTAACTAAGCGGTCAACGATGCATCGTCCTGAATGGGCGCATCGTTTGATGGATGATTTGGATTTGCCGGCGGCCAAGACCGCCGGCAAACTGTTTTAGGCCGGCAAATTACAGTCCGTGCGTCCTCGGATAGGCATTGCGCTCCGGGAATATTCGCCCGACGAGGCTTTCGGGCTTGGGCCGCCAGATTTCGACCAGCAATGGATAGCAGGGCACCGTATCGCTCGAATGTTCGCTGCCGCAGTCACCGCCAGGGCATGCTGAGAGAGCGCCAAGCAGATCGATTTCCGCGAAGAACTCGATGAAGTCGCCCGGCCGCACGGGGCTCGCCTTCATGAAATACTGATGGGTGTCACGCGTAAAGCCCGTACACATGAAGACATTCAGCACGTCGTGAACGTGAAACTCCGCCTCCTGGACAGAGATGTCCATTTCCTTGGCGAGCGCGCGTGACAGGTTCGAATGGCAGCAATGGTGATAGTCGTCGCCCTTCAGCAGCCGGTTCGTATAGGGATCGCAGCGCGTGCCGATGACGTCATGAACGCCTGCCCCGTCCGCGTCCCAGCCATACCAGCCAAGCGTATCATGCGTGATCGTCGCCATGGGGCGCAGATAGGGCAACGTGCTCCACAGGCGATCGCCGAGACCGACATGGGTGGCATGCAACGCTCGCGTCTTGCCGCTGAAGAAACGCTCGGAAAGATCGGCGGCATTCCACAGATTGAGATCGCCGACCTGCGCTCCCTCCACGCTGACGATCCGAAAGAAATGTCCCTTCGGCACGCGAAAACTGCCGCCCTCGCGCGGGGGGACGACGATTTCGGCCATCTTGGTCATGGTTTGCCGCGCCGATCGCAGCGCATCCATGTCAGCGGGCGGTAGCGTGCCGTTCGGATAGACGACGACAGGTGGCTTGCCACGCCGCTCTTCGGCATCGCCGGGCGCGGGCATATCGAAAATACTGTTCATGGCGGCTTTCATTCCTCACCGATCTGACAGGAAGACATTCGTTTTGGCATCACTCTACGAATACAAGGCGCCTGCGCAACAGCGATTATCCTTGCGCTTTGACCAAGTTTTACTTAGCCTTATCCGATGCAACATGTCCCGCTTGCCTCCCTTCGCGCCTTCGAGGCGGCCATTCGCCATGAGAGTTTTGCCAAGGCGGCGGCTGAACTCAATCTCACGGCTGCGGGTGTCAGCCAGCATGTGCGCGCCCTCGAGGAATGGCTTGGCATCAAGCTGTTTACGCGACATGCCCGTGGCGTCACTGCGACCATGGCCGGCCGCAGTTTCGGGGCAGCGGTGGCAAACGGTCTTCGACATATTGATATCGCCGCCCGGCAGCTGCGGCTTGCCGGCAACAATCGGCCGGTCAGCGTGGCCTGCATCGCTTCCGTCGCCACCCGTTGGCTGATACCGCGATTGCAGGCATTCAAGAAGGAATACCCTGAAATTCAGATCAATATCGTCTACGCGCTTGATGCGAGGACGCCGGAGGAGGCAAGCGTCGATCTTCTGATTCGTCACGGACCTAGACCTTCGACGCATGCCATCTCCCTATTGCCCGCCGAAACGCGGCCAACCTGTTCGAGAGAATATGAGCGCCGTCACGGACCGATCAGGACGCCAGCCGATCTCCTTAATGTCGACCTCCTGCACGATGAAACGACGGCCGTCTGGACACGCTGGTTCACCCTTGAAGGCATCCACCAGCCTCCTAAACCCGGACCGATCTTTGCCGATTTCGGCTTGATGATCGGATCCGTCATCGGCGGGCAAGGTGTGGGCCTCTGCCCAACGGCCTTGATTGCAGAAGAATTGGGCAATGGAACGCTGGTTGCCCTGTTCGATACGGCGTTGGATACCGATAAGTCCTATTGGCTGATCGAAGCCGACCATCTTTCCGACGATGCGGAAACGTTTCGCGACTGGCTGATTGCTGCCAGTGCCGCAATCGCTTAGGCACCAAGCTGGACTGCTCGAGCCCGACGCCGACGATCACGACCGCTAGACCCAGTTTTCCACCCGAATGCCAGGCATGCGGATGAATTCCTTCATGTTGTTCGTCACCACGATCAACCCCTCGCTGCGGGCATGGGCTCCGATCTGCATGTCATGCGGGCCGCATGGAGTCCCTGCGCGCTCCAACTCGGCTCGCACTTGTCCGTAATGTGCAGCCGCCTTGTCGCCGAACGACAGAACCTCCAGCCGAGCCACGAAATGCTCGACGGCAGTCAAGTTTTCCGCGCGCCGAGTCGACTTCTCCGCACCATAATACAACTCGCCAAGGGTTATGCTCGATATGCAAAGCTGCTCCGCCAGCGCGTTGAATTTTTCCCTCACGGCAGGCGGATAGGTCTTCATCACATAAATGCAAATATTCGTATCGAGCATGTAGGTCAGCATCAGAAGGACTCGCGTTCTTCCACCGCTGGCTGTTCGCGCTCGTCCAGAAAGTCGTCACTGACACGGGGGCCATGAAGGAAGAGATCATCCCATCGTTTACCTTGCGGCACGATCACGCGGCTGCGACCGATCTTCAGGATATCGACCTGATGTACGTCCTCAGGGAATGCTACGGCCTTGGGCAGACGCACAGCCTGGCTTCGATTGCTGGTGAATACAGTCGAACTCGTCATGTTCGGCTCCTGATTTTGGGATATGCAATTGGGATATACTTAATTCCACAGGCTTGAAAAATCAAGACTCCGCTCCTCTAGGCGCCTATGCGGTTTAAAGCAAACAAGCGCCGGTTGGCGCGAGATATCTGAGCCGACGCACCAATGTCTTCAGAGGCTTTCAGGAGTAATGGTTAGAAACCGCACCGGTTCGAGATCCACGTCGGTATCAATCAGGCCCAGCCGCTTCAGTGTCAGATCGATGGCACGCCGAGCCTGAACCTCCGGAGCCTGATCGAGAACGATCGTCATTAGCCCCTCCTTGAGATAGGTGCGCGTCGCGTCGGACAATTCGTGCCCGACCCAGAAGACCGACTGCTGACGATATCGGCGCAGAACCGTCGCAATCGCGGCATTGTCGCCGCCGGCGCTATAAAGGCCGACAATGTCGGGATATCGGGCGAAGGCACTCGTCAGCAGCTCGATCGTTTTCATTTCATCATCCTCATCGAACATGACTTCGACGAAGCGATGCAATGGGGTCGCGTGATCAAGCAGATAGCTGGAAAAACCACGAATACGTGCCTTGTGGTTCTCGTAAGCACCACTGTGGCAGAGCGCGACGAAAGTGCCTGAGATGCCAGCCTGCATGCGCGCCATGTAGAAAGCAGCGGTGCGACCGGCCGCTTCGTTGTCGATGCCGACGTAAGGCAGCTCCAGCGCTGGCCGCGTCATGATCTGCACGACAGGAATGCCGCCGCTGGCAGCCTTGCGGATGCTGCCGACAACATCGGGATGATCGGGCGCGACGACGATCAAGGCGGAACGCCGCGCCTGCGGATTGGCGATATGACGTGAAAAATCGGCAGGATCGTCTTCCCTGGCGAAAGTGCGCTGGATCTGGATATCCTTATCGAGCAAGGCGGCGATGCGCTCGAAAGCGCGATTGAGCCTTGAGTAGAAATAGGTCTCAGGACGGAGCAGCACGACTTCGATGCGCACCAGACCATGCCTAGTGCCGGCGAGCGGCATACGGTAGCCGAGCCGCTTTGCAGCGATGAATACCTTTTCCGCCGTCTCCGGCAACACATTGCCGCGGCCGTTGAGTGCACGCTCGACGGTGGCTGCTCCCACACCCGCGGCCGCCGCCACATCCTTCAACGTAATCTTGGCCACGCGTCCCTCACTTGCCCCCGATGATCAGATTTGATCATGGATCCGTGGCGGATGAAAGAGGTGAAAATGTCAACCGAAGCGAGCGACGAGAAAATCGATAACGCTGCGCAGCATGGCCGTCGGGCGCCGGTCCGGTGCATAGACAAGGTGCATGGGTGTCGGCTGGTACGACCAGAGGGGCAGAACCGGCTCAAGCCGGCCTGCATCAAGATCGGCTGCCAGAAGCAGTTCCGGCTGCAGCACAATGCCGGCTCCATGCAGAGCGGCAACGCGCAGAGCACCGCCCTGATTGGTGGTGAACCTGCCCTTGATGGCGATCTCGCGCGTTTCCCCATCCGGGCCGACGAGATGCCAGCGCCCCTGTAGACGCCAGTAGGAATGGCCGAGACACATATGATTGGCAAGGTCCTCAGGGCTTTGCGGCCTGCCACGGCGATCCAGATAATCCGGCGATGCTGCGAGAACACGCCGATAGGGTTTTAACGGACGCGCCACGAGATTGGTGTCCGTCAGATCGCCGATATGGATGCCGAGTTCGTAGCCTTCGCCGATCAGATCATGCGGATTATTGTCGAGCGCCAGATCGACGCTGACCTCCAGATTCTCATGCAGATAGTCGACGAGTGCCGGCACGAGGCTTTGCGTCCCGAAACTGACGGGTGCGACGAGCCGCAGGCGCCCGCGCGGCGCCGATTGCAGTTCGGAGGCCGATTGCTCGGCTAGCTCCACCTCCGCCAGCACCGTCTTGCAGCGCTCGTAATAGAGCCTGCCGACCTCGGTCAGCTGATGACGGCGCGTCGTGCGGTGAAGCAGGCGTGCGCCAAGCCGCTGTTCGATCGTCCTGATATGCTTGGCGACCATGGCTGGCGACACCCGGCTTATGTCGGCAGCGGCGGCAAAGCTGCCCTGTTCGACCACTCTGACGAACATCGCCATGCCGGCCAACTTGTCCATGATTGCATACCTATAGGTTCGGAATGAAGCAAATAAGAGCGTATTTATCGCCAGCTGGTTTTGCAAGATAGTCCGCGGTGCCTGACATCAGGCAGAACCTATTCAATGATCTATCAAGGAGTTGCCATGCCAATCCTCCGCTTGGAAATGCATCCCGGCCGCACACAAGACCAGAAGCGCGCTTTCGTTCGCGAAGCGACCAGGGCCGCTGTGGAAACCCTCGCTTGCCCGCCGGAATCGGTGGAAATCATCGTCACGGAGATATCGAAAGAATCCTGGGCCACGGCGGGCAAACTGAAATCGGATAGCTGAACGACCTGATTTCACGATCGAAGCCTGGCGGTCCTTATGCGACCGTCAGGCCACATCCGGCGTGAGGCTCTGCCGCCCCCAGCCTTCGGCCCAATCCATCAGACGTACCATTTCCTGCTTGAGAGCATGAGAACGAATGATGTCGGCGGCGTGGTTCGCGTTGGTGCGCGGATTGTAGAATGCGTCGATCTCTTCGCCGCTTTCCCGCCTTGCCGCCTCCAGGCGGAGCTTTATTTCCTCGACTTCTGCCTTCACCGCAAAGTACCGCTTCATGACCTCGACAAGGTCTCGGTCGCCTGCACTGGTCTCCATGCCTACTCCATCCTACTTATTTTAGCGCCTTGCAATGATCCGATTCGAATGGCGAAATCTAGGTCATTGTTTAGCCGGCAAGATGAATAGAGCGGCGACCCCTCGCCCGGCTGATGGAGCAGGAAGCGGAATTACGACCAGTTTTCCTTGACAGATTGCATCACCACATTGGTCGACGTGCTTGCCACGAAAGGCAGGCTGGAAATTTTTTCGCCGAGAACAATGCGGTAGCGGCGAATGTCGGACGTCCGGACCTTCAGGAGATAATCGAAGCGGCCAGCGATCATGTGGCACTCTTCGATTTCCTTGATTTTCTTGATGGCATTGTTGAAGCTCAGCAAGGCCTCCTCACGGGTATCCGTGAGTTTCACTTCGGCAAAAGCAACGTGATCGAGGCCAAGCTTGATCGGATTGAGGATGGCCTTGAAGCCGTCGATATAGCCGGAATCGATCAGCTTCTTGAGCCGTGCCTGACAGGGAGTCTTGGAAAGACCGACCCGCTCTGAAAGCTCCGTGATCGACATGCGGCCATCCTCGACTAGGGCGTCGAGGATCTTTTGGTCGAACTGGTCAATTTCACTGGATTTGGTCATTTTCGCAGGCATTCCTATTTGAAATAAGCGCTATTGAAGTTCAATATGACTGGAAAGCCGCAGTTTCAAGGCGGAACGCTTTTCTGCAATGAAGTATGTTCTCGTCGAAGCAATGGGACAGCTGGGCGTGGCAATATCGCTGACCTCAGCTCAAACCATTAGGCCCCTTGCACCTTGAGGTTATCATGACTGTCTCTGCCAAGCTCGCAACTGAAGAACCAGCTCCAGACGCTGCCCCATTTTCGCATTTCGCGCCGCCCATTCGCGAGCAGAGCCCGCTTCGCCAGGCGATCACTGCCGCCTACAGACGCTCCGAGACCGAATGCCTGCCGTTCCTTGTCGAAGCGGCGACCCTGCCGGACACGACGCGCGAAGCGGCAAAGAAGACGGCCAGGAAACTGATCGAAGCGCTACGCGCCAAACACAAGGGAGACGGCGTCGAGGGGCTGGTGCAGGAATATTCCCTCTCCAGCCAGGAAGGCGTCGCGCTGATGTGCCTTGCCGAGGCGCTGTTGCGCATTCCCGACACGGCGACGCGCGATGCGCTGATCCGCGACAAGATCGCCGGCGGCGACTGGAAGTCGCATATCGGCGGCGGCCGCTCGATGTTCGTCAATGCCGCGACCTGGGGACTGGTCGTCACCGGTAAGCTGACATCGACAGTCAACGAAGGCGGGCTTTCCGCCGCACTGACAAAGCTGATCGCCCGCGCCGGCGAGCCCGTCATCCGCCGCGGCGTCGACATGGCCATGCGCATGATGGGCGAACAATTCGTCACCGGCGAGACGATCGATGAAGCATTGAAGCGCGCCCGCGCGCTCGAAGCAAAGGGCTTCCGCTATTCCTACGACATGCTTGGCGAAGCCGCGACGACGCATACCGATGCCGAGCGCTACTATCGCGACTACGAAAACGCCATCCATGCGATCGGCAAGGCCTCGGCTGGCCGCGGCATCTATGAAGGCCCCGGTATCTCCATCAAGCTCTCCGCGCTGCACCCGCGCTATTCGCGCTCGCAGGCCGACAGGGTGATGGGTGAGCTTCTGCCGAAGGTGAAGGCGCTGGCGCTGCTTGCCAAGGGCTACAACATCGGCCTGAACATCGATGCCGAAGAGGCAGACCGTCTCGAACTCTCGCTCGACCTTCTGGAAGAACTGTGCCTCGATCCGGATCTGTCCGGCTGGGATGGTATTGGCTTCGTCGTGCAGGCATACGGCAAGCGCTGCCCCTTCGTCCTCGATTTCATCATCGATCTTGCCCGTCGCTCCAGGCATCGCCTGATGGTTCGCCTCGTCAAGGGCGCCTATTGGGACGCGGAGATCAAGCGCGCGCAGCTCGACGGCCTGGAAGGCTTTCCGGTCTATACACGCAAGATCTATACAGACGTCTCCTACATCGCCTGCGCCAAGAAGCTCCTGGCCGCGACCGACGTAGTGTTCCCGCAATTTGCCACCCACAACGCCCAAAGCCTGGCGACCATCTACCATATGGCCGGGGACGACTTTGCTATCGGCAAATACGAGTTCCAGTGCCTGCACGGCATGGGCGAGCCGCTCTACGAAGAGGTGGTCGGCGCCGAAAATCTCAATCGCCCCTGCCGGATCTACGCGCCGGTCGGCACACATGAGACGCTGCTTGCCTATCTCGTCCGCCGCCTGCTCGAGAACGGCGCCAATTCCTCCTTCGTCAACAAGATCGCCGACCCAGCCGTGCCCGTTTCCGAGCTGATTGCCGATCCCGTCGAGATCGTGCGCGGCATGACCGTGGTCGGCGCACAGCACGACAAGATCGTTCTCCCGGCCGATCTGTTCGGTAGCGCGCGACGGAATTCCGCCGGCGTCGATCTGTCGAATGAAGCGGCGCTAACCGATCTCTCCGCGCAGCTGCAAGCCTCGGCAGCCAGGAACTGGATCGCCAAGCCGCTTCTCGCCGACGCCTCCGAACGCGGCGTGGCTCGCGCCGTCCTCAACCCCGCCGATCATGGCGATGTCGTCGGCCACGTCACCGAGCTTGAGCCGCAGGATGCAGCCGACGTCATGCGGTTTGCCGCCGCGGCAGCCGAAGGTTGGGCCGCGGTGAACCCTGCTGAGCGGGCCACCATTCTTGAACGTGCTGCCGATCTCATGCAGAGCGAGATGCCTGTTCTCGTCGGGCTGACCATCCGCGAAGCCGGAAAATCGGCTGCGAACGCGGTCGGTGAAATCCGTGAAGCTATCGACTTCCTTCGCTATTATGCTGCGCAGGCACGTCAAGTACTGAAGCCGGAGAGCGTGCCCCTCGGCCCCGTCGTCTGCATCAGCCCATGGAACTTCCCATTGGCGATCTTTACCGGCCAGATCGCGGCCGCACTGGTCGCCGGCAATCCGGTCGTCGCCAAACCCGCCGGCAATACGCCGCTGATCGCAGCCCAAGGCGTCCGCATCCTGCATGAGGCGGGCATTCCGCGCGATGTTCTGCAATTTGTCCCGGGCGGGGGGCAAATGGGTGCCGCCCTCGTCGACGCTTCGGAAACCGCCGGCGTCATGTTCACCGGTTCCACGGAAGTTGCCCGCCTGATCCAGGCTCAGCTGGCCGAACGGCTTTCCAAATTCGGTAAGCCGATTCCGTTAATTGCCGAAACCGGCGGGCAGAACGGCATGATCGTCGACTCCTCGGCCCTTGCCGAACAGGTCGTCGGCGATGTCATCGCCTCGGCCTTCGACAGCGCCGGCCAGCGCTGCTCGGCCCTGCGCATCCTCTGCCTGCAGGAAGAAGTCGCCGATCGCACGCTAGCAATGCTGCGCGGCGCTCTTCGCGAACTCTCGGTCGGCAGGACCGATCGGCTCGCCGTCGATATCGGCCCCGTCATCGACGACAACGCCAAGCGCCGCATCGACGAGCATATCGAACGCATGCGCAAGCTTGGGTGCAATGTCGAACAGCTCGACCTTCCCGAAAGCGCCGAGAAAGGCACGTTCGTTGCTCCCACAATCATCGAGCTGAAGAAGCTGAGCGATCTGAAGCGCGAAGTCTTTGGTCCCGTTCTTCATATCATGCGCTATCAACGCAAGAACCTGGACAAGCTGATCGCCGATATCAATGCCTCCGGCTACGGCCTGACCTTCGGCCTGCACACCCGGCTTGACGATACGATCGCCCATGTCACGGAGCGCGTCCGTGCCGGCAATCTCTACGTCAACCGCAATACCATCGGCGCTGTCGTCGGCGTCCAGCCCTTTGGTGGACGTGGCCTTTCCGGCACGGGGCCGAAAGCCGGCGGCCCAATGTACCTGCGCCGCCTTGTCGCCTCCCCGACCGAACCGTTGCGCGATGCCTCCGTGCAGGCCGATCCGGCTGCACAGCAGTTCATCGCCTGGCTCGAAAGCAAGGGCACTGGGAATGCGGCCAAACAGGCTCGTGTCGTCGCCGCCCAGTCGTCGCTCGGCTTCAATACCGAACTGCAAGGCCCGGTTGGCGAGCTGAACCTCTATGCGCTGCATCCGCGAGGGAGAATTCTGCTCGCTCCGCAGACAGCACTTGGTCTGCATGTCCAAATCGCCGCAGGCCTTGCGACAGGCAATTCAATCGTCATCGATGCTGCATCGGGCCTGCAGGGCGAGCTTCATGGCTTGCCTGCGCAGGTCGCAAACCGCATCTCCTGGACAAAGGACTGGACAGCGGATGGACCGTTTGCCGGCGCTCTCATCGAAGGTGATGCTGCACGCGTCCAGCAGGCGATCAAGACAATCGCGGCTATCCCCGGCCCGCTGGTTCTCACACAGGCAGCGTCGAGCGAGGACATTGCCAAGAACCCCGACGCCTATTGCCTCAACTGGCTGCTCGAGGAAATAACGACGTCGATCAACACCGCGGCGGCCGGTGGCAATGCCAGCCTGATGACAATCGGCTAAAGCTGACAGCGATCTAGAACTTAAGCGGCGGTCGGGACCCGCAGGGTCTCAGCCGCCGCTTCGTTTTCATGGCGCACATTCTGCAGTAACCTGCAAATTCGCTGCGGCCCTCATCCAGCTTCCGGGCCTCCTTCTCTCCTGCACAGAAATTTTTGAGAAAAGCTTTTCTCATATTGACTCTCGCCGTGAGAAAAGCTTTTCTCACGAAAACTGACTGGGAGAAGACATCTGGAAAATCAGCGTGCGAAAAGCGGACGTGCAACGATCCATGACGTTGCGGCGGCTGCAGGCGTGAGCATTTCAACGGCATCCAAGGCCTTGAACAATACCGGCCGCATGGGCAACGAGACCCGCGAGAGGGTCAAGCGCGCTGCCGCCGACATAGGCTTCCGTCCGAATGCCTTGGCCAAGGGTTTGCTCAGCAATCGCACGTTCACGATCGGTCTTCTGACAAATGATACCTACGGACGTTTCACGCTGCCGGTCATGGCCGGCATCACGGAGGCACTCGTCGATCACGGCGTCTCGGTTTTTCTTTGCACGATCGAGGACGATCCGGCGCTTGGGAAGGTTCATGTGGACGCGATGCTGGACAAGCATGTGGATGGCATTATCGCCTCGGGAAAGCGGATCGACCGCCGCCTGCCGGTGGATCTGTCCAATCTGCCGATTCCCGTGATTTATGCCTTCACTGAAGGGGCGCCGGGAAGCGTCACCTTCTGCGCGGATGACTATCAGGGGGCTGCCCTTGCTGTAGAATGGTTGCAGGGGCTTGGCCGACGCCGGATTGCCCATGTGACCGGTCCTGAAAGCTTCGTTTCAGTGCGTGAGCGCGCCAAGGCCTATCGCGACCTCGCCGGAGACGAACTGCCGGTCATGTTCGGCATGTGGTCCGAGGCCTGGGGACACGAGGCCGTCGCAAAGCTCTGGAGCGTGGCCGGAGCAAAGCCGGATGCGATCTTCTGCGGCAACGACCAGATTGCCCGTGCAGTCGTCGATGCGCTTCGTGAGCGCGGCGTACGGGTGCCGGAGGATGTCTCGGTGGTCGGTTTCGACAATTGGGAGATCGTCGCCGCCCAGACCCGGCCGCCGCTGACGACGGTCGATATGAATCTTAAAGCCCTTGGCCGTGAGGCCGGGCTGACGGTTCTCGCGCTTGCGGAAGGACGCAGCGTCGAACCTGGCATCAGAACTTTGCCCTGCGAGCTTATCGTGCGGCAATCATGCGGGGGAAACCCCGGTCGTTGATCAAAGGAAAAGGGGCTGATGGGAGTAGCCCCATGGGAGGAGAACATGATGAAGCGATTTCTGGCCGCCACCGGCCTTATATCCCTAATGCTTGCATCCGCCGCATCCGCCGAAAACATCTCCATGTGGGTGCGAAGCGGCATCGGCGATTCCTTCAAGAAGGTCGTCGAAGCCTATAATGCCGGCCATGAGGACAAGGTCACGCTGACCGAAGTGCCTTTTGCCGAACTCGTGCAGAAATATGCGACCGCCATTGCCGGCGGCCAGGCGCCCGACGCCCTGTCGATGGACCTCATCTATACACCGGCCTTTGCTGCCGCCGGCCAACTCGAGGACCTGACGGACTGGGCAAAGAGCCTGCCCTATTTCAATTCGCTGTCGCCCTCGCATGTGAAGCTCGGCACCTATGACGGCCACATCTATGGCTTGCCGCTCTCCGTCGAGACGTCGGTCTTTGCCTGGAACAAGGATCTCTACAAAAAGGCGGGCCTCGACCCTGAAAAGGCGCCGACCAGCTGGGACGAGATCACGAGCAATGCCGAAAAGATCCGCGCGCTCGGCAGCGATACCTACGGGTTCTATTTCTCCGGCGGCGGCTGCGGCGGCTGCATGATCTTCACCTTTACGCCGCTTGTCTGGGGTGCCGGCGCCGACATTCTCTCGGAAGACGGCAAGAAGGCGACGCTCGACACGCCGCAAATGCGCAAGGCGGTCGATATATACCGCAATATGGTCAAGAAGGATCTGGTGCCGGCGGGTGCCGCAAGTGACACCGGCGCCAACTTCCTCAGCATCAGCAACGGCAAGATCGGCCAGCAGAGCATCGGCGCCTTCTCGATCGGCACGCTGATCACGCAATATCCCGATATCCACTTCGGCGTGACCCTGATCCCCGGCGTCGACGGCAAGCCGTCCTCTTTTGCCGGCGGCGATAATTTCGTCATATCCAAGGGCACGAAGAAGCTCGATGCCGTGAAAAAGTTTCTCGAATACACCTATTCGCTTGAGGGACAGAAGATCATGGCGAAATATGGTAGCCTGCCGACGCGCGGCGATATCGCCGACCAGGTGCTGCAGGGCCTGGATCCGCGCATGCAGGTCGGCCTGAAGGCGATTGCTGTCGCCAAGACGCCCTATACGCTGCAGTTCAACGACCTGATCAACAGCGCCAACGGTCCCTGGGCGGGCTTCACCAACGCGGCTATCTTCGGAAGCGATGTCGATGGCGCATTCTCCAATGCCCAATCGGAGATGCAGTCGATCATCGACAACGCCCAACAATAATCGACCCATGAACGCCGGGGAGCTTCGATACTCCCCGGTCCCTCCA
This sequence comes from Rhizobium sp. ERR 1071, assembly GCF_007828675.1. NCBI lineage: Bacteria > Pseudomonadati > Pseudomonadota > Alphaproteobacteria > Hyphomicrobiales > Rhizobiaceae > Rhizobium > Rhizobium sp. ERR 1071. The sequence continues at coordinate 434,337 of NZ_VITM01000004.1, read as the reverse complement.
TCGCAATATCGGGAGCATTCCATGGCTGGCCCTGGAGCTATCGCAACCGCGCGTCCGCGAAAACGGCGAAAGCGTGCCGGCTGGCACGGGTTTCTCTACATCGCGCCGGCCATGGCGCTCGTTATCGTCTTCTTCGTGCTGCCCGTGGTCTTTACCGTCTGGATGAGCTTCCACAACTGGCCATTGCTCGGCAATCCCCGATGGATTGGCTTTGGAAACTATGTCCGCATGATCTCCGACATGCGCTTCATGGCAGCATTGCGCTTCACCGCCTATTACACCGTCATCGTCACCATCGCGATCTTCGCCGTTGCCTTTCCGCTCGCCTTCTTCGTCGAAAAGCACAAGCCGTTCGTCGGCTTCTACCGAACGATCATCTTCCTTCCGGTCGTCGTGGGACTTGCAACGGCTTCGTTGCTCTGGGTCTGGCTTGCCAATGTCGACGCCGGCTTCTTCGCGCCGGTCGCGCTGGCGCTTGGTCTTGTCGACAAGAGGCCGAACCTGCTTGCCGATTTCGACATGGCCTTCGCAACGATCATCGTCATGGTGGTCTGGAAGATCGCCGGCTTTACCATGATCATTCTGCTGACCGGCCTGCAGGCGATCCCCTCCGAGCTGACCGAGGCGGCCCGCATCGATGGCGCGAGGCGCTGGCAGCGCTTCCGGCATCTGACCCTGCCGCTAATGCGCCGCACGATCGCGCTCGCGCTGATCATCTCCATCACGGGCTCGGTGCTCGCCTTCGACCAGTTCTACATCATGACATCAGGCGGCCCGCAGAACCGCATGATTTCGGTCGTCTACTACATCTTCAACCAGTCCTTCGTGTCCTTCAATCTCGGCTATGGCGCGGCGCTCTCGATCGCGCTTCTCGTCATCCTGGTGCTGATCAGCATCGTCCAGCTCTGGCTGCTGCGCGTCGGGGAGGACAAGCCATGACTACAGCAAAGGAGCGCCGCGCAAGGCGCAAGCTCCGGGGCAGCATCGGCTATCACGGCATCGGCGTCGTCATCGTCATCTTCTTCTTCGCGCCGTTCGCGATCGCGCTGCTGTCATCGTTCCGGCATGGAACTGAAGCCAGCCTGCCGCCGCTGCCGCCATGGCCGACAACCGGCTTCAGCTTCGACGCCTATCGCTCGCTCGATGGCTTTGGCGCCGGGGTCGTCCAGCATACGCTGAACTCGCTCTTCGTCTCCGTCGCAACGGTGCTTCTGACCGTGATCGTCAGCCTGCTCGCCGGCTACGGCTTCTCGCGCTATCATTTCCCCTTCAAGGGCGCCCTATTCATTCTGATCATCGCAACGCTGATGATCCCCTTCCAGTCGATCCTGACGCCGCTCTTCATCATTCTGGCACGGCTCGGCCTCAACAATTCGCTGATCGGGTTGACGCTCGTCTATGTGACGCTGCAGCTTCCCTTTTCCGTCTTCATGATGCGCAATGCCTTCGACGCCGTACCGAAGGAAATCGAGGAGGCGGCGCGCATCGATGGCGCGCGTGATCTGAAGCTTCTTTTCCGCGTTCTCTTCCCGCTGGTGCTGCCGGGTGTCGCAACCGTTGCGATCTTCGCCTTCCTTAACGCCTGGAACGAGTTCCTGGCAGCCTTGGTGCTCCTGTCGAGCAACGAGAAATTCACGCTGCCGGTGCTGATGATCGCCGTCAGGACCGGTCGCCTCGGTGCAGTCAACTGGGGTGCGGTCCAGGCCGGCATTGCCGTCATGACCATCCCCTGCGTCATCGTCTTTCTGCTTCTGCAACGCTATTACATGCGCGGGCTGATGGCCGGCGCCGTGAAATAACCCTTTCAACAACGGATCAAAGCCATGTCTGACAAGCAAAGTCGCCAGTTTCGCCCCCTGCCCGTTCCGAATGTCGAACTTGGAGGGCTCTTCGGTGCTCGCCAGGATGCCATCTGCAATTCCACCGCAGCGACGCTACTCGACCGCTGCGTCGAGGCCGGCATGATCAAGGCCATCGACGTCAGCCAGCCAAGCCCCGGCATCGTCATTCCCTTGCAGACCTGGTCAGGCTCGACGCAGATGTTCTGGGACAGTGATCTCGGCAAGTCGATCGAAACCATCGCCTATTCGCTCTATCGCCACCCTAATGCCGAACTGGAAGCGCGCGCGGACGCCATCATCGACATGTATGAAAAGCTGCAGCAGGAGGACGGCTATCTGAACGCCTGGTTCCAGCGCGTCCAGCCAGGCCGCCGCTGGACCAATTTGCGCGATCATCACGAACTCTATTGTGCCGGCCATCTGATCGAGGCTGCCGTCGCCTATTACCAGGCAACGGGCAAGCGCAAGCTGCTCGATATCATGAGCCGTTTTGCCGATTACATGATTACCGTCTTCGGGCATGGCGAAGGCCAGCTGCGCGGCTATTGCGGCCATGAAGAGGTGGAGCTCGCGCTCGTCAAGCTCGGCCGGGTCACCGGCGAGACGAAATATCTCGATCTCGCGAAATACTTCATCGACGAGCGTGGCCAGGAACCGCATTTCTTCACTGAGGAAGCGCTTCGCGACGGCCGCGACCCGAAGAACTTCGTGCAGAAGACCTACGAATACAGCCAGTCGCATCTGCCGGTGCGCCAACAGACCAAGGTCGTCGGCCATGCCGTGCGCGCCATGTATCTCTATTCCGGCATGGCCGATATCGCCACGGAATATAACGATGATACGCTGACCTCGGCCCTCGAGACGCTTTGGGACGACCTGACGACCAAGCAGATGTATGTGACGGGCGGCATCGGGCCGGCTGCCTCGAACGAAGGCTTCACCGATTATTACGACCTGCCGAACGAGAGCGCCTATGCCGAGACCTGCGCCTCCGTCGGTCTGGTCTTCTGGGCCAACCGCATGCTCGGCCGCGGCCCGAACCGCCGTTATGCCGACATCATGGAAGTGGCGCTCTATAACGGTGCAATGGCCGGGCTATCGCAGGACGGTAAGACCTTCTTCTACGAAAATCCGCTGGAGAGCGCCGGCAAGCATCACCGTTGGATCTGGCACCATTGCCCGTGCTGCCCGCCCAATATCGCGCGTCTTCTCGCCTCCGTCGGCTCCTACATGTACGCCGCGGCCGACAATGAGATTGCCGTCCATCTCTACGGCGAGAGCAAGGCGCGCGTGCCGCTTGCCGGCGGCGTGACCGTGCAGCTCTCACAGGAAACGCGATATCCTTGGGATGGCGCCATTCGCTTCGAGGTCAATCCCGATCGCGCAGCCAAATTCGCACTATCGCTGCGCATCCCCGAATGGGCCGAGGGCGCGACGCTTGCAATCAATGGTGCATCGATCGATTTGGCAGCGATCACTGTCGATGGCTATGCCCGTATCGAGCGCGAGTGGAAGGCGGGCGACAGCGTCGACCTCACCCTTCCGCTCATCCCGCGCACGCTGTTTGCCAATCCGAAAGTCCGCCAGGACGCCGGTCGTGCGGCCCTGATGCGGGGTCCGCTCGTCTATTGCGTCGAAACCACCGACAATGGTCACGACCTCAACGGCATCTCGCTTTCCAGCGATCCGGCTTCCGCCAAGACGACGGAAATTGCCGCATTGGAGGGCGCGGTAGCGCTCGATGTTTCGGTTATGCGCGATGAGGCCGACTGGGGCTCCGATCTCTATCGGACGACACCACCGAAAAGCGCTGCCTCCACCGCGCGTTTCGTGCCCTATCATCTCTGGGACAATCGCGATCCGGGCGAGATGCTGGTCTGGATCCGCGCCGATCAGCTGCAGCGCGGAGCCTGACATGACGAAGAACGGTATGCGCCTGACCGGCGTCCGCAAGAGTTTCGGCGGGCTGGAGGTCATTCATGGCATCGATCTCGACATACCGGAAGGCGCTTTCGTCGTCTTTGTCGGCCCCTCCGGCTGTGGCAAATCCACGCTGCTGCGCATGATTGCCGGGCTGGAGGAGGTGACCGACGGTGAGATCGCCATCAAGGGCCGGGACGTCACCGATCTCGATCCGTCCGAGCGCGGCATCGCCATGGTCTTCCAGTCCTATGCGCTCTATCCGCATATGAGCGTTCGCGACAATCTCGGTTTCGGGCTGAAAATGGCCCGGACCGATGCATCCGAAATCGAAAGACGCGTGCGCTCCGCCGCCGCGATCCTCAAGATCGATCATCTCCTCGACCGCCGCCCGGGACAGCTTTCCGGCGGCCAGCGCCAGCGTGTCGCCATCGGCCGCGCCATCGTTCGCGAGCCGGATGTCTTTCTCTTCGACGAGCCGCTCTCCAACCTCGACGCGGAACTTCGCGTCTCCATGCGCATTGAAATTGCCCGGCTTCACCGGGAACTCGGCAATACGATGATCTATGTCACCCATGACCAGACCGAGGCGATGACGCTCGCCGACAAGATCGTCGTGCTGAGGGACGGCCGGATCGAGCAGGTCGGCACTCCGCGCGAGGTCTATGAAGACCCGGCTAACAGTTTCGTGGCCGGCTTCATCGGCTCGCCAAGGATGAACATGATCGGCGCGACATGGTCGGATGACGGGACGGCAAAGGTCGGAAACGACAGCATCAAGGTTGACCTTTCACAGACCAAGCCATCGGCGGGCGAAACGATTCTGCTTGGCATGCGCCCTGAACATTTCGTCGTCGCGTCAAATGCCGACGATGCCGTGCGGGTGACGGTCGACGTCACCGAATATCTGGGCGGCACACGCTATCTCTACTGCCAGACAGAGGACGGCCAGGCGATCATCGCTGAATATCGCGACGGACCGGAGATAGAGCGCGGCGACACGCTCCATCTGCATTGCCCGCCCGAACGTCGGCGCTATTTCGACAAGCAGGGAGGACGGCTGCGGTAGCTGTCTTCTCGAGCAACCGCACATATGCCGGAAAGGTCGTCACCATTGCAAGCGGACTAGAATTCCCAAGGAGATATCAGATCCAGCCCAGTCTCACGGAAGTCGGACAGATTGCGAGTGGCCAAACGTCCGCCATTTACGCGGGCGATGGCTGCAATCATGCCATCCGCCGTCGACATTGGTCGTCCTTGCCTCTTCGCTGCACCCATTAGCTCGCCGTAGTCTAATGCGGCTTCTTCGGTAAGACCGAAGATCCGATCCGCGAAACGATGGCGCCATTCAGATAATCTCTGCTCAAGCCGGGCAGCCCTCTGGTCGGGAGCAATCTTTTGAATACCAAAGGCGATTTCAGCAATAGCCACAGTGGAAAGTGCTATCTCCGCATCATACCGACCAAGCCACGATATCACAGCCTCGTCAGGCAGTTTCCGGAAAGTTTCGGAGATGACATTCGTGTCCAGAAATATCACAGATCAATACCGTGATTGGGTTGACGCCCATCGCGAATGACGGATTCGAGGTCGATATCATCATCATCCCTCATCGCCATTCGAGCATAGAAAGACGATGCGGGTTCGCGACCAGCCTCGCGAATTTCATAGGCTTCCAATGCTCGTTCGACGACATCGGCGATCGTCCGGTTTTCACGCCGCGCAAGGCGATGCGCGAGGTCACGTGCTCGAGCACTGCGAACGGATAGTTGTGGTTCAGCCATATCTGTCTCCTGTTCCAACTAACATAGCCACAGGATAGTCAGCCATCAAGATGGCAAAAGACGGCTAGAAGGCAAAACGAAACTATGCCGCCTTGCTGACCCGCACCGGAACGGATTTATACGACGGCGTGCCGCTTTCCTTGTCCTGATAGTCGATCGGGATCAGGCAATTTGCCTCCGGGTAATAAGCAGCGACGGAGCCCTCGGAAATATCGTAGGAAATCGCCGTCAGCTTCAGCAATCGCTTGGCACCCGATGGGAGCGCCGTTTCGATCTCAACCAGATCGCCGTGCTCCAGGCCCTTTGCTTTCAGATCCTTGTCGTTCATGAACAGGATGTCGCGGCGGCCGAAGACGCCACGATAGCGGTCATCGAGCCCATAGATCGTCGTATTGTACTGGTCGTGGCTGCGGATTGTAGCGAGCTTGAGGATAGTTCCATCCGAAAGCGAGATATCTTCGTTCAGACCATCAAAGAGCTTGAATTCTGCCTTGCCGGACGGCGTCTTCCAGACGCGCTCGGTCGGTCCGATCGGCAGGCGAAAGCCACCCGGCACGCGGATGCGCTCGTTATAGTCGGCGAAATCCGGATAGACGATTTCGATCTTGTCGCGGATCAGATCGTAGTCGGTGATGAGCTCCATCCAGGCAACCTTGCTGTTCGGCAGGGTCGCCTGCGCTATTCCCGCGACGATCGCAGGTTCCGAACGCAGCTGGTCGGAGGCCGGTTTCAGCCGTCCGCGCGACGCATGTACCATCGACATCGAATCTTCGATCGTCACCGATTGCGCACCGGTAGCCTGAACGTCTTGTTCAGTGCGGCCAAGTACGGGGAACAGGAAGGATTCCTTACCAATAAGCAGATTGGAGCGATTGAGCTTGGTATTCATGTGAACGGCGAGATCGAGCTTGCGCATCGCCTGCGCGCAGAGTTCCGGATCGGGAAGCGCGATCGAGAAATTGCCGCCGAGGCAGATGAGCACCTTGGAGCGCCCTTCCGCCATAGCCTGCATGGCGGCGACGGCATCGTGACCATGATGAGCCGGCGCGGTGAAGCCAAAGGCACGTTCGATGCCCTCGATCAAAGCCGGCGTCGGCTTCTCGGTAATTCCGACGGTGCGATTGCCTTGGACGTTGGAATGGCCGCGCAGCGGGCAGATGCCGGCACCAGGCCTGCCGAAATTGCCGCGTAGCAACAAGAGATTGGCGATCTGCTGCACATTCGCGGTTCCCTTGGCATGCTGGGTGATGCCCATTCCGTAGGCGACGATCGTGGCCTTCGACTTGGCATAGATCTCCGCTACTCGTTCCAGATCAGCGCGGGCGAGCCCGGAGACCCGCTCGATATCGGCCCACTCAGTCCGGTTAATATCGGCAACAAGGGCTTCGAAGCCGGTGGTGTGTTCGGCGATGAAGGCATGATCGAGGACTTCAGGTGATGTTTCGGCCAGCGCCAGAACCGCTTTCATGATTCCCTTGAGCGCGGCGGCATCGCCGCCGATCTTCACCTGATAATAGGACGACGCGATTCGGGTCGAGCTGAAGGTTCCCATCTCGATCGGATCCTGCGGATCGGCAAAACGCTCCAACGCCCGCTCCTTCAGCGGGTTGAAGACAATGATCGGCACGCCGCGGCGCGAGCATCCATGCAACGTACCCATCATGCGCGGATGATTTGTGCCGGGATTGTGCCCCATGGAGATGATCAGATCGCATTCATCGAAGTCGTCGAGCGAGACGGTGCCCTTGCCAATGCCGATCGATTGCGGCAGGCCGACGCTGGTCGCCTCATGGCACATGTTCGAGCAATCGGGGAAATTGTTGGTGCCGTATTCACGCGCGAAGATCTGGAAGAGGAAGGCCGCTTCGTTGGAGGCACGGCCGGATGTGTAGAACTCGACCATATCCGGATCGGGCTGGCTGCGCATGACGTCGCCGATGCGGGCAAAGGCGTCTTCCCAGGCAATCGACCGGTAGGTATCGGATGCGTGGTCGTAGACCATCGGATGGGTCAACCGGCCGGCATTTTCGAGCTCATAATCGCTCCAGGTCAAAAGCTCGCTGACCGTATGTTCGGCGAAGAATTCCGGCGTCACGCGCTTGTTCGTCGCTTCCCAGGTGACCGCCTTGGCGCCGTTTTCACAGAACTGGAAGGTGGAGGTGTGTTCCTTGTCGGGCCAGGCACAGCCAGGGCAATCGAAGCCCGTGGGCTTGTTGGTGCGCAGGAGAAGGCCCGGCGCCTCGGTGACATCCATCTGGTCGCGAACCGCCTTGGCGGTTGCCTTCAGGGCTCCCCAACCGCCAGCTGGGCTATTATAGGGACGGATACCGGGGACTTCACGCTTCTGCGTCATCATACGCTCCTTTGGCTACCCAAACGGCTTCCTCCCAAATGCCGATCTCTAACGAATAAGCGGGCGGCAGGAGAGAGTAAAGCGCTACCAATAGGCACTTGACAAAACAATCGATACGCGCCGGCCGCAAATGACGCAGGTATTGACGCGCCCCAAACTCAGTTCTTAAAAACCAGGCAACTGCCGCCCTGCTGCCGGACCTGCGTGCAAACGGCATCCGCTTCCTCCCGCGTTTGCCGCGGAATGCGCGCCGCATAACGGACCCGGCGACCGAAGTCGGCATTGCGCTGCCGCACGATCAACGGCTTCTCCAAATTCAGCGGTGACGGCAGCTTCCGGATATTTGCGGTAAACAGACGGCGAGCGGCATCCAGCTGAAAATGCTCGGCCAATTGCGCACCCCAGGGCGCCCACGGCCGCTCCTGCTCCAACGGAATGGGTTTCAGGCGTCGGCTCTGAGCAAGGGCGACGCAGGAATCGACAAACGGCTTGCTCTTATCCAGCACGGGGGCTGCTATATCTGGCGGATCATCGCGCCATTCTTCGACACTGTGGGCGGTGATCGCGCTCACATAGTTGCGCGTCTCATAGGGAAGCCCGCCCGAATTCAGGAAATTGGCAAGACCGCCCTCGCCGGCATTATAGGCAGCCGCCGCAAGCCCGAGATTGCCGAAGCGGCCCCGCAATTCATCGAGATAGGTTGCCGCCTTGCCGAGCGCTTCAAGCGCATCGTAGCTGTCGCGCACGCCACGCAGCCTCGCTGTTCCCGGCATGAACTGCGCGATACCGCGCGCGCCTTTGGGACTGACGGCATCGGAGCGAAACAGGCTTTCGCGCCAGACGAGCCGTGCCAGATAATCCGGCGGCAGACGGTTGGCATGCGCGAAATATTCGATGGCGGTGCAGAGATCGCGATTGTAGCTGTCCTTGCGCAGGCACAGCGTTTGGCCCGTCTCCGTCGTCAGCGGCCCCGAAATGCAGACAGGTGGTGCGACAGTCCATTCCGGTTGAGCTCTCGCGGGTCTGAAAGCAAAACCGTCAATGGAAAATGCGATCGCAAAAGCGACGATGATGCCGAAGAAGCCTGCTCGGTAATGCCTGCCTGCCATTTAAGCGATATCCGTCCGACACCAACCGATCGCAAATTCGCGGCCTCTTCATATCATCGATGGACGGAAGCGAAAACCTCTCGCGCGACAGCCAACGCGCAGGCTGTTACTCCGCAAGGCGTCCGCCGCGCATCGGCGCCGGCACGCCCGTCGTGCCAGGAAAGCTGATCGGCAGGCCACGCAGAACGCGTACGGCGAGAAAGGCAAAGCATTCGGCCTCGACAGCATCGCCGCGCCAGCCGAGATCCTCGGCAAAGATCGGCTCGACGCCGGCCCGGCTCTTCAGCATCGACATGATCGTCGGATTGTGTCGGCCGCCGCCGCTGACGACGACCTTAGTGGGCCTGCGCGGCAGCAGGTCCAGCGCCTTGCCGACGGCGCTTGCCGTGAAGGCCGAAAGCGTGGCGGCGCCATCTTCCGGGCCGAGGCCATCTGCCATGGCGGCACCGAAATCGAAACGATCCAGCGATTTCGGATAGGGTGCAGTCATATAGGGGTGCTGCAGCAGCCGCTCGAGCCGTGCCTCATCGACCTTGCCGGCAGCTCCAAGCGCACCGTCGCGGTCCATCTCGCCAAGCCCGTGCGACTTGATGAAATCGTTGAGCGGCGCATTGGCCGGGCCGGTATCGAAAGCAACGAAATTGCCCTCTCCATCCCACCATGTGACATTCGCAACGCCGCCGAGATTGAGAATGGCCGCCTCTCCTGCTGCACCCGCCCCGCGCAGCAGCGCGGTATGATAGGCAGCAGCAAGCGGCGCGCCCTGGCCGCCGGCGCGCATGTCGGCCGAGCGGAAATCATAGGCGATCTTGGTGCCGAGAATGGACCGCATCAGCTCGCCATCGCCAAGCTGGCGCGTCTGCCCCAGCCGGTCCTTCTGCGGCGCGCGATGCAAGACGGTCTGGCCATGGAAGCCGACGACGCCGATGTCTGCCATCGTCATGCCGTTGCTTTCCACGAGTTCCTTCACGGCTTCCGACTGTGCTCGCGTCAAGGCTTCCTCGGCCGCCTTGAAGATCGCCGGTTCAGGTCCTTCGAAATTCCATGCGCGCGCCTGCCGCAGCGTCTCTTCCAGCAGTTCTCGAATCCAGCTGGGATAAGGGGCCAAAACATAGGGGCCGAATTCCTCGACGCGCTCGCCGTCCGTCTTCAGCATGGCGACATCGATATTGCCGTCGAGGACGGTTCCGGTCATCAGACCGACTGCCCAGATTGGTTCCATGGTCAGACTCCTATGCTGCGTTGACGAGATCGCTGACGGCCTGACGGAGCGCCAGAATGCCGCTGTCGAAGTGGCGCGTCGGGTGAATGCGGTTGGTAAGAAGGGTCCAGGCTCGGCCCTTGTCGAAGTCGACCCAGAGGGCCACGCCGGTAAACCCCGTATGACCGATCGTGCCGGACGAGCAGAGAGCACCGCCATGCCAACCGTCATGGGGCCGTTCCCAGCCATGGGTCCGCGTTGCCGAAAGCGGTGTTCGCATCAGGGTGATCGAGCGGGCCGGTGCGCCGTTGCCATCCAGCAGCCCCTTTGCGAAGTCGAGGATCGCATCCGCCGTTCCGAACAAGCCGGCATGGCCGGCACCCTGCAATGCCGAACAATTGTCGTCATGGACCTCGCCCGACAGAACACGGTGACGCCAGGTGCAGTCTTCCGTTGCAGCAGCTAATTCCGGCGGCGCGGAGAAGGCAAATCCCGGCCCGGGATCCATGGCGCGGATTGTCTTCCCATTCAGCCGCTCCAGCGCGAGGCCAAGCAGAATGAAGTTAATGTCGGAATAGACGGGCGGCCCGGCGCGCCATTCGCGCTGCAGGATGAAGGCGCGCAGAAGCTCTGGGTCGCGGCCATAGGTGTAGATCGGCTCGACCGCCGGGAACGGCGTCTGATGGCCGAGGCATTGGCGGAATGTTACCTTTCGCTCCCAGGCCTCGGCACTATACTGGCGCAGATCGGGCAGGAGTTCGATCAAGGGAGCATCGAGGTCGATCGTGCCGGCCTCTGCCAGAGCAAGAATACGCGGTGTGGTGAAAATGACTTTTGTGAGGGATGCAAGGTCGAACCAGGTATCTGGAAGCATCGGCCTGACATCAGGCACCTTCTGCGCCGAACCGACGGCGCGGACCTGTCTGATACCGTCGAGATCGACAATGCCAAGCACACCGCCGGGGATGCGCGCCGCCGCAACCGACTGCTCGATCGGCGCGAAGGCCCGATCGAAACGCTCTTGAAACTGCATGCTCCCCCTCGCTGCCATCTCGCTTCTCCTCGGCCCGCTCAGGCTTCTGCCAGCGCGATGTGATCCGGCGCAAAGCGGCGCCACTCGGGAATGGCCGGCTCGAAGCCCAAGGGGCGCACCAGGGACGGAACCTGACGAGTGTCGAGCGTGAAGTTTTCCCTCCGCCGCGCAACCGTCGGGACCGCCGAGATCAACCGCCTGGTATAGGAATGCTTGGGTTCCGACAAGACCGAGGCGGCATCACCGATCTCGACGATCTGCCCGGCATAGATCACTGCGATGCGATGGGCGATGCGCTCCACGACAGCCATGTCGTGCGAGATGAACAGATAGGCGAGCCCGTATTCGCGCTGAAGTTCGATCAGCAATTCGAGAACCTGAGCTTGAACGGATACGTCGAGCGCGGACACAGCTTCATCCAGCACAAGCACTGACGGATTCAGCATTAAAGCGCGCGCAATACATAGTCTTTGCCGCTGGCCCCCGGAAAATTCGTGCGGATAGCGCTCCAGCGCGTTTTCTGGCAAGCCTACGCGCTTGAGCAGCATGACCATTCGCTCGCGGGTTTCGGCGGAAACCCGCGCGCCCGCGGCGATCACCGGTTCGGCAAGGATGCTATCGATGCGCAGTCTCGGATTGAGCGAAGCGTATGGGTTCTGGAAAACCATTTGCACCGCGCTCGTGCGATCCGCCGCCTTGCCGCTATTCGTCGTAAAGGTGCCGCGGGTCGATTTCACCAATCCGAGGATCGCGCGGGCTGTGGTGGATTTACCCGATCCGCTCTCGCCGACGATTGCCAGTGTCTCGCCCGGCATCAGGTCAAAACCAACGCCTTCGACGGCATGAACGGCGCCGCTCGACCGCCGAAGGAGGCCGCCCTTGACCGGAAAACGGACGGTCAAGCCATCGACCTTCAATGCCGGCTGGGACGACACCTCGTCCCGTTGAAAATCGGCGCGTGCCGCCTGTCCGGACGAAAAATGGGGAACCGAATGCAGCAGATGGCGGGTATAGGGATGGGTTGGATGATCGAGGATCTGATTAAGCTCGCCCTGCTCAACCGCCTGGCCTGCCTGCATCACCATCACCTTATCGGCAATACCGGCGACGAGGCCGATATCATGCGTGATGAAGATCATCGACATGCCGGTTTCGCGTTTCAATTCGGCAAGGAGCGCCATGATCTGCGCCTGTACGGTGACATCGAGCGCCGTCGTCGGCTCGTCAGCAATCAGAAGACGTGGATTGCAAGCAAGCGCGGTTGCAATCATCACGCGCTGGAGCATACCGCCGGAAAGCTGGTTCGGGCAATAGGTCAAGCGCCGCGCGGCATCCGGAATGCGCACGCGATCCAAGGCGTCCCTGGCCGCCGCTTTCGCCTGACTCCCCGTCAGGCCGCGATGCAGCCGGAAGGATTCCTCGATCTGCGTACCTATGGTCAGGACGGGGTTGAGGGAGGTCATTGGCTCCTGGAAGATCATGCCGATTTCGGCACCACGGATCTTCGTCAGTTCCGCTTCGCTCGCCTTGGTCAGATCGAGGATGCTGTTATCGGCACGTTTCAGGCGGATCGAGCCGCCGGTGATGCGGCCACCGCCGAAATCGACGAGACGATTGATCGAAAGTGCGGTGACCGACTTGCCCGAGCCGCTTTCGCCGACGATTGCCAGCGTCTCGCCGGCATCAAGATCGAAGCTGACACCGCGAACGATGGGCTTGGTCTCCGGGTTGCGTCCGAAGCCGACGCTGAGATCAGAGACAGAAAGAAGCGGTGTCATACCGTCGCCCTCCGCATCTTCGGATCAAGGATATCGCGCAGGGCATCGCCGAGCAGGTTGAAGCCGAGGATGGAGATCATGATGGTCACGCCAGGGAAGATCAGCAGCCAAGGCGCCGTTTCCATAAGATTGCGACTGTCGCTCAGCATCAGGCCAAGCGAAGAGGACGGCGGCTGCGTTCCCAGGCCGAGGAAGCTGAGGCCCGCTTCCGTCAGCAGCGACCAGGCAAGCGCCAGCGTCACCTGCACGGTCAAGGGTGCGACGAGATTGAGCAGAAGATGCCGCGTCAGGATATAGGAACGGCTGCTGCCGAAGGTGCGGGCGGCATCGACGAAATCGCGTCCTTTCAAGGAAAGAGCCGGGCCGCGCACGACGCGGGTGAAGATCGGCGTATAGACGATCGCGATTGCGGCAACGCTTGTCCAGGTACCGGGGCCAACGATGGCGATGATGAGCAACGCGAGCAGGATCGCAGGGAAAGCGAGAAGCACATCCATGGTACGCATGATGACGCCATCCCAGCGCTTGCCAGACCAGGCGGCGGTTAAGCCAAGCACGGTGCCGATCAGGGTAGCAACGGCGACGGAAAAGAAGGCGACGGTGAAGGATTCGCCGATACCGTGCATTAACCGACTTGCGACATCGCGGCCGAAGAGATCCGTGCCCATCCAATAGGTGAGGCTCGGCGGATGCAGCCTGTCGATCCTATTCTGCGTCAGTGGATCGTGCGGCGTGACCCCGAGCGTGCCGAGGATGGCAAGCAAGATATAGATGAGGACGATGACGCCGCCGATCCGCCCGCTCATATGTCCGAAGATGGCTCTGATGATCCGCATCAGCCTTCTCCCAGCCGAACGCGCGGATCGAGCGCGACATAGGCGAGATCGACAAGCAGATTGACGATCATGAAGTTGAAGGCAATGAACAGCACGCTTCCCTGCACCAGCGCATAGTCACGCTGCAGGATGGCATCGAGCACCATGCGCCCCAGCCCGGGCAGGGCATAGATCTGCTCGACCAGGACAGCACCGCCAAGCAGATAGCCAAATTCGACGCCGCTCAGGGTCACCACCGGGATCAATGCATTCGGCAAAGCATGCCGCCAGATGACGCCGCGCGCCGGCACGCCACGGCTGCGGGCGGTGCGGACATAATCATCGCTCAGGACATCGAGCATGGCGGAGCGCACCACGCGCGTCACCGACGCGGCGAAAGCAAAACCGAGCGTCAGCGCGGGCAGGATCATCTGGCCGAGATTTTCGAGCGGGTTCTCCCAAAGGGGTGTGAAGGCGCCCATAGTCGGCAACACGCCAAATCCCGCCGACAAGGCATAGATCAGCAGCAGCCCGAGAACGAAGTTCGGCGTGGACTGCCCGACCATGGCGACGATGCGCACCGCAAGATCGGACAGTTTTTCATTGCGGGTGGCGGCAAAGACGCCCGCCGGCAGGCCGACGGCAAGCGCGATCACCATGGAAAGCAAAGCAAGCTCGAGCGTCAGCGGAAAGCGCTCCAGGATGATGTCGAGCACTGGTTTTCCGTAGGTGACGGATATGCCGAGATTGCCTTGGAATACACCGAGCAGCCAATGCCAGTACTGGATCGGCCAGGACTGGTCGATGCCGAAATAGGCAGCAAGGGCCTGCCGCTGTTCCGGCGTCAGCAGGCCCGCATTGGTTCCGAGCATCGCCGTGATCGCATCGCCCGGCACCAGCCGGATGGCGACGAAGACGAAGATGGACACGCCCAGCATGATCAGCGGGAATGTCATCAACCGGCGCGTCAGATACGACATTATAATTCCTCTAGAACAATTTCAGCTGAACCAAGACGTAAATTTACGGCCGAAATTGCGTAAAAACAAAGAGATAGAGCACTTCCATGATGTCATTTGAAAAGGAAATGCTCTAGCTCCCGATCGTCGTTACTTAATCGAAACCTTGCTCAGACCGAACAGCGAGCCGGTCGGCGTCGGCACGAAGCCTTCGACGTTCTTTTGCTCGGCCGTGTAGCCGTAGGCCGTATAGAGCCAGATCCAGGGCGAGACTTCGGCAAGATGCTTTTCGAACTCGGCGAAGATCTCCTTGCGCTTGGTCGGATCGGTTTCGGCGCGGCCCTTCTGCATCAGGCTATCCAGCGTATCATCGATATAGTTGGCGACCTTCTGCAGGTTGCCGGTCTTGGTCCAGTAACGGTTATACATTGAATAAGGGTCGGCACTGCCGCCATTAAGTGCCACCGCCATGTCGAAATTGCCCTTCAGCCAGGTGTCGACATAGACGTTGAGTTCCATCACCTTGATATCGAGCTTGATGCCGATTTCGGCGAGCTGCGACTGAATGACCTGCGCCTCGGCCGTGGCCGTCGGCGGCTCGCCGGTTGCGGCGATCACAGTCGCCGAAAAGCCGTTGGCAAAGCCGGCATCGGCCATCAGCTTCTTCGCCTTGGCAATATCGCGCGTGTAGCAGAAGAGCTTGCTGGGATCGGTCGCATAGAGCGGCATCGTCAGTGGCCCGGTCACCTTGCCTTCGCCGAGAGCTGCGGTGTCCATCACATCCTTGCGGTCGATGGCACACGAGATCGCCTGGCGCACGGCCAACTGATCCATCGGCTTGCGCGAGGGATTGAGCTGCAGAACGTTGTAGGAGAGCACCGGCGTGCGGGTGAGCTGCAGCTTCGACTCCTTCGGCACAAGCGTTGCGACGAGCGGATCGTTCAGAAGCGCGAAATCGATCTGGCCGGTGCGGAGCGAGGCAAGGATCGCGGTTTCATCCGGCAGCACGCTGATGTTGATGCCGTCGACGCCGGTGGCGCCGCCTGCCCAATCCTTATTGGCACTCAAGACTTCCTTGGCGTTCGGAACCCAGCTGTCAAGCTTGAAGGGCCCGGAACCGGTCGCCTTGGTGCCGATAGTGCCGGCGGAAATCTCGCTTGCCGGTACGATGGCAGCGTTGAGGCTCGTCATGGCCGTCAGAAGCGGGACGTCGGGCTGCGACAGGTTGAAGACGACGGTTGTGGCATCGGGCGTATCGATACTTGCGATCGACAGGAAGTTCGCGCGGGCGACGGCACCGGTCGCCTGATCGAGAATGCGCTGAAAGGAAGCCTTGACGTCGGCCGACGTGAGGGCTGCGCCGTTCTGGAATTTGGCCTTTGCGTTGAGCTTGAAGGTCAACTGCTTGCCGTCGGGCGAGAACTGCCAGCTTTCAGCGACACCGGGCACGATCTGCAGATTGCCGTCCAGGCGAACCAGCGGCTCATAGATCAGCTCCAGCAGGCGGATGGAGGAGAAGGCGGTCTGCTTATGCGGATCGAGACCGGTTGCGTCCTGCGACCATGCCATGCGCAACGTCGCTGCCTCCACAGGCATCGCAACCGTCGCCAGACCGATCCCCACGACCAGCGCCACGCCTGAAATCAGCTTCTTTCCAAAATTCCCTTCCACTTTCAGTCCTCCAAATTTTTTAAATGTCCCCGGCCGATTTTGGCCATTGATTGCCGTCGCGGTTAGCTGCGACGGTTGTCTCAAGCAGTCCTGGCGTTGATGGCCTTGCGCAGGAATCCATCAGCGTTTTGCAATGCCACGCGGGCTTCTTCAATGCCCATCCCGGTAATTTCCATGAGAATGGCTAGCTTGACGTCATTGCCGGTCAGGTCGAGCACACGGCGCGCTTCCTGCTGCGTACAGCCGGTCGCCTGCATGACGATGCGCGAAGCGCGCGCCACCAGCTTCTTGTTGCTGGCGCTGACGTCGACCATCAGGTTCTGATAGCTCTTGCCGATGCGGATCATGCTCGCCGTCGTCAGCATGTTGAGAATGAGTTTCTGTGCCGTGCCGGATTTCAGACGGGTCGAGCCGGTCAGGATTTCCGGGCCGACAACAGGCGAGATCGCCAGATCAGCGATGCCGGCGATGATGGAATTGGGATTGCAGGATAGTGCGACCGTGAAAGCGCCAATGCTCTTGGCATAGTTCAGGCCGCCGATCACATAGGGTGTGCGGCCGCTGACGGCGATGCCGACGACCACATCATCCTTGGTGAGATTGATCTCTTCCAGCGCCTGACGCCCCTGTACCGGATCGTCCTCCGCGCCTTCGATCGAACGGCGCAGCGCATCCGGGCCGCCCGCAATCAATCCGATGACCATATCCGGCGGCACGCTGAAGGTGGGCGGGCATTCGGAGGCATCCAGAACGCCGAGACGGCCGCTGGTGCCGGCCCCCATATAGATCAGCCGTCCGCCCTTCTGGAAGGCGGCGACGATCTGATTGACGGCGGCGGCAATCGCCGGAATGACCTTCTCGACGGCGAGAGGCACCGTCTGATCCTCATAATTGATTTCACGCAAGATATCGAAAGTCGGCAATAGATCGATATGCATCGTATTCGGATTGCGCCCTTCGGAAACCAATTGTTCCAGTTCGGATATCAACGTCTGTTCTGTCATGGGCCTGCTCGCGAAATAACGCTTCGATATCAATAGCTCGCAGGGGCAAGTTCGATCATTCTAATATCGAACACACCGCAGCAAGGGTCGGCTTTCAGTCAGACGGCCGATCAAATTCAGCCTGGGCTCGGACGGCCTTTTTCGGCTTCGCTTCCTGCCCACTCCCTGTTTACCTTGGTTAACACTATGTCTGATTATTCCTTTCGTCAATCTACAAAGGAATAAAATATTCCACTTCTGCCACGCAAATTCACCACTGCGATTATGCGAGGCAGCACACAGCGGCATGTGTAATTTGCCGACTGCGTCAGCTAGCGCTGCGGCTCGGTCAGCTTAATCGTAGAGGAGGTCGCCATCGTCGCGCTGGTTGCTATTCATTGTGGAGATAGCGATCATTCCGATCTGAAAACCGCCGGAAGATCAGCCGATACATCGAGCGGCTGGAAGTGCCGCAAGTTCTCGGTAATGACGGTCAGGTCATAAGCCCGCGCCGTCGCTGCAATGATAATGTCGCCGAGGCCGGGATTGTGACCCTTGCTCAGGGCATCGTCTTCCAGAGCGCCGACGATCCGCGCAACCACCGTATCCATGGGTAGGATACGATCACTGAAACTGTCCATGATGAAATTGAGCCAGTCAGAGAGACGCTTGGCTCGCTCAGTCGCGCCACGGCGATGAAGAGAGCGTATTCCCTTTTCGGTCTCCGAGACAGACATGGCCGACAGAAAGAGCGCATCGGCTTCGCCCTGACTGTGGAACCAGATCCGGATGGCATCGGAGGGCGGCACCTTATCCGGTGCAAACCTGCTGATAATATTCGTATCGAGCAGGTACCCTGTCACAGATCAACGTCCCTCATTTTTGACGAGTTTCGATCTAGATCGACACCACCGGGAAAGGTGAGCAGGAAATCCCCGAAATTCGGCTTTGGCTTCTCCAAAGCCTTCTTTGCGGCCTCTGCCGCTTCGACCGACACAAGTACGGCAGCGGGCTTCCCGTGGCGCGTAATGGTGACAAAATCACCATTGGCAGCTTCATCGACCAGATTGGCAAAGCCTGCCTTTGCTTCTGCTACGCTAATTGTTGACATCACGGCCCTCAATCGAAAATGACCATATATAGTCAAAATAGGACCTGCCGTCGACGGAATCAAGGGGGAAGAGAAAGACGTTTATTGTATGCCCGCAATCATTCAGTACGACCGCAAACAGCTCGTCTTGCCAGAATGATCGCACCGGATACGGCGTCACCATCGATGGGTTTCAAGCGGCGGCGTACATCGGGCGAGAGCCACGGTTCAAGTGGACTTGCGAGACCGCCGAGCAGGCAGACGCGCGGTGCACCTTTTTCGAACAGGGTGCGAACCAGCGTATCGATATGGCCGGCCGCACTTTGCACGATTCGCCGTGCGGCGGCATCGCCCTGATCGGCATGTCGCAGGACCATGGGCGCAAGAGCCGCGTAGTCCGTGGCCGAAGCCCGGTCCATCCAGGCGACCGCCTCCATCGGATCGTTCTGGAAGCGCTGCATGATTTCGGCCAGCAATGCGGTCTTCTGTTCGCGACCGTCATGCGCGCGCAGTGCAAGCTGAACCGCTTTCAGACCGAGATAAGCGCCACTACCCTCATCCGAAATCGGAAAACCATAGCCGCCGACCCGCAATTGCCGGCCTTCGACGAGACCGAGCCCGATGGAGCCCGTCCCGGCAATGACGATGGCACCATCGCGACCGGAATGGGCGCCGAGGCAGGCGCCCTCCCCGTCGCTGATGAAATCGATACTGGCGAAGGGGTGTTCTATCGCCTTCAGCGCGGCAAGGGCGCCTTTGCGGCCGATCCCGGCCAACCCGACACCGACATGGATGCGCCCAAGATCGGAGGCACTCAGCCCCGCCTCCTCGATAGCGGCATCGAAGGCGCGCGAAATCGA
The DNA here is from genome assembly GCF_007828675.1 of Rhizobium sp. ERR 1071. Lineage (NCBI taxonomy): Bacteria > Pseudomonadati > Pseudomonadota > Alphaproteobacteria > Hyphomicrobiales > Rhizobiaceae > Rhizobium > Rhizobium sp. ERR 1071. The sequence continues at coordinate 414,940 of NZ_VITM01000004.1, read as the reverse complement.
TGCCCACGCTTCGTCAATCCCTAACCGGGTCGTTGCCGGCCCGGACAATCCCTGCCCTAAAACCGTGCCCTCGACATCCTCGATGCGAGCCCGGCAGCCGGTGCCACCGCCATCGATGCCGAGGAAATAGGGAGCGTTTTCCGATGGGGCGGTCATGATGTCAGCCGTTCGATATCGGCACCGCAGAGACGCAATTTGCGATCAAGCTGCTCATAGCCACGATCAAGATGATAGACGCGGTTGACGATGGTTTCGCCCTTGGACACGAGGGCGGCGAGAACCAGCGACACGGATGCCCTGAGGTCCGTCGCCATCACCTGCGCGCCCTTGAGCGGCGCCCCGCCGCGCACCAGTGCCGTCGTGCCCTGCAGGGTGATGTTGGCGCCGAGCCGCGTCAGCTCCGGCACATGCATGAAACGGTTTTCGAATACCGTTTCGCGGATCAACGACGCGCCTTCGGCGCAGCAGGCCAGAGCCATGAACTGCGCCTGCAGATCAGTTGGAAAACCCGGATAGGGTTCGGTGGTGATATCGGCTCCCTTGAGTGGGCCATCCCTGGAGACGACAAGGCCTCGGTCGCTGGGCCAGACGCTGACACCCATGGCTTCGAGCGCCTGGACGACCGAGGCCAGATTTTCCAACCGCGCATGAATGAGCTCGAGCTGGCCGCCGGTGATCGCAGCCGCTACGGCATAGGTTCCCGCCTCGATTCGGTCGGGAATACCGTGATGCTTGGCAGGGCGCCAGCTGGTGTCGCCGTCGATGAGAATACGATGTGTGCCGGCTCCTTCGATCCGCGCACCCATGGCGCAAAGACAAGCCGCGAGATCAGCCACCTCCGGCTCACGGGCGGCATTCAGGATCTCGGTTTCGCCCTTGGCCGCGCAGGCGGCCATTATGGCCGTCTCCGTCGCGCCGACGGATGGGGAGCTCAGCACGATCCGCGCGCCCTTCAGCCCATTCGGCGCCGAGGCGACGATCAGGCCGCTTTCGATCGCGATATCGGCGCCCAAAGTCGCCAGCGCCTTGATATGCATATCGACGGGCCGGGCTCCGATGGCGCAGCCGCCCGGAAGGGAAACACGCGCATGGCCGAAGCGGGCTAGCAGCGGCGCCAGCACAAGAACGGTCGCCCGCATGCGCCTGACCGTATCGTAGGACGTCTCTTTCGAGACGATTTCGCTCGCATCGATCGTTGTGCCGTGCGGCCCGCGAGTGATTTTGGCGCCGTGCAGCGCAATAACGCCGAGCATATTCTCGACGTCGCTGACGGCGGGCAGGTTCGTGAGCTCCAGCGGATGCGGGCTCAAAAGCGCTGCGGCGATCTGCGGCAAGGCGGCGTTCTTGGCACCCGCGATGGTCACCGCGCCCTGCAACCGTCTGCCGCCGGAGATGCGAAGTCTGTCCATGATGAAAATCCGTCGAGGAAAAGGTAAGGACGCCACGAGTCCTTCACGCGTTTCCCCCAAAGACTAATCGGTCATTCCATGCTGTCAACCAGATTTGGAATTTTTTATTCCAACCTGCTGTGATAACGTCCGATCGCACGAAGCGAGATTGCCGAGCTTGAACCGGATGCTATTTTTGGTGCGCTCGTGTGGGTGGGTAAAGCGGCCTTGACGGCTCGAAGGGACAAATGTCGATCTTAAAGAAAATCAGCGCGCAGCTGGAAAGCATGGCCCCCGCCGATCGCCAGATCGGTCAGTTCATCATCGACAATCCCGACCAGATGCTGCGCCTTTCTTCCGCAGCACTTGCTGTTGAAACGGGCCGCAGCCAGTCGAGCGTCGTGAAATTCAGCCAGAAACTCGGCTATGCCGGCTATCAAGAGCTGAAGCTGGCCGTCAGCGAGGCGAAAGCGCAGGAATGGCAGGCGCCGGCCGGCATGATCCACGGCACGATCGAAGTGGGCGACGGCTATCTCACAATCCTGCAGAAGCTGCTCGGCAGCAAGATGCAGGCCATGCAGCAGACCATTTCCGTCAACAACGAAGCCGATATCGAAAAGGCGCTCGAGGCGCTTCATGATGCCCGGCGCATCCATCTGGCCGGGGTCGGCGCCTCGTCGCTGGTCGCGCGCGACTTTTCCTATAAGCTGATGAAGCTCGGCCGTAACGTGCTGCATGACAGCGACAGCCATGTGCAGATGGCCAATGCATCGACGCTTGGGCCTGACGACCTGCTCTTTGCGCTGTCCTATTCCGGCGCCAGCATCGAGACACTGCGGATTGCGGAGCTGGCAAGCCAGCGCCAGGCAACCGTCATTGCCGTCACCGGGCTGCAGGATAATCCGCTTGCCCGCGTCGCCGATATCTGCCTCCATACCGTCGGCGACGAGGATCGCGTGCGCTCGTCGGCGATTACCGCCCGCGATGCACAGCTGATGCTGACCGACCTGCTGTTCATTCTCCTGGTGCAGCGTCAGCCTGATGCCAACGATTATGTCCATAACAGCGAGACGGCCGTTTCCGTGCTGAAGGCCAAGCGTCTTTCATAAGATCGCGCTCCGGTAACCAAGCTGTGACGACCGCGACCCTGTACGGTGGTGATTTCGGGACGTAGCTTGGCGATCCAAGCAAATCATACCGGAGACATTCCATGGACCTCGGCCTCAAGGATAAAGTCGTTCTGATCACGGGCGGCTCCAAGGGCATCGGCTTCGCCTGTGCTGAACTCTTCCTGCAGGAAGGTGCACGGGTTGCGATCTGCTCGCGCTCACAGTCGAATATCGACGCCGCGCTTTCCCGGCTTCCTGGTGCGCGCGGCTATGCCGCCGACCTGATCTCCGATGAACAGGCGCTTGCCGTGGTGAACAAGGTCGAAACGGAAATCGGCCCGATCGACATCCTCGTCAACAGCGCCGGTGCCGCAGCGCGCACGCCCGCCGACAAGCTGACGCCCGCCATCTGGCGCGCTGCGATGGATGCGAAATACTTTTCCTACATCAATGTGATCGATCCCGTCATCAAGCGCATGGGCACACGCGGCTCAGGTACCGTCATCAATATCATCGGCAACGGCGGCAAGGTCGCCTCGCCCGTCCATTTGGCCGGAGGATCGGCCAATGCCGCCCTGATGCTCGCGAGCGTCGGGCTTGCTAACGCCTATGCCGGCAAAGGTGTGCGCGTCGTCGGCCTCAACCCCGGCCTCACCGAAACGGATCGAGTCGCCGAGGGTCTCAAAGCAGCCGCGAAGGCTTCCGGCTCGACCGAGAAGGAGGCGCTAGTCGATGCGCTGAAGCGTATTCCGATCGGCCGCATGGCAGACCCCGCCGACATTGCCAATGTCGTTGCTTTCCTGAGTTCGGCCAAAGCAAGCTATGTCACCGGCGTCGTGATCAGCATGGACGGCGCGCAAGTGCCGGTCGTTGTGTGAAAACTGAACAGAGGCTTGGTCGCATCAGAATCAAGAAGTCAATTTGGCTTACGTGTTGACCGGGCTCAACTTGATCGGGACCCTTTTGCATTGAAGAAGCGATATATGCGTGCTATCTAGATCACTCATCTAGAAAGATCGCGGCCATGGCGTTGAGCATCAAGACCGAAGAAGCGGATCGGCTGGCGCGGGAATTATCCCGCCTGACCGGCGAAACCATGACCGACGCCATTACCCAGGCCATGCGCGAGCGGCTTGAACGGCTGCGCGCCAAGCAGGAGGCGGAGGGCGACTATATTGCCCGCATGAGAGATTTCGTTCGCGGGCGCGCCAGCCGCTACGACCGCCGGCCCGTCACGAAACAGGAATGGGATGAAGCGGTCGGCGACACAGCTGAAGACCTCGATTTCCCCCGATGATGATCGTTGATGCGTCTGCCATCATTGCGATCATGTTCGAGGAGGCGGAAGCTCCAGACTGCATGATGGCCCTTCAGACGGACGCTCAGCGTCTCATATCGGCTGTGAATTACGTCGAGGCCGGAACAGTCATGGCGGGCAGGATCAAAGAGGGAGACCGGCATGAAGCGATTGCCGATCTGGATGAATTTTTAACCGAATTCCGCATCGAGATTGCCTCGATAGATGAAGATCTCGCGCGAGCCGCGATGAAGGCCCGTGTGGAATACGGCAAGGGTTTCGGCACGCGAGGCGGCCTGAATTTCGGTGATTGCTTCGCCTATGCTCTTGCCAAACGACATTCAGCCCCTCTGCTCTATGTCGGAGATGATTTTGCGTTGACCGACGTGCGATCCGCATTGATGAAGTAAATGACCAACTGGAAGCTGGAGAGCCGGTAACCTCGCGTTACCGGCCCTCCAAAATGCGGAACTTACCCTACCTCAGGCCGCTGCCTTCCAATCCAGCCCGATATCGAGCGTCGGAGCACTGTGAGTCAGCCAGCCAACGGAGATGAGATCGACGCCGGAGGCCGCGATTGCGGAAGCCGTCGCCGGCGTGATGCGGCCCGAGGCTTCGGTGATGGCCCGGCCGCCGACGATATCGACCGCCTCGCGCAGTTGATCCGGCGTCATGTTGTCGAGCAACACGGCGTCGACGCCCTCCTGCATCGCTTCGCGAAGTTGCTCCAGCGTATCCACCTCGACCTCGATCTTGACCATATGACCCACGCCCGCCTTGGCGCAGCGAATGGCTTCAGTGATGCCTCCGGCAATGGCGACGTGATTGTCCTTGATCAATACCGCGTCATAGAGCGCGAAGCGATGGTTCATGCCGCCGCCGGCGCGCACGGCGTATTTTTCCAGCGCCCGAAGACCAGGTGTCGTCTTGCGCGTGCAGACGATCGAGGCCTTCGTGCTTGCGATCGCCTCGGCGACGTCGGCCGTCACGGAGGCGATACCAGAGAGATGACCGAGGAAGTTGAGCGCGGTGCGTTCCGCCGTCAGCAGGCCGCGGGATGGCCCTTCGATCGTCGCGATGACCTCGCCCGCTTCCACCTTGGTACCGTCTGGCACGTGACGGGTCATGACAATGGTGGGATCGACCAGCTGGAAGGCAAGTTCAGCGGCGTCGAGACCTGCGATAACGCCCGGCTGGCGGGTGACCATAGCAACGCGGGACCGATGTTCCGCCGGGATGACGGCCGTAGATGTGATGTCGCCGGCGAGGCCGAGATCTTCGACCAATGCATTGCGCACCAGTGGCTCAACGATCAGGCGCGGGAGGGGAGCAAGCGTCATGTCAGGCACTCCTTGCGAGCGAATAGGGGGTGACGGACCTGGCAATATCCAAGGCGTCGGAAAGGTTCATCATGCGGCGCTGCGCATATTGCAGTTTCAGCGGAAAATCGGTGCGCGCATGGGCACCGCGCGACTCCGTCCTGAGGCTCGCAAAGACGGCGATCAGCAGGGCCACCAGCGCGGGGTCTGTCGCTGGCCCTTCGCTCTCGCAAAGCGGCAGGAGTGCGGCAATCGCACCATGGATGGCACCTGCGTTGCGCAGCACACCGAGATGGCGCGACGCGATCGGCCGGACGAACGTCAGGTCTGGCGCAAATGTCTCGGGAAGTTGCTTCTGCAATCTTGCGGGGCTTGCATCCGTGCCGGCGATATCGTGCGCCGCCCGCATACCCATGACCGCAGCCTCCAGCAGGGAGTTGCTGGCAAGGCGGTTGGCGCCGTGCAGGCCGGTGGAAGCCGCCTCGCCCACCACCCATAGGCCGGGAGCCGAACTGCGGCCGTTCTCGTCGGTCGCAACGCCACCCATATGATAGTGGACCGCCGGACGCACCGGGATGAGATCGCTCGCAGGATCGACGCCTGCCTCGTGGCAAAGGGCCTCGATGACTGGAAAGCGTGTGGCAAAACGATTGCCGAGCGCGCCTCGCGCATCGAGGAAGACCCGACCGCCGCGGGCGATTTCCGCGCTGATCGCGCGTGCGACCACATCGCGCGGCGCAAGCTCGGCACCTTCGACACCGGCCATGAAGCGCTCGCCGCTCTCATTGACGAGGAGCGCGCCTTCGCCGCGAACCGCTTCGCTGACAAGCGCCAGCGGACGCCTGCGACTATCGAGCGCAGTCGGATGGAATTGCACGAATTCCATATCGGCAAGCCGTGCCCCTGCCCGTGCCGCAAGCGCAATCCCCTGCCCGAAATTGCCGACCGGATTGGTCGTGGCATCGAAGAGGCCGCCGATGCCGCCCGTGGCAAGGACGATACGGGAGGACGGCAAGATGACGTTGCCCTTGCTGGTCAGGCACAAAAGGCCGGCGACACGATCCCCATCCAGCAGCAGCCGCTGCGCCTGATAGCCCTCGAGCACTGTGATCGACGGCGTGCGGGCGACCGCCTCGGCAAGTGCGCGAACGATGGCGGCACCCGAGCCATCGCCCTTGGAATGCACGATACGCCGAAGCGAATGTGCAGCTTCGAGACCGAGTGACAATTCGCCGGCATCGTTGCGGTCGAACTCGACGCCGAAGCGCTCCAGCGCCGCGATGGCCGCAGGGGCTTCTGCAACGATCCTTGCCGCGACCTTTGCATCGCAAAGTCCATCGCCAGCAGCGAGCGTATCGGCAAGATGCAGGGCCGCGCTGTCGCCCTCACCTATGCCGGCGGCGATGCCACCTTGCGCCCAGGCACTTGAGGTCTCCGCGCCGATCAAGGCGCGGGTAATAATCACGGTTGGTTCGGGAGCCAGCGTCAGCGCCGTCATCAATCCGGCGAGGCCGCTGCCGACGATGACGATGCGGCCGCTCAAGTCTTCACGAATCTCGCTCATATCGCCAGCATCCTTTCCACTGCGCGGCGGGCGTCTGCGGCAATTGCCGGGTCGATCGTCACCTCATGCCGCCCCTCTTCCAGGGCCTTGCGAATATTGCCAAGCGTGATGCGCTTCATGTGCGGGCAAAGATTGCAGGGCCGGATGAATTCGACATCCGGGTGATGCACGGCGACATTGTCGCTCATCGAACATTCGGTGAGCAGCACCACACGCGACGGGTGCTTCTTGCCGACATAGTCAGACATGACGGCGGTAGAACCGGCGAAATCGGCGGCTTCGACGACATCAGGCGGGCATTCCGGATGGGCCAGTACGGTCACGCCGGGATAATTCTCGCGAAGCTGGCGGATATCGTCCGCGGTGAAGAGCTCGTGGACTTCGCAATGCCCATGCCAGGCGATGAGCTCGACATTGGTTTCGCGTGCGACGTTGCGCGCCAGATATTCGTCCGGCAGCATCAGCACCTTCGGCACGCCGAGCGATTCCACCACCTGCCGGGCATTGCCCGAAGTGCAGCAGATATCTGACGCCGCTTTTACGGCTGCCGACGTATTGACATAGGTGACCACCGGAACGCCCGGATGAGCCTGACGCAGCAGCGCGATATCTTCCGGCGTGATCGATTCCGCCAGCGAGCAGCCCGCTTCCATATCCGGGATCAGAACCGTCTTTTCCGGGTTCAGCAGCTTGGCCGTCTCGGCCATGAAATGCACACCGGCCAGGACGATGATATCGGCATCGACCTCCACGGCCTTCCGCGCAAGCGCGAGGCTGTCGCCGACGATATCGGCAACGCCATGGAAGATTTCCGGCGTCTGATAGTTGTGAGCGAGAATGACGGCATTGTGCCGCCGCTTCAATTCGAGGATCGCCTCGACGTCATCCTGAAAAGTCAGCCATTCAGCTTTGGGAATGACGCGGCTGACGCGATCGTAAAGGGAAGATGCGGATACGGGAAGATTCATGGCCGGCTCCTTATTATACTCATTTTGAGTATATCATGAGCAAATAGATATTCTCAGCGTGAGCATATGTCAATTGCGGGAGAGCGGTAATTTCGTTCCGGCGAATTCGCGTTCTTCGAGCACGGCGCGACGGAAGCGGAAGAGCTTGGCCGGACGGCCGCCGGTCTCGCTTTCAGTACCGCCTGTTTCCTCGACCAGTTCCTGCTGCTCAATCAGCCGGCGGAAATTCTGCTTGTGCAGCGTCAGCCCGGCCAGCGCCTCGACCGTCTTCTGCAATTGTAGCAGCGTAAAATTCTCGGGCATGAGTTCGAACACCACAGGCCGATATTTGATCTTGGCCCTGAGCCGCGCCATGCCCGTCGCAAGGATGCGGCGATGATCGGCAAACATCGACCGACCGAAATTGTGCTTGAGATCGCAGCCCGCCTCGGCGACGAGACGCGCCTCATAGAGCAGTTCATAACGCTGCAGGACAAGATCCTCGTTCCACGCCGCACCATTCAGCCCGAAGTCGAAGTCGGCCCGCCGACGGCGCTGGCTGCTGCGCGTCGCGTCCTCCTCGACCCAGGATGTGAGCCGAGCGGCGATATTGTCGAGAATCGGCGGCCGGCCATCTCGATGATCCTCCCAGGGAAGATATTCGTACCAGCCGTGCCAGCCCGGCATCCCGCCGCCAGGGGCTGCCTGCTCGCGCACCAGCCCCAGATAGCTGATCGAAATCGTGCGACCGCCGAGAATTTCGTTGTTTCGGTCGCGATCGGCAAAGGTATAAAGCTGCTCCAGATAGCCGACGGGATGGGCCGTCTGCTCCTGAACCCATTCGCGCAACCCGCTTTGCAGCGTGCGGTGTCCGAGTTCAAACGGACCGGATGGCAAGGCATCGCCCGACCGCACCGTCATCACCCTTGGATCGCCGCCCGTAACAGCCGTCAAAACCGCGATCAACTCGGCATGCGCAAGCCCGATGGTCAAGCAAACTCCATGAATTGTTTCCCTGCGACTTTGTCGCATGAAGCGACGCATAAGCCAATCCGCGGGTCGGCGCGCTCCACACCTCACATCGGTCCGAAAAGCCGATAGGCTAACGGCTCACATAATCCGGATATTGTTCGCAAATAAGATCGACGATCGACAAGGTGCCTGACAAATGCCGGCGCAAAGCGGCAACGGCGGCCTCCGCATCGGCCGAGCTGATAGCATCGACCACGGCTTGATGATCGACAATGATCTGCTCGAGCTTGCCCGGCATGGGCAGGTTGAGCATGCGCAGCCGGTCGAGATGCACGCTTTGGCGCCGGACCGTGGACCAGAGGCCGAGAATGCCGGCCCGCTCGTAGAGAACGCGATGGAAATCCTTGTCGAGCATGTCGAAGAGATCATAGGTTTCCTGTGACGCCACATGCTTCTGGCGAGCCAGGATGCCTTCGAGGATTGCTGCGGTTTCCGCAGGCGAATCCGCAGCCAGCCTGCGGACAGCCTCCAGTTCGATCGACAATCGCAGGAAATGCGCCTCGGTTGCGTTGCGGATATCGATCCTCGCAACGACAGTCGCATATTGCGGATAGACCTCCACAAGCCCCTCCTCCTCAAGCCGGATCAGGGCATCGCGCACGGGAGTCTGGCTGACATTGAATTCGCTTTGCAGCGAGATGCGCGACAAGACCGTCGTTGGCGGCAGGCTCATCGAAAGAATGCGCGATCGCAGGATCTCGAGAATCTGAGGCGCGACCTGGCGGGAGCGATCGAGGGCAAATTCTTTCGGATTGAGCTTCACTGGCGGCCTTTCTGGGCAAGAGCGTCTGCTCATTAAACACAATTCAGGGCTTGATGCACTGATACATTAGTGCTTTAGTGAACCGACGCCAACCTCCTTTCTCAAAGGTTGGATCAATCGGGAGGAGCAAATGAGAGGATTTCTTCGCTGTCTGACTGCGGTCGGCATGGTGATTGCGGGCAGCTTTTCAGCCGGAGCAGCCGAAAAGACGGATATTTCGATCACGCGCCAGCCCGGCATTCTCTATCTCGCCAGTCACGTCATGGAAACGCAGAAGCTGATCGAGAAGCACGCGGCCGCAGACGGCCTACAGGGCGTCAAGGTGGAATGGCGGACCTTCAGCGGTGGCGGCGCGCAGACCGACGCGCTGCTGTCCGGCAATGTCGACATCGTCAACACCGGCACCGGCAATCTGCTGCTGCTTTGGGACCGCACCAGAGGCAAGGTCAAGGGCATCGTTACCAATTCGGCCCAGCCGGTCATCATGGTTTCGCGCGAGCCGCGCATCCAGTCGTTGAAGGATATTCAGGCCGGCGACAAGATCGCGGTGCCGACGGTCGGCGTCTCCACGCAGGCAATTCTGCTGCAGATGGCCGCCGCGCAAATGTATGGCGACGACCAGGTACACAAGTTCGACGCCAATACGGTGCAGCTCGGTCACCCCGACGCGATGGCAGCGCTCGCCAACCAGACCCATGAGGTCAAGAACCACTTCTCCGCCCCACCCTTCCAATATCTGGAATTGAAGCAGCCGGGCGTTCACAAAGTCATCGATTCTCGCGACATCATCGGCGGCGAGCTGACCCAGGGCACTTTCTTCACCACGACGCAGTTTGCAAGCGCCAACCCGACGATCATCAAGGCGGTACGCGAGGCGACGGCTGAAGCGATCGACTTCATCAAGAAGGATCCGAAATCGGCGGTGGAAGCCTACAAGACCGTCAGCGGCGACAAGACCAGCGTCGAAGACCTGTTGGCGATCCTGAACGAGCCGCACATGATGGAGTTCCGCATGGATCCGCAGGGAACGATGAAGTTCGCGGCGCACCTCCACAAGATCGGTACGCTGAAGACCATGCCCAAGGCCTGGACCGACTACTACCTGCCGGAAGCCGCCGATCTCAATGGCAACTGATGTCTACGGGCGGCGCGAATGCCGCCTTCAAGCCAGCTCACGGAGAAGGCCCATGCTTCAGGCAAAAACGCGTGCTGACATGCCGATGACGGAAACAATGACCGCGACACCGCTTCTGAATGTCGACAGGGTGACGCTTCGCTACAAGACGCCGAACCTGCTGATCACCGCGACGGAAAATGTCAGCTTCTCCGTTGGCCAGTCCGATCGCTTCGTCCTCCTCGGCCCCTCGGGCTGCGGAAAATCGACGCTGCTGAAGGCGATCGGCGGCTATATGACACCGACGGCAGGCCGGATCGAAATCAAGGGGCAACCGGTCAAGAAACCAGGCGCCGACCGCATGATGGTCTTTCAGGAATTCGACCAGTTGCTCCCCTGGAAGACGGTGCTTGAAAACGTCATGTTCCCACTGACGACAGCCCGCCGCCTGCCGCGTAGCGAAGCTGAGGCGATCGCCCGCGATTATATCGAGAAAGTCAAGCTCACACGTGCGGTCGATACCTATCCGCACATGCTGTCCGGCGGCATGAAACAGCGTGTCGCGATTGCCCGCGGCATGGCGATGCAGCCTGATATCCTGCTGATGGACGAGCCTTTCGCAGCGCTCGATGCCCTCACCCGCCGGCAGATGCAGGACGAGCTCTTGCAGCTCTGGGAAGATACACGCTTTACCGTCATCTTCGTCACCCATTCGATCGCCGAGGCGATCAAGATCTCCAATCGTATCCTGCTGCTGTCGCCGCATCCCGGTCGGGTCAAGGCCGAGGTGCGCGATGTGGAGGCCGTCCGCGACGACCCCACAGCCGCCGCCAAGCTGGAGCAGGAGATCCATCACATGCTGTTTGCCGAACAGGGGCACAGGGAGTAATCCATGAGCGCACCGCAGATTATCCTTGCGCCGCAGTCACCGGAAACGGCCGGCCATATCGCAGCCGTCGAACAAAAGCTCGGCACGATCGAGCTCCTCTGGCAGTCGGGCCTTTTCCGCAAGTCATTGCTGATCGTTGTCCTCGCCGTCATATGGGAGGCCTATGCCCGGCATCTCGACAATCCGCTGCTGTTTCCGACGTTGAGCGACACGCTGACGGCGCTTTACGACCGGTTTGCCGACGGTGTGCTGCCGGCCCGCATCTGGACCACGCTGAAGATACTGGTGACAGGCTACGTCTCGGGAACGGTGCTCGCCGCCGTCCTGACGGTCGTTGCGATCAACACCCGCATCGGCACCGATTTCCTCGAAACCATGACGGCGATGTTCAATCCGCTGCCGGCCATCTCGCTCTTGCCGCTCGCGCTCATCTGGTTCGGCCTCGGTCCAGCAAGCCTCGTCTTCGTGCTTATCCACTCCGTCCTATGGGCTGTCGCGCTCAACACGCATGCCGGTTTTCTCGGGGTCTCGCGCACTCTGCGCATGGTCGGTGCCAATTACGGGCTGACGGGGCTATCCTATGTCTTCCGCATCCTGATCCCCGCCGCCTTTCCGTCGATCCTGACCGGCCTGAAAATCGGCTGGGCCTTTTCCTGGCGCACGCTGATCGCCGCCGAGCTCGTCTTCGGCGTCTCCTCCGGCCAGGGCGGCCTCGGCTGGTTCATCTTCGAAAACCGCAATCTTCTCGATATCCCCTCGGTCTTTGCCGGCCTGCTGACTGTGATCGTCATCGGGCTTATTGTCGAAAACCTGGTCTTCCAGACCATCGAGCGGCGCACCCTGCTAAAATGGGGCATGAAGGAATGATGCGGCGCACGGATTTATCCCTTCGACCAACATCCGAATACAAGGCGTCAATACAATGAACAGCAGGAAGAAGCCCCAGGATTTACGCAGCGCCAGATGGTTTGCGCCTGATGATCTCAGAAGCTCGGGGCATCGCTCGCGCACCATGCAAATGGGCTATGCGCCCGAAGAATGGACCGATAAGCCCGTCATCGCCATCCTGAACACCTGGTCCGACGCCAATCCGTGTCATGCGCATTTCAAGCATCGCGTCGAGGATGTGAAGCGCGGCATCCTGCAGGCCGGCGGCTTTCCGCTGGAACTGCCCGCCCTGTCGCTTTCGGAAAGCTATGTGAAGCCGACGACCATGCTCTATCGCAACATGCTGGCGATGGAGGCGGAGGAGCTGTTGCGGTCGCATCCGGTCGATGGTGCCGTCTTGATGGGCGGCTGCGACAAGACCACGCCCGGCCTCGTCATGGGCGCGCTCTCCATGGGGCTGCCGATGATCTACCTCCCGGCCGGCCCGATGCTGCGCGGCAATTATCGCGGCGAATATCTAGGGTCCGGATCCGACGCCTGGAAATTCTGGGACGAGCGCCGCGCCGGCACCATCTCGGAGAAAGAATGGGTCGATGTCGAGGCCGGTATTGCCCGCTCCTACGGTCACTGCATGACCATGGGCACGGCAAGCACGATGACGGCAATCGCCGAAGCACTGGGCCTTACCCTGCCCGGCGCCAGCTCGATCCCCGCGCCGGACGCCAATCATATCCGCATGTCATCAGCTGTCGGTCGACGTATCGTCGAGATGGTTTGGGAAGATCTGGTCCCCTCAAAGATCGTCACGCAAGCCGCCGTCAACAATGCCGTTGCTGTCGCGATGGCGACAGGCTGTTCCACCAATGCCGTTGTCCATCTGATCGCGATGGCACGCCGCGCCGGCGTCAATCTCTCGCTCGACGATCTCGACAAGGCCGGGCGCACGACTCCCGTGCTTGCCAATATCAGGCCCACCGGCAAGACCTATCTCATGGAGGATTTCTATTATGCCGGCGGTCTGCGCGCGCTGATGGCGAAGCTCTCCCCGAAGCTCGACCTTTCGGCGCTAACAGTCTCCGGTGTCACCCTCGGCGAAACGTTGGAGGGGGCGAAATGCTACAATGACGACGTGATCCGCTCGCTCGACAATCCGGTCTATCATGAGGGGTCGCTTGCGGTGCTGAAGGGTAACCTTGCACCGACCGGTGCCGTCATCAAGCCGGCCGCCTGCGATCCGCGCTTTCACAAGCATCAAGGGCCAGCGCTCGTCTTCGACAGCTATCCGGAGATGAAGGCGGCGGTCGACGATGAAAATCTCGACATTACGCCCGATCACGTCATGGTGCTGCGCGGTGCCGGCCCGCAAGGCGGTCCCGGCATGCCCGAATGGGGCATGCTGCCGATCCCGAAGGCGCTTCTGAAGAAAGGGCACAGGGATATGCTCCGCCTCTCGGATGCCCGCATGAGCGGTACCAGCTATGGCGCCTGCATCCTGCACGTCTCGCCGGAATCCCATGTCGGCGGCCCGCTGGCGCTGCTGCGCAACGGCGATATCATTCGCCTCGACCTCGAAGCACGGCGCGTCGACATGCTTGTTGATGAGGACGAGCTGCAGCGCCGGCGCGACGCCTGGGTCAAGCCGGCGGAAAAATTCGGCCGCGGCTATGGCTGGATGTTCTCGCGCCATGTGGCGCAGGCCGATACCGGCTGCGATTTCGACTTCCTGGAAACCGGCTTCGGCCCGACGCCGGGCGAACCAGACATCTATTGATCACGAGGGATATATCGCATGAGCAATTACGTGCTGAGCAAAGAGACGCGCGACAAGCTGATAGGCGTCGCAACACCGACGATCGCCACCGCACTTTTCCGGCGCGGCCTGCGCAACCAGTTCATCCAGGATGTGCGGCCGCTTTCGCCGAAGAAGGCGAACATGGTCGGCCAGGCTTTCACGCTGCGCTATATTCCGGCGCGAGAGGACCTGAACACGCTCGAAGTCTTCCGCAACCCGGAACATCCACAGCGCGCCGCCGTCGAGCAATGCCCGCCCGGCTTCGTGCTGGTCATGGATAGCCGCAAGGATGCACGCGCTGCCTCCGCTGGCTCCATACTGGTCTCGCGGCTGCAGGTGCGTGGCGTGGCCGGTGTCGTCACCGATGGCGGCTTCCGCGACAGTCCGGAAATCGCCGCCCTCGATATCCCTTCCTATCATCACCGCCCGTCCGCGCCGACGAACCTGACGCTGCATCAGGCCATCGAAATCAATGGCCCGATCGGCTGCGGCGATGTCGCGGTTTTCCCCGGCGACGTTCTCGTCGGCGACAATGAGGGCGTCATCGTCATTCCCGCGCACCTCGCCGATGAGATCGCCACTGAGACCGTGGAAATGACAGCCTATGAGGATTTCGTTACCGAAGAGGTCATGAACGGCGCGACCATCATCGGCCTCTACCCGGCAACCAGCGACGCTCCGAAACAGAAGTTCGCCGAATGGCGGAAGCAGAAGGGTCGATAAGGCACATATTGGGTGACGCAGCCGGCGGATACGTCCGGCTGCGTCACCCTCAATTACTCTTCCTTGACCAGCTTCAGAACGAGCTGCTGGAGATTGCCGCCATCGCTGAATTCGACCCTATCGAAATCGCTGTTGCGCTGCCGTTCCCTGTTGGAAATCTCACCGAGCCGCTTCGTCAGCTCCACGCGGATCTTGCTGCATTTCGGGTCGTCGGGCACGGAAAAGCCGACGCTCATGGTCTCGATTTCCCTGACCATGTCCTTGATGAAGCCGCCATGCACCCGCTCGTGGGCTTCGACCCCGGCGATGAATTTCTGCCAGCTTTTTCGGGTCGAAGCGGGCAATTGCGCCGGGGGTTTCGGCAAGGTGTAGGTGATGATCAGCTTCGGTATGTTGACCGTGATCATGCAGGCGCCGTCCGGCTGCAACTCATATTTCCGAGTCCAGGTCAGCTTGAAATCGGTATGCGCAATCGCCCTGACCTTGGGTCCGAGCAATGGACCGCGCTCGCCTATGGAATCGTAGAGTTCGCGCCCCGATGTTCCGGCAATCGCGTAGGTCTTGGTCGTCTCGACCGCCTGCCACTCGGCATGGGCGGCCATCGGCAAAGAGGCAACGCACGTCACCGCTGCCAGTAATCGAATGACTGCTTTCACGAACGTCCCCTGCATGCCCCACTCAAGCGCGGCAAAGCTAGCGGGTGACCTCAGCTATTTCAATGAGCATCGATCTTCAGAATGCCGAGGCCGACAGCAACAGTTCCTCGGCATCCTCTCGCTCCATCTCGAAGACCTTTTTGCCGACTGCGAAGCTGAAACCGTTGCGGGCGAAGGCGGATAGTTCCTTTGCCTTGCGCTTCTCATCGAGATCGCCGCGCCGGAACGGGCCGAAACCACGCTTCCTGGCAAAGATGACGGCGGAATGGAGATCGTCGACCTCCTCCACGGCCGCGTCAACCGTTTCACCACTGATGCCCTTGGAAGCAAGCTTAAAGGCGATGGCTTTCTTCGATTTGCCGGAACGAACGGCCGAGCGCGTGCTGATCTCGGCAAAAGCGACATCGTCGAGGACTTTCAGTTCGTAAGCGAATTTAACGGCGAAATCGGCAAGCGCCTTGATCTGTGCGTCGCTGATATCCTCGAACTTCTGTTTAGCTTTCTTGGTGATCGCGTCGAACAGCTGCTTTTCCGTCATCATCCGGCGCTCGAGACGATAGATGGTGGAGTTGCGTGCCCAGGAAAGCATACGGCTTGTCGGCGTTTCATCCATGAAGGGAAGCATTCGGCGAGAGAAGAATCATCACGGAGAATTTTACGCAAGCGAGGCCACTCAGGCAACGAATGCGCTTGGTAATCATGGGATGATTGACTATGGTGTCTCTGCGGCCACGGCATTGAAACGCCGAGCGTCGAATCCCCATCGACGGTGGAGGCCGTCTCAAGCACCACATTGCTATGGATCACGGAGCCTGCGGCTTTCCCGACAGCTTTGCCGATCGGGTGCCAGCGTTCCGTTCAGAGGAGGCAGGAATGGATTATCGCAAGCTCGGCCCAAGCGGGGCCGTTGTCACGGCCTATTGCCTTGGCACCATGACTTTCGGCGCGGAAGCAGACGAGGCCGCATCACATAAACTTCTCGACGATTATTTCGCATGGGGCGGCAATTTCATCGACACCGCCGATGTCTATAGTGCAGGCAAGTCGGAAGAGATCATCGGACGCTGGCTGAAGGCTCGTCCGACGGAAGCGCGCCAGGCCGTGATTGCCACCAAGGGCCGCTTTCCGATGGGCAACGGACCAAACGATCTCGGTCTGTCGCGCCGTCATCTCGGCCAGGCGCTGGACGATTCCCTGCGCCGTCTCGGCATCGAGCATATCGATCTCTATCAGATGCATGCCTGGGATGCCCTAACACCGATCGAGGAGACGTTGCGGTTTCTCGACGATGCCGTGCGCGCCGGCAAGATCGGCTATTACGGCCTCTCCAACTACGTCGGCTGGCATATCGCCAAGGCGGTCGAGATTGCCAAGGCGCGCGGCTATACGCGACCGGTGACGCTGCAGCCGCAATATAACCTGCTCGTTCGCGATATCGAACTTGAGATCGTCGATGCCTGCTTGGATGCCGGCATGGGCCTGCTTCCCTGGTCGCCGCTCGGCGGCGGATGGCTGACCGGCAAATACAAGCGCGACGAAATGCCGACCGGCGCCACGCGGCTTGGCGAGAACCCCAACCGCGGCAGCGAATCCTTTGCGCCGCGCAATGCGCAGGAACGGACCTGGGCAATCATTGCCGCTGTCGAGGAAATCGCCAAGGCACGAGATGTGACCATGGCACAGGTAGCTCTTGCCTGGACGGCAGCACGCCCGGCGGTGACGTCAGTCATTCTCGGCGCCCGCACGCGTGAACAGCTTGCCGACAATCTCGGCGCCGCCAAGCTGACGCTGTCGGAGGCGGAGATGGACCGGCTGAACGAGGTCAGCGCGCCGCAACCAGCCGCCTATCCTTATGGCGAAAGCGGCCGAAACCAGCGCCATCGCAAGATCGAGGGTGGCCGTTAAATGACATCCGGCGGCGAAGCATTTGCCTGCTTCGCCGCCGCCATCGGATCGCTTGCCGCGTCAAACCAGCGGCGGGTTGAGTCTGGCGAAGCCTTCCTGTCGCCGATAGGGAAAATAGGGATAGGGCGCTGTCATCTCGCTCACCTTGTCTAGCCTCTCGATCTGCTCTTTCGAAAGCGTCCAGCCGACCGCACCGAGATTCTGCCGCAGCTGCTCTTCGTTGCGCGCGCCGATGATCACGCTTGCGACCGTTGGCCGGCTCAAGAGCCAGTTGAGGGCGATCTGTGGAACGCTCTTTCCGGTCTCGCCGGCGATCTCATCCAGCACATCGACGATATCGAACAGCTTCTCGTCATCAACAGGCGGGCCGAATGACGCGGTCTCATGCAAGCGGCTCTTTTCCGGCAATGGCTGTCCGCGACGGATCTTGCCTGTCAGCCTGCCCCACGCCAACGGACTCCAGACCAAGGCGCCGACGTTCTGATCATGACCCAGCGGCATCAGCTCCCATTCGTAATCGCGACCGGCGAGCGAATAATAGACCTGATGGGCGACATGGCGGGCATAGCCGTACTTGTCGGAGATCGCGAGCGATTTCATCAGCTCCCAGCCAGCGAAGTTGGAAGCGCCGATGTAGCGGACCTTTCCCGCCTTCACGAGGCCATCAAGGGTGGAAAGCGTTTCCTCGATCGGCGTCGAGGCATCGAAGGCGTGCAATTGCAAAAGGTCGATGTAATCTGTCCCGAGCCGGCGCAGGGCGGCGTCGACCGATCTGATCAGGCGCGAACGCGAGCTGCCCCAATCGGCCGGTCCATCGCCCATCGGCAAAGCTGTCTTCGTCGAGATCAGCACGGCATCTCGCTTACCCCGGATCGCCTCGCCAAGCACCTCCTCCGATGCGCCTGCCGAATAGACATCGGCCGTATCGAAGAGATTGACGCCGGTCTCCAGGCAGATGTCGACCAGACGCCGCGCTTCCGCCGCATCCGTCGAACCCCAGGCGCTGAAGAGAGGCCCGCTGCCGGCAAAGGTGCCGGCGCCGAAACTGAGAACCGGAACGCGCAAGCCGGAAGCACCGAGATTTCTGTATTCCATGGTCTGTCTCCTATTGGTTCTTCAGATAGATAGACGCTCGGATGAAGGTGATATAGATTGCCGGAAAGAAACTGATTTATGATTTTAATTCATCATGAGCCGTCAAGAGATCAATCGTTCTGGGGAAATGGAAGTCTTCGTGCGCGCCGTGGAACTCGGCGGCTTCACCGCCGCGGCCAGGGCCTGCCGCATGACGCCTTCAGCCGTCAGCAAGCTCGTCACGAGACTTGAAAAGCGCCTCGGTGCGCGTCTTATCCATCGCTCGACGCGACGGCTGCAGCTTACCCCAGAGGGATGTGCCTTCTTCGAGCGCAGCGTCGCCATTCTTGCCGATATTGCCGAAGCCGAACGCCACGCATCGGCGGGAGAGCAGGTAGCCGGTCATATCCGCATCAACACCAGCGGCTCCTTCGGCAATCATGTGCTGGCTCCGCTCATTCCAAGCTTCATGGCGCTACATTCCGATGTCTCGCTGGAGATCTTCCATACGGACCGGGTCATCGACCTGATGGAGGAGCGCGCCGACGTCGCAATCCGCGCCGGGCCGCTGAAGAGCTCCAGCCTCACGGCCCGCAAGCTCGGAGCGACGCGAAATATCATCGTCGCCTCGCCGGACTATCTGCGTAAGCATGGAACGCCTCACTCCGCCGCGGAATTGGCAAAACATTGCCGCATCAGCTTTAGCTATTCCAGAGCCATCGAAGACTGGCCGCTGCTCATTGACGGCGAGGTTGCGACGGTACCGGCAGCGCGCAGCCTGCAGGTGGGCGACGGCGAAGCCATGCGGCATCTGGCGCTTGCCGGTGCCGGCCTGGCGCGGCTTGCTGCCTTCACCGTCAAATCGGATATCGCGGCCGGGCGGCTAAAGCCCCTGCTGGAAGAATTCAATTCCGGCGATATCGAGGAATTCCACGCCGTCTATATCGGCCAAGGCGGCCCCCTGCCAGCGCGCGTGCGTACCTTGCTGGATTTTTTGCGCGAGAATGTTCACCTGTAAAAAGCGACGCGGCCGTCAGGGCCGCATCGTATCAGCTAAAACTCTCAGTCACCACGCCGATCAGGCTGACGGCTGCCGGGTCTTGCGCAGATAGGGCAATACCGTATCGAACGAGCCGAAGCGGGTAATGGCGTCTTCGTTGGAGACGGCGGCCGTAATGATGACGTCTTCGCCCTGCTGCCAGTTTGCCGGTGTTGCGACCTGATGCTTGGATGTCAGCTGGATCGAGTCGATCGCGCGCAGGATTTCGCCGAAGTTGCGGCCTGTCGTCATCGGATAGGTGAGGATCAGCTTGATCTTCTTGTCGGGGCCAATGACGAAGACGGAACGGACCGTGGCATTGTCGGCCGGCGTGCGGCCTTCCGAGCTTTCGCCGGCACCTGCCGGCAGCATGTCATAGAGCTTGGCAACCTTGAGATCCTTGTCGCCGATCAGCGGATAGTCGACGTCGAAGCCGGTCGCCGTCTTGATATCGTTCTTCCAGCGACCATGGCTCTCCACGGGATCGACGGAAATGCCAATGATCTTGACGCCGCGCTTGCGGAATTCGCCTTCCAGGCCAGCCATGGCGCCGAGTTCCGTCGTGCAGACCGGCGTGAAGTTCTTCGGATGCGAGAAGAGCACGGCCCAGCCATTACCGATCCAGTCATGGAACTTAATCTCGCCCTGCGTCGTCTCGGCCGTAAAATCCGGCGCGATATCGTTGATGCGCAAACTCATTGCCTTACCTCCAAAGAACATGCCCCGGCGCGCGCTTGGGATGGCGGCCAAAAGGCGAGAAAAAAATCCGTCGCACAATGGCGTCGAATGTCGGATATGAAAAGCCCTTCTTTCAAATGGACGCCGCGATTGCCGCTGAAAATCCCTGCGGCCTGCGATGCCTGCTACGCGCCTTCAACATGTCCAGAAAGCGGTAACCACCCGCCCAGCGCCCGTAACCGCTTGCTATGTTGATATGTCCTGCAAGGCCGATATTGCGAACATCTGAATTCCAAAGCCGTCCGAACATGCCGAGCCGGTCGAGGCTCATATAGATGTCGTTCAAGCTCCCGACCGTCGTGCTGGGAAAAGGCAGCGTGTCGGTCGGCATGGTGCCGAAGGACAGATGTCCGGCATGCAGGGCTTCCGTCACAGGAATATCGCAGGGCGCTACGAGCAGTGCACCTTTGACCCTTCGCGCAGCCTCGCGGCCAGCCAGCCTCGCCGTCAACACGCAGCCCAGGCTGTGGGCGACGATATAGGCTTCACCGGCCTCTTCCAGCGCGGCTTCTAATTTCTCCATCCAACTGCCGAGATTGGGAAAGTCCCAGTCATCCTGCTCGACAAGCCGAACGTCGCGATGATCCTGCAGCCAATAGCGCTGCCAATGCCCCTCGCCCGAGCCGAAAAGGCCAGGCACAATCAGTACTCTGGTCATGTAAGCCTCACGAGAAAGATCGAACACAAAGCTTGCGACAGGACATCAAAAGCACATCTCCCTTCAATGCCAAGGCCCAGGGGATGTACACCAATAGTAGATCTCGTAGTCGCGCGCGGAGAGCTCTCGCTCGACGGACTCGGGCCGATCGACCGACTGGATGCGTCCATCCGCATCCCGCAACGCGCGCCCAGCGAAAATCGTCTTCAGGCGGCTAATGACATTCCATTTCATGTAACCCTCCATTTGGTTGATAGATCCGAGGCGGTCGAAGGCAATTTGTCCATCAGCCCATCATTCGGCCGCAGCCAACACCCTTACCGAATGCGGGAAGAAAGCCGAGAGCTCACCGACCACTTCATTGATCCGGTTGGCCAGCGGTTCCGAAGAGACCTTGTAGTCGGTAAAATCACGATCAGACGCATAGACAGCGGTTGGCAGGGTGTGTGCCATGAAGAAGCCGAAGAGCGGCCGCAGCTGATGTTCCACCATCAGCGCGTGCCTGTCTCCGCCGCCGGTCGCGGTGATGATGATCGGCTTGGCGCGCAGCTCGTGCGGATCGATAAGATCGATCAGATGCTTGAACAGCCCGGGATAGGATCCCTTGAACGTCGGCGAACCGATAATCAGCGCATCCGATGAGACGATATCGTCGATCACACCTTTCGCCTGGTCGTCGAGCTCGTTGCGCCACTGAGCGGCGCCAAGGGACGCACCAACATCGTGCAGATCATAGACCTTGCTTGAGAAGCCATATCGCTTAATTGCCAAATCCGCGACGGTCTGGACCAGCGCGTAGGTCTTCGACGGCCTGTTGAAGCTGCCGGCAATGCCGACGAGTTTGGGCGCACTCATTCTCATCCCTTCCGAAGATCGCATGCATTTTCGATAATGCAAATATTGTCCATAAAAATAGTAGATTAAAAGAAACAGCGATCTCTGAAGGCATGGGAATTGGAAAATCTCTTTCTACGTTGGAGCCAGCTGGACAGGGCGCAAAAATGCCACCCGGCTGAAGGATTGGACGACAAGCTTGCGTCTTTCAAAAGTGCCGCGGACGCCAAATGGCGGCTGGAATGGGATGGGTTGTCCTGCCGAAGCATTGCAGGAGGCGTTGCCGCAAAGAAGCGGTTCATTTCTCTCCCAGATTGTCGAAAAAGCCGGCTTCTCCGGTACACCGATAATGGGGCAAGGTCCGTCTTTCAGTCGCGTGGCCAAGGCTCGTCTTGCCACCGGTAACGTCCATGACTTCGTCAAAGTCGGCAATATCGGCTTCCTCGAACGGCTTCTTCACCGTATTCCCGGCATTGTTGACGACGATATCGACCGGGCCGTGCGTCTCCTCGACTCCGGTGGCGAAGGTTTTGATCGAAGCAAGATCACGAAGGTCGAGCTGTGCGGCTTTCGCCAGGGGGCTAATCGACGCCGCAGCATCTCAAGGAGATCCGACCTGCGGCCAGCCAGCACCACCTCAGCGCCGGAGCCGGCGAGGCAACGCGCGATCGCGAGGCCCAGTCCACTGCCTCCGCCAGTCACCAGCGCGCGCTGTCCGTCCAGTCGGAACGCACCATGCCAGTCGGGAAGCCCTGTTGGAGATTTCATGGATGCTTGCGTATTCATCTTTCGACAATGACCTTCAAAACGTCACGGTTCTTGTCCCAAAAGGGCAATGCACCTTCGGCCTCGGCGAAGGGTATGATCTTGGAAATGAGCGAGGCGGCGCGGTCGCCGATCGTCTCCAGATAAGCGATCACCGCATCGAAATCGGACCTGGTCGCGTTGCGCGAGCCCATGATATCCAACTCCTTGAGATTGAACATTTGTGTCTGATAGGTAACGGGAGCCTTGGCGTAGCCGACATAGACGACGCGCCCGCAAAAGCCGGCAAGATCGATCGCCTGACGAAAGGTTTCCGGAAGACCGACCGCCTCGAAGGCCACATCGACGCCCTGGTCATCAGTCAGTTCAACAATGCGCGCAGCGACATCTTCCGTGCCGGCATCGATTGTGTGGCGCGCTCCGAAGCGTTGTGCCAGCGCGGTCTTTTCCGGGCTGAGATCGACGGCAATCACCTCGGCTCCGCGCGCAACGGCTCCGATGACCACGCCCATACCAATCATGCCGCAGCCCAGCACGACGATGCGATCACTCGACGAAACGCGGCCGCGCGCCACCGCATGGAAGCCTACCGACAGCGGCTCGACCAAAGCAAGAAAGCGAGGATCGAGCGTGTCGTTCAGGATCACCTTCTCTGCGGGAAGAACGATCTCTTCGGCAAGCCCGCCATCCTGCTGGACGCCAAGCGTGCGGTTGTAGCGACAAGCATTCACGCGACCCTTGCGACAGGAAGAGCAAGTACCGCAACTGGTATAGGGAAGAACGATGACGCGCTGTCCCGGTTGATAGGCCGACGAAACGCCCGCCCCTGTCTCGATGATCTCG
This sequence comes from Rhizobium sp. ERR 1071, assembly GCF_007828675.1. Lineage (NCBI taxonomy): Bacteria > Pseudomonadati > Pseudomonadota > Alphaproteobacteria > Hyphomicrobiales > Rhizobiaceae > Rhizobium > Rhizobium sp. ERR 1071. The sequence goes on along the minus strand of NZ_VITM01000004.1, from coordinate 391,603 downwards.
CCACCGATTTCGTGCCCTGGGATGCGCGGCAGCTCCACCAGCGGGTTGAGGCCTCGAAACGTGTTGAGATCACTCCCGCAGATGCCGACATGGCGGACGGCGATACGGACATCGCCTTCTCCGAGCTGCGGGCGGGCGACATCGGTGAAACGGCTGACACCTTCACTTTCGATCAATAGGGCTTTCACGTGACGATACCTTTCCGGTTTGGGGGCGTGAACCGAGCGCTTGCACCCGGTTCGCTGGAAACAGATCAGTTCAGGGTAGCGATGTCGGCCGGCAGGTCGACGCCATAGGCGCCGACGACCGTCTTCAGCGTCGCCGAGCCGCTGGTCCGTGCGATCGCACAGAACGTGCCCAGCACAAACCCCACGATAGTTGCCGCCACCGAAAGCTGAATCGTCAGCCAGACGCCTTCCGCAAACTGATCCCAATAGGGAAGCAGGCCCTCGAAATCAAAAGTGTAGCTCATACGACGCCATCTTCCCGGCAGCGCCAGTGAGCAACGAGATATGCTGGTCTCATTCCCGAGCTATCCTCCTTAGCTTGAGGCGGAATCTACACGGTTGAGGCGATCGATTTAAAGTGGTATTTTTTGTTTAAAAAACCAACGAAACCAAATCGGCATGCGTTCTGAAAACCTCTTCAAACGGCAGTTCAACGAGTTCCTGCGCCACGTACAATCGGTCGGTCACGGCCACTCTCTTGGCTCGGAACGCGAGATCGGCCGAACCCTCGGCACCAGCAGAACGACGGTCCGCAAGTGCCTGGCGGCCGCGATGGAGAACGGCCTTCTATCCAAGGACAGGATAGTGCTGCGGCAGGCAGAACCATCCGAGCTCTATGCCGAAGCGGAGACCATCCCGCCGACATTGATCGTCGAGCGCGCCTTCCTGACCTGGATACTCCAATCCGATAGCGGTCCGGGCCAGGCGATCAATGCGCTTCAGCTCGCGCGGCAATTCGGCGTGTCGACGACGACGATCCGCGAGTTTCTGCAGAGCTTCCGGCATTTTGGCCTGATGGAGCGCGAAGCCGGCGGCAAATGGGTCTTCCGCGGCATGACCCTGGAATTCGCCAACGAGCTTTCCGATATCCGCGAAATTTTCGAAATGCGGTCCGTCATGCGCTTTGCGGAACTCGATGACAGCGACCCGAGCTGGAACGCGCTGCGCAGACTGCGCACCGAGCATCTCAAGCTGCTGGAGACGATCGAGACCGATTATCACCGGTTCTCGCTCCTTGACGAGCAATTGCATCGCTTGATCAACAGTGCTTCCAGCAATCGCTTCGTCACCGAATTCTACCACGTCATCTCACTGATTTTCTTCTACCATTATCAATGGAACAAGAAAGACGAGCGCATTCGCAACGAAGCGGCTGTCTATCAGCATCTGGCTTATATCGATGCGATTCTCTCAAGGGACCAAAGAAAAATTGGCCAGACCTGCACGGCACATCTGAGCGAGGCGCGCCGGACATTGCTTGCAAGCATTAGCCGGGAAACTTGACATCGGAATTCGAGCATACTGCCGGAGCGAAGAAAATGCGTGCGGTTGGCGGCACCGCCAATCGCACGGGCAACCCTGCCCGAAATCCGACCTGCTACTGAAGGGTCAAGCCCGACCTGATGTGGGCTCTTGCGGCGTAGGGATCGACAATGGAGAGCGCCCGGCTGAGAGCCTCGGCAAATCCATTGAGCGAAATGACGTAGCTCACATCACGACCCGTATCGGTCGCCGCCAGCATCACGCGGAGGCTACGCCGTCGCCGCAGGTTGGCAATCATGGCTGCATCGAGCTTCAGCTCGACCGGACAGCCGCGCGAAGAAGCCGCACCGAGCGGCTGAGCCAGACCCAAAGCAGCTTCGTCACCCCGCGGCAACCGCCCGCTCCGCAGATGCAGCCCCAGCGGCAACGCCAGTATACCCCTCAGGCTTCCGCCGTCGGGAGTAAGTTCGATCGAAAGCACTGGCGCATTTGTCTGCAGATCATACAGCGTATAGGAAATCGCATAATGTGGCCGCGCTTGATCGGCGGCTCCCTGATTGACGATGGTAAGCGTCCAGTCGCCGTAACGCTCCTGCAATGTGCCTGAACCGGCGGCGATAGTAGTCCGGCCAGCCATCACAATCCTCCGCTCGGTCGACTTGCCAATATGGGCAAGCGCCTATCGGCACGCCTTATGAGCGCGAACAGCGCCATCCCATTCATCTCTGCTCCCCGCAACATTATGCGCCCCACCTTACCCCTCGCCCCTCAAAACCCGAGGTTATTTCGACAACAATAGCGTTAATTTTATGCCATTGCATCATAGAATTTATGTAGCGATAAGAATTACACTTTCATCACGTTCAATCACCATAACCCTCGTCAGCCTTAGTAAGGTATTTTTGTAGACTATACATAGGATTTATGATTCCGAAATATCTCTTTCAATTTGTATTATTAATTGTTACTTCAATTTCACTTATATTGAAAATAGAAATCACAGACAAAATAGGTTTGAATGATATTGCAAAAGCCGCTCACGAATGGAGCGAGGCTGGCCGGCGGTCATTTGAATGACAGCTCCCAGAAAGACTGCATTGACAATCTCTCTCGCCGCCCCGGTGACAGCAGGATCAGCGGCAGCGGCTTTTCCGGCGAAACGCTGGTCGCCAACTATCCCGGCGGCAACGTCAGCAGCCTCGGCTCAGGTCCGTTCTGGCAGATATTGTGAAGCTGATACCGAGCAGGTTGACAGCGTGATGCTTCTCAAGGGTAACGCGCCGACAGTAATTAGGCCGGAACCGGCTATTTTGCCGGCGGCAAGGAGACGTAAAGAATGAAGCCAACCATGTTATGATCAGGCCTTTTAGCGCGAAAACCTCGGCACGGATGCAATAAGTTCGCGCGTATAGGCATGGCGAGGCCGCTGGAAGACCTCTTCGACAGACCCAGCCTCGACGATCGCTCCTTGCTTCATGACGACGATCCGATGGCTGATATGCTGGATCACCCCCAGATCATGCGAAATGAACATCATCGACAGGCCGAGCCTTGCCTGCAGATCGACCAATAGATCCAGAACCTGGGCTTGCGTCGTGACATCGAGTGCCGAAACCGGCTCGTCACAAATCAGAAGCTTCGGCGCGGCCGCAAGAGCCTGGGCGATCGATACGCGCTGGCGCTGGCCACCTGAAAGCGCGGTCGGCCTCCGGGCGAGCAAATCCGGCGGCAACCCGACCAGATCCATTAGACCGATGATCTTCTCGCGGCGCTCCGATCTGCCGAGGCCGCCATGAAGCAGCAAAGGCTGCTCGATGATGCGCTCGACGGTGAAGCGCGGATTGAAGGAGCTCAGCGGGTCCTGGTTAATGGTCTGTATTCCGGCTCTGAGGGGGCGGCGAATGCGTTCTGAAAGCGCGCTCCACGGTCGCCCTTCGTACAGCACCTCCCCCGCATCCGGCCGCTGCAGCGCCAGCGCAATCTTGCCGAGCGTGGTCTTGCCCGAACCGGATTCGCCGACGACACCCAGCGTTTCGCCGCTGCCGATATGAAGCGATACGTCCCTGACGGCGCGCAGAAGGCTGCCATCCGCGTGCCTGAAACTCATCGATACGTTGCGTATCTCCAGCAGACGCTCGGTTGAGCAAACGGGCTTCCGGAGCGGCAAGGGCGTATTCGCTGCACTGAGGCGACGGCCGCGATTGACCGCTGTAGTTACGGCTGCCAGGAGCCGCCGGGTATAGTCATGCTGTGGATCTGACAGGACGCTGCGCGCCAGGCCCGTTTCCACCAGCCGGCCCTTTTGCATCACCGCGACCCGATCGGCGAGCTGAGCGGCAACGGAGAAATCATGCGTGATCAGGAGGATGCCGTGGCCGGCGGCGGCCAGTTCCTTGAAGATGGCGAGCACTCTTTTCTGGACGCTGACATCCAGCGCTGTCGTCGGCTCGTCGGCGACGAGCAAGCGCGGCTGCCCGGCAAGCGCGGAGGCAATCAATGCCCTTTGCCGCAATCCGCCGGACAATTGATGCGCATATTGCGCCATCCGCAAATCCGGCTCGGGAACACCAACACGTTCCAGCAATTCCACGACATGTTGCGATACAAGCGAACGTGGTGCCAGTCGATGCGTGAGGATGGGCTCGGCGATTTCGCGACCGACCGTCCTCAGGGGATCGAGCGATACGAGCGCATCCTGAAGAATGAAACCGATTTCGCGGCCGCGCACATGGCGCCAGGCTTTTTCCGACAGATCAAGGAGGTCGAGCGGCCGGCCATCATGCGCGCTCAGATCCATCCTGTCGGCTTTTACCACGGAGCGCGAGCCGGCGAGGCCGACAATCGCCCGGGCCGTTACAGATTTTCCGGAGCCGGATTCGCCGACCAAAGCGAGGATCTCGCCAGGCGCGATCTGTAGCGACAGGTCGCGAACCGCATCCACGCGGCCCTGCGGGGTCTGAAAGGCCACATTCAACCCTTTGACCGCAAGCAGCTGGGGCGGCTCGGAAGCGGTGGTCTGAAAGTTTCGCAGGCCGGACTGAATATTCATCGCAGATCTCCCGTTGCGAGGAGGGTTTGCAGCCGGCGGCCCAGGAGCGTGATCGAAATGACGGAAAGCGCAACCACCGTCGCCGGCAACAGGCTGGTCCAGGGCGCGATATCGAGAAAATTGCGGCCATTGGCGAGGAGTGCACCCCATTCGGCGGCCGGAGGCACGACGCCCAGACCAAGGAAGCTCAAGGCCGAAGCGGACAGTACCGAACTGCCCACACCAATCGTCGCGAGGATGAGAAGTGGCCGGATGGCGTTGGGGACGATATGCCGGCTGATGATCGTCCACGGATGCTCGCCAAGTGCCACAGCATGTTCGACATAGCCCGACAGCTTAATGTGAAGCACCTGCGAACGGATCAGCCGCGCGTAGCCGGCGATGCTGGCAAGCCCGACCGCCAAGAGCGTGTTCGCAGGCCCGCGGCCGAGAACGGCAATCACCAGCAATGCAAGCAGCATTTCCGGAAAGGCAAGCAGGATATCGATGATGCGTAACAAAAGCCGGGCGATCGGCCTTGGAGCCAGTGCAGCCGTCGTCCCCAACACGATCCCGCCGAGACTGGCAATCAGGGTCGCACCGATGCCGATGGTTAGGGATTGCGAGGTGCCATAAACCACCCGCGAAAACAGATCCCGGCCCAGTTCGTCGGTTCCAAACCAGTGTTGCCCATCAGGCGGCAAGAGGATCGCATTCGGATCGACTGCCTCGGGATCGAGAGCAGAGAGCCATTGTGGCGCCCAGACCGCTACACAAAGAAGGACAAAAAAGGCGAAGGGAGCAAGCAGTCCGAAAGACAGCCAGACGGGGCGTCTGCGCGTGATGCGGCGCTGCCCGCTTTCAGCTAGCACGACATCGCTCAAAGGCCTGTCCTCCTTAGACGTGGATCGATCACAAGGTAGAAAGCATCGACCAGCAGATTGACGATAACGAAGACAAGGGCAGACAGCATCACCAGACCGAGGATCAACGGCATGTCGCGGGTCTTGATCGCCTGAAGCGTGACCTGCCCGATGCCCGAACGGCCGAATACCGTCTCGGTCAGGATCGAGCCGCCTAGGGTGCTGGCAAGCAACGTGCCGGTGAGGGTCGAGGCCGCCAGTGCGGCGTGCCGCAAACCATGTCTGACACGCAGGACCGTCTCGCCGACGCCGCGTGTCCGCACGGTCAGAGAAAACGGCTGGGACAGCGCCTCCTCCAGGCCGTCGCGCAATACCTGGCTCAAGAGTGCGGCGAGCGGCAGGCTCAAGGCAATGGCGGGCAGCACAAGCGCCGATGGTCCATCATTGCCTGTGACCGGAAACCATTCGAGATTGAAGCTGAAGACCGACAATAGGACAATGCCGATCCAATAGACGGGCGTGCTCAGAAGGATCAATTCTATTCCCGAGGACAGCAGCGTCAGGCTTTTGCGACGGCCTGCGGTTGCCAAGGCCACGCTGATCGCCAGAAGGAGAGCAAGCACGATCGCGCTGCCGGCGAGCTGCAATGTCGGCCCCGCAGCCTCATAGATCACCTCTGAAACAGGCTGTCTGTACTGGTAGCTTTGTCCGAAATCGCCACTTAAGGCCTTGGCGATATAATGCGCATATTGCAGCGCAAGCGGCTGGTCGAGGCCATATTGATGCACCAATGCGGCCCGCTCTGCCTCATCGACGACGTTCTCCCCGCCAGCCAGGATCGCGACGGGATCGCCGGGAATGAGCTTTACGGCGATAAAGGCAATCGTTGCCGCGCCCCAAAGCACGGCAACGATCACCCCGGTCCGCCGCACAGCGGTTTGGAAGAGCTTAGCGGTCCAGCCAGGCATCGTAGAAATTCGGCTTCGCATTGGTGGCCCAGGAAATGCCATGCAGGCTCTTCGAGGCGCCGAGCTGATAGGCGGCTACGAAAAGTGGTACGGCATAAGCCTGCTCGATCACTTCCTTCTGTATCTCGGCATAGAGTTTCTTACGCTCGGCATCGGAAGCCCCGACCGCTTTCGTCAGCTTTTCATCGAGGCTTTTGACGCGAGACGCATTCTGACCGGCTGGAGGAATATAGGCCGAATGGAATACCGTGCGCAGGATATCGGGCTCCGCACGCACATAGTAGAAGGACACGAGATCGTAATCATTGGCATTGGCGCGAGCGGTCCAGCCACCGGAATCGACTGGATCGAGCTGCAAATCGAAACCCGCCTGCCGCACCTGATATTGAATGGCCTGCGCCAAGGTCACTTCCGTCGCGGCGAGCGAGGTGCTGTCGTAGACATAATGCAGGGTCAGCCGGCCGCCATCTTTTTTGCGGACACCATCGGCGTCCTTCTGTGACCAGCCCGCCTCGTCAAGCAGCCGGTTGGCCTTTGCCAGATCGAAGCCCCATGAGCTGGAAATATCGTGGTCATAATAGAGCGTCGAGGGGCCGAGGATATTGTCGGCCGGCTTCAAGGTTCCGAAGAAGGCAGCCTTGACCGCTGCCGGTCCATTGACGGCGCTCTGGAAAGCCTGCCGCACCTTCAAGTCCTGAAATGGTCCCTTCGAGGTGTTCAGGAAATAGGCGCTGTTGACGCCCGGGTTTTCCCGCGTCACCACCTGCAGCTTGCCGTTACCCTGAACGGAGCGATAATTTGCCGGCGGCACCGCGTCGATCGCCTGCAACTGACCGCTTGCCAGCGCACCGAGACGCACGGAAGCCTCCGGCAGATATTTGAAGACGATCTGATCGAAATGGGCCGGCCCTTTATGCGCGGCATAGCCAGGACCCCAATTGTAATCCGCACGGCGGCTCAGCTTGCTGCCGCTGCCCTTGGTAAAATTGTCGAGCACGTAGGGACCCGATCCGATGACCGTATTCGTCGTGCTCTGCGCCTTCTGAAGATAGGTCGATGATTGAATGCCGAGATAGGGAAGGCTCAACCCCTGCAACAAAGGCGCGAAGGACTGGCGATAGCGGATCACGACCGTACGGCTATCCGGCGCCTCGATCTTGTCGATCGGTCCGAGCAGCGACTTGGCGTAGCTCGATGTCGTCTTCGGATCGAGAATGCGATCGAAATTGTATTTGACCGCGGCTGCATCGAGCGGAGTGCCGTCGCTGAATGTCACGCCCTGACGCAGACGGAAAGTATAGACGGTATTGTCGCCGTTGATGTCCCAGCTTTCTGCCAGCCACGGCGTGAACTTGTTGTCTTCGGCCTGCCCGACAAGCGAGTCGACGATATTGCGGGTAATCAATGCCGTAACCGAGTTGCCCGTGATCGACGGGTCGATAATGGAGGCATCCGTTGCCAATCCGACGTTGAGAATGCCCCCATCGACCGGCTTTGCCGTATCGGATGCGGCATTTGCGACAGTGCCCATCATCGTCAGAAAAGAAAATGCCAGGGCAATGCGGATCTTGCTTCGCCCGATGGTTTTCGCGCTTGAATGCGTTTTTCTCATATCCCGTCCCTATTTTGGCCGCCACGACATCGATCATGCGGCCAAAAGGCCGCTCGGCACCGCGCAGGCTGAACGGCACGATAATTGTCTATAAAAATACTAGACTAAAGGCATTGTGATGCGTTTATGCGAAGACAGGCGGAAATCCGTTTCAAGATCGCTGAGGCCGTCGGCAGCAACCTGACCGTGGCGCGTTCGCTGGCGTTGGAATGATCTCAAGCAAACTATGAGGCAGTCCGAAGCGATGCGGATGCCAAGCGGATATTGTACATGGCAAGCTGCGACGGCTCGCGCCGTCGCAGTTTTGCATTTCATTTTGGAAGTTGCGCGCCAGCCTGCTTCACCGCATTTGCGATGGTTTCGCAAAACTGCTTTTCGGTCACGTTCTGCGCTTTTGTAATGGCTGCAAGATCCTGATTCACGCCCATGGCGGAGATCTTGCCTTTTTCACCCTCTTGTTCGGCCGCTTCGCCCTTCGCCGTATCCGAGGGCGCCGGTATGAGAGCGAGCATTTTCGTTTGAGTCTCGACAGCAGCCCCATCGATGTGGCCTGCATTCTGGCAATATTTCAGCACGCCAAGTTGATTGCGTGCCGAATTGTAAGCCAATTCCAGTTGGTCGTTTGATACCTGTGCATAGCTTGGCGCGGCAAATCCGCATGCCACGATACCGATCAGAATGATCTTCCGCATATGAAACTCCTGATTGCTTCAACATGCTGCGATCTATCCTCGATCACCCTGAAGGCAATAGCTGCAAAGTCGGAAAACGCTCTACCCACGAGAGCATCGCTGCGGAGGGTCAAAAAAAGCTGAAGCCTTCGATATGATCGTGGTCGCCAACGGAACTGCCCGTTCCCTCCGCAGCTCGCGCGCAGGTCCATTCGGCAGCGATCAAACGGATCTCCAGCTTCCGTGTCGGGCATAAGACGCCGATGATGCCGGTAGCATCCGTTCATTTCCTGTGGGAAAGCTTCAAACTTCATCCGGCCAACACATGGCATCGGGATCGATGTGGCAGTAATCCGGACGCGCCCGGACGGGTTTGACTGTCCGGATTTGCCTCTGCGTGGCCGTTGCGCTGCCGGGGCATCGCAAGAGCGAAGGAAAAGATCAACGGCTTCACCCGCGACATCCTTCGACAACAGCAACATCAGGACCTGGAGGTCTTACATGAAGAAGCCTATAGCTGCCGCCGTCTTCGCTGCAGCACTTTATACCTTTGCCGGCGCCGCGCATGCCGATTGCGGTTCGGTCTCCATCGCCGAAATGAACTGGGCGTCGGCCGGCGTTGCGGCAAATGTCGACAAGATCATCCTCCAGGAAGGCTATGGCTGCTCGGTCGAACTCCTCACGGGCGACACGCTGCCAACATTTACTTCGATGAACGAGAAAGGCCAACCGGACGTTGCGCCGGAACTTTGGATCAATGCGGTGCGCACGCCGCTGGATCAGGCGGTTTCCGAGGGACGGTTGGTCATCGCTGCCGGCATTCTTTCCGATGGCGGCCAGGATGGTTGGTGGATTCCGAAATTCCTCGCCGACGCCCATCCCGATATCAAGACCGTCCAGCAGGCGCTGGAACACCCGGAACTTTTCCCCGCGCCGGACGATCCGAAAAAGGGCGTCATCTACAATTGCCCGCCCGGCTGGCAATGCCAGGCGTCGCTCGGCAATCTCTACCGGGCGCTCGACGGCGAGAAGAAGGGCTTTGAAATCGTCGAGACCGGCTCTGCCGCCGCTCTTGACGGTACGATCGCCAATGCCTTCGAAAAGAAGACGGGCTGGCTTGGCTATTATTGGTCGCCGACCGCGATCCTCGGTAAGTATCCGATGGTGCGCCTTTCCTTCGGCGTACCCCACGACAAGGCCGAATGGGACGCATGCACCTCGGTCATGGATTGCGCCAATCCAAAGGTCAATTCCTATCCCGTCTCGGAAGTCTACACCGTCGTCACCAAGAAGTTTGCCGATCACGCCGGCCTCGCGATGGACTATCTGAAGAAACGGAAATGGACGAACGATCTCGTCAATAGCATTCTTGCATGGCAGACGGATAACCAGGGCACCAACGAAGACACCGCCCGATACTTCCTGAAGAACCATGAAGACATCTGGGCGACATGGGTAAGCCCGGATGTCGCTGCCAAGGTAAAGGCCGCGCTCTAAATTCTGGCTTCGGGGACGCGGTGAATAACTGCGTCCCGGCCTCATAGCCATGAGCACGAATGCTCCAACCAGCACTTTTGGGCAGGTTGGCGAAAAAACTTGCCGTCGGGGGTGGGCAGAAAAACAATGCACGCTATTTGATGCATATGAGCGGGGAGAAATATTAGCTCGATGGAGGAGGTCGTCCGGCACGAAGGAAGAGGATTCTCATGCCCAATTCAGTTTTGAATGCCCTTGGACAGCCACTTTACTATAGCGATACGTCGACAGGTTTCTTTTCCGCCACCGGCTCTGGCCCGGTGCTTTACGGCACCGCCGGCAACGACTCCATGTGGGGTGACGCCTCCGTCAATGTGACGATGATGGGCGGCACCGGCGACGATATCTACTATCTCTATTCCAGCATCAATCACGCCTATGAAGCATCCAACGCCGGCGTGGATACCATCAATACCTGGATGGATTATACGCTGCCCGAAAATTTCGAAAATCTCACGGTCACGGGCAATAATCGCCATGCCTATGGCAATGACGCCGATAACATCATCACCGGCGGCAGCGGCAGCCAGACCATCGATGGCGGTGCCGGCAACGACGTGCTGACGGGCGGTGGCGGCGCCGATACTTTCATCATCAGCAAGGGCAACGGCAGCGATCTCATCACCGATTTCAGCGATGACGACAAGGTCAGGCTCAATCAGTATGGCCTGACGTCGTTCGATCAGGTCGTGAGCCATTCCACGCAGGAAGGTGCCAATGTCCGGCTCGATCTCGGTAATGGCGAAAGCCTGGTCTTCGCCAACAAGACCATCTCCGACCTGCATGAAGACCAGTTTCAGCTCGGGCTCGACAGATCGTCGCTCACTCAGACTTTTTCGGACGATTTCAATACGCTTTCGCTGCACGAGGGGACGCAGGGCACCTGGGATGCTAAATATTCCTGGGCGCCGGACAAGGGCAGCAGCCTGAATGATGAACTGCAGTGGTACATCAATCCTTCTTATGCACCGACCGCATCCGCCAACCCCTTTTCTGTCTCCGACGGCATTCTGACGATTACGGCGAAACAGACGCCGGACGCGCTGAAATCGATCGTCGAGAACCATGATTATACTTCAGGCATTCTGACCACTCACTCGACCTTCTCGCAGACCTACGGCTATTTCGAAATGCGGGCAGAGATGCCGCATAATCAGGGCGTCTGGCCCGCTTTCTGGCTGCTGCCGGAGGATGGTTCCTGGCCACCGGAACTCGACGTGGTGGAAATGCGCGGACAAAACCCGACCACGGTCAATGTGACGGTTCATTCGAATGCCACCGGCGAGCACACGAAGACCTCTATTCCAGTGGAAGTGCCAAGCACCGATGGCTTCCACAATTACGGCGTGCTCTGGGACAAGGATCAGATCGTCTGGTATTTCGACGACGTTGCCGTTGCCCATGCCGATACGCCGGCCGATATGCACGGGCCGATGTACATGCTGGTCGATCTCGCGGTCGGCGGCGTGGCGGGGACGCCGACGGATGGTCTCCCGAATGGGTCGGAGATGAAGATCGACTATATCAAGGCCTATTCCCTGGACGATCACAACGCCCAGCTTGCCGCCTCGACGCAATCCGCCCACACGACGGACTGGCACATCTGACTGCATCGAACAATCGGTGCGTCAAAACAGGTGTTTCGGACGGATTGATCCGGCCGAAACCAACCGCCATCGGGAGCTATTCCTCGAAGCGGCCGGTACCCTCGCGATCGCGTGCGTATCGCTTCTCGAGCGGAAAAGGCGGCAGCCACGATTCGCGACGGATGGTCCATAGCTCGTAAGTGGGCTTTAGCTGGTCGGGAGCATCCAGGGAGCCCAGACTTATCTCGATTTCATCCACGGTGCGCGAAAAAACGGACGAGCCGCAGCGGGGACAGAAGAAGCGCCCTGCATAATCCCGGGCCTCACCGTCGATCTTGACCGCCTGCTCGGGGAATATCGCAGAGGCATGGAAAAGCGCGCCATGATGCTTGCGGCAGTCGAGACAATGGCAAAGGCCGACCCGGTACGGCCGACCCGATGCCACAAATCGGACCTCGCCGCATAGGCAACCGCCCTTGTATTGATCCATGCTACCCTCCTCAAAAGTCAAGCGATGAAGCGTTTGCATCGACCGCTGCGCAATTGATCGCTGTGAGCAATAGCGCTCCTGCGCATCACAACTCTGCGCCGATGCACCTATATGCCTAATCCTCTTTGAACGCTCGCCTGATCTGGTCGGTCATCGGCTTTGTCAGATAAGCAAGGACGCTTCGTTGGCCCGTTTGCAGAAAGGCCTCCACAGGCATGCCGGGCAGCGGCGTAAGCTGCCCCAGCCGATCCCATTCCTGCTTTGCCACCTTGACCCGCACGACATAGTAGCTTTGCCCCGAACGCTGATCCGTCGTCAGATCCGCGGAGATCGTATCGACATGCCCGTTCAGCTCCGGGGTAATCCGTTGATTGAAGGCAGGAAAACGCAGGGACACCGCCTGTCCCACGGTAATCTGATCAATATCCTGGGGCGCGAGTTTCAGTTCTGCGACCAGCGCGTCCTTGTCCGGAACGATCTGCAGGATCGCCTCTGCCGGCGAAATGACTGCCCCTTCGGCATGGACGCTTAGCTGGTCGACGATCCCCGCCTGCGGCGCCTTGATGTCGATCCGCTTCAGATCGTCCTCGGCGGCGATAAGGCGCTCGGCAAACTGGCCGCTATCGCTTTCCGCCTGGCGCAATTGCTCGGATACTTCCGAACTGCGGTCGGCATCGATCTGCAGGATCTGCAGCTCGGTTTCCGCAATCTTGCCTTTGGTCTGGGCGACGGACGAGACGAGGTTTCCGAGATCGCCGTTCAGCGAAGCGCTTTCCCGCTGCAACGAGTAGACCTTCGTCGCCGAAATGATGCCCTGATCGAGCAGGCCTTCGAGGCTTCCGAGCTCCTTGGCGATGAGCGCGATTTCCCGCCGCTTGCCCTCTTCCTGGGCGACGAGACCGTCAATCTCCTGCCTGAGCTGCTGAATGCGCTCGTGAAGCTGCGATTTCTGCCCATCGCGCGATATCTGACGATCGCGAAAGAGCCGACGCTCGCCTGCCAGGATAGCTGCCACATCAGCATCTTCGGCAAACGAGAGCAGATCGGCCGGAAAGTCGATATCCTGCCGGCCGTCGCGCTCCGCTGCCAGACGCGCCGTGCGGGCAGAAAGTTCGTTGAGCCGTTTGCGGATGATCGAGAGGTTGGCTTGGGTCTGGGTGTCGTCAAGCCGGACGAGCACCTGGCCGGCGGCGACATGATCGCCATTCTTCACCAGGATCGCACGGGCGATCCCGCCCTTCAGATGCTTTACTGGCTTTACATAGCTGTCGACGACAAGCGTGCCGGAGGTGACGACCGCGCCGGAAATCTTTGTAGCGGCGGCAAGGCCGCCCATGACGCCGAACAACAGCAAAATGGCGGCTATCACCAACAGCGACAGGCGGCGGATCATTCGTTCGTTCGATGACGAGGCCTTGCCGATCATCCGTGCGTCTCCCCGCCGGCGATGGCCAGATGCGTCGTTCCGAGCTGCTTGGGCGACGGACCGAGGATGTCCTTCTTTGGCCCGAATGCCTGGACCTGGCCGCCGGCAACGATCATGACCCTATCGGCGGCGGCAAGAGCGCTTGGCCGGTGGGCAATGACGATCGCAATGCCACCCCTCTCCTTGACGCCTGCGAGGGCCGCCGTCAGTGCCGCTTCGCCTTCCGCATCGAGATTGGAATTCGGCTCGTCGAGAAGCACCAGAAAGGGATCGCCGTAAAGCGCCCTCGCCAGGGCGATACGCTGCCTTTGCCCGGCCGAAAGGCGCGATCCGCCTTCGCCGATCTTGGTATCGAAGCCATCCGGGAGTTTGACGATCATGTCGTAGACACCCGCCGCTTTCGCCGCCGCAATGATCGATTCGGTTCGCATGTCCTCAGCAAAACGCGAAATATTCTCGGCGATTGTGCCGTCGAAGAGGTCTACATCCTGCGGCAGATAGCCGATATGCTGCCCAAGTTCATCGGTATCCCATTGCGAAAGAGCGGCACGATCGAGCCGCACGGAGCCGATTGCAACCGGCCACAAGCCGGCAATTGCACGTGCCAGCGAAGACTTGCCCGATGCGCTCGGGCCGATGACGCCGAGTATGGTTCCCGCCGATATCTTGAACGAGACATTGCGCAGGATAAGATCGCGGCTGCCGGGCGACGTCACGGTGATATTCTCGACGCTGAGCTCCCGCGACGGTGCGGGCAAGGCGAAAGCCTGCTTCTCGGGCGGCGCGGCGTCGAGGAGTGCGGCAAGCCGAGTCCAACCCTGGCGTGCAGCCACAAAACCCTTCCATTGGCCGATCGCAAGCTCGACGGGCGCCAGCGCCCGCGTCACCAGGATCGAGCTGGCAATGATGATACCTCCCGTCGCTTCCTGGCGAATGACGAGGATCGCGCCGACGGCAAGGACACCGGATTGCAGCATCATGCGTGCAATCTTGGCGGCGATGGTCAGCGCGCCGACACGGGTGCTCGCTATCGCCTGGTGACTGAGATAATCCTCATTCATGACAGCCCATTTATCGGTGAGGCGGCCGGAAAACCCCATAGCAATAGCAGCCTCCCAGTTCCGCCGCGCAGCCTGAGCAAAGCCGAGGCGTGCTGCCGAAGACCTGGCCGCCTCCAGCGCCGGTCGACGCGACAGCATTTCGGCAGCCACGGTAATGCCGACGAGCAGCAAGGCGCCGCAAAGAGCCGTAAAGCCGATCCAAAAGTGGAACAGAAAGCAAAGGATCAGATAGAACGGCACCCATGGCAAATCGAAAAGCGCCGTCGAACCGGTACCGGAAAGGAAGGAGCGGATCTGCTCGAGATCACGCACCGATTGCAGCCCATCGTCCGACGTCTGTTTTTTGCTCGGCAGGAACAGAAGCGCGCCGAAGACCTTCCTGTTTAGACGCTCATCGAGCGACATGCCGATGCGCACAAGCAGCATGGAGCGCAGGAATTCGATTACGCCCTGAAACAGATAGAGGGTCACGACGATGATGACGAGACCGGACAGCGTCGGCAGGCTATGGCTCGGAATGACCCGATCATAGACCTGCAGCATGAAGAAGGAGCCGGTCAGCGCCAGCACATTGATGGCCGCGCTCGCCAGAGCGATGCCGATGAAGGCCTTACGAAGCGCCGACAACATCAATGCGACGAATGTCTGCGGCGGGTCTTTCGGGACGGCAAGCACCTTGCGTCGATCCTCAACATTGGCCGTCGCGTACGGCAGGGATTTACATGACGCCCAAAGCACCGCCTCCCGCTCGGCGCATGGACCTGCAAAGCGATCGCCTATGGCTTTGCCACCATTCCCGCTTCAAGCCTAACCTTCAACGATCCCTTGTAATTTAGGAAGTCGAAATCTATCCAGAATGCAGTTTCGGTGAACCCAACCTTATCGCGGAACGCCTTGTCCACTTGCGGGACAATTGCGCCATGAAATGGGGCAGCAGCCTGTTCCGGCAAGATGCCTGACCTATCATATTAGGATGAGCAAGCGGCATCTTGCCGCCTGCCTCCCGCATTCAGTCGAATTTCTCCGTCGTGTCCGCCTTGCCCTTGACCCAATAGCCGGACGCCTTGATCCAGCTCAGCGGATAGCCGCGGTCTTCGACGAGGTAGGAGCGCAAGGCGCGCGTGACGGAGGCTTCGGCGGCGATCCAGACGAACGTGCCGGGCACCACATCGATCGACTGCAATATCTTCAGAAGCGAGGACGGATCCGCCGCTTCCGAGAGAGGCCGATATGCCCAGCGCATATCCAGCTGCGCATCGGTTTGAAATGCCTGATGTTCATGAGCATCGGCAACCGCGGCGATCGCCGTTATATGTGCCCCCGCACGTGCCTCCTCAATCCGGCGGCCGATGGCCGGCAGCGCCGTCTCGTCGCCGATGAGCAGCCAGTTCTCGATATCTGCGGACACGACGGCCGAGCCGCGGGGACCGCCGATCTCCAGCCTGTCGCCGACGCGAGCGTCGAGCGCCCATTGCGTGGCAGGGCCTGCCTCATGGACGGCAAAATCGAGGACGAGTGTCCGCGCGTCGGTGTCGTATTGGCGAGGCGTATAGTCACGCCGCTCCATCTCCTCGCCGGCGCCCGGAACCATCACCTTGATGTGGTCGTCGGGCGCAAGGCTGACAAAATCGGCGAGATCTTCGCCGGCCAGCCGAATGCGCAGCATGCCGGGCGTGATCCTGTCGATGGCCGTTACAGTCAGAGTGCGCCGCTTCAGTTCATGGCGCACGCGCTCGATCTTCGGAGCGGAGATGGCCGGGTTGGAACTATGGGGGGTATCCATGGGTGTCCTTTCGAGGCACTTTGATCTCGATCCGCAGGACACAGTCGCGCAGACCGAAGCCGCAGAGCCGTTCGATCATACGCGTTGAGTGACGTTAACGCTTACGTGGCCGAGCGATCCGGCCAGTGTGCATGTCTTCTATAAAAGAGGACGTTTCCTCGCGCAACGAAAAGATGATAATTTTAGACAAGTTTCGCATCCGACGCCCACGCGGACGCAAGCTCTGCCGAGCAGGTCGGCACGGCCTTTCAAAGCCGTGCCGACTGATTGATTACTGCAGTGCCTTTTCCATCAGCCGCGCCAGTCGTTCGGCGAAGGCACGCGGATCGGCCGGCTTGTCGCCGTCGAGAACGCGGGCCTGATCGAGCAGCAGGAAAGCCGCATCGTCACGCAGGGACGGCGCATCCGCCTTGGCGGCAATCGCCTTGACGACCGGGTGATCCATATTGATCTCAAGGATCGGCTTGGCACCAGACTGCAGGCGGCCGGCGCCCTGCAGTATCTTTTCAAGCTGGCGGTCATAACCCTGCTCGGAGGCAACGAGGCAAACGGCGCTTTCGATCAGACGATCGGATGCACGGACATCGGAGACCTCGTCGGCCAGCTTCTGCTTGGCATAGTCGAGGAAGGCCTGGACTTCGGCGGGCGCGCTTTCGCTTTCCGGCTTGTCTTCGTCCTGCTTCTTGAATTGGGCGAGATCAGCGGAGCCTTGCGTGATCGACTTGAAGCTCTTGCCCTCAAATTCCGGAGCATTGGTCACCCAGAAGCTGTCGACGGAATCGGTCAGCAACAGAACTTCGATACCGCGAGCGCGGAAACCTTCGAGCTGCGGCGACGCCTTCAGCTGCTCGAGGCTGCCGCCGACGAGATAGTAGATCGACTGCTGGCCCTCCTTGGCATCCTTGATGTAGTCGGCAAGCGAGCGATAGCCATCTCCCGAGGTAGTCGTGCGGAAGCGCGAGAGCGCCAGAAGCTGCGAGCGGCGCTCGAAGTCCTCGTAGAGGCCTTCCTTGATGAGGCTGCCGAAATTCTCCCAGATCTTCAGGAAGGCGTCGTGATCGCTCTCCGCCTGCTTCTCGATCGCCGTGATGATACGATTGGTCACGCCCTTGCGGATCGCCGTCAGGATCGGGCTTTCCTGGATCATCTCGCGCGAGACGTTGAGCGGCAGGTCCGACGTGTCGACGAGGCCGCGCACGAAGCGGAGATAACGCGGCAGCAATTCGGCTTCATCGGTGATGAAGACGCGCTTCACATAGAGCTTCATGCGGCCCTTGCGGTCCGGATCGAAAAGATCGAAGGGCTGCGAGCCCGGCACGAAGGCAAGCGCCGAATATTCATGGCGACCCTCGGCGCGGAAATGCACCGTCAGCGCCGGCTCGTCATACTGGCCGGAAACGCCGCGATAGAAATCGGTGTACTCTTCAGACGTGATGTCGTTCTTCGATTTCGTCCAGAGCGCGGTGCCGTCGGTCAGCTGCGTCGCTTCCTCGCCGGGCTTTTCGGCGATCTTGATCGGCACCGGCACATGACCGGACTGTTCCTTGACGATGCGCTCGACGCTCCAGCGCGAGGCATAGCTCTTGGCATCTTCCATCAGATGCAGCGTAATGCGAGTGCCGCGCGCCGGTGCCTCGCTGACGTCAACAGGCGCAACGCTGTAGCCGCCCTTGCCATCGGAAGACCAGAGCCAGGCATCCTCCGCACCGGCGCGGCGCGAGATGACGTCGACGCGGTCGGCAACCATGAAACAGGAATAGAAGCCGACGCCGAACTGGCCGATGAGCTGCGCACCCTCGCCCTGCTTGTTGGCCTCGATTCGCTCCATGAAGGCGCGCGTGCCCGAGCGGGCAATTGTGCCGAGCGCTTCGATCATCTCGTCGCGGCTCATGCCGATGCCGTTATCCTCGACGATGAGCTTGCTGCCATCGGCATCAAGCGTCAGCAGGATGCGGCTGTCGGGATCGTTGGCAAGCAAGCCGGGATGGGCAATCGCTTCGTAGCGCAGCTTCTCGCAGGCATCGGCCGCGTTCGAGATCAGCTCGCGCAGGAAGACATCCTTGTCCGAATAAACCGAGTGAACCATCATGTGCAGAAGGCGGGCAACGTCGGCCTCAAAAACGTGGCTCTCGGCGGTATTTTCTGCGGTGGTGGTCGTCATAAGCGTCTAGTCTCCTGGGAATAAAAAAAGTCGCGCCGCACAGGTGGCGGAAGACAAGCGAAATTTCAAGCGGGCGTTGTCCCATAGAGCTCAAAACGAGCGAATGGGCCCGCTTCGCGTGCGGAAGCGTTCACGCGACGCTTCTGTCACGAGTTTATCACGCAGGATTGACAGCAGTGCGGCCCCACTGCGGCGTGGTGCCGCAGTGACTGCCATAAATTTGGCAGAGGCGAGACCAAGATCGAAAGGGTTCGCATCGATCGGCGCTCCAAGCCATTCAAGCGGGAGCCGATCCGACATGCTCTCAACGCAAAGGAGATCATCGTGCTAACCCTCCGCAATGCATTTCTCATCAGCGCCGGCCTTATCACAGCCACAGGATTGGCGAGCCAGGCCGTCGCTCAGCAGAAGATTGAGCAATCCGCCAATACGCACCAAATGACAGTTCGCCTGCCGGACGGCTCGCTGGAATTGATCCGCTACAGCGGTGCTCAGCCACCGACGATTACCTTCCGGGACGATCCGGCGTCGATGGCGGGCTTTGCTCCAATCGACGACGTCTCGCCCTTCGCCGACATAGAGCGCATCTCGGCTGCCATGGATCGCGAGGCTGCAGCCCTGATGAATGATCCGCGTCTTTTCGCGCCGTGGCCGGATGGCTCGGATAATCTCATGAAGATCGATCTGTCGAAGCTCCCCGCAGGCGTGAAAGGATATACGGTCATCTCGATGACATCGGGCAAGGGCACCTGCACGCAAACCGTGGAGTATTTCAGCTCCGGCAGCGGCAAGCCTCGGGTCGAGAAAACGAGCTCCGGAAGCTGCGGCCCGGCTCAGAGCCCGGCTCCTCGGCCGGCACATGCCGTCGCACCCCAGCCATCTCCCAACCATCAGCCGTCCAACGTGATCCAGGCTTCGTTTCAGCCCGATGCAAAAACGGTGAGATTGGCAGGTCTGTTCTAGGATACAGACCTTAAGTCAGTAGTATCGATCTCAAAGGCGGGATGCTCGAAAGGGCATCCCGTTTGTATTTGGAGACGCGGGTAGAGATCTTTTTGCATGGCAACCGCCCTCGCGCCCATGCGGATTGCTATCCTGGCAGTGTTGTTATAATAACTTGAGTTTAATTTGAAGGATTATTGCGCAGAAGCAACGCCGGAAGCAGCAAATGACGTTTCAGCCAAGAATGCAGAACAAGATCGGAGGCTTTTCCGTCATCGGCGGTATGCATCGCCGCCACTGGAACGGCATGGTTGCCGACATCTGGAACGTCAATTGCGCGGCGCAGGCTGGCGGATATTATGTGGCACGCGATCCGCGTCTGTTCATCCTTCTGGAACAGCGCGGTGCGGGTAAGACCAATGTCCGCCCCTCGCCTCGCGCGCAGGCCCAGCTGCAGGATTATAGTAGTGGTCGCATCTCCTACATTCCCGCTGGCATGGAGCTCTGGGTCGACATGGCAGGCGTCGAGTTCGTCCGCCACCTCGACATTCATTTCGACGCCGAGATCATCAGCCAGCGCCTGATGGAACATATCGACGCGGCGCGGCTCGACCGTCCGCAGCTGCATTTCAACGACCCGCGCATAATGGCGCTTGCCGAGCTGATCGCGGCCGAGTGTGAAAACCCGGAGCCGCTGCACGATCTCTACGGCGACGGCCTGACACTTTCGTTGCTGATCAATGTGCTGCAACTGCGCGGCACCCAGCCGCGCAAGCGCAGTGGCCTTGCCACCTGGCAGCTGCGGCGCGCGGTCGACTATATCGAAGAGAACTGCACGCGCGCCATCCGGCTGGAAGAACTGGCTGAATTGACCGGCCTCTCGCAGTCGCATTTCAGCCACGCCTTCAAGGCGTCGACGGGCCTGCCGCCGCATCAATGGCAAACGCAGGCCAGACTCGAAAAGGCCAAGCATCTGCTCCTGAACAGCGAGATGCCGCTGACAACCGTTGCCGTCGAAACCGGCTTTGCCGATCAGGCGCATTTCACCCGCGTCTTCCGCAAGAATGTCGGCGCTGCGCCTGCCAGCTGGAAGCGCAGCAGGCTTGCCTGAAAACCACAGCCCGCGAGCAATTGTAGGTTTTGCGGAGAATTGCCCAAAAACATTCAATTTCCCCCGTGACAGACAAGCCGCGCCTGTAAATATGAGTTAACTGCTCATCTTATCGACGGATCGGCCACCGGGGCTGAACGGGCGCAAGAATTCGGGACAATTGACGGAAATGCAGGGATTGAAGCAGGACGTATCGCGAGCGCGGCTCATGGCAACGGGCGCAGCCCTTATCGCGCTGCTGGCGGGCTCCAAGGTCATGGCGCAGGAAACGCCGACGGAGTTGCAGCCTTTGGTTATTCAGGGTTCGCAACAGAAGAGTGAAGACAACGGTACCGCGCCGGTTAAGGGCTATGTCGCCAGGAAGACCACGGCAGGCTCAAAATCCGACACACCAATCACCGAGGTACCGCAATCGGTCTCCGTCATCGGCCAGCAGGAAATGCAGGATCGCGGCATCACCAACAAGGTGGATGAGGCTCTGCGTTATACGCCCGGCGTCACCGCGCAGCCCTTCGGCAATGATGGCGATACCGACTGGTTCTACATTCGCGGCTTCGACGCGACGCAGAGCGGCGTCTTCATGAATGGCCTGACGCTCTATAGCTACGGCTTCGGTGGCTTCCAAATCGATCCCTATATGCTCGAGCGCGTCGAAGTGCTGAAGGGGCCTTCCTCCGTGCTTTATGGCGGCGCCAATCCGGGCGGCCTCGTCAACATGGTTCGCAAGGAGCCAACGGACATTCCGCAATATTCGACCGAGATCGGCATCAACAATCTCGGCAATGCCTTCGTCGGCTTCGACTTTTCCGACAAGCTTTCGGCCGACGGCGTCTATCGCTACCGCCTGACCGGCAAGATCGCCGGCGGCGACACCTATAGCGATGGCACCCACGACCTGCGCGGCTTCATCATGCCGCAGGTCACCATCTCACCCGATGAGTCCACCAAGCTGACCGTCTTCGGCATGCTGAGCGGCCTGGATGAAATCCATAGCGGCAACGGCTTCTTCCCCTATGTCGGCACCGTTGTCGATGCGCCCTTCGGCAAGATCAAGCGCGATGCCTTCTATGGCGAGCGAAGCATCGATAATCTCAAATATGCCCAGCAGATGCTGGGCTACGAATTCTCACACGATTTCGACGGCGGCTGGACCGTGTCGCAGAACGCGCGTTACGGCCATCTCTACAAGCGCGAGGAAGGCCCCTATCTGAACGGCTATGTCGACGGCAATCCGCTCAGCCCTGGTTATGACGATCCCAACTACATGCTGAACCGCATCGGCTTCTTCGAGCGCTCAAAGGTCGATACGTTCTCCGTCGACACACGCGCGGAAAACAAGTTCGACACCGGCCCGATCAGCCATGATTTCCTGATCGGCACGGACTATTCGATCTACCGCCTCGACCAGATCCAGGCGTGCTGCGGCTCCAATCCGATCAGCGCAACGAACCCGGTCTACGGCACGCCGCAGGGAACCAACTTCGTCTACCTCAATCAGGTCATGACGCAGCAGCAACTCGGTATCTATACGCAGGACCAGATGCGCTTCGGCGATGGCTGGCTGGTCACGCTCAACGGCCGTTACGACTTCGTCGACACCAATTCCGACTCGAAGGTCGGCACAAGTTACAAGTCGAACGCATCAGCGCCAAGCGGCCGTGCGGGCCTCGCCTACGAGTTTTCCAACGGCATCACGCCCTATGTCAGCGCCGGCACCTTCTTCAATCCTCTGATCGGCACCAGCGTCAGCGGCGGCGGCCTGACCCCGGAAAAGGGCGAGCAATACGAGGCCGGCATCAAGTATGAGCCCGACTTCATCGACGGCCTGTTCACGGCGTCCATCTTCCAGATTAACCGCAAGAACATGGCGCTGACCGATCCGGTCACCTTCCTGCAGCGCCAGGTCGGCGAGGTCCGCTCGCGCGGTGTCGAATTCGAAGGCAAGGTCAATCTAGATGATAATTGGAAGCTCCTCGGCTCCTATTCCTACACGGATCTGACGATCACCAAGGACCTCGACTCCTCCATCATCGGCAACTCGCCCTATCTGGTGCCGAATTCCACCGCATCCCTTTGGATCGACTACGCCTTCACGAGCGATGCGCTTGACGGGCTCAGCATCGGCGCCGGCGTGCGCTACCAGGGCAAGTCCTGGGCAGACCAGGCCAATACGCTGCGTGTACCCTCCGCAACGCTCTTTGATGCGGGCATTCGCTACGAGAAGAAGGGCTGGGGTGCGGCGCTCAACGTCTCGAACCTGTTCGACAAGGAATATGTCTCGGGTTGCGCCGGCGAGAATGTCTGCGGCTACGGCGAAGCGAGAACCATCACCTTCAAGCTCAGCAAGAAGTGGTAAGTTGAGGATTAAGGTATACTTTTATTTTCAATCATGGCAAGGAACCGGGGGATTGCCGCAACGCAATCCTCTAACTCGTTTCAAAACGAAGGCAACGCTTACGCATGACGACGCAGTGGCTGCGAATTTACCGCGTCGGCGCAGGGATGCTTGCCCAGTCACAGTGCTGCAGCCTGGTCAGCTATTTCCAATGACAGCAGGAAACGCTCATAAGCTGTCTCGAAGAGAGTTCATTGCGATGGCAGGCGCAAGTGCGATCGCCGGCGTGACGCCGGCGCGCGCCGCGGCGAGCCCGCGTGTGGCGACGCTCGATTGGGCCATTCTGGAAACCCTGCTGGCGATCGGCGCAAATGTGGTTGCCGGCACCGAATTACTGCAATTCCGCGACGTTGCCGTGACCCCGGCCATTCCCGCGGGCGTTGCCGATCTCGGGCTGCGCGGCACGCCGAACTTCGAAGCCCTTTATGCATCCCGGCCAAATCTGATCTTCAATTCCAATTTCTATACCTGGGCCGACGATCGCATGCGGCTGATCGCACCGGTCGAGAGCCACGCCATTTATCAACCCGGAGCCAGCCCTTACCGGCTTTCGGAACAGGCAACCCTTGCGATCGGCGAACGGCTCGGACTTATGACAGGTCGCACCCTCGTCGATGCAATGCGCGAAAAACTCGAAGCCTATCGCGTCAGTTTCAGCAAGGGCGATCACCGGCCGATCCTGCCGATCAATCTGGGCGACGCCAGGCACTTTCGCGTCTTCGGTTCCGATAGCATGTTCGGCGAAGTTCTCACCCGCACCGGCCTAACCAATGCCTGGCCGGATTTGACGAGTTATTCGGCAACCGCACCGGTCGGCATCGAACGGCTAGCCGCCATGCCGGATGCATGGATCGTCCTCATCCCGCCGCATCCGGCCGAAGCTCTGGCGGAACTCCAGCAAAGCGCATTCTGGAATGCGCTTCCGCCGGTACGGCAAGGTCGTGTCCTCATGCTCGGCTCGATCAATCCCTATGGTGCGCTGCCGGCGGCAGAACGCTTCGCCGATCTCCTTGCAGGAGGCCTCAACCGTGCATGGAATGATTGATCGGCCTGTGATTGCCCAAGGCAAATCGCTGGCACGCAACGGTGCTCTGCTCGCCACTCTCTGCATCCTTGCTTTTGCAGCTCTGCTCTTGCTGCGGCCGCAGCTTGCCGCTGATGTACGCGAGGCAGCCGCACTCAACCATATCTTGCTCACCGATAGCCTGCTGCCGCGCTCGGCTATCGCAATCATAGCCGGTGCGGCTCTCGGCCTTTCGGGCGCCTTGCTGCAAAGAGTCTTGCGCAATCCGATCGCCGACGCCTCGACGCTCGGGATCGCCGCCGGGTCGCAGCTGGCAATGACGATCGCTGTCGGGCTCTTTCCCTTGCTGATCGGCCTGCCGCGGGAGATCTCTGCCTTTGTCGGCGGGCTTGCTGCGGTCCTGATCGTTCTGGCATTGAGCTGGAGGCGTGGTCTCGACCCGGTGACGGTGGCGCTATGCGGCATGATGGTGACGCTGGTTGCAACCGCACTTAGCGTCACCATCATTCTCGCGCGCGGCGAATATGCCATGTCCGTCTTCATCTGGGGCGCGGGCGCGCTGAACCAGCAAAACTGGGACGGCGTCATCACGCTTGCGCCGCGCCTGATCATCGGCTTTGCAGCCGCATTGGTACTGGTCCGCCCTCTGACGGTGATGAGCCTGGACGACAGCAGCGCCAAGAACCTCGGCCTTGCCTTGCACAGCATGCGCCTCGCCATTCTGGCGCTTGCCGTCTGGCTGGCGGCTTCGGTGACGGCGCAGGTCGGCATCATCGGCTTTCTTGGGCTTGCCGCACCTTACATCGCCAGATTCTGCGGCGCGCGGCGCACGCAGCACCTGCTGATCGCCGCCCCTATCGCCGGCGCCGGCTTGCTGTTCCTGACGGATTGCCTGGTGCAGCTCCTCTCGCCGGGGTTCACCGACCTTGCCCCGACGGGAGCAGCGACCGCGCTCCTTGGCGGCCCCCTCCTATTGCTGCTTCTGCGGCGCCTGCATTCCGGCAATGCGCTGCGCGCCGTTGACGGTCCTCGCGCGCGGCTGACGATTGCAGCACCGGGACGAGCGCTTGCCTTGCTCGCACTCGGCTTCGTTCTTCTGATCCTCATTGTTCTGTCGGTCGGGCGCAGTTTCGATGGCTGGCACGTAGCGATCGGCAGCCAGTTTCGGGAACTTCTGCCTTTCCGCCTGCCGCGCACCGTCGTTGCGGCAACTGCGGGCGCGATGCTCGCCGCAGCCGGCTTCATCATGCAGCGCCTCACCGCCAATCCGCTCGCAAGCCCCGAGATCCTGGGAGTGAGCGCCGGCGGCGGTGCGGGCCTGACGATTGCACTCTTGCTCTTTGCATTCCCCTCCCCCGTCGTCACGATCACCGCAATGACGATCGGCGCGCTGATTGCATTCCTTGCCATGATGGCATTCAGCGCGCGCGGCGGCTTCGACCCCGAGCGACTGCTGCTTTCGGGCGTCGCCATTGGCGCCCTCTGCATGGCAATCGTCACTGTCGTTCTCTCACGCGGCGATCTGCGCGCCTATCTCCTGCTGACCTGGCTGTCGGGCTCCACCAATCGGGCCGGTTCCTTCGAAGCCTGGACCGGCGTCATTTCGCTTGTGCTTCTCGTTCCGATCCTGCCGATCCTGAGGCGATGGTTCGATGTGCTGCCGCTCGGCGGCGACGTTTCGCGCTCCGTCGGCCTCTCGGTTGCGGCAAGCCGCCTCACTCTGGCGGTTCTTGCGGCCATCTTGACTGCGATCCCCTCTTTCCTCGTCGGCCCGCTCAGCCTGACTGGGCTGATCGCACCGCATCTTGGGCGTCTCATAGGCTTTCGTAGCACCCTCAAACAGTTGGGCGCGAGCTTGCTGCTTGGCGCCATGCTGCTCGTGCTGGCCGACTGGCTGTCGCGCATTGTGATCTTTCCCTATGAGGTTCCCGTCGGTCTGTTCGCGGCGCTGATTGGCGGGCCCTATCTCATCTGGTTCCTGACCCGCAAGGAGACGAAAAAATGATGCATTCAAGGGATTTCACCGCTTCCGGCGTGGCGACCCACAAGGATGCCGGTCAATTGCTGGATCAGTTCTGCGCGCGTTTTGCCGAACATGTCACCATCACGAGAAGTGAGGCCGGAGCCCGCCTCGATACCGTCATCGGCAGCGCCGACATCGCCGTCAGCAAGGATCGTCTCGACATCAAGCTACGTTGCCCGACGGCAGCCATGCTCTTCACGATCCGCAGCATGGTCGCCGAAAACCTGTTCGAACTCTCCACCAGCAACACTCTCGCCCTCGATTGGGCCGACGGCCCGCAACCATCAGCCATACCGAACTTCCGCGAAATCAGGGTCGTCGATGCCTACGATATCACTCCGCACATGCGCCGCGTCGTCGTTGCGACTGATGATGCCAGGCATTTCGTCGAGGGCGGCCTGCATGCGCGCCTGCTCATTCCGCCGAAAGGCCGCGAGCCGGTCTGGCCGCATACGGAGCCGGACGGCCGCATCCATTGGCCGAAGGGCGATGATGCGCTGACCATCCGCGCCTATACGATCCGTAGCATCGATCTTGACCGCGGCGAGATGCATATCGATTTCGTCGTACATGAAGGCGACGATGTGCCGGGAGCGACCTGGGCGTTGACTGCTCGCCCCGGCGATCCTGCCGGCCTGATCGGCCCCGGTGGCGGCGGCGTGCCGACAGCACGCAAGCTCATTCTCGCCGGCGACGAAACCGCGCTGCCGGCCATCGCCCGCATCGCAGCCTCCGTCCCTGCCAATGCCGAGTTGCGGATCCTTCTTGAGGTCGCCGACAAACAAGAAGAGCAGCCGCTGACATCAAGCGCAT
Source organism: Rhizobium sp. ERR 1071 (assembly GCF_007828675.1). Classification (NCBI taxonomy): domain Bacteria; kingdom Pseudomonadati; phylum Pseudomonadota; class Alphaproteobacteria; order Hyphomicrobiales; family Rhizobiaceae; genus Rhizobium; species Rhizobium sp. ERR 1071. The sequence continues at coordinate 364,620 of NZ_VITM01000004.1, read as the reverse complement.
CGATGAATGTCACCTGGCTGCATCGCAATGATGCCGCTGCCGGGACGACGGATACGCTTGAACGCATCCTGCGCGACATCGTGCCTGCGGCCGATCCGAAAACCTTTGTCTGGGTCGCCTGCGAACAGAAGCAGGCGCGTGCCGTCCGCGCTTTCGTCAAGAGCGAGATCGCCAGGGATCCTGGCACTTTCAGCATCGCCGCCTATTGGCAGCGTTGATGAGGAAATAGCCAGAACAGGTCGAGGCAGCCCAATATTTAGGCGATTTTTAAAGTCGCCCAATATTTCAGCGAACAACACTTGTTCGCCTTGCTGCGTTGCGTCATAAAGATGCAATGAGCCGTCTCGATCTGACCATTCTTGTGATCGATGAAAACACGATCCGCGCCTCGATTATCGAAGAGGGGCTGCGGGAGGCTGGTCATGCGCGGGTGACGGTCATCCATGAAGTGCAGGGCGTCGCACGCACGATCGAGACGTTGCGTCCCGACGTCATTATCATCGATCTCGAAAATCCAAACCGCGACATGATGGAGCATCTGTTTCAGCTGACGCGGACGGTAGGGCGGCCAATCGCCATGTTCGTCGATCGTTCCGACACCGCCTCGATCGAAGCGGCTGTCGAGGCCGGCGTATCAGCCTATATCGTCGACGGCCTCAAGAAGGAGCGGGTCAAGCCGATCCTCGATATGGCCGTCAGCCGCTTCAATGCCTTCAGCCGGCTACAGCGGGAATTGGCGGACGCCAAGTCTGCGCTTGAAGAACGCAAGATCGTCGAGCGGGCCAAGGGAATCTTAATGAAGATGCGCGGCCTTTCGGAAGAGGAAGCCTTCGCGCTGCTGCGACAGACGGCCATGAACGAGAAGAAGAAGATGTCCGAGATCGCGCAAAGCGTTGTGACGGCAGCGGGGTTGCTGATGTGAGCGTACCGAGCCCCATCTTGTCCGTCGCCTTGAGAGGGGAGGCATCGGAGTGAATATGAGAGCGCAGGCAACCCGTTCCGCCAAAGCCCAACAGGCGGGTGACAGCAATCCTTCGGCGCCTGCCCAGATTGCCGGCGAAGGCCCGCGCATACTGCGCGCCGGCTTCATTCCGCTCGTCGATGCTTCTGTCCTGATTGCGGCGGCGGAATTCGGTTTCGCCCGCAAGGAGGGGATCGCCCTCGATCTCGTCAAGGACGTCTCCTGGGCCAATGTCCGCGACCGTCTTGCCTTTCGCCAATTCGACATCGCCCATATGCTCTCGCCGATGCCGGTCGCAGCGATGCTAGGGCTCGGCTCAAACCCCTCGCCCACGATTACGCCATTCTCTCTCGGCTATGGCGGCAATGCCATCACGCTATCGACGCGGCTGTTCGACCGCATGTGCGAAGAAACAGGCCTGTGCGATCAGGCAAGCGCACTGGAAAATTCGCAGGCGCTTGCGAAGGTGGTCGATACCATGAAGGCGCGCGGGGAGCAGCCGCCGACGCTTGGCATGACCTATCCCTTCTCGTCGCATAATTACGAATTCCGCTATTGGCTGGCCGCCGGCGGCATCGATCCGGACCGGGACGTGAAGCTCGTCGTCGTGCCGCCGCCTCTCACATCCGATGCGCTCGCCGCCGGCGCCATCGATGGCTTCTGCGTCGGCGCCCCCTGGAACATGGTCGCATCCGAACGAGGCGTCGGCCGCATCGTCGCAGCAAAGCAGGATATCTGGCCCTCCGCACCCGAAAAGGTGATCGGCATGCGCCCGGAATGGGCCGAAAACCATCCGGAAACCGTGTCGCGCCTTATCGTGGCGCTGGACGCAGCTGCGCGCTGGTGTGATCGGCCGGAAAATCACGATTCCCTTGCCGAAGCGCTTGCCGATCAGCGTTATATTGCGGCACCTGTACACATCATCCGCCATGTGCTGGCAGGCGAATTCAACCTTGATGCCAGAGGCCATCGCCGCATCATCGACAGGTATTTCAGTTTCCATGGCGGCTTTGCCAACTATCCGCGCCCGAGCCAGGCACTTTGGATCTTCAGCCAGATGATACGCTGGGGGCAAAGCGCATTTTCCGAGCAGAACATGAAGATGGCAGCCTCGGCCTACCGTTCCGATCTCTATCGGCTGGCACTCGGCAGCGAGGCGTCGCCCGACGATGCCGATATCCGTATCGAGGGCGGCAGGGATGGCGACCGCTTCATGGACGGCCATATTTTCGATCCAGCGGAGATCGCCGCCTATGTCGCCGGATTTGCCGTGAAAACGACAAGCGCGACGCAGTCTTTGAGCGACGACATCTAGCCTCAAGGCATGCTGCGCTGCACAGAATAAACGCAGGATCAAAAGCCGGCGAGCGGCATCCGCTCAAAATATTTGCAGAAATCGCAACTGCCCGCACAGCGGCCTTCGAACCATCTTCCTGAATAATCGAGCAATTACAATGCTATGATCGCGCCGTGAAAAACTGGCACGCGGCTTGCTTATTCAATTTCGCTTCGATCAACGGCGATCGAAGCACGCAATGCGCGGAAAACGCGCTCGCAAAGACATCGACGTCGCAAGGTTCTTGCCCCGAGGATTCCTTTCCTGTCCCGGGCTGCATCAACCGAGCGGCGTTTTTTTTATGTCCAAAATCCACGCGTCACGAGCAAAACAAGGGGAAACTGCAAGTGAAGAAGATCCTTTCCGGTGGTATTACGCGCCGAAACCTTTTGAAGACATCCGCCACGGCAGCCCTGATCGGCGCCGTCAGGACCGCTCTCCCCTCCGGCGCCTTTGCAGCAACCGCCGGACCTGAAGTGTCGGGGGTCAAGCTTGGCTACATCGCGCTGACGGATGCCGCACCGCTGGTTATTGCCAAGGAAAAAGGCCTGTTCGAAAAGCATGGCCTTTCCAACGTCGATGTGGCCAAGCAGGCCTCCTGGGGTGCAACCCGCGACAATCTCGTGCTCGGCGGGGCGGCAAACGGCATCGACGGCGCCCACATCCTCTCACCGCTCCCCTACCTCATGCACACGGGCAAGGTAACGCAGAACAACCAAGCCGTGCCGATGGCGATCCTCGCCCGTCTCAATTACGACAGCCAGGGCATTTCGGTTGCAAAGGAATATGCGGAAACCGGTGTGCAGCTTGACGCATCCAAGCTGAAAGCCGCCTTCGATGCGAAAAGAGCCGCGGGCAAGGAGATCAAGGCGGCCATGACCTTCCCTGGCGGCACGCATGATCTTTGGATCCGCTATTGGCTGGCGGCCGGCGGCATCCATCCCGACAAGGACGTCTCGACCATCGTCGTACCGCCGCCGCAGATGGTGGCGAACATGAAGGTCGGCAACATGGACGTCTTCTGCGTCGGCGAGCCTTGGAACGAGCAGCTCGTCAATCAGGGGATCGGCTTTACCGCCTGTACGACCGGCGAAATCTGGAAGGGCCACCCGGAAAAAGCGCTCGGCATGCGCGCAGACTGGATCGAAAAGAATCCGAATGCGGCCAAGGCCCTGCTGATGGCGGTCATGGAAGCCCAGCAATGGTGCGACAGCATGGACAACAAGGAGGAGATGGCGGCCATTCTCGGCAAGCGGCAATGGTTCAACGTGCCGCCCAAGGACGTGCTCGGCCGCCTCAAGGGCGACATCAACTACGGCAACGGCCGGATCGCCAAGGGCACCGATCTTTACATGAAGTTCTGGAAGGGAGGCGTTTCCTATCCTTATCCGAGCCATGACGCCTGGTTCATCGCCGAAAACATTCGCTGGGGCAAGTTCGCTCCCGATACCGATATCAAGACGCTGGTCGGCCAGGTGAACCGCCAGGACATCTGGCGCGATGCCGCCAAGGATCTCGGCGTTGCCGCGTCGGACATTCCCGCATCGACTTCGCGCGGCAAGGAAACCTTCTTCGACGGCAAGGTTTTCGATCCCGAAAATCCCACTGCCTACCTCGAAAGCCTCTCGATCAAGGTGGCGTCATGAGGCTCGGCACTCTCTTCCAAAAAGGATTCGTTCAATGTCCGTAACCGCCCGCAAACAGCAAGCTGCCGTTGCGCAAGCGCCTGCTCCCGCAAAGAGCGATGTCGTGACATTGGCGGCCCGCCCGGCTCGGCGCATCAATCCAGGTCGTATCGCTGTCTCGGTCTTGCGTAACGCCCTGCCGCCCCTGGTAGTCCTGGTGCTTCTGCTCGCTATCTGGCAGCTGCTCTGTGAGCAGGCGGGCGCCAGCTTGCCGCCGCCTTCGCAGGTCTGGCAGGACAGTTACGACCTCATCGTCTACCCCTTTTTCTATAACGGGCCGCAGGATATCGGGCTTGCGTGGCGCGTGCTCGTCTCGCTGCAGCGCGTCGCCTATGGCTTCGGCCTTGCCGCCGTTGCCGGCGTGCTGATCGGTGCGGTGATCGGACAATCGGTCTGGGCGATGCGCGGTCTCGACCCGATCTTTCAGGTGCTGCGTACCGTCCCGCCGCTTGCTTGGCTGCCGCTGTCGCTCGCGGCCTTCCAGAATTCCAACCCGTCGGCGATTTTCGTGATCTTCATCACCTCGATCTGGCCTGTCATCATCAACACGGCAGTCGGCGTTCGCAACATTCCACAGGACTATCGCAACGTCGCCAAGGTGCTGCGGCTAAACCAGATCGAATTCTTCTTCCGCATCATGGTGCCGGCGGCCGCTCCCTACATCTTCACGGGCCTTCGCATCGGCGCCGGGCTTTCCTGGCTTGCAATCGTTGCCGCCGAGATGCTGACCGGCGGTGTCGGCATCGGCTTCTTCATCTGGGACGCGTGGAACTCCTCGCGTCTGCCCGACATCATCGTCGCACTCGCCTACATCGGCATCACCGGCTTCGTCCTCGACCGCCTGGTCGCAGGCCTCGGTGCCGTCGTGACCCGCGGCATGACGAGCAATTGAGGAGAACCCAATGAGCGCCTATCTGAAGCTCGATCATATCGACAAATATTTCGACCGCGGCGGCCAGCGCGCCGAAGTTCTGAAGGGCATCGAACTCGTCATCGACAAGGGTGAGTTCGTGTCGATCATCGGCCACTCCGGCTGCGGCAAGTCGACCCTTTTGAACCTCATTGCCGGCCTGACGCCGGTTTCCGCCGGTGCGGTGCTGCTTGAGAACCGGGAAGTCAACGCGCCAGGTCCGGATCGCGCCGTAGTCTTTCAGAACCATAGCCTGCTGCCCTGGCTCAGCGTTTACGAGAACGTCAATCTCGCTGTCTCGAAGGTATTCCGCGGCACGAAGAGCAAGGCGGAGCGTCATGACTGGGTCATGCGCAACCTCGATCTCGTGCAGATGGCCCATGCCAAGGACAAGCGTCCCTCGGAAATATCAGGCGGCATGAAGCAGCGTGTCGGCATTGCCCGCGCACTCGCCATGGAGCCAAAGATCCTGCTGCTTGACGAGCCCTTCGGCGCGCTGGATGCGCTCACCCGCGCCCATCTTCAGGATGCCGTCATGGAAATCCACGCCCGCCTCGGTAGCACGATGGTGATGATCACCCATGATGTCGACGAGGCAGTGCTGCTCTCCGACCGCATCGTCATGATGACCAATGGCCCGGCCGCTCATATCGGCGATGTCCTTGAAGTGCCGATCCCGCGGCCGCGCAACCGCATCGAGCTTGCGTCCGATAGAACCTACCTCAAATGCCGCGAGGCCGTGCTGAAGTTCCTCTACGAACGCCACCGCTTCGTCGAAGCCGCGGAGTGATACCATGACCCAGAAACTCGTCATCATCGGCAATGGCATGGCGCCAGGGCGCATGCTGGAACATCTGCTGGAAAAGGCGCCCTGCCTCTATCAGGTCACGATCTTCAACGCCGAACCGCGCGTCAATTACGATCGCATCATGCTGTCGCCGGTGCTGTCAGGCGAGAAGGACTACGAGCAGATCATCATCCATGGCGACGGCTGGTACATCAAGCACGGCATCACGCTCTACAAGGGACACAAGATCGTCGCCATCGACCGGGCGGCAAAGACGGTCACCTCCGATCACGGCGTGACGGAGAGCTACGACAAGCTTGTCATCGCAACCGGCTCCGTCCCCTTCATCATTCCGGTTCCGGGCAAGGAATTGCGCGGGGTCATCACCTATCGCGATCTGGACGACGTGCAGGCCATGCTGCTTGCGGCTCAGTCACGCGAAAAGGCCGTTGTCATCGGCGGCGGCCTGCTCGGTCTGGAAGCGGCCGCTGGGCTTAGCCTGCGTGGTATGGATGTGACCGTTCTTCATGTGCAGCCGACTCTGATGGAACGCCAGCTCGATCCGGCCGCCGGCTATCTCCTGCAAAAGGCGGTCGAGGAGCGCGGCATCAAGGTCATCACCAAGGCCAATACCAAGGCGATCATCGGTGATGGCAAGGTCGAGGGGATCGAACTCGATGATGGACGGGTGATCCCGGCCACGCTCGTCGTCATGGCCGTCGGGATCCGTCCCAATGTCGGCCTTGCCAAGGAAGCGGGCATCGCCGTCAACCGCGGCATCGTCGTCGATGACGGCATGCAGACCTCGGATGGCTCGATCATGGCGCTCGGCGAATGCGCCGAAGTCGGCGGCATGGTCTATGGCCTCGTCGCCCCCCTCTACGAGATGGCGCGTGTCGCCGCCTCGCATCTGGCCGGCGATACGAGCGCCGCCTTCGTACACTCGGACACGCCGACGAAGCTCAAGGTCACGGGCATCGATTTGTTTTCGCTCGGTGACTTCGCCGATGGCGACGATCGCGAAGAGATCGTCCTGCGCGACGCGGCGGCCGGCATCTACAAGCGCCTCGTGCTGAAGGACAACAAGATCATCGGCACGGTGCTTTACGGAGAGACCGCCGACGGCGCCTGGTTCAACGACCTGAAGAAGAAGGCGGTGGATATCTCTGAGATGCGCGATACCCTGATCTTCGGTCAGGCCTATCAGGGAGGGTCACCGCTGGACCCTATGGCGGCCGTTGCAGCCTTGCCGGATGATGCGGAAATCTGCGGCTGCAACGGCGTCTGCAAGGGCAAGATCACCTCGACCATCACGGCCAAGGGCCTGACATCGCTCGACGACGTGCGCGCCCACACGAAGGCTTCAGCCTCCTGCGGATCCTGCACGGGCCTTGTCGAACAATTGATGTCGATCACGCTCGGCGACAGCTACAACCCTGCCGCCGTCCAACCGATGTGCACCTGCACCGAGCTCGGCCATGACGATGTCAGAAGGCTGATAAAAGCCAAGGGACTGAAGACCATTCCTGCCGTTATGCAGGAGCTTGAGTGGAAGACCTCCTGCGGCTGCGCCAAGTGCCGCCCGGCTCTGAACTATTACCTCGTCTGCGATTGGCCGGACGAATATGCCGATGACTACCAGTCGCGCTTCATCAATGAACGCGTGCATGCCAACATCCAGAAGGACGGCACCTATTCCGTGGTGCCACGCATGTGGGGCGGCGTCACCAGCTCGAACGAGCTGCGCGCGATTGCCGACGTCGTCGACAAGTTCGAAATCCCGATGGTAAAGGTGACCGGCGGTCAGCGCATCGATCTTCTCGGCGTACAGAAGGAGGATCTGCCCGCCGTCTGGGCCGATCTCGGCAAGGCTGGCTTCATCTCGGGGCAAGCCTATGCCAAGGGCCTGCGTACGGTGAAGACCTGCGTCGGCTCCGACTGGTGCCGCTTCGGCACGCAGGATTCCACCGGTCTCGGCATCCGCATCGAGAAATTCATGTGGGGCTCATGGACGCCGGCGAAGGTGAAGATGGCGGTTTCCGGCTGTCCGCGCAATTGTGCCGAGGCGACTTGCAAGGATGTCGGCGTCATCTGCGTCGATTCCGGCTTCGAAATCCATTTCGCCGGTGCCGCCGGCCTCGATATCAAGGGCACGGAAGTTCTGGGCCTCGTCAAGACCGAGGACGAGGCGCTGGAGCATATCGTGGCGCTGACGCAGATGTATCGTGAGCAGGCCCGCTATCTCGAGCGCATCTACAAATGGGCCAAGCGCATCGGCCTCGATGAGATCCGCCGCCAGATCATGGGTGATGCCGAAAAGCGCAAGGCTTATTACGAGCGCTTTGTTTTCAGCCAGAAATTCGCCCAGGTCGATCCCTGGTCGGAGCGTGTCTCCGGCAAGGACAAGCACGAGTTCAAGCCGATGGCGACGGTCGGCTTCCCGCAGGCCGCCGAGTGAGGAGATGGATATGACGACCTGGCCAAAGGAAATCTGGCATGCAATCGGCGATATCTCGGACATTCCGCTGCGCGGCGCACGCTGCGTGAAAACCCCTGAGGGCAAGATCGCCGTGTTCCGCACCGCCGAAAACGAGGTCTTCGCCATTGAGGATCATTGCCCGCACAAGGGTGGGCCACTCAGTCAGGGCATCGTTCATGGAGCATCGGTGACCTGCCCGCTGCACAACTGGGTGATCTCGCTCGAAACCGGCAAGGCGCTTGGCGCCGACCAGGGCGAGGTCAGGACCATTCCCGTCCGCAACGAGGATGGCGCGCTCTTCATTGCGCTTGAAAGCCTGATGATGGCGGCGGAGTGAGGATGACGGTGCGCGGGAGAATACCCCCCTCTGTCCCTTCGGGACATCTCCCCCACAAGGGGGGAGATCATATGGTGCTCCTGCAAGCGGAGTCATCATTTTCGCAGCGCGGAGGCAATCTCACGCTCCCACTGATCTCCCCCCTTGTGGGGGAGATGTCAGCAAAGCTGACAGAGGGGGGTGTTTCGCCACGTCCTTTGAGTTTCATGGACCCCACCCATGTCCATTGAAACCAAAACCACCTGCCCCTATTGCGGCGTCGGATGCGGCGTCATCGCCAGGGTCGATGACGACGGCAAGGTCTCCGTCAAAGGCGATCCCGACCACCCCTCCAACTTCGGACGGCTATGCTCGAAGGGCTCGGCGCTCGGTGAAACTATCGATCTCGACGGCCGTCTGCTCCATCCGGAAATTGCCGGCCAGAGGGCAAGCTGGGACGATGCGCTTGATCTGGTCGCGAGACGCCTCAGTGAGACGATTGCCGAGCATGGCCCTGATTCCGTTGCCTTCTACGTCTCCGGCCAGCTGCTGACGGAGGATTATTACGTCGCCAACAAGCTGATGAAAGGCTTCATCGGCTCGGGCAATATCGACACGAATTCGCGGCTCTGCATGTCATCCTCGGTCGCCGGTCATCGCCGCGCCTTCGGTTCGGATACGGTGCCTGGCACCTACGAGGATATCGAGCTTGCCGACCTCGTCATCCTCACCGGCTCCAATCTCGCCTGGTGCCATCCGGTCATCTACCAGCGGCTGGCGGCGGCAAAAGCGGCACGGCCGACGATGAAGATCGTCGTCATCGATCCGCGCCGGACCATGACCTGCGATATCGCCGATCTGCATCTGGCGATCCGGCCGGATGGTGACGTTGCCCTTTTCCTGGGTCTGTTCGAGCATCTGATCACAAGCAACACCATCGATCAGAATTATATTGCCGAGCATACCGGCGGCTTTGCCGAAGCCTTCGCAGCCGCCGGCGCCCTGTCGTTCAACCGCGTGCTTGAGCTGACCGGCCTGCCTGCCATGCAGCTTCGCGAATTCTACCGACTGTTTGCGCAGACCGAGAAGGTCGTTACCTGCTACAGCCAGGGTGTCAACCAATCCTCATCCGGCACCGATAAGGTCAACGCCATCATCAATTGCCATCTCGCGACCGGCCGCATCGGCCGGCCCGGCATGGGACCCTTCTCACTGACCGGCCAGCCGAATGCCATGGGCGGCCGCGAGGTCGGCGGCCTCGCCAACATGCTTGCCGCTCACATGGCGATCGAGAGCGCTATGGATCGCGACCGCGTGCAGCGCTTCTGGCAGTCACCGCGGATTGCCGGAAAGCCGGGATTGAAGGCGGTCGACATGTTTCGCGCCGTCGCCGACGGCCGCATCAAGGCATTGTGGATCATGGCGACCAACCCCGTCGTCTCCATGCCGGACGCCGATGCCGTCGAGGCGGCCATCAGAGCCTGTCCCTTCGTCGTTGTCTCCGACATCCTGCGCGAGACGGATACGACGCGGCACGCGCATGTGCTGCTGCCCTCGCTGGGTTGGGGGGAAAAGGACGGCACCGTCACCAATTCCGAACGGCGGATTTCGAGGCAGCGCCAGTTTCTCGCAGCCCCCGGCGAAGCCAGGCCCGACTGGTGGCAAATGGCCGAAGTCGGCCGGCGCATGGGATTTTCGCAAGCCTTTTCGTTTCGCACACATGCGGAGATCTTCGCCGAGCACGCGGGCCTTTCCGGCTTCGAAAACGAGGGCAGCCGGGACTTCGACATCGGCGCTTATCAAGCGATCGCCACAGAAGAATACGACGCGCTCACGCCGTTCCAATGGCCACAGCCAGCCGGGGCGGCACCACGGATCACACGCTTCTTCGCAGATGGCGGATTTTATCATTCCGATCGCAAGGCGCGCTTCGTCGCCATAGAACCGCCGGCTACCGATCGAACCGACCGTCGCTTCCCCCTGACGCTCAATACCGGACGCGTTCGCGATCACTGGCATACGATGACGCGCACCGGCAAAAGCGCCCGCCTATCGGGCCACATCGCCGAGCCCTTCGTCGAGATCCATCCGCGTGATGCAATCGAGATCGGTGTCGCCGAAGCGGGCCTGGTCGAGATCGAGAGCCCGCATGGCAAGGTGATCGTCCGCGCCTTGGTGACAGAGCGGCAGGCGCGCGGCAGCCTCTTCGTACCGATCCACTGGAACGATAGCTTCGCCGCCAAAGCCCGCATCGACGCCGTGGTCGCTCCCCTTACAGATCCGATTTCCGGTCAGCCCGCGTCGAAGAATGTCGCAGTCTGCGCACGCCGCTTCCAAGCCTCGCATTATTGCTTCACGGTCTCCACAGCAAAGCCGCGCGACCTCGAGAGTGCCTATTGGGCGCTTGCCAAGACCGATGGTGGATGGCGGACAGAACTTGCATTCGATCTGGTACCGGACGACTGGGTCAGCTGGTGCCGCGCGACATTCGATATACCAGTTGACCTCGAGCCGCTCGGCTATGCCGATCGGGCTTCCGGAGACCTGCGCCTTGCCTTCTTCGATGGCGAACGGCTGCTTGCGGCTCTCTTTGTCGCCCGCCAGCCCGTCGCGGTCGCCCGAAATTGGGCGATCGCCCAGCTTTCGGCATCGCACGGCAATCTCAACAAGCGGTTTGCGCTGATCGCAGGCAGGCCGGGAGCCGATACGATTGATGCCGGCGCGACGGTCTGTTCCTGCTTCAGCGTCGGCGTCAATCAAATCGTCGCGGCCATTCGCGGCGGCTGTCACAGTGTCGAAGCCGTCGGCAAGAAGCTTAATGCTGGAACCAATTGCGGCTCCTGCCGTGCCGAGATCCGTATGATCATCGATAGCTGTCTTGCCGCGGCGGCAGAATGAACGGTCTGGCATCATAACCGATCATTCGCGTTAAACTGCAGTTTCACCTTAACGTTCTCGGTGCTAGAACTATTGAAAATAGCTGCATGATTTCGCTTTCCTTTTACACTCGGGGGAGGATGGGAGCGGATGGAGATCGAGGGCCGGAAGGTTCAACTCAGCTACGGCGCCGAGCCGGGCATACGCTTCGCCGTCCTTCTCGACGGCAATGGCAGCTGTCGCGAGATCGGTGCCGCCGGCCTCCAGAGTTGGAAGCCGACAGACGGAATTCTCTGGGTTCATCTCGAGCGTGACCATGATGCGGCGGCCGCTTGGATAACACGAAATGGCGGTTTCGATCCGCTCGTCGCCGACGCGTTGCTCGAGGATGAATCACGTCCCCGTGTCGAGCCGGTTGACGACGGCCTGCTGATCATTCTTCGCGGCGTCTGCGCTGCACCGCCCGACGAAGCGGATGTGACGGTCGAGGATCTGGATCTCGTTCCCCTGCATGCCTGGGTGGACGAGAACCGCGTCGTGACGCTTCGCGACAGCGGCCATTACATCACCGCTCTTCGGGACATTCGCCAGGCGCTCGAAAAGGGCAAGGGACCGAAGCGTACCGGCGAACTGCTTGCCCTCGTCAGCGACAAGCTCGTGAGGGACCTGGAGCCCGTTCTTGATCAAATGGATGAGGAAGTTGACGAGCTGGATGAGCTGATCTTCCATGGCGAGGCCGCCGAAGTCCGCGAGCGCCTGAAGCTGCTTCGCAGACGCGCCGTGCAGCTAAGACGCTATCTTTCGCCGCAACGCGATGCCCTCAATCGCATCGAACATGACGACGCTCCCTGGCTTGCCGAACGCGACAAGCTTCGCATGCGTGAGGTCATCGACAAGCTGATGCGCTGCATCGAGTATCTGGATGCAATCCGCGACCGGACAGGCATCCTGCACGATGACCTTTCGACCGTCATCAGCGAGCGCATCGCCCGCAACTCCAACAGGCTTGCAGCGCTTGCCGCGTTGCTGCTGCCGCCGAGCGTCGTTGCCGGCCTGTTCGGCATGAATGTCGGCGGTATTCCAGGCGTCAACGATACCTGGGCCTTCATCATCATCGTCGTATTGGTCGCCGTCACCTCCATCATCACTCTCTATATTCTGAAGCGCATCAACTGGCTCTGACTGCCTGGGAACTGAGCATAGCCTGCGACGTTCCTAGTTAGTCTGACGAAGGGATTGATATCATGCGTTATCAGGCGTGCCTTCTTGCCCTCCTTGCCGCTGTTTGCCTGGCGACACCTGTCACCGCCGATGAAATCGGATTTTTGAAGCCGCTGAACGGCAGCTGGACGGGAACCGGCAAGGTGCTTCGGAAGATCGGCGACACGCCGATCAATGTCTCCTGCAGATTCACCATCAGCGCACCGGGTTCCTCGATTTCGATGAGGGGAAACTGCCGCGGCCTTCTCATCATCAGTCGCGCGATCTCGGCCCAGCTCACAGCGCGCGGAAACAGATACTCAGGTACCTACACCGGTCCTTCCGGTGCGACATCGCAGCTGTCGGGCAGCAGGCAGGGCGATGTCATCAATCTGGCGGTGCGCTGGGCACGTCTCGTCAACGGCGATCGCGATGCCAGTATGACCATTCGCAGGCAGGGCGACGACCAGCTGACGCTCCGGACCATCGACAAGGATCTGAGCTCCGGCAAATCGGTCGTAACCAGCGAGATCAATCTGCACCGTCAATGATGCTCAAAACGAAAGCCCGCTGCTTCTTTGTCAATGATAGGGCAAAGGCAAGACCACATTTTCTGATTGACGAGTTTGGCCGAAAATCACCCATAAATTACAAGGGAATTAGAGTCGCTGGTTGGCGTTTTCATTGGGAAGCCGCTGCGCCTATCGGCGGCCGCGGCCCGAACGCTGTCTTGCTTGACTTTCAGAACTCCATATGAGAACATAAAGTGAACAAATGGAGATTTCCATGACCAAGGCAGAACAAGTCATCGAACGTGCAATGACCTTTGTCGCTGTCTCGAAGGCCCTTCGGGAGCGCGAACAGGAACGGCGCGCCACATGGACGCGCCGCGTTGAAATCAGCCGGCCGCTACCGCCCTTGCCCCGCGCCGTTCAGCTCTCGTTGAAACTCGACAGCTGAAATGGTGAGGGTGGTAACCAGCACCCGGCAGGCTGTGAAGCGCCCGCCTTTTTGGCGGGCGCATGACCATTTTAATGCTTAGGCCTTGAAGAAGGCGAGCAGGTCGGCGTTAATCACGTCCGCATGCGTGGTGGCCATACCGTGCGGGAAGCCCTTATAGACCTTGAGCGTGCCATTCTTTAGCAGCTTCGAGGAGAGAAGCGCCGAATCCGCGATCGGCACAATCTGGTCGTCGTCGCCATGCATGACGAGGGTCGGGACTTCGATCTTCTTCAAGTCTTCGGTGAAGTCTGTTTCCGAAAAGGCCTTGATGCAATCGTAATGGGCCTTGGTGCCGCCCATCATGCCCTGGCGCCACCAATTATCGATAACACCCTGCGAAACAGCTGCGCCCGGACGATTGAAACCGTAGAACGGCCCTGCCGGAATATCGCGGAAGAACTGAGCGCGGTTGGCTGCAAGCGCTGCACGGAAGCCATCAAAAACTTCCAGCGGCAGGCCGCCGGGGTTCTTGTCGGACTTGACCATGATCGGCGGTACGGCGCCGATCAGCACGGCCTTCGAGACGCGGCCATGGCCGCCATACTGGGCGACATAGCGCGCAACTTCGCCGCCGCCTGTCGAATGGCCGACATGGATGGCGCCCTTGAGATCGAGATGCTCGGCAAGAGCCGCCACATCGGCGGCGTAGGTATCCATTTCATTTCCGGTCGCCGTCTGGCTGGAGCGGCCGTGGCCGCGGCGGTCGTGGGCGATGACGCGGTAGCCCTGATGAAGGAAGAATAGCATCTGGGCGTCCCAATCGTCGGAGCTCAAAGGCCATCCGTGATGGAAGACAATCGGCTGGCCCGTTCCCCAATCCTTGTAGAAGATCTGGGTGCCGTCTTTGGTGGTGATCGTGCTGCTGCTCATTGTGTCCTTACCTTTCGAAGTTGATTGCTTTGTAGAGGCTTGTGCAGGTTGAGCGAAGGGGCTGGCAGCTGCAGCAGCGGCAAGGCCCAGCCCGGCTGTCATAACGCCCCGACGAGTAGCTTGAGGGATCGACTGGCTCATTTCAATCTCCACTTAAATTTATCGTGCGATTTATTATCGCGACATTGACATGCATAATGGCTTTCGCCTGCCCTGTCTATATAAAAATTTAATCCACGATTATTTATTGCGATAAATAATTAGGCGCCATAAGCCGTTCGACCGAGCGCGCTTGATGAGGCACCGCAGAAGAGCAGACATTTTCGCAATCAGATTGAGCTCGACCAGGTGTGCGAGCTATTGCACTGGCTTATCGACGAAATGCGCAATCGCGAACTGCGCAACGCGCTCGTTCGACTTCCTCGCATCATCGAGCCAGAACGGGAAAATCTGCCATTGATGGATCATCCCCGGCCAGACTTCCAGGCTCACATTGCCACCCGCCTGGCGCACTTTGTCTGCGAACCGCGAGGCGTCATCAAGTAGCACTTCGCGAGCGCCGACCTGGATCAGCAGCGGAGGGAACCCGGAGACATTGCCATAGAGCGGCGATATATCGGGATCGGCGAGAGGGCGATCACGCGCGAACGCATCGTGGATAAGGATCAACTCGGCCTTGTTCATCAAGGGATCGCTTACGGCATTGGCGGCCAGGGAAGCGCCCGTTGCAGCGAAATCGGTAATCGGGCTCATTGCGACCACGGCAGCGGGAAGCGGACCGCTCAGCCTAAGCTGGTTCAAAACGACCTCGATGGCCAGAGTCGCGCCAACCGACTCGCCTACGATAACAACGTTGCTGGCCTTGTATCCAGATGTCAGAAGCCAGCGATAGGCCGCAATGGCATCGTCTCTTTGCGCGGGGAAGCGATTTTCGGGCGCGAGGCGATAATCGATCAACAGCACATCAGCCGAGGCGGCCTTGGCGAGCGAACCCGCTATGTTGGCGTGCGTCCGAAGGGAGCCGCTATAGAAGCCGCCGCCATGCAAATAAAGGATGGCACGCCGCCCGATCGGATGATGCAATCGTGCCGGCCAGATCAGATCGCCATCCACCCCGTTCGCGTCGACACGCCGTATCTGGACACGCGCCGGGCCTGGCGTCGATGCCATGAGCTTTTCGAAATCGGAGCGGCGTTGCAACAGGTCGGCTCCGGACACCGCGCCGCTGTCACGCAAGGTGCCGATCAGCTTCTCGATCTGCTCGCTCGAAGCCTTTGTCTGCGGAGCGATCTCGGATGTCTCGGCGGCTGCAGCGTGCGATATCGACCCCAGGCCTGCACATATCAGAACGGTCACTGCCATGACGAAACGGAAAATGCAGCGCAACGATCGGAACTCGTTCATCAAATAAGCCTTTTCCCCGTAAGGCCGTGGACGCTATTGTGATGCCACGGTCGCAGAAAAGCTATTTGTGTCAAGTATGATGGGCGACGTGAGACTGGAATTTCCATTCATCCGCTGCCCATCATTGCCTCGACACGATCAACCGTTGATCGCTTCCCTATCGATGCTCCGTTTCATTGAGGTGACAGTACCGGTGGACAAGCCGATGTTCATTCAGGCTCATGTCTGGCCGCCGTGAGGCGAGCGACGATCTCCTGCCGCGCCATTCTCGAGCCGGCAAGGCGTTGCCTGGTTCTCGCCAACACCTCAGCGCTAGCCTTCTCGGGCAATCCGGAATGAAATGGCGGCTCTGGCGCGTATTCCAGCGACAATTGGATCGCCTCGGCTTCCTCTCGACCGCGCAAAGCGGCAGCAATCGTCAATCCGAAATCGATGCCAGCAGTCACGCCGCCCGCGGTGAAGATATTGCCATCCCGCACCACGCGCCCCGGCGTGACAACAGCTCCGAAACTCTCGAGGAAATCAAACGCATTCCAATGGGTCGTGGCCTTCTTGCCCTTGAGCAGGCCGGCCGCTCCAAGGACGAGAGAACCGGTGCACACCGATGTTACGAAGTGCGCTTGGGTCGCCTGTTCCCGGACGAAGCTCAGGACGGCCGTATCCTCGAGTAATGCATTGACGCCGACACCGCCGGGCACGCAGATCACATCGAGCGGCGGGCATTCGGCAAACGCTGTCGTCGGCTGCAACACCAGCTTCGTTGCCGACACGATAGGTGACGTGTCCTTCCACACCAGATGCACCTCCGCATCATCCATCGAGGCGAATACCTCATAAGGTGCGGTCAGATCGAGTTGCTGGACGCCGGGAAAGGCAAGCAGGCCGAAGCGAATGGTCATGACATGTCTCCAAGGATTGACTTTTCCAAACCTATGCGACAACGATCTGGCATATTTGCCAAACCACCGTCATTTCTTGCCAATCATGCGCCGCATCGAAATTCTTGCGTTCGACAATGCCCAGCTGCTCGACGTTACCGGTCCGCTGCAGGTTTTCACCAGCGCCAACGAGGCGGCGCATGAGCTCGATCGGCCGAAACCATACGAGGCCATCGTGGTCGCGGAAGACCCGCAGACGCAAACGAGCTCGGGTCTCGTGCTCATGACCGCCCCACTCGGCAATATCGATACACCGCTCGACACCTTGATCATCGCCGGCGGCTGGGGCGTCAATAAAGCCTGCGAGAACCTCGACCTGATCGAATGGGTGCGCCGGCGAGCTGCGAATGCCCGACGGATAGCCTCGGTCTGCAGCGGCGCCTTTCTGCTTGCGGAAGCCGGTCTTCTGAACGGGCGGCGGGCAGCGACCCATTGGAATCGTTGCGAGGAATTCGCCAAGCGCTTTCCGCAAGTGAAGCTTGAGCCCGATCCGATCTTCGTTCAGGACGGGCAGATCTGGAGTTCCGCCGGCGTGACTGCCGGCATCGATCTCTCGCTTGCGCTGGTCGAAGCTGATCTCGGGAGAAAACTGGCGCTCTCCGTCGCGCGCGAACTCGTCGTCTTCCTCAAGCGCCCCGGCGGCCAGGCGCAGTTCAGTGCGGCACTGAAACTTCAGGAGGGCGGCGAACGCTTCGACCGTCTGCATGGCTGGATCATGGACAATCTGCGCGCCGATCTTTCCCTGCCGACGCTTGCCGAGCAGGCCAATATGAGCGCACGCAGCTTCTCGCGCCATTATTTGAAGGCGACCGGGCGGACGCCTGCACGCGCCGTGGAGGAAATCCGCATCGAGGCAGCCCGCCGCCTTCTGGAGGAAGGCCTGAGCGTGCATCAGGCACGCATGCGCTGCGGCTTCAGTTCGGAAGAAACCATGCGACGCAATTTCATGCGGAAATTCGGCACGACGCCGCAGGCATTTCGCGATCATTTTGCTTGAGGCCTGTCTGCGGCGGCAGGCATTTAACCGCATACCAAACGAAGTGGCCTTTCTGCATAAATGTGGTCGCTGCGCTCTTTCCCAGACGTTCGGAGTCGTCATAGGCTGACGCGACCGGATTCCACGTGAGGCTTAAGCAAAATGGCAATACACCGTTTCGCCCCTACCCTTTATCACAATGTCATCGGCTCGCTGCCGCCGGCCTTGCATGTTGCCGATGGCGATACGGTTGTTACCGAAACGCTCGATGCCGCCGGCTACGACAAGCATGATGTCCGCCAGATATCCGGCCCCAATCCGATGAACGGGCCGATCTTCGTCGAGGGTGCTGAGCCGGGAGATTCTCTCAAGGTCGAGATTCTCGCAATGGCGCCGACGCGCGATACGGGTTTCACCGGCAGCGTGGTCGCCGCCAACGTCGTCGATCCGCAGGATGTCCGGGCGCTACCGGCACGCGAGAGGGTTATCTGGCAGATCGACCGCCAGAATCTCACGGCGCGATTGGCCGAACCGGTGGCGGGTCTCGAAACCCTTACCCTGCCGCTGGCTCCGATGATCGGCTGCTTCGGGGTCGCACCGTCGCTCGGTCAAGCCATATCGACCGCCACCAGCGGCGAATTCGGCGGCAACATGGATTATCGACTGCTGGGGCCTGGCACGACCATCTGGTTTCCGGTTTCGACGCCTGGCGCGCTCTTTTTCCTCGGCGATTGCCATGCAGTGCAAGGAGACGGCGAGATCGTCGGCACCGGGATAGAGACCACTTTCGAGGTGACGGTGCGCCTCAGCGTCGAAAAGAAAAAGACGATCATCTGGCCGCGCGGCGAGACGGCGGAGGATATTTTCACCATCGGCAATGCCCGGCCGCTCGATCAAGCCCTGCAGCATGCCACCAGCGAGATGCTGCGCTGGCTCGGCTCCGATTACGGTCTCGACAAGACCGCAGCCAGCCACCTGCTCGGTCAGGTCGTGCGCTATGATGTCGGCAACGTCTTCGACCCTGCCTACACCATGGCCTGCCGTGTTTCGAAAAGCTGGCTGAAACGCCGATAAAACATCAGCCTGATATCAGCTGGCATCCTGGGAAAGGTCGCGCCGCTGGCGTGACACATTGCTCTCCTGCCGCTCCCGCGCCATGCGGCTGACGGCGGCACGCAGCTGCGGATGGCGCGACATGAACAGATTGAAATCTCGGCGATCCAGCACGAAGAGCTGACAGAAATCGACGGCAACGACATCGGCCGTGCGGCGTGCCCCCGTCAGCAGCGCCATTTCACCGAAGAAGGCGCCCGCGCCGAGCCGGATCTCGTCATTCTCCAGCTGCACTTCGACAGCACCGGAGGCGATGAAGAACATGCTGTCGCCGCGATCACCGGTTCTGATCACCCGGTCGCCGGGCGAAGCCGATCTCGGGCGGAAGAGCAGCAGAAGTTCCTCATGCTCGTTATCATCAAGTTCGGCAAACATCGGAAAGGTTTCGATGAGCTGCTCGATCTCGAGATGATGCTGGCGATCCCGCTCCTCGCGCTGCTTGTTGATAACGGCCAGCTGGCGGCGAAGAGCCTCCTGCTTGGCCACGCCATATTTGTTCGCCAGGAACGGCCAGCGCGCAAAGGCCCAGTTTTCCAGCTTTTCCGTGGCGTAGAAAGCCAGTGGATTAAGGGTGATCGACAGGATCGCACCGGCGAGAATGAGATCCTGCCCTTCCCGCGTCAGCAATCCAAGCGAGACGCCGAGCCCCGCGAGAATGAAGGAGAATTCACCGATCTGCGCAAGGCCGGCTGCAACCGCAAAGCCGATGCTGGCGGGATAGCGCAGCAGTAGCACGACACAGAAGGCGATCAATGCCTTGCCGAGCATGATCAGGGCAAGCACGCCGATAATCATCAGCGGTTCGCGGATCAGGACGGTCGGATCGAAAAGCATCCCGACGGACACGAAGAAGAGAACCGAAAAGGCATTCTGCAACGGCAGGGAGTCGGCCGCCGCCCTGTGGCTGAGATGCGATTCACTCATCACGAGGCCGGCAAAGAAGGCGCCCAGCGCAAAGGACACACCGAAGATTTCGGCCGCGCCGAAGGCGATACCGAGCGCGATCGCCAGAACCGACAGCGTGAACAGTTCACGCGAACCCGTGCGCGCAACCGAAGTCAGGAGCCATGGCACCACACGCGGGCCGATGAAGATCGCGACAGCTGCAAAAGCGGCCACCTTGAGAAGCGTCATGCCGATCGTCAGCCAGATCGAACCGGAAGCGGCATGGCCGCCGGCGTCCGCATGACCGCCCAGAACACCGGCAAAGGCCGGCAAGAGCACGAGCGCAAGCACCATGGCCAGATCTTCGACAATCAGCCAGCCGACGGCGACACGACCATTCGTCGAACTCACGAGATTGCGCTCTTCCAGCGCTTTCAGGAGCACGACCGTACTGGCAACGGCAAGGCTAAGGCCGAAGACAACCCCGGCGCCGACGCTCCAGCCCCATAGTGAGGTCAACCCCACCCCGAGCAACGTCGCGATTGCAATCTGACCGATGGCGCCGGGAATGGCGACGCCGCGCACGGCCAACAAGTCGGCGGCCGAGAAATGCAGACCGACGCCGAACATCAGCAGGATGACGCCGATCTCGGCCAACTGCGATGCCAGCGAAACATCGGCGACAAAACCCGGCGTGGACGAGCCTATGATGACGCCGGCCACCAGATAGCCGACCAGCGGCGGCAAATGCAGCCTGTCGGCCAGATAGCCGAAAATGGCCGCGAATACGAAGCCGGCGGCAATCAATGCGATCAATGCAACGTCGTGCGGCACGGCGATCCTTCCCGTTTCACGGCGTCAAAGCCTGTTTCCCTCTGTGAAAGGCTACCTAGCATCGCTTTTGCCAGGCCGTCTACGGGAGATATGAAACCTAAGGGAAAACATCGCCTTGCCGGTGCGTGAAGCCAGAAGAAGACTTGAGACAAGGCGATGGGACAGCGAGCGACTATTTGTCGAGGACGATCTGCAATTTGACGTCGGTCGGACGGGCTTCGACGGCGCGATCGAAAGCCTTGATCGAGTCCTCGAAGTCGAATGTCTCGGAGATCAAGGGCTTGAGATCGACGCGGCCGGAAGCAATCAGCGCGATGGAGCGCTCGTACTGATGCGCATAGCGGAAGACCGTTTCGATGCGGATCTCCCTGGTCGACGCCGTGGAAACATCGAAGCCGACCGGATTGACCGGCAAGCCGACGGCCACGATGACGCCGCCGGGACGCGGCAGCGCCATGACCGTCTCCCAGGCCTTCGGCGAGCCCGAGCATTCGAAGACGACATCCGCACCCCAGCCATCGGTCAGGCGATCGACTTCCTCGACGAGGTTCTTCTCGCGGATATTGACCGGAATGACGCCTTGATACTGCGCGGCGATATCGAGTTTCGGCTGGGCGAGATCGGCAACGATCGCCCGGGCGCAGCCACCGGCAAGCGCTGCAACCGCAACCATGATGCCGATCGGGCCGGCACCAAGCACGACAGCGGTGTCACCGGGCGTGACGCGTGCCTTGGTCGCCGCCTGCATACCGACGGCGAAAGGCTCGACCATCGCCCCTTCCGCAAAGCTGACATTATCAGGCAGCTTGAAGGTGTAGTTGGCCGGATGCACGACGAATGGCGTCAGCACGCCATGAATCGGTGGCGTCGCCCAGAAGGTGACCGCAGGATCGACATTGTACATGCCGAGACGGCTCGCTTTGGAATTGGCATCGGGAATGCCGGGCTCCATGCAGACCCGGTCACCGACCTTCAGATGCGTCACACCTGCGCCGACTTCCACTACCGTTCCCGCCGCTTCGTGCCCGAGCACCATTGGTTCGTTGACGATAAAGGGGCCGATTTTTCCGTGCGTGTAATAGTGCACATCCGACCCGCAGACACCGACCGTATGGATCTTGATCTTCACCTGGCCCGGCCCGACCTCCTGCGGCAGATCGATATCGCGGATCGCCAGTTCATGCTGACGCTCCAAAACCAGGGCACGCATCTTGCTCATTGCCTTTTCCTCTTTTTCCAAAGCAGCCGGCGTCCCGCTGACACAGGGACGAAATCCTTTTCCGTTATATCGTGTGAGCCGGCATCATAAAACGATCTTTAGGCTCTTGCAGATGAAGTTCGACGGCTCTCTTCAGCCATCGAAGTATGTTTCGCCCTCAAAATATTAGATAACGCTTATTATTTAGCTCGCTATTGCCGATATTGACTGGCGTTCCATTTCTTGTCTTTCTAATCACTAATGAGAAGGAGGGGCTCATTATGACAGTATATGATTGGACCGGTCAGCGCGCCCGCCGGAGGCGGATGATGCGCGCGGCAAGCGTCGCAATAGTTCTGATCATCCTGATGGCGATTCCAGCGATATTGCTGCATTATAATCTCATCCAACTCTCATACTAACCGCTTCGGAAAAAGACATCACTACGCCGCTTTCGACACACCCTTCCTTGGCTTGCGCGAGACGTTTTCGCCTGCCTTGCGGTCAAGCGGCAAACAATCCAGCACAGCCAGAAGCGCGATGATGCCGAGCAGCACGAAGGCGAGGCGGAACTCGATGGCGACGATGCTCCCCACTCCGAGCGGTGCGCTGATCGCCTGACCGATGCGAATGCCGATCGCGCCAACGGCGATGCCCATGCCCATCGTCAGCTGAAAGACGGTGCTGAACAGCGTGTTGGCACCCGTCATCTGCCCTGGCGGGATATCGGCAAAAGCGATCGTGTTGAGTGCGGTAAAATGCATCGACCGGCACATGCCGCCAATGAACAGTACCGGCACGATGAACCAGAGTGGCGTATCGGGCGAAAACAGCGCACAGGCAGCGATGAAGACGGCATTCAGAAGACCATTGACGATCAGCACCGGCTTGAAGCCGAAGCGGCGCAGAATGGGCGTTGTTGCCGGCTTCATCGCCAGATTACCGGCAAAAACAGCGAGCGTCAGCATGCCGGCATGAAAGGCGGTGAGCCCGAAGCCGACCTGGAACATCAGCGGCAGCAAGAAGGGCACCGCGCCGATGGCGGTGCGGAACAGCGATCCGCCTGAGATGGTGATGGCGAACGTCGGCAGCTTCAGCCCCGAGAGATCGATGAGCGGATGCTCCGTGCGGAGAAAATGAAAAACGGCGATGGCCAGCAGGACAAAGCCGACGATCACATAGGTCCAGGCTTCCAGCCAGACGGGATTGGGGCGTCCGATCAGTTCCAGCCCATACATGAGGCCGGCAAGTCCGATGCCGCTGACGACGAAGCCGATCCAGTCGAAAGGCGGGCGCGCCGTGCTTTTCGTCTCCGGAATGAGCATGAGCGCGAAGATGAAGGCCAGAATGCCGAGCGGCAGGTTAAGGAAGAAGATCCACCGCCAGCTAGCATGGTCGGTGATGAAACCGCCGAGCGGCGGCCCGAGGATCGGCGCCACCAGCGCCGGCCAGGTGATCGTCGCAATGGCCGAGATCAGCTTGTCCTTCGGCGTATTGTTCAAGACGACAAGCCGGCCCACCGGCACCATCATCGCCCCGCCGATGCCTTGCAGAATGCGCATGGCAACGAAGGAGCCGACCCCATTGGCAAAGCCGCAGAGAACGGAGGCGAGCGTGAAAATGACGACGGCAGTTGTGAAGACCAGACGCGCACCGAAGCGATCGCTGATCCAGCCGCTGATGGGGATGAAGACGCCTAGGGTCAGAAGATAGGCACTCATGCCTATATTGAGGTCGACCGGGCGAGCACCGAAGGAAACGGCCATCTGCGGCAATGCGGTCGCGATGACCGTACCGTCGAGATTTTCCATGAAGAAGGCACCGGCCACGAGCAATGCAATCAACAGCGAGCGCGAGCCCGCTTCCTGCGCATCCTCCCTTTGCCCAGGCGTGGACATGTCATTCATGGATCAGCAACTCCGAATCCGCCTCGCATCCCGCCTGCATTTAACCGGTTCGGTAACGTTTACGATAGTCGAAATCGTCCCATCAATCGATTAAGCGATCACGTTTCGCTTAGCGGATGGTGCGCAATTTGATCACCGCTGCCGATCCCAATAGAGGCCCGGGGCGAAACGCATTAGCATGTTCAAATTGGTGAACAGATCGATCAACCCGGTGCCAGTAGGCATGCATACGCAAGACATGCTAGGGTTTTCACTGGAAAATGCCGCGGGAAGAACAATGGGATCGATACAACATCAATATGGAACAGCCCCAAACTGGCCGAGATACCAGCAAGAAGCCTCGCAAATCGACGTAGGCTGATGATTGTTCTCGCGAACGGCGCATCAATAAGGAACGAGAGTCCCGCATAATGAAACATGGCCAGGACGCAATAACCTCCAGGGCTACCCCGGAGTCGAAACTGATCGTAACGCAGTCGCCCTTCGATGCCTTTGTGCGAAAATACGGCACGATCCCCCGGCGTGGCGTCTTCGGCTATTTCGTCCACGAGCTCGGCCGCCGTATCGTCGGCGGAGACTATCCAGTCGGCGCAACGCTGCCAAACGAGCCCGATTTGGTCGAACAATTCGGCATCAGCCGCACGGTCATCCGCGAAGCGATGAAGTGCCTGGCCGGCAAGGGACTGGTCGAGATCAAGACCCGCGTCGGCACGCGCGTCAAGGAACGCTCCAACTGGCATCATCTCGATACGGATGTCATGGTCTGGTACTATGAGACTGGCCCGTCGGTCGAAATCATGCGATCGATCAAGGACCTGCGATTGGCACTCGAACCGGAGGCGACGGCGCGCGCAGCACTGCGCCGCACCGAGAGCGACATTGCTGCGATCAGCTCCGCCTACGAGGAGATGGCGTCCACCATCGGCGACGTCAACAGCAATGCCGATGCCGATCTGCGCTTTCATACGGCGATCTTCGCCGCCACACACAACATGATCTATTCGCAGCTGATCGATCTGATCGCCGTCGGGATCTATGCCAATCGCACGCTTTCCGGCCATGAGGACATCGCCGAAGGGCAAAAGCGCGCCCTGCCCCTTCACAAGGCGATCCTCGACGCCATCGTCGCACAGGATACGGACGCCGCAATCAAGGCATCGCGAAACCTGCTGGAAGCCTGGCTCGCGCGCAACTACGGCTTCTGACAGATCAAGCCCTGCCCGACCGCCCGGACCTCGCGCTAAGGAGTCATGGCTTCCTGTGCATCCGCCTTGGGTGCCGACGACCCACGGCCGGCGTCTCGGGTGACCGGGATCAGCCAGATGGTCACGCAGGTCGTCAAAGCGACGATGACGACACCCCAGAAGCTCCAGTGCAGGGCCGCATCGAAGACGCTTCTGATCGCGGGATCGGTGACAAGATCGGAAAGGCCGCTGGGCTGATTGAGGATATCGTGCAGCCTGGTTGCGAGCTCGCCGCTGCCATAATGGGCGATGCCAACATTCATGATCGCGCCGAGTGCGGTTGCGCCAAGCGTATTGCCGAGGCTACGCGAGAAGATGATCGATGCGGTGGCGCTGCCGCGCATCGACCACTCCACGCTTTCCTGCACCAGCACGACGCTCGTCAGGCTGATGAGACCCATGCCGAAGCCCATCAGGAACGAGCCGATGCCGGCGATCACCGGGCTGCTCTCCGGCGTCAGGAACAGCAGGAAAAGCGAGCCGAAGGGAAACATGAGACTGCCGGCGCGCAAGGTGTTGCGGATGCCGAAAGTGCGGAAGAACCGGCTCGCCAGCATCACGGCCAGCGGCCAGCCGACAATCAGCATCGTCAGCGTAAAGCCTGCCTCTAGCGGCGAACGACCAAGGACACCCTGAACATAGATCGGCAGAACGGTCGTCAGGCCGATCAGCGCCATGCCGGCAAGCAGCGTTGCGGCATTGCTGGTGGCAATCAGCCGCTGGCTCCAGAGAGCGATCGAAATGATCGGCTCCGGCGCTCGCCGCTCCTGCCACAGGAACAGAATGCCGGTAACGATAAAGACGATCGCCAGGGGACAGAGAACGGCGAAGCCCGCATCGGTTTCCGTCAGGATGACGAGAAGCGACACGATCGATATCGAAAACAGGATCGTGCCGAGATAATCGATCTTCGCCTCGCGCGGCGTAACCGACTCGTGCAGGAAGAGGATGAACCCGACGATGGCGAGCACGCCAAGCGGCAGGTTGATCCAGAAAATCCAGGCCCAGGAGAGATTGTCGACGATGATGCCGCCGGCAAGCGGGCCGATGACGGCGGAGATCGCCCAGACGCTGGCGAGCGCGCCCTGCACCTTGGCGCGCTCCTCCAGCTTATAGAGATCGCCGACGACGGTCATCGTCACAGGCTGAATGGCACCCGCGCCGAGGCCCTGCAGCAGCCTGAAGACGATAAGGGACGCCATCGACCAGGCGAAACCAGCGAGCGTCGAGCCTATGAGAAAGATGATGATGCCGCCGATCAGCATCGGCTTGCGGCCGAAAATATCGGAAAGCTTGCCATAGATGACGGTGGTGGTGGATTGCGCCAGCAGAAAGGCGGAAAAGACCCAGCTATAATAGGTGAAGCCGCCGAGCTGGCCAACGATGCGCGGCATGGCGGTCGCGACGATGGTCGCTTCGATGGCGACCATGAAGGTCGCAAGCATGATCGAGACGATGACCAACGGGCGTCTCGAACGATCGACCGTGCTGGACATGGCATTCCTTTCTGACTGCTGCACCCGGGATCGAAACATGCACATGCCGCCATAACGGCCATGGTCGAGCGCGAAGCTTGTGGGATCAAAGTCTAGGGACGAGACGATTGCGGGCGAGCGCCGGCTGAATCGTTATGATAAGCTTTGCATATTGATACGGGTCGATGTCAACCATTTAAACGCGAACATGTTTTGCGAAATCGCCCCATGACGGCGCCTGGACTGCCGCCTTTCACAAAGCAGGTCGAGCAATCGGTGCGTTCTTCCGCTACATTGCAGCGCGGCGTGATTAGGGCTGCAATGAAACCAAATATGGTTGCTTTGTTTATTTTCTGAACTTATTCTCGGCAAAACAAGCAAAAATCCAGGCGGAACGTCGAATTGCTAACGTCCTCCCAGCAGCAGCTCTTACGGGTCATCAGCCAATCAGGCCCTTCCAGCCGCACAGTTCTGGCAGCCTCCATGGGGCTGAGCAAGGCTGCGATGAGCGGGATTGCGCGCGATCTGATTTCCCTCGGCGTCTTGCGGGAAACGGAAACGATCTACGGACAGGGCCGCCCCTCGATCCTGCTGGACCTGCATCCGGAAGGCGCCTTCTTCGGCGGCATCTCGCTTCTCGAAGACCCGGCGCCGCTGGTTCTCTGCGATTTCAACGGCAATATCGTCGCGCGTCAGACGATGCCACTGTCGCGCGATCCTGATGTCATCGCCGCAATGATCGCCGACACGCTGCCGAAATTGCTTTCCGAATGTAAAGATGCCGGACGAAAGCTTTCAGGCCTTGGTGTTGCGCTCTCCGGTTTCGTCGATGAAAAGCAAGCGAGCTGCGTCAAATCCACGTTACTCGGCTGGCAGGATGTACCGCTTGCCGGTATCGTCAGGCAGAAGACCGGCATCGCCACCTTTATCGAAAACGACGCCAAGGCGGTCGCCGTCAGCGAAAAGCTGTTCGGCGGCGCCCGTGACGTGCAGAATTTCAGCGTCGTTTCCTTCGATGACGGTATCGGGTGCGCCCATTTCGTCGGCGGCAAGCTCTACCGCGGCAATCATGGCGGCGCTGGCGAAATCGCTCATTGCACGATCGAGCTCAATGGTTCGCCCTGCCGCTGCGGCAAGCGCGGCTGTCTCGATACCGTGGCCTCGCTGAAGGCGATCAAGGAAATGGCAAAAGCGGAAGGTCTCGCCTGTCAATCCCTCGACGACTTGGAGACGGAAGCATCTCTCGGCAGTGCCACCGCAATCCGCATCTTGCACCGCGCCGGCAGCGCACTTGGGCTTGCGATTGCGCATCTCATCCAGTTCAACGATCCCGGCCTAATCCTGATTACCCATGTCGAAGGCCGGTTTGATCGCCTCTTCGGCACCGTCATGCGGCAGGCGGTCGAGGCGAACGTATTGCCGCGCTATGCCGGCCAGACGCCGATCCGCACGCAGCGTGTCGATGGCGATGTCTGGGCGCGGGGCGCTGCCAGCATTGCCGCCCATAATTTCCTGATTGGTCCCAACCCCTATTGAGGTTCCCATGCGTATTGCCGTTGGAGGCATTCACATCGAATGCAGCACCTACAATCCCGTCCTGAACGAAGAGAAGGATTTTCGCGTTCTGCGCGGCGCGGAGCTGACTGCCTCGCCCTACTTCGCCTTCCTTAGGGATTATGACGGCGAATTCCTGCCAACCATCCATGCCAGAGCGATCGCCGGCGGCCCGGTCGCCCGTCATACATACGAAGCCTTCAAGGCGGAGTTTCTGGAAGGGCTGAAGGCCCTGCTGCCGCTGGATGGACTCTATCTCGCCATGCACGGCGCCATGTATGTCGAAGGTATGGAAGACGCCGAGGGTGACTGGATCAGTGCGGCTCGCGCCGTCGTCGGTGAGGATTGCATGGTCTCGGCAAGCTACGACCTGCACGGCAATGTCACCCAGCGCATCATCGATGCGCTCGACATGTACTCCACCTATCGCACAGCGCCGCATATCGATGTCGAGGAAACCATGCGCCGCGCCGTCAAGATGCTGACCGAAAGCCTGAAGACCGGCGTGAAGCCGATCCTGCTCTGGGCGCCGATCCCCGTAGTGCTGCCGGGCGAACGTACCAGTACGGTCGATGAGCCGGCCAAGAGCCTCTACGACATGTTGCCCGGCATCGACGCCATCGAGGGCGTCTGGGATGCCTCGCTCATGGTCGGCTATGTCTGGGCCGACGAGCCGCGCGCAACGGCTGCTGCCATCATGACCGGCACGGATCGCAGCATACTCGAACGCGAGGCGAAACGACTGGCCCAGGCCTATTGGGACGTGCGTGAGGATTTCGTTTTCGGCTCGGAGATCGGCTCGATCGAGGAATGCGTCGCGAAGGCAATCGCCAGTACGACCGCGCCCGTGGTTCTGGCGGAATCCGGCGATAACCCGACGGGCGGCGGTGTCGGCGACCGTGCCGATGTGCTGGCTGAATTAATTGCCAACGGTGCAGAAGGCGTCATCTTCGCTGGCATCGCCGACAAGGCTGCTACGGAAGCATGCTATGCCGCTGGCATCGGCGCCACCCTCGATCTCTCCGTAGGCGCATCGCTCGACACTAAAGGCAGCAAGCCGGTCAAGGGTAACTTTACGATCAAGTACCTGCTGGACACTACGGAAGCCAGCGACAGACAGGCCGTCGTCTCCATCGGCGGCATCGATCTCGTCCTGTCGGCCAAGCGCCGCCCCTACCATAATATCGCCGATTTCACCCGCCTCGGCCTTGATCCGCACAAAGCGAAGATCATCGTCGTCAAATCCGGCTACCTCTCGCCGGAACTGGCGCCGATCGCCAACCCGAACCTGATGGCTCTCTCCCCCGGTGTCGTCGACCAGTTCGTCGAACGCCTGCCGCGCCTGCGCAAGGCCAAGCCGACCTATCCCTTCGACAAGGATTTCGACTTCACGCCTGAGATAGCCATTTCGGCACGCGCCGTCGGTCGCTGAAGCTCAAGTCCCATAACCGCGAGGGCGGACATCGTTGATCCGTCATCTCAAGAAGGCGACTCGTTTTGCGGGTCGCCTTTCTGCATTGCGCACAAACATTGTGCATTGCCGAAATTGCACAAAAAAGCGCTTGACGAGACGATCGAGTTCAACTTCTATTGGACCAATTCCAAATTGGTTCACCTTTCAATATGGCAATCAACAGCCTTCCGGAAAATTCGGTTCATGCCCTGGAAAGGCTCCGTGGGCTCTTGAATTCGGCCGATCTCCCGGCGGATGGAAAGCTGCCGACGGAGCGGGCTCTATCGGAGAACCTCGGCGTCAGCCGGCGAGCGATCAGGCGAGCGCTCGAGGTGCTGGAAGCCGAAGGCCACGTCTGGCGGCGCCAAGGCTCGGGAACCTATGTCGGACAGCGACCGGACGATTGGAGCCAGCATGTCAGCACGCTTGTGGCAGGCACGGATCTCATGGAGGTCATGGAAGTCCGCCTGCGTATCGAGCCGCAACTCGCCCAGCTCGCCGCCATGCGCGCCAAGCCCGACGACATCGACCGCATGTACGAACTGGCAAAGAAGATCACCGCCAGCGACGACGCCGACAGCCGCGAACTCTGGGATGGCGCGTTGCATCGGCTGATCGCGCAAAGCGCCGGCAACCAGTTCTTTTTGACCATCTTCGACGTCATCAACCATGTCCGCCAGGACGAAGCCTGGCAAACCATTCGCGAATTGGCCCGCAGCATCAACAAGACCCGCCCGGTCTCCTACGCCCAGCATAGGACGATCATCGACGCGATTGCCGCGCGCAATCCGATGAAGGCGGCCGAGGCCATGCGCGAACATTTGCTGATGCTGCAGGAAAGCCTGATCCGCATCACGTCGCTGGATGCGCAGCAAGCTGAGGAGCCACTGACCGAGGAGGTGGGCTGACCCCAAAGCCGGCCTGCCCACCACGACCGGAGAGGAAACCGGTCGAAACTGCAAAGAACGAAAACGATAAACAGGAGAACGAAATGAAGATCGCCAAATTCATGGCATCGCTTGCCGCCGGCGCCCTGATCGCGCTGCCATCTTTCGCCGTCGAACTCAAGATCGGCCTGCAGGACGATGCCGATGCGCTGGACCCAGCTCAATCCCGCACCTTCGTCGGCCGCATCGTCTATACCGCGCTCTGCGACAAGCTCGTCGACGTAACACCGGACCTGAAGTTCGTGCCGCAGCTCGCCACATCCTGGAAATGGTCCGCCGATGGCAAGCAGCTCGTCATGGAGCTGCGCCAGGGCGTGAAATTCCAGGACGGCACGCCGTTCAATGCGCAAGCTGTTGTCGACAACATCCAGCGCTATCAGACCATGCCGGAATCACGCCGCAAGAGCGAGCTTTCCTCTGTCGCCAAGGTCGAAGCATCCGGTGAATACGAAGCTACCTTCACCCTGAAGGCGCCTGATGTCACGCTGCTTGCCCAGCTTTCCGACCGCTCGGGCATGATGGTTTCGCCAACGGCTGCAAAGGCTGCCGGTGCCAAATTCGGCGACCATCCCGTCTGCTCCGGCCCCTTCAAATTCGTCGAGCGCGTGCAGCAGGACCGGATCGTGCTCGAAAAATTCCAGGATTACTGGAACAAGGACAATATCTTCATCGATAAGGTAACCTATCTGCCGATCCCCGACACAACGGTGCGTCTTGCAAACCTGCGCTCCGGCGACCTCGACATGATCGAGCGCGTGGCCGCCTCCGATGCCGGCACTGTCAAGAGCGATCCCAATCTCGTCTATGCCGACGCTGTCGGCACCGGCTGGCTTGGCGTCTACGCCAATGTCGGCAATGGCGCTCGCGCCGACAATCCAATGGGCAAGGACAAGCGCCTGCGCCAGGCCTTCTCGCTGGCAATCGACCGCGAAGCCGCCATGCAGATCGTCTTCGATGGCACCGGGCTTGCCGGCAACCAGCCTTTTGCACCGAACAGCCCCTGGTTCGACAAGGATATTCCGGTACCCGCCCGCGACGTCGACAAGGCTAAGGCTCTGGTCAAGGAAGCCGGTTTCGACCGTATCCCGGTCGAGCTCGCCGTCGCCAACAATCCCGTATCGATGCAGATGATGCAGATCATCCAGTCGATGGTTGCTGAAGCCGGCTTCGACGTGACACTGAAGACGACGGAATTCGCGACCCTGCTCGACGCGCAGTCGAGCGGCAACTACCAGCTCAGCCGATCCGACTGGTCCGGCCGCTCCGATCCGGACGGCAATATCCAGCAGTTCGTGACAACAGGCGCCGGCCTCAACGATTCCAAATACAGCAATCCGGAGGTCGACAAGCTGCTGCTTGAGGCGCGCCAGTCTCAGGACAACACCGTACGCAAGCAGAAATACGATGCGGCCGAGGCGATCCTCAGCCAGGACCTGCCGATCATCTTTCTCGGGCATCAGGCCTGGATCTGGGCCTACAATAAGAAGGTGTCCGGCTTTGTGCCCTCCCCGGACGGCATGATCCGCCTCGTAGGCGTGAAGAAAAGCGGCTGAGCTATGAGCGCCATGCGGGCTTCTTTCCGGATGGCGCTTTCACATTCGACATCGCGGCAAGGATCTGCCCATGTATAGCTATATCGGAAAGAGGCTGCTCGTCGCCATACCGACGCTTCTGATCATTTCGATCTTCGTCTTCTCGCTGCAGAAGCTTCTGCCCGGCGATCCGGTGCTAGCCATGGCAGGCGAGGAGCGCGATCCTCAGGTGCTGGAGCTGTTGCGCGAGAAATATCGCCTGAGCGACCCTGTGATCTACCAATATGGCTACTGGCTGCAGGGCGTCGCCAAGGGCGATCTCGGCGTTTCACTGCGCACCAACCAACCGGTGCTGACGCTCGTTGCCGAAAAGCTGCCGGTCACCATTCAGCTCGCCGTCATGTCGATGATCTTCGCCTTCGCCATCGGCATTCCCATGGGCATATTGGCGGCGGTGAAGAAGAATAGCTTCATCGATTTTCTCGCCAACATCATCGCCTTGTGCGGCCTGTCCGTGCCGAATTTCTGGCTCGGCATCATGCTGATCCTGCTGGTCTCGGTGAAGCTGCATTGGCTGCCGGCCTCGGGATACCAACCCTTCTTCGAAGATCCATGGCGCTCCATCCAGACGATGCTGATGCCATCCTTCGTGCTCGGCAATGCGCTTGCTGCCACCTTGATGCGCCACACGCGCTCGTCGATGCTGAGCGTGCTCAGCGCCGACTATATCCGCACTGCCCGCGCCAAGGGCCTGCCGGAGATGGCCGTCGTGCTGCAGCACAGCTTCCGCAACGCCATCCTGCCCGTTGTCACCGTCAGCGCCCTGCTGTTCGGAGAGCTCCTGGCCGGTGCCGTTCTGACCGAGCAGATATTCACCATCCCCGGCTTCGGCAAGCTGATCGTCGATGCGGTCTTCAACCGGGATTACGCCGTCGTCCAGGGCGTGGTGCTCTGCACGGCCATCGGCTTCATCGCCATGAACCTTATTGCCGATATTCTCTACGTCCTCCTCAATCCGCGCATGAGGGCAGCCCTATGAGCACCATCGTTCAGACGGCCGCTGCAGCCCCTCCCGCCAAGCGCGCTCCCAATCGGGCCTGGCGGAAGCTGAGGGCCAACAAGGGGGCCTTGGTCGGACTTGCCATCATCCTTTTCTTTACCGCACTTGCTGCGCTTGCACCGCTCCTGCCGATTCCGGACCCGGTCGCAACCAGCTGGTCTGCGATCCGCAAGGCGCCATCCGCCGCACACTGGCTCGGCAGCGACGATCTCGGCCGCGACATTCTCTCCCGCATGATCTGGGGCGCACGGGCATCGCTGATGGCCGGCGTCTTCTCGGTTGCCATCGCGGTCGCGATCGGCGTGCCCTTCGGTCTCATCTCCGGCTACTATGGCGGCTGGATCGACCAGATCATCTCGCGCATCACCGAGGCCTTCCTGGCGATGCCATTCCTTATCACCGCTATTGCGCTTGCCGCCTTCCTCGGCCCGAGCCTCACCAACGCGATGATCGCGATCGGATTGTCCGCAACGCCGGTCTTCGTGCGGCTGACGCGCGGCCAGGTGCTGGCGGTCAAGACGGAGGATTATGTCGAGGGCGCCCGCTCGATCGGTCTCACCCATTTCAGCATCATCTCCCGCTATATCCTGCCCAACGTCTTTGCTCCGATCCTCGTGCAGGCAACACTCACCATCGCGACCGCCATCATCGCCGAGGCGAGCCTCTCCTTCCTCGGGCTCGGCCAGCAGCCGCCTGCCCCTAGCTGGGGCTCGATGCTCAATGTCGCCAAGAACTATCTCGAACAGGCGCCCTGGATGGCCATGTGGCCGGGTGCCGCTATTTTTCTCGTCGTGATCGGCTTCAATCTCCTCGGCGACGGCCTGCGCGATGCGCTCGACCCGCGCGAAGCATGAATAAACTCAAAAGGATGCCCCCAATGACCGCATTCACCACCCGCCCTGAAATCCTCGGCACCTTCGGCGTCGTCACGTCGACGCACTGGATCGCATCCGCCGTCGGCATGAGCATTCTCGAAAAGGGCGGCAACGCCTTCGACGCGGCCGTTGCTACAGGCTTCGTGCTGCAGATCGTCGAGCCGCATCTCTGCGGGCCGGGCGGCGACATGCCAGCCATCCTCTATTCCAAGAAGAAGGATAAGGTCGAGGTCATCTGTGCCCAAGGCCCGGCACCGGCCGGCGCGACGATCGAGCATTACAGGCGCGAGGGGCTGAAACTGATCCCCGGCGATGGCCTGCTCGCCACCGTCATCCCCGGTGCCTTCGATGGCTGGATGCTGATGCTACGCGATTACGGCAGGCTGACCGTCCGCGACGTACTGGAACCGGCGATCCATTATGCGGAGAAAGGCCATCCAGTCCTGCCGCGCGTCTCCGCCACCATCGCAGGTCTTGCCGATTTCTACCGCAAGGAATGGCCGACCTCCTACGAGACCTGGCTGCCGGGGGGAGCTGCGCCCGAACCCTGGTCCAATTTCAGGAACCCGGTTCTTGCCGACACCTGGAAGCGTGTTGTCGCGGAAGCGGAAAGCAAGAGCGATCGCGAAGCGCAGATCGAAGCCGCTCGCGATGCCTATTACCGCGGCTTCGTCGCAGAAGCCATCGACAGCTATGTCAGCAAGACGGAGGTCATGGATGCAAGCGGCGGGCGCCACAAGGGCGTGCTGACCGCCGACGACATGGCCAACTGGCAGGCGACGGTCGAGGCGCCGCTGACCTATGATTATCACGGCTGGACGGTCGCCAAGATCGGCCCCTGGGGTCAAGGCCCCGTCTTCCTCCAGACACTGTCGCTGCTCAAGGGTTTCGATCTGGCCGGCATGGATCCCGCCGGCGCCGATTTCGTCCACACCGTGACCGAGGCCATGAAACTCGCCTTTGCCGATCGCGAGGTCTATTACGGCGACCCCAATTTCACGCGCGTACCGCTCGAAACCCTACTGTCGGACGCCTATGCCGACGAGCGCCGCCGGCTGGTTTCGTCAGAGGCGTCGCTTGCCCTGCGCCCCGGCAAGCTGCCCGGCTTTGAAAGCCAGTACGATCTTACCATGGCGATGCTCGACGCACCGGAAGCCAAGAGCGGCGCGGTCTATGAGCCCACCATGTCGCATCTTACCGAGAAGCGCGGCGACACCGTGCATATCGATGTCATCGACCGCGAAGGCAACATGATCTCGGTCACGCCATCGGGCGGCTGGCTGCAATCCTCGCCGATCATTCCTGGCCTCGGCTTCTGCCTCAATTCTCGCGCCCAGATGTTTTGGCTGCAGCCGGGTCTGCCCTCCTCGCTGGCACCGGGCAAGCGGCCACGTACGACGCTGACCCCGACAATGGCACTGCATGAAGGACGCCCGACGCTCGCTTTCGGCACGCCCGGCGGCGATCAACAGGAGCAGTGGCAGCTCTCCTTCTTCCTGCGCTATGTCCATCATGGGCTGAACCTGCAGGAAGCGATCGACAAGCCGCTGTTCCACAGCACGCATTTCCCGAGCTCCTTCTATCCGCGCACCCGCGAACCGGGTGGCCTGACGGCGGAGGCGAATTTCGGCGCTGACGTGCTCGATACGCTCCGCAAGAGAGGCCACCAGCTGACCGTCGCACCGGAGTGGACCGTGGGTCGGCTGACCGCCGCACGGCGCGACGCCGATGGCCTCTTGCGCGCAGCGGCAACACCTCGTTTGATGCAAGCCTATGCCGTTGGGAGATAGAGCCGATGACATGGTCGATCGTTGCCCGAGAACCCGAAACCGGAAATCTCGCCATCGCCGTCGCCACGCGCTTCTTTGCCGTCGGCAGCATCGTGCCGCATATTCGCGGCGGCATCGGCGCGGTTGCGACGCAGGCCTTTGCCAGCCCGCTTTACGGCATCGACGGACTTGCGATGCTGGCATCCGGGCATGCGCCCCATGAAATTCTGGAAACGCTGAGCGCCCGCGACGAAGGCCGCGAACAGCGGCAGTTTCACCTGATCGACAACAAGGGCAACAATGCCGCCTTTACCGGCGCCAGGTGTATCGATTGGGCGGGGCATCTGGTCGACGACAATGTATCGGTGGCCGGCAACATGCTGGCTGGACCGCAGGTGATTGCGGAAACGCTTGCGACCTTCAAGAAGGCCGCAGGCAAACCACTTGCGGAGCGGTTGCTCGAAGCCATGCGGGCGGGCGAAGATGCAGGCGGGGATAAGCGTGGCAAGCAATCGGCAGCACTCGTCATCCACCGTGACCAGGATTACGCTTGGCTGAACATCCGAGTCGACGACAGCGCCGATCCGCTGACCGAACTCGAGCGGCTCTACACAGTTGCGCAGGAACGCTATTTGCATGTCGCAGAAACCATGCCGACGCGGCAGAACCCCAGCGGGATGACCGACCGCCGCGAGGTCGACGAAAAGATTGCCGCGCTTGAGGCCAAGAGGATTGCCGAAGGTCGCCCTTCAGCCTCCCGTGCCACGATGGCAGTCCCATCGTGAGCAATCGCGATTGAAGCCTGACCAATGGTAAAATCATAAAAGGGAACTTCATGCCGACCGTTGCAGCGCAGATGACCAATCCACACACCCAGCCTGTTCTTTCCATCTCCAATCTCACCACGTCGTTTCTCGTCGATGGCGAGTGGCGCAAGGTCGTGAAGGACATTTCCTTCGATGTCATGCCGGGAGAGACGGTCGCCATCGTCGGCGAAAGCGGCTCCGGCAAGAGCGTGACCTCGCTCTCGATCATGCGGCTTCTTGCAAGAGCAAACAGCCGCACCGAAGGTTCGATCCGGCTAAACGGCCGCGATCTCCTGGCATTGCCGGAGGCCGAGATGCGCAAGGTGCGCGGCAAGGACGTCGCGATGATCTTCCAGGAGCCGATGACTTCACTCAATCCGATCTTCACCATCGGCCGGCAGATTTCCGAGGCGCTGACCTGCCATCGCAATATTTCCAAGGCGGAGGCAAAAGCCGAAACGATCCGCCTCCTGGAGAAAGTGCGCATCCCCAACGCGTCCTCGCGCTTCGACGAATATCCGCACCAGTTTTCCGGCGGCATGCGCCAGCGCGTGATGATCGCCATGGCGCTTGCCAGTCGCCCGAAACTCCTGATCGCCGATGAGCCGACGACCGCGCTCGACGTGACAATCCAGGGCCAGATCCTCGATCTCATCAAGGTGCTGCAGGAAGAGGAAGGCATGTCCGTCCTCTTCATCACCCACGACATGGGCGTCGTCGCCGAAATCTCGGACCGCACCATCGTCATGTATCGCGGCGAAGCGGTGGAGACCGGCAAGACCGACGATATCTTTCATCGCGGCCAGCATCCTTACACCCGCGCCCTGCTGTCAGCCGTGCCGCGCCTCGGTTCCATGAAAGATCAGCCGCAGCCGCTGCGCTTCCCGGTCGTCGACGCAAGCACTGGCGAGCGCAGCGAACCGAAGGCGCTCGCGGATACCGTCGATCACGGCAAGACACCGGTGCTCGAGGTGAAGAACCTCGTCACCCGCTTCGATCTTCGTGGCGGCCTGCTGGCCCGCCCAACGGGCGCGATCCATGCGGTCGAGAATGTCTCCTTCGATCTTGCACAAGGGGAAACGCTGTCGCTGGTCGGCGAATCCGGCTGCGGTAAGTCGACGACGGGGCGCTCCATCATGCGCCTCATCAATCCCAAATCCGGCGAGGTTCGCCTCGACGGCTATGACGTGATGAAGCTCAATACGCTAGATCTGCGCCGGATGCGCCGCAGCATCCAGATGATCTTCCAGGACCCGTTCGCGAGCCTCAATCCGCGTATGACGATCGGCGCTGCGGTTGCCGAACCCTTCATCGAGCATCGCTTGGGCACGCGCGCCGAAGCCCGGGAAAAAGCCGCCGATCTTCTGGAGCGCGTCGGGCTAAAGGCCGACATGATGAGCCGCTATCCACACGAATTCTCCGGCGGCCAGCGTCAGCGCATCTGTATTGCCCGCGCGCTTGCGCTCGATCCGAAAGTAATCGTCGCCGACGAAAGCGTCTCGGCACTCGACGTGTCGATCAAGGCGCAGGTTTGCAATCTGCTGATGGATCTGCAGCAGAGCCTCAATCTCTCCTATCTCTTCATCTCGCACGACATGGCCGTGGTCGAGCGCGTCAGCCACCGCGTCGCCGTCATGTATCTCGGCGAGATCGTCGAGATCGGCCCGCGCGCGTCGGTTTTCGAGAATCCACAGCATCCCTACACGAGGAAGCTGATGGCGGCCGTCCCGGTACCGGATCCATCCCGGCGCGGCATCCGGCGCAACCTCGCCGTCGACGAATTGAAGAGCCCGGTGCGCCCCGTCGGCTATCAGCCACCCGCGCGACACTACCGCGAAGTCTCGCAGGGCCATCTGGTTCGAATGGAGGAGGCTGCCTGACGCGCATTCTGACCTTGACGCCACCGAATTCCGGGCAAATATCGGCATCCTGTTTTCCGTCTCATCTGGAGTGAATGATATGACCGATAGCGTGCTCGATATTCCGGTAAAGAGGATCGACGGCAGCGATACGACACTTGCCGACTATCGCGGCAAGGTCATCATGGTCGTCAATGTCGCGTCCAAATGCGGCCTGACGGTACAGTACGAAGGATTGGAAAAGCTCTATGAAGAAAAGCGCGGCGAAGGTCTGGTCATCGCCGGCTTCCCGGCCAATGATTTCAAGGGCCAGGAGCCAGGCACCGACAAAGAGATTCTGGACTTCTGCACGCTGACCTACGACGTGCAGTTCCCGATGTTCTCCAAGATCGCAGTGACTGGCGACGAGCGTCATCCGCTGTACGACAGCCTGATCGCATCCGGCGTCGAGACCATCGGCGACGGTCCGATGCGTGCCCGCCTCGCCGATCGCGGCCTGCACACCGGCGACAATGGCGGCATCGTCTGGAACTTCGAGAAATTCCTGATTGGCCGCGACGGCAAGGTTGCCGCGCGCTTTGCGCCCGACGTAACCGCCGACGATCCGCGCCTGCTCTCAGTTCTGGAAAAGGAGCTGGCGCGCGCCAACTGAGGCGTGAGCTCTCTTTTGGACCTCCAAAAATAACACATCACATCAATAGGTTGCGCTACTTTTCAGGGCGAGGGCCTGGCGTGTTCAGCCGGATGGCGTAATTGCCTGCCCTCCAGCCTGGGAGTATCTTTCCCTATCCGAATACATCGTGACGGAACGCTGCATCAATTCTGATGGGAGGATGTCATGCGCGAACCTGATATGCAGAAACTCGATACCCTTGTCGGGCGCTTGGTCGGCGATCTCGGCGCGGCGGTCTCAGGCGTGTTGGTAACGCTCGGAGACCATTTGGGCCTGTTCAAGGCCATGGCTGACGGAACGCCAAGGACTTCGGCCGATTTGGCCGACAAAGTCGGTGTGAAAGAACGCTATGTGCGCGAATGGCTGTCAGCTCAGGCAGCCGCCGACTATGTCAGTTATGACGATAAGACCGAGCGCTTCTACCTGACGCCGGAACAGGCAATGGTATTTGCGGAGGAAGACAGCCCTGCCTTTTTCGTCGGCGCTTTCGATGTCGTTCAATCCATGTGGATCGACGAGCCGAAGGTCGTCAACGCCTTCAAGACCGGCAGCGGCCTTGGTTGGCATGAGCACAGCACCTGCCTGTTTCGCGGCACGGAACGCTTCTTCCGGACAGGCTACAACAGCCATCTCGTTTCGGAATGGATACCGGCGCTCGACGGCATGCAGGAAAAGCTCGAGGCCGGCGCGATCGTCGCCGATGTCGGCTGCGGCCACGGCGCCTCGACCATCCTGATGGCAGAAGCCTATCCGAACTCGACTTTCTTCGGCTTCGACTACCATCTCCCGTCCATCGAACGAGCGAAAGCTGCGGCGCAGGAAGCGGGCGTTGCGGGCCGTATCACGTTCGAACAGGCGACCGCCAAGGACTTCCCGGCTGCCGACTACGATCTTGTGGCGATGTTCGATTGCCTGCACGACATGGGCGATCCCGTCGGTGCCGGCAAACATATTAAGGAAACCCTCGCCGATGACGGCACCTGGATGATCGTCGAGCCCTTCGCCCATGATTGCCTGAAGGACAATCTCAACCCCGTCGGCCGCGTCTACTACGGGGCTTCAACGATGATCTGTACGCCAGCCTCGCTGTCGCAGGAGGTCGGGCTTGGTCTGGGCGCGCAGGCTGGCGAGCTGAAACTGCGCAAGGTTGCCATGGATGCGGGCTATTCGCATTTCCGCAAGGCGACTGAAACGCCGTTCAACATGATCTTCGAAGTCAGGGCATGAAGATTGTGCCGCACGCTTCGTCCAACGCGCGGCACCGCATCTTATAGACGCTGCCCGTCTTCCCCGAACAACGACGCGAGCGCCGGCTGAAAATAAACCGGCTGCTCGGTGTCGAGTGCGACATCCTCATCGGCATCGATCCGCACCGACAGTGTTTCGCCGCCGACCTGGCCCCAGATCAGATTGTCCGAGCCCATGGGCTCGACGATGGTGAACGTCGCCGGCAGGCTGGCAGCCCGCCCGCTCGCGGGCCGGAACTGCATTTGCTCGGGCCGAACGCCAAGTGTCGCCTTGCGGCCCTCGCCCGGCGTGCCGGAAAACTCGTAGCCGTTGAGGTCGATCGCGCGGCCATCCGGCAACATGAACGCCGGCATGCCGCCATTGCTCGCCACCTGCCCCGACAGGAAGTTCATCGATGGCGAGCCGACGAAGCCTGCCACGAAGCGATTGACCGGACGGCGATAGATCTCCTTCGGCGTGGCGAATTGCTGGATGACGCCGCCGCTCATGACGGCGATGCGATCGGCGAGCGTCAACGCCTCGATCTGGTCATGCGTCACGTAGATCATGGTGGAACCGAGGCCGCTATGCAGGCGCTTCAGCTCGACACGCAGCTCGGTTCTGAGCTTGGCGTCAAGGTTGGAGAGCGGCTCGTCGAACAGGAAGACGTCGACGTCACGCACCAGCGCACGGCCAATGGCGACACGCTGGCGCTGGCCGCCGGAAAGCTCCCCCGGTCGCCGTTTGCGCAAGGGGTCGATCTGCAGGATCTGCACGGCGCGGTCGACACGCTCGGCAATCTCCTCCTTCGCCATGCCCGCAATGCGCAGCCCGAAGGAGAGATTTCCTTCGACGGTCATCGTCGGGTAAAGCGCATAGGACTGGAACACCATGCCGATGCCGCGGTCCTTCGGTTCCTCCCAGGTGACGTTCCTGTCGCCGATCCAGATCTGGCCGTCCGTGATATCGGTCAGCCCGGCAATGGCGTTGAGCAAGGTCGACTTGCCGCAGCCGGAGGGGCCGAGGAGTACGATGAACTCGCCGGATTGTATCTCAAGATTGAGCGATTTCAGGACGCTGACGCTGCCGAAATCGATTGCAAGTTCGCGAATGGAAACATTGGCCATGAACTATCCCTTGACTGCGCCGGCGGTGATACCGCGCACGAACCAGCGGCCCGAGCCGAAATAGACGATCAACGGAACCAGGGCGGTGAGGATGGTCGCCGCCATGTTGACGTTGTAGAGCTTCTCACCCTGGGTGGAGTTGACAATGTTGTTGAGCTGCACGGTCATGGGGAAGTTTTCTCGGCCGGCGAAGACGACGCCGAAGAGGAAATCGTTCCAAATGCCGGTCACCTGCAGGATCGCCGCGACCACCAGGATCGGGATCGACATCGGGATCATCAGCCGGAAGAAGATCTGCCACAGCCCCGCGCCGTCGATGCGAGCTGCCTTGAAGAGCTCCATCGGCAGGCTCGAATAATAGTTGCGGAAAAGCAGCGTCAGCACCGGCAGACCGAAGACTGTGTGGGTGATGATGATGCAGGGCAACGTCGAATAGATGCCCACGTCGCGATAGATCAGAACCAGCGGATAGATGAACACCTGGTACGGTATGAAGGCGCCGAGCAGCAGGATGGCAAAGAGCACGTTTGCCCCTTTGACCCGCCAGAAGGATAGCGCATAGCCGGTCAGCGACGAGATCAGGATCGACAAAATCATGCTCGGGATCAGGATCTTCACCGAATTCCAGAAGCCGACGCTGATGCCGCCGCATTCCAGTCCGGTGCAGGCCGTGCTCCACGCCTGTATCCAGGCATCCGCAGTCCACATTTGCGGAAAGGCGAAGATATTGCCCTGACGGATCTCCGGCATGGATTTGAACGAGGTGACAAGCATCACATAGAGCGGCAGCAGGAAGAACAGGGCCGCGATGACGAGAAAGAGATAAAGGCCGATGCGTCCTGGGGTCAGATGCTGCGGCTTGCGGCCGGTCGGACCCTGCATGGCACCAGTGACGGAAGATGGCGTCGTCATCAGTTCCCCCTCGGCTTTTCACGGAAATATTCATAATAGAGCCAGGGCGTCACCAGGATAACCACCGTGATGAACATCACGGTCGATGCTCCGGTTGCAAGGCCGATATTGCCGCGCCCGAAGAGGTAATCCATGATGAATTTCCCGGGCACTTCGGTCGCGATACCCGGACCGCCGCCGGTCGTCGCCAGAACCAGTTCGTAAACCCTCACAACCGCAATCGCCAGAAGAACGCTGGCGGTGATGATGGTCGGTCTCAGGATCGGGATGACGATATGCAGGTAAACGCGCCAGCTCGGTATGCCGTCGATGCGGGTCGCCTTCCACAATTCCCGGTCGACGCCGCGCAGGCCCGCAAGCATGATCGCCATGACGAGGCCGGAAGATTGCCAGACACCGGCAAGCAC
The DNA here is from genome assembly GCF_007828675.1 of Rhizobium sp. ERR 1071. NCBI lineage: Bacteria > Pseudomonadati > Pseudomonadota > Alphaproteobacteria > Hyphomicrobiales > Rhizobiaceae > Rhizobium > Rhizobium sp. ERR 1071. Next base: position 322,022 of record NZ_VITM01000004.1, on the reverse strand, counting down.
GATGACGTAGAGCGCGAGATCGCTCTGGACGATCCAGTCGAAGCGGAACCAGGTGAAGCCGACACTGTCGGCAACCTTTTGCAGGCCGAGCGTCGGATTCATGATCCACTGCCAGACCAGCCCGGTGACGATGAAGGACATGGCAAAGGGATAGAGGAAGATCGTCCGGAAGGTGTTTTCGAAACGGACCTTCTGATCGAGCGCGACGGCGAGAAGAAAGCCGAGGATCAGACAGCCGGCAATGAAGAGAATGCCGAAGACGACGACGTTCTGCAGCGACAGCAGCCAGCGCGCCGTCGAAAACAACCGCTCATACTGCTTCGTGCCGACGAAAGTGTTGACCGGCAGCACCTTGCTGTCCGTGAACGATATCCAGATGTTCCAGACGACGGTGACGACATAGGCCAGAAGCACGATGGCGAAGGCTGGAAACAGGGCCACGTAGGGCGAAAAATGTATCCTCCTGCGGCTGACGCTCGCAGGTGCGACAGCCGCTTTTGCAGCAGTGGCGCTCGTATTGGGGCTGCTCATGGACGCGCTCCTCCTCAGCATTCATGGAAACCGGCGGCAGGCTCACCTGCCGCCGCATGGATGTCGATCGAAGCTTACTTGGCCTGTTCGATGACCTGGGCAAACTGCGTGGCGAACTGGTCCGCCGTCATGCTGGGCGTCGTCCAGTATTGAGCAATGAGATCGCCTTCGGTCTGGACGATATCTTGAGGGGTCAGCACGTCGGGTGCCAGGATCTGGCGGCTCGGATCCTTGAGTGCGTTCAGGCCCTTCTGGGCGCAAGCGTCGAGCTTTGACGTATCGACGTCGAGACGCACGGGCACCGAACCCTTCTTGGAGTTGAAGGCAAGCTGGCCTTCCTTCGACATGATGACGGTAGCGAGCAGGGTCTGGGCGTCGGTCGCCGTCTTATCCTTGAGAACGGGGAAGACGAAAATGTCGCCGCCCATCATGAAGTTGGATTCGCCAGGTCCGAGGATGCAGCCGAAATCCTTGTCGGCGACGAGGCCGGCATGGATGAATTCACCCTTGGCCCAGTCGCCCATGAACTGGATGCCGGCCTTGCCGTCGATCAGCATGCCGGTCGCGACGTTCCAGTCGCGGTTCGGGCTGCCAGGGTCCTGATAGTTGCGGAGCTTGGCGAAGACTTCCGCCACATGCTTGAACTGGTCGGACTTGACGGCATCCGTGTCGAGATCCTTCCAGACCTTAGCATAGAGATCCTTCCCGCCCTCGCCGAGCAGGATGGCGTTGAACATCGACTGCAGCTGCCAAGGTTGACCGCCGACGGCAACCGGGATCAGGCCGGCAGCCTTGATCTTGTCGAGCGCGGCAAACATTTCATCCCAGGTCTTCGGCTCTTCCGTCACGCCGGCCTTGGTGAAAACGGCCTTGGAATAGAAGACCCAATTCTGGCCGTGATCGTTGATGGGAGCGCCATAGATATGATCCTGGAACTGGATGGCCTGATAGAAAGATGGTGTCAGAACCGATTTCCAATCCTGCTCCTTGGCGAGATCGTCGAGCGGCCGCAGCAGGCCCTGCTGGGCCAGTTCGTTCATCTGCGTGCCGGTGTTGAACTGCATGGCCGTCGGCGGATTGCCGCCGATGATGCGGTTGATGCCGATCGGACGAGCAGTCGAGCCGGAGCCGGCAATTGCGGTATCCACCCATTCGCCGCCTGCAGCGTTGAAGGCCTTGGCCAGCTCCTTCACGGCTGCGGCTTCACCGCCCGAAGTCCACCAATGCAGAACTTCGGCCTTCTTGCCTTCGGCCAGAGCGCCGGTCACGCTCGCCGCGACCAGCGCCGTAGCGCCGACCAATGCCATCATCAATTTGCGCATGCGTTCCTCCTCCTTTGAGGGCGTTCTTCAAACGCCTTTCCTCAGCCGCCGCCGTCTCCAGACACCGGATGCCGAATCTCCTGATCCTCCAAAACTGTGCGGCAGGGCCTCCGTTCCCTGCAGCACGTGAGCAATGCTTCCTCAGGCATTGCCCCTTCGTCAAGCCCGCAGTCCAAAAGGACCGCATTTTCTCAACTCTATAGCGCACTCAATGAGAAACGTCCCTCATTTATTGCGCGCGGTATTGGATCGGGCCGACCGCAACTACTGTGGATTGCAACCACAGAACGCGATTGCGCCGAACGCTCGAATGCCGTCATCACCTCAAGGGCGTGGAAAGCTAGTTCCGACGATACCCGATGCTGACGTCCCGAGCGAAGGGAATCCACCATCTCCGCCGCGCCCAATCCGCGCAGACCGAGATGACCTGGCACACCTTCCGTATAGGGGTGATCGACGGGGATCTCCCTCCACGCCTCATCGCCATCGCGAAATATCTCAACCTTGCCGCTGAAATTGTTTGGATCCGGCGTCACCATAGTACCTTCCGAACCGTAAAGCTCGATCTGATTGTGCTTGTGCTTGATAACATCAAAGCTGGTGGCAATGGTGACGGTCGCACCGCTATGGAACTCCATAACGCCCGTCAGATGGGTCGGCACCAGTACCTTAATCGTCTCGCCGCGACGCGGATCAGTCTTCACCGTGCGTTCGATGCGGGTGATCTTCGCAGTGCCAAAGATCTCGCGCACGGGGCCGAGCAAGGCGATGAGGTTCGTCACGTAGTACGGACCGACATCGAGCATCGGCCCGCCGCCGCGGCCGTAGAAGAAGTCTGGGTTGGGATGCCAATGCTCATGACCCGGCAACAGCAGCATGGCGGTGGCCGAAATCGTCTTGCCGATGCGCCCTTCATCGAGCAAGCGCCGTGTCAACTGGTGACCGCCGCCAAGGAAGGTGTCGGGAGCGCAACCGAGCCGCAGGTCTCCTGCCCGCGCGATGGCCATCAACTCCTCCGCCTCGCCCATGGAGACGCCAAGCGGCTTCTCCGAATAGACATGCTTGCCGGCAAGCAGCGCCTTCTTGCTGATGGCATAATGCGAGACCGGCGTCGTCAGGTTGATGATGAGACCGATTTCCGGATCGGAAAGCATCGTATCGAGCGCAACGGCCTCGATGCCAAACTGCTCGGCGAGCTTGCGGGCAGGCTCCTGATAAAGATCGTAAACAGACTTCACGCGAATGAAATCAAACATATGCAGGGTCGCAACATAGGTGGCGCTGATATTGCCGGCGCCGACAATGCCGACTTTCATGGGTTCGTTGCTCATTGGCTTGCCTCTAGGAAATGGTGATATCGAGTTCGGCGGCAGCGGCGCGCAGATAGCTCATGCCACGGCGCATCTCGTCATCGAATTCCGTCGTCGCTTCGCGGAAATGGGTCCAATGCGATGCACCCGGCGCGTCTTCCAGCTCCAGCGTGATCGGGCCGGAATAGCCGATGGTCTTGAGTGCCGCGAAAATCGCCTTCCAATCGATCTTGCCGCGCCCCGGGCGCCAATGGGCGTTGGTGTGCCCTTCATTATCGGAAAAATGCGTGTTGAAGATCCGATCGCCGAGCGCCAGCACGACGTAATGCGGCATGTCGCCGGCCGGAAAGAGATGGCTCGGGTCGAAGTTCAGGCCGAGATTGGCGGCACCGGTGCGCTCGATCAGCCGCAGCATGCCCTGACCGGAGCTGACCCAGCGATAAGGATGCGGCTCGATCGCGACCTTGAGACCCGCGGCGGCGGCAATCTCGCAAGCCCGGATAAAACCCTCCACGACGGCTTCATATTCACCCGTCCAATCCCATTGCGGTTCGACTGCCGCGCCCCACTCCTGCGAGATCGGCCGCTGCAGGATCGGCCTGACCTCGGACTGAAACGGATAGGGTGTCATGCTGGTAACGATCGGCGTGCCGATCGCGGCGGCGACTTCCATGCCGCGCCTGTAGCCATCGAGGTCAACTGTCGAGACGGCAGCATTTGCTGCGCGGCTGAAGGGTAGATTGAAGAAGAAGTTGGTGAGCACCAGCCCCTCTCCGTCTGCAATCTGCTTCAACTCGCGGATGGTTTCGCGCGTGTAGTAGCTCAACATGTCCACCGACCAGGCGGTGAGCTCAAATCCCTTGCAGCCTGTCGCAGCGAGCCGCCGCAACGGCGCTTGATACGGCGGGTTCCAATTGAAGGTCCAAATAGGCGATCCGAAAAAAAGCGATCCGTCGCTCACGTCATCCTCCCCTTACAATGCGTGAAGCCGCGCGCGGCGAGGCCTCCACGCCTGAACAATGTGCCTTGCCGATGAGCTTCCTCACTCGAAATCGGCAATTCGTAACGTTACGATTATGGAAAAGAGGAAGACTGTCAATCAGCGATTTTCTGGCCGACTAACGTTTCAATATTGCGCAATCTGCAAATTCGTAACGTTACGAATACCTTCTCGCCGCCTGCTCATCCTGCAAGCAGCAATATTTTTCAAGCGTGACGTGACTGGCTTTGATGATCGACGAAGGCGGCTTGGACGACTTCGCGCAGATCGGCCGGATTTTCGCCGGCGATTGCCCGATGCAGGAAGGCCGCCAATCGCTCGCCTATGGCATGGTTCGAATAGTGAAAGGTACTCAAAGGCGGGTTGAAGAAATCTGGCAGTGCGGTGCCGCCATAGGTAATCAGCGCGAAATCACTGCCGGCCTGCCGCCCGGCATCGCGCAAGCCGGCGAGGAAACCGAGAGCTGCCTCCTCGCTGGCAACGAAAGCGGCGGTCGCTGCGGGATTCTGCGCTGCTATGTGCTTTGCCATCTCGCGACCATTGTCGGGTGTCGCCGTGGTGAAATGGATGCCATCATCAGGCACATCGAGATGATGCTCGGCAAAAGTCCTGCGCCACCCTCTTACGAATTGCAGGCTGTAGGTGAATTGCTGGTTGGGCGCGATCAGCAGCGGCATATGGTGGCCGGCATCGAGCAGAAGGCGTGCAGCCTCTGCGCCGATCACTTCATGATCGAGATCGATGCTCGGATGAACGCTCAAGAGCTCCGTCCGCCCGAAGGTGACAAAAGGCATGCCGACTTCAAGCAGGTATTTGACGCGATCGTCCTGTGGTGTCGTATGCGTGATGATGACGCCGTCGACCGATCCCTCCTCGACGATATCGCGCACCGTCGCGAGTGGATCATCTGCCTGGAGCTGCGGGACGATTGTCGTTCGGTACCCTCGCGACTTCATATAGCGCGAAGCGCCTTCGATCAGCGAGGCAACGACAATGTTCATCTCGCCCTCACGCCCGAAAGGCAGCACGATGCCGATGGCGTGGGTTTTGCCGGTGCGCAGATTGATGCCACCGAGATTGGGACGATAGCCAAGCTCGCCCGCAACGCGCTTGACCAGTTCGATGGTCTCGCGATTGACCTCTGCGCCCTCCTTAAGGGCACGGCTGACCGTCGTGACCGAAAGACCGAGAGCCGTAGCAACGGTCCGCAAGGTCACGCGCTGACCTACTTCGCGACGCAAGCCGCGCCCCGCCGCCAATCCCTGCACCTTCGACAAATCATTCCGCTCCGCCATGTCGGAGCGAGAATGCCCGCAGGCGGGTGACGATGCAAGCGCAGGCTGCGATCAAAGTCGACAAGGGGGGAAGGTCGTGTTTGGGCTGTTATCCGATAGTATCACCCGACATCGGGGCACAACCTTGAGCATCTGTATTCAGCCCGCATTCAGAAAAGCAATTTTAAGATGCATATCGTTAGTCATTCTATCATTAGGGGAAACTCATGGACAAATACACCAAAACTGTTTTGACAATCATCGCCGTCGCGCTCGCGGCAATCGCCATCCAAAACACAATCACGCCGGCACAAGCGGTCGGTGGCGGCTGCGGTACCGAGACCTATCGGCCCTGCTATGTAAAGCTGGTGAACTAGAGCGGATCCAGATTTTAGGTTGAACAGACCTAAATCATCCGGCTCTAGCGCAACCACCGCTGCCCGTGGGATACCTCGGGCAGCTTTTATCTCAGCCGATTATGAATCAGCGCCTTTTCGCGCAGCCTGAATGGCCGTGCGGGCGCCGGCGCGCAGCTGCGCCGTTTCCGTGCCGGCGATAACCAGATCGAGGCCAAGCTTCAGATATTCCCCGGCGCGGGCGCCATCGCCGCCGAAGGCGCAAATGACCTTGCCGTGGGCGCGGCAGCGTGCCAGCACGGTTGCAAGCGCCTGATCGATCGCGGCGCTATCGGGTGCAAGACGGGCGCCGTTCGAAAGCGCGATCGAAAGATCGGACGGGCCAACAAAGATACCATCGATGCCGTCGACCGCGAGAATCTCGTCGATCGCATCGAGTGCCATGCGGGTTTCCACCATGGCGATGGTGGCGGTCAGGCTGTTGGCGCTCTGCAGATAATCTTCAGCTGGCAGGCCGAAATGATTGAGCGCCAGCGATGGCCCCCAGCTCCGCTCACCGAGCGGCGGATATTTCGTCGCTTGCACCAACGCGCGCGCATCATCGGCAGAATTGATCATCGGCGCGATAATCGCGGAGGCGCCCGCATCGAGAAGGCGCGAGGCAGAGGCAAAATCGCCGACGGGAATGCGGGCAATCGCCGGCTTGCCGGCCAGGCGCACATAGGCAATCCCGTTGGCGGCAGACTCCATGTTCCACATGCCATGCTGCATATCGAGCACGATGGTGTCGAAGTCTTCCTGCGCCAGATGATTGACGAGCATCGGATCGGGTATGCCGACCCAGCCGGAGATCATGCCGCCATTCTCGCGGCGTTTCAGGCGTCCGGTAAAACCGTTCATGTCAGTCGTCATCGTCTTTCCTCACCTATCAACAGCAGGGCTCTGCTTTTTGCCAGCCTCGACCGTCAAATCAAGGCGAGCCGTTGCAAGCGACAATACCCAATTCCCACTGTCGGGCCACTCGAAAGTGCACATGCGACTGAAGCAAATCGACGAAGCACGGCTGCGACCATCTTCGGTTGTCGTGCCGAAAGATGATTTCAAATCTGCCAGACGACCATGACAAATATGCAGTTATTTAGGTCGGTTGGTCACGCTCGCAAGACGCCAAGGCGTGACTGAAGACGAGAAATGCCGACAGGCAGACGGCATCGCCCAACCGCAGGATTTCGCCGGCGCCTTATCGCTCAACGTCCAGCAAAACGCTGCTTCGCAAAGTCCGTGACAGGCGTGTAGAGGCTGATGAGCGTACCCTCGGGATCGCGGATCTGCGCTGCCCGGTTGCCCCATGGCATCAGCTTCGGTTCGTGCACGACCTCCACCATGTCCTTTAGCTTTGCGAATTCGGCATCGACATCATCAACCTGGAATTCGATGATGATAGAGCGATTGGCGCAGGGCTCGGCACTGCCCTCCTTGAACAGAGCGACGGTCTCGACGCTCCCGATCGCAAGCGTCGCCGCGGGGGTGACGATCTCGGCAAAGACCGGTGCCAGCCACTCGGCCCGATGGCCGGTGACCATCTCATAAAAGCCGACCATTTTCCTGATGTCTGAGGCGATCAGACGCGTGGATGCCAGTTTCATCGCATACTCCTTCAAAAGGCCGGCCGAACATATCGTTGGCGCTCGAAGGCTCTTGTTGCATAAGGCTGTTGCCACCATACTGACAGCAGGAGTCAGCAGGAATGCGTCGCGCCGACCGTTTGTTTCAGATCATACAGATATTGCGCCGGTCGAGCCGGCCGGTGACCGCTGCCGCGCTGGCGGGTGAGCTCGAAGTCTCCAAACGCACGGTCTATCGCGACGTCGCCGATCTGATGGGCCAGCGCGTGCCGATCGAGGGTGAGGCCGGCTTCGGATATCTCCTCTCGCCCGGCTACGAAATGCCGCCGTTGATGCTGACACCGGAGGAGATCGAGGCTGTCGTCCTCGGAGCGCAATGGGTTGCAAGCCGCGCCGACAAGGCCCTTGCCAATGCCGCACGCGATGTGGTTGCCAAGATCACTGCCATCGTGCCCGAGCACCTGCGCCCCTTCATCCTCGAGCCGAGCGTCGGCGCCAAACCGCTTCTTCAGGAATCCGAAGAGGAAAACATCGACCTGCCAATGCTGCGGGCGGCAATCCGCGAAGGACGAAAACTTCGCCTGCGTTATCGGTCCGATGCGAGCGCGGAAAGCACAAGGATCGTCTGGCCCGTCATCCTTGGTTATTCCGACACGAGCCGCATTCTGGTGGCGTGGTGCGAGCTACGTGGAGGCTTCCGGCATTTCCGCACGGAGCGAATTCTCGCGGTCGAGGTGCTCGACGAAAACTATGGCCTGCGGCCAGGCGAATTGCGGCGTCGCTGGTCCGCCTGGCGAGAGGCCGAACTCCAGCAATTGGGGCAGGCGCGATAGGCATCGGGTGCCGGCGCCATTTTGTGCCGGCACCCGATAATCTCAGATAATACCGCCGCCGCCGGCAACGGAAGCCGGACGCTCTCCGGCAACCTTGCGGCGATAACCGCTCGCCCTGTAGGTGGCGACCGGATCGATGGCACCGCCAGCGCGGCGGCGAGCTTCGGCCAGGATCGGTTCGACATCGGCGCGATAGGCGCGTTTCAGCGTTTCCGATGCCATCAGCGCGTCATTCGCGTCCTGATACTCGCTAAGTGCATCGCGATCGACGATCAGCGCCTGCGCGTAGGCGCGGCGGATCTCGTTGGCGCTGGAAATCAAGCTCTCGATCGGATCGGTCACGTTATGCGACTGGTCGATCATATGCGCCGGATTGAAGTCGTTCACTCCGCGCCGTTCCGCATCGACCAGCTCGTTGAAGACGAGGAACAGGCGGTAGGGCTCGATGGCACCGGCATCGAGATCGTCGTCACCATACTTGGAATCGTTGAAGTGGAAGCCACCGAGCTTGCCGAACTGGATGAGGCGCGCGACGATCATCTCGATATTGGTATTCGGCGCGTGATGGCCGAGATCGACAAGGCAATGCGCTTTGGGGCCGAGCGTCTGCGCGATCAGATAGTTGGTGCCCCAGTCCTGCACGACCGTCGAATAGAAGGCCGGCTCGTACATCTTGTGCTCGGAAAACAGTCGCCAGTCATCTGGCAACGCCTTGTAGATATCGGCCATGGCGGCGAGATAGCGCTCGAAGGCCTTGGTGAAATTCGTCTGGCCGGGGAAGTTGGAGCCGTCGCCGATCCATACCGTCAGCGCCTTCGAGCCGATCGCCTTGCCGATTTCGATGCATTCGATGTTGTGCTCGACAGCTTGGGCGCGGGTCGCCGCATCGACATGGCTCAGCGAACCGAATTTGTAGGAATGCGCCTGACCGGGCGCATCGGAGAAAGTGTTGGAGTTCATGGCGTCGAAGCCGAGGCCGAGTGCATCGCCTTTCGCCTTCAATTCCTTCGCATCGGCCTTGTCCCAGGGAATATGCAGCGAAACCCTTGGTGTTGCCCGCGTCAGCTGCTGAATGACGGCGCAATCGTCGAGCTTGTCGAAGATGCCGCGTGGCTCGCCGGTGCCGGGGAAACGGGCGAAGCGCGTGCCGCCGGTTCCGACACCCCAGGACGGGACCGCGACGAAGAATTCCGAAACTTTTTTTGTGACGGCTTCGATATCGACGCCGCGGCGGGCGAGCGTGGCGCCCAGCGCCTCATAATCGGATTTCAATGCGGCGGCGCGCTTGTCGTTTTCTGCGGCGACCAGATCGGGCGCGATCCTGTATTCGGCCATTCTTTCCTCCCAATGCGTTATTCGAAATATCGGCGTTTCGATCAGCTTATTCCCTCTTCTCCCCCGCGGGGAGAAGATGCCCAACGGGCAGATGAGGGGATAAGGAGCGGAGCGACGACCATCTTGAGCGTGAGCGAAAGATAGAACTGCATCTGCCGCGCCCCCTCATCCGGCCCTTTGGGCCACCTTCTCCCCAGTGGGGAGAAGGAAGTGCGGCCAACTACCGCGTAAAGCTCTGCGCGTTGCCGGCGTCGACGTTGATGATATTACCCGTCGACTTGGCGGAAAGATCCGATGCCAGGAAGTAGATCGCCTCGGCAATGTCCTCGGGGAAAACATTGAGCTTCAGCATCGAGCGCTTGCGGTAATGTTCCTCCAGCTCGTCCACCTCAATCTTCGAGGAAGCAGCGCGCTGCTCGCGCCACTCGCCGTTCCAGATCTTCGAGCCGCGCAGCACGGCGTCGGGATTGACCGTGTTCACACGAATGCCGGCTTCCGCACCTTCCAGAGCCAGGCAGCGGGCGAGATGAATCTCGGCGGCTTTTGCCGTGCAGTAGGCAGCGGCATTCGGCGAGGACGCCAAACCGTTCTTCGACGCGACGAAAACGACATTGCCCCCCAGGTTCTGACGGCGGAACAGCCGGAAGGCTTCGCGCGAGACGAGGAAATAACCGGTCGCGAGGATATCGATATTGCGGTTCCACATCGAAAGCTCGGTGCTTTCGATCGGCGCGGACGAAGCAATGCCTGCATTCGAGACCAGAATGTCGATACCGCCGAATTCGACGCAAGCCTCAGCGAAGGAGGATATAACGGCATCCTCCTTCGTCACGTCGAGCTTAACGCTGCGCACGGCATCCGCACCGTATCTCTTGGCAAAATCGGCTTGGGTATCTTCAAGTGCCGACTGGTCGATATCAGCCAAAACGACGCAGGCGCCCTCGCCTACCAGCCGGGCGGCCGTGGCGCGACCGATGCCACCGGCGCCACCGGTCACGAAGGCAACGCGGCCGGCGAGGCTTTTCGGCTTCGGCATACGCTGCAGCTTTGCCTCTTCCAGCAGCCAATATTCGATATCGAAGGCTTCCTGCTCAGGCAGGCCTTGATATTCGGAAACCGTGGAGGCGCCACGCATGACGTTGATGGCGTTGACGTAGAACTCGCCAGCAATACGGGCAGTCGCCTTGTCGCGGGCAAAGGACAGCATGCCGACGCCGGGCACGAGAAAGATCACCGGGTTCGGATCGCGCATGGCCGGCGAATTGTCATGCTTGCAATCATTGTAATAGCGTGCGTAGTCGGCGCGGTAATCTTCCAATGCCTTGTCGAGGCCGGCGATGACGGCATCGACATCAGGCTTGGCCGGATCGAAATCGACGATCAGTGGCCGGATCTTGGTGCGCAGGAAGTGATCCGGGCAGCTGGTGCCGAGCGCGCCAAGCGGGCGAAGGTTTTTTGAGTTGACGAATTCGAGCACGGCATCCTGGTCGTCGAAATCGCCGAGCTTGCGCTCGGCCTTGCCGATGCGGCCGCGGATCTCAGGCATTAGCCGGGCGGCGATCGCACGACGCTCCGCCTGCGGCAGGCTCTGGGTGATGGCACCGCCGAAAATCGTCTTGCCTTCGGTCTTGGCTGCGAACCATTCGATCGCCTTGTTGATGATCGCGAGCGTCAGCTCGTAGCATTCCTTGGCGTCGTTGGCCCAGGTGAAGAGGCCATGGCTTTCGAGAACAACACCCTTGGCATTCGGATGCGCCTTGACGAAGGCTTCGAGATCAAGGCCGAGCTGGAAGCCCGGACGGCGCCAGGGCAGCCAGCCGATCTCGTCGCCGAAGATTTCGCGCGTCAGCTCGCGCGAGTTCTTCGAGGCGGCGATGGCAATGATGGCATCCGGATGCATGTGGTCGACATGGGTGAACGGCACGAAGCCATGCAGCGGCGTATCGATCGAAGCGGCACGGGCGTTGAGGTTGAAAGTGCAATGCGGCAGGAAGCCGACCATGCGATCCTCGTCTGCAACGCCCTGATAGATGTTCTTCAGGCTGTCCAGCTTGTCCTGATAAAGCGTGGCGAAACCGTCAAGCTTGATGGTGCCGACATCGCCGCCGGAGCCTTTGACCCAGAGCACCCTAACCTTCTCGCCGGAGAGCGGATCGGTTTCCATGACCTTGGCCGACGTGTTGCCGCCACCATAGTTGGTGATACGCTTATCGGCACCGAGCAGATTCGACCGATAAAGCAGCTTGCCAGGCTCATCGAGCCCATCAGCATGTGCATCATCCCAACGGTTTTCCAGAAGCTGAACGCCAGCCGCCATGTCATCCTCCCTTGAAATCAAGTCTTTCGGGCAGATCGGATCATGATGGAACCGCCCTTTGTGAGCAGGGTATCGCTCACGTATAGTCGCCTTGTCAATCGAAAACGATCAAATTCGATAATGTTGCGATGCAATATGAAAGTTTATGATCGTTTATGATTGACACATTGTCATATTTGCGAAATAACCGCCGACAAGGAGGAGCCAATGCACGAACGCGAACGCCATCGCATTATTCTGAGCGCCGTACAGGAAAAGTCTGTCGTGACGATTCAGGATATTTCCGAGCTGACCGAGGCTTCGGAAGCGACGATACGCCGTGATATCGCTGCCCTGCACGTACAGGGAAAGATCAGGCGTGTGCGCGGCGGAGCGGAATCGATCCATCCTCCGCAGCTCGGCAATCTGGCCGCGCGGCCGTTTCGTGTATCCGAAGCCGTCAACATCGATAGGAAACGCGCAATTGCGCGCAAGGCGGCCGAACTCTGCAATCCCGGCGACGCCATTATCATCAATGGCGGCACGACGACATTCCAGCTGGTTCACTATATCTCGGCCTTCCGGCTGCAGGTGATGACCAATTCCTTCGCGATCGCCGAACACCTGGTCAAGCATTCGAAGAATAACGTGACGGTGCCGGGCGGCGCGATCTATCGCGAACAAAGCCTGATCCTCTCGCCCTTCGACAACGATACGATCCGCAATTTCTATGCTCAGCGCATGTTCATCGGTGCGCAGGGCGTAGGCCCGCTGGGCGTCATGGAAGCCGACGCGCTGGTCATCCAGAGCGAGCAGAAGCTCATGCGCCAGGCCGACGAACTCGTCGTCATGGTGGATTCAAGCAAATTCCGCCAGCGCTCCAGCCTGATCCTTTGCCCGCTCGATCAGGTCTCGACCATCATCACCGACGACGGTGTTACCGCCGAAACCATGCGCATGATCGAGGATGCGGGCATTTCGCTCATTATTGCAAATGTTTCGGCTGAAGCCGAGGAGGAAGATTCCCCGTCGGTCGCATGAGACGCGCGGCTCAGGTGGGGTGAGCATGCCTATTAACTTTGGGAGGAAGTGACATGAATATTGCAAAGAAATTGGCGATCGGCGTCGCGCTCGCCGCCACGCTTTTCGCCGGCGCGGCCAGTGCAAAGGACATCAAGATCGGCCTCGTGGTGAAGTCGCTGGGCAACGGCTTCTTTGAAGCCGCCAACAAGGGCGCACAGGAAGCAGCCAAGGATCTCGGCGGCGTGCAGGTGATCTACACCGGCCCGACCTCGACCACGGCCGAAGGCCAGATCGAAGTCATCAACTCGCTGATCGCCCAAGGGGTCGATGCCATCGCGATTTCCGCAAACGATCCCGACGCAGTTGTTCCGGCCCTGAAGAAGGCGGCACAGCGCGGCATCAAGGTGATCTCCTGGGATTCCGGCGTCGCCAAGGCTGGCCGTATCCTGCAGCTGAACCCCTCGTCCAACGAACTGATCGGCAAGATGTGCCTGACGCTCGCCAAGGATCACCTCGACGGCGGCAAGGGCAATTTCGCCATCCTGTCGGCCACGACGACGTCGACGAACCAGAACATCTGGATCGGCGAGATGAAGAAGCAGCTGAAGGATTTCCCCGGCCTCAACCTGGTCACGACCGTTTATGGCGACGATCTCTCCGACAAGAGCTATCGTGAAGCCCAGGGCCTGTTGACCTCGCATCCCGAAGTCAAGGTCATCGTCGCTCCGACGACCGTCGGCGTGCTCGCCGCTTCGCAGGCCGTCAAGGATGCCGGCAAGATCGGCCAGGTCTATGTCACCGGTCTCGGCCTGCCGTCCGAAATGGCCGGCGCCATCAAGTCCGGCGCGACGAAGGAATTTGCGATCTGGAATCCGATCGATCTCGGCTATTCCGCAACGCAGATCGCCTATCGCCTCGTCAAGGGCGAGACCGACGGCAAGCCGGGCAGCGAGATCAATGCCGGCCGCATGGGCAAGATCAAGGTTGGCGAAAACGGCGAAGCCGCCATGGCCGATCCGTTCGTCTACAATGCTTCGAACATCGATCAGTTCTCCAAGGTTTTCTGATCGAAAATCGAACTCGCAGCTCTCCGGCGGCATCAGCCGCCGGACCTGGTTTCATTGATCCGGTACATTGCTGATGACCACAGTCCTTCAACGCTCCATCGCGGACGCACCAGCCGCGAACAATCAGGCCATTCTGGAAATGCGCGGCATTTCCCAGATCTTTCCCGGCGTCAAGGCGCTGGATGGCGTCAGCATTTCGCTCTATCCCGGCAAGGTGACCGCCCTGATCGGTGAGAACGGCGCGGGCAAATCGACACTCGTCAAGATTCTCACGGGAATCTACCGCCCGAACGAGGGCGAGATCCTCGTCGATGGCAAGGCGATGGCCTTTGCGAATGCGCAGGCCGCTATCGATGCCGGCGTCACAGCTATTCATCAGGAAACCGTACTCTTCGACGAGCTGACTGTTGCCGAAAACATCTTCCTCGGCCATGCGCCGCGCACATCCTGGCGCACCATCGACTGGAAGAGGATGAACAGCCGATCGAAAGAGCTTCTCCAATCGCTGGAAAGCGCGATCGATCCGACAACCCGCTTGAAGGACCTCTCCATCGCGCAGCGCCATCTTGTGGCAATCGCACGCGCCTTGTCGATCGAGGCCCGCATCGTCATCATGGACGAACCCACCGCCGCTCTCTCCCGCAAGGAGATCGATGATCTCTTCCGCATCGTCGAGGGATTGAAGGCAAAGGGCAAGGCCATCCTGTTCATCAGCCACAAGTTCGACGAACTCTACGAGATCGCCGACAATTTCGTCGTCTTCCGCGACGGCCGGGCCGTCGGCCACGGCAAATTGAAGTTGACACCACAGGATGAGATCGTCCGTATGATGGTCGGCCGCGATGTCAAGGACGCTTTCCCGAAAGTGCCTGTGACGATCGGTGCAACCGTTCTCGAAGTCGACAAATACTGTCACCGCACCGAATTCCGCGATATTTCCTTCAAGCTTCGGCGCGGCGAGATCCTCGGCGTCTATGGCTTGATCGGCGCCGGACGTTCCGAGCTTTGCCAATCGCTCTTCGGCATTACCAAACCGCTGTCCGGACGCCTGACGCTCGACGGACAGGAAATCCAAGTGCGATCGCCGCAGGATGCCATTCGCGCGGGGATCGTGTATGTGCCCGAAGAGCGCGGTCGCCACGGCCTGGCACTGCCGATGCCGATCTATCAGAATATGTCGCTGCCTTCACTCGGGCGCACCTCGCGCAAGGGCTTCCTGAAGGCAGCCAACGAATTCGCTCTCGCCCGCAAATATGCCGAGCGGCTCGATCTGCGCGCTGCCGCACTTTCCGTGCCCGTCGGCACGCTGTCTGGCGGCAATCAGCAGAAGGTGGTCATC
Organism: Rhizobium sp. ERR 1071; assembly: GCF_007828675.1. Lineage (NCBI taxonomy): Bacteria > Pseudomonadati > Pseudomonadota > Alphaproteobacteria > Hyphomicrobiales > Rhizobiaceae > Rhizobium > Rhizobium sp. ERR 1071. The sequence continues at coordinate 306,711 of NZ_VITM01000004.1, read as the reverse complement.
GGCAAGTGGCTGGCGACGCAGCCGAAGATCATCATTCTGGACGAGCCTACCAAGGGTATCGACATCGGCTCAAAGGCCGCCGTCCATGGTTTCATCAGCGAATTGGCGGCTGAAGGTCTCAGCATCATCATGATCTCCTCCGAACTGCCCGAGATCCTCGGCATGTCGGATCGTGTGCTGGTCATGAAGGAAGGCCTGTCCGCTGGCCTTTTCGAGCGCGAGGGGCTCACGCCGGAAACCTTGGTGCGCGCCGCCACTGGAAATGCATAGGGAGGACGGGATGCCACGCATCCTCAAAAAGCGCGAAACTCTGCTCGCCATTATCATCGTCGTGATGATCGCCGGCTTCGCGACGCGCGCAGCCGGCTTTGCCGAGCCCGCCAATCTCGCCAATATCTTCAATGACACATCGATCCTCATCATCCTCGCGCTCGCCCAGATGACGGTCATCCTGACAAAATCGATCGATTTGTCCGTTGCCGCCAATCTGGCGTTGACCGGCATGGCGGTTGCAATGCTGAACGCATCCTATCCCGATATTCCGCTGATCGCACTCGTCATTACGGCAATCCTGATGGGCGCGGCTCTCGGCGCCATCAATGGCTATCTCGTCTGGGCGCTGGAAATCCCGCCGATCGTCGTCACGCTTGGCACCCTGACGATCTATCGCGGCATGGCATTCGTCCTATCGGGCGGCGCCTGGGTCAATGCGCATCAATTCACGCCGATTTTCCTGAACGTGCCGCGCACGCCGCTTCTCGGCCTGCCGGTGCTTGCCTGGATCGGTATCGCCATCGTTCTGATGATGTATCTGGTGCTGCGCTACACGCAGTTCGGCCGCTCGGCCTATGCCAGCGGCGGCAATCCGGTTGCCGCCGTCTATGCCGGTATCGATGTCGGCTGGACGCGCTTCCTCGCCTTCGTCCTCTCTGGTGCGCTCGCGGGACTGAGCGGCTACCTTTGGGTTTCGCGCTATGCGGTCGCCTATGTCGATATCGCCAATGGTTTCGAACTCGATAGCGTAGCCGCCTGCGTCATCGGCGGCATATCGATCGCCGGCGGTGTCGGTTCAGTCGCCGGCGCGGTCTTAGGCGCCCTCTTCCTCGGCGTCATCAAGAACGCACTTCCGGTCATCGGCATCTCGCCGTTCACGCAGATGGCGATTTCAGGCACCGTCATCATCCTTGCCGTCGTCTTCAACGCCCGGCGCGAACGCAACCGCGGCCGCATCATCCTGCGCGATCAAGCCGCAAAGGACACCGCCAGCCAGGGAGCACACGCATGAGCAACGGTTCGCAAGCGGCAACCGCGGAAAAGCGCGCCATTCCTGATCGCCTCGGCACGCCCTTCAAGCGCATCATGGCAAGCTGGGAAACACTGCTCTTCGGCGTCGCGGTCGCGATCTTCATCTTCAACTCGCTGGCCTCGCCCTATTTCCTCGATCCGTTCAATCTCTCGGACGCGACCTTCAACTTTACCGAAAAGGCGATGATCGCCTTTGCCATGGCGCTGCTCGTCATCGCGGGCGAAATCGACCTCTCGGTCGCAGCCATCATCGCGCTGGCGTCGACGGCGATGGGCGCTGCCGCGCAAATGGGCGTCGACACGGCCGGCCTCGTTGCGATCGGTATCGGCGTCGGCCTCGTCTGCGGCATCTTCAACGGATTCCTCGTTTCCGTGCTGAAGCTGCCGTCAATCGTCGTCACCATCGGCACGATGAGCCTGTTTCGCGGCATTTCCTATATCGTTCTCGGCGACCAGGCCTATGGCAACTATCCGGATAGTTTCGCCTATTTCGGCCAGGGCTATGTCGTCTGGGTCTTCTCGTTCGAATTCGTGCTCTTCATCGTGCTGGCGATCGCCTTTGCCATCCTGCTGCATGCGACGAATTTCGGCCGGCAGGTCTATACGATCGGCAACAATGATTTTGCTGCGCGCTTCTCGGGCATTCCAGTCGAGCGGGTCAAATTCATCCTGTTTCTCCTAACCGGCATCATGAGCGGTATCGCCGCCGTCTGCCTCACCTCGCGCCTCGGCTCGACGCGCCCCTCGATCGCGCTGGGATGGGAACTGGAGGTGGTGACCATGGTCGTGCTCGGCGGCGTATCGATCCTCGGCGGCTCGGGGACGATCGGCGGCGTCGTCATCGCTGCTTTCGTCATGGGCTTGGTCACCTTCGGCCTTGGCCTGCTGAATGTTCCCGGCATTGTCATGTCGATTTTCATCGGCCTCCTCCTCATCATCACCATCGCGCTGCCGATCGTGGCAAAGCGCATCAAGACCATGAGCTCCAAATGACCGCTGCTCACGAACGCCACGCCTTCAAGATGACGCTCAATCCAGGCATGGAAGCAGAATACCGCAAGAGACATGATGAAATCTGGCCTGAGCTGGTGGATCTGCTGCATCAGGCAGGTGTCAGCGATTACTCCATCCATCTCGACCGCGAGACGAATACGCTTTTCGGCGTGCTGACCCGGCCGAAAGATCACACCATGGCCAGCCTGCCCGAACATCCCATCATGAAGAAATGGTGGGCACATATGGCGGACATCATGGCGACCAATCCCGATAACTCGCCCATCCAAAGCGATCTTGTCACGGTCTTTCATCTGCCATGAACAGCGAGACAGCCTACCGCCACATCGCCGTGATCGACATCGGCAAGACCAACGCCAAGGTCGTTGTGCTGGATGCCGGGACCGGAGCCGAGATTGCCGCCGTCAGGACTACAAACAGCGTCCTGAAGTCAGGTCCTTACCCGCATTACGATATCGAAAGCCTATGGCGCTTCATCATTGATGCGCTGAAGGGCTTTGCAGCCACGCCCGGCTTCGATGCCATATCAATCACGACGCACGGTGCTTCGGTGGTCCTGTTGGACGCCGGCGGCGATCTTGCCTTGCCGGTTCTCGATTACGAACACATCTATCCGCAAACCGTTCAGGAAGCCTATGGGCAAGTGCGTCCGGCTTTTGCCGAAACCTTTTCGCCGCGGCTATCCGGTGGCCTGAATGCTGGCGCGCAGATCCACTATCAGCAAAGCGCCTTCCCCGCTGATTTTGCCCGCGTCGCAACGATCCTGACCTATCCGCAATATTGGGCGTTTCGCCTGACCGGCGTCGCGGCCAACGAGATGACGTCTCTTGGCTGCCATACCGATCTCTGGAACCCGACGACCCAAAGCTATTCGTCCCTGGTTGACACGCTTGGCATTCGTGCCTTGATGGCGCCGGTCCGTTCGGCATTCGACGCCCTAGGCCCGGTGCTACCAGCACTTGCCGCCGATATCAGTCTCTCGTCGCCTGTCCCTGTCTATTGCGGCATTCATGATTCCAACGCCTCGCTGCTGCCGCATCTTGTCGAGAATGAAGCGCCTTTTGCCGTCGTCTCGACGGGGACATGGGTTATCAGTTTTGGCGTCGGCGGCGATCTCGATCATCTCGATCCCGCCCGCGATACCCTTGCCAATGTCGATGCCTATGGCCGCGCCGTGCCGTCTTCCCGCTTCATGGGCGGCCGCGAGTTCGAGATTCTGGCAGCGGAAATCGGTATTGCATCCCATGAAGCAATCGAAGCCGCGTTGGAACGGGTGATCGAGAAAGGCCTCATGCTACTGCCCAATGTAGTCGAGGGCTCTGGTCCGTTTCCGGGCAGGAAAATGCGTTGGATCGGCAGTGCGACCAATTCCGCCGAACGCCTTGCCGCCGTCAGCGTCTATCTCGCGCTGATGACGGAAGCCTGCCTCGATCTGATCGGCGCTAAAGGACCAATCTTCGTCGAAGGTCCCTTTGCGTTCAATCGCGCCTACCTCATCGCCCTCTCTGCCTTGACGAGCACCGATGTCATCGCACTAGCCGGCTCAACGGGCACCAGCCAGGGTGCCGCCTTGCTGACGGGGATAAGACCCATCAGTGCCGCGGCCAGCTCCTCCACTCGCACCGAACTGCCGGGGTTGGCGCGCTATCGGCAGTCCTGGCGCGGGACCCTGATCTCCTAATCTTCGGTTCTGGCGAGTTCTGCCGCCGCGATTTCGGCAACGCGCAACGCTGCTTCGACGTGTTCATCCTCGCCATCTTCGATCAGCCAACCTGCCGAAAGGCCGGCCCAGGCAATGATCCATTGCAACAGGCGTCCGCGCTCCATTCCCGCCGCCTCGGCAACGACCGTTACTTGCCGGGCAAGACGGCCGGGAGATGTGGCGACGGCATTATCGGGATTGCAGAAGAGATTGGCGTAGTCAAAGCCGCGCTCGCCCACCAGGCCCTTGGGATCGATCGCAAGCCAGCCACGCTCCGCGAAATCGAGGATATTGCCGTGATGAATGTCCCCATGCAGGGCGACGACATCGCGGGGCTCCGCCAACAGCATGCGCGCGACAACCGCGGACTGGACGAAGATACCGCCTTCACAATGAGCCATGGTTTCGAGCGAACGAAAGCGGTGGACAAGCGGAACCAATTGCGGCAAGGCGCCGCCGCGAGAGGCGTGGAGCCCGGCGACGGCCTTGCAGATGATCCGGCTTGCCTGGTCGTCCTCACCATTCCTTGCCATCTCGGCAAGTGAGCGGCTGCCTATTGCCCGTTCGAGCAGGATAGCATCGTCCTGATGCTCGAGAACGCGCGCAGCACCAATGCCATTCCACCAGACCATAAGCTCGGCCCCCGATTTCTCCTCCGGTGCGTCGGCGATCTTCAGCATCGCCGGCTCGCCATCACGACGCACGGGAAAAAGCCGGCTGGAATGCGTCACGATCGGGGTACCGTCGGGAATCAGCCGCCAGAGGTCAAAATAGACCTTCGAATCGTCATTGTCGTTCACGCGATACTGATCTCCTTGGCCCGGGCCGCACCATGACAGACGCCGCGGCTTATGTGGATCCGCCGCATGCAGATTTCCACTTTCAGATCCACCTCGCTTTGCCGCCCTATTACCTAGGCCCTTGCGGCAAGCAGGCAACAACCATCCCTCGTCAAAATTTTTCGAAAAAACGCTAAAATTGTCTTCGCGACGGTTATTTTCTTGCGGAATCGTCGCAATATTCCTACACAAAATACCCTCATGAGCGCTTTCGAGATCAAAAAATGTCCGAAGGCGATCATCGGCTTCGATATCAGCTTTGTCTCTTTAAAAAGAACGCCTCACGGCAGTTTGCGCGTCGAGACAGGCGATTGCGAGCGGGTTCAAAGGGCGCTGCCGCGCCCATCCAAGGAGAGCTAACATGAGTCTGAAGACATTGACGGCCGCGACCTTCGTCGCTTCGCTGGCCTTCGCACCTCTCGCACATGCGGACATCACCATCGGCCTCATCGCGCCGCTGACCGGCCCCGTCGCTGCCTATGGCGAGCAGGTCAAGAATGGCGCACAGACCGCCATCGACGAAATCAACAAGAGCGGCGGCGTTCTCGGCCAGAAGCTCATCCTGAAGCTCGGCGACGATGCCGGCGATCCGAAGCAGGGCGTATCCGTCGCCAACGGCTTTGTCGGCGATAGCATCCGCTTCGTCGTCGGCCCGGTCACTTCGGGTGTTGCCATTCCGGTTTCGGACGCGCTGGCCGAAAACGGCATCCTGATGGTCACGCCGACCGCAACCGCTCCGGACCTGACCAATCGTGGTCTCACGAACATCTTCCGCACCTGCGGCCGAGATGACCAGCAGGCCGTCGTCGCCGGCGAATATGTCGTGAAGAACTTCAAGGACAAGAAGATCGCCATCCTCAACGATAAGGGCGCTTACGGCAAGGGCCTGGCAGACGCCTTCAAGGCTGCGATCAACAAAGGTGGCATCACTGAGGTCGTCAATGACTCGCTGACCCCCGGCGAGAAAGACTACAGCGCTCTGACGACAAAGCTGAAGCAGGCCGGCGTCGACGTGATCTACTTCGGCGGCTATCATCCGGAAGCAGGTCTGCTGGCCCGCCAGCTGCACGACATCTCCGTCAAGGCGCAGATCATCGGCGGCGACGGCCTTTCCAATACCGAATATTGGGCGATCGCCAACGATTCGGCTGCCGGCACGCTCTTCACCAACGCGTCTGACGCGTTGAAGAACCCGGATTCGCAGAGCGCCGTTGCCGCCCTCAAGGCGCGCAACATCCCGGCCGAAGCCTTCACGCTGAACGCCTATGCTGCCGTGCAGGTGTTGAAGGCCGGCATCGAGAAGGCCGGCAAGGCAGACGATGCCGAAGCAGTCGGTACCGCTCTGAAGAAAGGCGAACCGATCGACACCGCCATCGGCAAGGTCACCTACGGCGAAACCGGCGACCTGACCTCGCAGAGCTTCTCGCTCTACAAATGGGAAGGCGGCAAGATCGTTTCGGCCGAGTAAGCCGTCACCTCATCGCTTCGAAAAAGAGCCGGGCCACTTGCTGGTCCGGTTTTTTGTTATCGATCCTGGGTACTGCCACTCAGCAAACACTGCGGAAACGCTCGATGCAGGTGGAGAGGACCTCCTCACCCGGGCGCTTCCACCAATTATTCTGAGAGAAGATCTCGACCTCCTGCAGGCCGAAGAAGCCGGCCTTTTCGATCTCGGCGCGGATGCCTTTCAAGTCGATGACACCGTCGCCCATCATGCCGCGATCGAGCAGCAGGTCCGTGGTCGGCACGAGCCAGTCGCAGATGTGATGCGCCAGGATGCGGCCACCGGCGCCAGCGCGCGCGATCTGCTGATAAAGCTTCGGGTCCCACCAGACATGGTAGACATCGATCGCGACGCCAATGCCTTCGCCGAGGAGATCGCAGATGTCGAGCGCCTGCTCCAGCGTGTTCACGCAGGCGCGGTCGGCCGCATACATAGGATGCAACGGCTCAATCGCGATCGGAATACCGGCGCTGCGCGCATGTGGCAGGATCGCCGCGATACCGTCCGCTACCATCTCGCGGGCATGCGTGATATCCCTCGATCCTTCCGGCAGGCCACCGACAACAAGGACGAGACAATCGGCATTCAGCGCCGCCGCTTCGTCGATCGCCCGCTTGTTGTCGTCGATTGCAGCCGCCCTACCCTCGGCGCTTGCCGCGGGAAACATGCCGCCGCGGCAAAGGCCAGTCACTTTGAGCTTGTTGTCGGCGACGATGCGAGCAGCCTCCGAAAGCCCGATCTTATGCACCTGATCGCGCCAGGGCGCGATAGCGACGATATCCTGCTTCAGGCAGGCTTCGACCGCCTGGCGCATGTCATATTGCTGGCGCACCGTCGCCAGATTGATGGACAGACCCTCTACGGCCATCGTGATCCTCCCCCATTCTTATCCGCTAGTCGATGCCGATGGTGGCAAGGATTGCCTTCATGCGATAGACTGCGAGATCCGGATCACGCAGTACGCGCGCCGTGTCCGCCAGACGGAACAGCTCCGAAAGATGCTGGATCGAGCGGGCGCTCTGCTGGCCGCCGAGCATCTGGAAATGGTCCTGGAAGCCGTTAAGATAGGCGAGGAAGACGACACCTGTCTTATAGAAGCGCGTCGGTGCCTTGAAGATATGGCGCGATAGCGGGACGGTCGGCGCCAGGATCGCGTGGAAGGCGTCGAGGTCGTTCTGAGCGAGCTTTGCGAGAGCTGCGCTCGCTGCCGGCGCGATGGCATCGAAGATGCCGAGCAGGGCATGCGAATAGCCCTGCTCGTCACCGGCGATCAGTTCTGCGTAGTTGAAATCGTCGCCGGTATACATCTTGACCGACGGATCGAGCCGGCGGCGCATGATGATTTCCTTCTCTGCCGAAAGCAGCGAAATCTTCACGCCATCGACCTTGGCTGCGTTCTGATTGATGATCGCTGTTGCCGTCTTCATGGCCAGCATGTCGTCGGCCGAGCCCCAATAGCCCGCCAGGGCCGGATCGAACATCGAGCCGAGCCAATGAATGATGACGGGCTCTTTGACCTGACCGAGGATGCGGTCGTAGACCCTGACATAGTCGTCCGGGCTCTTGGCGACTGCCGCCAGAGCCCGGCTCGCCATGAGAATGACGCGGCCGCCCTGTCCTTCGACATAAGCGACCTGTTCCTCATAGGCGCGGATGACATCATCGATCGTGACATCGGGACCGGGCTGCAGATGATCAGTCCCGGCGCCATAGGCGATCACGGCATCCGGCCGGCCGCGGGCGGCCGACTGCGCATGCGCGATCAGCTCCTTTGCGCCGGTCCAGTCGAGTCCCATGCCGCGCTGTGCGGTATCCATCGCTTCCGCGACGCCGAGGCCGAGACCCCAGAGATATTCGCGGAAGGCGATCGTGCGCTCCCAGTCGATGTTGCGGTCAAGCCAGGGATCGTTGTCCGCAAGCGCATCGACCACGACATGCGCCGCCGCATAGGCCACGCGATTGAAGTGATGGCCGCCCGTCGGTTTTACAGGCGCGATCAACGGCTCATTGACGGGCGAGAAGGCAGTGATCGTGCCGTCCGCCCTTGGCAAGTGAAGGCTTCTCTCCATGAGATCAGCCTCCTAGCAGGCCGAAAGGGAAGGCACGTCGACCCAGCGACGTTCCGCCCAGCTCTTCTGTGCCAGCTCTGCCAGCTGCACGCCCTTGGCGCCCTCGCGCAGCGTGAACTTCCAGGGCGCGTCCTCGGCCACATGGCACAGGAACTGCTCCCATTGCGCCTTGAAACCATTGTCGAAGGCTTGCGTGTCAGGCACCTCTTCCCAGGTATCGAAGAAATTGATTGGCTGCGGCTGATCGGGGTTCCAGACCGGTTTCGGCGTGTTGACGCGATGCTGTGTCCAGCAGCGCATCAGGCCGCAGACGGCGGATCCATGGGTGCCGTCGACCTGGAAGGTGACGAGATCGTCGCGGCGTACACGCACCGCCCAGGAGGAGTTGATATGGGCGATAACGCCGCCCTCGAGTTCGAAGGTAGCATAGGCGGCATCGTCAGCATCGGCGACATAGGTGTTACCGTTCTCGTCGACGCGGCTTGGAATATGTGTGGCGCCGAGGCAGCTGACCGACTTGACTTCACCAAAGAGATTGTCGAGCACATAACGCCAATGCGGCAACATATCGAGGATCATGCCGCCGCCATCTTTTTTGCGATAGTTCCAGGATGGGCGCTGTGCCTTGACGCCCCAATCGCCTTCGAAAACCCAATAGCCGAATTCGCCGCGCACGGAGAGAATCTTGCCGAAGAAGCCGCTATCGCGCAGCATGGCGATCTTGCGCAAGCCAGGCAGGAAGAGCTTGTCCTGGACGACACCGTTCTTGACGCCGCGACGCTCTGCCGAAGCCGCAACCGAGAGCGCCTCCTCCAGCGTCTCCGAGATCGGCTTCTCGCAATAGACATGCTTGCCGGCCGCAATCGCCTTCTCGAGAAGCTCGACGCGCATCTGCGTCGAACCGGCATCGAAGAAGATCGTATTGCTGGGATCGGCAAGAGCGGCATCGAGATCGGTCGTCGTCTTGGACAGACCGTGCTTGCGGGCAATCGCCTCGATCTTCTCAGCATTGCGGCCGACAAGCACCGGCTCCGGCATCAGCCTGTCGCCGTTCGATAAAAGAACGCCGCCCTGTTCGCGGATCGCCAGGATGGAACGCACGAGATGCTGGTTATAGCCCATGCGGCCGGTAATGCCGTGCATGATGATGCCGATCGGCTTCGTTGCCATGAGTTTCTTCCTCCCGTAAATAACTATATAGTTACATAACTGACATGGCAAAGCCATGCTGTCAACGGCCATCGTCAATGGTCACAGCGGCAATCGTCTATCGTTGCTGAGTCTGTTGCGCGGGAGATTTCAGGGACGCAGATAGGCGAAAATCACGTCGACGATATGCTCCCCCCAGGCGTCGATTTCGCTCTTGTCCGAGAGATTGCGACGGAAGATCGTCGAGAGCGTCCAACGGTTCGTCAGGAAGAACGAGCCGAGGGCCGCGATGCTCATATAGATCTTCACCGGATCGCAGCCGCTGCGGAATACGCCCGCGGCCGCGCCGCGGTCCAGCAAGCCGGAGATCTCCGACACCAGCGGCGAGTGCAGCTCGAAAATGCGCGCCGAACGCTTCAGGAAGCGGGCCTTATGCATGTTTTCCGTGCTGAGGATTCCTAGGAATTCCGGGTGATCCAGAAAATATTGCCAGGTGAAGACGACGAGCTCCCGCAAGCCGTCTGCAGGGGAGCGATGCGAGAGATCGAGCCGTGCTTCCGCCGAACGGATGGCGATATAGCTGCCTTCCAGAACGGCGACGTAGAGCGCATCCTTACCGCCGAAATAGTGATAGAGCATCCGCTTATTGATTTTCGCCCGTTCGGCGATGGCATCGACGCGAGCACCGCCATAGCCGCGCTCGGCAAATTCCTTGGTCGCGGCCGCCAAAATCGCCTTGCTGGTGCGTTCCGCATCCCTGAGACGGGGCCGTTCCGAAGCTGCGCGCGAGGGAGCTTTCTCTGCATTCGCAAGGCCTGCATTCCTTGCGCTGCGCTTCACGGTCTTGGCTTCTGACATCATGGCTCCCGGCGGCATTTCGTAAGGCTTATGCGGCCCACCCTCACGCCGATAAGTAACCGATCATCGCATAAGTTGACAGCCCCCGGTGAATCAGAAGCAATAGTAACCATATGGTTATATCGATTTAAACGTGGATATGGCACGGGATACGAGAGGAAACGTGGGATTTCCGGCGCTGCCGTAACCCGGCTCAACGACAGTGAGATTGGACCGGGACGGCGGCGATCTTGCGTTCGGCCCCCATCCGGCCCTAGAGAACAGTAGGCAAGCGGCACCGGGTGAGTATGACAAAAAAGCAAATTGCAATCATTGGCGGCGGCCCTGCCGGGTTGATGGCGGCAGAGACCTTATCGCGGCTTGGCCATCGCGTCGTGATCTACGACACCATGCCGACGGTTGCGCGCAAGTTTCTGCTGGCCGGAAAATCCGGTCTCAACATCACGCATTCGGAAGATTACGATGTCTTTGCCAACCGCTTCGGCGCCGCCTCGTCCCGATTGCGCGCAGCGCTTGACGATTTCCAACCGGATGACATCAGAGCCTGGGCGAAAGGCCTGGGAACGGAAACCTTCATCGGCTCGTCCGGCCGCGTCTTCCCAAAAGTCATGAAGGCCTCGCCGCTGCTGCGTGCCTGGCTGGCAGGGCTGGAGGCGCGTAATGTCAGCATCATGACGCGGCATCGCTGGTGCGGCTTCGAAGATGGCGGCCTGGTCTTCGAAACACCGAACGGGCGCGAGCTCGTGCATCATGACGCCGTTCTGCTGGCACTCGGCGGGGCAAGCTATGCCCGGCTCGGATCGGATGCGGCATGGGTCAGCTGGCTTCGCGACAAAGGCATCGATATCGCCGCCTTCCAGCCGGCCAATTGCGGTTTCGACGTCACCTGGAATGCGACCTTCAGCGAGCGCTTTGCCGGCGAACCCCTCAAATCCGTGACGGCAACATCGGAAGAAGGGACTTTTCCCGGCGAATTCGTCATCTCGAAAACGGGAATCGAGGGCAGTCTGGTTTATGCGCATGCCGCCTCGTTGCGCGACCGGTTGGCAAAAATGGGCGAGGCTTCGCTCATTGTCGATCTGGCGCCCGGACGCAATGAGGTGCGCTTGGCGCGCGATCTGGCGCGGCAGGACCCAAAGGCCAGCTTCTCCAATCGCCTGCGCAAGGGCGCCGGCATCGAGGGCGTCAAGGCGGGCCTTTTGCGCGAGCTTGCCGAGCCCGCCGTTCTCTCGCATCCGGAAACGCTTGCCCGCCTGATCAAAGCCCTGCCGATTCCGTTGCTGAGGCCAAGGCCCATTGCCGAAGCCATCTCGTCTGCCGGCGGCATTCGCTGGGATGAGCTCGACGAGAGATACATGCTGAAGAAACTTCCCGGCCTGTTCGCGGCCGGAGAAATGATCGATTGGGAAGCGCCGACCGGCGGCTATCTTCTGACGGCCTGCTTTGCGACTGGTCATGCTGCAGCAAAAGGCATGGATGCCTGGCTCAAAACCACTGACCAGGCTTAAAGACTGGCCTTTCAACCGATCCGACCATTCTCCATCAGCCAGGTAACCGCCTCCTGAACGGCCTGCAGCGACGTATAGCGCGGCCGGTATCCAAGCAGCCTCTCGGCCTTCGCAATCGAGCAATTCGGGCTTCTGGCAATGTGCTCCCAGGTCGCCTGCGCATCTTCCGCCGACTGGCCTTCGGCCCATGCTTCATAGGGCAGGAATTCCAGCTTCGGCTCATGTCCGAACCAGCGCGACATCGCTTCGGCATAGCCTCTAAGCGTCAGCGCACCGCTTGAAACCGCATGGAAAGCCTCTCCTATCGAGGCCCGCCAATTGGCGATAGCGCCCATGAACATTTGCGCGACATCGTCGGCATGAACGTGGTGGACTGTCTCCAGGCCGAAATTCGGCAGGACGAGGGTTTCACCGCGCGCCAATGTCGAAAACGCCGACAGATTGAAATGCCCGGCGGGATTAAGAGGCTCCCAGCCTGGACCGACAATATGGCCGGGATGGATCAGGGTTGCGGGAAATCCCCTGCGGCGCGCCTCCTCGAGCAGATGCGCTTCGATCGCCGCCTTCTGGATGCCATAGTCGCCGAAGGGCCGCTTCGGCGCCTCTTCCGGCGTCGGAACCACGGTCGAAAATCCATGTGTCCAGATCGTACCCGTATGCAGGAAATGGCCGACATGATCGGTGAGCGCCTCAGTCAGATGCCTTGCGCTATCGAGCGTGAAGCAGATCATGTCGATGACGATATCCGGTTTCAAGGCGCGAATGGCTGGACCGAAGCTGCCCTCCTTCTCCATGGCGGAGCGATCCATCGCCTGCATATCCACATCATTCCACGCTTTGTTCGGCGAATAGGGTTTGGCGTGGCCGCGGCTGATCGCCACGACCTCATGCCCTGCTTCCACGAGCCGCGGCACGAGATAGGTGCCGATATGGCCCGTTGCACCGATAATCACCGTGCGCGTCATGATGTCCTCCCAAGGTCAAGATCGAAATCGGCGGCTGCCGATATCAAAGAAATGATCTGCTCCGTGAGAATAGGAGAGCGAACGGCTTTGTCATCCCCTCTCATGGCTGAAAAAGTCATTCATCACCGTCTTCATTGCTGGAGGCGGTGACGGAGGCATCCGAGCATCACTTTGGCGCAGGCAGCGGTGTAGTGCGCTGCGATCGAGATTGCGGGTGGCACTCGCAGACAGTCCAGCGCGTCATCCAATGGCAGCGGCGTCTTCCGGACTGCATCGGGGGCTGAACCGCCACTTTTTCCATCACCAATACACGAGCATGCGAATTCCTGGGCACTCGCTGAGGCATGAACGCAAGATCGGCCCTTGGCATCTTTGCCGCCTTGGCGACAAGGAACTGATTTATTCTGAATAGATACAATGGCTTGAATCATGATCGTCCGGCTGCGTCGCCTTATGGCATCGGTATTGCATGTCCGGTTTTCCAGACCATGCCGCCAGGATTTACCAATGCCGAACAAGACATCATCGCCATCAGTGCGACCGCTGATTTCATGATTCCCTCCACCAGACAGATCGCTCAAACCAATTCGCCATCGTCCCGCGCCATGATTGCGACACCGCATTGGCAGGCCAGCGAAGCAGGCGCGAAAGTGCTCAGACGCGGCGGCAATGCGATTGAGGCACTGGTCGCGGCCGGAGCTGCTCTATCGGTAACCTACCCCCATTTCTGCGGGCTCGGCGGTGACGCTGTCTGGCTGGTGGCGGACGAAATAGGCAATGCACAGACTTTCCTCGGCATCGGGCAGGCGGCTGCGGCCATTCCGCGTGGAGACATACTTTTGCGGGGCGCAGCCTCTACCCTGACGACGGCCTGCCTCGTGGATAGTTGGGAGAAAGTGCTTGCCTATTCCGCCGACGAATGGGGCGGCACGGAGCGATTGCCGGCCCTTCTCGATGACGCCATCGCACTGGCGGACGCCGGCTTCGAAGTCAGCAGGTCGCAAGCCTTCTGGTACGAATTCCGGCGCGATGAACTGGAGGGCTGGCCGGGCTTTACCGGGCTCTTCCAGTCCGGCGGCATCCAGCACCAGCCTGCCTTGGCGCAGACGCTCAAAGCCATAGCGCGTCACGGCACCCGCGAATTCTATGAGGGGGCTCTCGCCCGTCGAATTGTAAACGGGCTTGCCGAGGCCGGCTCTCCTCTTTCGGCCGCAGATCTTGCTGCCACGCGGACTGATGTCGCGGCTCCTCTCCAGAAGGCGTATCGCGACACGATACTTCTTGCTCCACCCCCTCCGACGCAAGGAATAACCACCCTCGCCATCATGGGTGTGCTCGACCATCTGCCGATGGCGAATTTCCGACCTGACGGTCCAGCCTATTATCATGCGCTGGTCGAAGCCGTGAAACAGGCGTTCCTCGATCGGCATGCGATCGCCGATCCTCGTTTCGCCGAGGACGCCTCGAAATACCTCCTCGATCCAATGCGCCTTGCCGCCAAGGCTGCGGCGATCGATCCGGCACGAGCCCTGCCTTGGCCACAAGATTATCGACACGGCGATACAGCGCTGCTTGCCGCCGTGGATGCCAATGGAAGATGCGCCTCTCTGCTGCAAAGCCTCTATTTCGACTGGGGCAGCGGCGTAGTGGTCGGCGACACTGGCCTCCTCTGGCAAAACAGAGGGGCGGCCTTCAGCACCGATCCGGTAAATCCCAATTGCATCCAACCGGGAAAGCGTCCTTTCTATACGCTCAACCCGGGCCTTGCGCTGAAGGACGGGCGTCCGCATCTGGTCTACGGCACACAGGGCGCGGACGGTCAACCCCAGACCCTGTCGCTGCTGCTCAGCCTGCTGATCGACCACGGCCTTGATCCCGCTGCAGCACTCGCACGCCCGCGCTTCTTGCTCGGCCGCACATTTTCCGACAGTCGGGATAGCTTAAAGATCGAGGAAAATATTGGCGCCGAAACGGTTTCTGCCCTCGCAGCCATGGGGCATGAGATCTCCACCATCGACGCCTTCAGTCCACTTGGGGGCCAAGCCGGTATCATCCGCATCGGCGAAGACGGGGCGATTGACGGCGCGCATGATCCGCGGAGCGACGGAGGCGCGATCCTGCTGTGAGCGCCAACGGCCAACCGTTCGATCTCATCATTCGAAATGTCCGTGTTGTAGAAGATGGCGATTTCGTCGACATCGGCGTGCGGGATGACCGGATTGCAGCCATCGAACCCCGCATTCGATGTGACGCAGTATCGAACGTAGACGGCGGGGGAAGCTTCGCCTTTGGCGGATTTGTCGATACCCACATTCATCTCGACAAGGCCTGCATTCTCGATCGTTGCGCAATGTGCGAGGGGACACTGACTGAGGCCGTGCGGGAAGTCGCCAAAGCGAAGGCAGGCTTCGAAGAAGCCGATGTTTATTCGCGCGCTGCGCGCGTCGTGGAGAAAGCGATATCCCATGGCACGACGCGGATGCGCACCTTCGTCGAAATCGATCCGCGCGCGGGCTTCCGCTCCTTTGAAGCGATCAAGCGTCTCCGTCGGGATTATGCCTTCGCGATCGACATCGAAATCTGTGCCTTTGCCCAGGACGGGCTTACGAACGAACCCCAAACATACGATATGCTCGACGCAGCACTTGCCGATGGTGCGGATCTGGTCGGCGGCTGCCCCTATACAGATCCCTCCCCCGGCCGGCACGTGGACATGATTTTTGCCCTTGCCGTAAAGCACAATGTCGCGGTCGACTTTCATCTCGATTTCAGTCTCGATCCGGATCGAACCGATCTGCCTGACGTGATTGACGCGACGCTCCGTCATGGCTGGCAGGGCCGCGTATCGATCGGCCACGTCACCAATCTGTCGGCCATGCCACAGGCGCAGATTCTTGCCATTGCCAACGACCTGGTAAAAGCAGGGATCGCTTTATCGGTGCTTCCGGCGACCGATTTGTTCCTCATGGGCCGAGGTCAAGACCGGCTGATTCCACGTGGCGTAGCGCCGGCCCATCTGCTCGCAAAAAGAGGGGTCGTCACCTCCATCGCGACCAACAATATTCTCAATCCCTTCACGCCCTATGGCGACGCTTCGCTCATTCGCATGGCCAATCTTTACGCCAATGTCGCCCAGCTTTCGCGTGACGAAGATATGAGCCTGGCTTTCGACATGGTGAGCGGAATGGCAGCGGGCCAACGCGACGGCAGCACGCGTCTGCAGGCCGGCGACGAAGCGACGATCGTGCTCCTCGACAGTGCCGGCCCCGGTGCGGCCGTGCGCGAGATTGCCCGAGTGATTGCCGGCTGGAAAAAGGGGCGCAAGAGCTTCGACAACGGCCGCCCTATGCTCCACAAACCGATCTAGGACAGCGCGCTATTCCGCTATGGAATCCGATTGGTCCACGCGGAAGAAGCGAGCCTGGCATCGGGATTAGCTACACTGTTAAGGCCCAACGATCAGTCATGCCGCTCCAGGAAACTTGAAACCGTCTTCAGGCAAAGATCCTTCTCTTCGACATGCGGCATATGGCTCGAATTTTCAAAGAGCACCCACTCGCAACCCCTCACGCCATCGACATAGGGCTTGACCACCAGCGGCGTCGCCTCGTCATACTTGCCCGAAATCAGCAAGGTCGGTGCTTCGATAAGGGCAAGCCTGTCTTCGATCGTCCAATCCTTCATGGTGCCGATGACGTGAAACTCGGTCGGGCCGTTCATATTGCGGTAGACGGTATTGTCCTCGTCCATGGTGGCGAAGGTGCGAGCAACCTCCTCCGGCCAAGGCACGACACGGCAGACATGGCGATCGTAAAAGACGCGGGAAGCGGCGATATATTCCGGATCGGTGATCGTGCCAGCCCGTTCGTGCTTCAGCAGCGTGTCCTGCACCTCCTGCGGCAGCTCCTCGCGAAGGCGGTTCGCTTCCGCCACCCAGGTATGCATGTTGGCCGGCGAATTGGCGATCACGAGCGCCTTGAGACCCTTTGGTCGACGCACCGCATGTTCGGCACCCAGCATGCCGCCCCAGGATTGCCCGAGAAAGGCGTAGCGCTCCTGAATGCCGAGATGCCTTAATAACGCATCCAGCTCATCGAGGAAAAGCGCCGGCGTCCAGAAGTCGGGGCCTTTCTCCGGCAGGCGCGTGGACTTGCCATTGCCGAGTTGATCATAGTGGATGACGGCGCGGCCATCGATTTCGGCAATGCCCTTGAAGCTGTCGACGTAGTCATGAGTGCAGCCCGGCCCGCCATGGGCGACGACGAGCGGCAGCCTGCCGGAATCGAGCGAGCCGGTGATGCGGTACCATGTCCGGTATTCACGGAAGGGCAGAAAGGCTTCCTGCGTCGGGATTGCGGCCACGTATCTCTCCATCTCCAGGCTTCGATGGACCAGACCATAACGCGGCCGAAACGGGTACGGCAGCTATCACAAGTTATAGGATGGCTGTGCGTCCAGCAGGCGATAATGCGTGGCCCGGACGACTGCCTGCGTGCGGTTCTTGGCGCCGAGCTTCTTTGCCGCGGCATTCAAGTGCATGACGACGGTCGGCACCGAGCGATCGATGATGCGCGAGATCTCCTTGGCGGAATAGCCCTCGGCGGAATAGCGCAGGCATTCCCTCTCGCGCTCCGTCAGCCGGATTTTGCCGACACTCAGCGCTGCGGTATCAAAGAGCGAATAGGCCGTCTCATGAAAGACATGCGCAAGCAGGTTGAAATCAGCGATATAGCGCAGGGCGTCGCGCTCGAACTCCTTGTTGGTACCAAAACGAACTCCGGTGACCGTCGCATAATCGCCGCGCGGCATGTGCACAGGCACTGTGACACCCGTCGACATGTCGCGCTCACTCAGGTAGCGCGCGACGGGAACCGTGTCCTCGCTCATGAAGCGCTTGATCAGCGTATCGGCATCGGGATCGTAATTCCAGAAGAACGGCGCCGAAGTCCGTAGCGCCACTTGCTGTACGGGATCGATGCGGAAATAGCCGCGATCGAACCAATATTCATACATGTCGTCGGAGATGTTCCTGAGCTTCAGAAGCGAAGGGATCATGATCTTGCCGTCTAGGTCGTAGGGCACCGGCGAATAATCGTAGATCAAAGCCTCGAAACCGATCGCCTTCATGCTCTCGAAGATATGATCGATACGGCCGTCCAGCGTCTGATGCGCCGTGAACTGGCGCCTGATGGTTCCGATTTGATCGAACATGCAGCGGTTCCCGTCTGTGCCTGCGACCTCCCAACCTATCACTTCTTATAGCTGGTGCCGAGCACGGTTTAAGGTAAAAAATTTAGCCATGCTCAAATATTGAGCAAGCAGAATCTTTCGCCGGAGTTATCAATGTGGCGTGAAATTGAGCCGGAGGCGCGGTATGTCGTCGAGGTCGATGGCTACAAGGTGGTTGCCTACAGCTTCGGCAGCGGGCCGGAGACGGTCTACTGCCTGAATGGCGGCCCAGGCTTGCCCTGCGACTATCTGCGCGAGGCGCATTCCTGCCTGATCGACAAGGGGTACAGGGTCGTCGCCTTCGACCAGCTCGGCACCGGCGCCTCAGACCGCCCAACAGACAAGGGTTTGTGGACCATCGGCCGCTATGTCGAGGAGACCGAGACTGTCCGCAAGGCGCTCGGCCTCGGCAAGGTCCATCTGCTCGGTCACTCCTGGGGCGGCTGGCTGGCAATCGATTATGCTTTGACCTATCCCGAGAACCTCAAGACGCTGATCCTCGAAGATACCGTCGCCGATATGCCGCACCTGATTTCCGAGCTGGAGCGGCTGCGCGCGGCACTCGGTCCGGAAACGGTCGCCATGATGCAGAAGCACGAGGCGCAGGGCACCTATAATCACCCCGAATATCTCGCCGCCGTCACCATCCTCAATTATCGCCATGTCTGCCGTCTGCCGGAATGGCCGGCACCCGTCCGCCGCTCGCTCGACGATTGGAACATGGGTCCCTACGAGACGATGCAGGGGCCGAATGAATTTCTCTATATCGGCAATCTCAAGGACTGGAACCGCATTCCGGACCTTCCGCAGCTTGCCATGCCGGTGCTGATCACGGCGGGCGAACATGACGAATTGACGCCGGCCTGTGCGCTCAGGATGAAGCGTGCCTTGAAGGATGCCGAACTCAAGGTCTTCGCCAATGCCAGCCACATGCCTTTCTATGAGAACCCGTGGGATTACTATCCGGCGCTCCTCGACTTCCTGTCGCGGCATAGGGCAAGCTGATGCAAGCTAAGGTGATCCAATCCCACCGACGACAAGGGGGCGATCGCCGCCATGCATCGCTATAGATTCGTACTGACGCGACCGCTGCAGTTCCTGCCTGTCCTCTTCGGCATCAGCGTCATCACATTCGTTCTGGTCCGCCTCATTCCCGGCGATCCCGCGCGCAATATCCTCGGCACACGCGCCACCCCGACAGCGCTTGCCAGCATTCGCGCGCAATACGGCCTCGATCAGCCGATGTGGCTGCAATATTTCTATTTCATCAGAAATCTCGGCAATGGCGAGATGGGCAAATCGATCCTCTACAAGATCGACGTGCTGCCGCTGATTTCGACGCGGATCGAACCGACCGTCTCGCTGGTCGTCTCGAGCGTCATCCTGTCGATCCTGATTGCCGTGCCGATGTCGGCGATTGCCGCACGCAATGTCGGGCGCGCACCGGATCACATCGTGCGCGTGGTCTCGACCTTCGGCATCGGCTTCCCGCCCTTCTGGCTGGGGCTGATGCTGATCATCCTGTTCAGCGTTCAACTCGGGATGCTGCCGGTCTCGGGATATGGCTCGACGATCGGCGAGAAGATCGCCCATCTCATCCTGCCGGCCCTGACGGTTGCGCTATCGCTTTCAACCGTGCTCACCCGCAGCCTGCGGGCGGCGATGATCGAATCCTTGAAATCGGATGTGGCGACTGCGGCCCGCGCCCGGGGTATGCCTGAGGGCATCGTCTTCTGGCGGCATGTCGTGCCGAACTCGCTGGTGCCATCAATCAACCTGCTTGCGGTCAACATCGGCTGGCTGATCGGCGGCACGGTCGTCGTCGAAAGCGTCTTTGCCCTGCCCGGCATGGGTCAACTGCTGGTGCGCGCCATCTTCTCGCGCGACTACATGGTCGTCCAGGGCGTGGCGATGGTGTTTGCCTGCGCCACGGTGCTGGTCAATTTCCTCGCCGATATCGTCACGGTCGCCGTCGATCCGCGGGTGAAGCTATGAGCATCGGCACGACAGCGACAACCTCCCTCGGCTTGAACAGGCTCTTCGGAAAACACCTGACGCTGACGCTTGGCGGAGGCATCCTTCTGTTCTTCCTTCTTCTGGCGATTTCAGCACCGATCGTCGCTCCCTATGACCCGATATTCCAGAATGCCGACATGCGTCTGCAGGCACCGTCGTTCCTGCATCCGTTCGGCACGGACAATTTCGGGCGCGATATTCTTTCGCGCGTCATCTGGGGAGTGCGCATCGATCTGCAGATCGCCGTGATCGGCGTGCTTTTCCCCTTTCTGATCGGCACCACGGTCGGCACCATCGGCGGCTTCTTCGGCGGCATTGTCGATGCGCTCTTCATGCGCATCGTCGATATCATCCTCGCCTTCCCTTTCCTGGTGCTGATGCTGTCGATCATCGCCATTCTGGGACCGGGGCTCAGCAGCTTCTATATCGCCATGGCTCTCGTCGGCTGGGTTTCCTATGCGCGCCTGATCCGCGCACAAATGCTGGTGCTGAAGGGCAGCGATTATGCCATTGCCGCCGTCAGTCTCGGCTTCAGCCGGCCCAGGATCATGTTCCGTCACCTGCTGCCGAATGCCATTGCCGGCTCGATCGTCTTTTCCATGTCGGACGCCGTTCTGGTGCTCCTAAGCGGTGCGGCCGTCAGCTATCTCGGCCTCGGCGTTCAGCCGCCACTTGCCGAATGGGGCGTCATGGTCGCGGAAGGCCAGAGCTTCATCACCACGGCCTGGTGGATCACGCTGTTTCCCGGCCTGTCCATCGTCTGCCTCGCCTTTGGCTTCAGCATGCTGGGCGATGCGCTCGGCGAACTGCTCGGGGTGCATGAATGAGCGAGCCCATCCTCTCCGTCCGCGACCTCGTGGTTAAGGCCCGCCTAGACGATGGTGCCCGCACGCTGATCGACGGCGTTTCGCTCGATCTTTGCAAGGGCGAGATACTTGGCCTTGTTGGCGAGAGCGGCTCGGGCAAGAGCCTCCTGTGCCGTTCGCTGCTGCGACTGCTGCCATCGTCGCTTCTGAAGATCGACAGTGGCTCCATCCGCCTCGAAGGGCGGGAACTGACGGAAATCAGCGATGCCGAGATGCTCGAGGTGCGTGGCGGCGAGATCGGCATGATCTTCCAGAATCCGACAAGCCATCTCGATCCCGTCATGCGCATCGGCGACCAGATCGCCGAAGGCATCCGCTATCATCAAGGTCTCAAGGCACGCGAGGCGCGCGCAGCCGCGACCGAGATCCTTGAGCAGGTCGGCTTTCCCGATCCCAAAAGACAGTATGACAGCTATCCGCACGAGTTTTCCGGCGGAATGCGGCAGCGCGCCATGATCGGTGTCGCACTCTCCTGCAACCCTAAGATCCTGATCGCCGATGAGCCGACGACAGCGCTCGACGTCACCATCCAAGCGCAGATCCTGCGACTGTTGATCGACATTCGCGACAAGCGCGGGCTTTCGATCATCCTCATCACCCACGATCTCGGCATCGTCGCCCAGACCTGCGACAGGATCGCCGTCATGCGCAACGGCCGGCTGCTCGAACAGGGTCCCAAAAGGACGATCCTCAGCCGGCCTGAAAATCCCTATACGATCGACCTGATCAACAGCCACCCTTCCCTGCCCGACGAAGCTGCAACGCAATCGGAGCCAACCAGGCCGAAAACGTCAACCAAGCCGCTGCTCGAAATCGATGACCTGCGTGTCGACTTCAGGGTCGGCGGCGGTCTCTATAGGGGCAGCGGCGCAAAGACGGTCAGCGCCGTTTCCGGCGTCAGCCTGCAGGTCATGCCGGGCGAAACCATCGGCATCGTCGGAGAATCCGGCAGCGGCAAGAGCACGCTTGCGCGTGCCGTTCTCGGCCTTACCCCGATTTCCTCCGGTCACGTCACGTTCGATGGTGTCGATCTGACCCAGCAGAAGAGCGCTGGCCTCGCAAGGCTCCGGCGCGAAACCGCCATGGTCTTCCAGGACCCCTTCAATGCGCTTAACCCGCGGCTGACGATCGGCCAGACGCTTGCCGAGGTGCTGAAAGTCCAGGGCAAGATCGCAAAGTCCGACATCCCCGCGCGCATCGGCGAGTTGCTGGATCTCGTGGGGCTGGAGCGCGAATTCGCCGATCGCAAGCCGCGCAGCATGAGCGGTGGCCAATGCCAACGTGCCGGCATTGCAAGGGCGCTTGCGGTCGATCCGAAGCTCATCATCGCCGACGAATGCGTGGCTGCCCTCGATGTCACCATCCAAGCGCAGATCATCGATCTCTTCCGCGAACTGACGCGCCGGATAAACCTGACCTTGATCTTCATCGCTCACGACCTCGCCATCGTGCGCGACCTCTGTGAGCGAACCGTTGTGATGTATCGCGGCGAGATCGTCGAAGAAGGCCGCTCGCAGGAGATCTTCTCCCGCCCGAAGCATGCCTATACCGCAGCGCTCATTGCAGCCATTCCCGATATCGATCCGGACAAGCCCTTGCATGGCGAACGCGATGCGGCACCCGCAGGGCAGACACAATCAGCCAAACGCATGCGATAACAACGAAGGGAACGAATTCATGATCAACAAATGGAAGACAATCGGGCTTGCCGCCGTCCTCGCCGGCCTGACGCTGAGCGCGAGCTATGCGGAAGCCGCCGGCGTGCTGACCATCGGCCGCCGTGAGGACTCGACGACGTTCGATCCGATCAAAACAGCGCAGAATATCGACAACTGGGTGTTCTCCAACGTTTACGACGTGCTGGTGCGCGTCGACAAGACGGGCACGAAGCTGGAGCCGGGTCTCGCAGAAAGCTGGACGACCTCGGATGACGGCTTGACCTATGTCTTCAAGATTCGCGATGCGAAGTTTTCCGATGGCTCGCCGCTGACGGCTGACGATGCAGCCTTCAGCCTGCTGCGCATCCGCGACGACAAGGCATCGCTCTGGAGCGACTCATACAAGGTGATCGATACCGCCGTCGCGACTGATCCGCACACGCTGACGATCAAGCTCAAACATGCATCGGCGCCCTTCCTTTCAACGCTGGCATTGCCGAACGCATCGGTCATCTCGAAGGCCGGGATGGAATCGATGGGGCCGGATGCCTATGCGGAAAAGCCGATCGCCTCCGGCGCCTTCTCCGTCGAGGAATGGCGCCGCGGCGATCGCATCATCCTGAAGAAGAACCCGAATTTCTGGCAGGCCGACCGCGTGAAACTCGACGGCGTCGAATGGATCTCGGTACCGGACGACAACACCCGGATGCTGAACGTGCAGGCCGGCCAGCTCGATACCGCCATTTTCGTTCCGTTCTCGCGTGTCGAAGAGCTGAAAAAGGACCCAAACCTCAACGTGCTGATCGATCCTTCCACGCGTGAGGATCACCTGCTGATCAACCACGCCCATGGCGACCTCGGCAAGAAGGAGGTCCGCCAGGCTCTGGATATGGCGATCGACAAGAAGGCGATCGTCGACGCCGTTACCTTCCATCAGGGCACCGTTGCCAATTCCTACATTCCCAAGGGCGCCTTGTATTACTATGCGGATAATCCGCAACGCCCCTACGATCCGG
Source organism: Rhizobium sp. ERR 1071 (assembly GCF_007828675.1). Lineage (NCBI taxonomy): Bacteria > Pseudomonadati > Pseudomonadota > Alphaproteobacteria > Hyphomicrobiales > Rhizobiaceae > Rhizobium > Rhizobium sp. ERR 1071. The sequence goes on along the minus strand of NZ_VITM01000004.1, from coordinate 283,013 downwards.
AAAAGGCCAAGCAGATGCTTTCAGCGGCCGGCGTCTCCAATCTCACGTTAAAATACCTCATTCGCGCCGGCGATGAAGTGGATGAACAGACGGCCGTGCTGGTCCAGCAGCAACTCGCCAAGGCCGGCATTACCGCCGACCTGCAAAAGGTGGACCCCAGCCAGGAATGGGACATGACCATCGCTGGCGACTACGACATTTCCGTCAATTACTGGACCAACGATATTCTCGATCCGGACCAGAAGACGACCTTCGTTCTCGGCCACGATTCCAACAACAACTACATGACCAACTACAAGAATGATGCGGTAAAGGATCTCGTCGCCAAGGCGCGGCTGGAGCTGGATCCGAAGAAGCGCGAGCAGATGTATATCGATCTGCAGAAGATGGCGAAGGACGACGTCAACTGGATCGACCTATATTACAGCCCGTATATCAACGTCGCGCGCAAGAATATCGATAATTTCCATCAAAACCCGCTTGGCCGATTCTTCCTGGAAGACACCGTCAAGAATTGACACAGCCTCAAGCTCCGCTGCCCACAGGGACGGCGGAGCATTGTTTTGGGAGATGCCCCTTTCGCAAACCCATGAAGCGGTTATTCTGTAATCTTGATGCAAGGCAGGGATCATTGGCGAATGCACGTGCCGCAAGGTGAATTTCGGGAGCGCATGACGATACTGGGCGACCTTAACGCAGCCTCATTCGTCCCGTGGATCCGGCGTCACGCCAACAAGCTCGGACTTGCGCAGACATTCTTCCATTCCGATGCGGCCCGGATCGAACTTGAGGTCACCGGACCTGTGGAACTGATCGACATGCTGGAAATGGGCTGCTCACTCGGTCCGATCGACGTCTGGGTTGAGGAGATTCAACGCAGGGTCATGAATGGGCCGGAAACATCGCATCTTAGGAATTCCTGATCTATTGCCTTTTATTTAATCATTGTTGCCAATGCGAATTATTTATGCAAAATCTTTGAACGCTAAGGGGATGCAGGCATCAGTGCCTGCCTATGACCTGTGGCGCTAAGCCATTGGTGAAATTAGAGAGTTGAGACCATGCCATTTGATGGGGCCGGATCCTGGGCGCCAGTCGCCCTTTCCTCCGATCTGCCACCAGGAACCGTCATACCGGCCTGGACATCGGTTGGCCCGATTGCTCTATGGCGCAGTCAGTCGGGTCGCGCAACCGCATCATCCGATCGCTGTCCGCATCGCGGAATGAGCTTGTCACATGGCTTCGTCCGCGGCGAGGCACTCTCCTGCATCTACCACGGGTGGAGCTATTCGCCGTCAGGCGGATGTATTCGCATTCCGGCCCATCCCGATCTCGTTCCGCCGGAAACCATCCGCGTCGCCGTCCAGCAAGTGGAAGAAGCGGATGGTGTTCTATGGGTGGCAATCGGACAACCGGCAACACCGCCTCCTCAGCTCGAGGAATTCATCCCGCTGCGCTCCCTGATCGTTGAAACGGGCGTCGCGGAGATCGAAGCTGCGGCAGGGGCAAAGAATGATGCAAGGGGGCTGGTTCGCCTACCTCAATTTCCTTGGATCGGGCTGCTGCTGGCACCCCAGGGAAAACATACGCTCCTTCTTCTCTTGATCGATAGGGATCGGAGCCCGGCAGACCGCATTGCGGCGTCCAGGATTGTCGAGTCCCTCCGCCGCGCGGCGGAAGAGCGCCTGAAGGAGAGTGCGGAATGAAAGGCGGCGCTATGATCGACGAATGGTATCCGGTGGGCCTTTTCAGCCAGCTCAGCGAGAAGGCAATCAAGACCTGGCTGATGGGCGAGGCCATCGAGGTCGCGCGCGATCAGGATGGCAATGCGCGTGTGACGACCGCCGAGGGAAGAGCCCTCCCGATCCGTGTCCGGTATGGCCATGTCTGGTCCTCCCTCGGCAACCCGGATAAGGAGCTTTTCGCCATTCCGGAGGCCGATCAGCCGGGCCGGCGCTTCGTCGATGTCGGCGTCGTTCGCGTGCGCTGTTCGCCGCTTCGCGCGGTGGAGAACTTTCTGGACATCGCGCATTTTCCCTTCGTCCATACTGACATCCTCGGTGCGGAACCACATACGGAGGTCGAAAATTACAAGGTCGAGATCCGCGAGGGTGTGGATGAAGTCTGGGCAACGCAGGTAAAATTCTACCAGCCGCAGGCTGCAAAATCCGCGACCGGTGGCATTACGACCGAATATATGTACCGCGTGCCGGCCCCGACCTGTTCCGTCCTCTACAAGACGTGCCCTCCGCGCCCCAGCGAATGGGACGTCATCACCTTATTCGTCCAGCCTCTTGCCGAAGACCTATGCGACGTATGGCCCTGGATGGCGCTCTTCGATGATGAAACGCCGATGACCGACCTCATCCACTTTCAACAGACGATCTTCCTGCAGGATCGTTCGATCCTCGAAAACCAGATACCCGCGCTTCTTCCGCTCGATCCCGGCATGGAAATTCCGACAAGGGCAGACCTCACCTCGGTCGCCTACCGGCGATGGCTCAAGCGCCACAACTATACCTACGGCGCACAGTTGGTCGCACAATGAAGCTCTACGATTATGTTCTATCGCCGAGTTGCTACAAGATCCGGCTGATGGCCGCGATCCTCCGCATCAAGCTCGAAATCCGGCCGGTCGACTTCCATCCCGGCGCGGAGCATCGCGGGCCGGAGCTTCTGGCGCTCAATCCGGCAGGCTCCATCCCGATCCTCGAGGATGGCGATCTCGTGCTCACCGAGTCCTCGGCAATACTTGCCTATCTCGCTGCCAATGCTGCGCCGGAATGGCTGGGCCGGGATTCGCCGCAGGAGACGGCGCGCGTACAGCAATGGCTTTCCTTCTCTCATCGCCTGACCGCCAATCTTGGTGGCGCGCGGCTCCACGAAATGCTCCTGCGACCGGGTGACATCAAGGTTCTACAGGCTCAGGGGATTGCGGCATTGCGCGAACTCGAAGCTGCCCTGTTCGAACAGGGCGAGCGCGGCATGCAATTCCTTGCAGCAAGCCGGGCGACCATCGCCGATATCGCCTGCTTTCCCTATGTCGCGCTTGCGCCTGACGGCGGCATCCCGCTTGATCCCTATCCCTTGATCCGCCTCTGGATGCGCGCCATCCGCAGCCTACCCGGTTTCATCGAAATGCCCGGCATTCATCGCCTGCATGAGTTGAAACCCGATCCGCATCCGGCAGCAGAGGCATGATGGAATGACCGGCTATCTCCTAAAGAATTGTGCGGCTGTTATCGTCGATGAGGGCAATGGGCCGAGCGTACGCCGGAACGTCGACCTGCTCACCAAGGGCTCAGCGATCCAGGCGATTAGCGAAAACCTGTCGTTGAACGGCCTACCCGAAGGAACGGCAGTCCAGGACGCATCCGGCTGGTTCGTCTATCCGGGGCTCGTCAACACCCATCACCACTTCTTTCAATGCTTCGCGCGCAACCGGGCCGACCTCGACTGGACGAAGCTTTCGGTCATCGAATGGCTCGACCGGATCTATCCGATCTTCTCACGGCTGACGGAAGACTGCTTCTATCATTCTTCGGTCACCGCCATGGCCGAGATGATCAAGCACGGATGCACGACCGCCTTCGACCATCAATATTGCTTTCCCCGCCATGCCGGAAAGCGCCTGATCGATCGCCAGTTCGAGGCGGCAGAATTGCTCGGTATGCGCTTTCACGCAGGCCGTGGCGGCAACACCCTGCCGAAGTCCGAGGGATCGACGATCCCGGATGCCATGCTCGAAACCACCGACGAATTCATCGCCGACTGCGCGCGGCTGATCGATAGCTATCACGATGCCAGCCCCTTCAGCATGCGCCAGGTGGTTGTCGCGCCTTGCCAGCCGGTCAATTGCTATCGCGAAACCTTCGTCGAATCGGTCGCGCTGGCGCGCGATCGCGGTGTGCAAATGCACACCCATGTCGGCGAAGGCGAAAGCCCAGTCATCGAGGCGCGGCATGGCATGCGCACGGTCGACTACTGCGCGGAATTGGGCTTTGCAGGCCCTGACACCTTCTACGCCCATTGTTGGGAGCTGACGCATGACGAGTTGCGCAAGATGGCGGCAAGCGGCACCGGCGTTTCCCATTGCCCGGAACCGGTTTACCTTGTCGGCGCCGAAGTGACCGACATCCCGGCGATGCAGGCCTTCGGCTTGCGCATCGGTCTCGGCTGCGACGGAGCGGCATCGAACGACAACTCGAACCTCATGCACTGCATCCATTCCGCCTACATGCTGCAATGCCTGACGGCATCCACGCGCGCGCATGCCGTTCCGGCCCCGCTCGACTTCCTCCAATATGCGACCAGCGGGGGCGCAAGCCTGTTGGGGCGCACGGATATCGGGCGACTTGCCCCAGGTATGGCCGCCGACCTCTTCGCGATCGATACGCGACGAATGGATTATGTCGGGACGCGGCATGACCCGCTGAGCCTGATTGCGAAGGTCGGGATCGGCATGCCCACCGATCTGACCATGATCAACGGACGCATCGTCTGGCAAGGCGGTGAATTCACCGGACTGGACGAGGCCGCGCTGTTTGCCGCGGCTGAGGCGGCTCTTGCAACAGTAGAATTCTGAAAAGCCAAAAAGGGGAACTGGGATGCAGAAGAATCTGACCCGTAGAACATTGATGAAGAGCGCGGCCGTCGCAGGCCTCGCAACGGCCTTTACCGGTCGCTCCGCCTTTGCCGCCGCCGAACCGCTCGGCATTACGCTCGTCGTGCCCTCGCCGATCGGCGATGTCGGTTGGGGACATGCGCTGGCCGCGGGCCTCGATCCGATCAAGGCCGCCTATGGCGACAAGGTCAAGGTGACCGTGATCGAGAACATCGCCGAAGGCCCGGATGCGGATCGCATCATGAACAAGACAGTCGCCGACGGAAACCACTTCCTGATCGCTGGCTCGTTCGGCTATCAGAACGGCGCGCTTCAGATTGCCCGCCGCAACCCGAAGGTGACCGTCCTGCATGCCTCCGGCTTCCAGGTCGCGCCGAATTTCTCGCCCTTCGCCGCCAAGTATTTCCAGGGAACCTACCTGCTCGGCATGGCAGCGGCCGCCGTTTCCAAGACCGGCAAGCTCGGTTCGGTTTCCGCCTTCGCCATTCCCGAATTGATCACGTCGATCAACGCCTTCACGTTAGGCGCGCAGGCCGTCAAGCCTGATATCGAGGTATCGGTCGTCTGGGTCAATTCCTGGTTCGATCCGGCCAAGGAACAAGAGGCCGCCAAAGCTTTGATCTCGCAAGGCTGCGATGTGATCTTCTCGAACGCACAGGATACGCCCTCGGTCATATCAGCCTGCGAGGCTGCCGGTGTCTACGCCTTCAACCTGAATTCCTCGATGAAGAAATATGCGCCGAAAACCTATCTCGGCTGCGTGTCCACAGACTGGTCGCCCTTCTTCAAGGCATCGGTCGATGCCCATCTCGCGGGCACCTTCAAGGGTGCCAACGCTTTCCTCGGCGTCGCGGACAAGGTCGTCGAAGTGGTCGACTGGAGCCCTGCAATTCCGGCCGACACCATGGCCAAGATCAAGGAAATCGAAGGTAAGATCGCAAGCGGCGGCTTTTCGCCGTTCACCGGCCCGATCACCAAGGCCGATGGCAGCGAAGGAGCGGCTTCGGGCGCGACACTGACGGATGCCCAGATCGTCGCGATGGACTGGCATGTCAAAGGTGTGAAGACGCCTTTGCCGAAGTAAGTCGCTCATGACCATTCCGCTGCTGTCGCTGCGCGGCATCTCCAAAAGCTACGGCCAGGTCCATGCCAACAAGCATATCGATCTGGACGTAGCCCCGGGCTCGATCCATGCCATCCTCGGAGAAAACGGCGCCGGCAAATCGACGCTGATGAAGCTGATCTACGGCGTCGAACAACCGGACGAAGGCACCATTGCCTGGCATGGAAAGCCCTTGAGCCTTGCCTCCCCCGCGGAAGCGAGGCGTACCGGCATCGGGATGGTCTTTCAGCACTTCTCGCTGTTCGAGAGCCTGACGGTGGTCGAGAATATTCGCCTGATCGTCTCCGGGAGCAGGGCCGAGCTTGCGCAGCGCATCCGCGCCCTGGGAGATGAATTCGGTCTCGAAGTCGATCCGCTCGCCCATGTGCACGAACTGTCGGTCGGCGAGCGGCAGCGGGTGGAAATCATCCGGTGCCTGATGACTGATCCGAAGCTGCTGATCCTCGACGAGCCGACATCGGTCCTGCCGCCGCAAGCCGTCGAGAAGCTGTTCGACACGCTGCGCCGGCTGCGCGATCGCGGCGTGTCGATCCTCTTCATCTCGCATAAGCTGGAAGAAATCCAATCCCTGTGTGACCGGGCTACGATCCTGCGCGGCGGACGCGTGACCGGGCATGTGGATCCGCGCGAACACGACGCCCATGATCTCGCCCGCATGATGATCGGCCGCGACATGCCCGAAGCGATGCCAGCCTTGGCTTTGGCCGAGGGTGAAAAGCGCCTGGAAATCATCGGCCTCGACTACCGGCCGGACGACCCCTTTGGCATGCCGCTCTCCATGATCAGCCTGACGGTGCGCAGCGGCGAGATTCTGGGCATCGCCGGCATTTCCGGGAATGGGCAAAAGGAGCTTGCCGCCCTGATTTCAGGGGAAATGCCCCTGCCCCGAGACAAACGCGATCAGATCTTCATGATGGGACAGGATGTCGGCAGTCTCGACGCCGCCAGCCGCCGGAAGCTTGGCTTTGCCTTTGTTCCGGAGGATCGGCTCGGGCATGGCGCCGTTCCCGAAATGTCCTTAACGCTCAACAGCTTACTGACGGCCCATCCCTTGAAGCTTGTCAGGCATGGTTTCATCGACAAAGCGAAGGCTACGGATTTCGCAAACGAGTGCATCCGGGATTATGACGTGCGCACGCGCGGTCCAGAGGCTGAAGCCGGGTCGCTTTCCGGGGGAAACCTGCAGAAGTCCATCGTCGGCCGCGAAATCATGCTCGCCCCGAAACTGCTGTTTCTTGCGCAACCAACCTGGGGCGTGGATGTCGGCGCGGCTTCCGCCATTCGCAAGCGACTGATCGAGCTGCGCAATCAAGGCATGGCAATTCTCGTCATATCGGAAGAGCTCGAGGAATTGTTCGAGCTTAGCGACGTCATTCAGGTCCTTTACCACGGCACGCTGAGCCTGCCACTCGTGACCCGCGATACAAAAGCTGAAGATATCGGTCGATACATGATCGGCGCACAGCCCCAAGGCGAAAAGGCATTCGCATGAGCCGTTCCTTTTCTGCAATCCTTCCCAGCTTTGTCCGCCGCGATCGAGCCTCGTTCGCCGCAAAGCTGCTCGCGCCGCCGATCGCCCTCATCGTCACCATCGCACTCAATCTCGGCCTCTATGTCGCGATGGGCCGTGATCCGATGGCGGTGATCTATGCCATGCTGATCGAACCATTCGTCTCCTGGGCCTCATTCTCGGAAGTATTGCTCAAGACTGGCCCCCTGCTTCTGATTGCACAGGGTCTCGCAATCGGCTTTCGCGCGAAGGTCTTCAATATCGGCGCTGAGGGCCAATTCATTCTTGGCGCAATCTTCGCCTCCGCCATACCCATCTGGATGCCGCAGGCAACGGGCCAATGGATATGGCCGGCAATGCTGCTGCTCGGCACTCTCGGCGGTGCTCTGTGGGCGTCTCTCACTGCCTTCTGGCGCGTCAGGCTCAACGCCAATGAAATCCTTGTCTCACTGATGCTGAGCTTCGTTGCCGCGCAATTGCTCAACTATCTTCTTCTCGGCCCATGGAAAGATCCCGGCGGCTTCAATTTCCCGCAATCGGTCATGTTCCAGTACGACGCAATGGTGCCGATCCTGTTCGAGGGAACCCGCGTCAATGTCTCGCTTATCCTTGCCGTCGGCCTGTCGATCGCGGCGTGGATCTTCATGCAGAAGAGCTTCGCCGGGTATAAATTGCAGGTCGGCGGACTGGCTCCCCGGGCCGCGAGCTATGCCGGTTTCAAGGAGAGCTGGGCAATCTGGCTGTCGCTGATCATTGGCGGAGCGGCCGCCGGACTTGCGGGCGCCGCTGAAGTTGCCGGACCGCTTGGCCAGCTGCAGCGTTCGATCTCGACCGGATATGGATACGCGGCAATCATCGTTGCCTATCTTGGCGGCCTCAATCCAATCGGCATCGTCATCTCCGCGATCATCATGGCAGCTCTCTATATCGGTGGCGATAACGCCATGGTCTCCGCCAATCTGCCCATTGCAGCCGTCCGCGTGTTCCAGGGCAGTCTGCTCCTCATCTATCTCATCGCCGTGGCTTTCGTGCGCTATCGCATCGTCTGGCGCCCCATGCCCGTCCGGAGCGCATCATGAGCGCCGTCGAGTTCATTCTTGCCGGCATGCTGGCAGCCGCAACGCCATTTCTGCTGGCAGCCCTGGGCGAGCTTGTTGCCGAGCGCGCCGGCGTCTTGAACCTCGGCGTAGAGGGCTTGATGGCCGTTGGCGCCGTCATCGCGTTCATTGTCGTTTATCATGGCGGCGGTCATCTTCTTGCCTTCCTTGCGGCCGGTCTCGGAAGTGCACTCCTCTCCATGATTTTTGCCGCTATCACACTGGGCTTCAACGCAAACCAGGTTGCTGCCGGTCTTGCCCTCGGCATTCTCGGCCAGGGCCTCTCGGCACTATTCGGCAAGAGTTATGAGAGCCTGACCGTCACCACCTTGCCAAAGATCGCAATTCCCGGGCTTTCACAAATTCCAGTCGTGGGCGGCCTCTTCAGCCAGGATATCGTCGTCTGGATCTCGCTTGTCGTGACGGTCGGCATATGGGCGATGTTTGCCTATAGCAAGGTCGGTCTTATTCTTCGCGCCGTCGGCGAAAATCCGAAAGCTGCGCATGCTATCGGCTATCCCATTGTCTCGATCCGCTTCGCGGCAGTTGCGTTTGGCGGCATGATGGCAGGCTTTGCCGGCGCTTACGCCTCCACGATCTATACGCCGCTCTGGGCGGACGGCATGATCGCCGGGCGGGGCTGGATTGCCATTGCCCTCGTTGTCTTTGGAACCTGGCTGACATCCAGGATTTTCCTGGGCGCCTGCCTGTTCGGTGCGGTGTCGCTGATGGGTCTTGCGGCGCAGGCCAGCGGGCTCGCAATTTCCTCGCAATTGCTCGCATGCCTGCCCTATCTCGTGACGATCATCGTCCTTGGCATCATCTCCGTAGATCGCCGGCTCCTGAAGCTCAATGGTGTCGCCTCACTTGGCGAACCGTTTGAACGATAGCAAATGTGCATAGGCGAAGATTTCCATACCCGCAGGTTGCTGTGACCGATCGCTTGAAGCGCGGGTGGACGGCAAAAATCTGTCGATTAATTTCCTTCGCTTGCCTTCAGGGCAGCAATACCGGCATTCTTCTTGCTTCTGGCAATTCGTCAGCTCTCCCTGAGAGGGCGTGTTCGCTGGTTCAGAGCAAGGAGGCCTTCCATGATCCCATCCGATACTCAAGATAGAGTCCTGCCGAACGAGCCGGTACTTTCCGTGCGCGGTCTGACGGTCAGCCTCCCGAAGAACATGGAACGCGTGCATGCCGTGCAGGATATCACCTTCGACCTGATGCAAGGCGAGATCCTTTGCATCATCGGTGAATCCGGTTCGGGGAAATCGGTGACCGCGAATGCGATCATGGGCCTGTTGCCATCCATCATAAGAGTAACGGCGGGTACGATCCGCTTCAAGGGCGTGGACCTCGTAAGCGCCGACGCTGCCACCCTTCAAAGCCTGAGGGGACGAGCCGTTTCGATCATTTTCCAGGACCCGCTCTCGGCACTCAATCCACTGATGACGATCGGCGACCAGATCATCGAGGTTCTCGATGCTCATAAGATCGGCACGCCGGAAAGCCGGCGACAGAAGGTGAAGGAACTCCTCGGCGAAGTCGGCCTGCCAGATCCGGATCTTCTCCAGCATCAATATCCCTTCCGGCTGTCCGGCGGGCAGCGTCAGCGCGTGATGATCGCCATGGCGCTGGCGCTCGATCCGGATGTGCTGATCGCCGACGAACCGACCACTGCATTGGACGTGACGACGCAGGCCCAAATCCTCGAATTGATCCGCAAGATACAGGCGCGCAAGAAGATGAGCGTCATGTTCATCACCCATGATTTCGGGGTGGTCGCCGAGATTGCCGACAGGGTGATCGTCATGGAGAAGGGGCATCTTGTCGAACAGGGACAGGCGGCGCAGGTGCTGAATGCGCCTGTTCATCCCTATACGCAGCGTCTTATCGCGGCCGTTCCCCGCATGACGACCGCCGGTCGCGAAACCATTGCCGAAGCGCCCGTGGTGCTGGAAGTCGATAAGCTCAACAAGACCTATCGAGCGGGAAGCGGCTTCCTGTCGAAATCGCGGACGGTGCAGGCGGTCAACGACGTCAGCTTCTCGATCCGCAAGGGACGCACATTGGGAGTGGTCGGTGAATCCGGCTCCGGAAAATCCTCGCTCGGCCGCGTCCTGTTGAAGCTTTTGAGCTCGGACAGTGGTCGGATTCTCTTCGATGGCCGCGATATCGCTCCGCTGTCAGACGACGAGTTCCGGCCATTGCGTCCTTATATACAGATGATCTTTCAAGACCCATTCGCCTCGCTAAACCCGCGCCATACGATCGGCCGCATTCTCACCGTTGGACCGATGGCGCACGGCCTGTCGATGCATGAGGCCAAGGCGAAGGCACTGCGTCTTCTCAAGCGCGTCGGCCTCGACGAAGGTGCCTTTGACCGCTTTCCCCATGAGTTCTCCGGTGGCCAGCGCCAGCGCATCGGCATCGCCCGCGCCTTGATGTTCGACCCCGTGCTGCTGGTGGCCGACGAGGCAGTCTCCGCTCTCGACGTCTCGATCCAGGCGCAAATCCTCAAGCTTCTTGCCGAAATCCAGCAGGATACCAGGGTCGCGATGATCTTCATTACCCACGACCTGCGCGTCGCCAGCCAGATCTGTGACGAAGTCGCCGTCATGTACAAGGGCGAGATTGTCGAATGTGGGCCGCCTTCGCAGATCTTTCGTGCGCCGGCTCATGCCTATACCCAAAACCTGTTGGCTGCCATCCCCGGCGGCGATTGGGAAGCGGTCGGCTAAATGTCCACCAACGAGGCATGGCGGCGCCGAATGCGACCCGCTTCTGCTTAATTACCACCATTCGTGCATGCACCGGCGGCGATTGATGCCTGAGAAACGGGCAGCCTTCCGCACTGATTATTTTTTATCTGATTGGGCGAAAAAATAGTTGCATTTATCCACTATCCGTCCTTTCATGAGCATGAAATTTCCAGCGACGATCCGCCGCAGACGATCATGGACCTGCCACGCATTAGGGGTGGCGGGAACGGTGTTTCGTCGCCTTTCAAAGGTTCCGAGCCATGCCGCCGACCAAGGCCCCGCCAACTTCTGTCAAGGACATCGATATCGACGTCCTGGAGGATACGCTGAGCTTTTACATCCGCAGCATCAATCTCGCCGTCTCGCGCGATCTGGACGAGAAGCTGGAAGGTTTGGACGTCGCCCGCGGAACGGGAAAGATCACGACCCTGTTCCTGGTCGACGACAATCCGGGAATCCGGCCTTCCACCATCGCGCAAATCATCCTGAAAGACCGCTCGGCGACCGGCAGGCTGATCGAACAGATGGAAGCACATGATCTCCTTACGCGCGAGACGTCGGCGGACGACAGCCGCGCCCAGGAACTCTACATCACGGAAAAAGGTCACGAACTGGCAAAACGTGTGCGTGCCATCGTCACCAAGCAATCACGCGAATTCTTTTCCGACATCACCGACGAAGAACACAGGCTCCTGATCGACATACTGCGCCGGACTTACCGGCGCATCGTGGCGCAATCGTGAGCCGGCAAACCGTGGGAGAGCAAACATGGGCATGAGTGACGAGCGGGTAGCAATGATATCCGGTGCCAGCCGGGGGATCGGCGCCGCACTCGCCGAGGAACTTGCCGCCAAGGGATGGCGGCTCTCGCTCGGCATGCGCCGTCCTGAAATGCCCGCCTGGGCAGACCCTGCGCACGTTAGCGCCTTTGCCTATGATGCCATCGATACGGACGCATCCGATCGCTGGGTGGAAGAGACGCTTCGCACCTTCGGGCGCATCGACGCGATCGTCGCCAATGCCGGCATTGGCATCGCAAAGACGGTGATCGAAGCCGATGATGCCGACCTCGACGATCTGCTCGAGGTGAACGTCAAGGCACCGCGAAGACTTGCAAAATCCGCGTGGAACGCCCTTGCGTCAAGCGGTCGCGGCCGCGTCATCATCGTCGCTTCGCTCTCGGGAAAGCGGGTGAAGTCCGCGAACTCCGGCCTTTATGCCGTCTCCAAATTCGCGGCGGTCGCGCTGGCCCACGCCATACGCCACACCGGCTTTGACCTTGGCATCCGCGCCACCGCCATCTGCCCCGGCTTCGTCGCGACCGACATGGCGCGCGGACTTACGAGCAAGCCCGATAGCGAGATGACCGATCCGCGCGACCTCGCCCGCATCATTTCCATGCTGATGGAGCTGCCGAACGAGGCAAGCGTTGCCGAATTTACCATCAATTGCCAGTTAGAGGAGTCCTTCTGACCATGCCCGGCCCCTATGTTGTTCCCGTTCACGGGGATGCGGAACTGCCCAAGGAAGTCGACGTCGTCGTCATCGGTGGTGGCATCATCGGCACCTCGACGACGCTGGAACTTGCCGAACGGGGCCTGCGGGTCGCGCTTTGCGAGAAGGGTGGCATCGGCCAGGAGCAATCGAGCCGCAACTGGGGTTGGGTGCGCATTTCGAGGCGCGATCCGCGCGAGGTGCCCCTCATGGCGGAGGCCCTGCGCATCTGGAGCACGCTCGACAAACGTACCGGCCGCGACACCGGCTACAAGCGCGCCGGCATCATCTTCACCTGCGCGGATGACAAGCAATATGCCGATCATGAGCGCTGGAACCGCAATCTGGAAGGCTACCAGCTGGAAAGCCGCATGATTAGCGGCACCGAATTCAAGAACCTCTTTCCCGGCACGCAGATGGAGCTCAAGGGTGCGCTCTTTACCGCCGCCGACGGCCGTGCCGAGCCGCAGCGAGCCGCCCCCGCCATTGCCGAGGCCGCCCGCGACAAGGGAGCCTCCATTCTGACCGAATGCGCCGTGCGCGGTATCGAGACAGCCGGCGGCCGCATCTCCGGCGTCATCACGGAACGTGGTCCCATCGCCTGCAAGGCCGTCGTGCTTGCCGGCGGCGCCTGGTCAAGCCTGTTTGCCGGCATGTTCGGGCTCGATCTGCCGCAGTTGAAGGTGATGAATTCCGTCTTGCGCACCAAGCCGCTGGAAGGCGGCCCCGAGCAAGCCATCTGGGCGAGCGGCTTTGCCCTGCGCAAGCGTCAGGATGGCGGCTACACCATCGCTTCGGGCCATGAGAACATCGTGGACATCGTGCCGAGCTCCTTCCGCTACGCCGGCAAGTTCCTGCCGGCGCTGAAAAAGGAGTGGCGCTCGCTGAACTTCCGCGTTTCCGGCCGGTTCTTCGACGAAGCGCGCATTCCCAATCGGTGGGCGATGGACGAGGCAAGCCCCTTCGAATATTGCCGCGTTCTCGACCCCAAACCCTCCACCAAGCTTTCGAATGCGGCGCTTGCCAACCTCAAGAAAGCCTTTCCGGTTTTCGAGAAGGCCGAGATCGCTCAGCGCTGGGCAGGTTATATCGACGTGACACCGGATGCCGTGCCGGTGATCGATGCGATCGACAGCATTCCGGGCTTTCATATCGCCACCGGCTTTTCCGGCCACGGCTTCGGCATCGGGCCTGCGGCCGGACGATTGATGGCCGACATCGTCACCGGCAAGCCGCCAGTGGTGGATCGCAAGAACTTCCGCTTTTCCCGCTTCCATGACGGTTCGAAGATCGAACTGATCAGTGGTTTCTGACCTCTCCGAACCAAGCAGACAATACAAAGACGAAAGAGAAAAACAGCCGAATCCTACCAACAAAAAGGGGAACGATCATGACCGATGCAAATGACACCATCCTCCTGAAACCAACCCGCCGCCAGGCATTGACTATGATGGCGCTCGGTGCCTCCGGGTTGATCATGCCCAATATCCTCGGTCGCGGCGAGGCTTTCGCGGCACCTCCCGCCAAGCCGACCGGCCAGCTAGTCATCGGCTTCTCGCAGGAGCCGACCGTCTTCAATCCGCATCTGATCCACATCGAAGTCGATGAGGGCATCCATTTCAGTGTCTTCGATCCGCTCTTTACCGTCACACCGGAGGGCAAGTTTTCCCCTTCGCTTGCAACCGAAGTTCCGACGGTCGAAAACGGCGGCATCTCGGCCGACGGCCTTCATTGGAAGGTCAAACTGCGCGATGGCGTGAAGTGGCATGACGGCACGCCGTTCACCGCCGAAGACGTCAAGTTCACCCTCGAACTCATGGTCGATCCGAACTTCCGCAGCTGGCGCAAGACCGGCCATGAGCTGGTACGCGACCTGACCGTCGTCTCGCCGACGGAAATCACCTGGCGGATGGAAAAGCCATTTGCGCCCTACCCGTCGATCCTCGCCATGACCTTCATCGTGCCAAAGCATATCCTTGGTGCGGAGAAGGACAAGAACACCGCCCCCTTCAACAATGCCCCCATCGGCACCGGCCCTTTCAAATGGGTCGAGCGCGTCCCCGGCGATCACATCACGCTCGCGGCCAATACCGACTATTTCGGCACCGGCCCTTATCTCGAAACCCTGGTCTACAAATATGTTCCCGACCTGACGGTGCTGTATACGCAGTTCAAGACCGGCGATATCGACGTCGTCGGCCTGCAATGGATCACCCCGGATCACTATGACGAGGCCAAGGGGCTGGATGGAAAGGCTGTTGCCGTCGTTCCGGCCGCCACGGTCGAATCCGTCGGCTTCAACATGGAGAAGCCGCAATTCAAGGATCCGGCGGTGCGCGAGGCGCTCTACTACGCGATCGACAAGCAGACGATCATCGATGCGCTCTACTACGGCCTGCCGACACCGACCGAGAGCTACATTCCGCAGCAGTCCTTCTATTATAATCCGGACCTGCCGAAGCAGGAATTCAGCACCGACAAGGCCAAGAAGATCCTCGACGATGCCGGCTGGAAGCCCGGTCCCGACGGCATTCGCATGAAGGACGGCGTCAAGCTTTCCTTCACCAACTCCACCACCGCCGGCAATCATATCCGCGAACAGGTGCAGCAGTTCATGCAGCAGACCTTCAAGGACATCGGCGTGGAGCTTACGATCTCCAACCTGCCGCCGGCGGTCATGTGGGGCGATTATTGGACAATGTCGAAGTTCGATTCCGTCATCGTCGGCATCAACTTCCAGACCGGCTCCGACCCCGACACCTCCGATTATTTCCGTTCCTCGGCGATCACCGCCAAGGGCGGAGCCGGCCAGAACTCCTGGCAATATGCCAATCCGGAGGTCGACAAGCTCCTTGCGGAAGGCGGCCAGATCTTCGTGCCGGAGGAACGCAAGAAGGTCTACCAGAAGATCCAGGAGATCATGCGCCACGACCTGCCTTTCCTGCCGCTATTCCAGTATGCGACCGTACGCGGCCATAAGGTGGGGGTCGAAAACGTCACTCCCAACATCAATGTGCGCATCGACAGCTGGAATGTGGGCACCTGGTATTGGGCCAAGGCATAGGCTGCTCGTTCCAGCCCTTCGGCCGAAGCATCGAAGGGCTGATCGCTTCACATTCCGCAACCATCGGAGACGAATGCCATGTTGCGCTATCTCCTGAGCCGCCTGTGGCAGAGCCTGGTGCTGCTGCTCCTCGTATCGATGATCGGCTTTGCCGTACTTACCCTCGCTCCCGGCGGTCCGCTGTCGCAATATACGCTGACGCCAGGCATGACCAAGGAAGCGCTCGACAGGATCGCTGCCCAAATGGGTCTCGACCGGCCGCTGCCGATCCAATATCTCGACTGGTTGAGACATCTGCTGATGGGCGACTGGGGCCGCTCCTACCGGGACAACCAGCCGGTACTGTCGATCATTTTCGGCCATCTGTTCGCCACGCTGCTGCTGATGGGCACATCGATGGTGATCTCGATCGCGATCGGCACCTGGATCGGCATCAAGGGGGCAACCCGCCGCTATTCGATCTTCGATTACAGCGCCACCGTCGGCGCCATGGTGGCGCTGTCGATACCGACCTTCTGGTTCGGTCTCGTCGCCATCTATATCTTCTCGCTGAAGCTGAAATGGCTGCCGGCGGGCAACATGTACACGGTCGGCAACGGCTCGCTCGGTGATTATGCGATCCATCTGATCATGCCGAGCCTCGTGCTTGCGCTTGTCAACATCGCGGTCTGGAGCCGCTACATGCGCACAGCCACGCTCGAGGTCATCAACCAGGACTTCGTACGCACCGCCAGGGCCAAGGGCCTCTCGCCCCGGCGCGTCCTGATGCGCCATGTCGTCGGCAACGCGCTATTGCCGATGATCACGCTTGCCGGCCTGCAATTGCCGACCATTCTCGGTGGTGCTCTGGTGGCGGAGACCGTCTTCACCTGGCCGGGAATGGGCCGGCTTTTCCTTGATAGCCTTGGCTACAGCGACTATCCGGTCGTCATGGGCCTCCTGATGTTCTCGGCAATCTTCGTGCTGATCGGCAATCTGCTTGCGGATCTGCTCGTCGCCTTCGTCGATCCGCGCGTCCGGCTTGGTTAGGAGAAACGCCATGTCTTCCTCCTCCCCCGCAACCCTTTCGCAATCATTATTCGCCCATTCGCGCTGGTGGCAAAATCGGACTTTGCGCCGTTTCGTCCGCCATAGGCTCGCGCTCCTCGGCGTGGCCATGATCACGCTCATAGTCCTTGCCTGCCTGCTCGGGCCGTCACTGCTTCCCTATGACGAGCTCTATATCGACCTGCGGGCTCGTTTCGCACCGCCCTTTACGGCCGGCTACCATATTTTCGGTACTGACCCGCTTGGGCGCGACGTTGCTGTACGCCTGTTCATGGCAGGCCGGATTTCGCTCCTCGTCGGCTTCTTCGCGATGGTGCTCAGCACACTGATCGGCACGGTGATCGGCGTGGTGGCGGGCTATTACGGTGGGCGCATCGGGATATTGCTTATGCGCTTCGTCGATGCCTTTCTGTCCTTTCCCAGCATCTTCCTGCTGCTGGCGCTGGCCGCCTTCATCAAGCCGAGCCCGTTCATGATCACCGTCATCATCGCGGTGACGAGTTGGATGGAGACCGCGCGCATCGTCGAGGCGGAAGTGCGATCGCTGCGCGAACGCGATTTCGTGCTCGCCGCGCGCATGCTCGGCCTCTCCAACAGATGGATCATGTTTCGCGAACTGCTGCCGAACGCAATCGGCCCGATCATCGTCGCCGCTACGCTGACGGTTGCCCGCGCCATCCTGCTCGAAGCCTATGTCAGCTTCCTCGGCTACGGTATCCAGCCGCCGCTCCCGAGCTGGGGCAATATGCTGAACGGCGCCCAGCAATATCTCGCCAGCGCACCATGGCTGGCCATCGTCCCGGGCGTCGCCATCACGCTCGCCGTCACCAGCTTCAACTTCATCGGCGACGGCCTGCGCGATGCGCTCGATGCCCGCAGCGATCTGCACTGAGGATGCGGGATGACGAAATTTTCGCCGTTCAAAACAACCCTGTGGTATGCCACTGCGGCCCCCGCACCCGATACGACGGAGCTGGAAGGCACGATCAAGGTCGATGTCTGCATTGTCGGTGGCGGCTATACGGGCCTGACCACCGCTCTTGAGCTTGCGAAGAGCGGCACAAGCGTCGTACTTCTCGAAAAGGAGGAAATCGGCTTCGGCGGCTCTGGCCGTAACGCCGGGCACTGCACGCCGACTTTCACCCATTACAGCCTGCCGGAACTGCGCTCCATGCTGGGCGAGCCCTGGGCCGAGCGATTGATCGCCCGGCAGACGCGCGCCAACGACCGTGTCTCCAGCATGATCCGGCAGTACCAGATCCAATGCGAATGGCAGCAGAACGGCTATGTCATGGGCGCGCTTTATCCCGGCTTGATGAAGACAATCGAGGAGAAGGTTCGCACCTACAATGCTGTCGGCGCGAAAACGCGGGCCATCGGCAGGGACGAGGTTGCAGCGATCACCGGCAGCCCGCGCTTTCACGGCGGTTGGCTGCATGAAGAGGCCGGCCATCTTAATCCCCTCGGCTATTCTCGTGGTCTCGCACGTGCCGTCATCCAGGAAGGCGGCGTCATTCACACCGATTCGCCAGTGACCGGATGCGAGCGCGTGGCGGGCGGCTGGGCGGTCAGCACGCTGAAAGGGAAAGTCATTGCCGACAAGGTGATCTTCGCGACGGGCGCCTATACCGTCGGCGGCTGGCCGAAACTCGATCGGACCTTCAAGATCCAGAGGGTCTTCGTCGCCGCTACCCAGCCGCTTTCCGACGACGAGCGGCTGTCGGTGCTGCCGCGCAACACCACCATCCATGATGGACGTGGCGATATCTATGTCTACAAATACAATGCCGAAGGCCGGATCGTCGCCTCCATGTTCCCGATGGGACGGCGCGGCCGCGACATGGACTATACGCGGCAGGTCATGAGCGACCGGCTGAAATGGCTGCATCCGCAGATCAAACAGGAGATCCGCTGGGAATATTTCTGGTTTGGCGAGCTGGACATGCAATACCGCACCATCCCCCGCCTCTACGATCTGGCACCAGGCGTCGTGGCGCTGACGGGCCTGTCTGGCCGCGGCGTGCCAACAGGAAGCATGCTCGGCGGTATCCTCTCGGAATGGGCCAGAGGCGTGCCGGAAAAAGACCTGTCGCTGAAGCTGGAGCCGCTTTCAGCGGCTCCCTTCTATATGAATTACGGTCCGAAGCTGACGCTGCGCTATTATCGTATTTCGGATTGGATCAAGACCAAACTGGCGGGCGTTCCTTTGCCGCCGCATGCCTGATCGCCGCCAACATCCTCGATCAGGAGAAGGCCGAAATGCCGGCAGGCGCGACAGGTTTGACCGTGAAGATCGCTTGTGTGCGCTCACGGACACTCTTGAACCTGTCTGCTGCTGTTCCGATCAAACTATCTGACGAAGCGTTCCGGCCGGAAAGGGGCCAGAAGCGGATGACGCTTGCCGGTGGCGATCTCATCGGCAAGCAGTTCGCCGGCGATCAGGCCGAGAGTGGCACCGCTATGGCTGAAGGCAACGAAATAGCCCGGTATGGCCTGCAATTCGCCGAAAACCGGCTCGCCATCCCCCGGAATGGGTTTGGGACCAACGCCGTAGTCGCCGATTTCGAGCTTCGGATTCCCCTCCAACACCTTTGAGGCTTCCTGCAGGAGCCCTTCAAGGGTCGAAGGCTTGATTGCATAGCTGCCATCGTCCTTTACGACAACCTCTTCCTCCGACCAGGCTGAATCGAGCGCAAAAGCGCCGTCAGGAGTGGGCCTGATGGCAACCCTTGGCGTATTCAGCACAGCCTTCAGGGGATGCTTGACCGGCTTCGTCCGAACGAGAAGAGCGATCGGCGTATCGTCGCCAATATGCTGACCGGCTTCCGCAACGATCGCCGGCACCTCGCCGCCGGCCGCCAACAATACGGCATCGGCGGCCCAACGGGCGCCATTCGCAGTCGTGACGCCACGGGCGCAGCCATCCTCCACCTTGACAGCCGCCCGGCCGGCATCGGTGACGATTTCGCCGCCCAATGCCCGGAACTCTTCGGCAAGAACGCCGATCAGGGACGGCAGATCGACCCACCCCTCGCCCGGATTGAAGATTGCGCCCTGCTGCGTGACGGCGCTTGCATTGACGCCTGGCGTCACTTTCGCAATCTGGCCCGGCGTCAGCAATTGGGCATGGTAGCCAAGGTCACGCTCGTAATCGAAGACGGCGGCAATGTCGTTATCGGCTTCGTCGGCATCCCAGGTCAGGCCGCCGTCGAAACGTAGCCATGCCGCGTCCGGATATCGTGCGGAAAGCGTGCGATAGCGGTCGATGCCGGCGAGACGTAGCCGATGATAGGCATCGGAGCGGCGCCTTGCGGAATTGAGCCAGGCAAGCGAGCGGCCCGATGCGCCATTCGCCAGCGGGCCGTCGTTGATCAGCGTTGTCTGAATGCCAAGCCGCGCTAGATGAACGGCCGTGGAAACCCCGAAGATACCGCCGCCGACAACGACGACTTTTGAAGAACGAGTGGGAGCATGCATGTTGGAAAACCTTGTCAGTAGGAATTGTTACGATGGAAGGGCCGTCCGATTTCTCGCCGGCCCGTTTGTCAGAGGACCTCGGCGAGGAAGCGTTTCAGCCGTTCGCTTTGCGGATTGTCGAAGATCTGTTGCGGCGGGCCGGCTTCAACGATGCGGCCTTCATCCATGAAGACGACCTGATCGGCGACCCTGCGGGCAAATCCCATTTCGTGAGTAACGACCGCCATGGTCATGCCCTGGCGCCCGAGATTGGCCATCAGGTCGAGCACGCCCTTCACCAATTCCGGATCGAGCGCGCTCGTGACCTCATCGAAAAGGACGACTTCCGGATCCATGGCGAGCGCCCGGGCAATGGCGACGCGCTGCTGCTGGCCGCCGGAAAGACCGGCTGGGCGATGGTCCTTGCGGCCACCAAGCCCCACTTCCGCCAGGCGGGTCTCGGCAATCCGGCGCGCCTCAGCTTTCGGCATCCTCTTGATCTTCGTCAGCGACAGCATGACGTTTTCAAGCGCGGTGTGATCCGGAAAGAGATTGAAGTGCTGAAACACCATGCCGACGCGGCGGCGCAGGCTTTCCGGCTTCATGGACAGGATGCTTTCGCCATCGAGCTCGATGTCGCCGCGTTTCGGCTCAACGAGCCTGTTCAAGCACCGGAGCAGCGTCGACTTGCCCGATCCCGACGGCCCGATGATGCAGGTCACCGTGCCTCTGGCTATGTCGAGATCGATGCCTTTCAGCACTTCGAGATCGCCATAGGACATGCTGAGATCGCGGATTTGAACGGCCCCACCTTTGGAGCGCGGAGTAGCGGCGTCTGTAGGCATCCCGGTACCCGAAGCGGCCTCCAGCTCGCCGACCTCGACAAGGCCGCTCGTGCCACCGGATCCGCGCCCCTGCCGTCCAAGGCGCAAACGCGCGTCGATGTAGTTGACGAGATGCGTCAGCGGCACGGTGATGACCAGATAAAAGATGCCGGCCAGCAGCAGAGGCGAGAGATTGCCCGTCACCACAGCCTGATCCTGGCCGACGCGAAAGATTTCGCGCTCAGAGGCCAGCAGCCCCAGGAAGTAGACAAGGCTCGAATCCTTGACGTTGCCGATGAACTGGTTGACGAGGGCGGGCAGGACACGCCGGACCCCTTGCGGAATGACGATCAGTCTCATGCCCTGTCCGTAGCTCATGCTCAGCGCGCGGCAGGCTTCCATCTGCCCGCGCTCGACGCTCTGAATGCCGGATCGAAAGATCTCGCCGATATAGGCACCGGCGATCAGGCTCAGCGCGATGATGCCAAGCGGAAAAGGCGACGGCCCGAAGATCTCGCGACCGATGCGGGCAAAGCCCTGGCCAATGATGAGGATCGTCACGATCGCCGGCAGGCCGCGAAAAATATCGGTATAGATGCGCGCCGGCAGGCGCAGCCAACGTGACTGCGAAATGCCCATAACGGCGAGCACCATGCCGATGATGACGCCGAGCACGGTGGAGGCTGCCGCCAGGATGAGTGTGTTCTTCAGTCCGACCGTGATCATGCTCGGCAGGACTTCTGCCATCGCATCCCAATCGAGGAAGCTGCGACGGAGATTTTCAAGCCAATCCATTCAATTCCCCATGAAATTCGTGAGGCAGGTTGATGCTGCTGCCCGGGAAGCCGGGCAGCAGCGCGGCCTTACTTCTTGGGAAGATATTGATCGGGCATCGGCGAGCCGGGGAACCATTTCTCATAGAGCGTCTTCCAGGTGCCATCCTGCATCGCTTCGTGCAGCGCCTTGTTGAGCGCCAGCCGGAAGGCGTCGTTGCCCTTGTGGACGACGAAGCCCGCCGGTGCGTCGAAGGATGGGATATTCACGGCAATCTTCAGTGCCGGATAGCGCTCGCCATATTGTTTGGCTGCTTCATAATCGAGGAAATGTGCATCGATGGTGCCGTTGTTCAGCGCCGCCACGGCAGAATTGTTGTCCGGAAATTTGACGAGATCGGTGCCGGTGAAATTCTTCGTGGCATAGACCTCCTGCAGCGTGCCCTGCACGACGCCGAGGCGCTTGCCCTTGAGGCCGGCTGCATCCTTCATCGAGGCATCCGATGTCAGAACCGAGAGATAGCCGGCGAGATAGCCATCGGAGAAGTCGACCGTCTTCTTGCGTGCTTCGGTCGTTCCGATCGCCGCGACGGCGACGTCGAAACGCTGGTTGGCAACGGAGGGCAGCAAGGCCGAGAACTCCTGGCCGGTAAACGTCACCTTGTCCTTGGGAAAGCCCATGCGGGAAACGACGTTCAGAAAGAGCTCTATATCGAAGCCGGTGAATTGCCCATCGGCCGTCGTGAAGGTGTAGGGCTTGGAATCTCCCATCGTGCCGACGCTGATGACGTTCGGATCGATCAGGTTATAGGGATTGTCGGCGGCGACCGCCGGGCCGACGCTTGCCGCGACGATATAGGCGAGCACGCCAGCGCGCAGAGGCGCGGCGATGGCCGAGAAAATGCTGGATAGTTTCATGTTCGTTCTCCGCTCTGAAGGATGCTCTTATCGGCATTCATGCATGCGCGTCCGCATCTCCACTCCTTGCGGCAGCAAGAGATTTTCTGGACAAGAGACCGGTATCATGCATAAAGAGACCGGTCTCAATGCTATTTGTTAACTTCAGATTGACCGCCCGTCAACAACTCTTGTAATCGTCATACCATGGAAGAGCCCCTCACCTCGAAACGCTCCGTAACAGTCGCCGATGTTGCCAGGGTCGCTAAAGTCTCGAAGGCGACCGCTGCCCGCGTGCTCGGCGGCTATGGCACCGTCAGTGACAAGGTTCGCGAGCAGGTGCTTGCCGCTGCGGCGGCGCTCGAATACCGGCCGAACGAACTTGCCCGGAGCATGACGACAGGCAAATCCGGCATCATCGGGGTCGTGGTCGGCGATATCGAAAATGCCTTCTTCAGCCTTGCCGTCCGGGGCATCAGCGATGCCGCGCGCATGGCCGGCTTCAATGTGATCATTGCCAATTCCGGTGAAGAACTCGATGCGGAAAAGTCGGCGGTCGACCTGCTCATCGGCAAGCGCGTCGATGGATTGATCGTAACGCCGGCACGCTGCGACCGAATGGAGCATCTTCAGGACATACGCCGCGTCGGCGTGCCTCTTGTCCTCTTTGACCGAAACATTCCGGAGCTCGGCGTCGACGCCGTGACGGGTGACGATTTCGATGCCGCCATGGTCGCCACCCGCCATCTTCTCGACATGGGGCATAGACGGATCGCCTATATATCGGCGATGGATGCCGGGAGCGAACCCCTTGGCGATATCAGCAGCATTTCCAATTCTGCCGTGCACGAACGGGTGGATGGCATGTTGAAGGAGCAGGCCGATGCGGGCATCGAGAACGCGCTATATTACGTGCGGCTCGGCGCGACCGACCAGTCAAGGACGGATGATGTCGTCAAGAGCCTGCTGCACGATGCGGCGCCTCCGACCGCCATCATAGCGTCGGACAGTCTCGTCGGGCTCAGGGTCTTCAAGACCTTGCAAAAACTGGGATTGTCCATGCCGCGCGATATATCGATGATCTCTTTCCTTGATGCGGACTGGACGACCGTCACGACACCGCCGATCACCGTCGTCGACCAGCCGGTCTACGAAATGGGAAAGAAGGCGGCCGAGCGCCTTATCTCGCGGCTGAACGGCAAGGATCTGCCCGTCGGGCGAACCGCCATCAAAACAGGCCTGATCGAGCGCGGATCGGTCGCCTCACCACCTCACGACAGCAATCGATAACGCCTCGCTTGGTAAGTCACAGCGCGGATATGATCGCAATGCGCTTGGCGCACGCCAGCCCCATACAATCTCAAGGACAGAGCCGGCAGATTGCCGGCGGCTGCCGCTTCAAGCCGCCGATTTGCCGGTCCCCGGCAAACCTCTGCTTCATTATCCTGATCAGCACAGCGAGATACAGGAGAGACGAATGCGCGGTGCTGACATTCTGGTAGACATGCTCATCGGATACGGGGTCGATACGATCTTTGGTGTCCCCGGAGATACCAATGTGCCGCTCTATGAAGCACTTCAGCACCGCGAAGGCGAAATACGGCATGTGATGGCCCGCGACGAGCGCTCTGCCGGCTTCATGGCGGATGCTTACGGGCGGTTCACCAACAAGCCCGGCGTGTTTGAATGCCCATCGGGCGCCGGCGCGATGTATTCCTTGCCGCCGGTCGCTGAAGCGAACGGATCGTCGGTGCCGGTAATCCTGCTGACCATCGACATTCCACTACCCGGCGAGGGACGCGGCGTCCTGACGGAATTAGATTGCGCGAAACTGTTCGAACCGGTCACAAAGCTGTCCGTGCAGGTAAAGACGCCGGAAAAACTGCCCGAAATCATCCGCCGCGCCTTTCGCGTCGCCTGCTCAGGCAAACCTGGCGCGGTACATCTGCAGATCCCCGAGGATATGCTTCTGGCCGAGATAGACCTGACGCGAATATCTCTGCATGTCGAGGAGGAATGCCGTACCTTCCCTGCTTATCCTACGCTGCCGCCGCGCTCGAAGCTCGAAAAGCTGCTGGAGCTTCTTTCCAGGGCCGAGCGACCGCTGATCGTGGCGGGAGGTGGGGTGAACCGCGCCCGTGCAGGCAACGAGATCACCCGGCTTGCCGAAAAATTCAATGTGCCGATGTGCACGACGATGACTGGCCAGGGTGCAATCGATGACGACCATCGCCTCGCAATCGGCGTCATCGGCGACAACGGATATCATCCGCATGCGAACTGGGCGCTTGAACATTCCGACTTCACGCTGTTCGTAGGCTCGCGCATTGGTTCGGTCGTCACCATCGGCTGGACCTTTCCGCGGATCACGCTCAATAAACGCCTGGCGCAGATCGATATCTCGCCCGAGATCATGGCGAACAACTACGAGAATCTGCTGTCCATCCAGGGAGATGCCTTGCTTGTCCTCACGGAGTTGCTGGAGCTGAAAGCAAGTATCGAGCCCGCATTGCACGAAGCCTGGGTCGGCGAGCTCAACCGGCGCCGGCAAGTCTTTTGGGAGCATGCGGAGGAGGCGCTTTCCGACGAGCGGGTTCCTTTACGGCCCGAGCGCGCCGTGCGTGCTTTCAATCAAGCTTTGCAATCTTCCGGCAAGCCCGCGCTCATCTACTCCGATGCGGGAACGCCGACCCCATACATGACGCGCTTCCTCAAAATCAATGACCGCGAGACCCGCTTTGCCATACCACGTGCCTTTGGCGGCCTGGGTTCAGCGCTTCCCGCCACAGTCGGAGCCTGGCGGGCCGATCCATCCAAGAGGCCGATCGGTCTCTTCGGCGACGGATCGTTCGGCATGACGGTCGGCGAACTGGAAACACTGATGCGCCTGCAGGTGCCGGCGATCCTTATCCTCTTCAACAACGGGACATTCGGCTGGATCAAGGGCCTCCACCGGCTCAAAGGTCATAATCAGTGCTTCGGTGTGGATTTTCTGGCGCCGCGCGGTCAGGCAATCGCGGAGGCTTATGGTCTCAAGGCATGGACGGCCAAAACGGCTTCGGAACTCGATACCGCGTTGGCGTCCGCCTTTGCTCACGACGATGGGCCGTGCTTCATCGACGTTCATGTCGAATCCATCGCAGACCGGGTACCGCCGGTCTATTCATGGCTATTGAAGCGGGGAGAGGATCCGCTCGAGCTAAAGCCGGTGGAGAAGGCCTATTTTTGATCCAAGGGATACGCCAGAGGCAGGAATTGCCGCCGGCGCGTGAATTCGGTGGCGAACCAATCGCGGAAGATCCGCACGTTGGCCGAGTTCATCCGCGCCTGCGGGAAACAGAGATAAAAGCCTTCCCCCGACGTCTGGAGCCTGCTTAAGGCGGGCTTCAGAATTCCTGCGGCAAGTTCGGTGCGCACATGGAGCTCGGGAACGACCGCCAGCCCCATGCCGCTGATGGCACATTCGAGGATCATATCGAAGTTCGGCAAACGCGGACCGTAGATGCGGCTCTTGTAGTGCACACCTGCTCCCCGCAGCCAATGCAGCCACAGGCTCGGCCGGCTGGAATTCTGGATCAGCGGGTATTCCAGCAGCGCCTCGTCGTTTGGCAGGCCTTGCAATGGCACCAGATTCGGCGCTCCCACAACGATCAACTCTTCATCGAAGAGCAACTGACTGCGCGCCCCGCTCCAATTGCCCGTACCGCGCACGAACGCAAGATCCAGCTCGGATGCCGCGAAATCGAGATCGTGACGACAGGGATAGACCTCGAACCATGTTTGAGGATGCGCGGCTGCAAAGGCGGTCAGCATCGCAGCACCCCAGCGCCGCATCAATGTCGGCGGAAAGCCGATCTTCAGCATGCTCTGCGCCTTTCGACCGCGGACGGCATCGATGGAGACATCTTCCAACTTGTCGAGCAGGCGCGAAATCTCATCGTAATAGCGCGCGCCCTCCTCCGTCAGCACCAGCTTCGGGCCGGCGCGCTCGAACAGGGTAAGCCCCAGAAAATCCTCAAGGTTTTTTATCTGCCGGCTGATGCCGCTCTGCGTGATCCCCATGTCCTCGGCAGCCTTGGTAAAGCTCAAGTGACGCACGGATGCATCGAAGGCATGCAGGGCGCTCAAGGACGGCAGAAAACGGCGCATGACGAAGCTCCTGTTGACCAGCATGAATAAAAGTCATGAAGAACCCATTTTTCAATGCTTTTCTTTGGGAAAATTTGGCCCCAGTCTTCCCGCAAAAGAAAGTGGGAACGACATGGACTACGGCGACAGCATTGACCGCAATCTGCTTAGCATCCTGGAGGAAAACGCACGCGTAACGGCCAGTGAACTGGCGCGACGCGTCGGCCTCGCGCGCTCAAGTGTCCAGGAGCGTATCGAGCGGCTGGAACGTCGCGGCGTCATTCTTGGCTATCGTGCGATCGTGGGCCGTCGCGAGATTGATCAAAGCGTTTCAGCCTATATCTTCATCACCACCGCCCTGCGCGCGACGCAAAGGCTGTTTGCGGTATTGCGCGGCTATCCCGAGATCCTGACCGCCGACGCGATCAGCGGCCCGGCCAACATTCTCTGCCGCGTGAACGTCAATTTTTTAGAAGATCTGGAAGCGCTCATCGATGAGCTTGCGCGGATCGAAGAAATCGAAAGCGTGACCTATTCGGTCGTCCTTTCCAACAAAATCAATCGCGAAAACGCATTGATCGCCCGCAAGGCGCAATAGGGAACGAGCAATCAACTGGGATATGACCATGAACAGACGTGATTTCGGAAGGGCAGTGCTGCTCGCAGGCGCTGCTGCGCTACTTCCATCCTCCGCACTTCTTGCAGCGACCGAAGGTCCGACGCTCGAAGCGATCCGGGCGCGGGGGGCGCTACGGATCGGCGTGTTTGCAGGCACCGAGCCTTATTATCACAAGAATCTCGCAACCGGAAAATGGGAAGGTTTCTGCGTCGCGATGGGACAAGACCTCGCGCAATATATCGGCGTCAAGCTGGAACTGGTCGAGACGACCTGGGGCAACTCCGTGATCGATCTCCAAAGCAACAAGATCGATATCATGTTCGGGCTCAGCAACAATCCGGAGCGCGCCAAGGTTGTCGATTTCACCAAGGCACTGATGGACAATACCTTCACACTCGTTGCCCGCAAGGATCTGGAGGTGACGAAGTGGGAGGAAATGAACAGACCGGAGATGCGGGTGGCCGTCGACCTCGGCTCGACGCAGGACAACTTCGCCCGCAAGAACCTGCCGAACTGCACGCTGGTTGCGCTCAAATCTGCCGATGAGACCATTCTGGCGCTTCAGTCGGGTCGCGCCGATGCCATCATCCAGGTCGCGCTCCTCGCTGTCGTGACGACGAAACACCTCGCTCCAAACGTCAAACTCATCATTCCCGACCCTCACGGAAGCCAGCCGACCACGATCGGCGTGCGCCGCGATCCGAATGGCGAGTTCCGCGACTATGTCGATGCCTGGCTTGCGGAACGCCGCGGACAAGGCAAGGTCTCGGGCTGGATTGTCGATAGCCTCGCGCTCGTGGGTGTCGACAAGGCTGCACTGCCTGCAAGCCTGACCTTCTGACAGGCACGACCATGTCTGTCTCTTCGGGTGCCTTGGGCATCATCATGCTGGACACGACGTTCGAACGCCCGCCCGGCGATGTCGGCCATGCTGGATCATGGCGCTTTCCGGTCCGGTTCCGTCGGGTGCGCGGTGCATCCGTTTCCCTCGTCGTCCGTGCTGGCGGCGAGGGTCTCGTCGACGATTTCGTCGCCGCCGGACGGGAGCTGATTTCGGAGGGCTGCCGCGCGATTGTCACGTCCTGCGGCTTCATGGCGCGACACCAACGGAAACTGGCCGAGGCGTTGGGCGTGCCGGTGGCTGCCTCCAGTCTCATGCAGCTGCCCATGGTCGAGATGGCGCTCGGCGCAGGCCTGCGCCCCGGCGTGATAACGTATGATGCAGGAAGCCTCGTTCCCGAGGTGTTCGAAGCCTGCGGAGCAGATCCATCCGTGCCCGTGCGCGGCGTGCCCGCCAACGGGGCATTTCACGCGCTCATCGAAGGCTCTGCCGCATACGATCACGCGGCGCTGGAGGCCGAAGTGATCGATGCTGCTCGCAAGCTCGTCGCCGAGCATCCGTCGGTCGGCGCCATCGTGCTGGAATGCACCAACATGCCACCCTTTGCGCAGGCGATCGCGACGGCTCTCGGCCTTCCCGTCTTCGACATCCTGACATTGGGCGAGTGGCTTTTTACATCAACCTCTCCCCGGACTTTCAGCCGGGCCGAACAAAGCGCGCTGTGATGCAGTATCAATGGGACTTTTCCAGCCTATGGCAGTATCGCGGCCTCTTTCTTCAGGGCTTGGGCTACACGGTCGGCTTTACCGTTCTGACCATCGTTTCCGGAATCCTTGTCGGCACGCTCTTCGCTCTTGCCCGGCTTTCGGGTCTGAAAATCGTCACCGTTCCGATCATGACGATCGTGGAACTCTTTCGCTGTACGCCCGTGCTCGTACAATTGGTCTGGTGCTACTATGCCTTGCCCATGCTGGTCGGAATTCAGATCTCCCCTGCGATGGCAGCCTTCATCACGCTGACCATGTACGGCGCCGCGTTCTATGCGGAGATCATTCGGGGCGGCATCGTCTCGATCGATGCCGGGCAATGGGATGCCGGCCGCGCGATCGGCATGCGTCGAGGCCAGTTGATGGCCAAGATCATTCTGCCGCAGGCGTTGCGCCGCATGGTGCCGCCGCTGGTCAACCAGTCTGTCCTGCAGCTCAAAAACACCTCGCTT
Organism: Rhizobium sp. ERR 1071; assembly: GCF_007828675.1. Lineage (NCBI taxonomy): Bacteria > Pseudomonadati > Pseudomonadota > Alphaproteobacteria > Hyphomicrobiales > Rhizobiaceae > Rhizobium > Rhizobium sp. ERR 1071. The sequence continues at coordinate 253,538 of NZ_VITM01000004.1, read as the reverse complement.
CTCTCCGTGCTCGCCGTGCCCGACCTGCTCTATCAAGGTCAGCTCGTGACCTCGGCCACCTACCGGCCGCTTGAAACCTACACTTTGATTGCATTCGTCTATCTGGCGGTCCTGTTCCCCATGACGCGCCTGGCGCACTGGCTGGAGGGTCGTAAGGCATGAATGGCAAGATAGAGAGAATGGGCGCAGAAGAGCCGATGATCGAGGTCGTGGGCCTGAAGAAATCCTTCGGTCCTCTCGACGTCTTGAAGGACATCAACCTTTCGGTGCCGCGCGGTCATGTGGTGGCGATGATCGGGCCAAGCGGCTCGGGAAAGTCGACCCTGTTGCGCAGCCTCAATCTGCTGTCGTTGCCGGATGCGGGCTGCATTACCATCGGCGGGAGGCGGATGGATTTTTCCGCGGGCCGGGTTGCCATGCGCGACCGGGACCTTGCGGCCTTCCGTGCCAATACCGGTATGGTGTTTCAGAACTTCAATCTGTTCCCGCATATGAGCGTCATCGACAACGTGATGGTTGGGCCTGTGAGCGTGCTGAAGCAGGACAGGAATTCCGCGCGAACCGTCGCGATGGAGCTTCTCGCCAAGGTCGGCCTGGTCGCGAAAGCCGACACGCGCCCGGAGCAGCTTTCGGGCGGGCAGAAGCAGCGCGTGGCGATCGCGCGCGCGCTCGCCATGAAACCGGAAGTCATGCTGTTTGATGAGGCCACCTCGGCACTCGACCCTGCACTGGTCGGCGAAGTTCTGGCGGTCATTCGTCAGCTAGCCGAGCAGGGCATGACGATGATCCTCGTCACTCATGAGATGGCCTTTGCCCGCGATGTCGCCGATACGGTCATCTTCATGCAGGACGGCTTCGTCGTCGAGTCGGGTGATGCGCGCCAGGTCATCAACGAGCCTCGCGAGGCGAGAACGCGAGAATTCCTCAGCCATTTCCATGGCGGACTTTCCTGAGAGCAGGACGAAAACGGCAATGACAGGCAAGGTAATCGTTGTTGGCGCTGGCATTATCGGTGCCACCGCGGCATTGAGATTGGCGGAGGCAGGCTGGGATGTCGCGCTTTGCGACGGCAACGCCCCGGGTAGCGAAGCCGGGGCAAGCTACGGCAATGGCGGCTGGATCAGCCCGGCATCGATCATTCCGATGAGCATGCCCGGTTTGTGGCGTAAGGTTCCCGGTTTCCTTCTCGATCGAAACGGGCCGCTGACGATCGACTGGAGGTCGCTGCCGCAGCTGACGCCTTGGCTCCTGCGGTTCTTGTGGGCTGGCGCCAGTAAGACCCGCGTACGCCGGACGGCGAAATTGCTGAACTTCCTGCTGCATGATGGCCCTGAGCGACATCTGGAACTCGCGCGAAAGACCGGACAGGAACAGCTCGTTCTTCAGAAAGGGCTGCTCTACGCTTATCCCGACCGGGCCTCCTTCGAGGCGGAAGCGCTGAGCTGGGAACTGCGCCGAGAAAACGGCGTAGCATATGTGGAGTGGGACGAGACCGAAATCCGGAAAAGGCTTCCGGCTCTCGGTCCCCCCTATCGCTTCGCCATCCATGTGGTGAACGGCGCCCATTGCCGCGACACCGGAAGCTATGTAGCCGGCATTGTGGAAGCCGCTCGACGCAAGGGTGTACAATTCCACCAGTCCGCCGTGACAGCTATCCTCGACGGCGTAACGCCGCAGGCGGTGCTGGAGGGTGGCGAGACGCTATCTGCCGACCGCATCGTCGTGGCCGCGGGCATACATTCCGGCCGCCTGCTTCGCCCGCTTGGCGTGCGCATTCCGATGCAGAGCGAACGGGGCTATCATGTGACTGTGACATCAGGGCAGGCACCCTTCGAAATTCCCGTCATGCCGAGTACCGGCCGGATGGCCAATACGCCGACCAATATGGGCCTGCGCCTTTCGGGCCAGGTCGAGCTTGCAACCGTGAACAAACCCCCTAATTGGGAGCGCGCGCAGGTGCTGCAACGCCATGCCCTGGCGAGCTACCCCTATCTGGCTGCCGACAAGACACCCCACCTTCGCCTCTGGATGGGACATCGGCCATCCACGCCCGACGGGCTTCCTGTGATCGGCCCACTGTCACGCCATCCCAGCCTGATCGCCGCATTCGGCCACGGGCATGTCGGCATCGCGGCAGCTCCCAAAACGGCGGATCTGGTACTCGACGCATTGGAACGTCGCATCAGCGACAACGCATGCCCTTTCCTACCCAGTCGCTTTGGGCAATGACCGATCACCCACCCCAGGCAGGCCCAAGTTGAGCGCTCCTAACGGGAATCGAACCGATGGAGCTGCAATCACTGGAACGGGCTGGAAAGACCCTGGGGTGCGCACCAGTTCGCATTCGATAGCGGCAACGCCGGCAAGGATATTTTCCTTGGCGGCGCTGACGAGCGGCTTATCGACGAAAACCTGCAGGGGGAGACATCTCGCGCGCCAAGCGTTCCAGCTCTCCGATGATCCGGTTTCGACCTAACTCACATGACCCTCCGAGCGAATATAAACCTGCAGCGTGTACCCGATATGCTCGGTCATCAGCGCTCTGGCACGTTCCAGATCCCGGTCGAGGGCCGCTTCCATCAATGCCGTATGATGCTCGATCGCCATGGCATCCTGCAAAGCGGCAACGGCTTTTTCATAACCGATCGAAAGGCCAGCAGCCGCGCGCTGCGTCGGCGCAAGGCCGAGAAAACGATGGTGGCGGCGAAGCTGATCCGAGATGGTGGACTGGAAACGCTGGAGCCAGTTCGACGTTGCCGCGCTGACAAGCGCAGCGTGAAAGGCGCTGTGCTTCTCATCCCATTCGTCCGCCATCTCCTCCGAGGCGGAGTCGGGCACGATCTTGCAGCGTGAGAGGCGATAATGTGCAGTAACGACGGCCGATTCCCAATCCGGGCCACCCTTCTCAATCGACTCCATGAGAAGCGGCAGCTCTACGACCATGCGCGCCCGCGTCAGGTCCTCCAGTTCGGCCCGCGATACTGGAGCGACAGCGAAGCCGCGATTGCTGATCGCAGTCACAAGCTTTTCGGCCTCCAGCCGCGACAGCGCCTCGCGAAGCGGCGTCCAGCCGAGGCCGTAGATATCCCGAAGGGCGCTCAACCGAAGAGAGGCACCAGGCCTTAGCTTGGTATTGAGGATGTCGCGTCGCAACAGCCAGTAAGCCGCTTCCGTCTTGCTCAGCGCATCCTTGTCCTGCATGGCCCTCGTCCCGATCCTCCCCAGGCGCAGATTATATATAAAAGCTCCTTATCCGGAAATTATATATTATATATGCCCATCGTGAATATCATATATCACAAATTGACAGGCCTGCAGCACTCGCTATGATCCCTGCCCGAGAGAGCCGAAGGAAAACGGCTCCTTATTACACCGGGAGGAAAATATGCTGAGATCTACGTCCAAGTGGCTGGCCGGCCTCGCTGTCGTCGGCGCCTTCGCAGCAAGCGTTGCAACCGCATCGGCCGAGCCCATCAAGATCGCCATCGCCAACTTCGGCGAGCATCCGCAGCTCAACGCATCGATTGCCGGCTTTAAGAAGGCTCTTGCTGACAACGGCTTCGTCGAAGGCAAGGATGTCGTCTATTCCGAAAGCAACACGAGCTTCGACGCCTCGCTCGTTCCGCAGATGATCGCCAAGCTGCAATCCGAACATCCGAAGCTGATGTATACGGTGACCACCCCCGTATCGCAGATTGCCAAGAAGGCGCTGGCCGGCTCCGGCATTCCGATCGTCTTTACGGCCGTCACCGATCCCGTCGCCGCCAAGCTCGTCCCGTCCTGGGACGCCGGTGACACAGGCATCACCGGCTCGAGCGACCTGCAGGACATCTCGGCCATCCTCACCTTCACCAAGAAGCTGCTTCCGAATGCCAAGGGCATCGGCGTGCCCTATAATCCGGGCGAGGCCAACGACGTTGCGCTGATCGACAAGGTCAAGGCCGCCGCTCCGGCAGCCGGCTTCGAAGTGGTTCCGGTCGGCGTCGACAATGTCAACGACATTCAGCAGCGCATCGCATCGCTCGCCGGCAAGGCAGACGTGATCTACACGCCCGCTTCCAACCTATTGCAGCCGGCAATCCCCGCCGTTGCCGCCGCCGCCCGCCAGGCTCAGATCCCGATCGTCAATTCCGACGACGCGGCCGTCCGCAATGGCGTCGTGCCGGCAAGCTTTGCTGTCAACTATGAGCAGGTTGGCGAAAATGCCGGCAAGATCGCCGCTGAGATCCTCAAGGGTGCCGATCCGAAGACGATCAAGCCCTCCGTTCCGGCTTACAAGGACCACGCGCCGCTGATCAACAAGACCGTGTTGAAAGCATTCGGCGCCGAAGTTCCGGCTTCGCTTGCCGATTGCAATTGCTTCACGAAGTAATAGGCGGCATTTTCTACTGCATAATTCCTTAAATCGATGTCGATCTAAGGATAAAATTATGCAGCAGCTTTAAAGTGCTACAGCGACTTTTGCGCGTCAGATGTGACGCGCGGCGCTGTAGGATCAATCCGATCCATGGCGGCGTCAGGAACGCCGCCATTTCATAACCCTACACTGCAGGGGAGGCACGGATGCTTGAGATCAAATCCGCGCGCAAGGTTTTCTACAGAGGCCAGCCCGACGAAAAGGTCGCGCTTAATGGCCTGACGCTCTCCCTCAAGACAGGCGAATTCGGCGTCGTCATCGGTTCCAACGGCGCCGGCAAGAGCAGCATGCTGAATGCGATTTCCGGCGCTCTCAGCCTCGATTCCGGTCAGATCCTCATTAACGGTGATGACGTGACGAACATGCCGGTCCACAAACGCGCCGCGCGTCTGGCTCGCGTATTTCAGGATCCGATGAAGGGAACCGCCGCCAGCATGACGGTCGGCGAAAACATGCTTCTGGCGGAACTGCGCGGCAAAGCCAGAGGATTTCGGCCCGGCCTGAATGCGGCGCGGCTCGCCGCCTACAAGGATCGGCTCGCCGTCCTCGGCCTCGGCCTCGAAAATCGGCTGGACACAAAAGTAGAGCTTCTTTCGGGCGGCCAGCGCCAGTCGCTGTCGCTCATCATGGCGGTCGGTGGCTCGCCAGATGTGCTGCTGCTCGATGAACACACAGCCGCGCTCGACCCGCGCACGGCCGATATCGTCATGCAGGCAACAGTGCGCACGGTCGAGGCGCTGAAGCTGACGACATTGATGGTCACGCACAACATGCAGCACGCCGTCGATTTCGGCGACAGCATCATCATGCTCGATGCCGGCCGCGTCCATCTCGAAATAACCGGAGATGGCAAGCGGCGCATCACCGTGCCCGAACTGATCGGCCACTTCGCCGTCAAGACCGACCGCATGCTGCTGGTGAGCTGACATCATGATGGATTTCATTCAATCAACCGTTTCGAGCTTCGTCTCGCTCATCCCGGTCACGCTGGCGCAGAGCTTCATCCTGAGCTTCGTCGTCCTCGGCATCATGATCCCCTTCCGTATGCTGAGCTTTCCGGATCTGACCAGTGAAGGTGCGTTTCCGCTCGGCGGCTGCGTCTGCGGCATCCTGCTTGCCGCCGGCGTCGCGCCGCCGCTTGCCATTGCGGTCGCCTTCGCCGTCGGCCTTGCCGCCGGCTGCTGCACGGCCTTCATTCACCTGCGCTTCCGCATCCATACGCTGCTTGCCGGCATCCTGATGTCGACCATGCTCTATAGTGTCAACCTCGGCATCATGGGCAAATCGAACCTCTCCGTCTTCGGCTCTCCGACCGTGTTCGATGTCGTGCCATTCACCGAGCCCGGCTTTCCCGCGAGCAAGATCGTCATCGCCGGCCTGCTTGCCATCATCGTGTTGATCGCCCTTAACCTTTACTTCAAGACGGAGAAAGGCACGGCCATGCGGGCGGTCGGCTCCAATCCCGACATGGCCGAGGCACAGGGCATCAATGTCTGGGCTGCCACCATCGGCGGCGTCGGCATCGCCAGCGCCTTTTCAGCCGCAAGCGGTGCACTGATGGTGCAATCGCAGGGCTTTGCCGATGTCAATATGGGTATCGGCATCCTCATCAACGGCCTTGCAGCGCTGATGATCGGCGAAGCTTTCACCGGCAAGCAGACAGTCCTGCGTCAGTTGCTGGCGCCCTTCGTCGGCTCCATCATCTATTATCAGCTCGTATCGCTCTGCCTTGCCGCCGGCATGCCGCCGCCGAACCTCAAACTCGCTACCGGCCTGTTCGTGCTGATCATGCTGGCGCTGCCGAGCATCCGCCGCAGCCGCGGCGGAGCCGTCACCCGAGAAACCATTCGCGAATAAGTTTACGAGGCAACGACATCATGGATAGCCTTCCCGATCTCGCGGCCGTCGAGGCCATGGACGAGGCCGACCCGCTGCGCGTCTTCCGCAGCCGCTTCGCCCTGCCCGCTGGCGTCATCTATCTCGACGGCAATTCGCTCGGCGCGGCCTCGCACGAGGTTTTTGCCGAAGTGCGCCAGGCCGCCATGGAAGAATGGGGCAATGGCCTGATCCGCAGCTGGAACAGCGCCGGGTGGTTTCATCTGCCACTGGAACTCGGTGATCGTATCGGCAGACTGATCGGCGCTGCCGAAGGGCAGACTGTCGTGACCGACTCCACCTCGATCAACATCTACAAGACACTTCATGCGGCGCTCGCGATGCGACCGGATCGCAACGTGATCGTGGCGGAGGGCGACAGTTTCCCGACCGATCTCTACATGGCCGAAGGCGTCGTTTCGACGCGCCCAGGTGTCACGCTGCGCCTCGAAGGCCGCGATGCCGACACCATCGAGGAATTGATCGATGAGACCGTCGCCGTCGTTCTCGTCAATCATGTCAACTACAAGAGCGGCGAACTGCGCGACATGGTGGCACTGACGAAGCGCATCCAGGCAGCGGGCGCACTCGTCATCTGGGATCTGTGTCACAGCGCCGGCGCCCTGCCCGTCGATCTCGACGGTGCCGGTGCCGATTTCGCCGTCGGCTGCACGTACAAATATCTGAATGGCGGCCCGGGCGCGCCGGCCTTCATCTACGCGGCGAAGCGTCATCACGCATCGATCGTCCAGCCGCTCAGTGGCTGGTGGAGCCACGCCCGTCCCTTCGCCTTCGAACAAAGCTTCGACGGCGATGCCGGCATCAAGCGTTTTCTCTGCGGCACGCAGCCGATCCTCTCCTTGCGGGCTCTGAAAGGAGCGCTCTCCATCTGGGATGAGGTGGACATGAACGCGCTGCGCCGGAAAAGCATAGCGCTGACCGATCTCTTCATCCGTTTGGTCGAAGCCAAATGCGGCCAATATGGTGTGGAACTCGAGACGACGCGCGACAGCGAAAAGCGCGGCAGCCAGGTGTCCTTCATCCACAGCAATGCTTATGAGGTCATGCAGGCGCTGATCGAACGCGGCGTCATCGGCGATTTCCGCGCCCCGTCGACATTGCGCTTCGGCTTTACGCCGCTCTATGTCGGTTATCATGACGTATGGCGCGCCGTGACGGTGCTTGAGGAAATCCTGAGCAGCGGATCATGGAAGGACGCACGCTTTGCGGTGCGCGCGGCCGTGACCTGATCTACAGGCGTCGGCAGCTGGAGAGAGGAAGCTGAACATGAGCTATTTCAGGGTCACCGATTGGGACGCAGCCTATACCAATGGCGCCTATATCGTCGACGGCGATCACTGGCCAGCCGCCTGGGTCGAGCCGGCAAAATCCTTCCGTGACAGGCTGACGACCGCGGGACGCGCGAAACTCGATCTGGCCTATGGTCCTGCGGAGCGCAATCGCTTCGATCTCTTTCTGCCCGAAAGCCAGCCGCAGGGATTGGTGGTTTTCGTCCATGGCGGTTACTGGCTGCAACTGGACAAAAGCTACTGGTCGCACTTTGCAGCAGGCTCAATTATCAGAGGATACGCGGTTGCGATCCCGTCCTATACGCTTTGCCCGGAAAATCGCATCGCCGGGATCGGCAAGGAAATCGCCTCCGCGATCACGAAAGCGGCTGAACTCGTCAGCGGACCCATCGTATTGACCGGCCATTCGGCGGGCGGTCAGCTTGTCGCCCGCATGATGACAACGACATCGCCGCTGAACGAGACAATCCGCAAACGCATTCGCCATGTGCTTGCCATTTCCGGCCTTCATGATCTGCGCCCGATCATGAAGCGCAGCATGAACGCGCAGCTTCAGATCGACGACGCCGAAGCAAGGACCGAAAGCCCGGCTCTCCTCGAGCCGGTCGACAACATTCGCCTAACCTGTTGGGCTGGCGGTGCCGAGCGCGCCGAATTCGTCCGCCAGAATGCGCTGCTCGCCAATATCTGGACCGGGCTCGGCGCGGCGACCGAGGTCGTGGTGGAGCCCGACAAGCATCACTATTCGGTTCTGGACGGCCTTACGGACGCTGAGCATCCTCTCTCGCGGACCCTGCTTGCAGAATAGCGTCTTCGCAGCGGGACCAAAAGAAATGCCCTCGGCGCCACAAACACCGAGGGCATTATATCGTCAGCCGTTGACCGGCGCATTCATCGCCCAGGCGACGCCGAATGGATCGCGCAGCTGGCCCCAGCGATCGCCCCAGAACATAACCTGCGGCTCGACGACCACTTCCGCTCCCGCATCGACGGCACGCTTCCACCAGAAATCGAGGTCATCGACGACAAGCTGCATCGTGAAGGACTGCGGCTTTTCCAGCGCATGGCCGTATTCCGGAAAAGCGTCGCCGAGCATGACCGAGCTGCCGTTGATGTAGAGATGAATATGCATGGTCCGGCCTTTTTCATCGACCGGATACATGAAGGCCTGCTCGGCGCCGAAGGCGCGCTTGTAGAATTCGGCTGCCTTCACAGCGCCATCTACCGTCAGATAGGCTACGACGCCGCCGCGAACCGGCACGCGCGGCTGCTGGGACTGTTCTGTTGCATCACTCATGTTGGTCTCCTTGGAACGGTTCTTTGTGTCGCGCCCTTGTCGGGGCTGATCCAAGGACGTTGGTCAACCACCCTTCCCGACAACAAGGTACCAAATTTTTTTGGTTATTAATTGCGACGGCCGCCCGAAGGTTTCGGCGGTCATACATGCGCTGGTTTTCGGGCACGTAACGTCGGGGCGGGATAGGCCTCACGGAGAATTCGCGCCAGGGCATCCTCGCGTGACATTGGCCGGCCGAGCAGGAAACCCTGCACCTCGTGATAGCCCTCGGCTCGCAATTTTGCCAATTGAGCCTCCGTCTCGATGCCTTCAGCCAATGTGACCGCATTGAAGCCGGAGGCGATGCCAACTACGGCCCGCACGATGGCAAGATTACCGGGATCGGCATCCATGCCGGCGACGAAACTGCGGTCGAGCTTGATCTTGTCGAAAGAGAAGGAGCGCAGATAGCTGAGCGAGGAATAGCCCGTGCCGAAATCATCGATCGCGATGCGAATACCGAGCTCCTTGAGGGCACGCAGCAGCGATAAGCTTTGCTCGACCTCGGAAAGCAGGATGGATTCCGTGACCTCGATCTCCAGGCGTCCGGGACAAAGACCTGTCTCGCTCAGTGCTGAAACGACGGTGGCCAGCAGGCTCGAATGACGGAATTGATAGACGGAGAGATTGATTGCCACTTTCAGGTTGCCGGGCCACTCCATGGCGGTCCGGCAAGCTTCCCTCAGCACCCAGTCGCCGATCGGAACGATCATCCCCGTTTCTTCGGCGATGGGGATGAATTCTGCCGGCGAGATGAGTCCGCGCTTCGGATGGCGCCAGCGGATCAGAGCTTCGAAGCCGGAGAGAGTATCTTCGTCCAGACGAATGATCGGCTGGTAATGAAGTTCGAATTCGTCGTTCTGCAACGCCTCACGAAGCTCCAGCGTGAGCTGATGGCGCCGTTCAGCTTCGAGCCGCATCTCCGTCTGGTAGAACCGATAGGTCGAACGGCCGCTCGTCTTGGCGGCATAGAGCGCCAGATCCGCGTCCCGCATCAGCACGTCAGCATCGTTGCCGTGCTCGGGCGCAATGGCAATGCCGATGCTGCAGGTCACATGTTCCCGGACGCCATCGAGATCGAAGGGTGCCGACAGCGATTGCAACAACAGGTCGGCGAAGCGGCGCGCTCGCCCGGCATCCGTCATCCGTAAAACCAGCGCGAACTCGTCGCCACCCAGGCGCGCGACCAGATCGCTCCTCTCGGCAAGCTGCTGGAGGCGTTCGGCAACCTGGCGCAGGAGCATGTCGCCGGCGGCATGGCCCTTGCTGTCATTAATATGCTTGAAATGATCGACATCGATATAGAGCAGCGCGATTGGCTTTTCCGGCCTCGCAGCAGCCACCTGCCGCACGATGTTCTCGGAAAAGAAAGCTCTGTTCGGAAGCCCGGTCAAGGAATCATGCATGGCAAGATGCGCAAGCCTTGCCTCGACGCTGCGCTCCTCGGTCACATCCTGGGAAATGCCGAGAACATAGCGCGGCGCTTGCCCTGACGGGGCGGGAAGCGCCCGTTTCGCTGTCTTCAGGATACGCAATACGCCGTCCACCGTGTGAATGGTTTCCTCGAAGTAGACGGTTTCGGCGGTTTCGAAGGCAAGCTTGTCCTGCTCCCGGAAAAGCGCCGTCTGCTCATCGGAAAATATCGCACGATCCGACTTGCCGATCACATCTGGTGCTGCCTGCCCGACGATGGCGCCGCACGCCTCATTGAACAGGATATAACGACCATCCCGCTCCATGTCCTTGACGAAAACGCCGACGGGGAGATTGTCGACGATGCTGTCCAGCAGCGACTGGGTGGCATCGACCTGCCGCCGTGCCGCATTGACCTCGGTGCGGTCCTGCACGATCGCCAGAATCGCCATCTTGCCGTCGAAGCGGATTTCCCGCCCATAGGTCAGAACCTCGAATGTCTCGCCATCCGCCTTCAGATGCGTCCAGCGTTGCGCCGTCTCGATGTCGGTGCGGTGGTGCACCGCATCGAGCATGCGTTCGCGCTCTTCCGGAGGCCGGATATCAAGGACGGTCATGACCGCAAAAGCAGCGAGGCTATAGCCATAGAGATCGCGGGCGGCATCGTTGACGATCAGGAATTTCAGCGTCTCGGGATCATAGACCCACATCGGAGACGGATGCGTCTTGAAAAGTGACCGAAAATCGTCGTTCGGGGCGTCGGGCCAAACGGAATTCATAGGAAGGTCGACCTTGCCAATTCGAGTTTGAAGATCAGCGAATTGGACATTGATAGACGAGAAAACTAAATAAAATCAAAATTGTAACAAGGTTAAACTTTAGGCAAAAGCCTATCGAATATGCAACAGCAGGCTTTATTCCTCCGCCCCTTTTCACCGACATGGGACGGCAAATGCCGTGAGGTTCAAAGCCCTGCTTTGCCGATCGCATGGATGACGCCGTGAAGTTCGCCAAGACCTTTCAAGCGGCCGATGAGGGAATAGCCGGGATTGGTCGGCTTATCGATATCGTCGCCGATCAGATGTCCGTGGTCCGGCCGCATCGGGATCATATGGTCTTCCCGGCCTTCCTTGCGACGCCGTGCCTCCTCCGTGAGCAATGTGCGCAGGATGGCATACATATCGCTGCGCCCCTCCAAATGGGAGGCCTCCACGAATGAACCATCGGCTTCGAGCGCAACGTCGCGCAGATGCGCGAAATTGATGCGCGAGGCAAATTCGCTTGCGATAGCAAACACATCATTGTCGGCGCGAGAGCCGAGAGATCCGACACAGAGCGTCAAACCGTTGGCCGGATCGTCGACATTGCCGAGGATGCGGCGCAGATCCGACGCCGTCGAGACGACGCGGGGCAGGCCAAAAAGCGAGATGGGCGGATCGTCGGGGTGAATCGCAAGTCTCGCACCGAGCTCTGCGGCAACTGGCACGATCTCGTGCAGAAAGGCTTCGAGATTGGCCTGGAGATCCTCAGCCGTCATACCGTCGAAGAGTGCGATGGCCGAGCGTATGGCATCGCGGCCATAGCTGTCTTCGCCGCCAGGAAGACCGGCGATGATGTTATTCTCCAGCCGTTGCACGGCCTCCGGCGAGAGCCCTTTCAGCCGCTCCTCGGCACGCCGCAGCAGGTCCGGCGCATAATTTTCTTCCGCACCTTGCCTGCGCAGGACGAAGACATCATAGGCAACGAACTCCGCCATGTCGAAACGCAATGCGAGCGCGGTGGTCGGCATTTCGAAGCGCAGATCCGTACGCGTCCAGTCGACGACCGGCATGAAATTGTAGCAGACGGTTTTGATGCCAGCGCGGGCGAGATGGGCGAGACTGTCCTTCCAGACACCAATCGCAGCCTTTGCTCCTGCCCCGCCGAGCTTGATCGCGTTTGGTACCGGGATCGATTCACAGACGCTCCAGCGCAACCCCGCCGCTTCCACCAGCGCCTTTCGCGCCTCGATTTCGGCCGGCGTCCAGACGCGCGAATGCGAGACTTCATGCAATGCCGTGACGATGCCTGTCGCGCCGGCCTGGCGCGCATGCAAGAGCGGAACGAGATCCTTCGGGCCGAACCACCGCCAGCAGCTTTCCATATGATGTCCCCTCCATTTGTCGGTCAAAATACCGCTGAAAAGCGAAATGTCCATCATCTTTGGTCGCTTGACGCCACTATTGACCAACAATATGCTTTCAACAACGGAGGAGAGACGGTGGTGGATACCGCTGATATCGAGGATAGAGGTTCCGCGGTCGATCAGGTGGTCGACGCGCTGCGGCGACTGATGCGCGAGCGCAATCTCGGTCTCGGAGACGCACTGCCCTCGGAAGCCGAGCTCGCTTCCATGTTCAATACCAGCCGCAATACGGTGCGCGAAGCGATCCGCATCCTGAAGGCCTATGGCATTGTCGAAAGCCGCCAGAAGGTCGGCGCGGTGATTACGGACCGCCGCCAGCAGGCACTGATGGACCTCTTCTCCTTCGCTATCGACATCTCGGCGGAGAGCTTTCTCGATATCCAGGGATTTCGTCGCCTCATCGAGGTCAATCTCAGCGATCTTCTGTTCGAAACGCTTGATGAAGTCGCCGTCGACAGGCTGCGCTCCATCAACGACGCGATGAAGGCCGCATCGACATTGGCCGAAGCTGCGGAACTGGATTTCAGGTTTCATGCCACCCTTGTCGGCTTCGCCGGCAATCAGACCCTGTCACAAGTCTATGGCATTCTGCAGCCATTGTTGCAGCGGCTGATGGAGGCGGGAAAGCGCTCACGCGAGGCCGTCGACAGCGCCTATCATGACCATCGCGCCATTATCGAAGCGTTGGAACAACGGGATCGAATCGCTTACGCCTATCACATGAACCGCCACCTGCAGGCGGGCCTGCAGTTCATCGCGCCAAAGGCTGTTTGAGACATCCATTTCATCACGGATACATGACATGAAAAGACAGACGCTCGACACCGGCTGGACCATCTCGCGCCTTCGCGCGCCCTCCAGCGCACCGGCCCTGCCCAATTCGATTCCCGCGACCGTGCCGGGCAACGTTCATCTCGACCTGATGGCGGCGCAGCTGATCACCGATCCCTATCTCGACGTCAACGAAATCTCGCAGGACTGGATCGGCCGCGCCGCCTGGCGTTATCGTCTGGCCTTCGACTGGGACGGCGAGGACGCCGAGCGCATCGATCTTTCCTGCCTCGGCCTCGACACTGCCGCGCGCCTGGAACTGAACGGCAGTTTGCTTGGCGAAACCCGCAACATGCATCGCAGCTACCGCTTTGGCATCAGCGATCATCTGAAAAGCGGCCGCAACGAGCTGATCGTCGATTTCCAATCCGCCTATGAACATGGCGAGGAAGTCCGCAAGCAGCTGGGCAGCGCCGCCGATATTCCCCAGAACTATCCCGGCCCAAGCAATCTCATCCGCAAGATGGCCTGCAACTTCGGCTGGGACTGGGGCCCGACCGTCGTCACTTCGGGCATCTGGAAGCCGATCCTGATCGAGAGCTGGTCGAAGGCCCGTCTCGGCAGCATCCGCCCGGAAATCACCCTGCAAGGCAGCCAGGGCGTCGCGCGCCTGCATGTCGAAATCGAATGGGCCGACAAGGGCACGGATAGCGTGGCGCTCGTGCTCTCCGTCGGCGGCAAGCGCGCGGAAGTGCGCGTCGCGCAGGGGGAGACCCACGCGCTGATCGAATGCCGCATCGACAATCCGCAGGTCTGGTGGCCGCACGGCATGGGCGGTCAGCCGCTTTACGATCTCGACCTGCAGTTGCTCGGCTCGGATGGTGCGGCGCTTGACGGCTGGAAGCGGCGCGTCGGCTTCCGCTCCGTGCGGTTGGATACGACGCCCGACGAAGTCGGCTCCGCCTTCACCCTCGTCGTCAACGATGTGCCGGTCTTTGCCCGCGGCGCCAACTGGATTCCCGACGATTGCTTCCTGCCGCGCGTGACACGCGAACGCTATCGCGAGCGGATCGCCCAGGCCCGGGATGCCAATATGAATATGCTGCGCGTGTGGGGCGGCGGCATCTATGAGACCGATACGTTCTACGAGGAATGCGATGCCGCCGGCATCATGGTCTGGCAGGATTTCCTGTTTGCCTGCGCCACCTATCCCGAAGAAGAGCCGGTCTACAGCGAGATCGAGGCGGAAGCGCGCGAGGCGATCACAAGGCTCATGCCTTACGCTTCGCTGGTCATTTGGAACGGCAATAACGAGAATATCTGGGGCTATTTCGACTGGGGCTGGCAGGACGTGCTGGGCAATCGCCCCTGGGGCGCCGGCTACTACCTCGACCTCCTGCCGAAGCTGGTGGCCGAGATCGATCCGACCCGTCCTTATTGGCCAGGCAGCCCCTATTCCGGCTCGATGGAGATCGCGCCGAATGCCGATGAGCACGGCTGCAGGCATATCTGGGATGTGTGGAACGAGGTGGGCTACGAGACCTACCGCAATTATATCCCGCGCTTCTGCTCCGAATTCGGCTGGCAGGCGCCGCCGACCTTCGCAACACTTGCCCAATCCGTTCGCGAGAAGGATCGCGCCCCGGCCTCCCCCGCGGTCCTGCATCACCAGAAGGCAACCGGCGGCAATGACAAGCTTCTACAGGGGCTGGAAGGCTGGTTTCCCCACCCGCAAAATTTCGACGACTGGCTCTTCGTCACGCAGCTGAACCAGGCGCGCGCAATCAGCTACGGCATCGACCATATGCGCTCGCATCGGCCGACCTGCATGGGCACCATCGTCTGGCAGCTCAACGATTGCTGGCCGGTCACCTCCTGGGCGGCCGTCGATGGCGCTGGCAGGAAGAAGCCGCTGTGGTATGCCTTGAAGCATAGCTATGCGCCGCATCTCCTCACCATTCAGCCACGCGGCGATGGGCTGGCCGCCGTTGCCGTCAACGACGCGACCCTGTTCTGGCGCGTGCCCTTCACGGTCGAGCGTTTCGATTTCACCGGCAAGCTGCTCGCCCGTCACCACGTCTGGCGCATCCTCTGCGATCGCTTCGAAAATACCGATATCGACATCCCGTCCGAGGTCGCGACCCCGGGCGATCCGCGCCGCGAATATCTGCGCGCTCGCCTCGGCGATGCGGAAGCCTGGTGGTTCTTCGAGAAGGACATGCAGCTGCAATATCCGCAGCCCCGCTTCGATATCGAAAGCGTCCAGACGCCGGACGAGATTGCTATCACCATCACGGCGCAGTCCTTCCTGCGTGATGTCTGCCTGTTCGTCGATCGCATCAGTCCGAATGCCGAAGTCGACGACATGCTGGTCAATCTCGCGCCTGGCGAAAGCAGAACGTTCAAGGTCAAAGGCATTTCCAAGGAAGCCTTCGACGATGCCGATCTTTCGGCTGTTATACGCACGGCCAACCAGGTTGCGGAGCACCCGCACCACTGACACCGGGTGCTCTCCCACAGAAAAGATCCGGCGCATTGCGCCGGATCGGCGCCTGTATTTTCCGTAGGCCGTCACAAAAGATTGCGCTGGTGAATGGCGAATTGCCTCCTATGATCGGGCGCCGCCTTGTGATCTAGTGCCCCTCATCCGATCCATGAATCAGCGAGATCACGCTTATGTCCTCGGACACCAATCGCAGCTTTCAAACGCCCCGCCGCGAAGAACTTGGCCTTATCACGCTCGCCAATACCGCCGGTCTTTCGGCTTCGGCGCTGCCGAACGGCACACTGTTTTCGATCGACTTTGCCGACCAGCAGGGCGGCGTTATGATCAATCAGGTGCTCGGATCGCCTGTGTATGGCGGTATTGGCCGGCTCTATCTGCGCATCGGCGGGCGTAAGCCGGCGACGGCCGAAATCGTCGGCCCGAAAGCCACGGTAGAGTTCGGCCATGGCAAGAGCGGCTTTTCCTGGAGCGGCGAAACGGAAGGCGTACGACACACCGTCAGCCTCCGGCTGCATCCGAGCCAGACCGCATGGTTCTGGCAAATTTCGCTGGAAAACAGCACCAACGCGATGCTTTCGGCTGATCTCATCCTCGTTCAGGATGTCGGCCTCGGCGATCGCGGCTTCCTGATGAACAGCGAGGCCTATGCCTCACAATATATCGACCATCACATCGCCAGCCATGCCGCCTTCGGCCCTGTCATCATGAATCGACAAAACCTCAAGCAGGGCGGCGGGCGAAATCCGTGGCTTGCGCAGGGTTGCCTCGAAGGTGCGGCCGCTTACGCGACAGATGCAATCCAGCTGCTCGTGCCCCCCAAGAGCAATGATGGCGTCATGGTGCCGGATTTCGGCGCCAGCCTGCCGAGCACGCGCCGCCAGCATGAGGTCGCCTGCCCGACAATTCAGTCGAAGCCGCTTTCCCTAGCAGCAGGTGCATCAACCACAACGACCTTCTTCGGCCTCTTCATCGCCGATCATCCGGCTGCTTCCAGCGATGCCGACCTTACCCATCTCGATGGCCTGCCGAAACTTCAGGGCGAATTGGCGATCGATACGATTGCTACCGCTCAATCGGCACGCAGTCTCGTGCAGGATGCCCCTCTTGCTGAGAGCGGCAGCCTGGATCAGGCCGCCATCGACACGCTTTATCCGAAGCGGATGTTGGAGGAGCGGGCCGATGGAAAACTGCTCTCCTTCTTCGTGCCGGATGGAGTGCATAACAGGCACATCGTGCTCCAGGAAAAGGAACGCCTGGTGGCTCGCCGCCACGGCGCCATCGTTCGCAGCGGCCAGAATATGCTGCTCGATGACCAGACGCTGGCTGCCACCTGCTGGATGCAGGGCATCTTCGCCGCGCAGCTGACCATCGGCAACACCTCCTTCCACAAGCTGTTCTCGGTCTCGCGCGATCCCTACAATATGACGCGATCGAGCGGCCTGCGCATTCTCGTCGACCTTGGCGACGGCTGGCGCCTGCTCGGCGTGCCCGCCGCCTTCGAAATGGGGCTCAGCGATACCAGGTGGATCTACAAGCTCCCCGGTCGCACCATCATCGTTTCGGCAATCGCCTCTGGCGACGATCCGGCCATGCAATGGAGCGTTTCGGTGGAGGGCGAACCCTGCCGTTTCCTCGTCTTCGGCTATGTCGTGCTTGGCGAGCGAGACTATGAGGCCGTGGCGAACATCGCAATCGATACGGTAGGCAAGCGCATCTCCTTCCGGCCGCAGCCGTCCTGGCTCTGGGATCGCTACCCGAAGGCCGGCTATCACCTCGTCACGTCGACCCCGGATGCCTTCGAAACCGTTGGCGGCGATGAGCTGCTTTATACCGATGGCACCACCCGCAACGGCCCGTTCATCGCCCTGAAATCGCGCCCGACGAAGGCACTACGCTTTGCCGTCACGGGCTCGATGACCGATCCGGATGCGGCGGAAGCGCTTGCCGCGCGCTACAGCGCCGGTGTCGAGAGCGAAGAGATGCTCGCACCCGCGCAACGTTTCTGGAGCCATGTAACGCGAAGCGCGCGCATCGAGGGCGATGGCCGCGATGTGGCGGCACAGGCGGTCATGCTGCCCTGGATCGCGCATGATGCCATCGTGCATTTGAGCGTGCCGCACGGGCTCGAACAATATACGGGTGCTGCCTGGGGCACGCGGGACGTCTGCCAGGGGCCGATCGAGTTCCTGCTTTCCTACGAGCATGACGAAGAAGTCCGGCAGATCCTTTCAACGCTCTTTTCCGAGCAGTATCGCGATCGCGGCGACTGGCCGCAATGGTTCATGCTGGAGCCCTATGCCAACATCCGCGCCGGCGAGGCTCACGGCGATATCGTCGTCTGGCCGCTGAAGGCGCTCTGCGACTATATCGAGGCGACCGGCGACATCGCTTTCCTTGCAGAAACCGTGCCGTGGCGTGCCGACGACACCATGCAGCTGACGTCGGAACGCGCGACGATCTCCGATCACATCGAAAAACTGCTGAACACCGTACGCAGCCGCTTCGTGCCGGGCACGAGCCTCATCCGCTACGGCGAGGGCGACTGGAACGACAGCCTGCAGCCGGCCGACCCGCATCTGCGCGATTGGATGGTCAGCAGCTGGACCGTTTCACTTCTTTACGAGCAGCTGGTGCGCTACGCCAATATCCTGACGCTTGCCAGCCGCAATGAGGAAGCGCAGTCGCTTCAAGCGACTGCGGTCGCCATGCGCGCCGATTTCAACCGGCTCCTGATGCGTGACGGCATCGTTGCCGGTTATGGCGTCTTCGATCCGAGCCATGACGGCGTCGAATTGCTTCTGCATCCAGAGGATACGCGCACGGGCCTGCATTATTCGCTGATCGCGATGACGCAGCCGATGATCGGCGGCCTGTTCACGCCCGATCAGCGCCATGTCCATATGAAGATCATCCGCGAGAACCTGCTGTTCCCGGATGGCGTCCGATTGATGGAAAAGCCGGCGACCTATTCCGGCGGCCCAGAAAAGCTCTTCCGGCGTGCCGAATCCTCGTCGTTCTTCGGCCGCGAGATCGGACTCATGTATGTGCATGCGCATCTGCGATACTGCGAAGCCCTGGCGCTTGAAGACGATGCAGAGGCCGTATGGGCAGCACTGGCACTTGCCAACCCGATCGCAGTCAGCGGCCGGGTGGAACATGCGTCGCTGCGCCAGCGCAATACCTATTTCAGCAGCAGCGATGCGACCTTCGACGACCGCTATCAGGCTTCCGCGGAATGGGCGCGCGTCAAGGCAGGCGATATCGCCGTCGATGGCGGCTGGCGCATCTATTCGAGCGGCCCCGGCCTCTATACCAAGAGCCTCATCGGCAATATCTTCGGTTTCAAGCGGCAATTCGGGCAGCGCATCCGCAAGCCGTTGTTGCCGGCTTCGATCGGCGCCTGCGACGTCAAGCTGGATTTCAAGGCGTAAGCTACCCGTGAGAGGGGCCTCGCCATCGGCCCTTTTTTTTTCACACGCCTGCAATATTCGCCTTTGCAGCAAGACCCGCTTCGCACCTTTATCGACCGTCTGGTTAACCGAATCGGCTAACCTTGTCCGGACATGCAAAGCCCGGAGGCGGATTTGGAAACGGCGCTCTATCTCCCCATCAAGTCATTTCTCGAAGCCGCCGGCTATGCGGTGAAAGGCGAAATCGGCGGCTGCGACCTCGTTGGAGTGACTGATGGCGAGCCGCCGGTCGTGGTCATCTGCGAACTGAAGATGACCTTTAATCTCGAACTCATCCTGCAGGCGGTGGATCGCGCAGCTGCCAGCGATGAAGTTTGGATCGCCGCCCGCGTCTCGAAGAAGGGAAAGGGCCGGGAAGGCGATCGCCGGTTCCGCGACTTGTGCCGCCGGCTGGGCTTTGGCATGCTCGCCGTATCGGACAACGACGTCGTGGATATCGTCGTCAGCCCCATCGCGCCAATGCCGCGCAAGAACACACGGCGCAGATCGCGCCTTGTCGAGGAACATCGCCGGCGCAAGGGTGACCCGGCACTCGGCGGCAGCACCCGCAAGCCGATCATGACCGCCTACCGCCAACAGGCCCTTGACTGCGCCGCCGCTATCGAAAACGGCGTGCAGCGCCCTAAGGATATGCGCGAAGCGGCACCGAAGGCCCCACAAATTCTAAGGGATAATGTCTATGGCTGGTTCGAGCGCATCGACCGCGGCATCTACGCGCTGACGGAGCTTGGAACAGAGGCCCTCAAGCGTTGGCCGGCAGCGCAGCTTTGAATATGGAAAATTTCCGGCCGCCCAACATTAAATTCATGTAATATCTTAAAATTTTGCAATAAAAACATGATCAATATTTAATTTGTAAAAGTTAATTTGCGGATCATATTAACACCAAGCGCCAATTCAAATCTATACTTTGCTTCCCGTAGTAAAAAATGGGAAACGAAGTCGCTCGCAAAATTGACGCGGACCAATCGCAGCCCATCCCCGATATGGACGGGCCGCCAAACCGCCAACGATCTCGCAAGGGACTTTTGCCATGCCTTCTCTTCTCCGCAAACATCGCACAGCCGCCATCGTCGGTGCCGCTATCATCGTCGGCGCCGGCGCATTGCCTTTTGCCTTCAGCACATCCGCAACCCTCGCCTCGGCGGCAGAGCCGGCCGGCATCATCGCGCCCGGCGGCTCCTTCGCTCCGATCGTCGACGCCGATAAACCGGCCGTCGTCACCGTCACCACCACCATGAAGGCGACCGACACCAGCGCCGAAAGCAATTCGCCGATGGACGAGCAGTTCCGGCAATTCTTCGAAAATCAGGGCATCCCGTTCCCGAAGCAGATGCCGCACCAGCAACAGAACCAGCGCGCCATGGCGCTCGGCTCCGGCTTTATCATCAGCCCGGACGGCGTCATCGTCACCAACAACCACGTCATTCAGAATGCGGTCGACATCAAGGTGACGCTCGATGACGGCACCGAGCTGCCTGCCAAGCTTTTGGGTGCCGATGCTAAATCCGATCTTGCCGTCCTGAAGATCAACGCGCCGAAGCCGCTCGCCACAATCGCCTGGGGTGATTCCGACAAGCTGAAGCTTGGCGACCAGATTCTGGCGATTGGCAACCCCTTCGGCATCGGCACGACCGTTACCGCCGGCATCGTCTCGGCCCGCGGTCGCGACCTGCACAGCGGCCCCTATGACGATTTCATCCAGATCGATGCGCCCATCAACCACGGCAACTCCGGCGGGCCGCTGGTTGACCGCGAAGGCAATGTGGTCGGTATCAACACCGCTATTTACTCGCCGAATGGCGGCAGCGTCGGCGTCGGCTTTGCCATTCCCTCCGACGAGGCCAAGGCGATCGTCGCCAAGCTCGAGAAGAACGGCTCGATCGATCACGGCTATCTAGGCGTCGCCATCCAGCCGGTGACCTCGGATATCGCCAATGCCATGGGCCTCTCGCAGACCCAGGGTGCGCTCGTTGCCAGCGTCAATGACGATACGCCAGCCGCACGCGCCGGCATCAAGAGCGGCGACATCGTTACCGCCGTCGGCAACGAGGCCGTCAAGACGCCGAAGGATCTGTCGCGGTTGGTCGCCGATCTTTCTCCCGGCGACAAGCGTTCGGTCACACTGTGGCGCGACGGCAAGAGCATGGACGTCAATGTCACCATCGGCGGCAATGACGACAGCAAGCAGGCTGCCAACGACGCTGGCGACGGCAAGGTGCAACCGTCCAACCAGCCAAGCATCGGTGTCGGCCTTGCCAACCTCACACCGGATGTGCGTGAGCAGCTGAATCTGCCGCATGGCGTCGAGGGCGCCGTCGTTGCCAGTGTCAATCCGGACAAGCCCGCCGCTGCGGCCGGCATCCAGACCGGCGACATTATCGTCTCGGTCAACGACCAGCCGGTGCATAACGCCCATGAGGTGCAGACGGCCGTCGCCAAGGCCGGCAAGGATGGTCGCAAGTCCGTGCTGCTTCTGATCGAGCGCGACGGCAACAAGACCTTCGTCGCCGTGCCGTTCTCGGCGGCGTAAGCATCTGAGGCAGTGAATGATCGGCCCGCTTCCGTCGACGAAGCGGGCCGATTGCCGTTATGTCACCAAAAGACGCCGACGTTCCACAAGGCTGACCATTGTCAACTCTGCCGGCTCAAGCAGTCGCGCTCGACCGAACGATTTGAGATGCTGAATTTCCACAGAAGAGGCTGCTCGCCTTTGACATAGGACTCTTTTTGTCCAAACTCTGCCTTTGTGATGGTACAAATAGCGCCGGAGCCGATTGAAACGGCCAGGCGGGACATTTAAACCGCGCGGGCGATATCAGCGGCCAGGCCTTAAAACAGGAACAAGCGGCGGCAGGAGTTGGAGTGACTGATCCATACGATATTCTCGGCGTTGCGCGCGATGCGGGCGAAGAGCAGATCAAGGCGGCTTATCGCAAGCGCGCGAAGGCAGCCCATCCGGATTCCGGCGGCGATACCGACGCTTTCGCGCAGCTGCAGAAGGCCTACGAGCTTCTTCTCGACCCCGTTCGCCGCAAGGTGTTCGACGATACCGGCTATGACGTCGAACTGACCGATGCCGTCGACTTGCAGGCGCTGGTCGCCATCGAAAAGCTGATTACCGAGATAGTGCTGGACGAGCGGGAACCCGGCACATTCGATCCGGTCGCCAAGATGCGAGCGAGCCTTCTGGAAGAAATTCGCAAGGCGAATTTCAGCAAGAGCGAGCTCGAGCGACACTCCAATCGCATCGGCCTTCATCTCGACCGGCTCGGCAAGCGCCCCGGCAAGGACGTGGTCGGACACATGCTGCGCGCCCGCATCAAGGCGATCGCCACCGCCATCAGCGAAACGGAAGCCAAGATCGGCGCCAACGAACGCGCCTGCGACATGCTCGAAGGCTATCTTTACGAGATGAACGAGCCTCTGGATGAAGCCGATGCTGCTCCCGAAATCGAATGGGACGAGCCAAGAGTCCGCTCGGCCGCGCAGTGAAGGCGGCGCTTTTCGCCGCTCTGAACAGATAAAATTCGCGTTTGCCTTGATCGCGAGATCACTTTCAGCAACGCAATGTTGCAATGCAACAATTCTCCCTAGACAAATCGAGGGGCTGGCCTAGATCAAGCATCCAACACGCCGTCCTGCTCTATCAAACGATGGCGAAGCGGCAATGGCGGGCGCCGGATCTCCGGCATCCGCTGCAGATCTAAAACGGCGAGGTATGCGATTGCTAGCGTCCGAAGCGGATGAAGTCGTCTTTGAACACTTAAGCGAAAACCGGTCACGGGCCGCATTGAGGGGCGCTTTCTGGTCGGCGCTGGATACGCTTATCCCGACGGCACTCAACAGCCTTGTCTTCGTCGTCACCTCCCGTTTCCTTCTGCCGCAGGATTTCGGCCTGGTAGCGCTCGCCTTCGCCATCGTCAGTTTCGCCTCCGGCTTCGGCCCGACGGCCTTCGGCGAGGCGCTGATCCAGCAGAAATCCATTCGGCGCAGCCATCTCGATACGGTCTTCTGGCTATCCTTCGTCTCTGCAGCCATCCTCTATGCCGCGCTGTTTCTGCTTTCGCCGTTTCTCGCCCATTGGCTAGGACATGACGATATCGTCAAACTGCTGCTGATCATCGGCCTGAAAATCTTCTTCGACATGATGATCATCGTGCCCAATGCCCTGATCGGCCGCACGATGTCCTTCCATCTTGCTGCGGCCCGCACCGCGATCGCCACCTCTGTTTCGGCGATCATCTGTCTTTCGCTGGTTTTCGCCGGTTTCGGCCTGTGGGCGCTTGCGATTGCCCAAATCGCAGCACCGGCCGCCGCTTGCATCGCCGCTTTCTGGGGTGCGAAATGGCTGCCTGGCTTCAGGGTAAAGCTCTCGAGCTTGCGCGAACTGCTGCATTACGGCATCTTCGCCTCGGGCAACCGCTTCCTCCAGACCATGAATCTCGACCAGCTGATCATCGGCACGCTGGTAAGCCCGGCTGCTCTCGGTATCTATAATTTCGCCCGGCGGCTCTACGAGATGCTCAACAATGTCGTGGCGGGCGGGCTGAATTCGGTCAGCCACGTGCTGCTCTCCTCACTGCAGCATGATAAGGACAAAGTGCGTGAAGCCTTCCTCATGGCGACCTTCGGGTGCTCGCTAGTGTCCTTTCCGGCCTTCATGGGGCTTGCAGCGGTCGCCGACGATGCCATTCCGCTGATCTTCGGGCCGCACTGGGCTGCCGCCGTTTGGCCGGTTCGCTTCTTCTGCGTCATCGGCCTGATGGCCGGCATCGGCATCATCCAGGCTTCCTTGATTACCAGCCAGGGCAGATCCGACTGGTGGTTCTACTATCAGCTGGTGCGCAACATCGTCTCAATCCTCACCGTGCTCGTTCTTCACCAATATGGGGTGACAACCGTCGTCTTCGGACTCATGCTCGGAGTGGTGATGCTCTGGCCGGTGACGCTGTGGATGGTGTCGCGATTGATCGGCCTCAGCATTCTGGAATATTTCGGCCAGTTCCTAAGACCTATCGCTGCTTATCTCGGCATGCTTGTCGCCGTCTTGGCAATCTCGTCGGCGCTGATCGACCGGCCCCTTGCGGAACGCCTCGTCTGCGAAGTCCTGGTCGGTGGCCTCGCCTATTCGGCCCTCATCCTTCTCTTATGCAAGGAAAGGGTCCTCTTCCTCGTGCGGACGACGCTGCAAGGCCGTCGCGCGAAGGCATAGTAGCCGCCATCGCGAATAAGGACGGAAACAACGCTCATTCGATCCCGCGATAGAATACCAAGTCGGAAAGGCGCCTCATGACACTGGTCACGTTCATCATTCCCGTTCGCCATCAGGCCAATTCCAATGATTGGCCGGCGCTCAAACGACGCCTGTCGCAAACGATCGCATCGATCGCCGGGCAGTCCAACAAAAACTGGCGCGGCGTAGTCGTCGCCAATGAAGGCGCAGATCTGCCGGATCTGCCGCCGAATTTTACGGCGGAACGCGTGACCTTCCCGCCGAACCAGCTCCACGACATCGATGGTGCCGATCGCGAAAAGGTCTACGATGCGTTCCGGCTGGACAAGGGCCGCCGCGTCTTGAGCGGCATGCTGTCCGCGCGCGATACCCGCTTCTTCATGATCGTCGACGACGATGATTTTGTCAGCGCCAATATCGTCGATTTCGCCGCTAGAAATCCCGATGCCAACGGCTGGAAGATCGACCGCGGCTATCTCTGGAACGAAGGCGGCCGGCTGCTTATGCATCACAACGACTTCGCCAATTTTTGCGGGACATCGCTGATCATCCGCTCCGATCTCTACCGTTTGCCGGCGACCTTCGAGGATGCCGAGATCGACTATATCAAATCCATGCTCGGCAGCCATGTGCGCATCGGCAAGCTGCTTGCAGACGCCGGCGCGCCGCTCGGCTCGCTGCCTTTCCGCGGCGCGATCTATCGGGTCGGCCATGCGGGTGCCCACAGCAAGTCCTCCAATCTCATCAGGACCCATTTCCTGAACCGGTCGGTGCTGACAAGTCCCCGTCAGTTCCTGGGCAATCTTTCGCGGGTGCGCCCGCTCGATCGAAATTTGAGAAGCGAATTTTTCGGCGCGCGTGCCGCTGGATAGCGTAAGCGCAATCCCTTCCGCTCAACGAGGTTTCGATCAATGCCGGCTGATGCGACGAGACATAGATATGCCGCCCTGGATGCGATGCGCGGCCTGGCGGCATTCGCCGTTGTCGTCTATCACCTCGACAGGCCCTATGCGCCTTCGGCCTATATCGCCGTCGATTTCTTCTTCGTGCTCAGCGGCTTCGTCATCGCCAGGGCCTATGGTGAAAAGCTTGATGGCGGCATGACGGTGCTGGCCTTCATGAAGGCACGATACGCGCGTCTCTATCCGCTCTTCCTGATCGGCAGCGTCTACGGCCTCGTGCAATTGCTGCTACATTGGCAGGCGGCAGGCGTCGGGCGGGCCGATCTTGCCGCAAGCATCCTCACCACCGTCTTGATGCTGCCTTCTCCAAGCTTTCTGACGCGGTCGGCCGGAGACATCTTGGCGCTCTACCCGCTGAATGGTCCCGCCTGGTCGCTGTTCTGGGAGCTGTTGGCCAATCTGGTATTCGCACTGGTGCTGTTCAGGCTGAAAACGCGGAGCCTCATCCTCATTGCCGCCGCATCTCTGGCGATGCTGATCGTCTCGGTTTTTTTCCACAAATCGCTCGATCTCGGCTGGGAA
Organism: Rhizobium sp. ERR 1071; assembly: GCF_007828675.1. NCBI lineage: Bacteria > Pseudomonadati > Pseudomonadota > Alphaproteobacteria > Hyphomicrobiales > Rhizobiaceae > Rhizobium > Rhizobium sp. ERR 1071. Next base: position 227,535 of record NZ_VITM01000004.1, on the reverse strand, counting down.
TGGCACTCTGTGGATGGCGGCCTTGCCCGCGTCTTCTTCTCCTTCACCCTCGGAATGATCATCTATCGGCTTCGAGGTAAAACCGTGCTGGGGCGCACGGTGAACAGCTATGCCGCACTATTGCCTATCGCGGCGATCTTAGCCTTGCTGTTTCTCCCCACCTATTCGCTGAAATATGCGCTTGTCTTCTGCATTCTGATCTCGCCGCTCATCGTCCTTGCCGGCACCATGCTCGAACTGCCGGAGAGGCTGCAGCGGCTCGGAATCTTTCTCGGCTATCTCTCCTACCCGATCTACATGTGCCATCGCGGCTTTACCGAGATCTACGGGCATCTGATGCGTAATATCCACTTGCCGCAGCCCGTCTACATCGCGATCTATCTCGTCGCAATTTCCATCATTTCGCTCATCTCGGCCAGGCTTGCGACTATCCTCGTCAAGTACGCTTCCTCTTGGAGGGAGACGCCTAAAAGCCTGGGCGCAACTTCAAGCCATTAGCTCCACCCTTCACGTGTGAACGGCCGCCAGTGCGATGGCATCCGCAACATATTCGCGCCGCTCCAAGAGTTTGGCCGTCGCGACCCGCAAATGGCTGCTGGGCAGGATCGAGAACTTGGCGCCGGGATGCACTGCAATGCCCCGGGCGGCAAGCGTCACCATTGCGAAGGGCTCCGACGAGACAGGCACCCAGGCACATAGTCCTTCTCCATGCCACGCATCGACGCCGCGCTCGCGAAGCGCATCGATGAGGCCTGCGCGGCGTTCCCGATAGGTCCTGCGGGCATGATCGAGGCATGATGCCGTTGCCGGATCGCGCAGCAACCAGGCAGCCGCCGCCTGCAGAATGCGGCTGGTCCAGCCGGAGCTGAAGCTGCGATAGGATTGGATCTGGTCGATGATCGCGCGCGAGCTCGACAATACGGCGAGGCGCAGATCCGGCCCATGCGTTTTCGAAAATGACAGGATATGGATGACCCGATCGGGAAAGAGATGCCCCATGGAATGGCGAGGCGAGATCGAGATGTCGGCGACACCATCGTCTTCGACGATCAACGTATCCTTGTCGCGAAGGATCTCCGCGATCCCTGCCATGCGTGCAGGGCTCACGCTCTGGCCCGTGACGGAATGGATGCGCGGCTGAAAGATGAAGGCGACCGGGCGATATTTCAGCGCCTCCTCCAGCGAGGCCGGCAGCGGACCCTCTTCATCACATTTCACCGGAATGATGCGGGCGCCCCGATCCTCAAGAATATCGAGAAGCCGCATTCCCGTCGGATCCTCGATCGCAACGGCGGCACCCGGCATGACCAAGGCATTGATCAGGGTATAGACGGCATTATAGCCGCCATTGGTCGCCAGGAACGCTTCCGGCTCATAGGGCCATGTCTTCCTGACCTCGCGCTCAAGCTCCGGCAGGATGCGGCTGCGCTCGTAGCTGTTGAGATTTTCGGCCGAGGCGCCATAGGCCATCGCGGCCTCCAGCTTCGGCAGTAGCTGCACATCGGGAACGGCTGCCGTCAGATTGAGGGCATCGGAACCGTAGTCGCCGACGCTTGCCAGCCGTGCCGGCTTGGCGACGAAGCGGTCGCCGCTCACCCATGTGCCATTCCTGCCGCGCCCGCTGATGATCTTCTGGCGTCTGAGCTCGCTCCAGGCTTCCGATAGGGTAGCCGGGCTCACACCAAGGGCAAAGGCCAGGTCGCGGAGCGGCGGCAGCTTGGTGCCAACAGGTAGGGCACCGGCTCGGATGAGCGCGCTCGTCTCGAGCGCGATGCCGCGAATGGTCCGATCGCTCAATTTCGAGGCAAACCATTTCGCATCCCACTCTTCGCTCATTTTCGCACCATTTTTAATGTTCAATAACGTAATAACATTTGATCGACCTATATTGAACATTTACTCGTTGAGAAAACAAGTTTTCCTGCGAGTGAATTTCATGCCCCTTGCTCTCCGCCTTGCCCTTCGTGACTGGGATTACATGACCCCTCTGGTCCTGGGCGATGTCTCTTCCCCAAAACTCGACATTAGAGTGGACCGGGTCGGCACGCTGATCCCGCATGTCGGCAAGAGCGACGCCTATGACGCGGCGGAAACGTCCTTCAGCCGCTACACGCAGATGCGCATCGACGGTGACGAAAGTGTCGTCGGCATTCCGAATTTCATCATGCGCGGCTTCCGCCATCGCTGCGTCATCACCACCAAGGAAAGCCCGATCACAAGCTTTGCCGAGCTCGCCGGCAAGCGCATCGGCGTAACCGGCTGGCGCGACTCCGGCAATACCTGGACTCGGGCAGCACTACGGCGCGAAGGTGTCGGCGTCGAAGATGCCATGTGGTATGCCGGCCGCCTCACTGAAGCCCATCCGATCACCGATCGCCTCGACGGCTTCGGCCGCCCCGGCCGCATTGAGGCAGCACCTGGCGAAAGGCCGATGGTGGATCTGCTGAAGGAAGGCAAACTCGACGCAATCTTCACGCCCTTCATGCCGGATGGCTATTTCGCCGGCAATTCCGGCTTCCGCCAGCTATTGCCGGATTTCCGCGCCGCCGAGCATCGCTATTTTGCCGATGTGGGCTATGTACCCGGCATGCACCTGATCGGCTTGAAGGCCGAGCTCGTCGCCGAGCATCCCTGGGTCATGGGCGAACTGAGCGCTCTTATCGATGAATCGCAACGCATGTGGCTCAGCAAGCGGCGCAAATATGCCGACACCACGCCCTTCATGCTCGACGAACTCTTGAAATCGGCAACCGAGCTGCCCGAAGGGTGGGACGCGAGCGGCTTTGCCGCCAACCGCAAGATGATCGCCGATTTCGCCAGGGAACTGCATGTGCAGGGTATCCTGCTCCGGCTCATGACGCCGGAGGAACTCTTCCCGTTCGACGTCGACGGCAGCCGGACGAGCGCTGCCTGACCACCAACTGAAAATCAGAGACGCAAAGCAAAAAAGGGGAATGAACATGTCGCTGAAGAAAATGACCTACGTCGCCCTGGCAAGCCTGATGATGTCGGGCGCTGCCTTCGCCGAGGATGCGAGCTTGCCGAAACTTTCGATCAACAAGGACCTGCAGGCCAAGCTGCCAGAGGCGATCCGCACATCGGGCAAGATGATTTCCGTCAACAACGGCTCCTTCCCTCCCTATGAAATCGTCACCGGCACCAAGTTGACGGGCGCCAGCGCCGATCTGACCGATGCGATCGGCGAGGTGCTCGGCGTGAAGATCGAGCATGAAAGCGTCAGCGGGCTGCCTGCGATCCTCGCCGGCATCAACTCCGGCCGCTATCAATTCGCCTTCGGCCCGATCGGCGATTTCAAGAGCCGCGAGGAAGCCAATGACTTCGTCGACTGGGTACAGGAATTCGTCGTCTTCGCCGTCCAGAAAGGCAATCCGAAGGGCATCACCTCGCTCGACAGCGCCTGTGGGCAGCGCATCGCCGTCATGGCCGGAGGATCGGCAGAAAAGGTGATCCAGGTTCAGGCCGAGAAATGCAAGACGGATGGCAAGGGCGCGATCGAGGTCCAGTCCTTCACAGACCAGCCGAGCTCGATCCTCGCCGTCCGCTCCAAGCGTTCGGATGCCTTCTTCTCCTCGCAGGCCCCACTCACCTATTTTGTCTCGCAGGCGAATGGCCAGCTCGAACTGACGGGCGTCGGCCAGAAGAACGGCTTCGAGGATCTCTATCAGGGCGCCGTCGTGCCGAAGGGCTCGCCTCTCGGTCCCATCCTCAAGGATGCCGTCAAACTGCTTATGGACAATGGCACCTATGCCGCCATCATGAAGAAGTGGGGCCTTGAGAACAACATGATCAAGGAACCCGGTATCAATCTTGGCGGGACATTGCCGAAATGAATACGAATTCCAGAAACAACGCATCGCCTTCTGGCGATGCGTCGGAACGGGATGTGGCGAATGCCCACACGCCGTTCCCGAAGGGTCGTGTGACGGCCTGGGTCGTCACGCTTGCGATCGCAGCCTATTGGGCCTGGTCGGTCGCCCACAATGAAAACTTCGGCTGGCATGTTGTCGCCCAGTACTTCTTCGATCCCGTCGTCATCAGCGGCCTCTATGTCTCGCTCGGTCTGACCGTCGTCGCCATGGCGCTTGGCATCATCTTCGGCCTGCTTTTGGCGATTGCCCGCATGTCGAAGGATAGACTGGCAAGCACACTTGCGTCCCTGTTCATCTGGTTCTTCCGCGGTACGCCGCTGCTCGTGCAGCTGATCTTCTGGTACAATCTCTCGACGCTCTTCCCGACGCTGTCGATCGGCATTCCATTCGGCCCGACCTTCGTCAGCTGGGACACGAATTCCGTCATCAGCCCGATGACGGCGGCAATCGCCGGCCTCGCCCTCAACGAAGCCGCCTATATGGCCGAGATCATTCGCGGCGGCCTGCTTTCCGTCGACAGAGGCCAGTTCGAGACCGCCGAGGCCTTCGGAATGACGAGAATCCGGGCTCTGCGCCGCATCATCATCCCGCAGGCCATGCGCTCCATCGTGCCGCCAACCGGCAACCAGCTCATCAGCATGATCAAGGCGACTTCGCTCGTCAGCGTCATAGCCATGGCCGACCTGCTCTATTCCGTGCAATCGATCTACAACCGCACCTTCGAAGTGATCCCGATGCTGCTCGTCGCCGTCATCTGGTATCTGCTGATTACCTCGGTGCTCAACATCGGCCAGAGCTATATCGAGCGCTATTACAGCCGCGCCGACCGCCGCACCGGTGGGACGAAGGCGGCAACGGAGAGCACGCCCGCGCTCGTGCCGGCACAGGAGGCGGGCCAATGAACGCTCCCATGAACTCAGCCATCAACGTCAGTCCCCTGGTACAGGCGCGCAACGTCCACAAGTCCTTCGAACATCTCGAAGTTCTGAAAGGCATAGACCTCGATGTGGCGCCAGGCGAAGTGGTCGTCATCCTCGGCCCTTCCGGTTCCGGCAAGTCGACCTTTCTGCGTTGCATCAACCATCTGGAAGCAATCAATCGCGGTTCGATCGAAGTCGACGGCGAACAGATCGGATATCGGTTGAACAAGGGCCGGCTAGTCAAGCTCTCCAACCATGCGATCGCGCTGCAGCGGCGCAAGATCGGCATGGTGTTCCAGCAGTTCAATCTCTATCCGCATATGACGGCGCTGCAGAATGTCATCGAGGCACCGATCGGCATCCATGGCGAGAGCCGGAAGCAGGCGACGGAAAATGCGCTGGCGTTGCTTGACCGCGTTGGCTTGTCAGCCAAGGCCAACAATTATCCGCGCCAGCTTTCGGGTGGCCAGCAGCAGCGCGTCGCAATCGCCCGAGCGCTGGCGATCAAGCCGAAGCTGATGCTGTTCGACGAGCCGACGTCTGCGCTCGATCCGGAACTGGTCGGCGAAGTGCTCGCCACCATGCGTGACCTTGCCAGACAGGGCCTCACAATGATCGTCGTCACCCACGAGATCGGCTTTGCCCGCGAGGCTGCCGACCGTGTCGTCTTCATGGACGGCGGCAAGATCGTCGAGCAGGGCAAACCGGAGGATGTAATCGGCAATCCGCAGCATCCGCGCACCAGAAGTTTCCTGTCGCGCTTCATCTAGCGCGACACAGATATCATCAGTGAAGCCCGCACGCTCTATGGCGGATGGCGGCTCAAGCGAACCATTGGAATAGCCATGACCCTCGACAACGATTTCGCCCGCCTTTCCCACTTCGAGCCGATGAAGGCCGAACTGACAGATATTCGCCAGCATCTGCACGCCCATCCTGAGCTGTCTTTCGAGGAGGCGGAAACGGCGCGTTTCGTCGCCGAGAAGCTGGAAGCCTGGGGCTATGAGGTGACGCGCAATGTCGGCGGCCATGGTGTCGTTGCGCGCATGACGGTCGGTGCCGGCAAGAAGAGCATCGCGATCCGCGCCGATATGGACGCGCTGCCGATTACCGAGCAGACTGGTAAGCCCTATGCCAGCAAGGTGCCCGGCAAGATGCATGCCTGCGGCCATGATGGCCACACCACCATATTGCTCGGAGCTGCCGAATATCTCGCTCGTACCCGCCGCTTCAACGGTACTGTAAACCTGATCTTCCAGCCGGCCGAAGAGGCGGGAGCGGTCAGCGGCGCTCCCGCGATGATCAAGGATGGCCTCTTCGAACGCTTTCCCTTCGACGTCATTTACGGGCTGCACAATCATCCGGGTGCGCCGGAAGGTACGTGGCTGCTACGCTCCGGCCCGCTAATGGCCGCCGCCGACACAGTTGAGATCACCATCACAGGCAAGGGCGGCCATGCTTCACGCCCGCATCTGACCATCGATCCCGTCGTCGTCGCCTGCAACCTCGTCGTCAGTCTGCAGACGATCGTTGCCCGCAGTGTCGACCCAACGCAGACGGCGGTCGTGACCGTCGGCGCCATCCACGCCGGCGAGGCTTCGAATGTCATTCCGGAAAGCGCGAAGATGCTACTCACGGTCCGCTCCTTCGATCCGAAGGTGCGTGAGCTGCTTGAAGCCCGTATTCGCAAGCTGACGGCTTCTATCGCGGATGGCTATGGTGCGAGTGCAGAGATCGACTATGTCCACGGCCATCCGGTCGTCGTCAACTCGGAGAAGGAAACGGAATTCGCGCGGATGGTTGCCGAGGAGCTCGTCGGCGCTGATAAAGTCACCACCTGTGGCCTGATTCCCGGCAGCGAGGATTTCTCCCATTATCTGGAGCATAAGCCCGGCAGCTTCCTGCGCCTCGGCAATGGCTTGAATTCGGCCATTCTCCACAGCGCCAAATATGATTTCGCCGACGGAAGTCTCACCGTCGGTGCGGCGATGTGGGCACGCCTGACCGAGCGTTATCTCGACGCCTGAACCTATTCTTATCTCGATCGCACGAGGAACCGGCGACGCGACAATAAACGATAGCCCTGGCAATAAGCCGGGGCTGGTCCGTTTTCTGGAATGTCATGGAAAAAGCGGAATGCGACGCCTTCAATAGCGACGCCAGGCCTGCGAGAGCAGTGCGATTCCTGCATTCATAAATACTACTTATCGAGCGATCCGCGACTATCGCCCGTTGCAGGCGCCGTATTTGCAGGCGTTTCAGTCCGCAGCCCGGTTTCCAGCTGCACATTCCGAGTCTGCATTACCCGCCATTCATTTTCGAGGCGATCAATCACATACGTAGGAATTTCATTTCTTACGCTTTCAAGCTCTTGCATCACGACCTCCATTGTCATGCGTTACTGGCATGACATGGAGGAGTTTCTTTGTAAATCAAGCTATTAAAATATTTAAACGATTAGAATATTTTCAATCGTTTGAAATATCACCTTCTGTGGAAAAGATCCAAATAGCGTTAATGCGCAATGCGGAGCTTACCGATGCGAAGCCGGATCATCGATGGTGCCAAAGCCGGGACGGCGAGCAGCCGGCGGTTGCAATCGCCCTTCGAGCTCCAGGTCTTGCGCGCGCCAGATTGAATCGTGTTGTTCGCGCATGGCATCGGCCGCCTCACGGACCACTTCGGAAATCTGCAGAAGCTGCTTGGCGAGAGGGCTCGTCCTGCGCCAGATCATGCCGATGGTGCGTGAGGGCTGCGGGCTTTGGAAGCGCACCGTCGACACCGAGGCCGAGCGGGTTTCCACGGCTACCGCCATCTCTGGTATCAGAGTGACGCCGATGCCGGCGCTGACCATCTGCACCAGCGTCGACAGCGAGCTGCCGTCCATCAGCTCCCGCGGCAGGGCTGAGTGGATGTTGCAAAAGGAGAGCGCCTGATCGCGAAAGCAGTGTCCTTCCTCCAGGAGCAGCAGCCGCATTTCGCGAAGCGCTTCCCGGTTGGGCACCGGCTTGCCCTCGTCCTCGCTCGGCCGCACGAGTACGAAGTTTTCCGCAAATAGCGGCACTTCCGTGAGCGATGTTTCGGAGATCGGCAGGGCGACGATCGCGGTATCCAGCCTCCCCTCCTCCAGCTCCTCGACCAGTTTCGAGGTCAGGGTCTCACGCACATGGATATCAAGCCCGTCATAGATACGGGTGAGGTTGCCGATGATGCTCGGCAAGAGATAGGGCGCGACCGTGGGGATGATGCCGATCCGCAACCGTCCCACGGGCTGATTATGCGATGCGCGGGCAAGATCTCCCAGCTCGTCGACGGAGCGCAGGATGTCGCGGACGCGAATCGCGAAAGCTTCCCCGAAATTGGTCAGCCGGACCTGGCGCGCGCCTCTTTCGAAGAGGTCCGTGCCGAGCTGCTCCTCCAGCTCCTTGATCTGCATCGACAAGGCGGGCTGGGAGATCGCGCATAGATCGGCCGCACGTCCGAAGTGGCCGAGCCGAGCCAGCGCTTCGAAATAGCGAAGCTGTTTGAGCGTGAAGTTTGCCATAAGCCCATCTTATCGTGCCAATCAGGAAATCCAACTTAAATTAATGGAAAGGCTTGGCTATAGTGCCGCAGCAGAGATGAGATGCGGCCGCCTGTCATACGAAGCTCATATTGAGAGCATTGACTGCGTTCAGTCCATCGATGCACGGGCCGGTCGGAAGGCAGGGGACCCAAGCTTTGCCTGCTTCCACGTCTCCGTTTCACGCGAGGCCAGAACAACGAGAGATTCATGCGTCTGACATGTCGCTGCCATACCCGTTTTAGAACCGGGCCATTTTCCGGCGGGCTGGCAAAGCTCCTTCTCCGGTCGTCACAAATCAAATCATCGTAAGGGAGAGTATCATGGATACAAAAGTCGAAACTGCCGGCAAATGTCCGTTTCCGCATGGAAACACGAGCGTTTCCGCACGTTCGAACCGAGACTGGTGGCCGAATCAGCTGAACCTTCGGATTCTTCACCAGAATTCGGCCCTTTCCAGCCCGATGGGCAAGGCGTTCAACTACGCCGAGGAATTCAAGAAGCTCGATCTGGAGGCCCTGAAGAAGGACCTCACCGCCCTTATGACGGATTCGCAGGATTGGTGGCCAGCCGACTTCGGTCACTACGGTCCGCTCTTCATCCGCATGGCCTGGCATAGCGCCGGCACCTACCGCACGGGCGACGGCCGCGGTGGCGCCTCCTCCGGCACGCAGCGTTTCGCTCCGCTCAACAGCTGGCCGGATAACGTCAACCTCGATAAGGCCCGCCGCCTGCTCTGGCCGATCAAGCAGAAATACGGCAATAGCATCTCCTGGGCCGACCTCATGATCCTGACGGGCAACGTTGCGCTGGAATCGATGGGCTTCAAGACCTTCGGCTTCGGCGGCGGTCGTGAAGATGTCTGGGAACCGGAAGAAGACATCTATTGGGGCGCGGAAGACACTTGGCTCGGCGACAAGCGCTACAGCGGCGATCGCGATCTGGAAAACCCGCTCGCAGCCGTGCAGATGGGCCTCATCTACGTCAATCCTGAGGGACCGAACGGCAATCCGGACCCGCTTGCAGCCGCACGCGACATCCGCGAGACCTTCGCCCGCATGGCAATGAACGACGAGGAGACCGTCGCCCTCATCGCCGGCGGCCATACCTTCGGCAAGACGCATGGCGCAGGCGATGCCGCCCATGTCGGCCCCGAGCCGGAAGCAGCCGGCATCGAAGAACAGGGCCTCGGCTGGAAGAACAGCTTCGGCACTGGCAAGGGCGGCGACACGATCGGCAGCGGTCTCGAAGTCACCTGGACCTCGACGCCTACCAAGTGGAGCAACAACTTCTTCTGGAACCTGTTCGGCTATGAATGGGAACTGACGAAGAGCCCTGCTGGCGCGCATCAGTGGGTGCCGAAGCACGGCGCCGGCGCCGGCTCGATCCCCGACGCGCACGACAAGTCCAAGCGTCATGCGCCGTCGATGCTGACGACCGACCTCGCCCTGCGCTTCGATCCGGCCTATGAGAAGATTTCTCGCCGCTTCTTCGAAAATCCGGATGAGTTCGCCGATGCCTTCGCCCGCGCATGGTTCAAGCTGACTCATCGCGACATGGGGCCGCGTGTTCGTTATCTCGGTCCGGAAGTGCCGAGCGAAGAGCTCATCTGGCAGGACCCAATCCCGGCTGCCGGTCCCGCATCGATCGATGCCAACGATGTCGCTGTCCTCAAGGCCGAGATTGCTGCATCGGGTCTCACCATTCCGCAGCTGGTTTCGACAGCCTGGGCTTCAGCTTCGACGTTCCGCGGCTCGGACAAGCGCGGCGGCGCAAACGGCGCTCGCATCCGTCTTGCTCCGCAGAAGGACTGGGAAGCCAACCAGCCGGCCCAGCTCGCTTCCGTGCTGGCGACGCTCGAAGGCATCCAGAAGAAGTTCAACGATGCTCAGACCGGTGGAAAGACGGTATCGCTTGCCGATCTGATCGTTCTCGGCGGCTCGGTCGCTATCGAACAGGCTGCGAAGAAGGCCGGTCATGACCTGGTCGTCCCCTTCGCTCCCGGCCGTACCGATGCGACGCAGGAACAGACCGACGTCGAGGCCTTCGCCGTTCTCGAACCGATCGTCGATGGCTTCCGCAACTACCAGCGGCAGGCCTACACCGTCTCTTCCGAAGAACTGCTGATCGACAAGGCACAGCTGCTGACGCTGACGGCGCCGGAAATGACCGCCCTCATCGGCGGCCTGCGTGTGCTGAACGCCAATGTTGGTCAGAGCCAGCACGGCGTCTTCACCAAGCGTCCGGAAACGCTGACCAACGACTTCTTCGTGAACCTGCTCGACATGGGCACGGAGTGGAAGGCGGTTTCGGATGCCAAAGACGTCTTCGAGGGACGGGACCGCGCGACGGGCGACGTGAAGTGGACCGCCACGCGCGTCGATCTCGTTTTCGGCTCCAACTCGCAGCTGCGCGCGATCGCCGAAGTCTACGGCCAGTCCGATGCCGAGAAGAAGTTCGTCCAGGACTTCGTTGCGGCATGGACCAAGGTCATGAACGCCGACCGCTTCGACATCGCTTGATGCAAGATATCGGGCGCGATCAAAGGTGATCGCGCCCTTTTCAACCGGTCTCAGAGACGGCATTTTGCCGCTTGCTTCTTTCGAACCACGCATTCAATCCCGTGCGTGCCGGCTGCTCGATCAGATAGTAGCTAAGCAACCCGAGGCATACGGCTATGACAAGCGCAGGCAGTTCGGCCAAGCGATCTAGCCGAGCCAGTACGTAAAACGGTTGCTGCCATAAATATATTGAGAACGACATCCGCCCAAGTCGCCGGATGGCAGAGCCTTCAAATAAAATCTTAGAGAAGCGAGTAGCACTCCCGATCGAACATACGCTGATCGCCAGCAACAAGGTTTTAACGCCAAAAAACAGCCAGGCGGCGTCCGCGAACAAGCGTGCGGCCAAGCCGCAGAAAAATATCAAAGGTACCAACCATTCCAGGGATAATCCGCAGCTTCGCTGCCCGATCAGCAGGAACAACGCGGCAGAAATCAAAATTGGCGCTGCCGCCACTTGGCTCGACCAAAAGACGATAAATGGATTTTGCCCGTAAACGTCATATTGCAAAATGCCGGTGGCAAGTGCGGTAAGACCAAGTAACAACAGGGAAAATCCCACGAATTTGTTGCCGGCATCGCGCAAGCCAAAGGCCAGCAGTCCGAGCAGAAGATAGCTGTGCTCTTCGACGCATAATGACCAAATGTGATCGAATATCGAAATGAAAGTATGGCTCGTAATTATAAAGTAGTTCAGCGTGAAAGAAAGCGCGGCGAGCACACCCGCAAGATCGGGTGCAAGCGACGTTGAGGAGAAGATCGCTGCATTCACCAAAACAAATATAAACAAAGTCGGATAGACGCGGCTGAAACGCCGAAAGAAGAAAATGCCCAAAGGCATCTCCCTGACGAAAAGGATCTCGGCCATAAGCCGTCCTGAGAGGACAAAAAATAGATCAACACCGGCGGATCCAAGACCGGGCAGGTAGTTGTCACCGCCGAAATGACCCATCAACACCAGAAAGACGGCCAGTCCACGCCATCCATCTAGGGCCGGAATATGGGGCGGTCTTCCTGCTTCTGACATCGGTAACCATCGGTTGAGCTATCCAACCGCTAGCGTAAGACATCAATATTAATGAAATTACTTTAAGTATTACCGAAATTAAGCACACGCTGGCATTTGGAGTAATGCGACTTCGTTACACTAACTCCTCAAACACGTGCTGGGAGTTCAATCGACGCAGCACAGAGGCGCGGCATTCTGCAACGGCAACGGCAGGGCGATGGTGTGATTGGGAATGGTAAGCGCATCCAGCGTCGCTGTCTGTTCGGGCGAGAGCCGGACTTCGAGCGCACCGATATCCTCATTGAGTTGCTTCAGCGTATGGACGCCGATAATCGTCGAAGATACGCCAAGGCGCGCCATTGCCCAGGCAAGGGCGACGCGTGCGGTCGTCGTACCGAGTTCATCGGCAACGCGGAACAGGGCGTCGACGATTTCAAGATCCTGTTCGTCGGGCCGTTGCATCAATTGCGCCGCATGCCCTGTTCTTGCGCCCGCATTGTTGGCACGCGTATATCGGCCGCTGATGAGGCCGCCGCTCAATGGCGAATGCGAGACGACGCCAAGCCCCAACCCGCGCGCCAAGGGAATGAGCTCGATTTCAAACAGCCGTGCGGCAAGCGAATATTCGATCTGCAAACCGATGAATGGAGCCCAGCCGTTGGACTGCGACAGGAGATGGGCATGCGCTACCTTCCAGGCCGGCGTATCTGAAATGCCGAAATAACGCAGCTTTCCCGACTGAACGAGATCGTGGAGCGCCTCCAGCATTTCTTCCAAAGGCGCCTGTATGTCCCAATTGTTCAGCCAATAGAGGTCGAGATAGTCGGTGCGCAGCCGACGAAGGGTCTCCTCGAAGCCGTCGATCACGGCTTTGCGGCCAAGCCTTTCGCCATGTCGCGCGACATCGAATTTGGCTGCGATGACAAGACGATCGCGCCGGATCGAGTTTTGTGCGACATAGCTGCCGACGACCGTCTGGCCGCCCGCTTTCATCGCTCCGTTGCCGGTATCGAGATAATTGCCACCGAGTTCGAGATAGCGCGTCAGGATCGCCGCAGGTTGATTTTCATGCGAATGCCGGATGAACCCCTTATCGAAAGTCATGGTTCCGAGCGCAAGCGGACTGACGCGCAACTCCGAGCGGCCGAGTGCGGCATAGTCTTCAAGATGCATGCATAATCCCCCAGCCGGCCTGCAACCGTTACATACCCGTGCAGGTTATGTAAAAGCATCCAGCAAAGGAGATAAGCACCAATTTCCAATTTTACAATTCGGGAATCCGGATAATCGGCCCGATATCGTTCAATTTTGCAATGCGAAGAGGGAGGAACAGTTCTAGCGCTTGCGTATGAACTCGGTGCGAAGAACCAAACCCTTGATCCCGTCGTAACGGCAATCGACTTCTTCAGGATTGTCGGTCAGTCGAATCGACTTGATAACGGTACCCTGCTTCAAAGTCTGATTGGCGCCCTTCACTTTCAAATCCTTGATGAGGGTGACGGAGTCGCCATCGGCGAGGACGTTGCCGCTTGCATCGTGAACGACAAGCTCCGTAGCGACGGCAGCCGCTGCCATCTCCGCGGCAGGTCGCCACTCGCCGGTCACTTCGTCATAGACATATTCGTCATTTTGGCTGGTCATGCCAAACTCCATTCTGCAAGTTTCTTGAGTATTCCAAAGCCGGCAAATGCCTAGCTTTCATCTCATTCACGATCTGTGAATGGCATCTACCCGAGACAATCAGCCGATGCAACAAGCGCGAAGTGGTGCGCCGATGCGGATACTCGGCTTTGCTATTTCAGCTCGGATGCCGGCCAGGGATTACGGCCCTCCCGAAGCCACGACAGCGTATCGACCCAGAAACCGGCAGCATGGCTATCGTGAAAGAGGCCGAAATGGCCGATTGCGTCCCGACCAAAATCAGCCGGACGGAGCAGCACCGACTGACGTTGCGCGCCGGTATAGTAATTCAGTGTGCGGCGAATTGCCGGTACGGTGCCAAGTTCGTCGTCCGAAACCGCAACGGCCAGGATCAATGCTTTCACGGCGCTCATTCGCCGTAGCACCTCCCGCCTCTCGCCCACAGGATGGCTGCGCTCGAACCGGGGGCCACGAAAGCTCCACTCGTTTGCCACACCTTTCGGCAGATCCTCCAGCCAGCCAAGCCGCCGGCCCGGGAAATAGCCGCAGAGCGCAGTCATCGCAGGCATAGCCACATGCCATTTGAGGAACAGAGCGGCCCGCCTGCTCGGCATGTAATCGCCCCACCAGGCATATTGAGCTCCGACCGTCAGCATCCTGTCGATCTCCGGAGCATTCTCAGCCAATCCCGGCAGGAATCCGCCGACGCTATGACCCACCACCAAAAGCGGACCGTTGCGACGGTGATCGGACATCAGCCGAAGCGCGGCATCGAAATCCCGCTCGCCCCAATCCCGCCAGCGATAACGGGACCCACGCAGCCGTTGCGGGCGCGACTGGCCGATGCCGCGATAATCGAAGGTCAGGACATCGAACCCATGCCGCACCAGAAATTGCGCATAGCGGTGATAATAGCGTGCGAGAACTCCGGTGGCCGGGTTGATGATGACGCTGCCTTCCGGCCTTTTCGTCTCCGCCAGCCAAAGGCGGCCACCGAGAACGACGTCATCCCGACAGGGGATGGAAATCGAAAGACTGTCTTCATTCAAGGATGGTCGAGGTTGCTGGCTCATGGGCGTCAAGATGGGACGATCGCCGCGTTGTGTATATTCACTACCCGGTATACATTGAGCCATGAGAGACAGTTCCCTGCCGACACGCGAGCGTATTCTTCAGGCCGCCGCAAAACTCTTCCACAGCGACGGCATCCGCGCGATCAGTGTCGACGCCATCGCCGAGAAGGCAGGCGTCACCAAGCGCACCCTCTATTATCATTTCCGCAGCAAGGACGACCTGATCGCCGCCCATCTGCAGGCGCGCGACGAGCCGAACCTTGCCTTCTTCAAACGCTGGTTCGAAGAAACCGAAGGCGACATTTCAGAAAAGGTTGCCGGCATTTTCCGCCAGCTGGCGCAATCGGCACGCAGCGCCAAATGGAAGGGCTGTGGTTTTTTGCGGACTTCGGTGGAACTCATCAACCTTCCCGGCCATCCCGCGCTGGTTGCGGCGCGCGCTCACAAGAAGCGGGTTGAGGAGTGGCTGGGATCGGTCTTCGTGGAGGCGGGCGCGGGCAACAATGCCCTGCCGCTCGCGCGCCAGATCATGCTGCTCCTCGACGGTTCATTTGCGGTGGTCCTGCTCCATCGCGATCCGAGCTACATGGAAACCGCTGCTGATGCGGCGGCACGGCTGATTGCCGAACGATTGTCGGATGCAAAGACGCCCGAGAACCGGCTCTCGGGCGCTGCATAGCAATACGCTCAATGATACTTCAGGCGCTCGCGACCGAGGATGGCGGGCGCGTCCACACCAGCGATCGGCTGGGAAAGATCGCTGGAAATGTCGCCGGCCAGCTGCAGGTCGAGATAGCGGGCGCAGCACACCCGCAGGAACGAGGTGAAATTGCCGAGATCGTGGCCGGCGTCGATGGATTCGTGGTGCAGCTTGGTGATCAGCTGCACCACATTCATTCCGTCACGTCGCGCGATTTCCTCCAGCTTCGACCAGAAGAAATTTTCCAGCCGGACACTGGTCACCATGCCATCGATGCGCAGGGAGCGCGTGGTGCTTTCCCAGAGCCTGGCATCGGCCTTGATGAACAATTCGCACATGCGCGTCTCCCCTCAAGTTCAAGCAGCGTTTGCTGACGACAAGGCATTGGCATCCAGCACGGCCATGAATTGGCGCAGCCATGACGGATGCGCCGGCCATGCGGGTGCAGTCACGAGGTTGCCGTCGGCAACTGCATCATTGATGGCGATGTCGGCATAAATGCCGCCGGCAAGTTCCACCTCGGGCCGGCACGCGGGATAGGCCGAGCAGGTGCGTCCCTTGAGGACACCGGCCGCGGCTAACAGCTGCGCGCCGTGGCAGATGGCGGCAACCGGCTTGCCCGCCTCGAAGAAGTGCTGAACAGCCTTGATGACGTCTGGATTCAGGCGCAGATATTCCGGCGCACGGCCGCCCGGAATGACGAGCGCATCGTAATCTTCGGCGCGGATGCTGGCGAATGTCGCATTCAATGCAAAATTATGACCGCGCTTCTCGGAATAGGTCTGATCGCCTTCGAAATCATGAATGGCCGTTGCCACCGTCTCGCCGGCATTCTTGCCAGGGCAGACGGCATGGACCGTGTAGCCGCAGGCAAGCAGCGTCTGGAACGGCACCATGGTCTCGTAGTCTTCGGTGAAATCACCTGTAATCATCAGGATCTTTGCTGCTGGCATCGTCTTCCTCCCTGAAAACCAACGGACGGCACTTTAGCAAAGTGTCTGCGGTCGCAGGTATTAGGCGAATACTACACGCCGTTTATGGCCCCGCCTATTGCACCGGCGCACGGTTGATGTCCGGGATTACGCAGGCTTCGCCACCGCCGAAGAGGCGCGAGCGTGTGAGAAATCGTTTCTCCCGCCTATTGTCGAGCGAGAACATGCCGCCGCGTCCCGGTACGACATCGATGACGAGCTGCGTGTGTTTCCACGCCTCGAACTGACTGCCGCTGATATAGACGGGCACACCGCCGATCTCGCCGAGCTTGACGTCATTGTCGCCAATCATGAATTCGTTGGCCGGATAGCACATCGGCGAAGAGCCGTCGCAGCACCCGTCCGACTGATGAAACAGGATATCGGGATGGTCCTTCTGTATCTCGCGGATAAGCTCAAGTGCCTTCTCGGTCGCAAGCACCCGCGGTTCCGACCCATTATCGTCCATGATGATCCTCCATCCCCAATGTGCGAATACTCGAAGGCTCCCGGCCGCAGCCGGGAGCCTTGTCAGCTTCCGTTGGGAGGTCTCAGAAGAAGCCCAGAGCCTTCGGGCTGTAGCTCACCAGCATATTCTTGGTCTGCTGATAGTGATCGAGCATCATCTTGTGCGTCTCACGTCCGATGCCCGATTGCTTGTAGCCGCCGAAAGCGGCGTGGGCCGGATAGGCGTGATAGCAATTCGTCCAGACGCGGCCGGCCTGGATCTCGCGACCAAAGCGATAGGCGCGATTGCCGTCGCGGGTCCATACGCCGGCACCGAGGCCGTAGAGCGTATCGTTCGCGATCTCAAGCGCTTCCCTCTCATCCTTGAACGTCGTGACCGATACGACCGGACCGAAGATTTCCTCCTGGAACACGCGCATCTTGTTGTGGCCCTTGAAGATGGTCGGCTTGATGTAGTAGCCGCTCGACAGCTCGCCGCCGAGATCGGCACGACCGCCACCCGCCAGTACCTCGGCACCTTCCTGCCGGCCGATATCGAGATAGGAGAGAATCTTCTCCATCTGCTCGCTCGATGCCTGGGCGCCGATCATGGTTGCGGCATCAAGCGGATTGCCCTGCTTGATGGCTTCCACGCGCTTGACGGCACGCTCCATGAAGCGGTCGTAGACTGATTCCTGAATCAGCGCTCGGCTCGGGCATGTGCAGACCTCGCCCTGGTTAAGCGCAAACATCGCAAAGCCCTCAAGCGCCTTGTCGAAAAAGTCATCGTCTTCGGCCGCAACATCGGCAAAGAAGATGTTCGGCGACTTGCCGCCGAGTTCGAGCGTGACGGGGATCAGGTTCTGGCTGGCGTATTGCATGATGAGCCGACCCGTCGTCGTTTCGCCGGTAAAGGCGATCTTGGCGATGCGCGGGCTGGTGGCGAGCGGCTTGCCGGCTTCGAGGCCGAAGCCGTTGACGATATTGAGTACGCCCGGCGGCAGGAGATCGCCGACCAGTTCGGCCCAGACCAAAAGCGAGGCGGGCGTCTGCTCGGCCGGCTTGATGACGACGCAGTTGCCCGCGGCCAGTGCCGGCGCAAGCTTCCAGGCGGCCATGAGGATCGGGAAGTTCCAGGGAATGATCTGGCCGACGACGCCGAGCGGCTCGTGAAAGTGGTAGGCGACGGTATCGTGGTCGATCTCGCCAATCGAGCCTTCCTGGGCACGGATGCAGGAGGCGAAATAGCGGAAGTGATCGATGGCGAGCGGGATATCGGCCGCCATGGTTTCGCGGATCGGCTTGCCGTTGTCCCAGCTTTCAGCCTGCGCCAGCACTTCCAGCTTGTCTTCCATGCGCTGGGCGATCTTCATCAGGATATTGGAGCGCTCGGTGGTAGACGTCCGCCCCCACTTGTCCTTGGCTGCATGGGCGGCATCAAGCGCGGCGTTGATGTCCTTTTCGTCGGAGCGCGGTATCTCGCAGATCTTGCCGCCTGTTATCGGCGTGAGATTGTCGAAATACTTGCCCGCGATCGGCTCGCGCCACTCGCCGCCAATATAGTTGCCATATTTGAGTTTGAACGGAGATTCCACGATCTTCTGATGCAGCATGCCATCCTCCCTTGGTCGGCAGGTTCAATAAGCGAACCGATGGGAGAAGTCTGAGGGCATATCGCGGCGGGCGATAGAGGCGGCTTGCCGTGCTGCAGCGCACAGTGTCGCAACTCTGCGACAGCTGCCAGATCGAATGCGCGTTGATGGCGCTTCAGTGGAGATTGAGGCGGTTCATCTTCCGATGCAGCGTCGAGCGGCTCATGCCGAGCGCTGCGGCCGCCTGGGAGACATTGCCGTTGGCGCGCGAAAGAGCCCTCAGCAAAGCAGCGCGCTCGGCCTCCAGGAGATCCTCACTCCCGGCCCCCTGCTCGCTAAGAATGTCAGAAGCAGGAATGCCTGCAGCAATGCGGTGATCATCGAGCCGCAGTGCTAGACGGGCCGCGCGGGTCGCACCAAGCACGAGGTCGTTGCGGTCGACGGCCAGCAGTGCTGAGGTGGAAGCCGTATCCGTCGGCACCATGACGAAGCGGGCACCTGCAAAGGCGCTGCGGAAAAGATTGAGTTCGATGCGCACAGCCGCATCGCGCACCGTCTGCGACAGGATCGCCAGTGTCGCGTCGTTCACGTCATCGCGGCAGGTGGAAATGTCGAGCGCGCCGGCAAGCTGGCCGCGATGATCGCGGATCGGCGCTGTGGTGCAGCTGAGATTGATGTTTGAGCAGAAGAAATGCTGGTCACGGAAGATCGCAACTGCCCGCTCGTCGGCAAGCGCCGTACCGATGCCGTTGGTGCCGATGCTCGCTTCCGTCCAGACGGATCCCGTCCATAGACCGAGATCGTGGAAATCCTTGTCGTCGCCGGCAGCACCCCGGCGTTCGAGTGCGATGCCATCCCGGTCGGTCAAAAGCAGGCAGCAACCGGCTTTGCCGACCGCGAGAAAAAGACGATCCAGTTCACTGGCCGCTTCGGCAACCAGCCGTTCCGATCGCTCCAGCGCTGTTTGAAATTCCTGGCTGGTCAAGCGCATCGGCAGACGCTTCTCTTCCGGCGCCAGACGATGCATGACCATGCACCGTCGCCAGGAGGCAACGACCGAAGAACTCGCCGCCGCCGATTGCGCCGACGCGTAAACCTGATCCGCATGTGCGGAATAGTGCTGCATTTGGCTCCTCCCACCGAACGCTAGCCCAATTGTCGCTAAAAAAGGCCATCGAAGCAATCCTCGTGGCGACTTTCGCCCAGGGCCGCGAAATTCGGCGGCTACCTTGTTGATGGCACAGTCTTTTTCGGCACCGTTGTTTCTTCAGCCCATGATTGCACAGTCCGAACATCGAAGCTGTCTGGCAGATGCCGTGCGTTTTGGTTTTGCCGCCTACACAACCGAGATCTGACCCGCCAATCGCGACCTTTCAGGCCGCTGTCAGCGTGTTGCTGTAGCAGCTTCTTCCTAGGGAAACGGAGCGGAAGGCGATTGGTGAGCCCAGCTCCACGAGCGGCTGTTTCGACATTGATGGAAGTCGGCTTTATGCAGGCATGGCAGCGGGGCCGAGAGGCCATAAAAGAAATGCTGGGACGTTCCGCCGACACCGGTCGCAGACGCATGGCTGGCGGCCTTCACTGCTTCTTCAACACCCCGACCATTAAGCCGCCTGCGAATCGCGCATTTCTGGAGCGCCCGATCGTTATCATCGCCATCTTCCTCGCCTTATCATTGCTCGTCATGTGGGCGGCCGATTATCCCTTGGGCATCTGGATGAAATCGTTTCCCGCGCAATTGCGTGGGACGGCGAAATGGATCAGCAGCCTCGGCACCGGGCTTCTGGTGCTCTCATTCAGCGGAGCGCTGCTGATATTTGCGATCCTCGCGCCCGCGCATAAGCTGCGGAAATCCATGCGAACGGGGGCAGATCTCATCGCGACCGCGGCTGCTTTCGTCTTCCTGGCGGTGGCCGGCGGCGGCATTGTCGATTCGCTCGCAAAGAACATCATCGGTCGCGCCAGGCCGGAACTCCTGGATACGAACGGCGCCTTTTTCTTTCGTCCCTTTGCCTTCCACGCCGACTTTGCCTCCTTTCCTTCCGGACATTCGGCAACGGCCGGCGCCATGGCGATGTCGCTGGCGCTGGTCTTTCCCCGCCTTCGCCCCGTCTTCATGCCTGTCGGCGTCCTCATCTGCCTGTCGCGCCAATGGGTCGGCGCACATTGGGCAAGCGACACGCTAATGGGCTGGGGCGTCGGCGTAGCTTTTGCCCTGTGGCTCGCGCATGCATTCGCGCGACGCCGTCTCCTGTTTGCCTATGATTCCAGCGGCCGCTTGTGTCCTGGGGAACAATACAAGGCAATTCTCGCCGTTCTGCGCGCGTTGATCCGGCGCATGCCGCTCATCGGCAGGAAAACGGTGCCTGCAGCAAAATCGTGCCCGGCTCAATCTCGCCTCGCATCCCGAGCCCTTGAAATTCGATCCTGATCTCGCGGCCTGATTCCGCGGTAAGTACAGTTCTCCTGCATCGCTCGCCGGCTTACGCACCGCGTATGCCAGCCTTTCCCGTCCGAATGCAAAATCATCGCTATGCAGCGACGGATTTGCCGCTCGTCCCCGTTCAAGCGCTGAAGGGATAACAGCTTGAAGCTCTTCAAGGACGAATGAGGACATCATGAAAAAGATCATTTTGCTGGCTTTCGCCGCGACCGCCTGCTTTGCGGCCATCTCTCCAGCCGAAGCCCGCGATGGCTGCGGCATCGGCTGGCATCGCAATCCCTATGGCTACTGCCGTCCGGATGGACGGCCTGTGGTCGTCGTGCCGGCGGTTCCGGCCTATGGCATCTACTATCCCGGCCGCGGCTACTGGGATGGGCATCGCTATTGGGTGCATCGCGAGTGGTGGCATGGTGGCTGGCGTTATCGCTAAGCTACTCTTCCGCGATGCGCGCGGCCCGATCTTGCAGATCGGGCCGCATGCCAACCGGCGATCGAACGGCTTGCTTCTCTCGATCCTTCCGCTGCCCAGCGCTGCGATGCAAAGCTCGCGGTCGTTTGCCGGTTTGACATGGCAGCCCACGGAAACGTGCAATTGACGGCGACAATGCAACCGGTCAAAGCTGTGACCAGACGGGTCTACGGAAAACAATGCCGCCAACATGAGCAAAAGCACCATCAGCGACTATCAAGGGCCGATCATCGTCTTTGACGCCATGTGCGTCCTGTGTACCGCCAACGCCCAGTTCGTGCTGCGTCATGATCGCCTCGGCCGTTTTCGTCTTGCCTCCATGCAGAATGAAACCGGCATCGCCCTCTATCGCCGCTGCGGCATGGACCCCACCGATCCGGATAGCCTCATCATCGTCGACGGCGCGAAGGTGCTGCGCGATAGTGACGCGGTGCTGGCCATTTATGCCGGTCTCGGCTGGCCCTGGAAGGCCATTTCCGTACTGCGCATCGTACCGCGCATGCTGCGCGACCCGATCTACCTTTGGCTTGCCCGCAATCGCTATCGCATCTTCGGCAAACGGGAGACATGCTGGCTGCCGACACCCGAGCAGGCGAGCCGCATACTTTGAAAAGAACCCTCGTTCTCGGCGGCTATGGCGGGTTCGGCGCGCGGCTATCGCGGCGCCTTGCCGAAGACGGCTTCGAGGTTCTGGTCGCCGGACGCAATCTTGAAGCAGCAAAAGCAATCGCCGCTCGATTACCCAACGCACTTGCCCTGCAAGCCGATCGAAATGGCGATATCTCTGCGATCCTCGGGGAGCACAGACCCTTTCTGTTGATCGATGCGGCAGGCCCTTTCCAATATAGTGAGCAGAGAGTTCCGCGGTCCTGCATAGAGGCCGGTATCCACTATATCGATCTTGCCGACGCGCGCGATTTCGTCGGCGCGATCAGCTCGCTTGACGAAGAGGCTAAGACCGCTGGCGTCACCATCATCTCGGGCGCGTCGAGCGTCCCGGCGCTCTCCGGCGCCGTCGTAGCCGCCCTTGCCAAGAACATGGAGGAGGTTCGCTCGATAAAAATGTCGATCAGCGCCTCCAATCGCGCGACCGCCGGCGCCTCGGTCGCAGCCGCGATCCTGAGTTACGTCGGCAAGCCGGTGCGGCTCTGGCGCGGCCGGCACTGGCAGGATGCGACGGGCTGGCACATGCTGAAGCGCGAAACCTATGCGGTTTCCGGCCACCGCGCTCTGCGCCGGCTGGTGGCGCTTGCCGACGTGCCGGATCACGATCTTCTGGTCGATAGTTTTGCCGGACAGCCCAGCGTCATTTTCCGCGCGGGGCCGGAATTCGTCTTTCAGTCTTTGGCGCTCTGGCTGTTGTCCTGGCCGGTCGCCTGGGGCTGGCTGACATCGCTTAGAAAGATCAGCCGCTTTCTGCTGCCGTTGCAACGCCTGACAGCGAGGCTTGGCACGGCGCGATCGGCTGTGATGATCGAGATCAAGGGCATAGAGCAAGGCACCATGAAGGCTCGTCGCTGGACCCTGATCGCCGAAAATGGAGACGGCGTGGAAATTCCCACGCTTCCGGCGCAATTGCTGGCGCGGGCCTTGCGCGACTGCCGTCTTTCGCCCGGCGCCCGTCACGCCGGCAGGCTCCTGTCGCTTGAGGATTTCCGGGGCTTGTTTCGCGATCTGGCGGTTGCCGAGGAAACGACGGAAGCACCCTATATGCCGCTCTATCAGCGTGTCATGGGGCCTGCATTTGCTCATCTATCCGAACCGGTCCGTGCCATGCACGAGGTCTTCGGCGATGGCGGCGCCAGAGGCGAGGCGGTCGTCACCCGTGGGCGCTCACCGCTTGCACGGCTGGTCGCGAAAATATTTGGCTTTCCCGCGGCAGGAAAGCACGCATTACATGTGTCCTTCGAGGAAACCAACGGCATAGAAGAATGGACGCGGGATTTTTCCGGCCAGCGCTTCCACAGCCATTTGAACGAAGAGAATGGCCACCTTGTCGAACGCTTCGGTCCCTTCCGCTTTGCATTCGATCTTCCTAGCCGTGGCAACGGGCTCAGCATGGAGATGCGACACTGGTCGTTCCTGCGCATTCCGCTGCCGCGCCTTCTGGCGCCCCAAAGCATCGCTCGTGAATGGGCGGAGGACGATCGCTTCCACTTCGACGTATCGATTGCCCTCCCTCTCATCGGCCCCGTCGTTCATTATCGGGGCTGGCTGCAGCCAATCGAATGATCCAATCCGGCGTCTTGGCGCCGCCCGGCTATCGGCCGATTTGCAGCCGATAGCGCGGGCGGAACAGACGATCGTCAACCGGCCGCACTGGCGGCACTGAGGACCGCCTTGACGGTTGCCGTCGCAACATCGGGATCGATACCGACGCCGAAGAGCTGCGATCCGTCCGGCCGGACGCATTGCAGATAAGCGGCCGCTTGCGCATCGCTGCCGCGACGCAGGGCATGCTCCTGATAGTCCATGACGCTCAGCTCCACTGCGAAGGCCTCGGCAATCGCGGCAAGTACCGCCGAAACGAGGCCGTTGCCGCGACCGCTGACGACGACATCCTGATTGCCATGGCGAATCCGGCCAGTGAAGATGCGCTCGGTGCCGGTTCCCCTGCGAAAACCACCTTCGTAATCGACGAGTTCGAAGCGCTCGAAATCGTCAACATGATAGGCGTCGACGAACGCCTTCCAGATATCTTCGGCCGTCAGTTCGCGCTTCGTCTCATCGGCGAGGAGCTGCACCCGCCTGCTGAAATCGACCTGCATGGCGCGCGGCAGCTTCAAGCCCTTGTCCTGCTCGATCACCCAGGCAACCCCACCCTTGCCCGACTGGCTGTTGACGCGAATGACGGCCTCGTAACTCTCGCCGATATCGGCGGGATCGACCGGCAGGTAGGGCATTTCCCAGACGCCGTCATTGCGCCGCTCATGCGCGGCAAATCCCTTGCGGATCGCATCCTGATGCGAGCCGGAGAAGGCCGTGTGCACGAGTTCGCCCGCGTAAGGGTGGCGCGGATGAATGGGCAGACCGTTGCAATATTCCACCGTCTTCACCACCTCACGGATCGACGGAAAGGTCAGGCCGGGATCGATGCCCTGCGTGTAGAGGTTTAGAGCCAGCGTCACCAGATCGACATTGCCGGTACGCTCGCCATTGCCGAACAGGCAACCTTCGACCCGATCGGCGCCCGCCAGCAGCGCCTGCTCGGCCGAGGCCACCGCCGTACCGCGATCATTATGCGGATGAACGCTGATGATGACGGCATCGCGGCGCGAAATATGGCGGCAGAACCATTCGATCTGGTCTGCATAGACATTCGGCATCGCCACTTCCACCGTTGCCGGCAGGTTGAGGATGGCTGGGCGTTCCGCAGTCGGCTGCCAGACATCGAGCACGCGCTCGCAGATTTCGAGCGCGAAATCCGGCTCGGTGAAGCAGAAGGTTTCCGGCGAATATTCGAAGGTCCAGTCGGTCTCCGGCTGCTTCAGGCTTTCCTCCAGCATTGCGGTAACACCGCTGATGGCAAGGTCGACAATCTCGTGTCGCTCCATGCCGAAGACGACGCGGCGGAAGAGTGGTGCGGTCGCATTGTAGAGATGGACGATGGCTTTGCGGGCGCCGATGAGGGATTCGAACGTGCGCGCGATGAGATCGGCGCGCGATTGGGTCAACACCTGGATCGTCACATCCTCGGGGATGCGGTGTTCCTCGATGAGCGCACGGACGAAATCGAACTCGATCTGCGAGGCCGACGGAAAGGCGACCTCGATCTCCTTGAAGCCGGAGGCGAGCAGCATGTCGTAGAAGCGCAGCTTGCGCTCGACATCCATAGGATTGGCAAGCGCCTGGTTTCCGTCGCGCAGATCCGTTGACAGCCAGCGGGGTGCCTTGGCGAGGCGCCTGTTGGGCCATCGCCGATCCGGCAATTCGATGGGCGAGATGAAAGGACGATATTTGGTTTCAGGATTCTTCAGCATGATCCGTTCCGTTGCATGTCGGTCAATTGGGGAGAAAGCGGACAGCAGAATACGGCCGCCGGGATGCCGTCAGGCCCGACGACCGCGGCTAAGTCGCAATGCAACGGAAAACTGAAGAAAAACGGGTATGCAGGACGAGGTGTCGGCATCCATCCGCACGCGCAGCGATGCGACGGCAGCGCCATGCGGCCGATCCGATCGATGCAGATTGTGGGATGCGGCAGACACGAAAGTAGATATCCTGCTGGAAAGGAACTCTAGGTTACTGTCGACATCTTTGATATTCTCGCGCGTATGGATCATTCATCGTCGCAAAAGGATCAGTACTATCTTCAGCACGGCACCGATGTCGCTGAAGGTGTCGCCGTCATCGCACATGACGATCATCGCTTCACCAGTTCTCGCCACAGCCATAGGCAGGCGCAACTGCTCTACGCCGTCAGCGGCGTGATCTCCTTGACCACGGATAGCGGCACCTGGGTCGTACCGCCGAGCCGAGCGGTCTGGCTGCCGCCGCAGCTCGAACACGTGACGGCAAGCCATACGAGCGTGCAGTTTCGCTCATTATTGATCGATCCCAATGGCAGAGATGCGTTACCGAATGAGTGCACGGTGGTGGAAGTCACCCCGCTGCTGCGCGAACTCATCCTGCGGCTCGCCGGTCTTGTCGACAAACCCGATCAGAAAGAGGTTGTGGAGGCAGTCATTCACCTGCTGCTTCTCGAACTTACCTTCTTGCCGGCACAGCCGCTGAAGCTCCCTCTACCGAAACATCCGGGGCTTGCGGCGTTCTGTGAAACCTTGCTCGGCGATCTTGCGAGCACAATCTCGATCGAAGAGGCGGCCAATGGGCTGCATATGAGCCGGGCAACCCTCATGCGGCTATTTCAGCGCGAAACGGGACTGAGTTTCGGCCGGTGGCGACAACAGGCACGCATGCTGAAGGCTCTCACCTTGCTCGCGGAAGGTCGAAGTGTTCTCGATGTCGCGCTGGACTGCGGCTATGAGAGCCCAAGCGCCTTCTCGGCCATGTTCCGGCGGGCGCTCGGGCGCTCGCCCCGAGACTATTTTCAAACCGCAACACTGACCGGCGAAATCAGCCAGGGGACTGACTAGGCTAGTTCTGTCGGTCGCTGGCCAGGCAGCCAAACATGCGGAAATCATGGAAGGCCTCTTTGAACCGCGCCTTCTGCCGCAGTGTGCCCTCATATTGGAAGCCCGCTTTTTCCAGAACCCGATCGGAAGCTGTGTTTCCCGGCAACGTCCAGGCTTCGATGCGATTGAGCGAAAAATCGTCGAAGCCGCACCGGACGATAGCCTTCGCCGCCTCACTCATCAGCCCCTTGCCCCAGGCCGAAGGATGCAGCTCATATCCAAGTTCGGCGCATTTGGCACGCCGATCGATGCTATTGAAGCGGATCGCGCCGAGCAAGTGGCCTGAAAGCCAATCCTCGATGATCCATGAACAACCTGCTCCCTTGGGGAAGATTTTGATCATCCATCGCAGGGAACGTTCAATCTGCGCCATTTTGGGCGCATCAACCCAATTCGAGAACCGCGTGACCTCCGGAATCGAAATCAGCGCATGGAAGTCGTCGCGATCGGCCATACTCGCTTCGCGAAGCCGCAGCCGCTCGGTGACAAGGGTGGGGAACTCGGCCTTTGAAGGCGCCATCGTCACGCTTTCAGCAGATTGGCAAGGATGATTTCGCGCCAGACGCGGGTGGGCGTGATCCAGGCGTCCCAGGAATTATACTTGCCGGAGTAGATGACAGCGGCGATATCCGCATCGGGCATCAGCCAGAGCCTCTGCCCACCATTGCCGAAGCCAGCATACCATGGACGCGGCCCATCAAACGCCGGCACCGGCGCGTCGCCCGAGAACCATAACCTGCCATAGCTCAGACCGTCCCCGGTCGAAATCGCCGGCGCGAGAGATTGCGCGATCCACTCTTCCGAGACGATCCTTTTGCCGTTCCACACGCCCTTCTGGAGGAAAAGCATCCCGATCTTCAGCAAATCGGGAGCGGTCAGGCGTAATCCGGATGCAGGCGACGCCACGCCGTCACGCCCGGCGTTCCAGTGGAATTTTGCAATCCCCAGCGGTTCGAAGAGAACCTCTCGCGCAAAATCGGGCAAGCGCTTGCCCGTGCCGCGCTCGATGATCGCCCCCACCAATGCGACGCTGCCGCCGGAATAAATCCAGTGCGTTCCCGGCTCGGCGATCACCGGACGTTCCAGAACAAAACGATATCGGTCCGGCGCATTCTCCATCGCAATTTCGCTGTTCAGCGGGTCCGTATAGGGGCGATCCTCGTCCCACTCCATCCCCAGCGTCATCGTCAGGGCATGGCCGACAGTGATCTTGGCGCGCGCAGGATCTCGGGCGAGATCGCCGTATTCCGGGAACTGCTCGTAGAGCGATGCATCCAGTGGCGGTACCAATCCCCTGTCGAGCGCGATGCCATAAAGAAGGCCGGCAATGCTCTTGGTGACCGAACGAAGATCGTGCAGCGTATCGGCGTCGAAGGCGACATCCCCAAGCGGATCTCCCCAATTTTCGTCGGAACCAACGGCGTAATATTCCAGGCATACGCGCCCGGAACGGGCGGCAAGCACGACATGCAGATCGCGCAGCAGGCCAGATTCGATGCCGGCTTCAAATTTGCGGCCGAGGCCGGGATCAAAGCCCATGGCCTGCAAGGTCTCGCGATCAGGTAACAAGGATGAGTTGCTCTGCGTCACGGCCATGAAATCACCTTCCTCCGCCATGCGACCTTCAGCTCAGGCTACAATCCAAGCATGTGTTCGGCAAGGTGACCACACCGCATTTCGCCGCCGCTGTCGTCCGTCGAAATCAGCTCCGTTCCACCCGCAATTCACCGCCCGCCTCCACGACGAACGCCGCCACTGTCCGATTGCGGCCGTTCAGCTTTGCCTTCAGCAAAGCGCCGTCCGCGCGGTTGATCAGGGTCGTGGTCGGTCCCGACACCGGGGAAGAGGCGATGCCGACGGAGACGGAAAGCGGCCCAACAATCCGCGCGCGATAAGAAAAAGGCGTGCCGAACACACTCGTACGCAGCTTCTCGGCAAGCGCAAAACCTTCCTCGTCGGTCATATCCGTGGCAATGACCGTCAACTCCTCCCCGCCGAAGCGGTAGACTGTACCGGCCTCGCCAACCGTATCGGCAACGATCTGCCCGACATGCCGCAGCACCTCGTCACCGGCATCATGGCCGAACTCGTCGTTGAAACGCTTGAAGTGATCGATGTCGATCATCATGCAGATGACCGTGCGGGCGGATTGATCCCTGTGAAGGTTGTTGAGCGCCTCGTCCAGGGAGCGCCTGTTGAGCAGGCCTGTCAGCGCGTCGCGCACGGCGAGATTGATCAACCGGTCGCGCAGCTGCAGATTGGCGATCGCAAGGCCGATATTCTCGGCGATCAGCTCCAGATAGAGTCGCGGCGCATCGGCGGCCGTCGCATCCTTCGTGCGGTCCTCGAAGTAAAGCAGGCCGATCGCCTCGCCGAGCGCGGTCAGGGGGACGCAAAGACCCGGCACGCGGGAGTGGTCCAGATGCTGACAGGGAATATCGGTATCCGCCACGTGGCTGACGTGCGGGCGACCACGGCGCAGGCCCCAGCAGGCGGAAGCAGCAAAGGACGGCTCGGTATGTTCTGGCTCCAGCCACCGGCTGACCTCGCTCAGCGCCGTCCTGCTTTCGTTCATCGTGTAGAGGCATCCCGCGACACCGGGAAAGATCTGCGGCACGAAGAGTGCGACGACTTCGGCAAGCTCGTTCTGGGCATAGCAGGCCTGGAGGCGATGCATCATCTGCAGGATGAGATCCTTGGTTTCCAGATCGCGCTTGCGCTCGGCGTCGAGACGGTTTCGCTCCAGACCGTTCTCGCGGAAGATCTGGATCGCGTCGTTCATCTCTCCGATCTCGTCACGGCGGCGGTCGGTCGGCACCTCGACGGCATAATCCTGTCTTGCCAGCCGGTTGACGATCCCGGTCATGCGCACCAGCGGCAGCGCCACCCGGCGCCGCAGGATGAAATAGAGCACGCCGAGGAATATGACCGCAGTCAAGGCCAGCATCACTTTGGCAATGTTGGCCCAGAGATCGCTGCGTGCCTGCGCGGAATGGAAGGAGGCCTCGGTGCGCGCCGTCGCCAGGGCGCGAAACTGATTGACGCTGTTGAGCAGTGCCGTCTGGATGCGCTCATGTTCAGGGCCGAACAGCGTATCGCGCGCACCGGTCTGATCGCCGCCGGTATAGGCGGCGACCGCCGCCGCCTCCACTTTATCGAGCGCCTGCGCATTGACCGCCACCTCCTCGATGACCTGACGCTCGGCATCCGGAATGCCGGGGCCGCGCAGAGCATTGATGGCCGCATCCCGACGACGCTCTTCACCTTCATCAACGGTGAAGGCATTCAGATGCCTCTCCTCGCCGCGCACGACATAGAGGCGAGCTTCGTCCGTCGTCTCCTCCGCGCCGAGTGCAAGCTCCTCGCCCATGCTGTTCAGCAGCAGATGCTGCTCCACGGCCTGCCGCTCCTGCACAGCACTTCGGGCCGAGAGAATGAATGCCACAGCCGACAGCACGGTCAGGACCACGGTGATACCGTAGGCCCAATTCGTAATTGTGGTAATTCTCATCTGCCGTCCTCTATGCCTTTTTTCAGGCACCCCTAAAGTACATGCCGTGCCGAGCCCTCTATTAAGAAAAGCAGCCGCGGGATCAAGCGAGAATATGCAGCGTGGAAAGCTCATTCCCGGCGCACAGGCACGAACCCTCGTCTGCATCGCGCGGCGCGGAGAGCTGTAGGCGTCGCGACCTTCTGACGAGAACCTCGGTTGCGGCCGAGCGGCCGCTTCCGAGATTCCCGGCTGTCGTCAGGGGTGAGTACGACAGCCGCGTCAACAAATCGATTTTCAGACCCGCAATCCATAGGCCGACTGGAAGCTGGGAAATATATGCTTAAGTTCCACAAGTGACTGCCCCATTTTGAGACATCTTTCACGCAATGCTAAAATTTATCCTGCCCAGATTGGCCTTGCGCACGGCAATTGTTGTTCAAATCTCAGACAAGTGCGATGATTTGAACTTTCCAACCTAACCCATTTTCCTGAATAGCTCCTCGGCTTCTGCACAGATTCTGCAAAGACGGGCGCCATCGTCGCGCCATGAATAACACGCCCGAGACCATCACCGCTCCGCCCACCCGCTTGCCACGCAGCCTTCTCAAAGAAGGCTGGTGGCTCGGGGACGATCATCATCCTCAAGTCGATCCGCCCGCTCAAGGGGCCAAGATCATACCTTTCGCCGAATATCTCGCACGGAGCCGATACCGATGAGCCTATCCGATGCAGCGCCCCTTCCCTTAAACTCCACAAATAAATCCCATCGCAAACTCCTCACATTCATTGCCCTTGTCGCCCTGGCAGACCTTCTCCTTTTCGACAGACAGCCCGGCCTCAATCTTTTTATCTTCACCAATGCCGTTGCCGCCGGTCTGCTCAGCTCCTTCCGAAAAAGACCATCCGTTCAAAAAATCGCGGCGCTTGTCGCCCTCGGCCTTGTCGCGTCCATTCCGCTTGCCGAAGCCACCTCCTGGATGGGCATCGCAATCAGCCTTCTCGGCCTTTGCTTGATCTCGCTCGGCATCGGCGGATTGATCCCCTCGCAATGGACTCGCCTGCCGCTCGTGCTGCTGCGTTTCCTTCTGGACGTGCCGGCGCGGCCTTTTCGCCGCGCGAGCTATCGCTGGCTGCAGCACCTGCAAAAACCGTCACCGCGCGGCGTCCGGCATCATCTTCGCAACTGGATCATGCCGCTGGTTTTTGCAACAGGCTTTCTTGCCCTCTTTGCAGCCGCCAATCCGCTGATCGACAAGACGCTGCGCAGCATCGACCTTACCTTCCTGCTGCAACTGTTGAGCATATGGCGGATCGGCTTCTGGCTTGCCGTTGCAGCCTTCCTGTGCTTGCTGCTTCGCCCACGCCTCATGCGGCGGCGCCTTCGCCGACGGGATGTTCCCGATATCGCAACCGGAGCTGAAGATGCGCTATTCAGCCATGGTGCCCTGCTGCGTTCGCTGCTGGTCTTCAATGTGCTGTTTGCCGTGCAGACGCTGCTCGATCTCACCTATCTCTGGGGTGGCGCCAGCCTGCCAGATGGCATGAGCCATGCCGAATACGCCCATCGCGGCGCCTATCCGCTGATGCTCACCGCAATCCTCGCTGCCATCTTCGTGCTTGCCGCCATGCGGCGCGGCGGGCCAGGCGACAGAAGCCCCATGCTTCGCGGCCTGGTGCATCTCTGGATCGCGCAGAACATCCTGCTTTGCCTTTCCTCCATTCTGCGGCTCGACCTCTATGTCGAAGTCTATTCCCTGACGGAACTGCGCATTGCTGCCGGCATCTGGATGGGGCTGGTTGCGGTCGGTCTCTGCCTCATCCTTCTGCGCATCCTGCTGGATCGCTCCAACGAGTGGCTGATCGCGTTAAGCTCCGCAATGCTGGTTCTTACGCTCTATGCCGCCGCGCTCGCGGATATTCCCGCCTTCATCGCCCGCTTCAACGTTGCCCATAGCCGCGAGATATCGGGTGAAGGCATCGTGCTCGATCTTGATTATCTCTTGACACTTGGCCCAGCAGCCATTCCGGCGCTCGACACCTATCTGGCATCGCTGCCCGCCGACGCGGATGCTCGCAGGGTGCGCGAAACACTACTATGGCAGCATCTCGGACGCTCGCACGATTGGCGAAGCTGGACATATCGTGGAGCCCGCCTCGACGGCTACCTCAAGCGGACGCAACTCTTGCAAGATCAGGCGGAAACGAAGAAAACGAATGGGTGAACCAGGATCCTTACAGCATGGCCCAGCGCATCCTCGTCGCCGACGACGAACCGAATATTCGCGACGTGATCTGCTTCGCGCTCGACCGCGCCGGCATGAAGACGACGACCGCGCGCAATGGCACTGAGGCCATGATGGCCTTTCACAAAGGCGGTCTCGACCTCATCGTCCTTGATGTCGGCATGCCCGATATGGATGGACTGGAAGTCTGCCGCCGCATTCGCAAGACATCGAACCTTCCGATCCTCTTCCTGTCGGCGCGCGACGAAGAAATCGACAGGATCCTCGGCCTGGAAATCGGCGGCGACGATTATGTCACCAAACCTTTCAGCCCGCGCGAACTGGTTGCCCGGGTAAAGACTATCCTGAAGCGAACCGGCCATGGCTCTGAGCCGGATGCGGCCAATAGCTCCGTGTCCGTGGGATCTCTGCGGCTCAATCGCGGTGGCCGCACCGCCAGTTTTGCCGATGTACCGCTCACCTTGACCGCACTTGAGTTCTCGATCCTCGATACGCTGCTGTCGCGCCCCGAGATCGTCTTCAGCCGCGATCAACTGATGGAAGCGGCCTATGGCGCTGACATGCAGGTCGCTGACCGCACCATAGACAGCCATATCCGCAATCTTCGCGCCAAGCTTTCGGCCGCCGGCGGCAAGGGCATCATCGCCACGGTGCACGGCATCGGCTTCAAGCTGACATCACCAACGGAAGGAAGCGTCTGATGCATGCGCCAAGGGTAAAGCCGAAATGGCGGCCGCCGCTTGCCCTCATCGTCTATGCCGTGCTTCTGACCGTGATGATGCTGCCGCTGCTGACTGTCATCTGGTTTCGCGCCGTACGCGCCGCCTCGGGAGCCATGGCACCGGCGGAGATCGCCACCCTCGCTGCCGTTCTGATCCTCACCCTCATCGTCGCCTATGTGCTCACGCGCACGCTGACTACGCCGATCAATGCCCTGATCGCCCGCACCGAAGAGATCGCCCGCGGCGGACGATCCGCAATCCGGCCGCTCGACATCTACGGCACGCGCGAGGTCGCAACCCTTTCGCAGAGCTTTCTCGATCTCGCCGGCAAGCTGGTCGATCATTCCGATTATGTGCGCTCCTTTGCCACCCATGTTTCGCACGAACTGAAATCGCCCCTCACCTCGATCAAGGGAGCGGCGGAACTGCTGCGCGACGATGACGATAGCAATCCGATGAGCCAGGAGCAGCGCAACCGCTTTCTCGCAAACATCATCGCAGACACCGAACGGCTGGACAGGCTATTGTCCCGCCTGCGAGAGCTGGCGAAAGCCGAGCTTCCGTCCGAGCAAGGTTCAAGCAGCCTTCGCGACGTTATAACCGAGCTAAAGATGCAATTTCGCCAATTGACCATTAGCGACGAGGGCAGCGTCGTCATGATGCTGCCGTTGCCAGTCGAGGCCGTCGGTATTGTCTTCGCCAATCTGGCAGAAAATGCCTCTCAGAACGGCGCCACAAGCCTTACAATCAAGGCAAGCGACGAAGGGCGGAGAATGACGATCCAAGTGCGCGATAATGGTCGCGGCATTGCCGATGGCAATCGGGATCGTGTCTTCGAGCCCTTCTTTTCGACGCGGCGGGACGATGGCGGCACGGGCATGGGCCTCGGCATCGTGAGAGCAATGCTCGCCTCGCATGGCTGTAGCGTCGAGTTGTTGGATAGCGGCAAGGATGGCACGACGTTTCAGATCATCCTGCCAATTGCCGCCTGAAACGAAAGTGATGCACTCCGCCATGAACTGGCAGCAAAAAGCGGCCGATGGCAGAAACCATCGACCGCTCCACTGCTTCAGGATCCGGAGCTTACGCCGCCTGTGACTGCGCTTGAGCTTCCAAAGCCATGGCACGCGCCGTCACGAAATCGACCTTGCCGGAGCCGAGAACCGGCACCTTGCCGACGGTCACTTCGGCGGGGACCATCATTTCCGTGGCCCCCTTCGATTTGGCGAATGCTAGGAAATCGCTTCGCGTCGCACCCGGCGCATCGGTCAGGAGCACGAGACGCTCGCCCTTCTTGACGTCGGGCACCGCCGAGACGACGCTGAGAGCACCCGGCCAGAGCTGTGCGGCAAGCGTTTCCACCGCGGCAAGCGAGATCATTTCGCCGCCGATCTTGGCGAAGCGCTTGGCGCGGCCGCGGATCTTGACGAAGCCGTCCTCATCGATCGTAACGATGTCGCCGGTATCGTGCCAACCCTCAGGCAGCGGCTCGAGGACGCCGGGATTGTCGGCGCGCAGGTAGCCGGCCATGACGTTGGCGCCGCGGATGTGAAGACGGCCGCCCTCGTCGATGCCGGGAACCGGCTCGAGCTTCCATTCCATGCCCGGCATGATCTTACCGACCGTCCCGGTGCGGTTGTACATCGGCGTGTTCAATGAGATGACCGGCGCGGCTTCGGTCACGCCGTAGCCCTCCAGGATTCGCAGGCCGAACTTCTCCATGTAGACCTCGCGGGTCGATGCCTTCACCGGCTCGGCGCCCGAGAAGATGTAGCGGATCGACCGCAAATCATAAGGATGCGCTGTGCGGGCATAGCCGTTCAGGAACGTATCCGTGCCGAAGACGATGGTGGCGTTCGACACATAGATCAGCTCCGGCACGATGCGGTAGTGCAGCGGCGACGGATAGAAGAACACCGGCACGCCCGAGACCAGCGGCAGGATCGTGCCTGCCGTCAGGCCGAAGGAGTGGAACATCGGCAGGACGTTGAACACCTTGTCACCAGGGTGGAAGTCGATGCGCGAGGCAGCCTGGGCCGCATTCGAGAGAACATTGCGGTGTGTCAGCACCACGCCCTTCGGCGCGCCCTCGGAACCGGATGTAAAGAGAATGACGGCCGGGTCGTCGGCATTACGCCTAACCAGCGGTCGGTACTTGCGCATGAGGCCGAGGATCTTGTTCACGAAGGTGACCTCAGTGCGCAGCTCGTCCAGCCAGACGAAGGTCACATGCTTTTCGAGCTCCTCGACCACAGGGCCGAGTTTGGCCTGCGCGATGAAGGCGCGCGAGCAGAGCACATGCTTGACTTCAGCTGTCCGGCAGGCCGACAGGATGTTGGCCGCACCGGCCGTAAAGTTCAGCATGGCCGGAACCTTGCCCGCCGACATGACGCCAAGCACAGTCGCGGCCGTGCCATTGGCATTCGGCAGCATCACGCCGAGCGTCTTCTCGTTCGGAAACATCTTCCTGAACTTCGCACCCAATACCGCAGCGCCTGTCAGCAGCTTGGCATAGGAGAGCTTGCCGGCAATCGGATCCTCCACAGCGAGTTTCTTGCCGCCATATTCATGGGCGCTGTCGATGACGCGTCCAAGGACGGTATTATTGGTGTCGGCGGTGCGGAACATCAGCGTCGACATGATCTGGTAGAGAGCGGCACCCGCGGCGATACGGCGCTTCCTGCCCTTGAGTTCTGCGGATACGTCGAGCTTGACCGGCTCTAGGATCGTCACCTTGACCTTGGGGAAGAGGCGGCGGCGGACATGGCTTGAGGTCAGATAGGAGGCATAGCTCTTCTCCAGCCCATCGATGCGAACGGGCACGATCATGGCGCCGGTCTTGTCGGCCACCATGGCGGCACCGTCGTAAACCTTCATCAGCGTGCCGGTGACGGTCAGGCGTCCCTCGGGGAAGATGCCGACCGGGCTGCCGTCCTGGATGACCTTGATCAGCGAGCGCGTCGCCATCGGCTTGGTCGGGTCGAGCGGCAGGAACTTGCACATCTTCAAAAGTGGCCGTACCCACCATTTCCTCGCGAAGGCATAGTCGATGGCAAAGACCGGCTCTTCCTCGGTGATGGCGAGCGCGAGAGCACCGTCGAGCAGGCTTACATGGTTGAGCGCGATGATCGGTGCGGGGCCGGCCTTGCGGATGTTCTCAAGGCCCTCGACCTCCAGCCGCATGAAGGCGCGGAAGATGATGGAGATGAGATCACGGAAGGCATTGGTTGGCAGCATTTTCAGCACGAGCCAGGCGATCGCCACGTTGAGCACGGAGATGCAGAGGATGATCATCGGGATCGACAGGCCTACGGCCTGAAGCACCGCCACAAGCGCCAGGCCGACGGCAATGAAGAGAGCGGAAAGCACATTCGACGCGCCGATGACGCGAGCGCGGCGATCCTCATGCGCCCAGCTCTGCATGGCCGAGAAGGTTGGAACCGCCAGGAAGGCACCGCCAATCGCCATGCCGGCGAGGTCGATGGCAACGCGGATGGTCTTTGGTCCCTCGAAGAAGGCGAGAATGGTTTCGGCATGAGAGGTCGACTGCAGACCCCAGAGGTTCCAGCCGAGATCGAGGCCGAAGAGCGCGACGATCAGCATGCCGATCGGCGCCGGCAAGAGCACGATGCGGCCGGCCGCCATCCATCCGGCAATGGCCGAGCCGATGGCAACCGATATGGCGAAGATCGCCAGATAGGCGGGAACGACGATTTCCGAGCCGCCGAGAATATCGGTGACCATGACCGGCAGCATCGACATGATGAAGGCGCCGACGAACCAGAACCAGCAGTTCATGAGCGAAGCGCGCCAAATGCGGCTGTCAGCGCGAAGCTCGTTGACCAGCCGGTAGCTCGAGCGCACGACATTGGTGTCGACGATGAGATCAGGTGCCTTGGAACCGGTCGCAGGAATCAGACGGGCGGCGAACCAGCAGAGGATGGAAAGCCCCATCATCATCGGCCCGAAGATCCAGACATTTTCGCCCTCGCGGAAGGCGACCGCCGCAACCATCGTGCCGGTCAAGATGGCAATGAAAGTACCGCCCTCGATCCAGGCATTCGCCTTTGGAAGATCCCGGCTTTGCAGGTGATCCGGCAGGATGCCGTATTTGATCGGCCCAAAGAGCGAGGAAATGACGCCGAAGCCGAAGAGGGCAAGCATCAGGATCCAGATGGAGGAGAAGGCGATGCCGACAACGGAGATCGCCGCGACACCGAGCTCGCAGCGCTTCAGAAGCTCTGCCATCTTGGCCTTGTCGTATTTGTCGGCAAGCTCGCCAGCAATCGCCGACAAGAGCAGGAACGGGACGATGAAGATGCCGCCGGCAAGCGTCACCAGCGCCGCACCCTCCGTCGCCATCTGCGCGAGAATGACGAAAACCAGGGTCTGCTTTAAGAAATTATCATTGAAGGCGGTCAGGAATTGCGTCCAGAACAGCGGCGCGAACTTCCTCGATCTCATCAGGTGCGTTTGCATGGCGTATCCCTCATTCGGCCAACAGGACGCCATAGAGTTGTTACGCAAAGGTTGAGCGCGGATACAACTCTACGGCGTCGTTAATAAAGACTAGTCCTGACCGTCACGATTGAACTTAACCAGAAGCTTTTCCGTACGGGCATCTTCTACCTTGCGGATCAGTTTGTCAGCCTCGCTATTGTCTCGGATCGTCTTAGTGACGTTGACCGCCGTCTGCACCAGCATCAGGATGCCCATGACGAGATAGCCTTTGCCCCAGAGATCGATTGGCATCATGTAAAGGCCGATGAGGAGCATGAAAGCCGCGGCCGCAAAAGAGATGTAGGAGAAGCTGACCCAAGCCTGGGAATGTTTCTGAAAGCTGTCATTCATGATTGTATCCTCTCAAATGTGTTCGTTGTGTTCGGTTTCAGGCTGCTGAATTCATGCGCTCACGCAGGCGGGTAAGCACGTCGTCGGCTGAAGGGCCTAACGGAGCGCCGCAACCGGCATTGGCGAGTTTTTCGATGATATGTGCCTGCCGGCTCGCGGCATCCATCTCCTTCATGGCCGAGGCTGCGATCTCGCAGCGGCTCTGATAGGCCTGAAGACGGGCAAGCGTCTCCTCGGCGTCATCAAGCGTCGCCAGGCCGGAATTGTCGTCGCAGGCGGCATTGAGCTTCTGTGTCTGCTCGGTGGCGCGCGCCAGGCGTTCGCCCCGCTGCAGTTCCTGCAGCCGCGCTTCCGATGTGCGAACGGTTGCCTTGAGTTTGCCGATCGTCTGAGTGAATTGCGCCTGTGCCTTCTCGGATGCATCGCGCTCGGCTTCGAGCTGGGCGATCGCCTCGGCCGCCTCCCGCGCAAGTTCGTCGCTTCCCTTCTGCAGGGCGGCGACGGCGCGTGTTTCCAGGTCCGCAATGCGGCCGATGATCGCTGCGTGCCGGTTCTTTTCCTGCTCATTCTGCGCGATGGCAATCGCCACGGCCCGCCGCGCCGACTGAATCGCGCTGGCCGCCTCGCGGATCTGCTGGGCCAGCAGCGGCACCGCGTTGCGATCGATGAATGCCTGTTCGGCATCGTAGGACCGACCGCGAATGAGCGTCAGAATTGAATTGAACATTTGTCGTCTCCCGTTTATGAACGATGTTCACAAAACGACTTATGCCAGAATCATGAACGTCGTTCAAGAAAATTTTGAACGACGTTCAAAAAATCGAATTGGAATTGTCAATGGCGAGAAAAACTCTGGAAAAGCGCGAGGATCTGAAGCTCAGGTTGATCGAGGCGGCGCGCAATCGCATCGCAGCCGACGGGCTTTCCAACCTGAGAGCGCGCGACGTCACACAGGATGTCGGCTGTGCTCTCGGAGGTCTTTACACTGTCTTTGCTGACCTTGACGATCTAGTCATTCACGTCAATTCGGCAACCCTGAAGGCGCTGGAAGCATCGCTGACACTCGCCGAAGTCAAGGATCACACACCGACGGACCGGCTGCGCAATCTCGCGCGCGGCTATCTGCGCTTTGCGGTCACCCATCGCAATCTGTGGAAGGCGCTTTTCGATCACCGCCCGCCGGATGACCGCCCGAGCCCCGAATGGCATCTGGAAGAGCATATGTTCCTGATGGGCGTCATTGCCGAGCCGCTCGCGGAATTGCAGCCGAACATGTCGGAGACGGCACGCGCCATCCGGGCGAGAACGCTCTTCGGCGCCGTGCATGGCGTCGTCAGCATCAGCCTCGAAGGGCGTTTCGTCGGCTTGCCGATCGAAAGCCTGGAACAGGAGCTCGACGATTTCATCCTGACGGTCGCAGCAGGAGCTGCGGCGAGGTAAGGCTAACATCCGTTGTAAGGGAAACGCGCTCCGTCGTATGGTGCCGTTCAGACCGCCGCTTCAACGAACGGTTTCCTGACTGCCTCGATATCCTCGTCGACTCCTTCTGTCAGCTTGGAAGTTCATTAAGGGAGCACTCAGCCCCCCGTCGCTCATAGCAACTCTACCCAAGACACGATCGCCGAGTTCACATCGTCCTTGCGGTCCTGCATGATCCAGTGCCCGGCGTTCTTCCAGACATCGACCTTGGACTTCTCGTTCGAGAACCATGTGCGCATCCGTACGGCCTGGCTCTCGTCGCGGCAGAGATGATAGAAAGGGACTGTGATCGTCTTGCAGAAGGTTTCGCTATTGCTGCCAAGGCCGACTTGATCAGATCCGAAGAATAGCGGTCCGAAGGATTCTCGAACAGGATGCTCCGGCATTCCCTGAAGTCGTCTCGCATGCCAGCGCTTGATTGCCGGATCGGTTGAAGGGTCGTAGACGCTTTCGAACAGGGCCGGACCGACCACGCCGGGACTCTGCGTCTGGAGGCCGTCGACGGTTTTCTTGAAGATCGGCCCAAGGCTGTCCGCAAAGCCGAGAGAACCATCGACTGATACAACCGCATCGACAAGATCCGGCCGCTTTGCCGCAAGGCGCGCGGCGACCTGCCCACCCATGGAATGTCCTATCAATATAAATCTCTCACCCTCGAATTTCCTTTCGATCAGAGCTTCGATGTCACGAACATAGTCGCCAGGCATGTAGCTGCCTGATGGCATGATCTCGGACCAGCCATGGCCGCGCAGATCGACGGCAACGACCCGATAGCGGCTTTCAAGGGCGGGCAATTGCCAACTCCAGTCATGGGAATCACACGTCCAGCCATGCAGCAGCATTACGTTCCGGCCCTTTCCGGAGACCGTATAGAAAAGCTTGGCGGTGCGCGGCGGCGCGGCAAGGGCAGCACCGGGGCCTGCAGCAGCAGCCGCAACCGTCATTCCAAGGATGGTCATCAGACCGCGCCGCGATAGGTCGAAATTGCTCTCTGCCACTGATAGTCTCCTTTGAAATCTCTGGCATGTCCGCCAGCTTCCCGCTCGGCAGCCCGGTGTTGATTGCTCGGGTGACTTGTAGATATACATTGGAAATCTACGATCAATTACGCACCTTAAAGTGCGTAGATATACCGGAGGATATCCAGATGCCCGGCAAGGTGGACAACGTCTTCTTCGCGGACTGTGCGGCGCGCTCGTTCTTCGATCAGGTCGCGAACAAATGGTCCGTCATGATACTGACCGTGCTTGAGGAAAAGCCCACCCGCTTCAATGAGTTCATGCGCAGGTTGGAAGGAATTACTCACAAGGCGCTGACCCAGGCATTGCGACGGCTTGAAAGAAACGGGCTGATTTCGCGCAGAGTGCTGGCAACCTCACCGGTCGCGGTGGAATATTCGATCACCGATCTTGGCCGGACGCTTCAAGTGCCGTTCGGCGCGGTCTACGAATGGGCGATCAACCATCTGCGGCACATCGAAGAGGCACAGGAAAACTATGACGCTCGCGCGAATACATAAGGCGAGCATATTCGAAAACGACGATCGCTTCTGTCTCGAGCCTTCGCCCTGCCGCGCAAACATGCACGGTGATTTCACGCTATGTCCGAGAGATCACAGACCCGAACCTGAAGACACAGAAGTGTTCAAGGTTTCGAGGGCGCATAATTCCTGATGTCGCCGAAAGCGTAGCCGCGCTCCCTAAGCTTGCGGATCAGCGACTGCAGGTTTTCGCGACCATTGAACTGGTCCTGAAACATCTCGTCATGCATGAGCAGGATCATCTTTCCACGCTGCGTGAAACGACCGTATTGAAAAAGGTGGTCGATCTCGTTGACGAGATGGTCCACCGATTGGACCGGCTTGCCGTCGTCGCTATGCACCCATTCGAAATCCCAGCCATAGAGATAGAAGCCTGCTTCGGCGACGAGCTCGTAATCCAGCCACTCGCGTTCCCATTGGGCAACGTTGATGGATAGATCCTCCCGCGATACGGTCGGAAGCCGGAAGACGTCCCTGCCCGGCAGTCGCGCATTGACGATCGGCGTCAGACCCAGCACCTCATTGGCGTGTAGCATGTCGGCAACCACGGCCTGGGTATTGGAATAGTATCGTCTATAGCGATTATTGGCGTGGCTGTAGCTGTGATTGCCGACGGTCACCAGCGGCATCGCCTTGGCTTCTGCCAGGAGATCACGCCCGGCTGGAATAGTTTCGACATGCTGGCCGACCATGAACATGGCGGCGGGGACATTTTCCTGACTTAGCACGGAAAGAATGTTCTTCGTTCCAGGCAAAGGGCCGTCATCGAAAGTCAGAAAGATCGTCTTATCGGCAGCGCGAGCAGAGACGGCGTAGGCCGCAACCAAGAGGCTGGCGAGCAGCCATCTGAAGATCGCATTCCTTCGATAATTCAACCCGCTCAAGCCAGCCGCCTCCCGCCTCATCGCTGCAAACTGGCATATCGCATGGAACAAGAAAAGCATCAGGAATGCGACAAAAGCAAAGGGCGCTCTACCCATTTCTGGGGAGCGCCCTTGCTTATTGACCCGGACAGCGAACACCGGCTCGACACAGAAATGTCAACGCGGCAGGCCATCGATACAGGTGATGGGCTGCAAATAATCGCGAATCGCACCCTTTGCAAGAGGCGGCTGCGAAAATTTTAGCAATTCTGTCACACGAGAATTCCATGTGACAGAATTCGCACATTTTACAAGCGCTGATCTTTCGTCAGGCAGCCTGCAAGGCCGCATCACGCGGGATCTCGACATCGATCTCCAGCATGGAGACATCCTTGTCGCGATCCATCTTCACCTGCACCTTGTCGCGATCGACCTGCACATGCTTGGCGATGACGGCGAGGATTTCCTCCCTCAGCACGGATACGAGATCCGAGCCTATCGAGGCGCGCTCATGGGCAAGGAGAATCTGCAGACGCTCACGCGCCATAGGTGCAGATCTCTGCTTGCGGAACAGTCCGAAAATGCTCATGCGGCCCTCCTTGCGAAGATCTTGCCGAAGATACCCCGCTTCTCGCCGGGGATAGTGATCGGCACCTGCTCGCCGGCAAGACGGCGTGCGGCGTCGAAATAGGCAAGCGACGGCGCGCAGCGCGCATCGGCAAGCGTCACCGGCGAGCCGAGGTTGGACGCGCGCAGGACATCAGTGCTTTCCGGGATGATGCCGAGCAACGGGATGGAGAGGATCTCCAGCACGTCGTCGACCTTCAGCATGTCGCCGCGTTCGGCGCGGCCAGTATCGAAGCGGGTCAGCAGCAGGTGCTTTTCCATGCGCTCGCCGCGCTCCGCCTTCAGCGTCTTGGAGTCCAGCAGGCCGATGATCCGGTCGGAATCGCGTACCGAGGAGACTTCCGGGTTGGTGACGACGACGGCGACGTCGGCATGGCGCATGGCAAGCGTGGCGCCGCGCTCGATACCGGCCGGGCTATCGCAGATGACCCAGTCGAAATAGTTCTTGAGCTCGTTGATGACGCGCTCGACACCCTCGGGCGTCAGATTGTCCTTATCGCGCGTCTGCGAAGCCGGCAGGAGGAAGAGCGTCTCCAACCGCTTGTCGCGGATCAAGGCCTGCGGCAGCTTGGCATCGCCGTGAATGACGTTGACGAGATCATAGACGACGCGGCGTTCCGCGCCCATGACCAGATCGAGGTTGCGCAGGCCAACGTCGAAATCGACGACGACGACCTTTTCGTTTCTCTGTGCCAGAGCCGCCCCCAATGCGGCCGTCGAAGTCGTCTTTCCAACTCCGCCCTTGCCTGATGTGACGACGATTACCTTGCCCATCTTGCTCTCCTGTTTTGGCCGGCTTCGGCTCAGATTAGTTTTTCGGCCATGATCGTTTCACCATCCAGCCAGAGCTGGACGGCTTGCCCCTTGAGGCCGGGTGATATGTCTTCCGCCATCTTGTAGATGCCATCGATCGCCAGCAGCTCGGCCTCGAGCTTGCGGCAAAAGATTCGCGCCGAGGCATTGCCGATCGAGCCCGCCATGGCGCGGCCGCGCAGGGCGCCGTAAATATGGACCGATCCACCCGCAATGACTTCCGCGCCCGATGCCACCGAACCGATGACGGTGACATCGCCCTCGGGAAAGATCACCGATTGGCCGGAGCGTACCGGCTCGCGGATGATCAGCGACTGCGTAACCGCACGCACTTCCTGAGGCGCAGCCTTGGGCTCGCTGTTGCGGCGTTCGACGACCGGCTCGGCCTCGGAGACTTCGAAATCGGCAGCCGGACGCCCGCCCTTCAGGATCGGAGGCATGCCGGGTCCAGATATCGACGGGCGACCGCCCTCGATGCCCATGATGCTGACATTGCGAGCCGAAAGCTCGGCAATCAGCTCCTTGAGCTGCGCCTTGTCGATCGGCAGGTCGGTGATGTCGAGCACGACCGGCCGCCCCAGAAAGAAGCCGGCCGAACGGGCTGCTAGGTCGTCAAGCCTGGTCAACCACTGATCCAGCGGAAGATCCGGCGAAAGCATGACCGCAAGAAAAGAGCGGCCCTTGATACGGATCGAACGAGCGTCTGTTAGCACTTTGGTCATCTATGTGAATAAATCGTTGATCCTGTGTACCGTTGATATGGTTAACAAATGGTTAATTCGGGGCTCGATTGGGGCCCGAACCGCCCCACAAAACGGCGAGGCTCGCAAGCGCCGAAGGCTCGTTGGAGCTGGGGTCGTAGACGCAGGGAGCGGCAAAAATCGCAGCTCCTGCAAGGAGAAGAATGATTGGTCGCATGAGATCCTCCAGAGGGAAAAGCAGGCGCCGGCCTGCTTGATAGTCAATGCAGAAAAATTAACGATTCGGCGCGCCGCACCTTCCGGAACGACGCGCAATATCGACGCTTGAGCGATTCTCAGGCGAGCTTCAGCTCGACATTGATGTTGCCGCGAGTCGCCTTCGAATAGGGGCAGGTCTGGTGAGCTTCCTCGACCAGCGTACGGGCAAGCTCTGGCTCGATGCCGGGCATGCTGATGGTCAGGCGCGCCTGCAGGAAGTAAGCACCATCCGTGGTACCCAGATCCACTTCGGCATCGACGGCGAGATCGGCAGGAAGCTTGATCTTGCGCTTGCCAGCGGCCAGGCCCATGGCTCCGATGAAGCACGCCGACCAGCCGGCGGCAAAGAGCTGCTCGGGATTGGTGCCGGCATGGGCGCTGCCGGGAGGCGAAAGCTTGACATCCAGCTGGTTGTCATCGCTGCGCGCGAAGCCGTCGCGGCCACCGATGGTGTGGGTCTTGCCGGTGTAGAGAACCTTGTCGATCTTGGTCATGGAACACTCCTTTGTTGCGCTGCCTGTCTGCTATGCTGTGGGGGCAACGTCAGTTGACGGAGTTGTTTTTG
Source organism: Rhizobium sp. ERR 1071 (assembly GCF_007828675.1). NCBI lineage: Bacteria > Pseudomonadati > Pseudomonadota > Alphaproteobacteria > Hyphomicrobiales > Rhizobiaceae > Rhizobium > Rhizobium sp. ERR 1071. The sequence goes on along the minus strand of NZ_VITM01000004.1, from coordinate 182,967 downwards.
ATGGATCGACGTATCCGGCATGTTTCCGAAATCGCCGGAAGTGTTACAAAACGTAGGCGCCAACAGGCCGGATACAATTGCTTACAAAGATCCTGAAAATAATAAATGGACCAGATAACGGGAACAGCGAAGTCAGAGACACGCTTGGGGTATAACGAAACCAGACAACATTTCGAGACACGCGATCTGGACGGGGACGCAGAGAAGATTCGGATGGAGGCATATAAAGTTGTTTCCAAAGAGGATGCCAAACGACGATCCAGAGAACGACTCCTGTCTTGGTTGGCGCTAGCTATTATGCTCCTATTACTAGCGTGGCTCTTTGGTTGGATTTAACCGCTATCCGGACGAACAGAACGACCAGTTTATCTAAATCCTTTCCGCGCGATCAGGAAATAACAACTTCGGCGGCCAGGCCGCCGCCCTCGCGGTTATAGAGCCTGACGGAGCCACCGAGCGTCTGGGCTAGCTGCTGGGCAATCGCCAACCCGAGCCCCGTACCGCCCGTGTTGCGGTTGCGCGATTGCTCCAGCCGGAAGAAGGGCTGCATGGCCGCCTCTATCTGGTCCTGCGGAATGCCGGGACCGCGATCCAGAACAGTGATCGCAATTTGGCCCGTATCCCGCCGCTCCACGGCGATCTCCGCCGCACCGGCAAATTTCAGGGCATTATCGATGAAGTTGGTAAGGATGCGGCGGAGCGCATGCGGCTTCGTCGTCGCCGTGCCCTGGATCAGGCCAAGAATCTCGACGGATTTTCCGGTGTCCTGATAATCGTAGCTGATGCTTTCGATGAAGGAGGCAAGATCGATGCGTGCGCTCTTCTCGCCATTGCCGTGGGCGCTGCGTGCATAGGCGATCCCGTCCTGCACCAGACGCTCGATCTCGCCGAGATCCTGCAGCAGCTTGGTCTTCTCGGGCGAATCGTCGGCGATATCGGCGCGCAGGCGCATGCGGGTGATCGGCGTCTGCAGATCGTGCGATATCGCCGCAAGGATCTGCACGCGCTCTTCGAGATAATGCGCTATTCGATCCCGCATGGCGTTGAAGGCCCTGGCGGCATGCGCGACTTCGCTCGGCCCCCGATCGCTCAAGGCCGGGCTCTTGTTGTTCGGATCGAGCGCATCGGCCGCAGCAGCAAGCTCGGCGAGCGGACGTGTCGCTTGGCGGACGGCAAACCAGGTACAAAGCACGATCAGCAGCATCTGTACAACGAAGACATAGGGCAGCCAGGCCGCGATCGGCATGACGCCCTTGGGCGTAACATCGATCGTCAGCGGACTGCCATCGCTCAAATTGAGATGTGCCTGCAGCCGCGAGATCGGCCCTGGTATCGATTCCATGCGAATGGGAAAGCGATGGCCAACCGCCTCTTCTATCTTGGCGGCGATCTCCGCGCCATGGGCAGAGGTATCGGGCACACCAGGCAGGCCCGTCCCCAGCTCGAAATTGTAATTGCCGCGGCTGAGCCAATCGACGAAATTCGCCCTCTCATCGGCCGGCAGGCGATCAAGAACGGCGATCGAGGTCGCAACGTCGTTCTCCAGCGTGCCGAGCATGACCGCCTTTGCCGACATGTAGCGCTCGATATAGAGCACGCTGAAAGACAGGCCGTAAGCGATCGCGAGCCCGGCCAGCAGGATCAGCGAAATGCGTGCACGCAGGGTACTCGGCCACCATGGCCGGTGACCCGGAAGGTCGACCACCGTCATGGGCGAAGCTCCGCAATTTCCACCGGCACGGAGAAGACATAGCCTTCGCTGCGCACCGTCTTGATATACATCGGCTCCCGGGCGTCATCCCCCAACCGCTGGCGAAGACGGCTGACGAGGAGGTCTATGGACCGATCGAAGAGATCGGCGTCGCGGCCCTGGGTGAGGTTCAGAAGCTGGTCGCGATTGAGCACCCGCTGCGGATGATCGATAAAGACGCGCAGCAGGCGGTATTCCGCACCGCTAAGCGTGATCTCCGTGCCGTCCTTATCGAGCAGATGACGGCCGACCGTATCCAGCCGCCAGTCTCCGAAGACCAACAATTGACCGGCTTCGCTGATCTGCAGGTTGGGCGGCAGCATGCGGGTGCGCCTCAGAACCGCCTTGATGCGGGCGAGGAGCTCGCGGGCGGCAAACGGCTTTGCCAGATAATCGTCCGCGCCCATTTCCAAGCCGAGAATGCGGTCCATTTCGTCGCTGCGCGCTGTCAGCATCAGAATGGGTGTCGCCTTGTGCGTTCCCGCACGAAGCTCGCGACACAGTACCAGGCCGTCATCACCAGGCATCATCACGTCGAGCACGATCAGATCGACCGAATTGGCCTCGAGGAAACTGCGCATCTGCCGGCCATCGGCGGCCGTTGTCGCCCGCAAACCGTTCTTTTTCAGATAGCTCGACACCAGTTCGCGGATTTCCCGATCGTCATCCACGATCAGGATATGGTCGATATGATCCATTTCGATTTCCCACTCATCATCGTAAGCATCGAGCTACGAACATTCCCTCATAGCACCAACGACAGGAGGCGCCAGCTTACGCCGGCACCCTCCCACACGCTACCGCTGAACTAGAAACGATCAACATCTATTACAGCCTGGGCGAAAGCCTGCGGCGCTTCCTGCGGCAGATTGTGGCCGATGCCGCCAGTGATGGTGCGATGCTCGTACTTGCCCGAGAACTTGCCGCGATAGGCCGCAGGCTCCGGATGCGGCGCGCCGTTGGCGTCACCTTCCATGGTGATGGTCGGGATTGAAATCACCGGGCCGGCGGCGAGCTTCTTTTCATAGGCATCGAACTTCGCTTCGCCTTCGACCAGACCGAGGCGCCAGCGGTAGTTATGGATGACGATATCGACATGGTCGGGGTTGTCGAATGCTGCGGCCGAGCGATCGAAAGTGGCATCGTCAAAAGCCCATTGCGGCGAGGCGGTGTGCCAGATCAGCTTTGCGAAATCGTGCCGATTCTCCTGGTAGCCGAGACGGCCGCGCTCGGTGGCGAAATAGAATTGATACCACCATGCGAGCTCTGCCTTTGGCGGCAGCGGCTTGCGGTTGAGCTCCTGGCTGCCGATGAGATAGCCGCTGACGGAGACCAGCACCTTACAACGCTCAGGCCAGAGAGCCGCCATGATGTCAGCGGTGCGGCCACCCCAATCATAGCCGGCAACTACAACCTTTTCGATCTTCAGCGCGTCGAGCAGCGCAATCATGTCGACGGCAAGGGCTGCCTGCTGACCATTGCGCGGCGTGTCTTTCGAAAGGAAGCGGGTGGTCCCGTAGCCGCGAAGATAGGGGATGATGACCCGGTAGCCGGCACCGGCCAAGAGCGGCGCGACATCGACGAAGCTGTAGATGTCATAGGGCCAGCCGTGCAGCAGCAGGACGACCGGGCCATCGGCCGGGCCGGCTTCCGCATAACCGACATTGAGCACGCCGGCATTGATCTGCTTCAGCGCGCCGAAGGACGTGTGAGTGCCGGCCTTGATCGCCGGCAGGGTCGATGTGGAAGCCTTTGTTTCTTGTGCGCCGGCAATGGCAGGCAGGCCGAATTCGGCGGCGGCGACGGCGATGGCGGCCATGCCGAAAAAGCGGCGGCGGGTGTGGTTGATTTCCTCGGACATCTCTATCTCCTGTCGATTGGATCGTGAGCATAAGAAAGCCAGCCGCATGTATCGCCGATGTGTCGCAGCCAGCGGCGTTTTGAATGCCTTTGTAGCTTCCGGCGGCACAGATACAGTGTGATACAATCCACTACGCCTGACCCGCAAACATTCGATAGGCGCCGAGACCCCTGTCCAAATCGGCTCGCGACAATCAATTTGTATCGCAATGTATCGCAGCCCGAGACGTCGACGTTTCGGTACATTCGGCCATCCAATCAGACACATTTGAGATACGTCGCCACCGGCAGATAGCGTCACTGCTGCACACGGCACCTGGCCGTTCGCAGCCGCTCAATCGCTTCTAAAGGAACAAGAACGATGACGCTTCTTATCATAGCTTATCTCGGAGGAGCGCTGACGATTCTCAGTCCGTGCATCCTGCCCATCCTCCCCTTCGTCTTTGCCCGTGCAGGACAGCCCTTCGTCCGCAGCACGCTTCCCATGCTTGCGGGCATGGCGCTCACCTTTGCTGTCGTCGCGACGCTGGCTGCTGTCGGCGGTGCCTGGGCGATCCGCGCCAATGAATATGGCCGCCTCGCGGCGATCGTTCTGCTCGGCCTCTTCGGCCTGAGCTTGATTTCGCCGCGCATCGCCAGCGCCCTCTCCCGACCGGCCGTCGATCTCGGCAACAACCTGCTGAACGCCGCCGGGGCCAATCGGGCAACAGCGAGCGTCAGAAGCTCCTTCGTGCTTGGCATCGCAACCGGCCTGCTTTGGGCACCTTGCGCCGGCCCGATCCTCGGACTGGTCCTGACTGGTGCGGCTTTGAAGGGCGCCAATCTGCAGACGACATTCCTGCTGCTTGCCTATGGTGCCGGTGCCGCGACCTCGCTTGCCGTTGCTCTCTTTGCCGGCGGCAAGATCTTTGCCCGCATGAAGCAGTCTCTCGGCGTCAGCGAACGCATCCGCCAATTCGCTGGCGCCGCCGTTTTGGCCGGTGTTGCAGCGATCGCCCTTGGCCTCGATACCGGCCTGCTCGCCCGCCTCTCCTACGCAAGCACCGGTTCCTTCGAGCAGGCCTTGCTGGAGAAGCTGCACCCCAAGACCTCAGCCCCGGAAACCGAGGTTGCCAGCAACAGCGCCGTCAAGGTTGCGACAGACGCGGTGCGCCCGTTCCACAGCGATCTGCCCGTCGAAGGCCCCGCTCCGTCGCTCGATGGCGCGGTCACCTGGCTGAACTCGCAGCCGCTGACGACGGCCGAGCTTCGCGGCAAGGTCGTCCTCATCGATTTCTGGACCTATTCCTGCATCAACTGCATCCGCACTATTCCCTATGTTCGTGCCTGGGCGGAAAAGTATAAGGATCAGGGCCTCGTCGTCATCGGCGTCCATGCTCCGGAATTCGCCTTCGAGAAGAATGTCGACAACGTCAAGAAGGCGGTCGCCGACTTCAAGATCAGCTACCCCGTTGCAATCGATAACGACTATCGCATCTGGCGAGCCTTCGAAAACAACTACTGGCCTGCCCATTATCTGATCGATGCCAAGGGGCAGATCCGCTACCAGCATTTCGGCGAAGGCAATTATCGCCAGACGGAACAGGCAATCCAGGACCTCTTGCGCGAAGCAGGCAGCGACATGGCCCAGAGCGCCCCTGTGGTTCCGAATGCAAAGGGTGCGGAAGCAAGCCCGGACCTCAGCCATATCCGCTCCGGCGAAACCTATATCGGCTATAGCCAGGCGACAGGCTTCGTCTCCCCCGAAGGACTGAAGGCAGATACGGCCGCCGACTATTCCATTGCCAATCCCGGCCTCAATCAATGGGGTCTGACGGGCACCTGGACAATCGGCCCGGAACAGGCATCGCTCGATAAGGCAGGCGGCGGCATCACTTACCGCTTCAGCGCCCGCGACCTGCACCTCGTCCTTGGCCCCTCGGCAGATGGAAAGCCGATCCGCTTCCAGGTGACCGTGGACGGAAAAGCGCCGGGTATGGACCATGGCTCCGATATCGACTCCGACGGCAACGGCACCGTGACGGCCACCAGACTCTATCAGCTCGTCCGCCAGTCCGGTGATGTCACCGCCCGTAACTTCGAGATCCGTTTCCTCGATCGCGGGGTGCAGGCCTACGCCTTCACTTTCGGCTGAAATTCCCCTTCACCCCCAAGCATGAAGCTCAACTGACAGGAGTTATACCCATGAAGACCCGTTTTCTCTCCATCATCGCTCTCGGCCTTGCCGCAAGCACCTTTGCCTTTGCTGCGCAGGCAGCCGAGATCAAGAACATCGTTATCGTCCACGGCGCCCTTGCCGACGGTTCGGGATGGCGCAAGACCGCCGCAATCCTTGAAAAGGACGGCTTCAACGTCACCGTCGTGCAGGAACCGATCACCTCGCTCGCTGACGATGTCGCCGCCACCAATCGCGTGCTCGACCTTCAGAGCGGGCCGAGCCTGCTCGTCGGCCACAGCTATGGCGGCATGGTCATCACCGAAGCGGGCAATCGCCCTGATGTTGCCGGTCTCGTCTATGTCGCAGCGTTCCAGCCCGACAAGGGCGAGAGCCTGATCAGCCTTGCGAGCTCAAAGCCGGCAGGTAGCATGAACATCCGCGAAACCAAGGACGGCCAGTATCTTTATCTCGATCCGGCGACTTTCGCTGCTGACTTTGCCGCCGACCTGCCGAAGGATGAAGCCAATTTTCTGGCGAAGTCACAGGTTTTCGCGTCGAAGGCCGCCTTCACCGCCAAAGTCGGCGATCCCGCCTGGAGGGCGAAGAAGAGCTGGGCGGTCGTCGCAACCAACGACCGCTCCATCAACCCCGAGCTTGAGCGCGACATGGCAAAGCGCGCCGGCAGCAACGTGACCGAAATCAAGGCGAGCCATGCCGTCTTCGCCTCGCAGCCGGAAAAGGTCGCCGCCGTCATCGAAAAGGCAGCCAAGGACGCCGGCAAGTAAACTCAAGCAGACGGCGGCTCAGGAATGAACCGCCGCCTGCCTCCAGTCCTTATACAGGATCGTAGCGGCTAACTTCGATCCCGGAACCGACGGGTAACAGAACAGAGGTAATGCCAGGTTTGGCGCGAACGGCTTCGCCATAGCGTTTCACATCCTCATTCCCGGGCATGAACATATTGTCGGCCACAATGATGGCGCCGGCATTGAGCTTCGGATAGAAGGCCTCAAGGCATGGGATGTAGAGATCCTTCCACAGGTCAACGAGCACGAAATCGACGCCGGACGACAGCGCCTTGATCATCTCCACCGCATCGCCGATCTGGAAATCGATATGCGCCGATAACCCCGCCTTTTCGGCCATCTCTCTGGCAAACTCGGTCTTGTAGGCGTGCAACTCCATGGAAATAAGCTTGCCGCCGCTGGCGCGCGCGGCCTCAGCAAGCCAGATACCTGAATAGCCGAAGGATGTGCCAAGCTCCAGAATGGTGGGCGCCTTCAGGCTCTTCGCCAGAATGTTGATGAAGCGACCCGTCTCCGGTCCGACCGCCCTCAACCGACGATCCTGACCACCGTCACGCCCGCCCGGCGGCATTTCCCTCGGCTTGCTGTGCTCTTCACGAATTAGCCCATGATAGGCTTCGAGAACGGCTTCGATCTTCTGGTCCATGACACGCTCACCTTCCAAGCAATCATCTCGACGATATCTCAGGCGATATGGCTACATCTCGATATGGCGCCACTCAAGCGCTATGGAGATTCATGTCTGAAACTTAATCTTTCACCGACGTTCAGCGGGACGCATTGTGCTCGCGGATCAGCTCGATCAAGGCCCGCAATCGGGCCGGCATCTGGCGGCGCTGGGCAAAATACAGGCTGAGCCCCGGATAGGGTGGGCTCCAATCCTCCAGCACCGCGATCAGATTGCCCGCCGCTATGTGCCCGGCAACGGAGGCTTCGCTGATATAGGCCAGCCCCGCCCCCTCGAGCGCAGCGCTTAACATCAGGTCGGAAGCATCGAGGGTGAGGCTTCCCGGTGCATCGACAAGGATGGACTGGCCGTGCCGCTCGAACTCCCAGCGATAAAGCTTGCCGCTCGCCATGCGAGCACGGATGCAGCGATGTCGCAGGAGATCGCCCGGAACAAGCGGGTATGGCCTGTTGCTGAAATAGGCAGGTGAGCCGACGACCAGCGAGCGCAGCGTCGGAATAATCGGGATTGCGACCATATCGGTCGGAACTGCCTCGGCAATCCGGATGCCGGCGTCAAAGCCCTTGCCGATGACATCGACCAAGGCGTTATCGGTGACGATCTCGATTTCGACATCAGGATAGCGCCGGCCATATTCGAGAATAAGCGGCGTCAGTAGTATGCGCGCTGCGCCGGGCGCCATATTGAGACGAAGCGTGCCTGATATCGTACCGGAAGACAGGCCTGCATTTTCGATAGCCCTGTCGATTGCCACAAGCGCCGGCGCCACTTCCGCCACGAAGCGCTCACCGGCATCCGATAGCGTGACACTGCGCGTCGTCCTGTTGAATATCCGTACGGACAGGCGCTCCTCCAGTGTTGCGACCGCGTGGCTGAGCGCCGAGGAGGACATCCCGAGTTCGCGGGCGGCCGCGCGAAAACCGCCATGGCGGGCAACCGCAGCGATCGCCTCAAGCTCCGCCAGACTAGCCTTCATTGCGCGATTTTCCTTATCAGCCTGTCCCACTTTGTCCTACTAGACCGAACAGATAGCGCATCTTACCTCTGTCGTGAAGATGAAGGAGACGCTCATGCGCGCGATAGATACGATTTACATCAATGGCAGCTTCGTTCGGCCCCATGGCAAAGAGGAAGCACCTCTTTTCAACCCGGCCACGGAAGAGCGGATCGGCACCGTATGCCTTGGCGACGAGCAGGATGTCGACAACGCTGTCAGCGCCGCCAAGGCGGCATTTGCGAGCCAGTCGCAAAGCTCGAAGGCCGAGCGCGTCGCCATGCTGCACAGCCTGCACGACGCCGTTGCGGCCAGAGCCTCAGACCTCACCGACGCCATGCGCGAGGAATATGGCGCGCCGGCATCCTTCATCGGTTTTTCGGTGCCACATGCCGCCACGGCATTCCTCAACATGGCCAAGACACTCGAAACCTATGAATTTCGCCGCCGTATCGGCCATGCGGAAATAGAGATGCGCCCAGCCGGTGTTGCAGCCGCGATCACGCCCTGGAACAGCAATTACGGCTTCATCTGCAACAAGCTGGCCACAGCCATCGCTGCAGGCGCGACCATGGTCATCAAGCCCTCCGAGATGAGCGCGATCCAGACGCAACTCCTCACCGAGTGCCTGCATGCGGCCGGCCTGCCGAATGGGATTTTCAACATCGTCAACGGCTACGGCCATGTGGTAGGCGCCGCTCTCAGCAGCCACCACGACATCGCAAAGATCAGCTTCACCGGCTCGACGGTGACGGGACGGGCGATCCTTCAGGCGGCGTCGGCGACCTTTAAGCGCGTGACGCTTGAGCTTGGCGGCAAGAGCCCAAACATCATTCTCGACGATGCCGATCTCGATCTTGTCATCCCGCAGGTCTTGGCAGCCGGATTTGCCAATAGCGGCCAGGCCTGCATCGCCGGCACACGCATTCTCGCGCCCGAAGGCCGGCTGGCGGAAATCCACGATCGTCTGACTCAAGCGGTTGCGACACTCAAGGTGGGCGATGCAAGCGATCCCGCCGTCAGGATCGGCCCCATGGTCAGCCGGAAACAATGGGATCGCGTGCAATCCTATATCCGTCTCGGCCAGGAAGAAGGCGCGTGGCTGCTCGCGGGTGGTGAAGGCCGGCCGGAAGGGGTCGATCGCGGCTGGTTCGTTCGTCCAACCATCTTCTCCCGCGTCAATAGCGACATGAGGATCGCTCGCGAAGAGATTTTCGGACCGGTACTCTGCGTCATCCCTTATCGCGATGAGACGCATGCACTCGAGATCGCCAATGACACCGTCTATGGTTTGCAGGCCTACATCTTCTCCGCCGATGTCGACAGGGCAAAGCGGATGGCGGATCGCATCGAAGCGGGCCGCGTCGTCATCAATGGCGCGCCGCATGAACCGACTGCACCCTTCGGCGGCTTCAAGCACTCGGGCATAGGCCGAGAATTCGGCGCCTTCGGCCTGGAATCATTTCTCGAACCGCGCGCGGTGCTCAGCTGATGTGAGGAAGCCCGGAGCCCCGGAAGAGCTTAACAGCCTTCCGGGCACCTCCCTAGCCGGACGCGAAGGCTGGCGCCCTCAGGATACCGCCAGGTATGCGCCAGGATATGAGGATGCCGAACGAAGTACGCTGGAAGGCTCGCATTCAGGTTCTCGTTAGAATCATGTTCTACCTTTAGAACAATTCCAATTTAAGGAGACCCGATGCCTGCCAGATCGACCTACTCTGCTCCGCAACGCATTCTTCATTGGCTCATGGCCATTCTCATCTTTTTCAATCTCCTGTTTCCCGATGGCATGAACGCGTGGCGGCGTCTTGTGCGGCATGGCCAGGTGCCAACACCGGCCGATGTCGCCAGTGCCAACATCCATGCCTATGCCGGTATCGCGATCCTGCTGCTGGCTATCGTGCGCCTTTGCCTGAGATTGGTGTCCGATGTCCCAGCATTGCCCGACAATCAGCCCGCATTTCTACATTACATCGCAAACATCACGCATTTCCTGCTCTACGCACTGATCTTCGCAATGCCCCTATCGGGAATGGCAGCCTACTATTTCGGTATCGATACAGCCGCCTTCGTCCATGGCGGCCCGATCAAGACGCTGCTTTGGATCGCCGTCGTACTGCACATATTCGGAGCGTTTGTTCAGCACTTCTATTTCAAATCGGATGTCTTGCGACGTATGACGATCGGCTAGGTCATCTGCGAAATTGGCGGCTAAGCGGGTTGGCCGCCAAGTGCTTTTCGAAGGAGAACAGAGCAGTCGGCAGCGCGCTGCCGCCTTGGAGCGCCAGATCGGCGAGTATCTCGCCGACCACGCTCGTAAACTTGAAGCCGTGGCCGGAACAGGCTGACGAGACCACCACATTCGGCTGTCCAGGCACTTTATCGATGAGAAAATCTTCGCTCGGCAGCATTGTATAGCGGCAGGTCGTCGCCCGCACGCGATATGACGCGGCATTCGGCAAGCGCTTGCGGGCGAAGCTGTCGAGCAGATCGGTGTCGGCGTCATTGACCGGCGGATTGGGCATGGCGGGATCGATCGGCTCCCTGAAGTGAGCATGGCGGCCGATTTTCACACCATCGATGCCAATGGCCGGAAAGCCGAAATAGGAGCCTTCGGCGCCTTCATCCCGCAGGAAGCAGGGCATGCGCTGCGGCTCAGCAACAAAACCGTCCCTCGGCTGATACCAGGCAACCACCTGGCGGATCGGCTGTGCGTGCGCCTTCAGCTGTGGCACGAGTTCGGCAATCCATGCACCTGTTGCAACGATCACCTTGCGGGCGCGATATCGTCCCGTCGAGGAAACGACCGTCACGCCCGTATCGTCGGGCTCGATCACGACAACGCGCTCGCCGAAATGCAAAACGGCACCATCTTCCGCCGCAAGCTTCAAATAGCCCATGATCGCTGCTTCAGGCCTGACATAGCCGCCCTGCGGATCGAGCACGCCGACCTCCCCTTCTTCCAGCGCAAAAGCCGGAAAGCGCCGCTTCATGGCATCGCGATCGAGTATCTCGTGCGGCAATCCATGCATGTCACAGGAGGCGCGCGTGCCGCTGACGATCTTGCTGTCGGGCGTGCCAATCTGCAGGACACCCGTGACGGTCAGGATTTCGGCCCGCAGCCGCGCCTCCAGTGAGCGCCAGTTTTGATAGGCACGCTTCAGCAGCGGAACATAGGACGGATCTTCGAAGTAGCCGAGGCGGATCAGGCGGCTGTCGCCATGCGAGGAGCTGAGCACATGGGCGGGGAAATGTGCCTCGATCCCGATCGCCTTTGCACCGCGCGCTGCGGCGAAAGACAAGGCTGCACTTCCCATTGCGCCGAGGCCAATGACGGCAAGGTCGAATTCCGCAGTCATTTCATGCTCCAGTTTCATCTTCCGCAGGTGGCGCGATCTTGGCGATCATGCCCCGCAAGGCTTCCATATCCGCATTCAGCGGACGGTCATCGCCATAGATGGGCACGCAGGAACGGGCGGCCGCGTAGATACGCTCGGTTCCCGGCGCCCGCGTCCCGTGCGAGGTAAGAAAATCATGCGCCTGGGCCGCCGCCATCAGTTCGATCGCCAGGATGTATTCCGCGTTATCGAGGATCGCGAGCAGCTTGTTGGCCGCCGCTGTCGGATGGGCCAGAAAATCCTCCTGCAGGCCGGAGGTCAGTCCGCCGTCAAGCGATGCGGGCGCGGCGAGACGCCGGTTGTCGTTGCTCAGCGCGGCAGCCGTGTATTGCGCGATCATGAAGCCGGAATGGCTGCCGGCGTCGCTCGCAAGGAACGGCGGCAGGCCGCTGACCAGGGGATTGACGAGACGATCCGTCCGCCGCTCGCTCATCGCGGCAATTTGGGCGATCGCGATCGCCAGACTATCAGCCGCCTGGCCGAGGGCGGGGGCAACGGCATGGGCTTCGGACGAGACGATCGGCTCCTCCGGCGTACCCGAAACGGCCGGATTATCGGTGACCGAAGCCAGTTCCTGATCGACAATGCGCGCCGTCTGCTCGAAGACATCCCAGGCTGCGCCATGGGCATGAGGTACCGATCTCAGACTCAGAGCATCCTGCGTCCGCCGCCCAAGGGCAGCAGCGACAAGGCCGCTGCCATTCAAGCGGCTGCGAAGCCTGCGCCCGACCTTGGCGATCCCGGCCGATGGACGCAGCGCAAGCACATTTCCCTCGAAAGCTGCCATCTGGCAGCCTACGGCTTCCAGGGTCAGCGCGGCGATGGCATCGGCCCAATCGAGCAGGCGTTCGGCACGCGAGACTGCAAGCGCCGACAATCCCGTGGCGCATGCCGTGCCGTTGACGAGGCTCAAACCCTCCTTGGCACCCAGTACCAGGGGAGGCAGACCGATCGCTGCGAGCGCCTCTGCACCACTCATCAGCTTGCCCTTCACGACAGCTCTGCCCTCGCCGATCAGAACGAGAGCGATGTGGGCATTGTGTGTGAGATAGCCGGCAGAGCCTTTGGACGGGACTTCCGGAATGCAGTCATATTCGAGAAACGCAGCAAGATGCCTGACGATCTCGGGCCGCACACCGGAATAGCCATGGGCGAAATTGGCGATCTGCGCCGCAATGATCGAGCGCACCTCGCGCGCCGGCAGAAGCGGGCCGACACCGCAGGCATGGCTCAAGATGATGTTGCGCGAGAGCCGGCTCTGGGAATCGCGATCGACCACCGTATCGGAGAGCGCGCCGACGCCGGTGTTGACGCCATAGGCGCGCACGCCCGTTTCGACGATACGCTCGACGATGCGGTTTGCCTGCTCAACGCGCTTCCAGGCTTTGTCGGAGAGGATCAGCGGCTCACCGCCGCCAACACGAACGACGTCGCGCCAGGATAGCGACTTATCGACGATGACGGTCATTGCCCATTTCCGAAATGGCCGATGAATTGACGGAAGGCCGGCGAGGCGCCGCTGCCGAACATCTCGTCCGGCGTGCCGGTGCTTTCGACGAGGCCTTCCTTCATGAAGACGACGCGGTTGGAGACGTTGCGGGCAAAGCTCATCTCGTGGGTGACGACCAGCATCGTCGTGCCTTCTTCGGCAAGCGAGCGCATGACACGCAGCACTTCGCCGACAAGCTCAGGATCGAGCGCCGAGGTCGGTTCGTCGAACAGCATGAGCTTCGGCTTCATGGCAAGCGCGCGGGCAATCGCCGCTCGCTGCTGCTGCCCGCCGGAAAGATGCGCGGGATAGGCGTGGCGCTTGTCGGCAATACCGACTTTTTCCAGCAGCACTTCGGCCTCGGCGATGCATTCTGCGCGGGGACGCTTCAGGACATGAACCGGCCCCTCGATGACATTCTGCAGGATCGTCATATGGGACCAGAGATTGAAACTCTGGAAGACCATGCCGAGTTCGGAGCGGATATGATCCACCTGCTTATGGCTCGCCGGATAGCTTTTGCCATTCTTGTGGACCATGCGGATCTGCTCGCCATCCACCCAGATCTCGCCATCCGTGGCGATTTCGAGGAGGTTGATGCAGCGAAGGAAGGTCGATTTGCCCGAGCCGGAAGCGCCCAGCAGCGAAATCACATCGCCATCCTGTGCATCGAGGGAAATGCCGCGCAAGACCTCGTGAGTACCGAAGCTCTTGCGGATGTTGCGGACGGAAAGTCGGGTGACACCTGGCATGATTTGCCTGCTCCAGTAAGCTTTAAGCCTTCAGCGCCGGCGGGATCGCACGGCGATGGCGGGACAGAGAATATTCCAGCAGGGCCATGGCCTGCAGAATGATGAAATTCAGCACGAGGTAGATGATCGCCGCGCAGATGAAGACCTCCATCGTGCGGTAGGTTTGCGAGATCAGCCGCTGCGCAACGCCCGTGACCTCCCAGACCGTGACGAGGCTCGCGAGCGCGGTCGACTTCATCATCAGCACGATCTCGGTCGAATAGGCCGGGAGCGCATGCCGGAAGGCGATCGGCGCGATGATGCGACGCACCAGCAGGAAGCCGGACATGCCGATCGAACGGGCGGCTTCGATCTCCTTCGGCGAAACGGCACGGATGCCGCCGCGGAAGATCTCGGCCGAATAGCCGGCGGTGCAAAGCGCCAGCGACAGGATCGCGCAGACGACCGGCTCGCGCAGGAAGGGCCAGAGGAAGGAGTAGCGAATGATCGAAAATTGCGCCAAACCGTAGAAGACCAGGAACATCTGGATCAGCAGCGGCGAGCCGCGGAACACGAAAATATAGCCCTTGGCAAAACCGGAGAGAATCGGATTGCCGCTGACGCGCATGGCGACGATGACAAGCGCCAGAATGCCGCCAAAGAAGATCGACAGGAAGAACAGCAGCAGCGTCATTGGCACTGCCTTCAGCAGTGTGACCATCGTGCTCGAAAGGAAATCGAAATCCATACCGTCCTCCTCAAGCCTGGCCGATCGTCGCAGCCGGCATGCTGCGATTGGCGCGACGTTCAGCCTTGTTGAAGATGCGATCCGATAGGCTGGTCAGGACCAGATAGAGAATGCCGCCGGCTATGAAGAAAAGGAAATACTGGCGGGTGGAACCGGCAGCCACCTGACTGGTGCGCATCAATTCCGCAAGGCCCGTGACCGAGATCAAAGCGGAATCCTTGAGGCTGAGCTGCCAGACATTGCCGAGCCCGGGAATGGCGAAGCGGAAGACCTGCGGAATGATGATGCGACGCAAACGCAAACCGCGATGCATGCCGATTGCGGACGCCGCCTCAAGCTCGCCCTTGGAAATGGCGAGATAGGCTCCACGGAAAACCTCTGCCTGATAAGCGCCGGAAATGATGCCGACAGCGAGAGCACCGGCGGCAAAGGATGGCAGGCCGAGAAAGCCTTCATAGCCAAGCCATTTGCCGATGGAGGTTACCGCCGACGACCCGCCGAAATAGATCAGATAGATAATCAGAAGTTCGGGCACACCGCGGAAAACGGTGGTGTAGATATTGCCGAGCGTCTTCAACACCATGCTTCCCGAGAGCTTCGCGAAGGCAATGGCCGCGCCGAGGACGGCGCCGATGGCCAAGGCGGTCGCCGTCACGGCCAGCGTCATCAAGGCGGCAACAAGCAGCAGCGCGCCCCACCCGTTCGAGCCGAAGCCCAGCAATTGCAAGCTTGCCATAGATCCAATCCCTGTCCGTGGCAGTTTTAGGCGTCAGGATACCATAGGGTCTCCGGCCGCAAAGCCGGAGACCGATGATAACGGCCCAAAGACGTACTCATCAATTCGGGCTGACGTCGACCTTGAACCACTTCATCGACAGGGTCTTGATGGTACCGTCGGCAAGCGCGGACTTGATCGCCTCATTGAACTTGTCGCGCAGGTCGGTATCCGCCTTGCGGATGCCAAGGCCTTCGCCTTCGCCCCAGATGGAACCGGCGATTTCCGGGCCGGTGAAGGCGAGCGAATCATTCGCGCTGGCAAAAGCGTTCGCGAAGTAGACGGCATCGTCGAAGCCGAGATCGATGCGGCCGTTCTGCAGGTCGAGATCGCGGTCGGCGCCGGTCTTGTATTCGCGGATCGTGGCGATCGAGCCGAAATTGTCATAGACGAACTTGGCATAGACGGTTGCGGCCTGGATGCCGATGGTCTTGCCCTTGAAGGCTTCCTTCAACACGTCGATTTCCTTAACGCCGGTCTGGCCGGGGGTCATCTTGATCGTGGTGCCGGTGCCGGCAGCATTGGCAAGCGGGCTGTCCTTGGCGGTCGCAAAAGCGGCAGGCGTTGCAGCATAAGGAATGGTGAAGCCGATGACCTGCTTGCGCTCGTCGGTGATCGACAGAGCATCCATGATGACGTCGAACTTGCCGGCGTTCAGCGCCGGGATCATGCCATCCCAGTCGGAAGCGACGAGCTTGCAATCGATCTTGGCGCGTTCGCACAGAACCTTGGCAAGCTCCGGCTCGAAGCCGCCGAGCGTACCATCGGCGTTCGTCATGTTCCACGGCGCGTAAGCACCTTCCAGGGTGATCGTTGCCGTCTTCCAGTCCTTGGCGAAGGCCGGCGCGGCAAAAGCGGCGGCAGCCACGACGCCTGACAAGAGAATTGCACTGAATCTCATCGTGTAGAGCTCCTCTGAGGTTGAAATAAGCCTTGCAGCATTTCCTACCGATCTTCGCCGGCTTGCCCGCTTTCCCAATTAATTTTTAGGATTGATTGCGAGGTTGTATAGGGTACCATATGTGATAATTTATGATATGCAAGTGGGAAAGTTGTTTTCGAGGCAGATTCACTCTGTGCAAAGGAAATAGGCAATGAAACGTTCCGGCGAGATGAAACGCGAACTGGCGGAAAATGACGCCGCGCCCCTCTATGCCGGCGTCAAGCAGATGATACTCGACCGCATTCATAGTGGCGAGTGGCCGCCCAAATATCGCGTTCCCTCCGAAAACGAATTGGTGGTCGAACTTGGCGTCAGCAAAATGACGGCCAATCGTGCGCTGCGGGAACTGGCCAATGAAGGCGAGCTCGTTCGCATCCAGGGCGTCGGCTCCTTCGTCGCCGAGCGCAAGGGCGCCTCCGCCCTGTTCGAGGTCCGCAACATCGCCGAGGAGATCGCCGAACGCGGCCATTCCCATCAGGCAAGCGTAGTCGTTCTCGCCCGGGAAGCCGCATCGCCCGACATTGCCGACGCGTTGGAACTCGACATCGGATCGCCGGTTTTCCATTCGCTGATCGTGCATAGCGAGAACGGCGTGCCCGTGCAGATCGAGGACCGGCATGTCCATCCGGACGCCGCACCCGACTATCTGCAGCAGGATTTTACCGACATGACGCCGAACGCCTATCTCTCGGCCGTTGCTCCGCTCAGCGGATCGGAACATGTCGTCGAAGCCGTCATGCCGCAAGCCTGGGAATGCAAGCTGCTGACGATCCTGAAGACCGAACCCTGCCTGACGATCTGGAGGCGCACATGGTCGGCGCGCGGCATTGTCTCCACAGCGCGCCTCGTTTATCCTGGGCATCGCTATCGGCTGGAGAGCCAAAGCGGCAAGCCGTCTGATCGTTAGTTGTATATGGAAGATATGATCATTCATTCGCTTTGAGAAGGCGCAAAGGATGCAAGGGGGGTCGAATGGGCTGGGTGCTGTCGGCAAATTACGATGCCTGCAGCATGCACTCCATAAATAATGCGCCCAAAAGCAGGCCCGAAACCGTAGCAAGCACTTTCAAGATCGCGCGCTCGATCCTGAGGCACTTCTGCGGCAGGATGAGCGCGAGCGACTCGCTTGCAGCTGCAACCAATATGCACACAAGAGCAATGATGCGGCGGTCTTCCGGGTAAGCCATGACAAACAAAAACCCCAGAAGGCCGAACGGGATGACGCTATCGATACTCGCCATCGCCATGAACGGATACCTCGTCCCGACCGGAACGACCGTCGTCACGGCGATCAGACCAAGCACGATCCAGGCAAGGGCATGGGCAAGCAGAGCAAGTTCCATACGAAAATCATAACAACAAGCCGCGAGTTTTCAAGCTGCGGGGCACGGCCTGTCTGCGCTTCCGTTCGACAGCGCGAGAATCCATGATGGCTGGCTGTATGCGGTTCGCATCGGCCACATCCGCCAACGATGCCTCTCACAGGCTGCTCAGCAAAAGGCTTGTCTCGCTGTTCGCAACGCCATCGATCATCCGCACTTCGCGCAAGACCCGATCAAAGTCCGACAAGCTGGTCGCGCGGATATTGGCGACCAGATCCCAATTGCCATTCGTCGTATGCAGCGAATATATTTCGGGAAGGCCGCGCAGTTTACGGATGACCTGCGTCGTCGATTTCCCGACGACTTCGATCATCATGACGGCATGCACGGTCTGCTCCTCATAATCTTCCCGAACCCTTACGGTGAAGCCAAGCAGCGTGCCGGTCTCTATCAGTCGATCCAGCCGGTTCTGCACCGTACCACGCGCGACGCCCAAGACATCGGACAGTTTGGAGAGCGAAGCCCGCCCGTCAGCGCGCAGATGAGCGATGATACGCCGGTCGAGATCATCGGGAATATATTTGGCGAGCGTCATCGCACGATCCTGATCTTGTTCAATCCGTCAAAAATTATGGGTAATTTGTGCAAACCCATACCAAAACTGGCACAGTTTTGCGATTTCAGTCAATCGATCCGCTTGATACCCTATGGGAAATGATTTCCATCGAGGATACGAGAATGTCCGCACCGCTCCCATCGGAAAGAGCTTTCATTCCCTTCGTCAGCGTCGAGAACATGATGCGGCTCGTCCATCACATCGGCATCGAAACCGTGCTCATCGAACTCACCGACGCCATCGAAGCGGATTTCCGCCGCTGGGACCTCTTCGACAAGACGCCCCGCGTCGCTTCCCATTCGCATGACGGCGTCATCGAGCTGATGCCGACATCGGATGGCGCCGTCTACAGCTTCAAATATGTAAACGGCCATCCAAAGAACATGGCGCAGGGCCTGCAGACGGTGACCGCCTTCGGCTTGCTTGCGGAAGTTTCGACCGGTTATCCCGTGCTGCTAACGGAAATGACGCTGCTGACGGCGCTGCGCACTGCGGCAACCTCGGCGATGGCGGCGAAACATCTGGCGCCGGCCAATTCGCGCCGCCTCACCTTGATCGGCAATGGCGCACAGGCGGAATTCCAGGCGCTGGCGATGAAGGCCGTCCTCGGCATCGAGGAAGTCCGCCTTTACGACATTGATCCGAGAGCCACGGAAAAGACGGTTCGCAATCTCGCAAAGACCGGCTTGAAGCTCGTGCACTGCACTTCGGCCCAGGCCGCCATCGAAGGTGCCGACATCATCACGACCTGTACGGCCGACAAGCAATTCGCGACCATTCTGACGGACAATATGGTCGGTGCCGGCGTGCACATCAACGCCATCGGCGGCGATTGCCCCGGCAAGACGGAGCTCCACCGCGATATCCTGCTGCGCTCCGACACTTTCGTCGAATATCCGCCGCAGACCCGCATCGAAGGCGAAATCCAGCAGATGGATCCGGATTATCCGGTCACCGAACTCTGGCAGGTCGTGAGCGGCCGGGCACCCGGCCGCAGCAGCGACCGGCAGATCACGCTGTTCGACAGCGTCGGCTTCGCGATCGAAGATTTCTCCGCCCTGCGCTACGTTCGCGAGAAGCTGGCGGGCACGAACTATTTCCAGAAGCTCGACATCATCGCCGACCCGGACGATCCGCGCGATCTCTTCGGCATGCTGCTCAGGGCAGCCTGACGAAAGATAATGGCGGCCATTTCCACGGTCGCCATCAAACACATCCGTCCTTCAGGCTAGGCGAATTCAGCCTTTGCTGCCGTAAGCAACCAGTTCCGGCTCGCGGACCCGTCCATTCAAAGAGAAGGCCAGCAGGGCCGACAACAGCATCAGTGCGCCTACGATAAACATCGGCAGCTCATAGAGGCCGGTCGCATCCTTGACGAGACCCGTCACATAGGGTGCGGCAAAGCCTGCGATATTGCCGATCGTGTTGATCAGGGCTATGCCCGCGGCAGCCGCCGGCCCAGTCAGGAAGCGCGACGGAATGGCCCAGAAATTCGGCAGGGCGGAAAAGATCGCGCAAGCCGTCAGTGTGATCATCACGATCGTCGCTTCAGGCGAGCCCATATAAAGCGCGGCCGGAATGCTGAAGGCGCCCACCAAGGCCGGAATGCCGATGTGCCACGGCCGCACACCACGTCTGGACGCATCGCGGCTCCAGAAGAAGAGGGCAAAAGCCGCAGGCAGGTAGGGGATAGCGGTAATCAGCCCCTTGTCGAAGACATCGAACTTGGTGCCAAATTTCGTTTCGAAGCCGGCAATGATCGTCGGCAGGAAGAAGGCCAGCGCATAGAGGCCGTAGATCAGGCCGAAATAGATGACCGACAGCAACCAGACGCGGCCGTCCGTCAAGGCAAGGCCGGTCATCTTGCCATGCGCCGCCGCCTTTGCCTTTTCCTCGCCGGCAAGCGCCCGGTTCAGCCAATCCTTCTCGGCCTGGGTCAGCCATTTCGCATCATCGGGGCGATCAGCGAGGTAGAACCAGGTGATGATGCCGACGATGACAGCCGGAATGGCAACGCCGAAGAACATGACACGCCAGCCTTCGAGGCCGAAGAGGCCATGCATCTGGATCAGCGTGGCCGCAAAGGGCGCTCCGACGACTGTTGTCAGCGGCTGGGCAAGGTAGAACAGTGCCAGGATCTTGCTGCGATGCTTGGCCGGCACCCACATGCTCAAGAACAGGATGGCCCCCGGGAAGAAGCCGGCTTCGGCAACGCCCAGCAGGAAGCGCAGCACATAGAGCTCCGTCGCGCTCGATACCCAGGTGAACAAGATCGCCACAATGCCCCAGCTTACCATGATGCGGGCAAGCCAGCGGCGCGCGCCGTATCTGTGAAGCGCGAGGTTGCTCGGGATTTCGAGAACGATGTAACCGAAAAAGAAGATGCCGGCGGCAAAGCCGAACTGCGCCGCCGTCAGCGCCAGATCCGTCGTCATGCCGTTCGGCCCGGCGAAGGAAATCGCCGTGCGGTCAAGAAAGTTAATGAAGAACATCAAGGCGATGAACGGCACCAGCCGCTTCGAAACCTTTGATATGGCCGAACGCTCGACCTGTGACATTTCCTGATTTGCGGGCTGCAATGAAAATCCCTCCCCCGTGCTGAAATCTTGACAACGCAGCGATCCGCTTGCGTCGCTGACAGGACGGAAACTCCGACTTCCCCTCCAGTCCCTGCCTTCGGCCGCATGCGCCTTCGAATGACCTTGATCTCTAGCGGGATGGACAAGCCGCAAGCAAACGATTTAATCTCCCTATCATGTGAGGAAAAATCACATCACGGGATAGCAGAATCTAAAAAATGAGCGGCCCTCTTCCATCCTTGAATGCGCTGAAGGCATTCGAAGCAACCGCGCGGCACAGGTCGATGACGCTTGCTGCCGACGAGCTCTGCGTTACGCATGGTGCGATCAGCCGGCACATTCGCGGGCTAGAGGAGACGCTCGGCGTCATCCTCGTGACCCGCCGCGCCCGTTCGACAGAGCCGACGCCGGAAGGCTCGCGGCTTGCTGAAGGGCTGGCAAGTGCTTTCGGCCTGATGCAGGCAAGCGTCGAGCGCGTCCGCCCAAGCCCGCTGACGCTCTCCTGCTCTTCCTCGATCATGATGGGCTGGATCATTCCGCGCATCGGCCAGTTTCACGAGCGCCACCCGCATATCGCCCTTCAGTTCAACATGAATTACGATCAGGTCGACTTCGTCCGAGACAAGATCAGCCTCGCCATCCGCTCCAGTGTCATCGATCCGCCGAAGGATGCGATCATCCGGGAGCTCGGCGGCGAGGCCATCGGTCCTGTCTGTTCGCCGGAATATCTGAACCGCTCCGGCATTTCGCGTCCCGACGATATGGAACATGCAGCGATCCTCTCCACGCAGACACGACCGCAAGCCTGGAGCGACTGGCAGGCCATAGCCGGACAGGCGGATCTGCGTCTGACACCACAGGCGGCCTTCGATCATTTCTATCTGCTGATCCAGGCCGCCGCATGCGGCCTCGGTATGGCGGTCGTGCCGCAAATGCTCGTGCTCGATCAACTTGCTTCCGGGCGGCTGGTGGCACCTTTCGGTTTTCTACCCGGCCCGCGCCGCATGGTGCTTTGGATCGCGCCGCACATTGCCGGAAGGCCGGATGCCCTAGCGCTCGAAAGATGGCTGACGGCCGAAATGCATGCAAGGCCGGACACCTGACAACTCACTCGGAGCCAGGGGCGGATTGCGCTCGCCTCGGATGAGAGGCTTTGCAACACCACCTCGAGCAATCGGAAATAGTCACGACGGAAACGCTGCTTATGTCAGCTAAAATACATTGAAATCAGCAGTTTTTCTCTCTGCACTTCGTGAGGGATAATATGCTATGAATTCTCGCAAGCATAAGACGAACCGGGCAATCCGTGCGGATTACGGTCGCCAAAGAGAGGATGCATCCTGAATATCGTGCCGGAACTGTCGAGACAAACGAACGAGATGGCTGCACTTATCTCTAGCTACGATTGGGCAGCCACCAGTCTTGGCCCCAGATCGGCGTGGCCCATGTGCCTTACCGCTGCAGTCGACCTCATGCTCCCTGCCCAAGCACAGATCGTCATGTTCTGGGGCGAGGACTTTATCGCACTCTACAACGATGCATACGCGCGAACCATAGGCGACAAGCATCCGCGAGCGCTCGGACGGCCTGCGCGGGAAAATTGGGCCGAACTCTGGAGCGATCTCGAACCGCTTCTTCGCTCCGTCCTTCATGATGGCATGGCGGTCGTTGCCAAGGACCGGCCCTTCTATATCGAGCGCTACGACTATCCAGAAACGGTTTACTTCGACATTTCCTATTCGCCCGTCCGCGGTACGGACGGCAAGGCGTTGGGTGTATTCTGCATCGTCAACGAGACGACGGAACGGGTCCGAACGGAACAGGCGCTGCGTGAAAGTGAAGAGCTGTTTCGCGCCGTCATCTCGCAATCGACGACAGGGTTTGCCCAGTGCGAACTCGACGGCCGTTTCGTTCGGGTGAATGAGCGTTTCTGCGAAATTGTAGGCTATTCCGAGAGCGAGCTCCTCGGCATGAAGACATACGACATCACCTATCCGGACGATTTGCATGAGAATACTCGTCTGTTCGAAGCGATGATGGCGACGGGAGAAAGCTTCGAGATCGAAAAGCGCTATGTTCGCAAGGATGGCAGCCTCGTCTGGGTCGCGAACTGCGTTTCCGCCTTGAAAGACGGTTCGGGACGCATCCAGCAGGCTGCCGCGATCGTCACCGATATAAGCGAGCGCAAGCGTGCACAGGAAGTAGAGCGGCAACTCGCGGCGATTGTCGCCTCATCGGACGACGCTATCCTCAGCATCGATCTCAACATGATCATTACAAGCTGGAATAGCGGTGCTGAGAGGCTTTACGGACAATCGGCCGAAGAGGCCATCGGCCAATCCGTGATGATGCTCGTTCCGGAAGACCGCAGCGACGAAGAGCCGGCGATCCTGGCGCGGATTCGTGCGGGCCAAAAGGTAGAGCCTTACGAAACCAAGCGACGCAACAAGAACGGCGCGCTTGTCGATGTTCTGCTTAGCGTTTCCCCGATCTATGACGTCTATGGCAGAATCGTGGGGGCGTCCAAAACTGCTCATGACATCAGCGCCAAGAAGGAGGCCGAGCGCCTGCAGACCGTGCTGGTGGGCGAGCTCAATCATCGCGTCAAGAATGTGCTCGCAACCGTGATGGCCATCGCGCGCCAAACGCTCGGGCGGGACGATGTGGACAAGGCATCCGTCGAGACATTCGAGGCGCGGCTGTCCTCGATGGCACGCGCCCACGATCTGCTGATCCACGGCCAATGGGAGCAGGCGGAATTGACTGCCGTCATTGCCCAGGCGCTATCCCCCTATCCGAAGGACAGGTTCGAAATTTCCGGACCGGCAATCAAACTCGCGCCGAGAGCTGTCGTTTCCATATCGCTTGCGCTGCATGAGCTTGCGACGAATGCCGCCAAATACGGTGCGCTTTCGGTGGCGGATGGCCGTGTTGCGATCACGTGGTCACTGGAAACGGGCAGGACGGATCACCTCAAACTGCGCTGGCAGGAATCGGGAGGGCCAATCGTAAAGCCTCCGACCCGCAAGGGCTTCGGCTCCCGCTTGATCGAAAACCTGCTGGCGGCGGAATTGAGCGGCAAGGTCCAAGTCCGTTACGAGCCGAGCGGCTTGATCTGCGCGGTGGATGCCGCCGCAGGGATCGGCTGGGATCAAGCTCACGACAAGGCAGAGTAACGCCGCACCCGGTGCTCAATCCCGGTCGATTCAACGCAGTCCTTTCGGCCGCGTCGCAAGCACATTGCGGATCGAGAAGCTCGAATGGATTCGCAGCACTCCCGGCATGGTCGACAGAATATCCTTATGGATGCGTTCGAAGTCGCCGGGATTGGCGACCTCGACGCGCAGCAGATAGTCGGAGCCGCCCGTCATCAAAAAGCACTCCTTGATCTCGGGATGTTTGCGTACCGCCGCCTCGAAACGATCGAGATGCTCCTCCGTTTGCCGCTCGAGCGTGATGTTGATGATGACGGCGATCGATGCCTCTGCCTGGGACGTGTCCACCAGGGCCGTATAGCCCCTGATCACGCCCGCCTGTTCCATCAATTTGATACGCCGCAGGCAGGCCGATGGCGACAGCCCCACCTCGCTTGCCAGCTTGGCGTTGCTGACTCGGGCATCGAGGCGAAGCAAGCGGAGAATATTGCGGTCGATGGCGTCGAGAGCGGGCATGTGGATTCTTTCAAAAATTCGCAGATCCTTTCAATATCAATGCATTTAAACAATAATCAATCACTGTTTAGCAAGCAATTTCGCGATCCTTTCAATAATCTTATATTGAACGACGAGGGCGGACATGGACGGCGGTATTGTGGATTCTCTGGCGCCAAAATTGGCGATCGATAGTGGAGCGTGTGGCTATCTGACGATCGATCTGGCCGCGCTATGCCGGAACTATGACAAGCTATCCACTATCGTCGCACCGGCGCGGGCCGCCGCCGTCGTCAAGGCGGATTCCTACGGACTTGGCGCCAATCAGGTATCGAAAGCACTCTACGAGCGCGGTTGCCGCCACTTTTTCGTCGCCCACTTCATTGAAGCGCTACGGCTGCGTCCGCAACTCCGTGGCGATGCAACTATTTTTGTGCTGAACGGCCTTTTACCCGGCAATGAGGCTGCCTGCGCCGATGGCGGCATCGTGCCTGTGATCAATTCGCTCCAACAGTTGCGGCAGTGGTCGGAGATGTCACGCTCTCTTCACCGCAGGCTCCCCGCGGTTCTCCAATTCGATACCGGCATGTCGCGGCTCGGCATACCGCCGGAGGACAGAAGCGCCGTGGCAGCTCATCTGCAGACATCCGACGACGTCGATATCCTGTTCATCATGAGCCACCTCGCCTCCGCAGATGAGACCGACAGCAGGCAAAACGGTGATCAGCTTGCCGAGATGTGTCGCGTCGCAACGGAGTTTCCGCAATACGATGTTTCGTTCGCCAATTCCGGCGGCATCTTTCTTGGCGGAGATTTCCATGGCGTACTGGCACGGCCAGGCATCGCTCTTTATGGCGGCGCTCCCACCAGTGGCGTTGCCAACCCCATGGAAGCGGTTGTCCGGCTCGAAGTTGCCGTGGTGCAGACACGGACCGTTTTGGAAGGCGCTCGGGTCGGCTATGGCGGCGTGCATGTGACGAAAGGCAAGACCCGGCTCGCGACGATCGCCGCCGGCTACGCCGACGGCTTGCCGCGCAGCCTCAGCGATCGCGGCGCCGTCTATTACGACGGCGTGCGTCTGCCCATCGTCGGCCGCGTGTCGATGGACAGCACGACAATCGATATCAGCGCCTTGCCCGAAGGCGCTCTCTCTTTCGGCAGCATGGTGGAAGTTCTGGGAGATCATCAGACCGTGGATGATCTTGCGCGCGACGCCGGCTTGATTTCCTATGAAATCCTGACCAGTCTCGGCCATCGCTTCCACCGTCAATATCGCTGACCTTCCCATCTCTCAAGTCTCTGAGGACATCATGAAAGTCGTCGTTCTGGGTGCCGGCATCATCGGCGTGACGTCAGCCTATCAGCTTGCCAAGGCGGGCCACGAGGTTACGGTCATCGACCGGCAGCAGGGCCCGGCGCTGGAAACGAGCTTCGCCAATGCCGGCGAGGTTTCCTTCGGCTATTGCTCGCCCTGGGCGGCCCCCGGCATTCCCATGAAGGCGATCAAGTGGTTGTTCATGCACCACGCGCCGCTCATCCTGCGCCCGAAGGTCGATGGCGCCATGCTCTCATGGCTCGTCAAGATGCTGTCGAACTGCACGTCGGAGCGTTACGCGATCAACAAGAGCCGCATGCTGCGCCTTGCCGATTACAGCCGCATTTCGCTCGCTGAGCTTCGCGAAGAGACGGGTATTGCCTATGACGAGCGTATGCAGGGCACGCTCCAGCTCTTCCGCACGCAAGCGCAGCTCGATGCATCCGCCAAGGACGTCAAGGCTCTTGCGGCCGACGGCATTCCGTATGAGGTGCTTGATCCCGATGGCTGTATTCGCGTCGAACCGGCCCTTCGGCATGTCCGCGGCAAGATCGTCGGTGGTCTGCTGACACCGAAGGACGAGACCGGCGACTGCTTCAAATTCACCAATGCGCTTGCTGCAAAAGCGATTGAGCTTGGCGTCCGGTTCCAGTACGGCACGACGATCAAGGGGCTCGACATCGAGGGCAGCCAAGTACGTGGCGTGGTGACCAATCGTGGACGCCTGGATGCCGATGCGATCGTTGTCGCGCTCGGCAGCTATTCGCCGCTGCTGCTGAAACCGCTCGGCATCAACCTGTCCGTCTATCCGGTCAAAGGCTATTCGCTGACGATCCCGATCACCGATGCCTCGCGCGCACCGGAATCGACCGTCATGGACGAAACGTACAAGATCGCCATCACTCGCCTCGGCGACCGCATCCGCGTCGGCGGCATGGCGGAAATCTCCGGCTATACCAATGATCTCGGCCTTGCCCGGCGCCGGACGCTAGAGCATTCCGTGACCGATCTCTTCCCCGGCGGCGATGTCGCCAAGGCCTCGTTCTGGTCGGGCCTGCGGCCGATGACGCCGGATGGCACGCCGGTCATCGGACCGACGAGGATCAAGGGGCTTTATCTCAATACCGGTCATGGCACGCTTGGATGGACCATGAGTTCCGGTTCGGCACGCGTCATCAGCGATCTCGTCAGTGGCCGCAAGCCTGATATCGACGCGACCGACCTCGCGATCAGCCGCTACGCCTGACAAAGGGGTCTCAACGCGGGCGCTCAAGAACAGCGGCGGGGCTGATCGCCCGCCGGTTTCGATCAATGCCGCGGAATTCGTGGCAGGAAGATCGTGAATAATCCCAACAACGGCAGATACGAGCAGAGCGTATAGACGAAAGGGATGCCACGCGCATCGGCGAAATCGCCGAGCCAGGCCGCACCCAGTCCACCCGCCCCGAAGGCAAAGCCGAAGAAGATGCCGCCGATCAGTCCCACGCGGCCAGGGATCAGCTCCTGCGCAAAGACCACGATCGCCGGGAAGGCCGAGGCAAGCACGAGGCCGATGACGACGGTCAGGACGCAGGTCCAGAACAGGTTCGCATAGGGCATCAGCAGCGCAAACGGGATGACGCCGAGGATCGAGAACCAGATCACGAAACGCGCGCCAAAACGGTCGCCCACCGGCCCGCCCATGATCGTGCCGACCGCGACCGAGCCGAGGAAAAGAAACAGCATCAGCTGCGCATCCCGGACATCGAGATGGAACTTGTCGATGACGTAGAAGGTGAAATAGCTCGAAATGCTCGCCATGTAGACGTTCTTCGTCGCCGTCAGCAGGATGAGGATGGCAAGCGCCCACATCGCCTTGTTGCGCGCGATCGGCAAGGCGCGGCTCGGTGCAGGGCGGGCCGACTGCTGGCGGCGATGGTTGATGAACCAGTTGCCGACCCAGCTCAGAACGATGAAGCCAATGACGGCCAGCACCGAAAGCCAGGCGACGCTCTTCTGGCCATGCTGGAGGACGAAGAACGCGGCAATGAGCGGCCCGATCGCCGAGCCGGCGTTACCACCGAGCTGAAACAGCGACTGCGCCAGCCCGTGACGTCCGCCCGAAGCGAGACGTGCAACGCGCGAAGCCTCCGGATGGAAGACGGCCGAACCGAAGCCGATCAGGCTTGCAGCGATCAGGAGCACGCCGAAACTGCCGGCATAGCCAAGCAGCACCAGGCCTGCAAAGGTGCTGACCATGCCCACGGGCAGCGAATAGGGCATCGGCCATTTGTCGGTCACGATACCGACCACTGGCTGCAGCAGCGAGGCGGTAATCTGGAACATCATCGTCAACAGGCCGATCTGCACGAAATCGAGCGCATAATTCTCTCTGAACATCGGATAGAGCGACGTCAGCAGCGATTGCATCGTATCGTTCAGCAGATGACAGGTGCTGACCGCCATAACGATCGACATCGTCGTCTTTTGATATCGGGCCTGCGTACCCGCCACTTCCGCAACCATGTGGGGAATCCTCCTGCGCCGGCGAGACTTGCCGACGATATGACTTGATCCGCCTTTAGCACGGCTTGCGAATGTCCTTCTTTCGTGTTTTGGTCCAATAGTTTCTCGATTGGGCCAAAATGGAAAAGCTATCGAAACAGTTGCTGGCGACCCTCGACGACGACCATGTGCGAAACATGCGTTGGATGGAGGAATCGCCAGCCGACGTGCTCGTCCATAGCGCCGAGCCGCCGCAGGGCTACACGGTTCCCTGGCATCACCACCGCCGCACGCAGCTGCTTTGCATCTTCGCCGGCGTCGCCCTGATTATGACGGCGCGCGGCCGCTGGATGGTGCCGCCCGGCCATGCCCTATTCATCCCCGTCGGGCTGGAGCATTCGATTGAGATCCTGAGCGACGTCAGCATGAAATCCGTCTACGTGACGCCGCGCGGCCAGCCGCCGAAGGGTGAAGCGCCGCGTGTCGTCGAAGTGACCGATCTTGCCCGCAGCCTGCTGCTCGAAGCCATCCGGCTGCGGGAGGCGCCGGTCAGCCATCGCAAGGCCAAGCTCGTTCTGTCGCTACTGGTCGAGGAAATCGCAACGTTGCCCGAGCGTCCGCTCGGCCTGCCCTTCCCGTCCGACCGCCGATTGACTGCGCTCTGCCGCAACTATCTCTCCAACCCATCGCCTAATGCCAGGCTGGATGATTGGGCCGAAAAGCTTTCGGTAAGCCGCCGAACGTTCACCAGGCAGTTCCGCAAGGAAACCGGCATCAGCTTCACCACCTGGCGCCAGCAGGCAAGCGTCTTTGCCTGCCTGCCGCAACTGGCGGAGGGCCAGCCCGTCACCAACATCGCGCTCGAAGCAGGCTATGAGAGCGTGGCGGCGTTTACCACCATGTTCCGCCGCATGCTCGGCACCTCGCCGCGCAGCTATATGGCCAACCGCTGGACCCTTGAGCGGCAATCAGCTTGAAGCCTCCTCTTGAAATGAGCAGGCGCTTCCGGCAAACAGCGCTGAAGAGCGAGGCAAAGCATATGCGGCATATTCACATCGTCGGTATCGGCACGGGAAACCCCGAACATCTGACCGTGCAGGCAATCAATGCGCTGAACTCAGCCGATGTCATCCTCATTCCCAGCAAGGGCGCGGCCAAGAGCGAGCTTGCCGACGTCAGGCGCGAGATCTGCCAGCGCTACGTCACCAATCCAGCCACCCGCTACGTGGATTACGACGTGCCATCACGCCAGACGGCGGACCGCAGCTATGTGCGGAGCGTCGATGAATGGCATGACGCGATTTCCGCGACCTACGAGCGGCTGTTTCTGGAACATCTGACGGAAAGCCAAAGTGCTGCCTTCCTCGTCTGGGGCGATCCCGGCCTTTATGACAGCACGCTCCGCATTCTCGAGCGTGTCGTCGCCCGCGGCAATGTTGCGCTCGACTATAGCGTTATTCCCGGCATCACCAGCATCCAAGCGCTGACAGCAAGTCATCGCATCCCCCTCAATCTGGTCGGCAAGCCGGTTCAGATCACCACCGGTCGGCGATTGGCCGAAAGCTTTCCCGGAATTGCCGAAACGGCCGTCGTCATGCTCGATGGCGAGCAGGCCTTCAGCAAGATCGACGATCCCGATGCCTATATCTATTGGGGCGCCTATCTCGGCACCAAGGATGAAATCATCATCGCCGGCAGGCTGGCGGACGTTTGCGAGCGGATTCTTGCGACCCGCGCCGAAGCCCGCGCCCGGCATGGATGGATCATGGATATCTATCTTATGCGTAAGGGTCGGGACTTCGACGATCTCGAATAAGCGCCAAATACCAAATCGTTTGCCCGCCGATCCGGTTTGTGCAAGAAAATGTCCCTTATGAAGGGCAGTCTTATGGTTGCGGTCGACGCGCAGACAGTGGAGGAACAAGCGTGCTTCTCTCAGGGGGGAGCTGCCGAGGACGGCGTTGCATCGCCCCTGCCCTCTATGGTTCGCGGTGCCTGCCCCTCGCTGAGTGCACCGATGCAGACCGGCGACGGCCTTCTTGTTCGCTTGCGGCCGTCGACCCCGGGGCTGACTATCGCGCAATTACGCCTCTTGGCGGAAGCAGCCGAGAGACACGGCAATGGCCTGATCGAGATCACTGCGCGCGGCAATATTCAGCTACGTGGCATGACGCTGCAAAGCATGCCTGGACTGGCCGCCGATATCGATCGGGCCGGCATCGTGCCAGAGAGCGGCGTCGCGATCGAAGTCCCGCCGCTCAGCGGTGTCGATCCGTCCGAGATCGCTGATGCACGCGGGCTTTCTGAGCGTCTGCGAAGCGCCATCGATGCACTTCGTCCCAAGCCATTGCTCGCTGCAAAGCTCGCCATTATCGTTGACGGCGGCGGCCGGCTCGTCCTTGACGAACTCTCGGCGGATATCAGGCTGAAGGCTGTCACTGCCGCCGATGGCCGAAAGCTTTGGACTCTTGCCATTGCGGGAACCGAGGCGACGGCCATACGGCTTGTCGTCCTGCCTGGCGAAGAAGCGATAGCCTGTGTCATGGCATTGCTCAAAGCCTTGGCTGCAATCGGACCCCGCGCCCGTGGCCGTGACCTGGACATCGCCGCTTTAGGACTACAGTTTCCTGCCCCTTCCAGCTTCCCACGACGAGAAACTAACTCATCCGCCCTTCCTGTCGGTGTCATTCCGCTCGACAACGAACAGACCGCACTCGGATTGCGGCCCGCCTTCGGTCAAATCCACGCTCAAGAATTCATCCGATTTCTTGACCATGCAGAGATGGCGGGGGCGCATGAATTACGGACCGGCCCCGAACACAGCCTGTTGCTGCTCGGCCTCCCGCGCGAGCGGATCAATGGCATTCTCGCCGCGGCAGCTGATTGCGGCTTTCAGACACGCGCCGATGATCCTGCAAATTATGCCGTTCCCTGTTCCGGTGCCGGCGCATGCGCCTCTGCCCACTACGCCACGAAAAAGGCGGCCGCCGATCTGGTCGAAATCGGGCCTGAGCTGCTGGATGGTTCGCTCAAGGTGCATCTATCCGGCTGCGCAAAAGGCTGCGCCCATCCTTTCCCGGCGATGCTGACCATCGTCGGTGCTGCAACGGGCTATGCTATTGTCGTAAATGGGTCAGCATCATCAGAGCCCGTGGCTTACATCCATAAGGAATATCTGAAATCGGCGCTGGCTGCGCTCGGGGAACTGGTGCGAAACAACAAAGCTGCTGGCGAATCGGCACAGCAGTGTCTTAAACGGCTCGGCCGGGACGCAATCGCGACGGCCTTACGACAGGGATAGAAATGCCTGACTATGACTATATCCGCGAAGGGGATGCGATCTACGAGCGCTCCTTTGCGATAATCCGCAGCGAAGCCGATCTCCAGCGTTTCCCTGAAGCCGAGACCGATGTCGCCGTCCGCATGATTCATGCCTGCGGATTGGTGGAAGCGGCAGAACATTTTCTCTTCTCTCCCGATTTCGTCGCATCCGCCCGCAAGGCGCTGACTGACGGTGCACCGATTTTCTGCGACGCGGAGATGGTCGCTCGCGGCATCACGCGCGCCCGTCTGCCTGCCGCCAACGAAGTGATCTGCACCTTGCAGGACCCGCGCACGGCGGAGATCGCCAAGTCCATTGGCAACACGCGCTCGGCGGCCGCCATGCATCTTTGGACCGATCGGCTGGCGGGCTCCGTCGTTGCTATCGGCAACGCGCCGACGGCCCTCTTCCACCTTCTCGAAATGCTGCGCGATGGCGCGCCGAAGCCTGCTGCCATCATCGGCATGCCCGTCGGTTTCGTCGGCGCGGCGGAATCGAAGGATGCGCTTGCCGAAAACTCCTACGGCGTTCCCTTTGCCATCGTGCGCGGCCGGCTAGGCGGCAGTGCCATGACGGCAGCCGCCCTCAACGCGCTTGCGAGGCCGGGCCTATGAGCGCACCATCCAACGGAAATCTGATCGGTGTCGGCACCGGGCCTGGCGATCCCGAACTGCTGACGGTCAAGGCCGTCAAGGCTTTGGAGCGCGCCGATGTCGTCGCCTATTTTGCCAAGCAAGGCAGAAACGGCAACGGCAAGGCCATCGTCAGCGACCTGCTGAAAGCGGACGTCACGCTGCTGCCGCTCTACTATCCGGTGACGACCGAGATCGAGAAGGACGCGCCGGAATATCTCCGTCAGATCACCGCCTTCTATGACGCCTCGGCCGAGATGGTGGCGGCGCATCTTCGCGAAGGAAAGACGGTTGCCGTACTCAGCGAGGGCGATCCGCTGTTTTATGGCTCCTACATGCATCTGCATGTGCGCCTTGCCGATCGCTTCCCCACTGAAGTCATCCCGGGCGTGACAGCCATGTCCGGTTGCTGGTCTCTTGCAGGATTGCCGATGGTGCAGGGAGACGACGTTCTCTCCGTGCTCCCCGGAACGATGGCGGAGGCCGAGCTAACCCGCAGATTGGGTGATACACAGGCTGCCGTCATTATGAAGGTTGGCCGCAATCTGCCAAAAATCCGCCGCGCGCTCGATGCCGCCGGCCGGCTGGAGGAAGCGATCTATGTGGAGCGCGGCACGATGGCGAACGGCGCCATGACGCCGCTTGCCAGCCGCGACGATGCCGAAGCGCCCTATTTCTCCATTGTGCTGGTTCCCGGCTGGGAAAGCCGGCCATGAGCGGACGTCTCTATGTAATCGGCACCGGCCCCGGCAATCCCCAGCAGACGACGCCAGAGGCGCTTGCTGCCGTCACGGATGCTCATGAATTTTACGGTTACGGCCCCTATCTCGACCGCCTGACGTTGCGCAGCGACCAGATCCGTCAGGCATCCGACAATCGCGAGGAGCTGGACCGCGCCAAGGTGGCGCTGCAGCGGGCGGCAGCCGGCGTCAATGTCTGCGTTGTTTCCGGCGGCGATCCCGGTGTTTTTGCCATGGCGGCCGCCGTTTGCGAGGCGATCGATCATGGTCCGGTTGAATGGCGGACGGTAGACCTTATCGTCGTGCCGGGTATCACGGCCATGCTTGCCGTTGCGGCCCGCATCGGCGCTCCCCTTGGGCACGATTTCTGCGCGATCTCGCTTTCGGACAATCTGAAACCCTGGCCGCTGATCGAGAGTCGCCTCCGCGCCGTTGCCGAAGCGGGCTTTGTGATCGCGCTCTACAATCCGATCAGCAAGGCGCGGCCCTGGCAGCTTGGCAAAGCCTTCGAGATCCTGCGCGCCGTGCTGCCCGGCGAAACACCTGCCATCTTCGGTCGGGCCGCCGGTCGTCCCGACGAGCGCATGACAGTGGCTCGGCTCGCCGATGCCGAGGCCTCGCAGGCGGATATGGCGACCTGCGTCATCATCGGCTCGGCCGAGACGCGCGTCATTGCCCGCGAAGGACGCCCCGATCTGGTCTATACGCCGCGCTTCATCAGGGAAGAGACGAAATGATCGATCCGATCGAGCGCAGCGTCTACCGTTTCGACCACCGGCAACCCGGCGGTATCCGCGCGCTCGACCATGATCACCTTGATTCCGAGCTGCCTTGCCGCCTCTATCTTCCCGTAGGTCGCGTCACCGCCGCTGTTCTTGGCGACGACCGCCTCGATTCCATGCCGTTGCAGCATCTCCAGCTCGTCCTCCAGGCGGAACGGACCGCGGCTGTGGATGTAGCTGACGTCAGGCACGGTCAGCGGCGGCTCGACGGGATCGACGCTGCGGACCCAGTAATGATGCTGCCGCGCCGCGTTCGCCTGATGCGCCTCCTGCCGGCCAGTCGCAAGGAAGACACGCAAAGGCTTGGCGCCAAGTGCAGCGATGGCTTGCGAAACGCTATGTACGGAAAGCCAGTCATCGCCTTCGACCGGCATCCACGCCGGACGGCGCAACGCAAAGGCCGCCACAGCGCATTGAACAGCCGCTTGCGCGGCATTGGCGGAAATGCGGGCCGCGAAGGGATGGGTGGCATCGATCACCAGATCGATCTTTTCATCGATGACATAGCGGGCAAGCCCCTCTGCGCCACCGAAACCGCCGCTGCGCACCGGAACGGGCTGCGGCGCCGGATCGGCGGTTCGTCCGGCAAGGGACAGAACAATGTCGAGATCAGTGCGCGGGGCAAGCGCCGCCGCCAGCGCTCGGGCCTCGGTCGTGCCGCCGAGGATCAGAATGCGGACCTTGCCCATGGCTGAGACACCTTCAGTTCAACGCTGGCTTACTCTTATCGGCATCGGCGAAGACGGTCCAGCCGGTGTCGGCGACGAGGCCAAACGGCAGATCGCTGACGCGCCGTCGGTCTTCGGTGGTGTACGCCACATCGAGTTGATGAGGTCACTGATAACAGGCGAAACCCATCAATGGCTTTCGCCATTCGAAAAATCCGTTGAAGCGGTTCTTGCCCGGCGCGGAGAACCGACAGTGGTTCTTGCCTCCGGCGATCCTTTTTTCTACGGCGTCGGCGCGACACTTTCGCGGCACATTCCGGCCGCTGAAATGACCGTTATCCCAGCACCCTCCTCCTTCAGCCTTGCCGCGTCGCGCCTCGGCTGGCCCCTGCAGGAGACGACGGTTCTGTCGCTCCATGGCCGGTCCATCGATCTGATCCGGCCGCACCTGCATTCGGGCCGCAAGATCCTGGCGCTGACATCCGATGGCAAAGGCCCCGCCGAATTGGCCGCCCTGCTGCGCAGCTCTGGTTTCGGTCCGTCAGAACTGACGGTTCTGGAAGCGCTTGGCGGTCCATACGAAAAAGTCTCCCGGGAAACTGCGGCTAGCTTTAGCCTCTCCGGCATCAACGATCTGAACATCTGCGGCGTCGAGGTCAAGGCGGAAGCCGGCGCGCGGATTTTGCCGCTAAGCGCAGGCCTCGCCGACGAGCTTTTTGAACATGACGGCCAGATCACCAAGCGGGAGATCCGCGCGATGACGCTATCCGCGCTGGCGCCACGTTATGGTGAGCTGCTCTGGGATATCGGTGCCGGCTCCGGCTCGATCGGCATCGAATGGATGCTGGCCGATCCGTCACTGCGCGTCATTGCCATTGAGGCTTCCGTTGAACGCGCCGCTCGAATCCGCCGAAACGCAGCGAATTTCGGTGTACCGGGCCTGACCGTTGTCGAAGGCGAGGCGCCGGCTGCTCTTACCGGCCTGCCGGCACCGGATGCGATCTTTATCGGCGGTGGCGGCAGCGATGCCGGCGTGCTGGAGGCCGCCATCGGCCAATTGAAAAGCGGCGGCAGGCTGGTCGCCAATGCCGTCACGACCGAAATGGAAGTCCTTCTGTTGGCCGAACAGGCACGCCGCGGCGGCTCGCTGATCCGTATCGACATTGCGCGCGCCGCACCTGTCGGCCGCATGACCGGCTGGCGGCCGGCCATGCCGGTGACGCAATGGTCTTGGATCAAGCCATAATTGAGAATGAGGTAGAGTGATGACAGTGCATTTCATTGGCGCAGGCCCAGGCGCCGCCGACCTGATCACGGTGCGCGGCCGCGACCTGATCGGCAAATGCCCGGTCTGCCTCTATGCCGGCTCGATTGTCTCGCCGGAACTGCTGCAATATTGCCCACCCGGCGCCCGCATCATCGATACGGCGCCGATGTCGCTTGACGAGATAGAGGCCGAATACCTGAAAGCCAATGCAGCGGGCGAGGATGTCGCGCGCCTGCATTCGGGCGATCTCTCGGTCTGGAGCGCGGTTGCCGAACAGATCCGCCGGCTGGAGCAGCATGGCATCGACTATACGCTGACCCCAGGCGTTCCCGCTTTCGCAGCCGCAGCTTCGGCGCTCGGCCGCGAACTGACCATACCAGCCCTCGCCCAAAGCCTAGTTCTGACCCGCGTTTCCGGTCGGGCCTCGCCGATGCCGAACAATGAGACGCTAGCGAAATTCGGCGCGACCGGCGCGACGCTCGCGATCCATCTGGCCATCCATGCACTCAAGGAAGTCGTCGAGGATCTGACGCCGCTTTATGGCGCGGACTGCCCGGTTGCGATCGTCGTCAAGGCATCCTGGCCCGATGAGCGGATTATCCGGGGCACGCTTGCCACGATTGAGGCAAAGGTAGCGGCGGAGCCGATCGAGCGCACCGCATTGATCTTCGTCGGCCCGTCGCTCGCCGCTAGTGATTTCCGCGAAAGCTCGCTCTACGATCCCACCTATCAGCGTCGTTTCCGTGGCCGCCAATAACGCCTGATACCGTTGCAAATCGCTTCGAAATTTCCTCTAGTCGATGTCAACCGCTGCGTGGAACGAGGATCAGGATATGCAACGCATAACCATCACCATCGACGACGATCTTTTGGAGACGATCGATAAGATCAGCGCGCAGCGCGGCTATGCCAGCCGCTCGGAAACCTTGCGCGATCTCGTGCGCGATGCCGTGACCCGCGCGCAGCCGACCATAGATGGCGAAGCGCGATGCTACGCGGCCCTTGCCTACGTCTATGAACACGAGACCCGCGACCTGTCGCGCCGGCTGACGACGGCGCAACACGATCACCACGATCTTTCAGTCTCGACGCTTCATGTTCATATCGATGGGCAAGATTGCCTCGAAGTCTCCGTGCTGAAGGGTAAGGTGGACGAGATAAAGACCTTTGCCGACAGCGTCGTGACGCAACGCGGCGTACGCTTCGGGAACTTGCACATCATTCCATCCGACAACGGCGCAGACCACCCCGAACCCCATTCGCATGACTGAGTGGACGGCAAGTTGCCCGCGGACTACCCAGTTAGAGCTGATGACTTAGGCTATACTCCTTGAGAGCGGCAACCAAAACCAGGCGGCTTCAACAGGGCCAGTGATGCCGGCGGCGGCCAGCATCGGCTTCAGCGCCGATCCGGGTCATGCCTTCCGGGCGGTAAGCACGGTCAAACCGAAGTTATTGCTCACCACATAAGATTCCGTCAGGCCTTGACGAAGGACGGCGAAACATAAATGTCTTCCCATCACGGCAAATGGGGGAAGCGATGAAGATACTCGGCATATCGGGCAGCCTGCGTAAAGGCTCCTTCAACACGGCCCTGCTGCACGCGGCCGTCGAATTGGCACCAAACGGCGTCGAGCTGATCGCCCGCACCATCCATGGCGTGCCGCTTTACGATGCCGATCTCGAGGCTGCGGATGGCATTCCGGAAAAAGTACAGGAACTCAAGGACCTCGCCATTTCAGCCGATGGGCTGATCCTGTTTACGCCGGAATACAACAATTCGCTTCCGGGCGTTTTCAAGAACGCAATCGACTGGATGAGCCGGCCCTCCACAGACATCGCTCAGGTTTTCGGCGGAAAGCCGATCGCCGTCCTCGGAGCTTCGCCGGGCAATTTCGGTACCATCCTCAGCCAGAACGCCTGGTTGACGGTGTTGCGCACGCTCGGCGCCGAAGCCTGGTTCGGCGGTCGGCTCATGGTGTCACGTGCCGGCAGTGTCTTTGATGCCGATGGCGCAATCGTCGACGAGAAAGTGAAGCACAATCTTGCGGCTTTCATCGATGGCTTCACGGCCTTCGTCGCGGATCGCAAAAAGGACTGATGCGTGGCTCTGCGGATGGACCGGACCGCAAACATGGAGCCTATGATTGAACCGATGAATGACCTAATGTGAATGTGGTGCCGGGTCCCGGCGCCTCCGGGGCCCCGCACATCTTCTTCCTTCGAAAGCCATGAAATCCAATAGTACCGGTTACGTCTTCACGCTGTTGGCAATCAGCATATTCGCCATACAGGACGGCATCTCCAAGCACCTTGTCAGCGCCTACCCGCCGCTTCTGGTGGCGATGATCCGCTATTGGGCTTTCATGCTTTTCGCCATCGCAATGGCTTCGCGCGCGCCTGGCGGCTTGCGGCGCAACGTCAGGACCAAACGCCCTGTCCTACAGATTGCCCGGGGCTTGCTGCTCGCCGCGCAGATCGTCGTCGCCATCTCGTCCTTCGTCGTCGTCGGCCTTGCCCATTCTCAGGCGATCTTTTCATCCGGTCCGCTGATGGTGGCCTTGCTGTCGATCCCCATCCTCGGCGAGAAGGTCGGCTGGCGGCGATGGCTGGCGATCTGTTTCGGTTTCTTCGGCGTGCTGTTGATCCTGAAGCCGGAAAGCGGCGTCTTCGATGCGCGCTTCCTGGTGCCGCTCTTCGGCGCATTGCTATTTTCGCTTTACGTCGTCCTGACACGCTATGTCAGCCGCGAAGACGGCGCCATGACCAGCTTTTTCTATACGGGTGTGGTGGGCGCGATCGCCATGACCTGCATCGGGCCGTTCTTCTGGACACCGCTTGCGCCCCATGACTGGATCTTCATGGGCATTCTTTGCCTGACCGGCGTTTCAAGCCATTATTTCCTCATCCGAGCCTACGATATGCTGGACGCGGTGGTGATCCAGCCGCTGACCTATCTGCAGCTCGTCTTTTCCGCCATTATCGGTGTCATGATATTCGGCGAAAAGTTGAGCGCGCCCATGATCTTAGGCGCGCTTATCGTTGTCGCGGCGGGCATATTCACGATCTGGCGCGAACATGCCCTGGCGAGAACCCGGCTCAAGACCGGCAAGAGACCGGCGGGCTAAGCATCCACCTGGGCGCGCGGCTGCACCTCGGTATAGTAGCTCACATATTTCTGCCGGTAGCGCTCCGTTCCGCCGAAATCGCTGTAGCGCGGCAGTTCCGACATGTCGGTCTTGTTGAGGATCACACCGAGGATGCGCGAGTTGATCTGCGGCTCCTGCTCGAGAACATCACGCACCAGATTGGTCGGCGTTGCGCCCCATTCGGTCACCAGCAGGAAGGCATCGACCTGCGGCGCGAAGGCCTTTGCGTCGATGACGGGACCAAGCGGCGCAAGATCGACGATGATGTAGTCGAACATCTTGCGGGCATTTTCCATCAGATGCTGCATGCCCTGCGAGGACAGAAGCTCGCTGGTGTGCAGCAGATGATCACGCACGGCGACCGGAAGAATGGCAAGCTTGGTGCGCGGGTCGACCTTCACGGCATTCGTCCAGGGCACCTCGCCAAGCACAGCCTCGATCAGGCCCGCCTGCGGCGGCGTCTTCAGCGTGCGGCTGAGGCCCGGATTGCGCAAGTCGGCGTCGATGAGAAGCGTGCGCTTACCGCTGCTCGCAAGCAGGGCGGCAAAATTGGCAGCCGTCGTTGACTTGCCTTCGCCCGGCAGTGCCGAGACGACGCCGATGACACGGTCGGCACGGCCTTGCAGCATCACGTCGCTGGCGAGTTTCGCATTCCTCAAGGTCTCGGCGAAGATCGAGCGCGGCGCTTCGACGGAGATGCGCATTATGCGCTCGAAGGCGACGCCGTTTTCTCCCTCTTCCGCCGTTATCGGCTCCGCTCCGGCATCGGCCCTGCGCGACTTCTTCTTGCTCTTGCTCTTGCTCTGCTGACCGAGCAGCGGCAGATAGCCCAGGAATTTCAAACCGAGAGCAGCCCGCACGTCGGCCTCGACGCGGAAGTAACGGTCGCGGAACTCCTGGAATGCAGCTACACCGCAGCCGACCATCAGACCGAGGATGACCGAGAGCGCCATGACGAGCGTCTTCTTCGGGCTGGACGGCGCAGTGGGCACGCCGGCCACCGAAATGACGCGAGCCTTGGCGATGGGGAACGAGCGCTGCTGGGTCGCCTGTTCGAAGCGGCCGAGATAGGACTCGTAAAGCGTCTTCAGCGCCGATGCCTTCTGGTTCAACTCATTCAGGTGAACCAGCGACTTGTTGGCCTCGGAATTCTTGCCGACGACCTTGTCGATGCTTTCGCGCAGCGATTCCGCCCGCGACTGAGCGACATCATACTCGTTCTTGTAGCTGGCGGTGAGCTGCTGAAGGACCTGATAGATCTGCCGGGTGATGTCCTGCCGCTCGGCCTTGAGCGCCACGGCCTGCGGATGATCGGCGCCGAAATTCTGCGTGACATCCTGTTCGCGCTTTTCGACGGCGAGATAGCGCGTCTTTAGATCCTGCAGCACCGAATTGTCGGTCGAGCTCGACGAGATGGTCGCGTTCTTGACGGCGTTATCAGGGCCTTGGTCAATGATCGACTTATACTGATTGTAGCGGGCGGCGGCGCTGGCCGTGTCGGCCTGGGCGATGATCAGCTGCTTGTTGAGGTCGGAAATCTGCTGTTCCGACATCAGTTCGCCGCCGGTTGACGTCAGGCCATTGTCCGCCTTGTATTTCTCGACTTCCAGCGAAGCCTCCTGAGCGCGCTGGCGCAAGTCGTTCAAGCGTTCCTGTAACCAGACGGAAGCGCGTTCGGTTGCGTCGAAATTGGCGTTCAGCTGGTCGGTCAGATAAGCGTCGGCATAAGCGCTCGTAACCTTGGCGGCGAGACGCTTGTCCGTCGAACTGAAGGAGACGGCTACGACCGAGCTTCGCGTGACGCGCTCGACCTTCAGATTATCCTGCAGAACGGCAGCAACCTTCTGGCGCTGGGCTTCCCGCTGTTCCTCGGGCGTCATAGGTGGGCGGCCAGGTGTGAAGACGCTGACGATCAGGCTAACGCCGGATTTGAGCAAGGCCGCCGGAGATACGGGCGGATTGAGCAAGGTATTGTTGTCCGCGAGGCCCGCCGTGTCGACGACACGCAACGCCATCTCGTTCGATTTGAGGATTTCGACCGCACTGGCGATCTCCATGTCCGCCTGCTGGCTGCTTGCCGCCGGCGGCTGATCCTCGGCATATTTCGTCATGGTTTCGTCGAGCAATATCTGCGTCATCGACGTATAGCTCGAGGTGGCCGTCAACAGATAGACGACGGCCAGGATGACAAAGGCGGCCACGGCGAAAATGATGGTGCGGATGCGCCGGACCACGACGGCCATCAGCCGGTCGAGATCGATAAAGCTATCCTGCGACTCCGCTTGCGGAAGAGCGCTGTGGAAAGTGAAGTTCTTCTGATGCATGGCGACCACCTTGTCGGAGAAGCCCGAATGAACAATAGCCATGGCCCGCGGCCTTACCGGCCGCAGGCCACAATGTGAACAGGCTTAAGCGGCGGTCATCTGCGCTTCGTGCGAGACGACCATGTTGCGGATCGAGTCATAGACCAAGCTGCCGATATCGGAGCGAGCGAGCGCGAAGGCGACGTTCGCTTCGATGAAGCCGTGCTTGGACCCGCAGTCGAACGTGCGTCCGTTATAGACCTGGGCATGGAAGGTCTGCGTCTCGGAAAGGCGCAGCATGCCGTCGGTCAGCTGGATCTCATTGCCGGCGCCGCGCTCCTGACGGGCCAGAATGTCGAAAATCTCGGGCTGCAGAATATAACGGCCATTGAGGTAAAAGTTTGAAGGCGCCTCGGACGGATGCGGCTTCTCGACCATTTTGGTCACGGCGAAGCCATGGCGCACGGACTCGCCCTTGCCGATAATGCCGTATTTCGAGGTTTCTTCCGGAGCGCATTCCTCGACAGCGACGATGTTGCCGCCGGTCTCATTATAGAGGTCCATCAAGCCGGCCATGCAGCCGCGAATGCCGTAGCAGAGCATGTCAGGCAGAAGCAGCGCGAATGGCTCGTTGCCGATCAGATCGCGGGCACACCAGACAGCGTGGCCGAGGCCGAGCGGAGCCTGCTGGCGGGTGAAGCTGACAGCGCCCGGCCGCGGCAGGAGGCGTTCCAGCTCGCTGACCTGGTGGCTCTTGCCTGCCCTTTGCAGCGAAGAAATCAGCTCCGGCGTGTCGTCGAAATGGTCTTCGATCGCCGACTTGTTGCGGCTGGTGACGAAGACGATGTGCTCGATGCCGGCTTCGATGGCTTCATCGACGGCATATTGCACGACCGGACGATCGACGATCGTCAGCATCTCCTTTGGCATCGCCTTGGTGGCGGGCAGGAAGCGCGTTCCATTGCCGGCAACCGGGATGACTGCTTTTCTCACACGACGTTTGGGGTCCATGGCTCTATCCTTTGTTAGAGTGAGGGCCTGCGCCCATGTTGGGCAGGGGGGAGGAAAGTTGGGAGGTAGGCGACGGCTGGCGACCGCTCCGCAGAGATGCGGCCAACCGACGAAAACGCGCAAAGATCGGCATGCTGAGATGGCGCACCGCCCGCGGGTTGAGGCATGCGATCTTGAGCATCGCCTGCAATTCACGTTCCTTGATGCTGTCGACCAGCTTCAGGAACGCGATGACGTCCTTCAGATTGCGCGTGCGTCGCCGCTGTGCGGCAAGGGCAGCAGCCCCGAAGGGATGTTCGGCGAAGAATCTGGTATCTGCGGCAAGCATGGCTTCGACATGGTCTTGCCTGAGAACACGCGAGATCGATCCATCGCGAATGTAATACAAGTAGCCTACGGTCGGCTCGACGACGCAGAGGCCGCCACGAGCGAGCGCGGAAGCCAGGAAAATGTAATCCTCGCCAATCCGCAGGGTTTCATCGAAGCGCAGGCGATGCTTCTCGACGAAGGCTCGCTCGAAGACCGGCTTCATATAGCCGAAATTGTGCTCGGACTGGAAAATCATGTTGGAGGCGATGAACTTTGCCAGCGTCAGCGTCGGCATGCGTGCCAGCATCGCCTCGGGGAACATCGGCAGCATCGTGCCCACGTCCTCGCGGATGACGTCGAGATTGTCGACCGCGATCTGCGCCTCGGCCTTTTCCGCCCTGGCGATCAGGCGGGCCATGCGGTCCGGACGCAGGGCATCATCAGAATCGAGCACGGCCACCCAGCGACCCCGGGCCGCATCGAGCCCGGCATTGCGGGCAGCGCCCGGGCCACCATTGCGGGCCATGGCGACGAGTCGTACGCGCGGATCGGGATGGTTGCTGGCGATCTCGCGCGTGCCGTCCGTCGAGCAATCGTCGACGACGATGACTTCCATGCTGACGGCACCTTGCGCCAGCGCGCTGTCAATGGCGCGCTCGAGCGTTTCCTCGGCATTATAGGCAGCAATGACGAAGCTGACATCGGGGATGAAATCCGTCATTGCGGTGCCTTCTCCAGATTTCCGTATTGTTCTATTTCGCGAACTCCGAAGAGGCCGCTGACGACGCCGGCATGCATGATGCCGCGCAGGCCATAGCGATGGCGCTTGATGGGCGATGCCGAGAGCAACGCCGCGGCAACAAAGCAATAGGCAGATTTCGTGCCTGCAAGCGCGATCGCGCGCCAGCGCCCGAAGCCACCCCTGGCTTCCAGCAGCATGCGACCATGCGTCTGTCCCATGCGATACCGGCGCTTCGAGAGCCAAGAGACGGTTGCCCGACCGTTGGGAACGGGTTCGTAGACCAGCGCATCCGCGGCATAGGCGATCCTGCCGCCCGCCTTGTGCATATGGGTGAAGAACTCGGTATCTTCGCCGCCGCTGCGCCCGAGGGCGATATTGAAACGCCGCCCGGCAAGCGAAGGCGCGCCGCGGCGCAGCAATACATTGCAGGTGTAGCCGGTCAGGATTTCTCCCGCGACCCAGACCGGCAGAGTCGAATGGAAATCGCCCTGCTGCATCCATGCCGGAGCG
This sequence comes from Rhizobium sp. ERR 1071, assembly GCF_007828675.1. NCBI lineage: Bacteria > Pseudomonadati > Pseudomonadota > Alphaproteobacteria > Hyphomicrobiales > Rhizobiaceae > Rhizobium > Rhizobium sp. ERR 1071. The sequence goes on along the minus strand of NZ_VITM01000004.1, from coordinate 139,226 downwards.
ACATTCGCGTAAACCGCCTGCACGGGGCCGAGAACGGCGTCGGCGCCGGTCGTGTCGGCCATGATGAGCATTTCCGTCAGCCAGTCTTCCGAAGCAGTCTCGTCATCATCGATGAAGGCAAGGAAATCGCCGCTTGCATGATCGAGGCAGGCATTGCGGGCAATCGAGATGTTCGATGCCGGGCAATGGACATAGACGATCTCGAAGGGTACGGCCGAACGCATGGCGTCGACACGGCCCCGCGCGCTCGGCGTCACATCATTGTCGGCGACGATGATCCGGATGACCGCACCTGTGGGGACGTTGAGCACGGCAAGCGACAGCAGCGTCTGATCGAGCTCTGCCCGCCGATAGGTGCAGACCGCTATGTCGATCTTAATGGGGCGTCGATGGACTTGTGTCATGACGCGACCCTGCGATTGCGAAAGCTGAAAACTTCCATCCAGAAGCCCATGGACCAAGCGAAATGCATGACCATGGCGGAAATTGCGGCCAGGGGGCCGTAGGGGTTCTTCTGGCCGAGAGCGATCCAGAAACCGTAGGCGATGCAGGCCACAGCCCACAGACCAACCGGAATAACCGCAATCCAGTTAAGGACCGCCAGGAAGGCACCGATGAAAATCGGCACGACCGCAAGCGGCAGCATCTGGCGCAGGCTCGGCATGCTGCGATGCTTGAGAATATTGCGCGCGCGGCCACGGCCATAACCGAGATATTGCTTGAAGAGCGTCGGGACGCTGGAGCGCGGATAGTAGGTCATGGCAGTCTTGTCCGTCAGCCAGATCCGATACCCCGCCTTGTTCAGCCGATAATCCAGCTCGGCATCCTCATTATGGCTGAAGGTTTCGTCGTAGCCGCCGACGGCACGGAAGGCGGCAACGCGCATCAGCGCATGATGCCCATGCTCCGCCCAATGGCCCTTGGCTCCTTCGCGATGTTTGGAGCCGCCATTGCCGAGCTTGGAGTTCTGCGCGACGGCCGTTGCCTTCTGGAAGGCGCTGAAACCCATGGTGCGCATAGCAACGACGACGGAATCCGCGCCCGTCGCACCGGCCTCTTGCACCAGCGTCTGGCAGTAATCGTCGGGATAATCGCCATGGGCGTCAATGCGGATGAAATACTCATGATCGTCGCCGAACGTCTCGATGGCGAGATTGATCGCTGCGCTCTGCAGCCGCTTCGGATTGTCGAGCAACAGAACGCGGGGATCTCTTACAGCTATATCCCGGACGATCTCGCGCGTGCGATCGGTGCTGCCGCCATCAGCCACTACGATCCTGGCGTCGAGTTCGTCCAGAGCCTGCCCGAGTTTGGCGATCAGCGGCTCGATATGCTTTTCCTCGTTGAGGCAAGGAATAACGATTATGCAGCGCATGTCCCCAGAGCTTTCAGTCGTCATTGCAATCCACCTCTATTGCGATGCAGTTGTGGGAGGGCCTGTACTTCGGCAATCTGCTCATTGGCGTGCGTCAGCGACGCCAGCCGCTGCACCAGCCCCTGACAGTCGGCGCGATCCATCATCCATTGCTTGCGATCCTGGGAAGCCACCGCCTCGAAGGCGTCGAGATAACGCCTCATGTCCATCTCACCCAAAAGCGCCGTCAGATGTTCGGCATCAGCCTGGTCGAGCGTAAGCCCGATCTTTCGGCTGGCAAGAAATCTTGCCGTCTCCGTATCCTTGATCGCAATCGGCACAGCGCCATAAAGACCGCCTTCATAGAGGCGGTTCGGCAGCAGCCAGTTGGAGTTCAAGCCTTCTTCGAAAAAATCGATCGCCCAGGAGAATTGGACTTCGCCATAGATCGCCGAAAGATCCTCGGGATTCTTGTAGGCGCCGGCAAAATGCATGAAGGGTGCATCGCGGACGGTGCGATCGAAGTCCTCGAACTCGGAGTAGGCCGGGCGACCCCGCAGGACGATCTCGAAACGGCCCTCCATCCGCCGCGAGAATTGATCGAGCAAGGCCAAGGACTTGCGGCAGCGAAGAGCGCCGAACCAGCCTATCTTCCAGGGCTTGCCCGCAGCCGGCGGTCTTGCTGTCGATGCGATGGCGCGCGCCGCAGGTTCAAGCGCCAGCACCTTGTTTTCGAGCAGCATGACCGGCACATGCAGCCCGGAGCGCGGGCGGAAATAACGTTCGATGAAGGCTGGCGAACTGGTCACCAGCAATGCCGCCTGCGAACCGAAATGGCGTTCCGCACTGCGAAGCGCGCTGCCCACGACATCGTCGCGCAGCAATAGCCGGTGGATATCGAGGCATTCATAGACAACAGGCATATCGCCGCCAAAAATGGACTTGGCGCGATGGGCCAGCGCCAGCATTTCGAGATTGCGGCCGATGATGATGTCCGGCCTTGCGACCGAGCGCAGCGCACCACGCAGTTTCGCCGCCGATTTGGCCACCGCCGCGATGCGCTGCGCAAACTGGGCGTCCCGCGTCTTGCCGAGCTCGATCGGCTCGACACCCTGGATGGCAGCCAGCGCATTGTCATCGCGCCGGAACCCCGCGAGCGTCACGAGTGCCCCGCCGGCCTGCAGCATCAGCACCCGCCTGCGCACAGCCGGGTCGGCAAGATCATGGACGAAATACAGTATATGCAGCATCAAAATTTCCGCTTTTGCGCCCGGCCACGACCGGGCGCCTTGTGTGGTTGGTGTTGCATGGTGGCATTGCAACCGACCGCGCGAGATGCCACGCGGCCGGCCATGTTCAATCGAGCTTGCAGGTGATCGATTCCGGGAACAGGCACTTCTCTCCCGGCGCAGTGAAGGCGACGCGCTTGATCTCCATGGTTGCCGGCTCGCCGCTATAGGCGAACTTGCCCATCCAGCCGCTGAGCGTATCGGTGCCCCAGAGACTGAAGAAGATCTTCTGCGCGTTCGTCGGTATCTTCGAAGGATCGGTGACTTCCTGAACGAGCTTGCCGTTCACGTAGTAGCGCAGACGATCCTTTTCCCAGACGAAGGCATAATCGTTGAAGTCCTGGTCGGCGCCACCTGCAACCGGCACCAGCTTTTCGTTGCCGCCCTTGGCGGAAATATATTGGTTGACCTGAACTTGGCCGGGATTCTTCCCGAGCACTTCGAAATCGATCTCGTCATGCGGCTTCTTGTCGGTGGGACCGATATAGGTGAAGAAGGCTGAGTTGAGGCCAGGCCCCTTGGCTGTGCGATAACGCGCCTCGTAGGTGCCGTATCCATAGCGTTTCATCGTCTGGATTTCGCCACAAGCATAATTGCGATCGCCAGTCTTGGACTGGGTGAACTGCAGTTGCAGCGTCCCATCCTTGACGTTCACCTGTTTCCGCGACCAGGTGCAATTCTGATAAGCTCCATTGTTCCAGCCATCGGAAATATACCAGCGGCTGGTATCCAAACGTTCGAAATTGTCGACGAATGACTGGCCGGTTGCCTGATCATCCTGGGCAGACACGGCCTGTGGCAGGAAGCACGCGCTCAGGAGAGCGATTGAGACAAGACCAAGTCTTTGCATGTAACTTCTTTTCGATGTCGTCATGGCATCACCTTTGCTTCGAACGCACTTGCCGACCTTCGGCGGCGCGGTTCTGGACAGCACGGATTCCGGTTTGCGGGCGTACCCGGCTGCCAGTCAGCAGGTTGTGGAAGCTTGGCAGGGCGTAGCGCGCCATGCCGTTGGTCAAGGGCAGCAGCAGTAAGGCAAGCGCTGCCGCCAAAAGATAGAAAATCGGATAGAGTTCGCTGCCGCCGCGGTTCCAAAGAACCCATAGACAGAAGAGCAACGGATAATGGGCGCAAAAAATCCAGAAGCTGAGGCTGCCCGTTCCCGCCAGACCCATCCCGATCCGGCTGCGGATGAAGATTGCCGATACTGCCCAGAACCCGGGAATGCCCACCAACACCATCAGATTGCGACAAACCTCGAGCCACAACGGCAATCCAGGCCCTGTCATATAGGCAGCCGTGGCCAGAAGCGCGGCAAGCGCAATGAAGGCGGGCGCGATCAGGGCGGCATAGCGATCTATGAGCGTCACGTCGATACGATGGAGGCTCAGGTAGATTCCAAAGCTGAAACTGAAGAGGATCGAGTTCCGCAACACTATCCCGATAGATATTGGCCATGCCGCCAGCAAGAGCAGAAAGATCAACGTCGGTAACGGAGCACGACGAATAAGAAAAGCCAGCACCGGCGACAGCAAAATGCAAACAAAAAGATCGCGCAGGAAATAGAGCGGCAGATTTATCGGTTCGCCATCGATAGCGAGCAGGAGATTCGATATCGTGTACGGATTAGCCTCCGACAGATCCGGCAGGTATCCATCTCCGATACCATAATACTGAAGAAGAAGTACGAAGAGGAAGAACGCGCTATTCCACAACAGGAACGGCAGAATAATTGTCTTTGTCTTCCGGCTAATGGTCTCTGTATAGCTCTGCGGTGCCTTTCCATTTCGAAACAGCAAGTATCCGGAGATTACGCTCAGGCAGGGAACACCTACACGGAACAAGCTGTCACGCAGGAACACTCGCAGCCAATCGAAAAAGCCATAGGCGCCGTTGAATGGGCTGCTATGCGGATCGAACGGTATATGAACAAAGATTATGCCCGAGATGAGCACGATACGCATGAGGTTTATCCGCGAAGATACGTTGGCAGTCACATTCACGATGTCTGTCACCCCTTCTTCGTGCTGCATCCCCCCTTGCAGCCATTTCAAACAGAGCACAGCAGAGCTCGCAGACTTAACCTAGGGCGCTCTTTGGAAAGGGAATATGGCACCGCAGCAAAAATGAGTAAAAAATCATATGCGGACCAGTGCTGAAAACACCGGTCTGCATGCCTTTGAGCATGGAATAATCGATTTGAATTGGAGAAAAGCTCTGCTGCGAAAGGCACTTAGACGCCCGCGCGAACTTTCGATGCCGGCTTCCGAGGAAGAGTTCGACCCGTCTTGTTTTTTTACTGGAAGGTGAAGATTTTTTGCAGCGCAGCAGAGTTTGGTAGGCGAACCATGACCAAAATGCGACAGCATTTCAATCCATGTGAGAAAAGCGGCTTACGTCGCTCCCCTCATGGGTGCATAAATGTAAGATCATGGCGCGCAATGTGTCACAATGATCCCTCGCGAGATGGTCTGGGATCCCACGGCGGGATGGTCTGGATGCCGTCGCGCTGGGATAAAGTTTCAGAAAATCTCGTTTCTCAACATTGCTCGACACCGATTGGACGCTACCTGTTGGCGTCACAACGACCTCCGTTATGGGTCAATCGGCCGGAAAATTGCCGCGGATGCCGTTGGAAAGCCAATGATCATGCCCTCGGGGATGAGACCGCAAGCCCCTGAATCAAAACCGTAAAGGCGGGAAAATGGCGTCTATCACAATTGTTATTCCGTTCTATCAGAAGCAAACCGGCGTTCTGCTGCGCGCGTTGAAATCAATATCCCGGCAGACATTTCAGGATTTCGACATCCTCATCGTCGACGATGCATCGCCGCTTCCGGCGGAAGACGAGCTGCAGTCGCTGAGCAATGAAGAAAGAAAACGCATTCGTGTGATCCGTCAGACCAACGCGGGTCCCGGCGGGGCCCGGAATACCGGCCTTAACAGCGTGCCAGCTGAGAGCCGGTTCGTGGCCTTTCTGGATTCCGATGACGAATGGGCACCGGAACATCTCAGCAACGCCTTCGGAACGCTGACCCATTACAATGCAGATTGCTACTGGGACTCCATCGATGGCGGCAAGGAGTTCTATTATCATTTCAGCATCGCCGAACTCGGAAAGTCGGCCGATACGATACGATTGTCGGACAGGCCCGCCGTCGTCGAAATTCCGAACATTGCCAGCGTCATGCTGCAGGATTGGAGCTTTTTGCATATGTCCTGCATGGTGATCGGGCGGCCGCTCTTCGAAAAGATCCGTTTCGAGCCGTCATTGCGGCTGGCGGCAGAGGACGTCTTGTTCTTCTGCGACTGCGTTCTCGCAGCCAAGCGGGTATTGCTATGTGAAAATGCCGGTGCACTGCGTGGCGAAGGCGTGAATATCTTCCACAGCATCGATAACGATTCCCCCGAATTCCTGCGTCAGCAATTCAACACGTGGACGGCGCTCAACACGCTGGAACAGAGATTTTCGCGGCGGCCTCAGGATGTCGAGTCCATCCGCCTCTATAAAAATCGCGCCCGGCGGCAGGCGCTCTGGAGCCAGGCGCGGCAGGTGCGGCAGCGGCGTCTGCCGCAATTTGGACTGCTGGCAAAATGGGCCTTGCGCGACCCGGCGATTTTACAAAGCGTCATGCAGCTTGCCGTCGGCAAACTCGCGCCCTAGATTTTGCAGCGCAGCATGAGCTGCGCATGCCGCATCGAAGAGCCACGGCGTGCCCCGCTATCGTTTGGATCAGCAAGGAGTCCTGTATGAAGCCGTTCCACTGGGAATCCACCCATGGCAATTTCGGTGATGATCTCAATCTCTGGCTCTGGGATTTCCTACTTCCCGGCCTTCGCGATGTTCACAAGGAAACACTGCTGGTCGGCGTCGGAACCGTCCTCAACACAGAGATCCTGCCCGACGAGGGACGCAAGCTCGTCATCGGCAGCGGCTTCGGCTATGGTTCCCTTCCCGACATGCGCGACACATCGCAATGGGACATTCGCAGCGTACGCGGCCCGCTGACAGCGGAAAAGGCTGGCCTGCCTGCCACAATGGGCATTGTCGACCCCGCCGTCCTGGTGACGGAAATGCCCGAGTTCCAGAGCATTTCGAAAAACGGCAAGCGCACCTTCATTCCGCATTGGGAATCGGCTGCCGCTGGTCTCTGGCCTGAAATCTGCAAGACCGTGGGCCTTTCCTATCTCGATCCCCGCGGCGAGGCAAAGGCCGTGATCCGCGAAATTGCCGCCTCAGAAATGATCGTTGCGGAGTCCATGCATGGCGCCATCCTTGCCGATGCTTTCCGCGTTCCATGGATTGCAGTCAGCTCCTCGCGCTCCATCAACAGCTTCAAATGGAACGACTGGGCGCGCTCGCTCGGCGTCACCTATCAGCCGAAGCACATCCCCGTTTCGACCCGCGCCGAGGCGATCGCCAAGGGCGCGAAGTTCTGGGGAGTCGGCTTCGAACGCAGCAAGCTGGCAGCAGACGAGCTCGGAAAACAGCGCTACGGGGAAAACGTGATGCTTGCCGATCCCGAGCAGACTACGCTGCGCATCATGGCAAAGCAGGCACTTGCCATGCCTTCCGCCCTGGCTCTGTGGCAGGCAAGCAAGGCGAGGCCGCAGCTGAGCAAGGATAGCGCGCTCGCCGCCTGCAAGGAGCGCCTCCTCAATGTGGTCGAAGGCGTTCGCCGCGATTATCTGTAAGCCGCGATACCGCTATTTCGGAGCGGCCTGCAGAAGATAGCGCAGGCCGTTCGCACCGGCATGGGCAATGGGCGCACCGCTCCGCTTGCGGAAGCGCTCGGTCTTATCGGCCAGAATGCCGCCGGCAATCGCCGGGACGGCGAAGGGATGCGAAAGCGCATAGATCGCAGCAGACAAGAGCCCCGATTGCGACTTGATGTCTAGGAAATGCCTGAGCTCGTAGCGATCGCGGATATGCTGCTCATGACGGCGGATTACCGCAGCATCTTCCGAAGAAAGCCCGCCCTTGGCAAGAATGGTCCGGTCAGCCTCATAGAGACGACGCAAATCCTCCGTCCTGTGCCGGCCGCTCAGGGAATCGCTGCGCACCACGGCGCCGTAACCGCAGCTATGGATGACCTTGTAACGTGCACGCTTCGCCAGCGCGCGGACGTAAAGGTCATAGTCCTCGCCGAGGCGCAGCGCCTCATTGTAGCGCAGGCCATGCGCATCTAGAAAGGAACGCCGCATCAAGGGCTTCAGGAAGCCGATCTCGCCGCGGCGCACGCCTCGCTTGGAAATATTGCCCTCGACGAAAGCAGCAAGATCAAGAAACCGCGGCTTCGCATCGAAATGATCGAGCCGTGCATGCGCGTCAGGAACGGTGTCGGCACTGACGAAGGCGATGTTGTCGGCGACGAAATCCCAATCGTCAGCGGCAAGCAGCGCAGCAAAACGCCCCGGAAAGAAGAAATCGTCGGCATCGAGAATGCCGATCAGCGGAGCCTTGGATATGTCGATCGCGTGGTTTCGTGCTGCGGCGGGACCACGGTTCTTCTCGAATTCCTGGATCGTCAGTCTGCCGCTGCCGTCATCGGCCTTGGCCGCCGCGGCAGCGGTCCCATCCGTCGAACCGTCGTCGATGACGACGACTTCCGCCACTTCGGGCTCGCGAAGGGCCGAGGCAACGGCCAGCCCGATGGTGTCGCTGGCATTCTTTGCGGCAATGATTACGCAGACACTTTTTTCTGCACTGTCGATCACGTCAGCCTCCAATGGTTCAGGCGGAGACTTAGGACATGGCGCCGATCCGGCAACTACCGGATCATCAAAAGATCTAATCGTCTAGCCGGTTCAGGGGTTGAACGGTTCCGAACGCTTTAAACTGGAGGCGGACAGACCGGCGACCTTGCTGTCCTCCTGGGCCGATGACGGCACCTTATCTTCGCTCGACAGGGCTTCATGCGCCTTGCGCTCTTTCCAGACAAGGTAGAGCACACCCAGGAAATAACCGACCTGCAGAAGGACGGCACAGATGACCGTTTCGATCAGGGTGGTCGAAAGCGAGTTCGTCAGGAAATATGTTGCGATGGCAAATACGATCAGCGTGCCCAGCATGCTGATGAAAACGCGGGGCGCATACATAATCTTACCCCGCCCGCTCGACCATCAAATGAAAAACGATCAAGGTCTTTCCTCCCTTATCAGACCTAAGTCTTAAATATATTTTATGATTCATTGAGATTCAACCAAGTTACCCAGATCCGTTGCGATTTGAGACGACCCTAACGCCGGGCCTGTTAAAACTACACCTCGATTATAATTACAATTGAATTTGTTCATCTTTCTCTTTGCAATTATATGGAGATGTAATGAAATAATGCAATTTTTACGAAGCATGAGGTCAGCCGCGCCTCCATCGTTTCATCGTCAATCCAATCAACTTTTATTACAAAGTCCTGAAAAATCCGATCTCAGTATGTGCGCTGCAAAATATTGCTGCAGCGCAATATATCTCATGAAGAAATCGGGATAGCATATAGCTGAAGGGAAACCAAACACAGGCTATCGAAGCCAATGATAATGAACAACTTACCGTTCGATGCCTATAACATCCTTAGAAATCGTCGACTATGACGCGGCAGAGCTGTCAACCGTGACATTATACGCAACACGATACAGTACAACCCATCTATAGTTGATCACTAAATTAAACCAATTCACCATCGGTGCGGTAATTCTATACCGCCATGCCATATCGCTACAAAAGTTTGGCTTAAAAAGTCCAAATCGGAACCTACACTCCGATCATCCCGGCTCTAATTACGCGTCCGAGAATTTCCGACCAATCGTCAACATGAATGGAGTTTTCTCTATGAAGTCTGCGACGAGATCGGCCACATCGGCTTTTTTCAGCGCCGCGGAAAGCGACGTCTTTCCGCCCACTGGTGGAGTACTGAAGCGCGTTTTCGACGTCTCTACCGCTATGCTCGCTTTGGTTCTCATCAGCCCGCTCTTTCTGATGCTGATGCTGCTGGTAAAACTTACAGACCGCGGCCCCGCTTTCTACGGTCATCGCCGTATCGGCCATAACGGCAAGACCTTCCGTTGCCTGAAGTTCCGCACCATGGTCGTCGATGGCGACAAGGTGCTGCATGCCTACCTGCAGGCCAATCCGAAGGCAATGGAAGAGTGGCGCGCAACGCGCAAACTGCAGAACGACCCCCGTGTCACCACCGTCGGGGCCGTCCTGCGCAAGCTCAGCCTCGACGAGCTGCCGCAGCTCATCAACATCATCCGCGGCGAAATGAGCGTCGTCGGACCACGCCCGGTCGTGGAAGACGAGCTCGAACGCTACGAGACCGCGGCAATCTACTATTTGCAGTCCCGTCCGGGCCTGACCGGTCTGTGGCAGGTCAGCGGCCGCAACGACGTCTCCTATGAAAGCCGTGTCGCCTTCGACACGCATTATGTGAAGAACTGGTCGCTCAGCAGCGACATGGTGATCATCGCCAAAACCATTCCTGCAGTCTGCCTCTCGCGCGGCAGCTATTGATGATGACTGACAGATACCGCGGGAGGTTTCCTGCGGTTCTCCCGCGTCTTGCGGGTTGCCTACCAATAACAGGGAAGATCCTGCATGATTGAATTTCGGCCTTCCAAGAGGCTTGTACGCGTCAATACATCGCTACGCTGCGCAACTATCGTTGCTCTCAGCCTTTGCGTAGCTTCCGTCTCGGCCTCGGCCGAAAACCTTCCCGGATATCATCTGGGCGTCATGGACAAGCTGCATGTGCGCGTCGCCGAATGGCAGACCGCCGAAGGCACGGTTCGTGACTGGTCCACCATTTCGGGCGATTATACGGTCGGCCCTTCCGGCTCGATATCCATTCCCTTCATCGGGGACATGCCCGCAGTCGGCAAGACCACGGATCAGATCGCCGAAGCCATCGGCCTCGGGCTGCAGAAGCAGTTCGGCCTGCGTGATCGCCCATCGGCTTCAGTTGAAATGTCGCAGTTCCGACCGATCTACCTTTCAGGGGAAGTGCAGAATCCGGGTGAATATCCGTTCGTACCCAACCTGACCGTGCTGAAAGCCGTAAGCCTCGGCGGCGGCATGCGCCGTGCCGATGCCGGACAGCGCTTTGCGCGCGATTTCATCAATGCCAAGGGCGACGCCGTCGTCTACATGGCGGAGCGCAGCCGCCTGCTGATGCGCAAGGCGCGGCTGCTGGCCGAATTGGCTGGCAAGGATGACATCGATGTGCCGCCAGAGCTCAAGCAATTGCCCCAAACGGCAAGTCTGCTCGCAAGCGAGAAAGCGCTGATGGACACGCGCGCCAAGCGCATGACGACGCAGCTAAAATCACTGGAAGATCTGAAGGCGCTCCTACAGAACGAAGTCGAGGCGCTTTCGAAAAAGAACGACACGCAGAGCCGCCAGCTCGATCTGGCCAAGGCCGATCGCGACAAAGTCGAAAGCCTGACGGAACGCGGCCTGGAGCTTGCCTCCCGCAGGATCTCCGCTGAACAGCGCGCCTCCGATCTGGAAGCGACGCTTCTCGATACGGAAACCGCGTCCCTGAAAGCCAAACAGGATATCAACAAGGCCAACCAGGACGAGATCACTCTGCACAACGACTGGCAGAGCTCGTTGGCCCAGGACATGCAGGATACCGACACGCAGCTGGAAACGCTGCAGCTGAAACTGTCGACCAGCCAATCGCTCATGCAGGAAGCCGTGGCCCAATCCGCCGACGCCAGCAACCTCGATCCAAGCGGACCGGGTGTCAGCATCTCCTACACCATCATTCGTGACGAAAACGGCCAGTCGAAGGAAATTCAGGCTCAGGAGAACACGCAGGTACTGCCGGGCGACCTAATCAAGGTCACTACCGGCCTTGCCATCCGATAGGAAAGTCGATGCGGATAGCCAAATCGATCTTTGTGCGTCCAGGCAGCAACGCCACCTACGGAGCGGTGGCGATTGCTCTCTCCTTCTTCGTATTTGCCTATTCCTCCCGCTTCGGCCAGCCCTCGATTCTGCTGTACTATGCCCTCTGGTTTCCGCTCGTCATGATCGATTACCGGAACGTGCTCGGCAGCTATAATAGACAGCTCTGGCTCTTCGCATTCGGCGTTTTCACCTGCCTTTCGATTTTCTGGTCGGTCGTGCCCTCCGTGACGGCGCGCGCGGCGATCCAGTACATGACGCATATCTTCTGCGCCTTGGTCGCCATGCGCACGCTCGATATCCGCACGCTGACGCGCGGCGCGATCGCGGGCACCGCCATCGTGCTCATCTATTCGATATTGTTCGGCTATTACGCCTATGATCCGATCGACGGAAGCTACAGCTTCGTCGGCGCCTTCGATTCCAAGAACCAGCTCGGCTTTTATGCCTCGCTCGGCATCTATTTCGCCTTCGCAGCCGTCTTCGTCCTTGGCGAACGTCGGATCTGGATGCTGGGTGCAGGATTTGCCGGCCTGCTGTCCGCCTATTGCCTCCATGCTTCGGCATCGGCAACATCGGTGCTGACGACGGGACTGGTCGTAGTGTTATGCATAAGCCTGCGCGTCATCCTGTATCTGTCTCCCAAGCAGCGTAAAAGGCTGTTTGTGACAGCGGCCGTCTCCGGCGTCATCCTCGCGGTTGCCGGCGTCTATCTCGGTGCGGTCGATCTTGTTCTCGGTGCGTTTGGCAAGGATTCCACGCTTACCGGGCGTACCTATCTTTGGCAGCAGGGCATCGCGGCCGCACAGCAGAATCCTTTCTTCGGCGTCGGCTATCAAGCTTATTGGGTCCAGGGTTTCTCCGAGCCCGAGCGACTGTGGGATGAGTTCTTTATCGCCTCCCGCGCTGGCTTCCATTTCCATAATACCTATATCGAAACTACGGTCGAAACCGGACTCGTCGGCGTCTTCCTGCTCGCCTCGATCCTGCTGACGGCTTTCATCGGCCATATCAGCCGCTTTCTGAGCGACATCAGAAACGATGAATCCTACATCCTTCTGGGTGTCGCGACCCTGTTGCTGATCCGCTCTTTCGTCGAGATCGATATTCTCAATCCGTACCATGTCGGGTCCTTCCTGTTTTACTTCACAGCAGGAAAGCTTTCCATGCGAGCGCGCATGCCGGCGAACATGCCATTGCGAACGGATGAGCAGATACCATTCGCGCCGCCTGTCAACTGGGAGCCGCGAACGGGCCAATGAAGACACTCTACGGCATTCAATATCTCCGTGCCTTTGCAGCGCTCGCGGTAGTGTTCTTTCACGCAGCCGAGCGCAGCGGCGGCCATTTCCGCATCGGCGCCGCTGGCGTCGACGTCTTCTTCGTCATCAGCGGATTCATCATGTGGACCATGAGCGAGCGTCGACCGGTGACGCCGCTGCGCTTTGCGCTCGACCGGCTGCAGCGCATCGCGCCATCCTACTGGATCGTGACCGCCATCATGATTGCCGGCGCCGCCATCGGCCTGTTTCCGAACATGAAGCTGACGGCAGGTCATATCCTCGGTTCGCTGCTGTTCATTCCTGTCCGCTCGCCAAGCACGAGCGGTGATGAGATCTGGCCGGTTCTGGTGCAGGGATGGACGCTGAATTTCGAAATGTTCTTCTACGTCATCTTCGCGGCCTGCTTGTTCCTGCCGCAACGGCTGCGGCTTGCCAGCATGACGGCGATCTTCCTCGCCTTTGTCCTTGCCGGCGGCATCATCGCCTCACAGTCCCCGCTGCTTTTGACCTATACGCGGCCGATCATCCTGGAATTCGTCGCCGGCGCAATCCTCGGACGCCTCTGGCTATCCGGACACGTGCCGGGGGCGGGCCTCGGTCTTGCCCTGATCGCCGTCGCATTGTCGGGCTTTGCTGCGATCCAGATTCTCGGCCTGGACTTCAACGAGGTGACCTGCGGACCCCTCGCTGTTGCCCTCGTACTCGGCATGGTGTCGGTGGAACGCAGCGGCAAGTTGCCCTCCATCCCGCTCCTTACCTATCTCGGCAACAGCTCCTATTCGATCTACCTCTGGCACACATTGGCCATTTCGGTGGTCGTCAAGCTGATGGCGCGGATGCAGATACCCTCCGACGCCATCACCTTCGTCGCCGTCATCAGCGGCACCATTCTCGGCATCTGCGCCTACGAAGCTGTCGAAAAGCCGCTGCGCAATCTGCTGAGAAACCTGAGCTGGCAAAGATCGCGCCCTTCGCCGGCCTGAGGCCCGCGCTGCGCACACCCGTTGCGCAATATCGCGCATACGCTTGAGGACGCCTCGGTAGACCTCTCCTAAAGGACAGTTGGTTCCGGCGCAGCTTGTGCGCAGACTGATGCCTGCTTCTACCTGCAAGCCTCTAAACTGGCGCCTGCCCGGATAGGTCTAGGCCCACAGCGCTCCAAAGCGACCTTCCTTGACGACAAGCATGGGCAACAATCGAACGGGGATAGCGTCCCGCTCGATTGTCGCCCCATGCCTCGCCCTGTCCCTTTCCTAGGCCCGGCGGCGCCGCAGCTGGTCGAAATAAACGATGACGATGATCAGGACACCGGTGATAATGCGCTGCCAGAAGGAATTCAGGTTCAGCAGGTTGGCGCCATTGTTGATGGTTGCCAGGATGAAGGCGCCGATCAGCGGGCCGTAGACCGTTCCGACGGCGCCGAACAGGCTGGTTCCACCGATCACCGAAGAGGCGATCGCCTGCAACTCCCAGCCGTCGGCCTGCGTGGCATTGCCGATGGCGATACGCGAGGCAAGAAGAATGCCGACGAACGCCGCACAGGTCCCTGAAAGGATATAGGCGAGATAGATCATCCAGTTGACGTTGACGCCGGACAGACGTGCAGCCTCGCGGTTTGAGCCGACGGCGAAGAGATAGCGCCCCCAGCGGCTCAGATGCAGGAAGATCACGGCCGGGATCGCCACGAGGATCACCATCCAGAACAGGCTCGGGATTCCCAAGAAATCCGAGACAGCGAAATTGGTGAAATCATCATTGACGATATTGATCGTCGAACCGTTGGTAATCAGCAGGCCGATACCGCGAAGCGATGTCAATGTCGCGAGCGTGATGATGAAGGGTGGCAGGCCCATGCGCACGATGCCGAAACCATGGAACGCCCCGATCAGAACCCCGAACAGCAATGTGATCAGGATGGCCGCCCAGACCGGAAACCCGGCCTGCAGCAGCCAGGCGATGATGACGGTGCAGAAGCCGACGATCGCGCCTACGGAAAGGTCGATGCCCGCGGTGATGATGACGAAGGTTTGCCCAAGCGCAAGAATGGCCGTCATAGAGCCCTGACGCATCAGATTGGTGATGTTGAGCGGCGTCCAGAACTTGTCGGTCCAGAGTCCGAGCACGACCCACAGTGCCAGCAACAGCAGGATCAGCGTCAAGCTGAAGAGGATGTTCATCTTGCGCCGGGGCGCAACGGTCGGGCCTTCTGTCGTATTCGCGGCCATTTTTGTTCTCCCTCTTTAGACTTGTTTATTGTTCAGACGCCGATCGCCTCGCCGAGGACTTCTTCATGCGTCGCGGCATGGAAATCATGGCTGGCGACCAGCTGGCCGTGGCGGAAGACGTGCAGACGGTCCGCGAGCTCGTAAACCTCGGGCAGATAGGACGAAATGACGATGATGCCGGCGCCGGCGCGCAGCAGCTTGGCAAATAGCCGATAGATCTCCGCCTTCGTTCCGACATCGACGCCGACTGTCGGCTCATCGAAGATGAAGAGCTTGGCACCGTGGCTCAGCCATTTGCCGATGACCACTTTCTGCTGATTGCCGCCGGACATGGCTGAAACCAGAACCCGCCGGCTCGGTGTCTTGATGCTGAGATCGCGGATCTGCTTGTCGGCATTCGCAGCTTCACTCTTGTTGTTGATGATCGGACCGTGGCTCAGCCGCCGGAACACGGGGAGATTGATGTTGAGCCCGATCGGCAGGTTGAGGCAGAGGCCCTGATCGCGTCGGCTCTCCGGTGCCAGGGCAATACCGAGTTCCATCGCGTCACGCTCGTTGCGGATGTCGACCTTGCGTCCCTGCCAGTAGATTTCGCCTGCAGAAAGCGGCTGGCGACCATAAAGACCCAGCGCGAATTCGCTTCGGCCGGCGCCGATCAGTCCGTAAAGACCGACGATCTCGCCTGCACGGACGCTGAGCGAAACATTCTCGAAGCCGGGGCCGGAAAGGCCGCGGGCATCGAGGATGGTATCGCCGATCGGGATCTCCTCCTTGTGGTAGATCTGCTCGATGGAACGATTGATCATCAGCTTGATCAGCTCGTCCTCGTTGGTTTCGGCGATCGTGCGGGTGCCGACATGCGTGCCGTCACGCAAAACCGAGACGCGATCGGCCAGCTCGAACACCTCTTCCATGCGGTGGCTGATATAGACGATCGTTACGCCTTCGCCCTGCAGACGGCGGATCAGCTTGAACAATTGCGCCGATTCCTGGCGGGTGAGATAGGCAGTCGGCTCGTCGAAAATCAGGAATTGGGTGCCGCGCATCGCGGCTCTTGCCGTTGCCACGAGCTGCTGCTGGCCGATGGTGAGCGAGCTCAGGAGTTCGCCGGCCGGCAGTCCGAAGCCGAGATCATCGAGCACGGTTTGCGCCATCGCCACCATCTGCTTCTTGCGCATCAGGCCGAAACGATTGACTTCATCGCCAAGGAAAAGATTGGCAGCGACGGTCAGATGCGGGCAAAGCACGACTTCCTGATGCACCGCATTGATGCCGCGGGCGATTGCCTCATTCGGCGTTGCGAGCGCAACCGGATGCCCACACCAGAAAATTTCGCCCGCCGTCCTGGTGATGACGCCGGTCAGGAGCTTGATGAGGGTCGATTTGCCCGCACCATTTTCGCCGACGATCGCATGAATCTCTCCAGCCAGAAACGTGACGGTCGCCGGCTTCAGCGCCTCGACGAAGCCATAGCGTTTCTGCAGGCCCTTGAGTTCCAGGATTGGCGAGCCTGGCGGAATGCGGTTTGCTTCCGTCTTGACGGTATCGTCGTGCCGATGGCTGATTTCTTCAAGGCTCGTCATGAGGTCTCCTCCCTCTCGCACCGCCGCGCGACCGCCTCGGAGAAGCGGCCAGACGAAAAGGCCGCGCCCGCTTTGTGCAGGCGCGGCCTCAAGCCTTACTTGACCTTCGGGTTCAACAGCGCGTCGATCTTCGGATCGCTCATGTTCGCCTTGGTGACGAGGTTGGCGCCGGTGTCGACATTGGCCTCGACCTTTTCCTTCTTGGAAGCAGCGAGCGCCGTTTTGATGCCGTCATAACCCATGCGGTAAGGGTCCTGCACCACGAGGCCGGCAAGAACGCCCGACTTCAGGAAGCCGACCGTCTTGTCGTCATTGTCGAAGCCGATGACCTTGATCTTGTCGCCGAGCTTGTTTTCCGCAATCGCTTGGCCCACACCCTGCGCCATGATCAGGTTGGAAGCGAAGACGCCGACCAGCTTCGGATTGGCCGTGATCAAGTCGGTCATGATGTTGAGACCGGTCGTGGCCTGACCGTCCGCATATTTGTCGGCAACGACCTTCAGGCCCGGGTACTTGCTCTTGACCTCTTCCAGGAAGCCCTGACGGCGCTGGTCGAGAGAACCGACGCCCGGCAGGCTGGTGATGATGGCAATCTCACCCTCTTCCTTGCCGGTCATGCCCTTGATTGCGGCCGCAAGACCGTCTGCAGCGATACGGCCGCCCTGGACGTTGTCGGTCGTCAGGAACGAGACGAAGGACTTGGAATCGGCAGCAGAGTCGATACCGACGACCGGCACGGACTTGGCGGCTTCATCCACGGGCTTGCCGAGCGCCTTGAACTCGGTCGGCGAAATGACGACAGCAGCCGGCTTACCGGCAACGGCGTTTTCGAGAATGCTGATCTGACCGTTGATGTCGGATTCCGACTGTGCGCCGAGTTCCGGCACCTTCACACCGAGATCCTTGCCCGCCTGGCGAGCGCCGGCAAGAACGATCTGCCAGTAGAAGGATGTGGTATCCTTGACAATGATCGGAATGGTCACGTCGGCCGCGAAGGACTGCACGGGCATCGCCATCGCTATGATGGCAGCGCCGGCAAGGCCGGTAAAGCTGCGGCGGGATAGAAGTGACTTGGCAATTTTCATCTGCTTCTCCTCTCAACGCGCTCTGTTCTCCTGCACACCCGCCGCTGAACGCTTACGGCTCGGTATCGCAACGCCTTGCGGCATTACGCATCGCGCGGCGGAAAGGCCACCGACGCCAAAACAGGCTTTCCTCCTCTTCGAGGCCGTCTCTCCCGACGGCTCGATAGCTCCCAATCTGCTAGACTCTGACCGCCTCGTCTCCCAATGGAGGCGCGACCACAGTCAAACCTTCGAACTCCGCATAGAGACTGTCGGGAAGCCTTGGCTCCACGAGCTGCATGTTGCGGACAAGACTTTCCGGCTTCGCCGTACCGATCAGTACCGACGCCACGCAAGGGCTGCGCAGCGGGAACTGAAGCGCCGGCTGGGCAAGCGGTACACCGTGCTTGCGGGCGATCTCCTCCATCGCCCCCACCTTGGCCAGAATATCCGGCGTCGCCGGCAGATAGTCGAAATGCGCGCCAGGCACGGGGCCAGTCGCCAGAATACCGGAGTTAAAGACGCCGCCCACGATGAGCGACGTTCCCTTCTTCTCGCAAAGCGGCAGCAGCTCGGCAACGGCCGAACGATCCAGCAGGGTATAGCGGCCTGCAAGCAGAATGCAGTCGATATCAGCCGCGTTCATCACATCCAGGCAGACCGGCACTTCGTTGACGCCGAGACCATAGGCCTTGATCGCGCCGGACGACTTCAGCTCCCCCAGAGCTTTCAATCCCGACCCCAGGAGCTGCCCAAGGTAACGCTCGTTCAAGGCTTTGCCGTGCGTATAGCCGCCGATATCGTGGACATAGAGAATATCGATGCGATTGAGTCCGAGACGGGCATAGCTGAACTCGACTGAGCGCATGATGCCATCATACGAGTAGTCGTAGTCGGCATCGAAGGGCAGAGGATCGACATAGCCGTAATTCGGCACCTTGTCGGTCGGCACCGGGCGCATGAGACGACCGACCTTGGTCGACAGCACGTAACTGTCCTCGGGCTGGTCTCGTAGAAAATCACCAACGCGGCGTTCGCCAAGGCCAAAGCCATACCAGGGCGCAGCGTCGAAATAGCGAATACCGCTGTCCCAGGCGGCCTGGAGGGTTGCCATTGCCTGGTCGCGCGGACAGGCACGATAGAGGCCGCCCAGCGCCGCAGCGCCGAAGCTGATCTCCGTGACCTTGAGGGCCGTCCTGCCGATTGTTCTTATTTGCATCACCTCTCCCTTGTGATGGCTGTCACGCAATTTCCCATGAGCGCATTTCCGGCGCTCTTGTATCCCTATCGGAGCGATCCAAGCGGGCCGCTCCCATTCCTCCTTCGTCATTGGTGGCGGTCAGCTCCCGATAGTCCATCCACCAATTGATTTTGTTTTTTATCTACAATAAACATTTTGGTGTCAACGAGCAAATCGCCTGACGCCTTGGAGGAAGGTGGCCAGTGCGCTCCATCAACACTCCTGCAATTGACTGCCATTCGATCATGGTTCAGACAGCGCCGCCGGTAAAGAGCGGCGACGATACGCGAGGGGGAAATGGCAAGGCAAAACACGCTCTTCAAGGAGGCGTATAATCGCTATGCGGCGCGCCTGAAGCCCGATACCGAGCTGCCAAGCGAGCCGGAAATCGCCGCCGAACTCGGCGTCAGCCGCAGCACGGCGCGCGCGATCCTAATGCGTCTAAATGACGCCGGCATCATTCTCTGGAACAAGCGGCAGAAGACGGTTCTGCGCCGGCCGACGGAGGACGATTTCTTCCCGAAGGAAGAGACCGATTCACTCCATGACATCATCGAACGCAGTTTCATGATGCGCATCATGTCCGATGAAGCACAGCCCGGCATGCAGATCAACGAGCTGGAACTGGCGCGCGAGATCGGCACCGGTACCTCGGTCGTGCGCGAATTCCTCATTCGTTTCAGCCGCTTCGGCCTGATCGAAAAGCGACCAAACAGCCATTGGATCCTCAAGGGCTTCACCAGCGAATTTGCGCTTGAGCTCGCCGACGTGCGCGAAATGTTCGAGCTGCATTCCGCCGCCGAATTCGGCCGCCTGCCCGCCAATCACCGCGCCTGGGAGGATCTCAAAGCGATCGAGCAGGAGCATCACGCCCTGCTCGAGGATTTCGACGCGCATTACCGCGATTTCTCGCGTCTCGATGAAAAGTTTCATCTTCTCATCCATCGCGCCTCAAGGAACCGCTTCATCGCCGATTTCTACGACGTCATCGCCATCATCTTTCACTATCACTACCAGTGGAACAAGACGTTCGCCCGCGAGCGCAATGCCCGCGCCGTGACCGAACACCTCGACTATATCGAGGCCCTGCAATCACGCGACCAGCGAAGGATCGAGGCCGCGTGCCGCCGGCATCTCGCCTCGGCGCGGCAGACGCTGTTACAGTCGATCCCCCAGGGTGCGGGGGAAATTGCCGGCTCGGTCGCCTGACGGCAAGAGCCGGCTGCTCGCTCACCTCGCAGTAAAACTCAAGCTTTGGCTGGCAAAGCGCGGGGACGAGACTTCGAGGTTGATCGTCCCAGACTTGCCCGTCGCCTGCAGCCAGAAGCCCGTGGTTCCACCCTGGAATGCCACCGTTTGCGGTCCGAGGACCTTGCCCGGGCCATCGATCTTGACCGTGATGGCTTCATTGAGAAAAGCCAGACGCGAGCCGGCCTGATCGAGGGCACGCACGATGACACGCACCGTGTCACGCTCACCCGCGCGCAGAGTATCGGCATCGGCTTCCACCTGCAGCGAGGTCGGCAGCGGATTGGCGACCATATGTTGCTGCGCTACCGGCTTGCCATTGATGTAACCGGTGAAATGCACGTCCTCCCACTCCATCCCCCATACGCCGAGTTCGTCCGGTGTGAAGGATCGATGATCGAAAACGACAGGCGGGTGCGGCAAATGCGGGAAAGTTTCCCGGTCCGGGCCGAGACGCTTGGTCAGCGACCCATAGCGCAGTTCGACCTCGTCGCAGTTCGTCAGCACGATCAGCGGCAGCGCGCCGCCGATGTTGCGCTCGCCCCGCGCCCAGATCGTTACCGGCTTCATGACGATCTCTTCGGCGGGCTCGCACTGGCTGGCATAGACATAAGCGGCGAATTTCGGCTCGCGGAACATGTCCATGACGCCGTGGTAGCAGATCCGGTCACCCGAGCCGAAATCGCTATGCGTGTTGTAGTCGAACATGCACCAGCCAATGGCGCCCGATATCGACGGATCACCATAGGCGGCATTCAGGACTTCCAGATGCCGGCGGACATGCTCGGCCTGGCGCTGCTCCTGGTCATAGATTTTCGTCGGATACATATGGCCGCCGAATTCGGTAATCAGATAGGGCACATCCTTGGAGAGACCGGTATTTTCCTGCTGCGGCCTCAGCGGCGTGCGCGGCCGGTTGGCACCCGGCAGTTCCTCGTTGCCGAGGATGAAATCGTTCATCGTATAGACGTCCTCGAGCATTTCGCTCTCGGTGATATAGCGCACCCCGCCCGTCTGGCGCGTCGGATCGAGCTCGCGTGCCAGGCGGTTCGTCTCGGCGTAGAAATCGTGAGAATCCTGGGATTCGTTGATGCGCACGCCCCAGATGACGATCGAGGGATGGTTCCAGTCGCGTTCGATCATCCGACGCACGTTGCGGATCGATTCCTGCTGCCATTCCTTATCGCCGATATGCTGCCAACCGGGGATTTCCTCGAAGACCAAGAGGCCGATACGGTCGCAATGATCGAGGAACCATTTCGATTGCGGATAATGCGAAGTGCGTACGATGTTGCATTTCAGCGTACGCTTCATGATTTCGGCATCACGCTCTTGGGCGGAACGGCCCATCGCATAGCCGACATAGGGGAAGGCCTGATGGCGATTGAGACCGCGCAGCTTCAGCTTTTTGCCATTCAGCAGGAAGCCTTCCGCTGTGAAGCTCGCGGTACGGAAGCCAAAAGTCGCAGCAAGACGGTCCGCGCCGTGCTCGCTCGCAAGCTCCACTTCCGCCGAATAGAGGACGGGGTTGTCGAGCTCCCAAAGCGCAAGACCGGAAAGGCCGCTAAAGCTGAGCTTGACGCTTTCACCTGATGTGTCAGCCTCACCCGAAGCGATGGCTGCTCCGTCGGCAGAGCGCAGAGTAACAGTCACCGTACCCTTGAAAGCGAGATTTTGCGGATTGGAGATGTCGCAGCGCACCGTCGCGGATTTGTGGTCGGAAAGGACATCTGTCGTCTCGATCTTGATGTTGGCGACCGAGACGGGCGCAGCGACCTTCAGCCAGACATCGCGATAGAGTCCGGCATAGGTGAGATAGTCGATCCGACCGCCGAAAGGCGGGATCTCGGGATTCTCGCTGCCATCGATCTTGACCGTGATCAGGTTCTCACCCTTATGCAGGCGACCAGTCAGCCGCGCCTCGAACGGCGTGTAGCCATCCTTGTGGGCAACGATTTCCTCGCCGTTCAGATAGACGACGGCATCGGCCATGGCCGCATCGAAGATCAGCGATACCTCACGGCCTGCGAAGCTTTCATCCCAATTGACGATTTTCTGATAGGTGAAGGCGCGCTGATAGGATTTCTCGTCGAAATAATTGAAGGGCAGTTCGACGGCCGTATGCGGCAGAGTGACCTGCTGTCCATCCTGCGGGCGGCCGGCATCTCCGGGCGAAAACCCTTCATGAAACGTCCAGGATTCATTGAAGGCGACAACAGAACGCATATTCAATCCTATCGATTAAGCCCGTCGCATCGGATGACGAACAGATGTTGCTGGGAAGTCAGACGCGCGGCGAGGCAGGCGGGACGCCGCGGGGCGATATCTATACAGGCTCGCCGTCGTTGCGCAATGCGACGGGTTGGCGGATTTCCATTTTCAAGACAGGCAAGCGATAGCAAGAACGTCGACCTATTACGGTTCTATCGGCTCCGTGCATTCTTCGTCTCCTCGACTGGACTGCGCACCGCGGCATACATGCCCGTCGTGCGGAACTCCGTCGGATTGATGCCGTAGATGCGGCGAAACACCTTGGAGAAATAATTGGCATCGTCGAAGCCCGACATGATCGCGACTTCCTTGACCGGAATGAAGGCAGCCTTCGTCAGCAGCTTCGCCGCGCGCTGCATGCGCTGCTGTAGAACGAATTCCGCGGGTGGCACGCCTTCGCTCTCGGCAAAAACGCGCGAAAAATGCGCGCGACTGAGGCCGCCCACCTTCGCAAGCTCTTCGACCGGCAGCGGCTTGTCGAGATTGGCATTGATGTAGTCGATGACGATCTGCATGACGGATCGGTCGGCGGCAAAGGCATGCGAGCCGAAGACGTCGTCATAGAGCGCCATGGCCGCCTCATAGGCGATGGCCGAAGCCGAAGCCGGCGTCGTGGCGCCCTTGACGAGCCGAAGGCTGCAATCGGCAAGATGATCGATCGTCGCCTGCTGCAGCTTCAACACAGGACCGGCTGCGGCGAGAATCAGCCGATGAATGCGCAGCGCTTCCTCGCCGTTCATGGAAATCCAAAAATATTCCCAGCGCTCCCCCTTCTCGAGCCAGTAGCGGTGATTATGCGGCACGAGAACGAGGAGCGTGTCGCCGGCATTGACACGATAATTGCGGCTTTCATAGCGCAGGCGCCCGGTGCCACTGATCGTGTGCTGCAGCACGGTGAAGGGTGTCAGACCGCGCCGTCGTCCATCCCAATCATAGGGTTCGTCATAGCGCACTTCATATCCCGCACTGGTCGGCATGGCGTGCAATCGGTGGCGTCCGCGCGGCAGCGAAACCGTCCGCATGACCTGTCCGTTGTCGATCAATTCTTGCAGCACAAAATTACCCTCAAAAGCATAATAGTTCTCTGTTCGCCTCGGCGATTATAGGCATAATCCCGCCAGAAAACAGCGCATGCTCGCCGGCGAGGAACGGCGATCGGAGGAAAAATCTCGATTTCGGCCTGTTCCGCAACCGATACGACACTGGACGAAAATGCCGTCGATTTCCCTGCCGCTGCTTGTTCGATCGACTTGAAGGTGAGGATCATGAGTTTCAAAATCGCTATTATCGGCGCCGGCAGCGTCGGCTTCACGAAAAAGCTGTTCACCGACATTCTCTGCGTGCCGGAATTCCGCGACGTCGAATTCGCGCTAACCGACGTGAGTGAGCACAATCTGACGATGATCAAGGCGATCCTCGATCGGATCGTCGAAGCCAACAAGCTGCCGACACGCGTCACCGCCAGCACGGATCGGCGCAAGGCACTGGAGGGCGCCCGCTATGTCATCAGCTGCGTGCGGGTCGGTGGTTTGGAAGCCTATGCCGAGGATATCCGCATCCCGCTGAAATACGGCATCGACCAGTGCGTCGGCGATACGATCTGCGCCGGCGGCATTCTCTACGGCCAGCGCAACATTCCGGTCATTCTCGATTTCTGCAAGGATATCCGTGAAGTCGCCGAGAGCGGCGCCAAATTCCTGAACTATGCCAACCCGATGGCGATGAACACCTGGGCGGCCATCGAATACGGCAAAGTCGATACGATCGGCCTCTGCCACGGCGTCCAGCACGGCGCCGAACAGATTGCCGAAGTGCTCGGCGCCAAGGACAAGCGCGAACTCGACTATATCTGCTCCGGTATCAACCACCAGACCTGGTTCGTCGACCTGCGCCTCAACGGCCGCAAGATCGGCAGGGACGAGCTGATCGCGGCCTTCGAGGCGCATCCAGTCTATTCGCAGCAGGAAAAGCTGCGCATCGACGTGCTGAAGCGTTTCGGCGTCTATTCGACCGAGAGCAACGGACACCTGTCGGAATACTTGCCCTGGTATCGCAAGCGCCCCGACGAGATCAACAAATGGATCGACATGTCGGACTGGATCCATGGCGAGACCGGCGGCTATCTTCGCCACTCCACCGAGACGCGCAACTGGTTCGAGACGGAATTCCAGCAGATCCTCGACAGCGCGTCGCAACCGATCGATCCCACACGCCGCTCCAACGAGCACGCCAGCCATATTCTCGAAGCGTTGGAAACCAACCGCGTCTATCGCGGCCATTTCAACGTCAAGAACAATGGCGTCATCACCAATTTGCCTGCCGATGCCATCATCGAGTCACCCGGCTTCGTCGATCGCTTCGGCATCAATATGGTGGCGGGTATCACACTGCCGGAGGCATGTGCGGCCACCTGCATATCCTCGATCAACGTTCAGCGTATGTCGGTTCATGCCGCCATTAGCGGCGATATCGACCTCCTGAAACTTGCCGTCCTGCATGATCCGCTGGTCGGCGCCGTCGCCACGCCGGAAGAGGTCTGGCAGATGGTCGACGAAATGGTCGTCGCGGAAGCGCGCTGGCTGCCGCAATATGCACATGCCGTGGACGAGGCGAAGGAGCGCCTGTCGCGCGGCAAGGTCAAGACACGCGACTGGAAGGGCGCGGCGAGCCGCAACATTCGCTCGATCGAGGAGTTGCGCGCAGAGAAAGCAGCCTTGAAACAGGCTGGCTGACGAGCAGGCAGGCCGGAAGGTGGAGGTTGAGGCGGGATCTTAAGGGGATATCCCGCTTCAACCAGCCATCTTTCGTTTCAAAGGAGGAACGCGAGGTCTCGAACGGAACGCTCGCGATTTAGGGAGAGAGAAAAGATGAGACATTTTCGACCGATCGGCCTTTTGGCTGCGTTGACGATTGCCACATCCGCAATCGCGATCAGCGCCCATGCGGCCGACCCGACTGTGCCGCCCGTTCCACCGGTCTTTCCGGCGGAAGGAAAAATCAAATATGTCGAGCGCAACTCCATTCTGGAGTTCAAGGCGCTGCCGGAATATCACGAGCCTGCCTGGGTGACGGAGAAGTTCGTGAAGACCGGCAAACTGCCGCCCGTCAAGGATCGCCTGCCGAAAGAGCCGCTCGTGTTCAAAACCGGCAACATGCCCGACGGCATCGGTGTCTATGGCGACACGCTGCGCCATGTCATCGGCGGCCGGCCGGAAGGCTGGAACTACGGCGCCGGCCAGACGCAGGGCTGGGGCGGCATCGACATCGGCCTTTCGGAGTGCCTGACGCGCACGGCTCCCCTCTTCCAGGTGGAAGCCAAGGACACCGAACCGCTGCCGAACCTCGCCAAGAGCTGGGAATGGTCGTCGGACGGCCATAAGCTCACCATGCACCTGATCGAAGGTGCAAAATGGTCCGACGGCGCGCCCTTCAACGCCGATGACATCATGTTCTACTGGGATGACGAGGTCATCGATCCGAACGTCTCGCCGCTTGGCGGCGGTGCATCTCCGGAAGCTTTCGGCGAAGGAACAACTCTCAAGAAGATCGACGATTACACAATCGAATGGACCTTCAAGGACGCCTTCCCGAAACAATATCTCTACACGATGGCCTATCCCAATTTCTGCCCAGGCCCGTCGCATCTTTTGAAGCCGCAGCACCCGAAATATTCCAAGAACACCTACGACCAGTTCAAGAACGCCTTCCCGCCGGAATATATGAACATGCCGGTCATGGGTGCCTGGGTCCCGGTCGAATACCGTTCCGACGATATCATCGTCATGCGCCGCAATCCCTATTACTGGAAGGTCGACGAAAAGGGCAACCAACTGCCTTACCTCAACGAGCTGCATTACAAGCTCTCGACCTGGGCAGACCGCGACGTACAGGCAGTTGCCGGCTCTGGCGACCTGTCGAACCTCGAGCAGCCGGAAAACTTCGTCGCCTCTCTGAAGCGCGCCGCACAGCCCGATGCTCCTGCCCGTCTCGCCTTCGGTCCCCGCCTCATCGGCTATAATTTGCAGATGAATTTCTCTGCCAATGGCTGGGGCAGTCCGGACGAGCGTGCACAAGCGGTGCGCGAGTTGAACCGCAATGAGGATTTCCGCAAGGCCGTCACTATGGCGCTCGATCGCAAGGCGCTTGGCGAGTCACTGGTCAAGGGACCGTTCACCGCGATCTATCCGGGCGGCCTATCCTCCGGCAGCAGCTTCTATGATCGCAATTCCACGGTTTATTACCCGTTCGATCTCGCGGCGGCAAAGGCCGAGCTTGCAAAAGCGGGCCTGAAGGACACGGACGGCGACGGCATCGTCAACTTCCCGGCCGGCATCAACGGCGGCAAGGATGTCGAGATCACGCTTCTGGTCAGCAGCGACTACACCACCGACAAGAGCCTTGCCGAGGGTGTCGTCAGCCAGATGGAAAAACTCGGGCTTCGAGTGATCATAAACTCGCTCGTTGGTCCGAAGCGCGACGATGCCAATTATAGCGGCCGTTTCGACTGGATGGTCCGCCGCAACAGCACCGAGCTTGCCTCGGTCGTGCAGAATACCGAACAGCTTGCACCGGTCGGCCCCCGCACCAGCTGGAACCACCGCGCCCCGGAAAGCGGTCAGCTGGACCTGATGCCCTTCGAAAAAGACATGGTCGATGTCGTCAACAAGTTCATCACGTCGAAAGATAACGACGAGCGCGTGGCCTTGATGAAGCAGTTCCAGAAGATCTCGACCGGGCATCTCTACAATATCGGCCTGACCGAATATCCAGGCGCTCTCATCATCAACAAGCGCTTCTCCAACGTTCCTCCGGGCACGCCGATCTTCCTGTTCAACTGGGCAGAAGATTCGATCATCCGCGAGCGGCTCTGGGTGGCGGCAGACAAACAGGGCAAATACGAGCTGTTCCCAGAGGAACTGCCGGGTGCCCCAGGCAGCGCCGGCCCGATCAAATAAGGTTCCAACCAACCCCATGGCAGCCTGTATGATGCAGGCTGCCATGGGACCTGAAACATCCAGCGATCAGCTATCGCCGGGTTAAATGAAGCGCTGGCGATGTCGTTCCTGGAGAATGGGACAGTCGACAGCATCAAGAGAAGCGAACCGTCCCATGTTACGATTCCTGCTCGTTCGCATAGCCTCCGCCATTCCCGTGCTCCTGATCCTGAGCGTGGTGACGTTTGCCATCATCCAGGCGCCGCCGGGCGATTATGCCGATTATATCCGCTCGCAACTGATGAACCAGGGCGGCGCGTCCTTCGAACAGGCCGACGCCCAGGCGCAGGCCTATCGCAAGGAACATGGCTTGGACAAGCCGATGATCGTCCAGTATTTCAACTGGATCGGTGGCATCGTCACCAAGGGCGATTTCGGCTACAGCATGGTCTACAACAAGCCGGTGGCCGATGTCGTCGGGGAGCGCCTGCCGCGAACACTAGCCTTGGCGCTCGTGTGCCACATCCTGGCTTCCATTCTCGGCATCGGTTTCGGCATCTGGGCCGCAACGCGGCAATATAGCTGGATCGACAATCTGCTTGCCGGCATCTCCTTCCTCGGCATGACGGTGCCGCGCTTTCTGATGGCACTGATCATCGTCTATCTCCTCGTCTTCCAGCTCAACGTCTCGGAGATCGGCAGCTTCTTCTCGCCGCAATATGGCGGTGCGCCCTGGTCCTGGGCCAAATTCGTCGATCTCGTCAAGCATGTCTGGCCGGTCGTCGCGATCGCCACGTTCGGCGGCCTCGCCTACAACATGCGCATCATGCGCGGCAATCTGCTCGATACGCTGAATGCCCAATATGTGGAAACGGCGCGAGCTAAGGGCCTTTCCGGCGGCGCCGTCGTTATGCGCCATGCCGTGCCGAATGCGCTGCATCCTCTGATCATGTATCAGGGCGTGGTTCTGCCCTATATGCTGACGGGCGAAATCGAGACCGCGATCATCTTCACGCTGCCGACCGTCGGGCCGGCGATCGTCGGCTCGATGGCCGTCGGCGACGTCTACGTGACCGCAACCTTCATGATGGTGCTTTCGGCAACCCTCATCGTCGGCAATATCATCGCCGACGTGTTGCTTGCCCTGCTCGATCCACGTGTGCGTCAACAGGGAGGAATCCACTGATGCTCGCCTTCAGCAACTCCCCGCCGCCGCCCGAAGAGAAAATCAAGCAGAAGAGCGGCAATGAGAGCTACCTCGCCCTGGTCTGGCGTCGCCTGAAGCGCTCCTGGACCGGCATGGGCGGCCTTACTCTCGTCGTCCTGCTGCTGCTGATGGCGATCTTCGCCGAATTCATCGCACCGCTCGACCCCAAGGCGACCGACACCGGCTTCGCGCCGCCGCAGGTCATCAGCTTTCACGACAAGGACGGCAATTTCGTCCTCCAGCCTCGGGTCTACGCGCTTGCCGAGACCAGCGATCTCGATCCGGTCACGTTCCAACCGATCGTCGGACCGGATTACGATCACCCTCGCCTGCTTGGTCTCTTCGTCAAGGGTGACCCCTATCATCTCTTTGGCCTGATCCCCGGTGACCGGCATCTCTTCGGCGCCACCGACGGCGGCCCCGTTCATTTCCTCGGCACGGACAAATTCGGCCGGGATGTGCTGTCGCGCGCCATTTACGGTTCGCGCATCTCCTTGATGATCGCCTTGACGGTAGTCGCCATCGTCACCGTCGTCGGCACTGCGGTCGGCATGATATCTGGCTATTTCGGCGGCACGCTCGATGCCTGGATCCAGCGTTTCGTCGAAGTGGTACTGGCTTTCCCGCAACTGCCGCTCTACCTGGCACTGACCTCGCTGATCCCTGTGACGGCTCCGACCAACGTCTTCCTCGCCTTCGTCATCGTCGTCATGTCGGCGCTCGGCTGGGCGCAGATGTCGCGCGAGGTGCGCGGCAAGACGCTGGCTCTGGCGCGGATCGATTATGTCCGGGCGGCCATGGCGGTCGGCGCGACCGACCGGCGCATCATCCTGCAGCATATTTTCCCGAACGTCATGAGCCACGTCATCGTGACGGTCACGCTCGCGATCCCGAGCGTCGTGCTGCTGGAATCCTTCCTCGGCTTCCTCGGCTTTGCCGTCAAACCGCCGCTGATCTCCTGGGGTCTGATGCTGCAGGATACGTCGACCTATTCGGTCATCGGCTCCTATCCCTGGATCCTGACGCCCGTCGCCTTCGTTCTCGTCACCGTCTTCGCCTTCAACGCCCTTGGCGACGGCCTGCGCGACGCGATCGATCCCTATTGAGAGGAGAACGGATATGGCTCTTGCACTCGTCAATTCCTTCGCTCCCGACAGGCGGCTCGATGCTGCGAACAAGACAGCCGCACCTGTCATCGACGCTCGCAATATTGCCGTCAAGTTCAAGGTCGAGGACGGCATGGTCGATGCCGTCAAAGACATCACCTTCCAGCTTTATCGCGGCGAAACCATCGCCATCGTCGGCGAATCCGGCTCGGGAAAATCGGTGACCGCCCGCACGGTGATGGGCCTGCTGACCAAACGCGCCGTCGTCTCCGACAAGTCCGCCGTGCATTACGACGGCAAGAACGTGCTGAAATTCTCGGAGCGGGCGCGCCGGCAATTGCGTGGCGACCGCATCTCGATGATCTTCCAGGAGCCGATGAGCTCGCTCAATCCGATCTACACCATCGGTAGCCAGATCGTCGAAGCGATACGGGTCCATCGCAAGGTCAGCCGCCGCGACGCGGAGAAGCGGGCGCTCGATCTCCTGAAGCAGGTTCAGATTCCCGATCCGGAAGCGCGGCTGAAACAATATCCGCACCAGCTCTCCGGTGGCCAGCGCCAGCGCGTGATGATCGCCATGGCGCTCGCCAACGACCCGGACGTACTGATTGCCGACGAACCGACGACAGCGCTCGATGTCACCGTGCAGGCGCAGATCCTGAACCTCATCCGCAACCTGCAAAAGCAGCTCGGCATGGCCGTGATCCTGATCACTCACGACCTGACGGTCGTGCGCCAGTTCTCCGACTACGTCTATGTGATGCAGCATGGCGAGATGCGCGAGCACAATACGACGGAGGCGCTCTTTGCGCGCCCGCAGCATCCCTATACGCAGCACCTGCTGACCTCGGAGCCACGCGGACAGGCAAAGCCGCTGCCGCCGAACTGCGACACGATTCTCGAAGGCAAGTCCGTCAAGGTGGCGTTCATGCTGCGGCACGGCAGCTTCTTCAAACCCGACATGCGCGAACTCGTCGCCGTCGACAGCCTCAATATCGAGCTGCGCCGCCACGAGACGCTCGGGCTTGTCGGTGAATCCGGCTCGGGCAAGACCACCTTCGGTCAGGCGCTACTGCGGCTGATCGATGCCGATGGCGGCGAGATTTTCTTCGACGGGCAGCCGATCCATGGCCGGTCTCGCGCCGAGATGCGGCCGTTGCGCTCGCGCATGCAGATCGTCTTTCAGGATCCTTTTTCGTCGCTCAATCCGCGCATGACCATCGGCCAGATCATTTGCGAGGGGCTGATTGTCAACAATCTCGGTTCCAACAAGGCGGAGCGCCTGGAGCGCGTCAAGGAGGCACTGGTCAGTGCCGGCATGCCGGCCAACATTCTCTCGCGCTTCCCGCATGAATTTTCCGGCGGCCAGCGCCAGCGTATCGCCATTGCCCGCGCCATCGCGCTCGAGCCAGAATTCATTCTGCTCGACGAGCCGACCTCCGCACTCGATCTTTCCGTTCAGGCCCAGATCATCGACCTCCTGCGCAAGCTGCAGGATGAAAAAGGCCTGAGCTACCTTTTCATTTCCCACGACCTCAAGGTCGTCCGCGCCCTTTGCCATCGCGTCATCGTCATGCAGCATGGCAAGATCATGGAGCAAGGGCCGGTCGAAGAGGTTCTGTCCCATCCCAAGACCGCTTACACAGAACGCCTTGTCAGAGCGGCGTTCGAAGTAGCTTCGTAGCATCCCAGGAGATTTTGACATGACAGGTACTCCCAAGATCACCTTCATCGGCGCCGGCTCGACCGTCTTCATGAAGAATATCATCGGCGACGTCTTGCAGCGGCCCGCCCTTGCGGACGCCCGGATCGCGCTGATGGACATCAATCCGCAGCGGCTGGACGAAAGCGCCATTGTTGCCCGCAAGCTGGCCTCGACGCTGGGCACCTCCGCGACGGTCGAAACCTTTACCGATCAGCGCAAGGCGCTCGACGGTGCGCATTTCGTCGTCGTCGCTTTTCAGATCGGCGGCTACGAGCCCTGCACCGTCACCGATTTCGAAGTGCCGAAGAAATATGGCCTGCGCCAGACGATCGCCGACACGCTCGGCGTCGGCGGCATCATGCGCGGCCTGCGCACGGTTCCGCATCTCTGGAAGATTTGCGAAGACATGCTCGCCGTTTGCCCGAACGCGATCATGCTGCAATATGTGAACCCGATGGCCATCAATACCTGGGCGATCGGGGAGAAGTACCCAACGATCAAGCAGGTCGGTCTTTGCCATTCGGTGCAGGGCACGGCCATGGAACTGGCGCACGATCTCGACATTCCCTACAACGAGATCCGCTACCGCTCGGCCGGCATCAACCACATGGCCTTCTATCTCGAATTCGAGCATCGTCAGCCGGATGGTTCCTATCGTAATCTCTATCCGGATCTCGTTCGCGCCTATCGCGAAGGACGCGCGCCGAAGCCCGGCTGGAACCCGCGCTGCCCGAACAAGGTGCGCTATGAAATGCTGACCCGCCTCGGCTATTTCGTCACCGAAAGCTCCGAGCATTTCGCCGAATACACCCCCTACTTCATCAAGGAGGGCCGCGAGGATCTGATCGAGAAGTTCGGCATTCCGCTCGACGAATATCCGAAACGCTGCATCGAGCAGGTGGCGCGCTGGAAGAACCAGGCTGAGGAATACCGCACGGCGGAAAAGATCGAGGTCAAGCAGTCGAAGGAATATGCCTCCTCGATCATCAATTCGGTCTGGACCGGCGAACCCTCCGTCATCTACGGCAATGTCCGCAACAATGGCTGCATCACCTCGCTGCCTTATAATTGCGCGGCGGAAGTCGCCTGCCTCGTCGATGCCTCCGGCATCCAGCCGACCTATGTCGGCGATCTGCCGCCGCAGCTGACGGCGCTCATCCGCACGAACATCAACGTGCAGGAGCTGACCGTGAAAGCTCTGATGACCGAAAATCGCGAGCACATCTACCATGCCGCGATGATGGATCCGCACACGGCAGCCGAACTCGATCTCGACCAAATCTGGTCGCTGGTCGACGAGCTGTTGGCAGCCCACGGCGACTGGCTGCCGGAATGGGCGCGCGGCAATCGCAAGGTTCAGGCCGCGTAAAGCCACTCTCTCCCGGCTTGCGGCCCAAAAGGCCTCGCGGTGGCGCCGCGGGGCCTTACATTTTTAGCTTCCAGGAAAAGATGAAAATCCAAAATGCAGCGAATGATGCCGTCATAACAGATGGCAAAGCGGGATCGACTGCGCTAGAAACGCTCGCAGTTTGGAGGAGACGAACGACATGGCCAGCTCGAACACATTCACCACCGGAACATTCGTCGGCCGCATCTGGCGCCCGGATGTGCAAGGCCCCGCTCTCGTCACCCTTCGCGACGGCACGCTCTATGATATCACCTCGAAGGAAACGCCGACCATGCGCGACCTTCTGGAAAAAGATGATCCGGTGGCTTTCATTCGCACCCAGAAAGGCGAAGCCATCGCCAAACTCGATGATCTGCTGGCCGCCAAGGCCGACCACTCGGCCATCCACCTTCTCGCCCCCATCGACCTGCAGGCGATCAAGGCCTGTGGCGTCACCTTTGCCCGTTCGATGCTGGAGCGCGTCATCGAGGAGCGCGCAGCCGGTAATCCGGACCTAGCCGAAGCGATCCGCGGCAAGGTGACCGCACTGATCGGCGACAGTCTGCGCAACTTGAAGGCCGGTTCAGCGGAAGCGGCCAAGGTCAAGGCGGCGTTGATCGAGGAAGGTGTCTGGTCGCAATATCTCGAAGTGGGCATCGGACCGGACGCGGAAGTCTTTTCCAAATCGCAGATAATGTCGTCTGTGGGACAAGGCGCCGATGTCGGCCTGCATCCGATCTCCAAGTGGAACAATCCCGAGCCGGAAATCGTGCTGGCGGTCGACAGCCAGGGCCGGGTCAAGGGCGCCACCCTCGGCAACGACGTCAACCTGCGCGACGTGGAAGGCCGATCCGCCCTGCTCCTTGGCAAGGCCAAGGACAACAACGCCTCCTGCTCGATCGGGCCGTTCATCCGTCTGTTCGACGAGACCTATAATCTTGATGACGTGCGCAACGCCGATCTCGACCTCAAAGTCGAAGGTGAGGACGGTTATGTGCTGCACGGCCGCTCGTCGATGAAGGAAATCAGCCGCGATCCGCTCGATCTCGTCTCCCAGACCATCGGCCGCCATCATCAATATCCCGACGGCTTCGTGCTATTCATGGGAACGCTTTTCGCCCCCGTCGAAGATCGCGACACGCCCGGCCAAGGCTTCACCCACAAGGTCGGCGACATCGTCACTATTTCCAACGACAAGCTCGGTTCGCTGCGCAACCGCGTGCTGTTGTCGACCGAATGCCCGCCCTGGACCTTCGGCGCCTCGCATCTGATGCGCAATCTGGCCCGGCGGGGATTGATCTGAGACTTCAAAGGCGAATTGGCCACACCGAGCCTATGCCTTGAAAGATCCCGCTCTCCCGGAAAGCGCCGCCAGATCCTCGGCAAGGCGCACGGGCAGGTCCATGCGCTCATGCAAAATGCTCATCACGCCAAGATCGCCGTTATCGAGCTCCCGGAAGAAGACATAATGATGCTCGTAGCGACTGAAATACGCCTCGTGTTTCACGTCGGCGGGAACTGCAAGACGCTGCGGAAGCTTGCGCCATATCGCCCTTTCCTCGCATAGCCGCTGCAAATGGGTATGCAAGCCGGTGATATACGTCACCGCCTGCTTCTCTCCCCATGTCTCAACTGTATCCCGCCAAATCTTGTCCTGCGCCGCATCCGCGCGCGGATAAAAGCGATACACCACCATGATCAGCGACGCGTATTGCGGCGAATGACATCTTCGGCGGAAACTGCGATAAACTCGCTGTCATCCGCGCGCATGGCCGGTGCAAGCTCCTTTTGCAGCGCATCCCACGCCTCATTACGGGTTTGAAGGTCGCGACGTATCAAGGCGCGAATGTATTCGCTGGCGTTCTCATAAAGACCAGTGTCGCCGATCTGCTGCTGAATG
Source organism: Rhizobium sp. ERR 1071 (assembly GCF_007828675.1). Taxonomy (NCBI): domain Bacteria; kingdom Pseudomonadati; phylum Pseudomonadota; class Alphaproteobacteria; order Hyphomicrobiales; family Rhizobiaceae; genus Rhizobium; species Rhizobium sp. ERR 1071. The sequence goes on along the minus strand of NZ_VITM01000004.1, from coordinate 104,522 downwards.
TGGTCTTGCAGCGCACCGCTGACCTTCACATGAATGCTACCCGACGCCATCGGAACTATCCTTCCATTCCACCTCAATTGTGGAGTTCGTAGCATATATTGTCAATATTCTTCACGGGTAAGAGCGCGCCGCATCATCGCGACGACTGTCCGGGCCACCAGCAACCTTGCCGTCGGAGCCGACGAGGCGGCAGAAAAACCCCCTCGCGAAAAAGGACGACGCAACGCCGCACCTCCCTCCGATTGGCTTGATTGGATCGCGCTGCCTACAGTGGGGCTTCTTCATTGCCTGCGAGATCGTTGACGACTAAGCGCAAGATCCGAGCGACACCAGTCTCGCCGAGAGTTGCGCAGCATCGATAGAAGCAAGATTGCCACCGGTGAAAAACGGATCGTCTGAAACGTCGCGTCCAATCCAGTGAGGCAATGCATGCGCTTCGAGCAAGGCGACGGATTCCGCCTCGATCTCGCATAGAACCAGGCCGACAAGCTGACCTTCGAAAACATCGAGGCAAAGCGCAGACGAGGCGATATTGTACCGCCTCTTCCGAATGCCTTTGCCGTTCAACGCTGAAAGAAGATCATATTCCTGCGATGTCAGATAGATATTGACGATTGCGAGGGGATTGGCGCTCGGGCCGGGGTACTTCTTGCAGAGCTTGTATTGCTCGTCTCCATTCTCGCAGATGATCTTGCGCAGGCGCAGCCGGGTGCCGTCGAGATAAAGATCTTCGATCAGCCGGGATGCTAGACCGGAAAGATCTGGAATGTCGCTGAGGAGAAATCGGCGTTCATATTCGGGCCGCGCATATTTCGGAATTGAGTTTGCCATATTGAAATGGGACGCCCGCCTCTCAAAAGCACGAGCACCGGCTCCCTCAATCTCAATGAGTGGACATCGACTGCGGCTGGTCGAGGCGGCTGCGCACAGCGGTCAGTTCCGAGGTTGTATGGTTCAGGCGATCGGCCAGCACGCGCATGATCTCGACGGCCATCTCCGGGAAATCGCTGAGCAGCTTCAGGAAATGCTCCTTGCTGATCTTCAAGGCTTCCAGCCTGGAAGTCGCTTTCACCGTGGCTGTACGGGAGACATCGCAGAGGATGGCAATTTCGCCGACGATGGAATTGAGGTCGACTTCGGCAACCTTGATCTCGCCGGCTGGGCTATCGACGAGAATATCAGCAGTTCCTGAAAGAACAACATAGGCCGCATCACCTTGATCACCCTGATGAAACAGGGTTTGGCCAGCATTGTAGCTGACCCGATCGGACGTAAACGCCAAGAGTTTCAATTTTGCCGGTGCAATGCGCGAAAAAATCGGCACCCGCTTCAGCATTTCAACTTCGTCCTTCAGAAGCATGAGCTTCGGTACCCCCAGTGTTCGGCCCCAGACGCCACTGTCGAGATAGGATATTACGATAACAGTTCTTTGAACATACCGTTTTTCTCTAAAAGATCGGTGGTAGAGCCATTTTCGACGAGGCTGCCGTGATCGAAAACCATGACACGGTCGAACAATTCGGCAAAACTGGGGTTGGAGAGAACCCAGATGATCGCCGGCGCATAATCGCCGCTATGGAGTTCGCCCAGAATGGCTCTCGCGATCTGATCCTGGACGCGATGGTCGAGTGCCGGCAGCGGGCGATTGCAGATGATGTAATCGGCTCGTTTCAAAAGGGCGCGACCGAGATTGAGTTTCTGGCGCTGCACGTTGGTCAGGCGCTTGCCGCCCGAGCCGACGTCGAAATCCAGCCCGATCGACAGAACTGCATCATGCATGCCGAGACGCCCGAACACATCATACATGATCTGATGGATACGCTCCGGCGCATTCGCCTGCTGATGCGCAATGCGCCCGAACAGCACGTTGTCCATCAAGGTGGCAGACGCAGTGAAGCGCTCCGGATCGTAGCGCTCGATGACCTTGGCGAGATCGGCCGGAATATTCTCGTAGAACTTCGCGCGCGCCTTCACGATCTTTTCCATGAGCACCTGCGTCAGAAGGCCGAAGCGGTGACGCGGTTCGATATAGGAGAAGCTCAGCCGGATGATGGCCGCACGCTCATCGTCGTTAGCCGCCTCATAGCCCTTGCCGTTGAGCTTCTGCAGCAGCGCCTCATAGGTCGGGATGTCTTCCGCCGTCATGAAGGTCAGCTGCTGGAAGAACGGATGGTCCGGCGGCAGGTCCGTGAAGAGTTCGACTGCGTTTTCGGCGATCTCCAGGCCCATATCGTACAAATCGGATACCAGACCCGTTTCGGCGAATATCTGCTGGAAATAGGGATGAGCCGCCAGTTTGCGATTGGTCATCTGCGGCCGCTTCAGCGTACCGAAAAGCAGATTTTCACCAACGGTCGCCTGCGGATTATAAGCATCGAACTCGAAGGGAACCACGAGATCCGCGAGTTTTTCCTCCTCGAGCCGCGACCGCAATGCCTGCCGCAGCTCGACGATGCGCGACGTCAGATCCTGATGTGCCGTGGCATCGACATTCGAGCGCAAGGCCATGTCGAAAATATCCTGCGACATGGCGACGGCATCGAGAACCGGACGGATGGCGGAGTAGATATCATCCGGCCCCGTCGCCCCGGCGGCGGCATAATCCACCCAGTCGCTATTGAGGTCGAATTCCGGATTGGCCGCACGACGCGCCTCGGCCATGCTCCATTTGACCTTTGTCGCTTCATCCTCGCTATAGACGGGGGCAACGAGCGGAGCGTGCTTGAGACCATAGAGGAGATTGCTGCGCAAAGTGCCGTGAAAGAAGAAGGTCTCGGAGGAGGCGTAGGCGATGCGTCGCCCGATGAGCGATTCCGGCAGTTCCAGAATATCGTGGCCGTCGATCGAGATGCGGCCGCTATCCGGCCAGATCAGGCGTCCGAACGCCTCTGCAAGATATTCGCCGCCCGCACCGCTGTCGCCGACGATCGCCACCCTTTCGCCCGGATGAATCTCAACCGAAACGTGGTCCAGCACACGCGCGCCGCTGTCGTCGACGATGGTCAGATTGGTCGCGACGAGAGAATGGGTGATGCGGGCGGCGGGCGCCGGCGAAACCGCCTGGATTTTCGGATCGATCAGATGCTCGACACTGAACTGTTCGACCACCTGATTGTATTTTACCTGGACGTCCTGACGCGACTGGTCCCAGTCGATCAGCTCCTTCAGCGGTCCGGGCAGATCCTTGTAGGCATTGATGACGGCGACGAGCTGACCGATGTCCAGTCGGCCCTGCAACGCCAGGAAGCCGCCGATCAGATAGAACAGGAACGGCGTTACCTGAGCGAGGAAGTTATTGATGAATTTGACCAGGAACTTCCACTGATAGAGATCGTAGCGGATCGAGAAGATCAATCCGAGCCGGTGCGCGATATCGGCGCGCTCCAGGTTCGTGGTATCGTTGGCATGGATAGTGCCGATACCATCAACGATCTCACCGACGCGGCCGGAAAGTTCGCGCGCCGTCAGCTGCCGCTGGCGCCCAAGTTCCAACAGCCGCTTGCGCATACGCGGAATGACGATGGCCTGCACGGCGACGATGGCCGCGGCAATCATGCCGAGCCAGAAATTCTGCATGATGATGAAGACGAGCGCCGTCACCGCCTGGCCGCCGAGAAGGGCGGGCTGCACGAAAGCATCGCCCGTAAAGCCACCCATCGGCTCCACCTCGTCCTTGATCATAGTGGCGATTTCCGCGGGCTTGACGCGCTTGAAGTGCGCCGGCGGAAACCGCAAGACCCGGTCGATCAGCTCAAAGCGGATACGGCGAAGCATGCGCTCGCCCAGACGTCCCTTATAGGTGTTGATATAGAGCTTGAAGAGACCGTTGAGGACGACGAGCGCCAAAAACACCATGCTCAGCGCAACGAGCATCCACATGCGCGTCAGCTGCACGCCCTGAAAAATCTCGACATGGCCGATGAGCGGCACATTGAAAGCAATGTGCATGAAGGTCTGCGTATCGCCGGGATGTTCGAAACCTTTGCCCTGGATAGGCCCGTTGACGATCTGCTTCGGCAAGTCGAAGGACAGGAAGTACGGGATCATCGAGGCCGCGACGACGAGCAGTATCCAGACCTGCTCCAGCCGGGTATTCGACCAAATGTAACGCGCTAGGCTTTTTTCCATTGCTTACTGCAGGCTTTCAAATTCAACGCCCAGCGCCAGCGCGATGCCGGCACCGATGTTGCAGAGATGCGGGAAGGTTTCGTTACGGATACGTGGCCCCATATGTGAAAGGGGACTCCGCCCGGTCTTTCGTCCACGCTCCTCCCGATTCATCGATTTTTCGATTTATATCACAAGATTGCGGGAATCCAGGAGGATAAAACGACAGGATGTCTCCGATATCAGCCGCACACGTCGCTACATGACCTCACGCAGAATGGCGGAAGTTCTGGCGGCGCCGCCAAGATCGATATCCGGCTTGCCTGGCTTGGGGCGCGACAATGCCGTCTTCACGGCTTCGACCAGCATATCCGTCGTCAATCCCGCTTCTGGCAAGGCCAAGGCCAGGCCCAATCTCTCCAGCCGCTCGGCTCGGACGGATTGCTCCGTCTCCCCACCGGCGGTGAAAGGAACCAGGATAGCTCGGCAGCCAGCCACGAGAAGATCGCCGACCGTATTATAGCCGGCCTGCGAAATCGAAAGCTCGGCGCCGCGCAGAAGGGAGGGAAAATCCTTGCGGAAGCGAACCAGTTCGACATTACCGGGCGCGTCGCTGGCGAGCTCAGCATAATCCCGCTCCGGGAGGTTCGGCCCGGCGATCAACAGCCAGCGGCGATCGCTCGCCACTCGGCTTGCCGCTTCGAGCGAGGCGCGGATAAGGTCGCGCCCGACAGCGCCGCCGCCGGCTGAAACGACGATGTCGAAGGTTTCGACTGGTTCCGGTGGCAAAGCGGGTGCGACAAGACCCGTATAGATGATCTTGTCAGCGATCGCCTCCGTCAGGGGAAAGGTCTCTTCCAGCCGGACGAAATGCGGATCGCCATGGACGAGCACGCCATCGAAATGATCGCGCAGGAGGCCGACCGTCTCTTCGTCGCGCCCCGGTTTCTTCTGCTGCTGCAGAATGTCCCGCACCGAGGTGTAGAGCCTCGGCTTCGGATCGGCTTCAGAAATGGCATCGAGCAGCGGCAGAAGCTCGAAACGCATCTGCCTGCGACCGAAGGGAAAGGCCTCGATGATGACGACATCGGGCGCCGCCTGCCGGAACGCCTCCAGCAACAAGTCGCGGCGCCGAGACAGGAACTCCTCGCCGGCGGCATTGCCAGACTGATCGGCGAGACCGGAGAAGCCGGCGCTGCTCGCAACCACGGCCGGCAATGTGACGGAGGTGACGTCCGCCCCCGGGAAGCCGTTTACCGGCAGGCCGCCGGTGACCACCGTCACCTGGCAGCCGTCTTGCGCCAGCGCGCTGGCGATGCGGCTCGCGCGCGCCAGATGGCCGATGCCAAGCAGATGCTGAACGTAGAAAAAGACCCGCAACGGTAGGCTATGCGAGGTTGTCATGCGGATTTCCGCCATTGATCTTCTCTCTGCCATTGCTCCTCGAACAGCCCCGTCAGTTGCCGGATGCTGGCGTGATAGTCGAAATGCTCGCGCACCCGCTTTTCGGCCGCTTCGCCCAGCCTGTGACGCAGTGCCGGGTTACGAATGGCGGATTCCAGCGCTACGGCGAGCGCCTGCGGATCCTCCGGAGGAACGACAAGACCGTTCGCACCATCTTCGAGGAGTTCGGGAACGCCGGAGACATCGGTGGAAACGCAGACAAGGCGCTGGCTAGAGGCTTCAACGAGCACGTTCGGCAGCCCGTCGCGATCACCGTCGGCGGCCACCCGGCAGGCGAGCGCGAAGATATCGGCCTGGCGATATTGGGCAAGCACGTCTTCCTGTGCCAGCGCACCCTTCCAGGTGATGCGGTCGGCGATGCCAAGCGTATCAGCCAATGCCTTGAGTTTCGTCAAGCCATCTCCGCCGCCAATGTGGGTAAAGCGCCAGTTGAGATCGCCGGGAAGCAATGCCAGCGCCTTCAACAGCACGTCGTATCCCTTTTTCTCCACCGCACGTCCAACGCTGAGGATAAAAGCGGGATCGGAAGCGTCCTTGCCGTCGCGGCTGGAATGTTCGCCAGTGAAGGAGCCGAAGCGATCCAGATCCAGCCCGTGATAGCTCAGATGAACCTTGTCGTCCGCTCCGACCAGATCGCGCATGTGCTCGAAACCGGTGCGCGTGCAGGTCACAGTCCAGCGGGCGCGGCCGAGCTTTTCCGAAAGCTCCCAGTCCGGTGACGTCCAGATATCCTTGGCATGGGCCGAACACGTCCAGGGAATGCCGGTCATGATACTGGCATAGGATGTCACCGAGGCCGGCGTATGGATGAAATGCGCATGCAGCCATTCGCCGCCATCGGGCCATTCATGCGCCAGCACCAGGGCCTGACCGAAGCGCCGCACGCGGTTCGGCGTGATATCCCGCTTGAGATCGGTCCAGAACTGCTTTAGGAGCGGCTTGAACCCGGGCTTGCCGATACCGGCAAAGAACGCGCGAAGCACCCTCAACGGTTCGTTATGCAGATATTCGGGCAGATAGATGACGCGCGCCTTGATCTCGTCATGGACGGGGTGGCGCTTCTTGTCCGTAGGCTTGCGCATCGAAATCAGCGTCAGGTCGAAGCCGGCCTTTTCCAGGCCGAGCAGCTCCTGCGCGATGAAGGTTTCCGACAGGCGGGGATAGCCTTTCAGGACCACCAGTATTTTCTTCCGCATCGACAGGTTCCGGTGATCTACTCGGCAACGATCGATAGCGGCGTATAGCGCTCGCGGTCATCGAACCATTCGCCGACGGTGCGCGAAATATGCACGAGCCCTTCCAGGCGCATGTTGCTGTTGCTCGCCGAAGGTGGCGCCCTGTTCGGCAGGCGCTTCAGCGCAGCGGCAAGCTGCTTCGGATCGGCCGATTCTTCCGGCAGCAGCATGTCGACGAGGCCGAGTTCGCTTGCCCGCTGCGCGCGGATGAGCTGCTCCTCGCGCGGCCGCGTGCGCGGAATGATCAGCGCCGGCTTGTCGAAGGACAGGATCTCGCAATAGGTATTATAGCCGCCCATGGCAACAACGGCCTTGGCGCCGGCGATCAGCTCTTCCATCTTGTTGTCGAACTCGATGACCTGCAGACAGTCGATCTTGCTCGCGCGTTCCAAAAGCTGACCGCGCTCCTTGGCTGGCATATAGGGGCCGAGCACGATCAGCGTCTTCTGCGTGAGAGAGCTATCCTCCTCGAAAGCGGCAATGACATCGCTGACGAGATCGGCGCCGTCGCCGCCGCCGCCAGTCGTCACCAGGATATAATCCTCGTCAGGCACATGTTCCGACTTCGTGCCCAGGGTGGAAACGCTGCGCTGCAGGAAGCCGACGAACTCCATCTTCCGGCGCACGCCGGGGGGAACATCGAGGCCGACGAGTGGATCGTGAAAGTCCGGCGGGCCATAGACCCAGACGCGATCGTAGAACTGATCGATCTTCTGCAGGGCGTTGTTCTTCTTCCATTCGGCTTCCAGGAGATGCGGCGCATCCATGACGTCGCGCATGCCGAGTACGAGCGTCGTGCCGCGCGCCTTGAGATAGGTCAGCGTTTCCTCGACCTCACCTTTCAGCCCCATCGGCTCCTTATCGACAATGAAAACATCGGGCTGGAAGGTTTCGGCCGTGTGGCGAATGATCGATTGCCGCATCTTCAGCGTTTCCTGCAATGCGACATGGCTCGCCATAGACGTGTATTCGCCGTCGCGCAGCTTGATGACACTCGGCACTTTGACGAAATCGACACGGGCGCGATAATCGAATGCGCCGGCGATCGTCGCGCCGGATATGATCAGCACATTCAGGCCGCGATAGTCCTCGACAAGCGCATGGGCAATCGTTCTGCACCGCCTCAGATGGCCGAGACCGAACGTGTCATGGCTATACATGAGGATTCGAGCATCTTCTAAGCGCCGCTTCATAGGCAAAAACCTCTGGGGGTGAAAGTTATACGCGGTATGTCGGCAAACGACATCCGCGGGCCGCTTCTCGAATTGCAATCCTGTCTTCGCCGTTCATCCTGCTATTTGTAGGGATCGGCGGCATCGCGCAAGCCGTCTCCTAAAAAGTTGAACGCCAGAATGACCAAAATCACCGGGATCATAGGGAAAAGGAGCCATGGATAGAAGGCGATGACGCTGACGCTTCTTGCCTCGGTCAGCAAAATGCCCCAGCTCGTGATTGGCGGGCGAAGCCCCAATCCGAGAAAGCTAAGGGCGGTTTCGCCGAGAATCATGCTGGGAACAGAGATCGTCGCCGTGGCAATGAGATGCGACATGAAGCCGGGAACGAGATGACGGCCGATGATGCGGCGTGTGCTTGCGCCCATCAATTGCGCGGCGAGCACGTAGTCTTCCTCCCGCAGGGACAGAAGCTTCGAGCGCACGGCGCGTGCAAGGCCGGTCCAGTCGAGAATGCCGAGAATAATGGTAATGCCGAAATAGACGATGATCGGACTCCAGCTCACGGGCATGATCGCCGCCAGCGCCATCCACAATGGCAGGCTCGGCAGTGATTGCAGCACCTCGATCACGCGCTGAACGAGGAGATCGAAAAGACCGCCGTGATAGCCCGCCAGACCGCCGATGACGACGCCGAGCACGAAGCTGATCGCTATGCCGATCAGCCCGATCGTCAGGGATATGCGCGCGCCGTAAATGATGCGCGACAGCACGTCCCGGCCCAGGCGATCGGTTCCAAGCAGATACATTTGCCCGCCGACGGAAGGGCAGACCAGATGAAGGTTCGAATCCACCAAGCCCCAGAAACGATAGGAATCGCCGCGACAGAAGAAACGGATCGGCTGCACGTCGGAAGGATTTTCGGTATAGATCCGACGCAGCGTATCGATATCGAGCGTCATTTTCCGGCCATAGACGAACGGTCCGACGAACTCGCCCTTGTCGAAGAAATGAACCATCTGCGGCGGCGAATGAATGTAATCGACATTGCGGCTGTGCAGACCGTAGGGCGCCAGGAATTCCGCAATCAGGATCATGCCGTAGGCGAGCAGCAGGAAGATACCGGAGGCGAGCGCAAGCTTGTGCTTTTTGAACTTCCACCACATCAGCTTCTTCTGCGAAGCCATGTAATAGCGCTGCTGGCCGGCCGACATGGCTTCGAACTGATCCGGATCGAAATCCGCGTTCGAGACGTAATGCTCCAGGGGAGCCCCGGGTTTTGGCAGAGATACGCTCACTTTGTACTCCTGCCTTGCAAGCGGATGCGGGGATCGAGAAAGCCGAGCGCGATATCCGAGATCAGCACGCCGATAACATTGAGGAAGGCGAGAAACATCAGAAATGAACCGGCAAGATACATGTCCTGGCTTTGCAGGGCCCGGATCAACATTGGGCCGGTCGTCTCCAGCGACAGCACGATGGCGGTGATCTCAGCGCCCGAAATGATCGACGGCAGGATGGAGCCGATATCGGCGACGAAAAAGTTCAGCGCCATGCGCAGCGGATATTTCACCAGAGCCTTCAGGGGGTGCAACCCCTTTGCCCGTGCGGTGATGACATATTGCTTCTGCATCTCGTCGAGCAGATTGGCGCGAAGGCGGCGGATCATGCCCGCCGTTCCTGCCGTGCCGACGATGATGACCGGAATCCACAGATGCGACAGGATCGAGCGCGCCTTTTCCCAGCTCATCGGCTGCGAGAGATATTGCTGATCCATCAGATGGCCGATCGACACGCCGAACCACACATTGGCGAAATACATCAGGATCAGCGCCAGCATAAAATTCGGAATGGCGATACCGAGCAGACCAAGGAAAGTCAGGCCGTAATCGCCCCAGCTATATTGATGAGTCGCCGAATAGATGCCGATCGGGAAGGCGATCAGCCAGGTCACGAGAATCGTCGTCATCGATACGAGAATGGTCAGCCACAAGCGGTCGCCGACGACATCCGAAACCGGCAGCTGATATTCGAAGGAATAACCGAAATCGCCATGCAGCATTCCGGCAACCCAATGGACATATTGAAGCGGCATAGGCTGATCGAGGCCGTATTCGTGACGAAGATTCTCGATCTCCTGAAGGTTCGCCGTCTCGCCCTGGGCGCGCAGCTCGGCGATCTGGCTTTCGAAGAAATCGCCAGGCGGAAGCTGGATGATCGTGAAGACCAGCATCGAAATGACGATCAGGGTCGGGATCATCACCGCGATGCGCCAAAGGATATATCTAAGCATTCCGGCGATCCTCCTTCATCCAGAAGGTATCCGGCATGTAGACACCGAGAAAACAGGTTGGATCGAAACCGTAAAGCGCCTTCTCCGGCACGTTCTGCATGCGCGCCGAATGCACGATCGGCTGCAGCGTGGCGTTGATGAGGCCGATGGAGAAAACCTGGTCCGTATAGATCGACAGCATTTCGTGCCAGATCTCGGCGCGCTCGAAGGAAGAGGCGGCCGCCTCCCATTCGCGGAGCAGCTTGACGAGCTTGGCCGCCTCCGGAACATCGGGCGCAACGCCCTGCGTCTCACGCGAAAGATAGTACATGCCCCAGAGCGGCCACTGCATCTGGTCGTCGGTTGTCGGCGCCAGTTCCGCCGGGTTCATGTCCGCTGTCGGCACGCCATTGTCCAGGCCGTACCACAAGGACATCAGGATACGCCCGCCCATGGCGCGGCTGCGGAAAATGTCGCGTTGCGATACACGCGTGAACAGCGCAATGCCGACCTTGCGCCAGTGATCGGTGACGAGTTCGAGGACGTCCGCATCCAGCGGGCTTTCGCCCGGTGTTTCAACCGTGATCTCCATGCGCCGCCCGTCGGGCAACAGGCGAACGCCGTCTTCATCGCGTTTGGCAAGACCGGCGGCGTCCAGCAGCACATTGGCCTGATCCGGATCGTACGCAATCCAGGCCGCCGCATATTCGGGCTTGAAGAGAGGGCTGTCTGGCAGGACCGTGTTGGCGCTTTCAGTGCCGAGGCCATAGAAGACGGCCATGTTGATCTCATGGCGATTGATCGCCAGCGACAGGGCCCGCCGCACCCGGACATCGCGCAAAACGTCTCGCCATACGGTATCCGCGCTGTTCAGATTGGGAAACAGTGCGACCCGCGACCCACGCGCCGCCTTCCAGAGATTGACCTTGATCGGGTGCAGCCTCTCCGCTTCCTTGAGGAAGGTATAGTCGTTGAAATCTATGCCGTTTGCCTGCAGATCGCTTTCTCCCGCGCCGGTCTTGGCAGCGATGATCGCGGAAGAGCTGATGTTCAGGATCATCCGGTCTATATAGGGCAACTGGCGGCCGTTTTCGTCGACGCGATGGAAATAGGGGTTGCGCTCGAAGACGAACTGCTCGGCCGGTGGGGCGGTCGTGTTGCGCCAGGGATCGAGTACCGGCAGGTTGGGATTTTCAGGCCGGTAGGAACGGGCCATCTTGATATGAAGGTCCTGCCATTTCTTGGCGCGGTTTTCCTTCATCAGCGAGGAAAGGCGAATGCTGTCCTGATATTTCTTGTGAAACTGCTTCAGATAATGCGCAGGGCCGGCAATGACGAGCGGCTGCGGCGCCGCAAGGATCGGCAGGAAATCGGGATTAGGATCATCCCAGGAATAACGCACCGTCAGTTCGTCGAGCAGCTCGAAGCGCGGCAGGCTGCCGTGCGGGCGCAACTCCAAGGCGCCGCCGCCCGGTGTCAGTTCCTTGTTGAGGATGACGTCTTCCCACCAATAGCGGAAATCATAGGCCGTGAAAGGATGCCCATCCGACCATTTATGTCCGTCGCGCAGCTTGAAGGTGAAAACCATGTCGTTGACGGAGGTGAATGACTCCAGAATATCAGGTTGCAACGACAGGGTACGGTCATAGCCGACGAGACGGGCATAGCCGTATATCGTCATGAAGCGGATATCGTTCTGGCTGCCGACAATGGTGCGCACGGAGCCGCCATATTGACCCGGCGTACGGCCCATGGCCGCGACGTTGACGATGCGCGGGAATTTCGGCAAACGCTTGGCAAGGTGCGGCATCTGACCCGCCCTCAGCCAATCGGCAAAATATTCCGGCTCGTTGTCGATGTCGGCTGCGAGAACGGGCTGAGGCAGAACGGTAGAGGCCAAAAGGCCAAGAAAAGTGCGCCGATTGATCATTTGCGCAGCTCCCGGGCACCGAGGCCCCGGCGGGCGCGCACGAAATGCCCCCCGCCCAAATCGGCATAGGCCAGATCTCCGTCTGATCCCTCGGAGAATTGCGGCCCCCATTTCTGCTTGGCCGCGGCGCCTTCGCTGCCCAGGGCGGAGAAATCCAGCGGCCGGTCCAGGTCGGGGAATGGCACCGCCGCAAGCAGCGAGCGCGTGTAGGGATGAACGGGATCGCGCAGGATGATCTCGCGCGGCGCGATTTCGACGATGCGTCCACGCGCCATGACGGCAATCCGATCAGCCATATAGTCGACCACCGCCAGATTATGCGAAATGAACAGATAGGTCAGGCCGAGTTCTTTCTGCAGATCCTTGAGGAGATTGAGAATCTGCGCCTGGACGGACACGTCGAGAGCCGAGACGGGCTCGTCGAGGATCAGAAGTTTTGGCCCAAGCGCCAATGCGCGCGCAATTCCGATGCGCTGGCGCTGGCCGCCGGAGAAGCTGTGCGGATAGCGGCTCAGATAGTGCTTGTCGAGCCCGATCGCCTGCATCAGCGCCGTGACTTTCTCCTTGCGCTCGTCGCTTTCGCCCCGCCCGTGGATTTCCAGGGGTTCGCTCAGGATGTTGCGGATGGTCATGCGCGGAGAAAGCGAAGAGACCGGGTCCTGGAAAACCATTTGGATCTTCGTGCGCAGATCCATCAATTCATCGCCCTTGACGGCAAGCACATCGATCTTGCCGCTGCCGTCATCGAAGGTGACGGAACCGCTATCGGCGGTAACACCCCGCATCAGGATCTTGCTGACGGTCGTCTTGCCGCAACCGCTTTCCCCGACCAGGCCGAGACATTCGCCGCGGCGAATATCGAAACTGACATCATCGACCGCACGGAACTTCGTGCCATCCCGCCGCCCGAACAGCCCACCGGCCTTCGAGGTGTAGGTCTTGGTCAGATTGCGCACGCTGAGCAGGACATCGAGTGCGGTGCCCGCAGCCGGCACACCGTTGCCGATAAGCTTCTTCTTCCCCGAGAAAGTGCCGAGATTGACCGGGACATCCCGCAAAGATTTCAATCGCTCTCCCGGCTTCATGTCGAAATGCGGCACCGCCGACATCAGCGCCTTCAGATAGCGATGCTGCGGCTGACGGAAGATCGTCTCAACGGGACCTGCTTCCATGATCTCGCCGTGATAGATGACCACGACCTCATCGGCCATGTTCGCAACCACGCCGAGATCGTGGGTGATCAGCAACATTGCCATGTTGAACGTCTGCTGGAGATTGCGCAGCAGTCCGAGAATTTGCGCCTGAATGGTGACATCCAATGCCGTCGTTGGCTCGTCGGCGATCAGCAGCGCCGGATTGCAGATCAGCGCCATGGCGATCATCGCGCGCTGACGCATGCCTCCGGAAAGTTCGAAGGGATACATGTCGAAAGTGCGAACCGGGTCCTGAAAGCCGACGAGGTTCAGCATCTCTTCCGTCTTTTCGCGCTGCTCAGCTCTACTGGTGCCTGCGCTGTGAATGCGAAGCGCTTCACTGATCTGGTTGCCGACCGTATGCAGCGGCGACAGCGAGGTCATCGGCTCCTGGAAGATCTTTGCCATGCGCGCGCCACGCAGCCCGCGGATCGCGGCGCCGTCGCGCGGCAGCTGGAGAATATCGGTCGTCAGACCGTTGAGCGGATCGGTGAAGAGAATCCGGCCCGTCGCCTTTGCCGCCGTTGGGAGAATGCCCATGATCGATTGGCTGATGATCGACTTGCCGGAGCCAGATTCGCCGACGAGCGCCGTAACCTTGCCTGGAAGCACTCTCAAGCCGGCATTCTTGACGACGCGCAGACTATCTCCGTAAAGGGAAAACGAGACGTCGAGGTTCTCGATACGCAGTAGATCAGTCCCTGACGCCATACATATTACTTCCCGCTCACATGACCTTTGTGGCCTTGGACGGCACACTAACGTAGGCCATAACGGGTGTCTAGCTGGTCAAAGCAATGCGGAGACTGTAAAAAAACTGTCGCCTTTCCAGTGATATATCGGCTTATGCTGAAGCGCGAGGCATGCGCAGTCACGGAGTCAGGTTTTCGACTTGAAGACGGCTCTCGAACTTCTTGGCGTCCCTATGCAAGAGAATGACCTGTTCGGCCTCGGAGAGGCTGTCTGGTGCCGTCTCCTGAAAGGTCTCGAGCGCGCCATTGGATGGCGTCGCCGCTTTCGGGGAGACGACGGTGAAGCGCTGACGCACACCGCGCAGCTTCTCCTCTCCAAGTTTTCCCCATTCGCAATCGGTGTAGCTGGAAAATGCCTGGCTCGCGACGACTTCGGTCCCATATTTCTTGGTCAGCGACTGTAGGCGCTCGACCTCATTGACCGCCGCGCCGAATGCGGAAAACGTCAACCGGTCCCTCAAGCCGACATTGCCGAACATGACGTTGCCGACATGCAGGCCGATCCCATAGCGAACTTCGCTCAAATTGCGCGACTGGCGATCGCTGTTGAGTGCCTTGACACGGCGTTGCGCCTCGAAAACAGCCGAAAGTGCGGCTTCGCAAGCCACCTTTGACGGGTCCTTGTGCCGCCCGCATGGGTAGACGGCGAGAAATCCGTCGCCAAGGAAGCTCAGGATTTCGCCGCCATTGCGATTGAACGGCGCCGCGATCGCGTCGAAGAACTCATTGAGCGTATCGATATAGGCCTGGCGCCCTTCCTTTTCGGCATAAACTGTGGATTGCCGCATGTCGCCCATGACGAGGGCTGCGCGGATTGTCTCGCCGTCTCCGCGGCGAATCTGGCCGTTCAGCACGCGCTTTCCGGCATCGCCGCCGAGATAGGTGGTCAGCATATTGTTGGCGAGCTTGCCGAGGACCGCCATCTTGGCGGCCATGGCCAGATGGTTCTGCATGCGCATCAGCGCGCCGATCATCTCTTCGCTGAAACCGCCGATGCTGTCGGTCGACCAGGAACCCATCATCCCCTGCACCGAGCCCGCGCCGAAAGTCTGCACGAAGGCCATATAGTCGGTGACCTTCTCCTTGCGCAGATCCTCGAAAATCGGAAATTCGACCGCACCGTCGACATCGATCCGGCGACGCAGGTGCTGAAGATTGTTGGACAAGAGATAGTAGTAGGGGCTCTGCACGAAGCGTTCCGGTTTCTCGTTCCCATGCCGATAGCCCTCGATCATCAGACCGCCGGCACGCCGCCAGGTAAAGCCGAGCGCATCATAGAGCGGATGAAGCATGGAAAAGGTCAAATGCACGCGCTTGAGCGGCATCCCCGTCGCAGCCATGCGTTCGCAGAAGCCGCGAATGATGGTCTCCAGGTTCTCGCCCGTGAGCGCCGCCTGTGTCAGCCATTCCGCTACTTTATCGAGAAGAAGATCAGAAACACTCGAATGGATAGTCATTGTCCCCGCGGCCTATCTTGCAATGCCCGATGTCTCGCCGGCCATGGAGCACCGGCTCTTTCGCCGACGTCCACTTCCGGAATTTCCGGCCTATTGTTCAAGGCTGGATGAAACAATCATTCAACGGCACCAGCGCGTTCCCTTGCTACCCCTGGATCGCGCGGACACCAGAAAATCGACTGCATCTCTCACGCCCCCGCACCAGAAATGCAGCACAACGACAGCCGTCGCAATCGGCGACTCTCGTTTTGTTCTCTTTCAGATAAGGCGCATATTCAGCTGAAACAATGGGCTAAACCGAAATGGGTCGATAAAAATCACGACTGAAACCCATGGCCAGCTGCGCGTGGCAATCGAAGATCATTCGCTCGCGGCAAGCTCGGGCGGCCTCTTTTCCCGCAGCGCCATGGCCGCCATCGCATAACCCCCGCTCGCCCCGTCGATGAAATGCATGTGGTCGCGCATCAGCGGGGTAGGCACGAAACAGGTCATCAACGCGCTATCCTGGCGATGCAGACCAAAACGGCAGACACCCTCCGCCTCGGCCTGACGCAAGCGCGCCTCGATACGCTCAAGATGCATGGCGTCGACATCGATCGTCATTTTCAGACCGTCGTCGAACTTGCGGAAATCGGAATTCGCTGCGAGATCACGCCGGTAGATCTTGACATCAAAGCTTCCAGCCCTCGCTCCGAACTTAGAGAGAACCCACAACAGAATGACCTGCGCGTCAATTGCAAGCTTTCGCCACCAGCGATTGGCCGGGGTGGCCAAAGCCCGCGCTTCGATATCGGCGCCACCGAAACTCAATGCCGGCGTCGGACCTTCGACCGGGACAGGGTGGCCGTCGCGGCTCTGCTCTGCAGAGATCGCGATGATATCGGCGACCAATTGCTGAAATTGCGGACCGTTTCCACCCTCGCCGGGAATGGCGATGATGGAGACGATCTCGCCATTTTGCGCCTTGATCGGGTTCCAACGACAGGAAAGGCCCGTGAGATCTGGCTCCTCCTTCTCCGGCTGGTCTTCGACGATGAAGCGTCCTGCCTTCATTTGTCGTTCCGCCCAGCTCGTGCCGCCGCCGGAAAACATGGCGTAGGAAACATGGTCGCTCGGGTTGAACCGCGCGACCTGCACGTCGAACCCTTCCCCGCGAATGGCGCTCATCGGCACCAAAGCCGTGCGCAGATCGAGTTGCAGCTCCTCCATCACCCAGCCTCGTACCGCCACAAGCGCCTGTCGCGCCTGCTCCGCGCCGGAAGGCGGGACGGCGACCAATGCACCATCCCCGCCGAAGGCGAAGGGATAGTCGCCTCGGTCCAAAGCGTTGAGTACGGCGGAAATCACGCTGGCGCCTGCCATATTGACCGATTTGTAATGTCCGGCGGCAATCGCCTTCGTGGAGCTGACGATATCGGCGATCGCAATCAGCCAGTCATCCGGTAGGGGCTGGTAATTGGCGCTGTCCGTCACGCCTTCGAAACGCGTGAAACCCGCAAGCTTATGGAAGAAATCATCATTGGATGGCTCGGCCATGATGTCCCCCTTCATTGAGCGCCGCGACAATCTATCCCTACAGCAAATGCGCCGAAAATCTAGCGGGTGGTCGACGCCGCAATACCCGCCGTGCTACGCCCACTGCGGGAGAGGCACAAGACGCCAAGGATACTTCAAATACGATGAGCCGCCTCGATAGTTTCATTCGCCGCCTCAGCGCGCAGCGCGATATCTTAAATACCGTTGCCAACGAGGTGAGAACGCTTGCCGGCCCCGTGCTGGAGCTCGGTCTTGGCAATGGCCGCACCTTCGATCACCTGCGCGAACTTTTTCCCGATCGCCGCATCATTGCCTTCGACCGGACGGTCAATGCCTACGGTCCTTCGATGCCATCGGCCGACGATCTTGTGCTCGGCGAAATCAGGGACACGGCGAAAACCTTCATCGGCGCCAATGCCTCGCTCGCCCATGCCGATATCGGCACCGGCTACGAAGACAAGGATGCAATAACATTGACCTGGCTGCCCGAGATCATGGCTGGGGTGCTGGCACCGGGCGGGCTTGCGGTCAGCGGCCTTCCTCTCGATCATCCAGATCTCGAGGCGCTGCCCCTGCCCTCGACCGTCAAGGACGGCCGCTATTTCATCTATCGGCGCAAATAGGCTCAGTGCAGAAACAGAACGTCGAACTGTTCGCCTTCGACCGGCAGTTCGACCACCTTCATGACCTGCTCGCCGTCTTCGAAGAACGCAAGACATTCGCTATAGTGTCCGGCGAGATCGGCGATGAAGTCTTTGGTCTGATCCTTGCCGTAGAAGGCCGGGGTGAATTCCATATAAAGCGGCACTTTGCAGGCCATCAGCGCACCCATCGAACGACAGGCAACCGGCTCATAGCCCTCGATGTCCATCCAGATCAGCCCGATATCGGCGGAATCGACGCCCGCCTGCAGGAGAATATCGCCGACCGGCTGGACAGGCACCGAGATCTTCTCGTCGGTCGCGCTCTGCCGCAATGCGCTGCTCTTGCCATGATTCTTGTGGTTGAGATAGAAATCGAGCTGCCCCTCGCGATCGCCGGCGGCGCAATTGACCGCCGTCACCATATTCTGCAGGCCATTGTCGGCGATATTGGCCTCCAGCAGGCGAAAATTGCGCGGATCCGGCTCAACGCTGACGATACGATCATAGGCGCCGCTCAAGGCAAAATAGCAGGTCTGCGTGCCGATATTGCCGCCGAGTTCCAGCAGCGCCGAGCCCTTGCGTAGTAAGCCGCGCTCGCGCAATACGCTCAGCAAGCGGTCGACATGGTCGCGCTCGAAATGCCCTTTGCGAAAAACCTTGCGGCCGATATAGTCGGCCGGCGAGAAACTGAGGACGTGATCCCCGCAATCGACCGTCATCATCTTGACGCGAGGCCCAATCGCACTGACGAGGATATCCCGGCCCAGCCTGGTGTCGAAGAAGCGCGTGGCGATCGCATCCCGCTTGCGGCGAAAAGCCCGTCTCCAGTATTTTTTTGTGAGAATCCTACGATCGAACATGAGCGCCATCTCTACACCGGCGCCATTGCATTGCAAACGGACAAGGTCGACGATGCCGCTACGCTCTGAAAATCAGGCAAAGTGGGCGCTCGCCTCTTTCGAAACGATGTAGACCCGCAAGGGCTCACCCCGGCCTCTGACGGCAATCTCCCGGCTTTCTGTGCCGGCAATATCTGCTTCCGAAAGCTGCGCCACCGGTTCTGAAAAGACGAGCGCGGTATTGAACTCCTTGGCGACGCTCTCAAGGCGGCTGGCGACGTTGACCGTATCGCCGATTGCCGTCACGTTCTTGACGGTGCCATACCCCATCGAGCCCACCACAGCGAGGCCGGTATGGATGCCGATGGCGATTTCGAGTGGGGCAGCCAGTTCATCAGCGAGCTCCGCACTGAGCTTGTCGATCTCGCGGATGATCGCCGCGGCGGCCTTCAATGCCTGGCGATTGGCCTCCTTCGGGGTCGTGCGAAGGCCGAAGAGCGCCATGGCGCCATCGCCGATGAACTTGTCCATCCGGCCACCATTTTCTTCGATGATACGGCCGACGATCGCGAAATAGCGGTTGAGCAGGAAGACGATGTCGAAAGGCAGCCGCGATTCCGTCAACGACGTGAAATGGCGCAGATCGCAGAAGAAGACGACGATCTCGCGCTCGCGGCCGGGACTTGCCGTTTGCGTGTAGACCGGAATCGTCGCCTCGGCCATCGGCGTCAGCAGCGGCACAACGCTGACGTTTCCGGTCGGACGCAGTTGACAGGCAAGCCTGACATCCGGCGTGGCGCCGATACGGTTCAGGGTCTTCTGCTCCAACGGCTCGGGCGGCGGCAGGTTTTCCGCTCCCTCGATGATTTGCACGCGGCAGGTGGAACATTGCCCCTTGCCGCCGCAGACCGAATAATGCGGGATACCGCCGAGACGGCTTGCCTCGAGCACGCTGAAGCCGCGCGGCGCGTGCACGACTTCCCCGCCCGCGTAACGAATGGCGACCTGATATTGCCGCTCTTTTAGCCTGCGCTGTGCCCGGAAGGCGAAAAGGGCGGCGATCGACAGGCTGAAGGCGCCATAGAATCCGGCGCGGTACGGCAACAAGTCTTCCGCCATTTTACTGCCAGGCGCCGAGCCTGACTCGCCAAAGCTTCGAACGTCGCTGTAATAGCCGCCGGGATAGCCGCGCTCATCCTCCTGGGCGACCTCATGTGCCACCGTCTTGCCCATTGCGGCAAAGCCGAGCAAAGCGAGGATCGGCAGAACAATGGCGAGCGACAGCATGACGGGCGCGATCACCATGTACCAGGGGCGGTAGCGCAGCCAGAAATGAACGCCGATACACCCATGAAGCCAAACGATCAGAAGGACGAGCGACTGGCGCACACCGTTGAATGGCGACGTCACCCACAGGCTGCGCACGATCGCCTTGTAGGTATCGTGATAGCCATAGACCTCATGAACGATGCGCGTCGCAACGATATGGTCGATCAGCAGGAGGGGGACCAATAGACCGGTAACGATCTGAAAAGCCTCGCCCGCGGGCATGACAAGCGTCCTGCGCTTGTAGAGCATTCGCAACACGAGCAGGATATGCAGGATCAGTGCCCCATAGAGCAGCACGGTTCCGACCGGATTGCGCCAAACCGCCATGAACCAATGCTGCGCACGTTCGGCCATGCCGAGCGAGATCAGACCGAGGGAATGGTTGGCCAGATGCATGATGACGAAAGCAAAAACGATCAGACCGGAGCCGAGACGGAGCTTTCGCACGAGGCGATCGGTTATGATTGGCTTTCTTGCCTCGATGGTCATCAAACCCAATGTATATTGCCCGTTCACAACAGATCCGAAAACGGCTATCGCCTATTTATCTACAGCGGCGCGCGTCATATATGACGCGCAAAAATCGCTGAAGCACTTTTAACCTGCTGCATAATTTTATCCTCAAATCGATTCCGATTTAAGGAATTATGCAGTAGCCGCAACACCGCATACTGTCGAGGATGCGGCTTTTTGAAGCAGGGACCTTATTGTCACGCAACCGGTCGGAATTCGGGCAATCCTCTCACGATTCGGGTTCCTGCCATCACTTAATCGTCAACTGTGCGACGACATCATGAAGATTGCCTTTTATGCTCCCTTGAAGTCGCCTGCCCATCCGGTCCCATCCGGCGACCGGCTGATGGCGCGCCAGATCATCGCAGCATTGAAGATGGCCGGGCATGAGGTCGAAGTCGCGTCCGAACTGCGCAGCTTCACGCTTACCCCGGAAGCCGACTCACGCGCGGAGATCGCCCGGCAGGCGGAGAGCGAGATGGGCCGACTGCGGGAGCAATGGCGGGACAAGGCGGCACCCGATCTGTGGTTCACCTATCATCCCTACTACAAGACACCCGATCTCATCGGTCCACGCGTCGCCAGGACGCTGGGCATTCCCTATGTGACGGCCGAGGCCTCCTACTCTCGCCGTCATGACGAGACCGGCTGGAGCGAGAACCAGCGCCTTATCGCCGATGCGGTAAGGCTTGCCGCCGTCAATCTGTGCTTTACCGAGCGGGACCGGCTTGGTTTGCTCGATGCGATCCCCGATGCCCGCTACGAGCGCTTCCTGCCCTTCATCGATACCGCACCCTTCGCCCGCTCGTCCTCCGATCCGCGACGGCTGATTACAGTGGCAATGCTACGGAAGGGCGACAAGTTTGACAGCTACGCCATGCTGGCGGGTGCGCTCGATCTTATCCGCGATCAGGATTGGATCCTGACCATCATTGGCGACGGGCCGATGCGGGCCGAGGCAAGGTCGTTGTTTTCCACATTCGGCGAAAGCCGCATCATCTGGCGCGGAGAGCGTTCCACCCCAGAGATCGCGCAAGAACTGGCGGCCGCCGGTCTTTATGTCTGGCCCGGCTGCAACGAAGCCTATGGCCTCGCCTATCTGGAGGCGCAGGCGGCGGGCCTGCCCGTCGTCGCGCAGGCAACGGCCGGCGTGCCGGAGGTGGTGATGGCGGACAAGACCGGACTTCTAACACCAGAGGGCGATATCGAGGCCTATGCCAGTGCCATCGCTCGACTTTTGAACGATCAGAACCTGCGGCAGACCATGGCAGACGCAGCCTATGACTTCGTGCATCAGGAGCGCTCGCTGACCGCCGCAGCGCGGCGGTTGGAAACCATTCTTCGAAACCATTTGGGAGACACCTATTATGAGCGATAGAGCCGATTGGCAGCCCGTGCGTGACGAACTGCGGCGATGGAGCGAGGCGGGACGGAAGGTGAAATTCTGGTTCCGCGACGACGACGCCATCGAGCCGACCCCTGCCCTCGACCGGCTTCTGTCGCTTGCCAATCGTTTCGACATGCCGATGGCTCTGGCGATCATTCCGGGACCGACGGGCGAGGCACTCGCCGAACGTCTGACGCGGGAAAGCCACATCACCGCCACGGTGCACGGCTGGACGCATCAAAACTATGCTCCTGACGAAACCAAAAAGCAGGAGCTCGGTCTGCATCGGCCGCAGTCGATCGTGCTCGACGAGCTGCACCGCGGCTTCGATAAGCTGAAGACCCTTTACCCACAACAGTTCGTGCCGCTGTTGGTCCCGCCGTGGAACCGGATCGATGATGCGCTGTTGCCACATCTCGCCCCCTTCGGCTATCGCGCCGTCTCCGTTTTCGGACTGGCAAAACAGGCCCCCATCGGCTTGATCAACACCCATATCGACATCATGAGATGGCACGGCGTACGTGGTGGTTTACCGCATGCCGAAGTAATCGGACGTCTCGTGGAAGAACTCCGGATCCGTTTCGACGGCCATGACGAACCGATCGGGGTGATGACGCACCATCTCGCCCATGACGATCTCGCCTGGAATTTCGTGGAGGCGCTGTTTGAGGAGACGGCCGACCATGCCGCCATCGAATGGCGGCCGGTCGGCGACTTCGTACATTAGTCGTTCAGCTACGCGCCGAGTTCCTGGGCGAGCCCGATGAGAAGTCCTTCAGGTCCGCGGATATAGCAGAGGCGATACGCGTCGCCATACTGGACGACTTCGCCGACGAGCTGCGTGCCACGCGCGCGAAGCCTTTCAAGGGTGTCGTCGATGTCGTCCACGGCAAACATGACGCGGAGATAACCCAAAGCGTTAACCGGGGCGTTGCGATGATCCGCGACGACGGCCGGCGCAAGGAAACGGGAGAGCTCGAGCCGGCTGTGGCCGTCCGGCGTGCGCATCATGGCAATTTCGACGCGCTGATCGCCTAGGCCGGTGATACGCCCGGCCCACTCTCCCTCAATCGTCGCCTGCCCTTCAAGCTCGAGGCCGAGTTCGCGAAAAAAATCAATCGCCCCTGCCAGGTTTTCGACGACGATTCCGACATTGTCCATTCGCTTGACGGCCATCTCTTCAACCTCCCGAAAGCCGTTTCAGTCAAAGGGTTGTTACCCCGTGTAATAACGGACACTTCTAGCCAAACGGTGTCTCAGAGCTGCAGCGATTGCCCGTCAAAGGCGAAGAACGCTTCGGGGAAGCTCTTCTGCGCATCGCGCTGCATGTCATCCAGTTCCCGGTCCGTCCGGCCGGGCGCATGATGGAACATGGCAAGCCGCTTGGCACCGGCCTTCTTCGCGAGCTTGATGCCCTCCTGCCATGTAGAATGGCCAAAACCGAGATATTTCTGCATCTCCGTTTCGAGATAGGTCGCATCGTAGATGGCAAGATCGGCATCCGCCATCAGCTCAAGCGCCGCCTCGTCGAGACGGCCCGCCACATGCTCGGTATCATAGACCATGGCGATCACTCGCCCCGACCACTCGATGCGATAGCCGATACAGCCGCCGGGATGGTTCAGCCTCGTCGTATGAATGACGATGCCGGGATGCGGCTTCAACGTGTCGCCGGCGGCAAAATCGCGGAAATTCATCGTCGCCCGACAGATGTCGGGTTCGACGGGGAACCATGGCGGCCGCATGAATTGGCCGATCAGCTGCCGCGTCGTCGTTTTGCCGGCCAGATGGCCCGACCAGAGATCGACGCTAACGCGCGGATCGTATATCGCGTTGAAGAAAGGCAGGCCGATGATGTGGTCATAGTGCGAATGGGTGAAGAAGAGATCGATGTTGCGGACCTCCTCCTTGGCAAGGGATGCCGCCGCTTCGCGCAAACCGGTCCCTGCGTCGAACAAGATATGCCTGCCGTCATGCCGTAACTCAATGCACGACGTGTTACCGCCGTACCGCTCAAATTCCGGTCCCGATACAGGGATGCTCCCCCGCACGCCCCAAAATTTCAGCTCAAAACTATCGTTGTTCATGGAAGTTTTTACACCATTCCCCTTTCGGTCAAAAAAAGCACACTTTTGCTATCGTGCGAAGCCAGCAATTTCTAAAAGTCGTGCAGTGGTAAAAACTGGATCTCATCGGTCAGCCGACACAGATCGTTGGGCGGATTGTCGCCAACGGATCGCACAGGCCTAATATAGGTATGAAATGGCAGAATAGATAAGAGGGGGAATTTGCGTGTGGTCCCGATGGGCTAATCTATATTAGACCACAACAAGATGCGAACCTGTGCGAGAGACTGAGAAGATTTGGCCGAGACTTGCGCGCGTCTATCCTAGAGCGTGGCGGCCGACCGCGCCGCCTGTTCGTAATAGCCGGACAATGCCCTTAGATGCGAAGCGATATCGGAGAGATCGTCTTGCGAGAGACCCGATACTTTCGTTGCCTCAACCAATAGCCGCTCGCGAATTTCGGTATAGCGCTTCAGCGCGTCCAAGCCCTTATCCGTCACCCGGATGGTCTTTTCCTTGCCGGCCTTGCCGCTCTTGACGAGGCCTGCCGCCTCGAGCTTCTTGATGGCGTAATTGGCAACATGCGTGTCTTCAATATCGAGGACGAGGCAGAGATCGGCGAGCGTCTTCGGCCGGTCGCGATGCCGCACGGAATGGATGATCAGGATCTCGATCGGTGAAAGACCGGGCACGCCGGCCGCTGCCATGCAGCGCACTAGCCAACGATTGAAGGCATGGGAAAAGAGGATCGACCCGTATTCCAGCTCCGACAAGGCTGGCGAGCTGCCGCCGGCAAGATGGGCCGATGATACGATCAACTCGCGTCGTTTGCTCTTTTCCTCGGACGTCACCTGAAAACTCCTTCGAACCGGATCAAGGCCCAGCAGATTCGACGGGCCGAGCGATCAAGGCCGCTCGACCCGGCATCACATTGCTATTCCTCCCGTTTTCCGTAGCCGCCGCCGGTGGGAGTGACGACCGTAAAGGCTTCGCCAGCTTCGAGCACGGTATGGGCCGAGCCGATCAGCTCTTCAATCCTGCCATCGTTGCGGCGGACATAATTGCGGCCAGTCTGTCCGGCTTCGCCGCCCTTGATGCCGAAGGGCGCCACACGCCGATGGCCCGACAGGATCGCGAATTCCAGCTTCTCACGCGTGCGGATCGTGCGCTGCGTGCCGTTGCCGGAGTTCCATTTGCCGCGCCCGCCCGAATTCGGACGAATATGGAAATCCTCCAGCACGACGGGGAACCGCGTCTCAAGGATTTCGGGATCGGTGAGGCGCGAGTTGGTCATGTGCGTATGCACAGCATCGGCGCCGTTGAAGCCCGGTCCTGCCGGCGCGCCGGAGCAGATCGTCTCGTAATATTGATAGGCATCGTTGCCGAAGGTCAGATTGTTCATCGTGCCTTGGGCTGCGGCAAGCGCCTCGACCGCGCCGAACAGGCAGTTGGTCACGGCCTGACTGACCTCGACATTGCCGGCAACGACGGCAGCCGGATATTTCGGCGTCAGCATCGTGCCTTCGGGGATGATGATCCGGATCGGCCGGAGGCAGCCGGCATTCATCGGAATATCCGCCTCGACGAGAACGCGGAAGACATAGAGGACGGCAGCGCGCGTGACGGGCTGCGGCGCATTGAAATTGTCGGGGCGCTGCGCCGATGTGCCGGTGAAATCGACCGTCGCCTCGCGCTTGTCCTTGTCGATCGAAATCTTGACGACGATCTTGCAGCCCTGATCCATCTCATAGCTGAATTCGCCGTCCGACAGACGATCGAGGACACGCCGCACGCTTTCCGCCGCGTTGTCCTGAACATGGCCCATATAGGCATCGACGACATCTTCGCCGAAGAGCGCGATCATCTTCTTCAGCTCGGCGACGCCCTTTTCATTGGCGGCAACCTGGGCCTTGAGGTCATTGATATTCTGCGCCAGCGTGCGCACAGGATAGCGGGCACCCGTCAGCAGCTTGGTAAGCTCCACCTCGCAGAACCGGCCCCGATCAAGCAGCTTGAAATTGTCGATATAGACGCCTTCCTCCTCGATATGGGTGGCAAGCGGCGACATCGATCCCGGCGAGATACCGCCGATATCGGCGTGATGGCCGCGGCTGGCAACCCAGAAGCGGATCTTCTGACCGGCATCATCGAAGACAGGGGTGCAGACGGTGAGGTCAGGCAGATGCGTGCCGCCATTATAGGGCGCATTGATCAGGAAGACATCGCCCGGATGAATGACGGCATTTTCGCGGATCGCGGTCGCAACGGAGGCATCCATTGAGCCGAGATGAACCGGCATATGCGGCGCATTGGCGACCAGATTGCCTTCGGCATCGAAGACGGCGCAGGAGAAATCCAGCCGCTCCTTGATATTGACCGAATAGGCGGTGTTCTGCAGCGTCATACCCATCTGCTCGGCGATCGACATGAAGAGATTGTTGAAGATCTCCAGCATGACGGGGTCGGCCTTGGTGCCGATGGCATTGCGCTCGGGCAGCGCCTTGATGCGCTTGAGAACGATATGATCCTTTGTGGTCAGCTGCGCCTGCCAGCCATCCTCGATGACGATCGTCTGGTTCGGCTCGATGATGATGGCCGGGCCGGTGACAGTCTGGCCCGGCTTGATCGCCTCACGCAGGACGACGGCCGCATCGTGACTTTCGCCGTTTGAGTAGAAGGCGGTGCGCCTTGCAGCTTGCGCCTCACCCTCGGCCGCCGCTTCAAGCTCGACTGCGATATCGGCAGCAGCACCGCCGATCGTTTCGATCTCGACGGCTTCCACGACCAGAGGCTTGTCCTCGGCAACGAAACCGAAGCGGCGCTTGTGCAGCGTTTCGAACTGGCTGCGCAGCCGCGCGGGATCGTCGATTTCGGGGAAAGTCGTCTCGACCGCCAACAAGGTATCGGTGCCGGCATAGCGGATATGGGCGCGCTGGACCGTCTTGATGTCGCCCGTTGCGACGCCCTGGGCTTCCAACTCGGGCACGCATTCGCCGCGCAATTCGCTACCGAGCGCTGCAATGGCGACGGGTGCGGCATCATCAAGCGAAACGCCGAGCGCTTTCTGGCGCGTTGCCCTGATATCGGCAAGGCCCATACCATAGGCCGAGAGAAGACCGGACATCGGATGCAGAAGGATGCTCTTCATGCCGAGCGCGTCGGCAACCAGGCAGGCATGCTGCCCGCCGGCGCCGCCGAAGCAGTTGAGCGCATAACGCGTCACGTCATAGCCGCGCTGTACCGAGATTTTCTTGATCGCCTCGACCATATTGGCAACGGCGATGCGGATGAAGCCGTCGGCGACGTCTTCCGGGCTGCGGCCATCGCCGATTTCGGCTGCGAGTGCGGCGAACTTGGACCGCACCGTCTCGACATCGAGCGGCTGGTCCTGATTGGGTCCGAAAATGGAGGGGAAGAATTCCGGCAGCAGCTTGCCGGCCATGACATTGGCGTCGGTGACGGCCAGCGGACCGCCATTGCGATAGCAGGCCGGACCCGGAAAGGCGCCGGCCGAATCCGGGCCGACGCGGAAGCGATCGCCATCGAAATGCAGGATCGAGCCGCCACCGGCGGCCACGGTATGGATCAGCATCATCGGCGCACGGACGCGTACGCCGGCCACTTCCGTCTCGAAGGCGCGTTCATATTCGCCGTCGAAGTGCGCCACATCCGTGGAGGTGCCGCCCATGTCGAAGCCGATAACATTGGCAAAGCCCGCCTGCTCACCGGTCTTCGCAAGGCCGACAACGCCACCGGCGGGGCCTGAGAGAATGGCATCCTTGCCCTGGAACATGTCTGCCGCCGTCAGCCCGCCCGACGACATCATGAACATGACGCGCGCGCCGGTCCGCTCGACATCGAGCTCATCACAGACCTGGCGGATATAGCGTCCGAGAACCGGCGAGAGATAAGCGTCGATCACAGCCGTATCGCCGCGGCCGACGAGCTTGATCAGCGGCGAAACCTCATGGCTGACCGAGACCTGCTCGAAGCCGATCGACCTTGCGATCCGGGCAACGGCCGCCTCATGCGCCGGAAATTTATAGGCATGCATGAAGACGATGGCGACGGAGCGATAACCTTTGGCGAGAAGGTCACGCAGCGCCATTTCGGCGGCCTTTTCGTCCAGAGCCAATTCGACGGTACCGTCGGCAAGCACGCGCTCTTCGATCTCGACGACATCTTCATAGAGCGCTTCCGGTTTGACGATCTCGGTCGCGAAGATTTTCTTGCGTTCCTGGTAGCCGATGCGCAGCGCGTCACGGAAACCCTTTGTCGTTACCAGAGCGAGGCGCTCGCCTTTGCGCTCGAGCAGAGCATTGGTGGCGACCGTCGTGCCCATGCGGACCTCGCCGATTGCACCTTCGGGAACCGGCTCACCTTTGCCAAGACCAAGATGCAGGCGGATGCCGTGAACGGCTGCGTCGCGGTAAGCCTCCGGATTTTCAGAGAGGACCTTGCGGGCGTGGAGAGCGCCGGACGGATCGCGCCCGACAACGTCGGTAAAGGTGCCGCCGCGGTCGATCCAGAAATCCCAACGACCCGAAATATTCTCCGACAAACCCGCCTCCAGCAGAACGACACCAACAACGATGATAATATATCGATAAATCGTCAACGTTTTGTCGTCAACATAAATCGCCGATAGCGGCGCGTTTCACCACTAGTATGTCGAGTCGGCCAAGAGGCAAGCGAGGGCAAAGTCGCGATCAGCCAGACCAGATAGGCTGGCGGCGCAACCGTTCCCGGAGCGATGAACCGTCATGAAATGCAAGGGCGCGAGGCCGCTGTAAAAGGTGCTAGTGCAGGCCACCAACGCCGAGCAGGCGTTCAACCGCGTGATGATCCGCGGCCAGCGCCTCGGGTGTACCCTTCCAGGCCAGCCGGCCGCGCTCCAGAATAATGACATCGCTGGCAAAATCCAATGCGCTCTGGATGCGCTGCTCCACCAGCAGGATCGTCATGTCGCCCGCCTTGGCGAGCTTGGTAAAGGCCGCCATCAGTTCCTCGCAGATGACGGGGGCAAGCCCCTCCAGCGGCTCGTCCAGAAGCAGGACTGAGGGCCGGCCGAGGATGGTGCGGGCCGTCGACAGCATCTGCTGCTCGCCGCCGGAAAGCTGGCCGCCGAGGTTTCTGCGGCGCTCCTGCAGGCGTGGAAACATGTCATAGGCTTCCTGCAGGGCGGCCTTCGGCCGCCCCTTCAGCCCGACGGACAGATTTTCCTCCACCGTCAGCGTCGGAAAGACGTCACGCGTCTGCGGCACATAGCCGAGGCCCTGATGAGCGCGGCGTGCGCTCGGTAAGCCGGCGATATCGGCCGAGCCGAGCCGGATGCGGCCATCATAGCGCCGGGTCTGCCCGGCGAGCGTGGCCAGCAGCGTGCTCTTGCCCATGCCATTGCGGCCGAGCACGGCGAGCCGTCCGCCTGCCGGCACGGAAAAGGAGACGCCTTCCAGCACCCGTGTCGGACCATAACCGGCCGACAGATTTTCGACTTCAAGCGGCGTGGCCGGCATTGGCGTAGCTCCCCAGATAGGCTTCGCGCACCCGCGCATCCTGCGTCACGTCTTTCGGTGATCCGTCGAATATGATCGTGCCGGCCGCAAGCACCACGACGCGCTTGGCAAAACGGAAAACGAGGTCCATGTCATGCTCGATCATCAGCACGGCGAGATCGGCAGGCAGATCGGCCAGCGCCTGCTCGATGCGGCCGGTGTCGCTCTGCGGCACGCCGGCGGCGGGCTCGTCCAGCAAAAGCACCTTCGGCTTCAGCGCCATGGCAACGGCAATTTCCAATAGCCGCTGCTGGCCATAGGCAATCTCGCTGACTTTGCGATGCGCAAGCGCGCTGAGGCCGAGCGTTCCGAGTAGTTCCTCCGTTTCGGCCATGACATCGCGCATGGAGAGGAAGTTACCGAACATGCGACCGGAGCGACCCGTCCGCTGCAGCACCGCCATGCCGACATGCTCGGCCGGCGTCATATCCTGAAACAGCCGCGTCACCTGGAACGAGCGCACCAGCCCGCGTCGCACACGACCGATGGCATCGACCTTGTTGACGTTCTGACCGGCAATGCGGACTTCACCGGAATCCGCCTGCAGATTGCCCGTCACGAGATTGACGAAGCTGGTCTTGCCGGCGCCGTTCGGGCCAATGAGAGCGACGCGGTCGCCCGGCGCCATCGACAGGCTGACATTGTTCGTCACCGTCAGCCCGCCGAACGCCTTCTTCAGATTGCTGACTTCGAAAATCACGCTCATGCCCGCGCCTCCCTACGACGGGCCACATAGGCAGCCGCCGTGCCGTAAATACCCTTGGGCGCGAAGAGAACAACGAGGATGAGAAGCCCGCCGACGATCGTCAGCCAATGGAAGGGGTTGGCGGCGGAGACATAATCCTCGAAAAGCATGAAGATCAGCGTGCCGACGAGCGCACCAAACAGCGATCCGGTGCCACCGAGCACGAGCATGACCAGAGCCTCGGCCGATTGTGTGAAGGAGAGACTGTCGAGACCGACGACCTGCGTAGAGATCGCATTCAGCGCACCGCCGATGCCGGCAACAGCACCGGAAATGACATACATCTTGATGAGAGCTACTTTCGGCGAGGCACCCATAGCGCGGATGCGCAAGGGATCCTGCCGGATGCCGCGGCAGAGCATGCCGAAGGGCGAACGCACGAGAAAGCGCAAAAGCACGAGCACGATCAGCAACAGTGCCACGCCATAGAAGTAGGCCGTGTGCCCATAGAGATCGAATTCGAAAACACCGAACAGCGGATCAGCTGAAATACCCGACAGGCCGTCGCTGCCGCCTGTCCAGCTCGACGCCTTGTTGGCGAATTCGTGGAAGAGATAGATCAGCGCAATCGAGAGCACGAGCTGCGGCAGGCCATGAGCTCTCAAAATGACAATGGAGCAAATCAACCCGGCAGCCGCGCCGCCGGCGATGCCGGCAAGCGTCATCAGCAAGGGATCGTTGATGCCGTAATGGGCTGACGCAATGCCGGCTGCATAGGCACCCGCGCCGAACAACGCCGCATGGCCGAGAGTCGCCACGCCGCAATAGCCGGTGACAAGATCGAGCGATAGGACGAGAAGCGCGATCGCGATCAGTCGGGTGAGAAGAGCGAGATTATCCGGAAACAGCAGGTAGCCGGCGGCAGCCAGCAGGACGATGACCGCCACCGCGATAAAATCCTGTCCAAGTGTGCGATGTCTGGTCACGATCGAAGCGGCCTCTCTTTCAAGCGTCAGCGCCATGTTACTTCATTCTCCCGGCAAAGCCGCGCGGGAAGACGCAGACAATGGCAATGACGGCCAGATAGAAAAAGAATTCCCCATATTCCGGCATGAGGTAGCGGCCAGTCGTATCGATGCAGCCAAGAATGAGGCAGGCGAGCAGCGCACCGGAGATCGAGCCCGCGCCGCCGACCGAGACGACAACCAAGAAGGTCACCATGTAGCGCAGGGCATAATAGGGCTCGACCGGCAGAAGCTCCGCACCCACCACGCCACCGAAGGCGGCCAGCCCGACGGCAATGGCGAAGCTGACCGCATAAACGATTTCCGTCCTGACGCCGAGAGCGGCCGCCATCGCGGCATTATCGACGGAGGCACGCAGCTTGACGCCGAAGGAGGTCTTCTCGATCGTGTACCACAAGGCCAAGGCGACGATGAGACCGCAGGTGATTGCGAAAATGCGATGCGTGCCAATGGTGCGGAAGCCAAGATCGACGGAGCCCTGCAGACTGCCCGGCAAGGGGATGGTTTTCAAGGTTGGGCCGAAGACATAATTGGCAATGCCGATGATGCAGAAGGTGATGCCGATCGTCATCAGCACCTGCGTCAATTCAGGCGCGCCATAGATGCGCCGATAAAGCAACCGTTCGATCGGGATGGAGATGATGACGGTGCCGACGACCGCCAGCAATACGGCGGCGCCATAACCAAGCCCTAGATCGCGCGCCGCATAGGAAGCGATATAGCCGCCGATCATGGCAAAGGCGCCGTGGGCCAGATTGACGACGCGCATCAGCCCCATGGTGACGGAAAGGCCGATGGAGATGACGAACAGCACCATGCCGTAAGCGAGGGCATCGACTGCTATGCTGAGCACGGTTTGCATTGATATCGCTGGTCCGGTTTGTGTAGCGCGGCCGCTGCCATCACACGCCTGAGGATGTCTACACTCAGGCGCATGAAGTTTTGGCGCAACTTACTTCGCAGCGGCAAGGCCGGGATCGCCCTGCTTCTCGAAGGTCTGGATTTCCTTGTTGTAGTACTTGCCGTCATCGCCCTTGGCGACCTCGCGCAAATAGATGTTCTGCGTGATATGTCGGCTTTCGGGATCGATAGTAACGGGACCGCGCGGGCTGACCCAGGACAGGCCCTTCACGGCATCGACCGCCTTCTGCGCATCCTGCTTGCCGCCGGTCGCCTCGATCATCTTGTAGATGACATGCATACCATCGAAGGCGCCCACGGCCGGGAAGGTCAGCTCGGCCGGATTGCCGATCGCCTTGTCGGCGGCTGCGACAAAAGCCTTGTTTTCGGGCGAGTCATGCGAAATCGCGTAATGGAAGGTCGTCTGCATGCCGAGCGCGGCATCACCAAGCGCCGGCAGATCGGACTCCTGTGTCAGGTCGCCCGGCGCAAAGAGCTTGATGCCGGCGGACTTCAGGCCATTCTCATTATAGGCCTTGACGAAGCCGAGCGTAGTCGGGCCGGAGGGCAGGAAGGCGAAGACGCCCTGCGCGCCGGAATCCTTGATGCGCTGCATGATCGGGCTGAAGTCATTGGTCGAGAGCGGCATGCGGATCGCCTGCACCACTTCGCCACCCTGCTTTTCGAAGCCGGCCTTGAACGCGTTTTCGGCATCGACGCCCGGACCGTAGTCGCTGACGACGGAGATGACCTTCTTCACGCCGGCATCGTAGGCAACCTTGGCGATCGGCGTCGAGGTCTGCCAAGTGGTGAAGGACGTGCGTACGACGAGCGGGCTCTTGGTGACGATTACCGAAGTGGCAGCGTTGAAGATCACCATCGGCACATTGGCCTGCTTGAGGATCGGCGTCACGGCCATCGCATCCGGCGTGAAGTAGAACCCGGCGAGATACTGGACCTTCTCCTTGACGACGAGCTCCTGGGCGAGCGACTTCGATTGGGCGGGATCGGCCTGCGGCACGTCGCGATAGATCACCTCCACCTCATCATTGCCGACCTTCTTGCCATTGACGGCCATATAGGCATCGATGCCAGCCTTGAAATTCTTGCCCTGCAGCGCGAACGGACCCGAAAACGGACCGATGACGCCGACCTTGATAGTATCGGCATAGGCAGCACCGCCAAGAGCAACGGCCGCAATGGCGGCCAAGACAAACCGTTTCATTTTCTCTCCTCCCGGCAGCCGTCTTTTTGAGCTGCCCTTGATCATTCAAATTCTGATCATCGCCAATTTCTCATGAGAAATGGTGATGTAAAATGAAATAAAACCTTGCTTCCATACCGATTCAGTTATGGATGCGACGAATATCCTACTCAGCCGTCGTTCCCAAGCGCTTGATCGAACCGACCAGTTGCAACGCGTGGCGCAATGAAGCTGCCGTTGCCACCACCATAGGCGGCAATAGCAGCCATTCCAATGTCCAGGCGGCGCCAGAGCGCTCCTGCTCGTGTACCAGCGACTGGTGAATGCCGGAAAGCTGGACGGCATTGAAGCGAGCTAGCGTGACAAGCGTTTCAGCCGCGACCGGATTTTGCTTGTGCGGCATGGCGGAGGAGCCGCCGCCGCCGGCGAGTTCGATCTCGTCGCCCGCCTGCGCCAGAAGTGCCACGTCCTGGCCGATCTTGCCAAGGCTGCCCGAGATCATGGAGAGCAACCCCGCCAGCTCGGCAATGCGCGCCCTTTGGCTCTGCCATTGCGGCTCGTCCGTAAGCCCAAGCGCCTGCGCCAGCGCGCTCCTTACTTCGGCTGCCTTCTCGCCGATTTTTTCGAGCGTGCCCGCCGCGCCGCCGAACTGCAGCGGGAAGCTTTCCTGCGTCAGCCGATCGCGATACTGATCGAGCGGATGCTGCCACGCCCGCAGCCGATCGGACACGGTGATTGCGATCGCGGCCTGCATCCGGGTGCGGCCCATGAGCCGGTTCGAACCGAAACGCTCATCCAGTTTGGTAAGCGCGGACGATACCGCGAAAAGACGACCAATCAGGACAAAAGCGGCCGCCTTCAGACGTAGCATCAGGCTGGTGTCGATGACATCCTGGCTGGTGGCGCCGAAATGGACATGCTTGCCTGCATCCTCACCGACCGCCTCGCGCAACTGCCGAACAAGATCGGGTACGACGACGCCATCGGACGCCGTTGCCGTCTTCAGGCTTGGCAGGTCAGGCTCGAAAGTCGTGCAGACCTCCGCGATCCGTCCAGCCACCTCCTGCGGGATCAAACCATGCTGCGCCTCGACCTTGGCAAGTGCCGCTTCGAAAGAGAGCATGGCGCGGATATCAGCCTCGGCGGAAAAATATGCCGCCATCTCCTCGTCACCGAGAAGACCAGACAGAAAAGGGTGGTCGAAGGGAGAAACGCTCATGGCCTATATATCGAGGAAAACCGTCTCTTTGTCGCCCTGCAAATAGATATCGAACGTGTAGACGGAACCTTCCTTGTGGGCGATCAGCGTTGCCGCACGATCCTTATGTTCGATCCGTTGCAGCAAGGGATCCTCGGCGTTGGCGGCGGCCTCTTCGGGGAAGTACATGCGCGTGTGCAGGCCGATATTGATGCCGCGTGCCACGATCCAGACGGTGATGTGCGGCGCCATCTTGCGGCCGTCCTTGAAGGGAACACGGCCCGGCTTGATGGTCTCGAAACGGAAGACGCCGTCGGTCGAGCTGGTTGGGCAACGCCCCCAGCCGGTAAAATTCGGATCAGCCGTGCCGCGCAGCTCCGAGGGGCTGTTGTAGAGCCCGGCACTGTCGGCCTGCCAGATTTCGAGAACAGCATCCTTGACCGGCGCTCCCGCGCCATCGAGAACCCTGCCCGTCACGGTGATACGCTCGCCGAGCGTCTTGTCGTTCAACATGACGGAGCCAAGGTCGGTTTCGTAGACACCGCCGATCTCGCTATAGTTCGGCGTCAGACCGATATGGACGTAAGGCCCTGCCGTCTGCGACGGCGTTTCCTTGAGATAACCGAGATCCTGTACCATCAATTGCCCTCCAGCCGGTTTTCGAACAAGGTCGACCGGCGACCACGCAGCACGATGTCGAATTTATAGGCGCGGGCATCCATCGGGATCGTATTGCCCCAGTCGAGCGGTGCGATCAGCTGCTCGATCGCCTGTTTGTCGGGGATCGTGCCGACGATCGGACATTTCCAGATCATTGGATCGCCCTCGAAATACATCTGCGTGATCAGCCGCTGCGCAAAGCCATGGCCGAAGACGGAGAAGTGGATATGCGCAGGGCGCCAGTCGTTGACGCCGTTCGGCCAGGGATAGGCGCCGGGGCGGATGGTGCGGAAGGCATAGCGGCCTTCATCATCGGTGATGGCGCGGCCGCACCCACCGAAATTCGGATCGATGGCCGCGAGATAGGTTTCCTTCTTGTGGCGATAACGGCCGCCGGCATTGGCCTGCCAGAACTCGAGCAGGACGCCCGGCACCGGCCGGCCGCGCTCATCGAGCACGCGGCCATGGACAATAATCCGCTCGCCGATAGCGCTCTCGCCCGGCTTGGCAAAATTATGGATCAGGTCGTTATCGAGCTCGTTCAATATGGAATGGCCGAAGACCGGCCCGGTGATCTCCGAGATCGTGCCGTCAAGCGACAGCAATGCGCGCTGCGGCGAGCGCAATACGGACGTCTTATAGCCGGGCGCGAGGGCCGGCGGATGCCAGGCGCGGTCTCTCGCGAAAAAGGCGCCCGTTTCGGGCTTGCTGTTGCTTCTATCGGACATGTCTGCCTCGCTTCATGCCGCCTGTTCGGCGTCCATCTGTTCGAAAACCTGCTTGGCGATCTTGATCGCGTGGTTTGCCGCCGGCACGCCGGCATAGATCGCCACATGCAGAAGCGCCTCGCAGATATCGTCGCGCGTCGCGCCGGTGTTGCGCGTGGCGCGCACATGCATTGCCACCTCGTCATCCTGGCCGAGTGCCGCCAGAAGCGCGATCGTCACGATGGAGCGCTCGCGACGGCTGAGCGTCGGGCGCGACCAGACGTGCCCCCAGGCCGCTTCGGTGATCAGCTCCTGGAAAGGCTTGTCAAACTCTGTCACGCCCTGTTGCGCGCGATCGACATGCTCGTCGCCCAGGACTGCGCGGCGCGTTCCCATGCCCTGCAGATAACGCTCGGACGGCGCGGTGGGATCATTCATCAGGCTTGTTCTCCACGCAGGACGACATCGATGAAGGCACGGATGACTTCGGTCAACGCCTCGGGTTGTTCGACGCAGGGGATGTGGCCCGCGTCTTTGATAACTTCATAACGCGCATTCGAAATAAGCTTTGCCGTCGAAAGCACCAGCTCCGGCGGCGTCGAGCCGTCCTGATCGCCGACGATGCAGATGGTTGGCACGGCGATCTTTGCCGCGGCTTCGGTCAGATCGGCATCGCGAAGGGCCGCGCAGGTAGCGGCATAGCCCGCAACCGGCTGGCGGATCAGCATGTTGCAATAGCCGGCATAGGCGAGGTTTTCCAGACGACGGAAGGCGGGCGTGAACCAGCGCTCCATGATGGAATCGACGATGGATTCGATACCATCAGCCTCGACCTTGGCGATGCGGGCATTCCAGCTCTCGGTCGTGCCGATCTTGGGGGCAGTATCGCAGAGGATCAGCGCCCGTACCAGGTCCGGTCGCCGCTGATAGAGCGACTGCGCGATCAGCCCGCCGACCGACAGGCCGCAAACGATCGCATTTTTGACCGAGAGAAAATCGAGCAGGCCGGCGAGGTCGGTCGCATGGTCCTCAATGGTATAGGGCATCTGGCCGAGATCGGAGAGACCATGGCCGCGTTTGTCGTAAAGCACGATGGCGAAATCGCCGGCGAGCCGCACGATCACATCCCGCCAGATCCGGAAATCGGTGCCGAGCGAATTGGCAAAGACAAGAACCGGCTTGTCGGCGGGGCCGCCAATGATCTGGTAATGGATCGTGACGTCGTTGATGCGGGCAAACTGCACTGGAAATCTCCTCGGGTGCGAGATTGGATGTATAATCTGGTTAGGTAAAATGATATTTCTTTGCTCTACGATAACTCCGGGGTTATGGGTGAGCATGCTCGACGCACGCATCAAGTTCCGCCATCTGCAGACCTTTGTCGAGGTTGCGCGCCAGAAAAGCGTGATCAAGGCGGCTGGCCTGCTGAATATCAGCCAGCCGGCGGTGACGAAGACCATCCGCGAGCTGGAAGAAGCGCTTGGTGTCGCCGTCTTCGAGCGCGACGGGCGCGGCATCCGCATCACCCGCTACGGCGAAGTCTTCCTTCGCCATGCCGGTGCCGCATTGACAGCACTCCGACAAGGGCTGGATTCCGTCTCGCAGGAGCGCTCCGGCGAAGCGCCGCCGATCCGCGTCGGCGCATTGCCGACGGTTTCGACGCGGATCATGCCGCGGGCAATGGACCTGTTTCTCAAGGAAGAGACCTGGAGCCGCATCAAGATCGTGACCGGCGAAAACGCGGTCCTTCTGGAGCAGTTGCGCATCGGCGATCTCGATCTGGTCGTCGGCCGATTGGCAAGCCCCGACAAAATGACCGGCTTTTCCTTCGAGCACCTCTACTCCGAACAGGTCGTCTTCGCCGTCAGGGCCGGCCATCCGCTTCTGTCCGACAGGCAGTCGCTATTTTCCGATCTCAATCGCTATACAGTCCTGATGCCGACGCGCGGCTCGATCATCCGACCCTTCGTCGAGAGCTTTCTGATCGCCAACGGCGCCGGCGGGCTGCCCAACCAGATCGAGACCGTCTCCGATTCCTTCGGCCGCGCCTTCGTGCGCTCGAGCGACGCTATCTGGATCATCTCGGCCGGCGTCGTTGCCGGCGATGTCGAGGACGGACTATTAGCACTTCTGCCGATCGATACCAGCGAGACGAAGGGGCCGGTGGGCTTGACCATGCGCACCGACGCCATCCCCACCCTTCCCTTGTCGATCCTGATGCAGACCATCCGGCAAGCGGCAAGCGAGATCGCCAAGAAGCTCTAAAAGCTCGCTCAGAACGGCAGGCCGACATAATTCTCGGCGAGCGCGGTCGACGCGGCACGCGAATGGGTGAGATAGTCGAGTTCGGCTTCCTGGATTTTCTGGTCGAAATCGCTGGTATCGGGAAAGCGATGCATCATCGTTGTCATCCACCAGGAGAAGCGCACCGCCTTCCAGACCCGGGCGAGCGCATGAGCCGAGTAGGCATCCAATCCGGTATTGGAGCGATCCTGATAATGCTCGACAAGACCCGAAAACAGGTAATGCACGTCGCTTGCCGCCAGATTGAGCCCTTTGGCACCGGTCGGCGGCACGATATGGGCCGCATCGCCAACCAGGAAGAGGCGGCCAAAACGCATGGGCTCGGCCACGAAGGAGCGCAGCGGCGCGATCGATTTCTCGAAGGGTGGTGCGGTCACCAGCGCCTCGGCATGATGGGCCGGCAATCGACGGCGCAGCTCGTCCCAGAAGCGATCGTCGCTCCAGTCCTCGACCTTCTCGTCGAGCGGACATTGGATGTAATAGCGGCTGCGCGTCATCGACCGCATCGAGCAGAGCGCAAAACCACGGGGATGGTTGGCATAGATCAGCTCGTGATTGACGGGCGCTACTTCCGCCAGCACGCCGAGCCAGCCGAAGGGATAGACCTTCTCGAAGCTGCGGACTGCCTTTTCCGGAACCGATTTGCGGCTGACGCCATGAAAGCCGTCGCAGCCGGCAATGAAATCGCAATCAATGCGATGGGAAACGCCGTCTTTCTCATAGGTCAGATAGGGCATATCGCCATCGAACCCGTGCGCCTGGACGTTGGCAGCGCTGTAGATGGTTAGAGCGCCGCTTTCCTCGCGGCGGGCCATCAGGTCGCGGGTCATCTCCGTCTGTCCATAGATGACGACCCGCTTGCCGCCGGTGAGGCCATGAAGGTCGATACGATGATCACGGCCGTCGAAGGCGAGCGAGAAGCCGTCATGCGGCAAGCCCTCGGCATACAGCCGCGCGCTGGATTTTGCCTCGTCCAGCAATCGGACGGTGCCTTCCTCCAGCACGCCGGCGCGCACGCGGCCGAGAATATAATCCTTGCCGACCCGATCGAGAATGATGTTGTCGATGCCGGCCTCCGTCAGCAGCTGGCCGAGCAAAAGCCCGGACGGCCCCGAACCGATAATGGCGACTTGAGTGCGCATCGTCTCCTCCCATGCGTATTTCTTGCCTCAAGTCTCTTCGGCGCGAGGTAAGTCCGCAATGGACATTTCGGTCACGAAATTGCACAAATCGAACATGGTAAGCGAGGAGTGCCATGACGAAGAATGTGCCGACCTATGAGCTCTATGGCGAAAATACCGGTCGCAAGCCCGATTTCTGGCTACATTGCGAGACGATCTCCTCTCGCAGCAGCCTCCATCACTGGGAAATCCGTCCACACCGGCATGAGAGCTTCTTTCAGATCTTGTACATAGATGCCGGATCCGGCGACGCAATCTTCGACGGAATTTCCCACGCCATTACGCCACCCGCCGTGATTACTATTCCGCCACGCCTCAATCACGGCTTCCGGTTTTCGCGAGACATAGAGGGCTTCGTCATCACGGTGCTGATCTCGCATCTGAAGGCCTCGCCTGGCGATCGCAGCAGGCTCGGGACATGGCTTGCCGATCCGCATCTGACCTTGCTCGACACCCGCAACGAAGATGCCGCGCACGTCGCCAGCACGCTGAAACGTCTGGGCGAAGAATTCGCAAGCCACCGCAGCGGCCGCAACGACCTGCTGGAGGCCTATCTGACCGCGGCCTTGCTGTTGACGGCGCGGATCGCCCAAAACGCCGACGACGGGTCGAACCCAGGCGACGAGAGCGAGCGCCGTATGGAGATGCTGCAGGGCCTCATCCAGCGCCACCTCCGTTCGCACAAGCCGGCCGCCTTCTATGCGGAAAGCCTTGGCATCTCGCCGGCCCATCTCAGCCGCATCGTGCGTGGCAGAACCGGGCATGGCGCGCACGAGCTGATCACACGCAAGCTGCTGGATGAGGCCAAGCGCGAGCTGGTCTTCACCTTCGCGACCGTTCAGGAAATCAGCTATCGCCTCGGCTTTGCCGACCCCGCCTATTTCTCCCGCTTCTTCGTCAAGCAGACCGGCCAGACGCCGCGCGCCTGGCGCATCGAGGAGAGGGAGAGGTTGGGAATGTGAACAGAAATCAATCGGGTAATCACCCGCCCTCGTGGTTCGAGACGGCCTTACAGGCCTCCTCACCATGAGGGCTAATCCTCTCACTTCGCCAAAAAGAGGCTCCAAAGCATATCGAGCGTCGGGCATGCTCCATCCTCATCCTGAGGTGCGCAGCCGAAGGCGGAGCCTCGAAGGACGAGGATGGCCCCGAAAATACACAAAAGCTACGGCAGCACTAGCCGCAGTGCCTTCTGCGTCTCTTTCAGCAGCGACAGAAAGCGCTCGGCCATGTCGGAAGCCGCGACATAGGCGGCCGGTGCGCCGATATTGATCGCCGCCACAGTCTGGCCACGGTCGTTTTCGACCGGCACGGCAATCGAGCACAGCCCGATCTCCAGTTCCTGGTCGATAACGGCGTAGCCCTGTTCCCTCACCCGGCGGAATTCCGCCATCAGCTCCTCCGGAT
Source organism: Rhizobium sp. ERR 1071 (assembly GCF_007828675.1). Taxonomy (NCBI): domain Bacteria; kingdom Pseudomonadati; phylum Pseudomonadota; class Alphaproteobacteria; order Hyphomicrobiales; family Rhizobiaceae; genus Rhizobium; species Rhizobium sp. ERR 1071. The sequence continues at coordinate 63,800 of NZ_VITM01000004.1, read as the reverse complement.
CGGTCCTGGTATTGGGCGTGTTCGCCTTGAGGTCGGTTCGCCCAAGCACGGAGCGCGCCTCGCTTTCCGGCAAAGCGGCCAGCAGAACGCGGCCCATCGAGGCGCAGAAGGCCGGAAGCCGGCTGCCCGGCGTCAAGTTGATCGACATCACCCGGCGCTGCGAGGCGCGGGCGATGTAGACGACCTCCGTGCCGTCGAGCACCGAGGCTGACGCATTCTGCCCGGCGCGCTCAGCAAGCTGATCGAGATGGGGCTGGATGATCGTCGGCAGCGGCGTCGCGGCCAGATAGGCGTGGCCGAGCCTCAGGATCTTCGGCGTCAGCGTGAAGAATTTGCCGTCATAAGTGGCATAGCCGAGTTCGGAGAGCGTCAGCAACGAACGGCGCACGGTGGCGCGATCGAGGCCGGTCAGCTTCGATGCTTCGGCAATCGTCAGGCGCTGCTGCGTCTCGCCGAAGGCTTCGATGACTTTCAATCCCTTGGCAAAGCCGCTGACGAAATCCGTTTCGCGCATCTCTGATCCCCGATTTTGGCGGCATTTTGTGCGATATATGAACAAATGTCAAATATCGCACAAAATAATTGCCGTCCAGCCCTTGCTGATCTATTCGAAAGGAAGAGGACGGGGCGCCTTGGTCCGCCCGCATTGGCAAGTGGGAGTTTGCGCATGGATAAGACAATTGCGAGCACGGCGGCTGCCGTCTCCGAGATCGGCGATGGTGCGACCGTCATGATCGGTGGCTTTGGCGGCTCCGGTGCGCCGATCGAACTCATTCATGCGCTGATCGACAAAGGCCCGAAGAACCTGACCGTCATCAACAACAATGCCGGCAACGGGCGTATCGGCATCGCTGCGATGATCGATGCCGGCATGGTCAGGAAGATGATCTGCTCCTTCCCGCGTTCGTCCGATCCGCGCGCCTTCACCGACCGCTATCTAGCTGGCGAAATAGAGCTGGAGCTGGTGCCTCAGGGGACGCTCGCCGAACGTATCCGTGCCGGCGGCGCCGGCATTCCAGCCTTTTATACCCCAACCGCCTATGGCACCGAACTCGCCAACGGCAAGGTCATCGCCGAATTCGACGGCCGCCACTATGTTCAAGAGCGCTGGCTCAAGGCCGATTTTGCCATCGTCAAGGCTGAAGTCGGCGACGTGCAGGGCAATCTCATCTACAACAAGGCCGGCCGCAATTTTAATCCGCTGATGTGCATGGCCGCGGCCAAGACGATCGCACAGGTCTCGAAAATCGTTGCCGCCGGCGAGCTCGATCCCGAGCACATCGTAACCCCCGGCATCTTCGTCAATGGTGTCGTTGAAGTCGCTGATCCGCAGCAGGAAGAAAATCTCATTCGAGCTGGAGTGGCCTACGTATGACCATCGACACACGCGAAGACATCAAGCTCTCCAACGCCCAGATCGCCTGGCGCGCGGCTCAGGATATCGAAGACGGCGCCTATGTTAACCTCGGCATCGGTTTTCCGGAAATGGTCGCCCGCTATCAGCCGCCGGGCCGCCAGGCGATCTTCCACACCGAAAACGGCATCCTGAATTTCGGCGAGCCGCCGGCGGAAGGCGAGGAAGATTGGGATCTGATCAACGCCGGCAAAAAGGCCGTCACGCTGAAACCGGGCGCGTCCTTTTTCCACCACGCCGATAGCTTCGCCATGGTGCGTGGCGGCCATCTGGATGTCGCGATCCTCGGCGCCTATCAAGTGGCGCAGAACGGCGATCTTGCCAATTGGCGCGTCGGCTCCAAGGGTGTACCTGCCGTCGGCGGAGCCATGGATCTGGTCCATGGCGCCAAGCAGGTCTTTGTCATCACCGAACATGTGACGAAGGACGGCAAACCGAAACTGGTGGAGGCCTGCACCTTTCCGCTGACCGGTGTCGGCTGCATCACCCGTATCTATACGAGCCATGCAGTCATCGACATTGGCAAGCAAGGTTTCGTCGTGCGCGAAAAACTCGCTGCCATGACGATGAACGAGCTGCAAGCGATGACCGGTGCGCCCCTGCATACAGACGGCCCGGTTGCCGACCTGATCGTGCCGACGCTCTAAAGCTCGTTGCGATCTTTCAGATTCGCGCGCAATGCTTTAAGCTTATAATATTTCGCATGCCGTTGTCGCAAATCCGCTGCTCACTTTTGCGCGCCATGCCGTAGGGAGAAGACCATGACCGAAGCCTTCATCTGTGATTACATCCGCACGCCGATCGGCCGCTTCGGCGGATCGCTTTCTTCCGTCCGCGCCGACGATCTCGGTGCAATACCACTGAAGGCGCTGATCGAACGCAACGGCTCTGTCGACTGGGAAGCCGTCGACGACGTGATCTATGGCTGCGCCAACCAGGCGGGCGAGGACAATCGCAACGTCGCGCGCATGGCAAGCCTGCTGGCCGGCCTGCCGATTTCAGTGCCCGGCACGACGATCAATCGGCTTTGCGGTTCGGGCATGGATGCCGTTATCGCAGCCGCCCGCGTCATCCGCGCCGGCGAGGCTGATTTGATGATCGCCGGCGGCGTCGAAAGCATGTCGCGCGCGCCCTTCGTCATCCCCAAGGCTGAAAGCGCCTTTTCGCGCAATGCCGAGATCTACGATACCACCATCGGCTGGCGCTTCATCAACCCTGTCATGAAGAAGCAATACGGCGTGGATTCCATGCCGGAAACCGGCGAGAACGTCGCAGAAGATTACAAGGTCAGCCGCGAAGACCAGGACGGCTTTGCCGTTCGTTCGCAGGCAAAGGCAGCCACGGCACAGGAAAACGGCCGGCTTGCCAAGGAAATCACTTTGGTCACGATCCCGCAGCGCAAGGGCGATCCTGTCATTGTCGGCAAGGACGAGCATCCGCGCGCAACCACCATGGAGGCGCTTGCAAAGCTCGGCACGCCCTTCAAGAAGGAAGGCGGCACGGTGACGGCCGGCAACGCCTCCGGCGTCAATGATGGCGCTGCCGCGCTCATCATTGCTTCAGAGGCAGCTGCCAGGAAATACGGCCTGACACCGATTGCCCGCATTCTCGGCGGTGCGGCCGCCGGTGTTCCCCCGCGCATCATGGGGATCGGCCCGGTTCCCGCCTCCCGCAAGCTCATGACGCGCCTCGGCATGGACCAGGAACAGTTCGACGTTATCGAATTGAACGAGGCCTTCGCTTCGCAGGGGCTTGCCGTGCTGCGCGAACTCGGCATTGCCGATGATGATACGCGCGTCAACCGCAACGGAGGCGCCATCGCGCTCGGTCATCCGCTTGGCATGTCCGGTGCCCGCATCACCGGTACCGCCGCCCTGGAGCTGAAGGAAACCGGCGGCCGCTATTCGCTGTCGACCATGTGCATCGGCGTCGGCCAGGGCATCGCCATCGCGCTGGAACGGGTCTGATCGTTGCGAACAGGCGGGGGTCCGGCGCCACATGAGCGGCGGATCATGCTCGCGGCCGAAACCCGACGCCGGGTCATTGAAGGCTGCAACCAGCGATAAAACTGGAACGGCAAAGGTTCTGGCGCGTTTTTCCTGCTGCTCAGTGGGATCAGTCCATGCCATCACGCCAGAATGTCTTAAAAGCATTTCCGTCAGCCGCCGTTATCATTCTCATTGCCATCACCCTGTTGCTGTCGATTGCGCAATCCGCCTTCGCTGTCGAAGGGCAGAAGGCCAGCCACCCTTCGGAAGGGCTGTTCCTGGTCCAGATCATTCTGCTTGTCGTATCGGGCAGGCTGCTCGGCGAATTGATGGTGCGCATCGGCCAGCCATCGATCATGGGTCAGATCATCGCCGGCATCATTCTCGGTCCCTCCCTTTTCGGCCTGATCTTCCCGCATACACAAGCGAGCCTTTTTCCTTCGGACGGCGCGCAAAAGAGCATGACCGACGCGATCGGCCAGCTCGGCATTCTCTTTCTCCTGCTGCTCGCAGGCATGGAGACCGATCTCGCTCTTGCGAAACGCCTGCGCAAATCGGCGGCCGGCGTTTCGTTGACGGGCATCGTCATTCCCTTTGCGGCCGGCTTTGCACTCGGCGAGCTCATCCCGGACGCCTTTCTTCCCGATCCCGAAAAGCGGCTGGTCACATCACTTTTTCTTGGTACCGCGCTTTCCATTTCTTCCGTGAAGATCGTCGCCTCCGTCGTCCGCGAAATGGATTTCATGCGCCGGAACATCGGTCAGCTGATCGTCGCTTCGGCCATTATCGACGATACGGTTGGGTGGGTCATCATCGCCATAACCTTTGGTCTTGCGGAAAAAGGGACGGTCGATCTCATGACACTGGCGACCAGCGTCATCGGCACACTGGCCTTCATGGCCGTGAGCTTCACTGTAGGACGGCGGATCGTGTTCGAGATCATCCGCTGGACCAACGATAATTTTCGCAGCGACCTGCCCGTGCTCAGCGCCATCGTTGCGATCATGGGCGGGATGGCCATCATCACCAATCTCATCGGCGTCCATACCGTGCTCGGCGCCTTCGTCGCCGGCATTCTCGTCGGTGAATCGCCGATCCTTACCCGACAGATCGACGTCCAGCTTCGCGGCTTGACGACGGCGCTGTTCATGCCTGTTTTCTTCGGGCTGACTGGCCTGCAGACCGATCTTACCGTGCTGGCCGATCCCTCCATCTTGCTGCTGACGGCCGCCATCGTCATCATAGCGAGCATCGGCAAGTTCGGAGGCGCTTTTGCCGCCGCCAAGTTTGGCGGCTATTCGGCATCCGAAGCTCTGGCGCTCGGCTGTGGAATGAACGCCAGGGGATCGACGGAAGTCATCGTCGCGACCATAGGCCTGTCCGTCGGCGTATTGGACGAGAAACTCTTCTCCATCATTGTCGCCATGGCCGTCATCACTACGATGGCGATGCCACCAACACTTCGCTGGGCGCTTGCCCGCCTGCCATTGCGCGAAGAGGAGCGTGACCGGCTCGAACGTGAAGAATTCGAAAGCGAAAGCTTCCTCGGAAATTTCGAACGCATCCTGCTGACCGTGGATGGCTCGCAAAGCAGCCGCCTCGCCACGTGGATCGCCGCCTTCTTCGCCGTGACGCGCAAGATGCCTGTCACCGTCCTGGATATCAGGGAACCACGCGACGCAATATACGATCCAAATGATACAGCGACGACAGGCGCAGCGCCGCAAGGTCGAGCCGTCGCTGACGATTTGAGACAATGCGCGACCGATTTACTGGCGTCGGCTTCCCCGAAGCAGGATATGGCCAGCGAAAGCGATATCCATGTTACGGTCCGGGAGAAGAACGACACGCTGGAAACCATGCTCGAAGATGTCTCGGGTGCCGGCCACGATCTCCTCTTCATGGGCATCGAACCGACCATGGGCGAAGACGGGCGCTTCAGCACGGCCCTGCAAATCATGACCTCTGCCTTCCAGGGAACGTCAGCTATCGTAACAGCACGCGGTATGCTCCCCGAACGTCCCCAGGACTTGAGAATCCTGCTGCCCGTCAGCGGCACCGAACGCTCCGTCCGGGCAGCCGAATTCGGGCTTGCGATTGCGAAGGCGGCGGGAGCCCATTGCGCCCTGCTGCGGATCGTTGAACCGCGACAGGTCAGAGCCATTCCGCGCATCAGCGACCGAGGCAATGACCAATGGGACGTTCTCAACAAGGTCGGCGCGATCGCGGAGTACTATGGCGTCGAGATCGAGAAGGTGGTTCAGCAAGGACCGTCACCGGAGCTCTCGATCCTGCGGCACGCCCGAAGCGGCAAATATAATCTGATCGTGATCGGCGTGAGCAAGCGAGCCAGTGGCAGCCTCTCCTATGGCAGCGTGGCAGACACACTGCTGCAAACAGCAGACAGATCATGCGTCTTCATTGAAACCGACCTGGCCGCCTCGCAGGCAATTCGCGAATAGCCCTGTCCGTCAACGGTGGGATGGATCAAGAGAATCAATAGGCGCCATCAGCACTATTCATTTCTCGAACGTAGCCCCGTGAAGCATATTGACCAGCAGCACGATCTTTTGCAGAGCCCGATATGCCCGACCTTATCCTTTCGCGCGACCATGAAGAAGCCGATACGCGGGATGGATGGAAGGTCGTCGCCGCCACCCATGTGCTGACGACCGTGACGTTCGGAGCCGCCTACTCCTTCTCCGCCACTTTGCCGGGGCTTGCTGCGGAGTTCAATGCGTCGCGCGGCGAGGTCGCCCTCGTCTTTTCCATTTCCGCATTTCTCTTCTACTCGCTCGGCGCGATTGCCGGGCCTCTCGCCGACAGATGGTCGTCGCGCAGCCTTGTTCTTCTGGGACTGGGTGCAATGATCATTGGCTATATCGCCGCCAGTCGTGCCGGATCCTTGACCGCACTTTACATCTGGTATGGCTTCGGCGTCGGATTTGGGATCGGCCTGTCATACGTTCCGGCGATCGGAGCGGTGCAATCCTGGTTCATCCACAAACGAAGCCAGGCGTCGGGCGTCGCGACGGCGGGGATTGGGCTTGGGACCTTGATCCTGCCCTTCGCCATCGGCCAGGCTCTTCCCTTCATCGGCTGGCGAGGGTGTTTCCTTGCGCTTGCCTGCATCTTCGCCGTTTTTGGCATACCGGCGGCTCTGCTTGTCCGCAAGCGCCGTGACGGTACGATCTCGTTCCCGGCGCACGCCGGCAATCCCAAGCTCCCCGCTATATGGCGCGACGGACGGTTCTGGCTTTTCTATATCGTGCTGCTCCTGTCCTCTCTGTGCACCTTCATCCCCTATGTTCATATCGTCGCCGCCGCCCGCGACATGGGGCTTTCCATTCAGGACGGAACCGCCCTTGTCAGCGTTATCGGTGTCGGCAGCGTCATCGGCCGCTTCTTTCTGGCAGGCCTGGGAGATCGTTTCGGCCGCCAGCAACTGCTGGCATCGCTCACCCTTGCAGTCGCGGCCTCCTTTGCCATATGGGCGTCGGCATCAGGCATGATCCAGCTGATCTTGTTCGCATTGATCTTCGGCATGAGCTATGGCGGGTGCGTCGGCCTTTATCCGGCTGTCGCCGCCGATCTGTTCGGCACGCGCCAGATTGGTGCGGTTATCGGGTATCTCTATTCGGCCGTGGGTGTGGCAGCCCTGATCGGGCCAACTGCAGCAGGCTTTATTTTCGACCATACCGGCAGCTATTCCGGCCCGATTATCGCAAGCGGCCTCGCGGCATTCGCAGCAGGCTTTATCGCGTTGCGCCTTGGGAAGAAGTCCTAGAGCTGAGCTGCGATTGCAGCCTTGTCGATGACAGACCAGACGTTCCGGATCCGCCCATCCAGAAACTCATAGAAGACATTCTCGGCAAACTGCACCCTTCTGCCATTCACCGCCATACCGAACAGCATTCCCGTCGGCCTACAATCAAATTGCAGGCGGCTTGCGACGCGTGGCGGTTCGCAGATCAGTAGAGTGATATCGAAATGAAGATCAGGAATGGCGCGAAAATCGCCTTCGAGCATTTGCCAATAGCCCGATAGTCCAATGTAGGCGTCATTGTAATGCACGTCTTCATGGACGAATTTACCCAGATTCGACCAATCCTGCTTGTTCAGACAGGCAATATAGCCTCGGTAGACCTCGGACAGATCGACGCTTGCCATTCTCATCACCCACGCCCTGGAGGCGGCCTGCGCTTCAGGCCGATGCCTGCAGACGGCGGCGACTCGTATGCATCATCGTAATCGGATGCTTGAGCGCCGGTGCAGGACGGCCGATATGGTATCCCTGAACGGCATCGATGCCAAAGGATTTGACGAGATTGAGCTGCTCCTCGTCCTCCACGCCCTCGACCAGAATGCGATGGCCGCGATTGCGCACCAGACCGATGATGTCCTCGAGAAGGATCTTCGCACCGTCGTTGCTTGCCGCGTCATGCAGGAAGGATTTGTCGATCTTGACGGTTTCGAATTCCATCAGCCGCAGCCATGACAATCCGGCAAAACCTGTGCCGAAATCATCCAGCCAGAATTTGATGCCGAGCTTCTTCAGATCCTGAATGCTGTCGAGGACATCGGGGCGTATCTCCATATCGACGCCCTCGGTGATCTCGAACGCCACCCTGTGACCCGAAACGCCCGTTTCCGCCAGAATAGCGGCCACCTGTGCGGCGAAACCCGGAGCCCGCAGCTGGATCGGGGAGACGTTTATGCTGACCGTGTCGACAATGTCGCGGGTAAGCAAATCACAGCAGGCCCTTCTGATCGCCCAATAGCCGAGTTCCATGATGGCGCCGGTGCGTTCCGCTATCGGGATAAAGACGGCGGGAGAAGCATTCGATCCGTCGAGCAACTGCAGGCGCATCAGAGCTTCATAGGCACCGATTTCTCCAGTCTGGAGATATTGGATCGGCTGGTAGACCAGCGAGACGAGGTTCTGCTGGATGGCGATCTTCAAAATAGCCGCGATATTCTCGCTCGCATCGCCGCCCGGCAGCTCGTTCGGATCGAAGATCCGTGCACAATTGCGGCCGCTCGCCTTTGCCGAATACAGAGCACGGTCTGCCTCGTTGATCACGTTCTCCAGCTTCGCGCCGGCGACGTCTCTCGTAATGGTCGCTCCAACGCTCACCGTGACATGCCGGAAGCCGTCCAGACGTTGTGCATGGACGATATCGAGAGCCTCTATCCCCTGACAAATGGCATCCGCCAGAGCCAGCGCATCCGAACTGCTCTCCAGATCGAGGATAACGATGAATTCCTCGCCGCCGTAACGTCCCACCGTTGCCCCGAGTGGAGCAACGATGTTCGACAGCGCATTGGCAACCGTCACAAGGCAGTGATCCCCCTCCTGATGGCCGTAATAATCATTATACTTCTTAAAGAAGTCGACATCGACCAGCAGGATGGCGAATGCTGCGCCCTTCTCGCGCCAGCGATCCCAAAATTGTTTCAGCCTTATATCCGCGGCTCTTCTGTTCTCCATCCCGGTCAGGGAATCCGTGATCGAAAGCCGCAGAAGCGCCTCGCCGCGCTCGGTCGCCTGGCGCTGCTGCAGCTCCGCTTCCCTGGCATTGAGAAAGACGTTGAAACGCTCCTTGTTCAGTTTCCAGTTCACATAGGAGGTGAACACGAAGCAGCAGAGATAGAAGGTGGTGAAGGCCAGACAGTAGGCGGCGCTATAGTGAAATTCCGTCAGCGACAGCAGGAAAAAGGCGAAGATCAGCCCTGACGACATCAGTGCCAGGCCGAATTCAAGGCTGAAGAACAGGTTAACGCCCATCATGAAGATGGCGCCGAAGGCGGCATAATAGGAGAATGCCTCGGCATTGGCCGTCTGCAATGCCGGCAGCAGCCACACGACATATCCAAGAACGACGGCCGCAGCACATGTCGCCTCAAGCTCGCCGGCACGACGTTGCCGCGAAAACTGCATTTCCAGGATCAAAAGCGAAAAGCCCCCAATCAGAAACCGCGCAGGGATCGTCACGTGCGAGACGTCGGGAATGAAGACCAGATCCGTGACCAGGAAGAGGATATAAACGGGCACGGCAAGCCACAGACCGCTGCGAGCCAAGACGCGCCGCGCATCGTTGCTATAGGCTTTGTAGAGCCCGCGCAGCTCATCGGGGCGGTTAGTCATGCGAGCCTCGCTCTGACCAAGATCGCTGTTTCCCGACAATCGACGCATGCTCATCATCACCCGAGTTAGCCGAGACCTCATGTCCACCGCGTTACCTTTGCGTCGCTCGAATGAACAAATCGCTCGCTTCACCACGGCGGCTAATTTGATCCGTTTGATAACGACAGCGTTGCCGCAGCGACATTAACAAAACCATAGCGCTCAATTTTTATATGAGATATGGTTTGCGTAGTGTTCACGGAATGATTTAAAATTGAAACAATTTCAAACCGCTCTTGATGGCTTCAGCCTCGTTACCTCCCAGTCCATCTCGGAACATACGAGATCGTCCGGTAACAACATTGCAACCGACCAAATAAAGGAGGGCGAGGCCGAACTCGCCCTCATTCTCTCCCTCACGCAGCAGGCGTTCGAAGCAAACGCGCCCGTTCCAGGCACCATGCAAGCCTTGACGGAGCGTCTGCAGGCGCTGAAAAACAAGACGACACCCCTGACCTGGGCACATCTCGCCTCGGTGGCGCAGGGGCATCCCGTGTCGTCCTACCTGCTGCAGGACCCTCTGACGCGATGGTCCTTCGAAAAGCCGCGCGGCTACAGCGGCGATGCCTATCTGCTGGATTTCATCTATGAACATCCGGCCGTTGCCGCACAGGTGGCGGAAGCTTCGGCGCTGGGCGCAGAAGTTTACGATTTCACCCGGCGCGCACCATCCGCCGTCGCCGTGCGAGAAAGGCGGGAGATCCTGGCAGCCCACGTCGATGCAGTGGCGGAGGCGACGGATGGCGCCGAAGTCCTGGCAATCGCGGCCGGCCATCTTCGCGAAGCGGAGCTCTCAAAGGCTCTGCAGAGCGGCAGGCTCAAGCGCTGGGTCGCGCTTGATCAGGACCCGGTCAGTGTCGGGGCGGTGAGCTCGACCTTCCATGGCACCTGCATCGAAGCGATCAATGGCTCCGTTCGCACCATTTTGGGACGCGCGCAGAAGCTCGGCACGTTCGACTTCATCTATGCAGCCGGCCTTTACGATTATCTGGCTGAAAGCGTAGCCGTGCGTCTGACGGAACGCTGCCTGCAGATGCTGAAGCCCGGCGGCAAATTCCTGCTCGCAAACTTCGCCAAGGATATCGGTGTCGAAGGTTATATGGAGACCTTCATGAATTGGCCGCTGATCTGGCGAACGGACGAGGATGTCCAGTCGATCATCGACAAGGTCAAACACCCGATCGCCGATGTTTCCCTTACACGCGGCGAAAACGGTGGCGTCATATACGCCGTTCTGACCGTATAGCCGACGGTAAGCATGATGACCGGCTAAGCCGCGCTACGGCTTGGCCGGTAAAATCGCAGCAGCGCAAGCAGAAGATTGACCAAGATGATTGCTACGACGGCGGCAGGTGCTGCTGCATCTGGCGCCAATATTTGTTGACGCAACAAATAACCCGATACCAGAAACGGCGTATTCCAAATCAATGCGCCGCAGAATGTCGCGATGGCAAAGCCTGGCGCCGGGATGGCAAGCACACCTGCTGGCAATGCCATATAGGCGCGAACGATAGGCACAAGCTGACCGAAGAGCGTGGCCCGTATGGCATGACCATGATAATTGCGTTTCAGGCGCAGATACCACTCTTCTTTGATATCCAGACGCCGGGTCATCCTCAGCACGAAGAGGTCGCCACGCGCAGGTCCCAGCCAACGGCCTATTCCATACCAGAACAGCGAGCCTGCCGTTGAACCGGCGGCGGTAACGGCGATCACTGCAGGCAGATCAACCGGGTTGGCGACACCCAGCATGCCCAGCATCAAGAATAGGGCGATCGACGGTAGGATGGGGACAAGCTTCTCGATCGCGGAACACAATGCAAGGCCGAACAGTCCCCACGCCGCCAGATCGGGCAGAACATCCAACATATAGGAGGAGTCACTCATGTGGCGGCAGCCGGAGATTTTATCGGCCTGCGCCGGACGATCTTATAGACCCTAGCAGGCGGAAAGTTGCGCAGCACCTGGCCCTGCAGCGTTGCCTTGAAGCCATACCGGTCGAGCAGGCGATGCGGTATCGGACAGCGCAGGCCATAGGTGAACTGATAGAGTGCCCCGCCCTCACGCAGCCTCGCTGATACCGCAGCAAGAATGGCAATGACCGTCTTCGGCGACATGTTAAGTAGCGGCAACCCGCTGATCGCACAGCCGAACAGCTCTCCTTCAGGCAAGTCATAGGCATCAAGCCGCGCAGCATCGGCGCAGATGACGCGGGCATCAGGAAACCGCTGTCGCAGCAGACTGGCAAAACTATCAGCGGATTCAATCAGCGTAATATCGCTTTCGCATATGCCGCGTGCGAGTAGGGCTCGTGTGAATACTCCCGTGCCCGGACCGAGCTCGAGGATCGGTCCCGCCGAAGGACCAATTTCGCTTGTAATCAGATTGGCTAGGACCGGGCCGGAGGGGGCGATCGCTCCCACCATGCGCGGATTGGTCAGCAGAGTTCGCAAGAATAGTGATGTGTTTGACATATGTTCCCGCCAGTAGGGGCTCAAGAGATTCGCCTGTGCGGCAGGCTTTTCCTAGGAGGAGCCGATTGCGAGAACATTGCATCGGGAGCCGATAGGCTATCCGGCCATCGGAAAGTTCAATCTGAAAGACGCACCACCCGTCGGTCCGTCGATGACGCAAACCTTTCCGCCATGGAGCCTCGCAATCTCCTGAACGAGGTTCAGCCCGAGGCCGAAACCTTTGCTGCGTCCCTGGAGGCGGTGAAACGGTTCGAAGATGCGGTCCCGCTCCTCTTGCGGGACACCATTTCCTTCGTCGCTTACGGTGATGCCGGTGGCACAGCCGACATGGACGGTGATCCTGCCGCGGCGGCCGCCATGCTGAATCGCATTCTGCACGAGGTTGGTGACGGCCCGCTCGATGGCCATGCGATCGCCAAGGATCTCCACGGCCTCCTCGTCCTTGATGAAACAGGGTTCGTAATTGGCAGCGATCGCGAGCGGCGCCAGTTCCGAAACGACGTGTTCGGCGACCTGTACGAGATCAACTGAAGTTGGCTCGAAGCGATGATTGAGGCGCTGAAGATCGAGGAACTGCTCGGCAAGCGTCGCAAGGCGCACCGTATCCTCAAACAGCCGCTCCTTCAAAGGGCCTGCCGGCAGACCATCGAGACGTGCCTGCAGGATTGCGACCGGCGTCCGCCACTCATGGGCAAGATGGGAAAACAGACGCTTCTGCCGCTCATAGCCGTCGTCCAGCCGGCTCAGCGCGTCATTGACGGCTTCGACAAGCGGCAGGATCTCGCGCGGAACATCATCGATCGGTAGCCGCATCCCCTGGCGATTGATATCGATCTGCCCGGCGCGGGCAACGGCGGAATCGAGCGAAGAAAAAGCGCGGCGAATCACGAGCGGCGCGGCAATCACCGTTGCGATCGCCGTTACGATGAGCAGCGGCAGAAGAGCGCTGAAGAAGACAATGCCCACCGCGCCAAGGACACGGATCGTCGACACGCTGCCGTCCATACCTGTCAGAACCTGGACCTCACCGGCCGGAGACGAGACCCATTGCAACCGGGCGGCAGGTACGGTGCTGCCGCCGAGATTGCCGCCGAAACGGGCTTGTCCGACACCGTCGAGCGCAGCGCCGATCGCGGCATAGGCCGCGGGTACGTTTCCGTCCTTGATCGTGGCGCCGCTGCGATCGCGAACGACGAACCAGAGACCCGGCAGATCCCCACGCCGCGCCAAAAGCGCTGCCGTCTCCTTCAGCATAAGGGCACCATTCTGATCGCGCCCAAGGGACCGGGAGATGGCATCGATGGTCTCATCTTCCGGCTGAAGAGAGATGAAACTGCCGGTCGCCCAAAGAGCAGCCACGATGAGCACCGCAAGCAGCGACAGGAAGATCGCTTGCAGGAATGATAGGCGCGATACGAGACGCCATCGCAAGGAAGGCTGGCCTCCGCTCATGATTTCAGTCTCATCAGATAGCCAATGCCGCGAACAGGATGAATCTCCAGCCCGGACTCCACCGAGGCAAGCTTGCGGCGAAGACGGGAGATATGCGCATCCAGGGTGTTTGACTGGATATCTTCGCTGAACCCATAGACAGCCTCCTCCAGAGCGTGGCGCGATACCGTGCGACCAAGCCGACGCGCAAGCGCCTCAAAGACCAGAACTTCCCGGCGGGGCAATTCGAGCCGTTCACCCTCGATCAGGATGTCATGACAGCCGAAGTCATAAGATAGCCTGCCGAAATTCATCACCTCGCTCCGCAGTTCGCCGGGGCGCCTCAGGATGGCGCGCAGTCGCGCCAGAAGCTCCTCCATGGCAAAAGGCTTGACGAGATAATCGTCGGCGCCGGTATCAAGGCCGCCAATACGGTCGTCGAGATCGCCGCGTGCCGTCAACACGATAACGGGCGTATCGATGCCGGCCGCGCGCAGCTTCGGAATGATCGACAAGCCATCGCCATCCGGAACCTGCCGGTCGAGGAGAATGACATCATAAGGGAGATTGATCGCAGCCTCTTCGGCATCGGCCAGGATCGAGACGTGATCGACGACGGCATCGCGAGCCTGCAACGCAGCGCTCAGCGCCGCAGCCATTTCCGGCTCGTCTTCAAGCAACAATATCCGCAATGAACCGTCCCCAAAAATGTAAGGATTGCATTGCATAAGCGGATTGCGGGAAGATTGCGACCCTCTCCAGGCGACACTTCATCATTCACTGGAGAATTCAGACCGATACGCTGTCGGTAGGAAAGATATCGGCCAGTTTCGGCTTTCGACGCCAGTCAGGTCACAGGGGAAGGCATCGCCTCCCCCTGCGATATCCGCCGCGCGGCGGCTGATAGGTAGGCTACAGCGAACGGAGCGGTGAACCCACCATACAAATGGTTTCCCGTCCGTCGTGATTTCGCAGCCGCACCGCCATTCTCGAACCAGCAGAGGTCAAGAAGGACGAGCCGTAAAGTGCCCATCTGCATCAAACCCACCTCATTTAAGGCGGCTCACATGCAACGCCAGCAAGCTGCGATAATCCAGCCCTTCCTCACGCTCGGGAAGACCGATATCCCGAAGCTGATAATTCGATAATCCGTATACCTGCTCATAAGTCTGCCGCCGTTTCCAGACAACAAACAGCAGGGCGCGCGCAGTCCTCCACGCACCGAATTTCTGGTACAGTTCATCGACCGTCGCCGTCAAACTCTCGGCAACTATAAATTGTGAATGAGTCATCGCTATTCCTGGCGCAGTCACGCGACCAGGTCCTCTTGAAGCTTGACCGGCTTCAGGAGTCGATGCGTCAACGACACACCAAATCACACCCTCGGCAAGTCATATAGGTTTATTGGGAAAACGCCTAAGCGGCAGAAAATAAAGCTCTTTTGAGCTTTAATTATAGAGTCGCCGCGCGGTTGGTGCAGCACACACCATGGCGATCGACATCATTCCGCCGGAGACGTAGGTAAACATATGTGAATTATGCATGTCACGCCTCCTTGTTCGATTTACGGATGGCGTAATCATACGCGAGATCCACAAATCGGCAACCCCACAATTTCGAATTGCAAATATCCGGCACAATATGTTGCATCGAAGCAACAGTGACGATGGTGTCGAATAATCGTCTGCGAACGAAATGTTAGACCGCGGCCGCAAGGCGAGCCCGACGACAAACGGAAATTACAGAGCCCGTTAGAATGAATTGACGATACCGCCGCCAGTGCGCATCTGCTGCACCATAATATGGGCGTGGTAGTGCATGGCGCATTTGATGGCGTAGATTTGCAGGACGACAGGAGAGCGCCGATGCCGCAGGAGATTGAAAAGCCGCGCGCGGTAAGTGGCGCGCAAATCAGCCTCCTTAACTCGGCGCATCAACCGGAGGAAAATCCCGACAGCTTCGAATGCCCATGTCGCGTTGAGTGCCAGCAGGCGCAGTGGATGGCGGCGCAGGTGGCGTAAGCGGGTACTTTCCGGTTCGATACGCGCATCGATGTAAAGCGCATCCAACCGATCGAAATAGGCGGCCGGCTCGTGCAGATCGCTTAGAACCGAAAGATATCCATCCCGCAGGGTTTCGCGCGAGAGATTGAGCGGTATGACATTGGTGCCATAGGCGGGCGGATCGTCGTGGTCGAGGCGACCTTCCTTGGCGAGGCGCGTATAAAGCGGCGTCTTCGGAATCGCCGCCAGCATGCCGATCATGGCGTTGACGATGCGCGCATCCCTGATGAAGACCCGCTGCGCATCGAAAATGGTCGCATCGTCACTATCGAAGCCCAGGATCATGCCGCACCAGACTTCCATCCCGGTCTGCTGGATCGTGTGGATCTTGTCCAGCATCGTCCCGCCCTTGCGCAGGTTCTGCAGCTTCTTGGTTTCGCGCAGCGCCTCCTCGTTCGGAGTTTCGATGCCGATGAAGACGACGCGGATATTGGCATCGACCATCAACTGCATCAATTCAGCATCGTCAGCCAGATCGATCGATGCCTCCGTCAGGAACGTCATCGGGTAATGATGGCGCTCCTGCCAGGCAACGACATCCCGCAGGACCTCCTTGATTGCCTTCTTGTTGCCGATCAGATTGTCGTCAACGATGAAAGCCGTATCCATTCCGGAGGCGAGCAGGGCCTCCATCTCGGCAATAATCTGCGTACTGGTCTTGATGCGCGGCTTGCGGCCGAAAACGACGATGATATCGCAAAAATCGCAGGTGAAGGGACAGCCGCGCGAAAACTGGATGCTGCCGACAGCATATTCGTCCATCTTCAGGAGATCAAAACGCGGCACGGGCACCTTGCTCATATCCGTCTTGTCAGCCTGTTCATAGCGCCGCGCATGATGACCCTCCTGCCATTCAGCCAGGAATTTGGGCCATGTCTCTTCCGCCTCGCCAATGAAGGAGACATCGACGAGATTGCCGAAATAATCCTCCTTGACCGTAACCCAAGGTCCGCCGACGACGGTGAAACAGTTGCGCCGTTTGAGCTCGGTCAGGATTTCCGTCATGCGGAAGCGCTGGACGATCATGCCCGTCAGCGCAACGATATCGGCCTTCTCGCAAAGGCCGTAGTCTATCGGCTCGATATTCTCGTCCACCAGAGTGACGGTATGTTCGGCCGGCGTCAGCGCCGCCAGCAAAGGCAGGCAGGCAACCGGAAGGTTGGCCTTCACGTCGAACAGCGGCAGAGCGTGCTCCATGCCCCAATAAGAGGTTTCGAAACGCGGATTGATGATGACGATATGAGCCATTGAATGGTCCGCTCCATGATATGAATCTGGTTCGGTATTGCTTTGAGCATGTATGTCATTTGCAGCTGCATGCGCTGGCCTTACAGCCGCGAAGCAGGGTCTTCCAGCATCGAGGCGGCTGTCTTAGCAGCCCTATATGAGCTCAAGATTAAATTCCGGATGCTGGCGGCGGCTGGACGTTCAGGCCATCACCCCGCAGGAGGACATTTTTCTAGCGGGGCGCACTGGGTGCGAAACAAAACCTCCCTTCGAGGCCCCTCAAGGGGAGGGTAAGCTTCTACCACTTCGGTTGCCGAGGACGCCTCTCATCCAGGCCGCTTCAACGTGTTCCCGCACCGCCGATAAAAATTTTTCCGGCGGCAATGTCGAAATCGTCCCGACGCAATCGTCTTTATTCCAGATATGACGCGAAAGGATATTATCCGATCTTTCGCGCGTGAGCTGAACCGGATGAAGGGAGCTGCAAAAATGAGTTCGTCCTATCGTTGGGTGATTGTCGGTGCCGGCGCGCTGATGACCTGTGTTGCGCTCGGCGCGATGTTTTCCTTGGCGATCTTTCAGGTACCAATTGCCGCCGATACAGGCTGGTCGCATGCCGGCATCGCTGCCGCCATGACGCTGAATTTCCTGACCATGGGCCTCGGCGCCTTTGCCTGGGGTGCCGCAAGCGATCGTTTCGGCATCCGCATCGTGGTGGTGATCGGAGCGTTGCTGCTTGGACTTGCGCTTGTTCTGGCAAGCCGGGCGGGCTCGCTTCTGCAATTCCAGCTGACCTACGGTATTCTCGTCGGCCTTGCCGCCAGCGCCTTCTTCGCACCGATGATCGCAGCGACGACCGCCTGGTTCGACGAGGGCAGAGGTCTTGCGGTGTCGCTGGTCTCGGCCGGCATGGGCGTTGCACCTATGACGGTATCGCCCTTCGCCCGTTACCTGATTTCCGCTTACGATTGGCGTTTCGCCATGCTCATCATCGGCATCATGGCCTGGGTTCTACTGATACCGGCGGCACTGCTGGTGCGGCGGGCACCTGTTCTTGCCGAAGCCACCGCTTCGGGCGGGCAGAGGGAAGAGCAGAGCCTGCCCCTTGGCCGGATCTTCCGCTCGCCGCAATTCCTCGTACTCGGCGCGACCTTCTTTGCCTGCTGTGCAGCCCACTCCGGGCCGATCTTCCACATGGTCAGTTACGCCACCATCTGTGGTGTAGGGCCAATGGCAGCAGTCAGCATCTATAGCGTCGAGGGCCTCGCAGGCCTTGGCGGCCGTCTTCTTTACGGGGCGCTGGCGGACAGGCTCGGTGTGAAACCGGTGCTTGTTGCGGGCCTTCTCGTGCAGGCGGCGGCACTTGCTACCTATCTGATGGTCAGTGAACTCGGCGAGTTCTATGCTTTGGCGGTCATCTTCGGCAGCGCCTATGGCGGTGTCATGCCGCTTTATGCCGTGCTCGCGCGCGAATATTTCGGACCGCGCGTCATCGGCACCGTCTTTGGCGCGGCATCGATGCTCTCGAGCATCGGCATGGCCGCCGGGCCTTTGATCGGCGGCTGGATCTTCGATACCTTCGCCAATTATTCCTGGCTCTTCATCGGCTCGTCCCTTGTGGGGTTGGGGGCTGCCGCCATCGCGCTTGCCTTTCCGCCAATGCGCCGCCTGCAACTGCAGGCGGCATAAGACAGGCTGGAAACGGCCTGGACCCGCTTCCGCGAAACCTGTCGGGTGCCTCATATTTCACCAAGCCCGACAGCTCTTTTCTCGGCCAAAAGCCCTTGCCGCCACGCTGGGGAAGGACATATTCGTATTTCTTGATGCTTACACACAGATTTCCGTAAGCGGCAGCGGTTGCAGCCATTGCAATTTTCAATTTTTGGCCAACACTCACATATGCATCAGGTGCGTGATCTTCTGGGGGAGGAAATCAGGAGAGCACCCACTGGCGCGACTTTCCGCGCCCATCGGCAGGAAAGTCCTGCGTAATGTCATTATGGGGGACATGACACGGGTCTTTTGACCATGTCCCTGGTGCAATTGGGAGGATTGATTCATGGCATCCACGTCCGTGGCCGAGACGACGAGTCGAGGCATGACCAGGGAGGAGAAGAAGGTCATCTTCGCCTCCTCCCTTGGAACCGTGTTCGAATGGTACGATTTCTATCTTTACGGTTCTCTGGCCGCCTTCATCGGCACGGCCTTCTTCAGCGACTATCCGGAAGCAACCCGCAATATCTTCGCCCTGCTCGCCTTTGCCGCCGGCTTCCTCGTCAGGCCGTTCGGCGCCCTCGTCTTCGGGCGCATCGGCGATCTTGTCGGGCGTAAATACACCTTCCTCGTCACGATCCTGATTATGGGTCTTTCGACCTTTTTGGTCGGCGTCCTTCCCGGATCGGCGAGCTGGGGCATCGCCGCGCCCGTCGTCCTGATCATCCTTCGCCTGCTGCAAGGTCTGGCGCTCGGCGGAGAATATGGCGGTGCTGCGACTTATGTCGCCGAACACGCACCCGACAACAAACGCGGCTATTACACCTCCTGGATCCAGACGACTGCGACGCTCGGCCTGTTCCTGTCGCTGATCGTTATCCTGATCGTCCAGAACGCCCTCGGGAAGGATGCCTTTGCCGCCTGGGGCTGGCGCATTCCCTTCCTGCTCTCCTGCCTTCTGCTCGCCATCTCCGTCTGGATACGGCTGTCGCTCAGCGAATCGCCGGCATTTAAGAAGATGAAGGAAGAGGGCAAGGGCTCCAAAGCTCCGCTTTCCGAGGCCTTCGGCCAGTGGAAGAATGCCAAGATCGCCTTGATCGCCCTGCTCGGCCTTACCGCCGGCCAGGCGGTCGTCTGGTATGCCGGCCAATTCTACTCCCTGTTCTTCCTGCAGAACGTGCTGAAGGTCGACGGCCAATCGGTCAACATCATGATCGCGATCGCGCTTCTGATCGGCAGCGGTTTCTTCGTGTTCTTCGGCTGGCTTTCCGACAAGATCGGCCGCAAGCCGATCATCATGGCGGGCCTTGCACTGGCGATCCTCACCTATTCCCCGCTGTTCAAGGCTTTGACCAATGCCGCAAATCCGGCGCTTGCCCAAGCGGAGCAAACCATCCGGGCGACGGTGACGGCTGCTCCTGGCGATTGCACCTTCCAGTTCAATCCCGTAGGCACCGCCAAGTTCAACAATTCGTGCGATATCGCCACGTCCTTCCTGGCGAAGTCGTCCGTGCCCTATACGATTGTCGAAGGCGCAGCCGGGCAGCCGGCGACGGTCAAGGTCGGCGACGCGACCATCACCTCTTACGATGCGACGGCGGCAGGTGCCGGTGCAGCAGCGAAGAGCGCGGCATTCACGCATGACATGAACCTTGCCCTGCAGAAGGCCGGCTTCCCGCTGGCGCGCGATCCCGCCAAGGTACCGGACGCCAAGCTGGATGCCTTCATCGCCGCAAACCCGGAACTCGGGCTCAATGCGGCAACCGTGCGGGCGGGCGACAAGACAGTCACTCCGGTCGCGGATCTCGTCAAGGCGAAGCTTCTGACGGCGGATCAGGCCGGCGGCGCGACCGAAATGCCGGTCTACACCATACCCAAGGGTGGTGCCTTCAAGATGGTTGCCGATCCCTCGGTCATCAACTGGCCGCTGACCATCTTCATCCTGACCATCCTCGTCATCTATGTGACGATGGTCTACGGCCCGATCGCCGCAATCCTGGTTGAGATGTTCCCGACCCGCATCCGCTATACAGGTATGTCGCTGCCCTATCATATCGGCAACGGCTGGTTCGGCGGCCTGCTGCCCGCAACGGTCTTCGCCATGAGCGCCGCCAAGGGCGATATCTACTACGGCCTCTGGTACCCGATCGCGATTGCTGCGATGACTCTGATCATCGGCCTTATCTTCGTTCGGGAAACCAAGGGCGTCGATCTGAACAGCATCAAGTAACCGCATAAGGCCCGGCGTTCAGATGCGGCACGCCGGGCCTTTCTTTGCTTCGTCTCGCCAACCCTTAATCGAAGCGCAGATCTCAGCTTCCGCAAAGAGCGTGGAGCAGCACCAGAAGCGAAAAGAGGACCATCAGGCCCGCCAGAAAATGCTGCAGGATCGACCAGGCGCGTTTGGTTGCCGCAAGGCTTGGCCGCGTTGCAAGAGAAGCGAGATAGAGCACTGTATCCATGAAAACCCCTGGCGCATGTTTCCGCGGGCGCGACGTGATCACCTCGCTATCGCGGACATTGCTGATATTTAACGGTTTTATATTGTCTATAAAATTAGTAGATTAAAGGAAGGGTTTTCCGGCTCCCTCGGAATTTCAGACAAATTAAACTCCCTGACGACAGGCGTCGGCAACACTTGCTCGATCTCGCCGCACATCCACGAGCTCCAGATGGAGGCGAACCGGAGCCCGAAAAAATTTATTCTATGGATTAAATAAACAAAGCAAGGCTCGTCCTTTTAATTGATCGCCAGTGGCTTACGAGTACCGCTGACAATCATCGAACCCATGCCCATGACCTTGCTGGATGCCCAAAATCTTTCGCTTGCTTTCGGCTCGACACAGGCTTTGTCGGCAGCGTCTCTAACCGTTGATCGCGGCGAGGTCGTCGCACTGATGGGAGCGAATGGCGCCGGCAAGTCGACGCTGGTCAAAATCTTGTCGGGTATTCACCGCGCCGATTCAGGCACGATCCTATGGAACGGCGCGGATTATCGCCCCGACAGTCCGGCCGAGGCAACAGCGCAGGGCATCGTTACCGTGCATCAATCGACCGATGTCGTCGGGGTCGCCGGCCTTTCGGTCGCGGATGCGCTGCTGCTCAACCAATATGTTGACGGACGCCTGCCCTTCTTTCTGTCGAAGCGTTCAGCGCGGCGGAAGGCAGAAGCGATCCTCTCTGAAACCGGCTTCGACTTGCCGCTCGATCGAGATTTCGGCGATCTCGGCACTGCCGACCGGCAGATGGTCGCCATTGCGCGCGCCCTTTCCAATCAGGCGCAATTGCTGATCCTGGATGAGCCGACCGCAAGCCTGTCTGCGCGCGAGGCGAGCCGGCTTTATGATATCGTCCGTCGACTGAAGGCCCGCGGCTTGGGCATTCTCTATATCTCGCATCGTACGGCCGATCTCGATGCGCTCGCCGATCGCGTGGTCGTCCTGCGCGGCGGCCGCAACGTCGGTGCCTTCTCGCGCCCGATTGACTTCGACGCCGCCATCGAAACCATGATCGGCCGTTCCATGAAGGCGGCTCGCCCGCATCGCCGTGAACAATTCGACCGAACCATACTGGAGCTTCAGGGCATACAGTTGTTTGCCGATAGCCCCCCGATCGATCTCAGGCTTCATGTCGGCGAGGTCGTCGCCATTACCGGCGTTCTCGGCGCCGGCAAGAGCCGTCTTCTGTCTACGCTTTTCGGCATCGGACGCTTTGCCTCCGGCACGGCGCTTCTGGACGGCATTGCATTTCAGCCCGGCTCGCCTGCGGATGCAATCGCGCGTGGCGTCGTCATGGCTGCCGCTGACCGGCATCGCTCTTCTCTGATGCCATCAGACTGGCCCGGAGAGAGTATTGCGGCAACGATCAGCCTACCGCACCTAAAACGCTGGTATCCATCGGGTTTCCTGTTTTCCGGGCACGAGAGCCGTGAGGGAGAAAAGGCCATCCGGCGCCTCGGCATAAAGGCCCCCGGTCCCGAGGCGTCCGTCTGGTCTCTTTCCGGCGGCAATCAGCAAAAGGTCGTGCTCGCGCGCTGGGAAGCCGAGCCAAGCCGCCTGCTGCTTCTCGACGAGCCCTTTCAGGGGGTCGATGTCGGCGCCCGCCAGGACATTATCGCGGCCATACGCGCCCATACCGACCGCGCTACGCTGATCGCCACATCCGATCCGGAAGAGGCACTCGAAGTCGCCGACCGGGTGCTGGTGATGGAACATCATGGTCTCAAAGAAGCCGTTGATGCGGCCTCAGGCGGCCGGCAGAACGAGGAATATGCCTGATGAGTGAAGGTACCGTGGAAATCCCCGAACAGATCAGGCGGACGAACCATGCGATATCACCGCAGGAATTCGTGCGGCGGGGCGCTGTATTTCTCCTCCTCCTTGCCCTTATTATCATTTTCAGCTTCGCCCAGCCGGCCTTCATCAACATCAACAATCTGATGAGCATCCTGCAGGCAGTTTCGGTGGTCGCCATCATCGGTGCCGGCGTGACGGTGACGCTTGCCATCGGCGGTTTCGATCTATCCGTTGGCGCGGTAGCTGCCTCCAGTGTCATGGCCGCCAGCTATGCCATGATCGTATGGAACCTCGATGTCTATGAGACCGTGCCGCTGGTTCTCGCTTTCGGCGCGATCGTCGGGCTCGTCAATTCTCTGCTGATCGTTCGGCTGAAGGTGCCGGATCTCCTCGCGACCCTCTCTACCATGTTCCTGCTCACGGGATTGCAGCTGATCCCGACAGCCGGACGCTCGATCTCGGTGGGTTTGATCCTTCCCGATGGGACGAAGGCGATCGGCAAGGTCGATCCCACCTTTTTGACGATAGGACGTTCAAGCCTGTTCGGCACCATTCCCTTTCCCGTCATTCTGATGCTTGTCGTCGCCGTCGTGCTCTATGTCCTCACCGAGCGTACGCGCCTCGGTCGCCTTCTTTACGCAACCGGCGGCAATGAAGCCGCGACGCGGCTCGCCGGCGCCAATATCGCCCGGCTGAAAACCTTTGCCTATGTGCTGTCAGGCGTTCTCGCTTCGCTCGGCGGCATTATCGTTGCCGCCCGCGTCGGTCGCGGCGACGTCTCTTCCGGCGCATCGCTGCTGATGGACTCCGTCGCAGCCTCGCTCATCGGCTTTGCCGTCCTTGGCCTGCGCCGCCCCAACGTTCTTGGCACGACGATCGGAGCGGTCTTCGTCGGTGTGCTTCTGAACGGCCTGACGATGCTGAATGCGCCCTATTATACCCAGGATTTCATCAAGGGTGCCGTTCTCGTCGGCGCGCTTGCGCTGACCTACGGGATCGGCCGCAGCAAGGCGTGATCCCGCCATCCATCCCAACTCAACGCTCAATGGATTTTCAATGATCAAATTATTCAAAATCATAGCTTCGGCCGTCGTCGCCGGCTCGCTTTTCATGACCACGGCATCGGCGGCAGGCCTCAGCGGCGCGCCCGCTCCCTTCGATAAAAGAACAGTCAATATCGCCGTCATCAGCTTCCTTGGCAGCGGCGACTGGCTGCAAGCCTTCGAGGCCGGCGTCAAGCGGCAGGCGGATGCGCTTGGCGTCAACCTCACTGTTTCGCAGGCCCGCAATGACAACGACACGCAGCGCAATCTTGTCGAGCAGGCGATCAATCTCGGCGTCGACGGCATCATCATCAACAATGGCCGTCCAGAGGTCCTGAAGGATGTCGTGCAGAAGGCACTCGACAAGGGCATCAAGGTGGTCGCCTATGACGTCAACCTCGACAATCCGCAAATTCCGCAGATCGAACAGAGCGACAAGGACATGGCCAAGCTCGTGCTTGACCAGGCCGTGAAGGATAAGGGTGACGGGTTCACCGGCGGTGCGGTCTACGTTGCCGGTTTCGCGCCGCTCGACCGCCGATATGCGGTGTGGAAGGACTTCATTGCCAAGCACAATCTGAAGGAAAAGGCCGTCTGGGGCGTGGTCAATGACACCGTTCCCGCCTCCGTCGCCGACCAGACCAAGGCCGTCCTGCGCGCCAATCCGGATATTTCGGTGATCTTCACGCCATGGGATGAGTTCGCCAAGGGTGCAAAGCTCGCTATCGACGAGCTCGGCCTTTCCGCCAAAGTGAAGATCTACGGCGTCGACACGTCGACTGCCGATATCCAGCTGATGGTCGAACCGGACAGCGCCTGGGTAGCGACGGCTGCCACCAACGCTGCCGTCGTCGGTGAAGTTTCCGTCCGCGCCGTTTCGCTTGCCATTGCCGGTCAGCCTCCGGGCCACTCCGTTCTTCTGCAGCCGACACTCATCACGCGCGACGATCTCGTCAACAACAAGATCGGCACCATCGAAGAGCTGCAACAGAAATTCCCGGCCTTCCTGAAGAGCGATGCCGCGACGGCAGCCTGGATTCCGGCGGCCAAGAACTGAGACTTATCAGCTGCTTTCGCAGGCGCCGCCCGCAAGGGCGGCCCTTTTCATTCCCCTGAGCGTGAGACGTCCCATGGCATCGACCGACCTGCCGAAACCCGACTTTGCCCGCAACATGACATTGATCGGCCATAACGATATCGGCGGCCGTGGCGATGGGTTGCAATTGATGGTTCATCGAGGCTACGCCTATGTCGCCCATCCCTGGTCGCAGGGCTTCTCGATCGTTGACGTACGCGACCCGAAACATCCCAAGACGGTCAATTACGTGCCAGCGCCAGCCAACACCTGGAACATCCATCTGCAGACGCATGACGACCTGCTGCTGGTCATCAACGCGCTCGACCTCTTTGCCGACGTGGAAACCTTCACGAACGAGAAGGCCTACTACACGCAATCCGTCGGCGAGACGGTCGCCTCCAGAAAGCGTGAGCGCGCCTGGACCGCGGGCATGAGCGTGTTTGATATTTCCGTTCCCGACAAGCCGCGCAAGATCGGCCAACTGGATGTCGAAGGCGTCGGCTTTCACAGGCTTTGGTATGTCGGCGGCCGCTATGCCTATGCCTCGGCGCTGCTCGACGGCTTTACCGACTATATCTTCGTGACCATCGACATGGCCGATCCAACCAGGCCCGAACTTGTCGGCCAATGGTGGCTTCCCGGCATGAACCGCGCGGCGGGCGAAACCCCAAATTGGGGCGACGGCAAGCGCTATGCCCTGCACCACGCGCTCGTCCATGGCGACACCGCCTACGCTTGCTGGCGCGATGGCGGATTGACGCTCCTCGATATCAAGGATCATTCCGCCCCCCGGCTCATCAAACACCATAACTGGTGCCCGCCCTACGGCGGCGGCACACATTCGCCGCTGCCACTTCCCGGCCGCGATCTTCTTGTCGTGGCGGATGAGGCTGTGCTGGACAATGAGGAAGACGGCCGGAAACATACCTGGGTCTTCGACATCCGCGTGCCCGAAAATCCGATCAGCATCTCGACTTTCCCGATCCCCGCCGAAATCGACTACGCGAAGAAGGGCGGTCATTTCGGACCGCACAATCTGCACGAAAACCGGCCCGGATCTTTCGTCTCCGAGACGCTGATCTTTGCGACGTGGCAGAATGCCGGCATCCGCGCCTTCGACATTTCCGACCCCTATCATCCTGTCGAAACCGGCGCTCTCGTGCCGGCGGGGCCGACTGTCATGACCGACCGCCGTCCAGGCCGCCCGAAAGTGATCCAATCAGCCGACGTCTTTGTTGACGCCAATGGTCTGATCTATGCCACGGATTACAATGCCGGGCTCGAAATCATCGAATATGGCGGCTGATGCGCGAGCTTGGCTCCAAATCCATATTTATCTACGAAAGAAGAGAAGTTTTTACCAGCGCGGCATGAGTCGGCATGTGAGTG
The DNA here is from genome assembly GCF_007828675.1 of Rhizobium sp. ERR 1071. Classification (NCBI taxonomy): domain Bacteria; kingdom Pseudomonadati; phylum Pseudomonadota; class Alphaproteobacteria; order Hyphomicrobiales; family Rhizobiaceae; genus Rhizobium; species Rhizobium sp. ERR 1071. The sequence continues at coordinate 37,498 of NZ_VITM01000004.1, read as the reverse complement.
ACGAGGCTGACCTTGTCGTCAGGCGCCCGTGCCAAAACGCGCCCGATAAAAGCCGGGTGTTATGGCAAGATTCTTGAGAAAGGCCCTATGCAGCGTGTCGGGGCTTGAAAAGCCCGAACGCTCGGCGATGCGGGCCAGCGGCCAGTCAGAGCTTTCGAGAAGCGCCTTTGCCCGCTCCAACCGTGCGGTTTCCACGAATTGCGCCGGCGTTGTTCCGGTCTCCTTGCGGAAACTGCGCGAAAAGGTGCGCTCCGTCATGCCGACCCGGCTGGCAAGAGCAGGTCCCGATAGATCCCCTGTGGGATCGTCGATGATCTCGCTCAGGAGCTGACGCAAGCGCGGTGTCGCATTCGCCTGAAGGGCGAGGCCCGCGCTGAACTGCGACTGACCGCCCGGCCGGCGCATGAACAATACCATCTGTCGCGCAACGGCAAGAGCGGTCTTCGGACCACAATCGGCCTCGACCAGCGCCAGACATAGATCGATGCCAGCCGTAATGCCGGCTGAGGTGAAGACGGGCGGCTCCGCCACAAAGATGGCGTCGGGCTCGACCTCGATCTGAGGCCGCAATTCCTTCAAAAGGGAACAGGAATTCCAATGCGTGGTCGCGCGTCTGCCATCGAGGAAACCGCCGGCCGCGAGGATGAAGGCTCCGGTGCAGACGCTAGCCATGCGCCGGGTAGGCTTCGCCCGCGAATGCAGCCAGGCAAGCAGGTCGGTCTGAAATATGACCTGCCGAAGCCCATCCTCGCTGCCGCCGGAGAGGATGATCGTATCGAGAGCGGCGGGCAGTTGTTCGAGGCTCATGGTCTCGCCGAAGACAAGGCCGCCGGCGGAGCTGCTTTTCACCGATCCACCGGCCGGGGACGCGAGCACGACTTCGTAAGGCGGCGCACCCTCGGGCAAATGAAGGTTCGCCATCGCGAAGACCTCCATGGGTCCAACGATATCGAGCGCCTGAACACCGTCATAGCCGATAACGACGATACGCCGCGGGGAATGTCCAGAATCCTGCATTGGCGAAAAATGCGATATCTTTGTCATTTTCGCCAGCCTGCGAACCAAATATTTCCGAGGGTATGACATCAAAAATCTGGACACGTGCCATGGATCGCCATTCCCCCAAAATCTTGCTTCTCGCCCTGCTCGTATTTTGCATTGCGGTTTTCCCTTTCGAAAGACCTGTGATAGCTGCGGAAAATGCCATCCGGCTCCCGACGTTCAAAGCCGGACGGACACGGCCTCTCATCGCGATCGCCGCCGACAACCGAGGCACGGAGACAACCGATCTCGTCATCCCCTACGGCGTCCTGCGCAGTGCCGATGTCGCCGATGTCATTATCGTCTCGACCCAGGCTGGCATCGTGAACCTCATGCCGGCGCTGAAAATCAAGCCGGACGCGACAATGCGGGATTTTGACCGTGAGCATCCGGAAGGCGCCGATATCGTCATCATCCCCGCCATGCATGACAACAGCAGCCGCAACGTCATTGCCTGGATTCGCGAGCAATCATCGAAGGGCGCGATGGTCGTTTCGATCTGTGAGGGCGCCTGGCTTGCGGCAAGGGCCGGCGTATTCGACGGCAAGCGCGCCACCACCCATTGGTACGCCTTCGACGAAATCCGCCGTACCTTTCCGCGGACAGTGTGGGTTCATAACCGGCGTTACATCGTCGACGGTAATGTCATGAGCACCACGGGCGTCACGGCATCGATCCCCGCTTCCCTGACTCTGGTGGAGGCCATTGCTGGAGCGCAGAAGGCGCGCTCGGCTGCCACCCGGCTGGGTGTCATCGATTGGAGCAGCGCGCATGATTCCGCACCGTTTCACATGACAACGAGCCGCCTCTGGCGCTTTGCCGGCAACACCCTTGCCTTCTGGAACCACGAGATCATCCGCCTGCCCGCGGAGGACGGTTTCGATGAAATCGCTTTGGCGCTGACGGCGGATGCGTGGTCGAGAACCTATCGTTCGAAGGCTGTCATTGCGGAGCCGGCCCAATCCATCCGTTCGCGCAGCGGCCTCCTGCTTGTGCCGGACCTTTCAGCCCATACCGAGGCCTCGGTCTTGACGGTTCCCGCGCGCCCGCCCGCGCAGGCGCTGGATCAGACGCTGTTCGAGATTGCCGCGCGGTATGGTGCGCGAACATCTGATATCGTCGCGCTGCAGCTCGAATATCCCATACAGCATTGATCCATCATTATCCGCCACCGATCTCGCAAAGTCCGGCGGTGGTCGACGGCTGCACTCTCGTGATGAACACGGCAACTAAGGCATGACTTACGCCACCTTGACCGTTGCCTTTTCGGCAATCGATAGTGCGCATAATTGTTCTTTATTAGAACGCTGAATTCCCCCATCATCCCTGGCATTGGTGGATAACGAGACGAAAAGTCCGATCGCCCAATCAACAGGGGAACTATCAGCATGTCTCAATTCATGATGAATCGTCGCCGTTTCCTATCCAATGCTGCCTTGGTCGGGGGTCTTGCTGCGACCCAGACCTTCGTCGGCATCCGTGCCGGCAAGGCCGCCGATGTTGCCGAAGTGCGCATGCAGCTCGGCTGGCTTGCTTCCAACGGACTCATCGGCGAAGTCGCGGCACAGAAGAAGGGCTTTTTCACCGAGCAGGGCATCAATCTCACCATCGTCCCCGGCGGCCCGAATGTCGATGGCGTTGCCGGCGTTGCGGCAGGCCAATCCACCATCGGGCAGATTTCCTCCAGCCCGTCCGTCATGCTCGCGCGCTCGGCCGGCATGCCGGTCAAGGCGTTTCTGGCAGGATACCGTAAGCATCCATTTACATATTTCTCGCTGAAAAAGGCGCCGATCCGCGAGCCGAAGGACATGATCGGCAAGACGATCGCCACCCAGCCGACCGCCTTCATCCTGCTGCGCGCGCTCCTCGCCAAAAACGGCATTCCGGAAGACAAGGTGAAGATGGTCAACATGGGTTCCGACATGAACCAGCTGATGACCGGCCAGGCCGATGCCGTCACCGGCTGGGTCACGAACACCAACGCGCTGAAGGTGCTCGGCGACGATCGTGTCGACATGATGCTCTGGGATGCCGGCCTGCAGCTCTACGCCAACGTCTATTATACGACCGACGAACAGCTCGACAAACATTCCGACGTGCTGGTGCGCTTCACCAAGGCTGCCGCCAAAGGTTGGGGTTACGTCCGCGACCATCCGGAAGAAGCCGTCGACATGCTGGTCGATGCCTATCCCAATCTCGACAAGGCCAGCGAGCTTGAAGCCGTCCACCCGGTTATCGATTTCTCCTTCGGCGATAGCACCAAGCAGACCGGCTGGGGCGCGATGAACAAGGACAATTGGGCAGCACAGATCAAGGCTTACGCCGATCTCAAGCAGTTTACGGGAGCAATACCGACCGTCGATGACGTCGCCACCATGGCGATCCTCGACGCGACGACCGATATCCGCAAGCAGATCGGATGAATGCCATGATGAGCGCCGCCACCATCAAGCAGCCGCCGCTACCGGTCGTCGAAACGTCAAGGCTTGCCGTTTCCATTCGCGATCTCGATATTCGCTTCGGCGACAAGGGCAACGAGTTCACCGCTCTGTCCAAGGTCTCCGTCGATATTCCGGAAGGATCGTTCGTCACCATGCTCGGGCCGTCCGGATGCGGTAAGTCGACCTTGCTGCGCTGCATCGCCGATCTCGTTGACATCAGCGACGGTTCGGTTTCGGTTTTCGGCCGACCGCCACGAGAGGCGCGCCAAGGTCGCGATTTTGCCTTCGTCTTCCAGGAGGCAACGCTTTTGCCGTGGCGGAGCGTCATCGACAATGTCCGCCTGCCGCTGGAAGTCGGCAGGCACGACAAAAGCTCCTACGCCGATCCCATGGAGCTGCTCGCTCTCGTCGGCCTCAAGGGTCGCGAAAATGCCCTGCCGCACGAATTGTCCGGCGGCATGCGCCAGCGCGTCGCCATCGCCCGCGCCCTGATAACAAAGCCACGTATCCTGCTGATGGACGAGCCCTTCGGCGCTCTGGATGAAATCACCCGCGACAAGCTCAACGAGGAACTGCTTCGCATCTGGCGCGAAACGGGCACGACCATCGTTTTCGTCACCCATTCCATTCCGGAGGCGGTCTTCCTCGGTCAGCACGTGCTGATGTTGCAGGCCCACCCCGGCCGGGTGAAAGAATTCATGAAGGTCGATCTTCCCTATCCCCGCGCCCTTGCGATGCGTGACACGGTCGACTTCATAAAAGTGACCGCGCATCTGCGCGCGCTCCTGGAGGAATGCATATGAGCAACGCCGTGCACTCTGACATCGGCCACATCGCCAAGGCGCCGCGCAAGGTCGCCATCCTCGACGCAACCATCGGCGTTCTCTCCTCGCACATGCCCGCGATTCTTGCGGCACTCGGCTGCATCGTGCTCTGGCAGGCGGTCATCTGGATCTTCAAGATCCCGACTTTCATGGCGCCAAGCCCGCTCGATGTGCTCTCTGCCTTTCGCGACAATGCCGCGACACTGACGCGAAACTTCCTGCCGACCGTGCTCGAGGCCGTTCTCGGTTTCGTCTTCGGCAATCTCGTCGCCATACTGCTGGCGATCTGGTTCGTCCACAGTGCGACGGCCGAGAAGGCCTTTTATCCGATCGCCGTCTTCGTCAAGGCGATCCCGATCATCGCGCTTGCGCCGATCCTGGTCCTGATCTTCGGCAACGGCGTCGCCCCGAAGATCATCATTGCCGGCCTCATCTGCTTCTTCCCGACGCTGGTCAACATGGTGCAGGGACTTCGCTCCGCCAGCCCCGCAATGCTCGACCTGATGCGGGTGCTTTCGGCCAGCAATTCGGAGATTCTCTGGAAGGTCCGTCTGCCAAGCTCGCTGCCATTTCTGTTCGCCGCGCTGAAGATCGCCGCAACGAGCAGTGTCATGGGCGCGATCGTCGCGGAATGGATCGGTTCCAGCTTCGGACTTGGCGCGCTCATCATCGAGGCGACCTACAATTTCCGCTCGCCGCTGCTTTACGCGACGGTTGTCATTGCCGCGCTGCTGGCCGTGATCCTCTTCTTCATCGTCTCAGTCGCCGAGGCGAAGATGATCCGCTGGAAACCGGCGGGACAGCACTAAAGCTTAGAAAACATCGAGGGAACACCAATGGAACAGGTTATTCACCAGCCTGCACGGGATATCCGTGTCGTCGATCGCTCTGATGTGGTTGTGGTCGGCGGTGGCCCGGCAGGGATTGCCGCTGCCGTCTCGGCCGCACGCAACGGCGCCAGCGTCACGCTTCTCGAACGTTATCCCTATGTCGGCGGACTTGCCGCCGGCGGCATGGTGCTCGTGCTCGACGACATGATCAACGAGCTTGAAATCACTGTGCGCGGCATTTGCATGGAGATGATCGAGCGTATGAAGCGCTGGGGACTCTGCGTGACCCCGACCGATCGCGATCGCCTGATCGAATTCCGCGATACGCCGGAGGCCTGGCAGCGCTGGGCGCGCTGGGGCCTTTTCGACTTCCACACCCAGTCGATGCCGCATCCGATCTGTTTTTCGGCCGCCTTCGATCCCGACGCCTTCAAGCGCGCGGCCTATGACATGATCGCCGAAGCGAAGATCAAGCTCAGAACCCATAGCTGGTTCTCCTCGGCGATCGTCGAAGGTGGCGCAATCAAGGGCGTCATCTGCCAGACCAAGGAAGGTATGCAGGCGATCCTCGGCGATGTCGTCATCGACACGACGGGCGATCTCGATGTCGCTGCAAGCGCGGGGGCTTCCCATGTCGAATCCAACTTCATCCTGACGACGGTCTCGCGTTGGGGTGGCGTCGATACGGAAGCGGCGGAGCGTTTCGAACGGCAGGAGCCGGAAGCCTTCAAGGCGCTCGATCACGAAGCCAAGCGGCTGATCGGCGGTTGCTGGTCCTTCTGGTGGCTGAAGACGCCGCTGCCAGGCGTCGTCTGGCTGAACTGCCCGCATATGCCGACGCTGAGTGGTTTGAAGGTCGACGACCTGACCAAGGCGGAGATGGAAGGCCGCTCGCGGATCGCAAAGCTGCTCGATTTCGCGCGGGAAAAAATGCCCGGCTTCGAGAACGCCTATGTCGTCGATTTTGCGCCGCAGACCGGCGTGCGCCAGACGCGGTTGTTGCAGGGAGATTATGTCGTAACGAAGGACGACGTCATGACCCGCCGCCATTTTGCGGACACGGTCTGCCGCGGCCGCGATTACTACACGCCGTACCGCGCCATGCTGCCCAGGGAGGTCGATCAGCTGATCGTTGCCGGCCGGCATTATTCGGCAACGCCGCAGGCACAGAAATCCAGCCGCGAGATCCCGCCCTGCATGGCGATGGGCGAAGCGGCGGGTGTCGCAGCAACGGTTGCCCTCAATGCCGGAACGACCGTTCGCAAGGCCGATATCCGGGCAATTCAGAAGCAGATGCGGGCTCAGGGAGCCGATCCAGGCGACATTCCCTCGGAGAACGCGACATATTTGGAGGCTGCAGAATGACGACTTTGCCACTCGACGGAATCCGCGTGATCGATTTCACGCAGGTCATGCTCGGCCCTTCCTGCACGCAGGTTTTGGCCGACTATGGCGCCGAAGTCATCAAGATCGAGAAGGTCAAGATCGGCGATCTCTCGCGTTGGTCGCTGGGCTCCGATCCGGACGGGCTCAACAATCCGGTCTTTTGCTCCTTGAACCGCAACAAGAAGAGCCTGGCGCTCGATCTGAAGGATGCCGGCGCCCGCAAAACCGTCCAGGCGCTGCTTGAGACTGCCGACGTAGTCGTCAACAACTTCCGGCCCGGCGTCATGGAACGCATGGGTTTTGGCTATGAGGATCTCAAGAAGATCAATCCGCGCCTGATCTATGCCGTCGGCACGGGTTTCGGGCTGACCGGCCCCTATCAGCATAAAGGCGGCCAGGATGTGCTGGCGCAGGCCGTCTCCGGCGTCATGCGCCGCAAGTCGGACAATAGCCACCCGACCTCGATCTATGCCACGCCGCTTGCCGATTACTCGGCCGGCATGCATCTCGTCCAGGGCATCCTGCTTGCCCTGCTGCAACGCGACAAGACCGGCGAAGGCCAACAGGTCGCCGTCAGCCTCTACAACTCCATGATCGCCATGCAGATGCAGGAGGGCACGACACATCTGATGCGGCAGAAGGATCTGAACTGGGGCGCCTTTCCGCTGACGGGTGTTTTCGAGACAACGGACAGCGCGATCGTCATGGTCGGCGCCTTCAAGCCGAACCCCTTGCGTGACATCTGCGAGGCGTTGGAGATCGAGGACCTCTCGCAATATCCGCACTATAAGGATTTCGATGCGCAGATGGCGCGGCGGCCGGAATTGCAGGCGATCTTCCGCGACAACTTCGCCAAGAACAGCACCGCGCACTGGATTGAACGGCTGGAAGGCGTCGACATCCTCTGCGCCCCGGTGCGTTCACTCCCCGAGGCGCTGAAGGACGAGCAGACGATCATCAACAAGATGATCCTCGAGGCAGGCGAGACCGCAGCCGGTCCGATCCGTCTGATCGGCTCGCCGATCGACATGTCGGCCGCACAGGTGACCGTGCGAATTTCTCCGCCGCAGCTCGGCCAGCACAATGACGAAATTCTGGCTTCGCTTTCCGAGGTGCAGGGAGACGCAGCATGAGCGTCTCCTTCACCGTAGGAGACCGCGTCGCCCGCGTCACCCTGGACCGGCCCGACCGGATGAACGCCGTCGATGCCGAGACGGAAGCCGAACTTGAGTCGATCTGGGCGGAGATCGAGAAGCGCGACGATATCAGCTGCGTCGTCCTGACAGGCTCAGGCGAAAAGGCTTTTTGTGCAGGCGCCGACCTCAAGGGTGGCAGCGGCAGTTCCGGCGTCGATTATTGGACCGTCGGCCGGGAAAACGGCTTTGGCGGCCTCGCGTTCCGCCGCTCGCTCGACGTGCCCGTCATCGCCCGCGTCAACGGCTACGCGCTGGGCGGCGGTTTCGAGATGGTGCTCGGTTGCGATATCGTCATTGCGGTGGAAACGGCACGCTTCGGCCTGCCGGAAGCGCGCGTCGGTCGCATGCCGCTCGATGGCGGCATGGTGCTGCTCCAGCGCAAAATCCCGTTCAACCGCGCCATGGCCGTGATGCTGACGGGACGTCAGTTCGGCGCCCAGGAAATGGCAAGCTATGGTGTCGTCAACGAAGTCGTATCGGCTGGCGAACTCGATGCGGCTGTCGATCGCTGGGTTGCCGACATTGTCGCCTGCGCGCCGCTGTCGCTGCGGGCGATCAAGCAGACGGTCAATCGCACCGCCCATTTGAGCCCGGCCGAGGCACAGGCGCTGCGGACGCCGGCGCTCATCAAGGCGCTGAAAAGCGAGGATGCGATGGAGGGTGTAGCGGCCTTCCGCGAGAAGCGTGCGCCCGTTTGGCGCGGCAGATAGGCATGCTATAGCTTCAAGATTGCCGAGGGCTTTCTATGCATGCCAGCATCCTGAAATATTTCACCGAGGTCGCACGCTCTGGATCCATCCGCAAGGCGTCCGAAGAGCTGCATGTGGCAACCTCCGCCGTCAGCCGCCAGATCAAGAAGCTCGAAGACGAGCTTGGAACACCGCTCTTCGAACGCTTTTCCGACGGGCTGCGGCTGACGTCCGCCGGCGAAATCGTGCTGCGCCACGCCAAGGAGACGCTGCAGGACTTCGAGGTAATGAAGTCCAATCTCGGTGACCTTCAGGGAAAGAATACGGGCCGCGTCCATATCGCCGCCCTCGACAGCCTGCTCGTCACGTTTCTTCCTGATTTCATTAAGAGGTTTCATAAACTGCATCCTGCGGTCGACTTTCGCGTCCGAGCGGGAGCCTACAACAATATTTTCCATTTCATGGCGGCGGGCGACATTGATATCGGCATCAGCTTTGACCTTGCGACCCCACATGACCTGAAGCTTGTGGGGTCGATCCGCACAGCCTTCATGGCCATGGTCGCTTCATCGCATCCATTGGCTAGGGCGAAATCGGTGACGCTGCCAGAATGCGCCCAATATAAGCTGCTTCTGGCGCTCGACAGCGAAGTCGTCAGTTCGGCGATAGCGGTCGAGCTTGCGGGGCTTAATCGTGTGGGGCGAACGTTGGTCGCATCCAACAATCCAATCCTCCTCAAACCATTAATCATGTCGGGAGACGGCATTGGTTTCTTTACCCCGGTCGGACTCTGGCCGGAAATCCAGACGGGCGAAATCGTTGCCATTCCGATTCGGGACTTCAAGCTCAGCACCGTCGATATCGCTGTTTTCGTCCCCCGCGATCGGCATCTAACTCATGCTAGCCAAGCAGTCATCGAGCTGCTTAATACCGAGTTGCGCAGGTTCGGCGAGGATTTGAGAGCCATCGTCAGCAGATGAGAAAAGTATGAAAACGATCCGCCTGCTAAAATGTCCTGGCTACGACCCGGCCACGCGCTTCGACAGATTGACAGACCTGCCATTGCAGTTCAACGCTGCGACTGCGCTGCCCGGCGACCTCATCCTCCCCTCGCCCGTCAACGCCCACGATCATGGCTATGGCATCCGCACACTTGATTTTGGCGCGGTCGACGACGCACTTGAGGTGTGGATACCGGGCTTGAGGCTGCGGCCGCGCACCGATCCCTATCTCGAGGCGCTTGTCGCCTTCGGCCGGCTGGCCAAAACCGGCGTCGGCGCGACGATGCACTGCCACAACTCGCTCAATGTCGATCATCTGGTCGATGAGGCAATCGCCGTCATACGGGCCGCCAACGATATCGGCATTCGACTTGCGCTTTCCTGCCCGCTGCTCGACTATAATGCCTGGGCCTATGATGGCGGGCCGCAACGGCTGAAGCCGTTTCTGTCCACAGGTGATTGGCAGGCGTTGGAGCCGACCATCCCAGCCTACGCTCCGATCTCCACCCAACTTGCAGCCGTTGAGGCGGTTGCTGCGGCCAACACCAGCCCGCTGGTCGATGTGCAGTATGGGCCGATCGGGCCGCAATGGTGTTCGAACGCGCTTCTGGAGGCGATTGCGGAGGCTTCTGCGCATCATAATCGACGCATACACATGCATCTGCTCGAAAGTCCCCGCCAGCGCCTATGGCTGGACCGCCGCTTTCCCGAGGGCGTCGTCAACTATCTCGACAAAATAGGCTTCCTGTCGCCGCGGCTCGCCATCGCCCATGGCGTCCAATTGCGCCCCGATGAACTTGAACTGCTTGCCGAGCGCGGCGTGCAGCTCGTCAGCAATCCCTCAGCCAATCTGCGCCTTCGCTCCGGCATCGCTCCGATCGCATCCATGACCGAACTCGGCGGTCCCGCCTTCGCCATCGGCCTCGACGGCACAGGGCTGGATGACGATCAGGATCTATGGCGGGAAATGCGTCTCCTTTATCTGCTACATGGCGGACGTAACCTGACACGACATTTGACGGCCGAGAATGTCTTCGACGCAGCAATCCGGGTTGGGAGGCAGGTCATCAATGCCAAGAGTGCGGAAGACTTTACGATCATCGATTATAAAGCCCTAATCGCCGATGCGCTGTTCGATGATGTCGACGAGGCGGAGGTCCTGTTGACGCGCATGAGCGCGCAATACGCCCGCGGACTTGTCGTGGCTGGCCGCGAGGTGATGCGCGGAGGCGAACTGACAGGCGTCGACTTCGATGCTGCCATTGCCGAGCTCCTGGCGCAGGCAAGAGCCGATCTGCCGAGACTTGAGAGGCAACGGCCTCTCGTCAACGCATTGTCGGAAGCGACGCGCGCCTATTATGCGAGCTGGTCCGGCATTTCCTGATATCGCGAGAGGCAACAACCACTGCCCAAAGAGCAGCGGAGACACCTAATCAGGACATCTTTGCATCACAAGCAATTTTCGGGCGCACCATCGTAAGCCGCCACGAAGGGATGATCGAGACTGGTCGTGCGGCTCTTGTCCCAGCCGCCGGGGGCACCCCAGCCGGTCACGCCGTCGGCAAAGAAATCGCGGTTGACGTCGCGCAGGAACAGCCGCTCCGCCGGCATTTCCTCGTCCCACAGGATGGCGTCGACGGGACAGACCGAGAGACAGAGGCCGCAATTGATGCACTCGTCCGGATGGATGTAAAACATACGTCCGCCCTCATAGATGCAATCGACCGGACAGGCGACAGTGCAGGCGCCATCCTTCGTATCGATGCAGGGCTCGGTGATTACGTAAGCCATAACGCTCGCCTCGCAGCGCTCTCAAGGGCGCTTTCGACGAACTATGACAAATGGGAGCGTTCTGAAGAAGCGCCGATTTTCGGCCTTCTGATTGCCGAAATGGCAACGCTCGCGGGGGAGAAAATCTGTTGGAAGACACCCACCAGAAGTGAGATAGGCTTGAGGCATTTGAGCCGCACGCATTTACACAATGCGGCTCAAGCCGAACTGTCGTTAGAGCAGCTTTTCCAGCGTGATCGGCAGGTCGCGAACACGCTTGCCGGTGGCATGGAACACGGCGTTGGCGATGGCAGGCGCAACACCAACGATGCCGACTTCCCCGACGCCCTTGCCTCCGAGCGCCGAAGCATTATGGTCAGGAACACCGACGGAGATCACCTGGATATCCGGAATGTCGGAATTCGTCGGCACGAGGTAATCGCCGACATTGTTGTTGACGGTGCGTCCGTTACGCTGATCGACCAGCCCCTCTTCCAGAAGCGCCTGGCCGATGCCCATGATGATGCCGCCCCGCCACTGGCTTTCCACCAGCCTCGGATTGTAGAGCCGGCCGCAATCAAAGGCGGAAACCATGCGCGAGACGCGCACCGTGCCGAAGTCCTCGTCGACTCGCACTTCGGCAAAATGGGCGCACCAGCTATGCATGGAATAATCGCCCATGGTCGGTCCCTGAACCCTAGCCATGGTGGTCCACGCCTGAAGCTGCTCCTGTGCGTTCGCACCGTCAGGCAGGGTGTTGCGCCGGACTTCGATCTCCTCGCGCTTCAGCGCGGACATCAGTTCGGCGAGCGTCAGCGATGGTGCCTCGCCACGCGGGGCTGCGATGCGCCCCTCGGCAAAATTCAGCGTATTTGCACCCGTATCGCGGAAGGGCGAATTGGCATCACTAAGCGCAAGGCCGATGAGTTCGTCACGGGCAGCGACCGCCGCCTTATGGACGGCCCCCATGATCGAGCCTGCCAGCATGGAACCGCCGGCGATCGCCGAACCCGGTAGGCGTGAATCGCCGAGATAGACCTCGACCTGATCGACCGGAATGCCGAAGACCTCCGCAGCGCTTTGGGCAAGGATCGTGTAGGTGCCCTGCCCCATATCGATGGCGCCGCTGACGACCTCGACCCGACCGTTTGCGAGAATGCGGATCATCGCTTCACTCGGTGCGCGGATGACCGGGAAGGTGCCGCAGCCGATGCCCCAGCCGATCAGCGTCTTGCCGTCCCGCATCGAGCGCGGCGCGTGGCTGCGCCGCGACCAGCCGAAAGCCTCCGCGCCTTCCGTCAGCGCCTCGCGCAGCCGGCGCGTCGACCACGGCTTGCCGGACTGGTAATCGTGATCGGCATAGTTCTTCAGCCTTATCTCGAGCGGGTCCATGCCGAGCTTGTAGGCCAGCTCCTCGATCGCACATTCGATGCCGTAGGCACTCGGATTCTTGCCCGGACCACGCAAGGCGCCCGGCGTGACGCTATTGACCGGCACGACACGATGCTGCGAGGAGAAATTCTCGACCTTGTAGAGGATCGACGTTGCCGCCCCCGTCTGCTCCGGCCAGTCGGCATCGACCGAGGTTTCGCTGGCACCGCGATGGACGATCGCCTGCAGGATACCGTCTTCCGTCGCGCCAAGCGCGATCTTCTGCCTGGTCGCGGCGCGCCCGCCATAGCTCGTGAAATTCTGCGGGCGGGTGACCGCTAGTTTCACCGGCCGGCCTAGCTTTCTGGCAGCCGCAACGGCGACCGCGCCATAGGCAAGCGGCACCCCCTTCGATCCGAAACCGCCGCCGATGAAGGGCGAAATGATCCGGACATTCTCATAGGGCATGTCGAACCATTCGGAATACATGCGCGCCATGCCATGGGACCATTGGCTTGGCTCCCAGATCGTCAGCTGGTCGCCATCCCATTTCGCCGTCAGACCATGCGGCTCCATCGCCACGTGATATTCGCGCGGTGTCGAATATTCCGCTTCGATCCTAACCGGGGAAGCAGCAAGTGCTGCCTCGGCATCACCCCAGGCAATCGAGAGGGGCTCCATGAGCTTGCCCTCGCCGGCATTCGGATCGTTGAGATCGGCGACGTGCTGGCTCTCTTCGTAAGTGACGCGCACCAGCCTGGCGGCCTCCGTCGCCAGTTCGCGGCTCTCCGCAACGACAGCGGCAATCGACTGTCCGTTGAAACCCACATCACGCGGCAGCGGATAGTAGGGTCCGTCGGCGGGCTTATTGCCGCCCCAATCAGCCGAAAGCTTGAGACCGAGATCATCTTCCGGCGTCAGCACCAGCAGCACGCCCGGCATCGCAAGTGCTGCCGAAGCATCCACCTCGACAACGCGGCCAGCCGGAATCGTACTCTGGATGAGCACGGCATAAGCGAGGTTTTCGACCGGATATTCCAGCGCATACGTCGCCGTACCCGTTACCTTCATACTGCCTTCGAAGCGCGACTGACGACCGCCGACGGTGCCGTCGGACGCATCGCCGTGCTTGCGGGGTTCCATCATGGTCATGCGAGACCTCCCATCTTCTGAATGGCGCGGACGATGACGCGCGGCGCAAGTTCGATCTTATAATGGTTGCCGCCATGATCGGCGGCACCCTCCATGGCGAGCCGGCTGGCCTTCTCCAAAGCCTCCGGAGTGAGAGCCTTGCCGATGAGTGCCTGCTCGACTGCCCGTGCCCGCCAGGGCTTGGTGGCAACCCCGCCGATTGCCACGCGGACATCACGCACCGTTCTCCCGTCGGCTTCAAGCTCCAGGCCGACTGCGGCACTCGCGGCAGCAAATTCATAGGACTGCCGATCACGGACCTTGAGGTAGGTGGAGTTCCGAGCAGCGGCGGAGGCAGGAATAGTGACGGCGGTAATGATCTCGCCGCGCTGCAGGACGGTTTCCTTGTTCGGCGTGTCGCCCGGAACGAGGAAGAAATCGTCGATGCCGACTTTACGGCTATCCGTCTCGACCACGGCGTCAAATGCGACCAGAGCAACCGCCAGATCACCGGGGTAGGAGGCGATGCAGGCCTCGCTGGTTCCGAGCACGGCGTGATTGCGCGTGACGCCGCCGATCGCCGAACAGCCGGAACCGGGATTGCGCTTGTTGCAGGCGGGAAAGGCGCCGGGATCGCGGAAATAGGAACAGCGCGTCCGCTGCAGGAGGTTGCCGCCGACTGTCGCCATGTTACGAAGCTGGGCGGAGGCGGCCAGAGACAAGGATTCGGAAACAGCCGGGAAGGCCGCGAGGATATCCTTGTGGTCGGCGACTTCGCTCATCCTGGCAAGCGCGCCGATCGTTGCACCATCGGCGGTTACGGTGATGCCGCTCATACCGGAAAGATGGGTAATGTCTATGACGGTATCGGGCTCGCCGACACCGCATTTGGCAAGATCGAGCAGCGTCGTTCCGCCGGCAAGCAGCATGGCGCCGGCCTGCTGCGCCGCCTGGGCGGCTTCTGCTGTCGATGTGGCCCGCAGATAGGAGAAGTTTCGCATCATGCCACCTCCGCGGCCTGGCGCACCGCCGCAACGATGCTGTTATAGGCCCCGCACCGACAGAGATTGCCGGACATATATTCGCGGATTTCCGCATCCGAGCCGGCATGTCCCTCGCGGATGCAGGCAACCGCCGACATGATCTGGCCCGGCGTGCAATAGCCGCACTGGAAAGCGTCCTGCTCGATAAATGCGGCCTGCACCGGATGCAGATCGCCGCTCTCGCCGCTCAGTCCCTCGATCGTCGTGATCTCACGGCCTTCGGCCTGCGCAGCCAGCGTCAGACAGGATAGCACGCGCTTACCGTCGACATGGCAGGTACAGGCGCCGCACTGTCCCTGATCGCAGCCCTTCTTGGTGCCGGTGAGGGAAAGATGCTCGCGCAGCGCATCGAGAAGCGTCACACGCGGCTCGATATCGAGCTCGTGGCGCTGCCCGTTAATGTCGAGCGCGATATGGATGGTTCGTGTCATGATAAGCTCCTGCCATCGTCACGAAGATAAGACCTGCGGAATCTAGTGGAATCTATCCGTCGGTCTACCGGTTGCTATGGTTTCTGTTGGAAAGATGGGCCGATGGAATTCTGACGTCATGATCGGCTCTCATCTGAATTGGGAAGCGGAGGACGCAACAAATAAACGGAGGCGCCTCCGTTTAAATTAATGCCTGGCTTGTTTTCGTCAAGCCCCGACATTCGGGCGAATCTAGCTTTGAAACGATCGAGATAGAGGATGGGCAGGAGGCGGATCGAAAGAGCCTCTGCTATTTGTCCTCGGTCCCTTCTTGCGAGCCGGCGGGGTGAAGGGATCGATCAACGCCCGCTCCCCATCCATCAAATCACTTGAAAAATGAAGTGTACCTAAGTTATGCTCAAATCGAGCAATAGTAGCCGAGGCCATCGGACCCTCATTTTGATTCAGCACCAAAATGATCACAACCTCCTGTCATCGCTCAACTATTTTTAAATCTGGCCGTCAGTGACAGGCTCGACCTCTTGTGAATTCACTTAAGGAGGATTTTCATGATCCATGAAATGCGCATCTATACCTGCCTACCCGGCAAGCTGCCAGCGCTCCAGGAGCGTTTTGAAACGGCGACACTCGCGATCTGGGATCGGATCGGAATCCGCCCCATCGGTTTCTGGACGACGATGATCGGACCGTCCAGCAATGACCTCATCTATTTACTTGAATGGCAATCACTAGAGGAACGCCAGCGGAAATGGGCGGAGTTCGTAACCGATCCGGTCTGGAAGGAAGCTTTGGCAAAGAGCGAGGCTTCAGGCCCGATCATCGCCAATATCGCCAGTTCGATCCTGCAGCCGACTGCATTCTTTCGCCCTTTTATCTCCATCGAGGCCGATGGCTGAAGACGGACAGCAGATTGATGAACCTGGCGTAAAAGCCGGGACATGCCCGGCTTTCAAAATCTTTTCGGCAGGCGTGCTTGCCGCTTCCTGTCAGCCGTTCTGGTCGCCGCTATTGTCGGCAGCCGGCTCCTGTTCTTTCTCCTTCAGCACGTCCGTCAGCTTGTTGACGCCTTCGAAACCGGCGACGGCGGCGGCCGCCTTCGTCAGGAAACCGGCATTCGGGTCGACAGCCTCGACGGCCTCGTCGGCAGCCACGGCACCTGCAACTTCTTCAATCAGCTTTCCGATACCCATTTCAAGCTCCTGATCGTTTTTTGTCTGCCGCAAAGTTGCGGCAATCGAGCGTTGCGAACGCCTCGCAGCCGATGTTTGGAAAGTCACCGCAAGCGACCTTTTCCTCCCTGGGGCGAGGCATGGTTTTCCCCGGCTCCTGCCATTTAGGCAACTAAACTGAAAGCGGCCTTAGCCCAAGATGAAGCGAAGCTGATGCTGCGCAATCTCTGCGACACGCGCCTGCCCACATTTGTCACTTGCCGCCGCCAAGCCGTCACATCAGCCTAATAGGCCTGTGCTAAGCTTCCAGAATTTCGGACAATGCCAAACCGTTTGAACCTAGGAAATTTCCCGCCATGACATTCTCGTATCGCGTCACGGCTCTTGCCGCATCCTTCCTCCCCCTCCTTTTCGCGCCGGCCTTCGCCGACTCCGACGTGCTCTGGAAGATCGTTCATGACAAGTGCGTCGTACAAACTGCACCCTGCCTTTCGGTGAATACGGCCGAACACTACGCGATGCTGAAGGATCTGCGGGGCGTTGCGCAAGTTCTGCTGATTCCGACCGACAAGATTACCGGCATGGAGAGCGCGGCGCTCCTCGATCCTGCAACGCATAACTTCTTTGCCGATGCCTGGGCCGAGCGGGCCGATGTCGATGTTCGATTGCCGCATGCGCTCCCGCGTGACGGCCTCAGCCTGGCTATTAACGCACAGCAAGCGCGCTCACAGAACCAGCTGCATATCCACATCGATTGCCTGAGCGCTGATGCACGGGCAGTCCTCAAGGCCGATGCCGACAAAATTGGTGCCGACTGGGCACCTCTTCCCGATACCATCGCCGGCCACAGGTTCATGGCGGTCCGGGTCAAGGGCGAGACTTTGGGCGACTTCAATCCATTCCTGGCGCTTGCCAAGACATTGAAGGACCCGGCAAAGGAAATGGGCGATCACAATCTCGTGGTGGTCGGCGCCAACTTCGCCGACGGCCCCGGCTTCATCGTCCTGACGGATGTCGCCGCACCGGGCATGGGCGGCGAGGACGTGCAGGACCATAGCTGCGCGATTACGCATTAGAATCAGCATATTATCGCTTGGCGCGAAAGCTGCATCGATCACTTCTTCGATGCAGCCGCCCCTTTGCGCGAACGAAAAAGGCCTGGAAACCGGATTTATGAATCTGGTTTCTAACGTCTATCACGTTTCACATACTAATCTTTTTGATGCGGCCGGTTCAGTGTTATAGTCCGGGTTGTGAGCCTGAGCTATACGTCATCCGTTCGTTGAGCATCCAGATCATCGAACAGCACCGGCATTGAAGGTTCGCGATCGAAAGCCTCAGGAGGCGCCTCATGAATCTTCAAATCAATAGCCAATCGTACCAAGTCGATTCGGAGGGAGATACACCGCTCCTCTGGATCATCCGTGATGAGTTGGGCATGACCGGCACCAAATATGGTTGCGGGCTGGCACAATGCGGCGCCTGTTCGGTCCTTGTCGACGGCGAAGTGGTGCGCTCGTGCGTGACGCCGCTCGACAGCGTCGCCGGTCGACAGGTCACGACGATCGAGGCGATCGAAGCCGACCCGGTTGGAAAGCGTGTTGTCGCCGCCTGGGTCAAGCATCAGGTTCCGCAATGTGGTTACTGTCAATCGGGGCAGGTCGTCGCCGCGACCGCGCTCCTCAAACAAACGCCAAACCCTTCCGATGACGAAATCGCCGCGGCGATGATCAATCTCTGTCGATGCGGGACTTACAATGCGATCAAGGCGGCGGTCAAAGACCTCTCCTCCAAGGAAGGAGAGACGCTATGACCGAAACCAGCCGCAATCTCGTTCCGGAGGATGAATTCCCTACCGGATCTCCGGTCAACATCTCACGCCGGCACTTTCTCCTCACTTCTGCCGGTGCGGCAGCCGGGGCATTCGTGCTTGGCTTCGGCGTTCCTGTCGGCCGGGCACGGGCACAGCAGGCGGCAAGCGCTATGCCTCCAGGCACTCGCGTTCCGGCATTCCTCGAAATCCGCCCGGATAGCACCATCCGCTTCATGAGCCCCTTCGTCGAGGGCGGGCAAGGCGTCTTCACTGCGATGGCGCAGATCGTCGGCGAAGAACTCGATGCCGATCCGAAGACCTTCATTGTCGAAAATGCGCCGACAGGCAGCGACTATCTTGTCGTGCACGGCAAGATGCGCATCACCGGCGGCAGCATGTCGGTGCGCACCAGCTATGAGACCATGCGCCGGCTCGGCGCGCTCGCCCGCAACATGATCCTGCAAGCAGCCGCCAAGCGCCTGGATGCTCCGATTACCGAGCTGACGACGGAACCCGGCCGCGTGATCCATGCCGCATCGGGCCGCAGCCTCGCCTATGGCGACGTTGCGAGCGAAGCACTGGATCTGCCGGTTCCTGCCCCTGAGAACGTCGCGCTTCGGGACCCAAGCAAATTCCGATGGATCGGCAAACCGGTCGAACGGCTCGATATGCATGACAAGTCAACGGGCAAGGCAATCTACGCGATCGATTGCAAGGTTGACGGCATGTTGCATGCCGCCGTCCAGCACGCTCCCCGCCTCGGCCTGACGGTCGGCAAGATCCGCAACGAAGACCAGCTGAAGGCGATGCCGGGTGTTCATTCCGTCCATAGTCTGTCCGGCGCTGTTGCTGTCGTCGCTGAACGCTGGTGGAATGCCAAGCGGGCAGCAGAAGCCGCTCAAGTCGATTGGCGCGAACCCGGCTCGGACGCCGATCCTGCGCTCCGCTATATGCCCGCCGATTTTTCGACAACAGCTTTCAACGACAAGCTCGCCAACGAACCGGGCAATGGCAAGGAGGCGGAGAATGTCGGCGATATCGCCAAAGCGTTCGACGGCGCCAAGACCGTCATTTCCGCCACCTACAGGAGCCAGTATCTGCATCATGCGCAGCTGGAGCCGCCATCGACCCTAGCCCGCTTCAACCCGGATGGCAGTCTCGAAATCTGGATGCCCAACCAGGCGCCCGAGCAATTCCAGGCGGATATCGCCAAGCTGACCGGCCTCGACCCATCGAAAGTGACGCTCCACAGCCCCATTCTGGGCGGCTTCTTTGGACGGCACTTCCTGTATCCGTCCGCCAATCCCTATCCGCAGGCCATCCAGCTTGCAAAGGAAGTCGGGCGGCCGGTCAAACTGATCTGGAGCCGCGAGGAGGAATTTCTGCGCGATCCGATGCGCCCGATGGCGGCAGTGCGCTTCCGCGGCGCACTCGACGCCAACGGTATGCCAGTGGCGCTCGAGGCCATCAGCGCTTGCGAGGGACCGACCGAGGGCGTTTACGGTCACAAGGAGGATTCGCTGGATCCGACGGCCCTGGAGGGCCTGGCCGGCAAATCCTATGCAATCCCGAACTACCGCATCGCACAGATCTACGTCAAAAACCCCACGACACTCGCCTATTGGCGCTCTGTCGGCAATTCCATGAACGACTTCTTCTACGAGACCTTCCTCGACGAACTGGCCGACAAGGGTGGGCAGGACCCCTACGAGCTGCGTCTCAAGCTGCTGCAAAAGAACGAGCGGCTGAGCAATCTCCTGAAAGCGGCCGGCGATCTCTCAGGCGGCTGGAAGCGGGGCCCCTTCACGGCGGAGGATGGCTCGAAGCGGGCGCGTGGCGTTGCCATGGCCTCTCCCTTCGGCAGCCATACGGCGGCAATCGCTGAGGTCTCCATTCACAACGGCCAGGTCGTCGTCCATGATGTCTGGGAAGCGATCGATCCCGGCAGCATCGTCAATCCGGCGATCATCGAAGCACAGATCAATTCGGCGACTGCGCTCGGAATGTCACAGGTTCTGATGGAGGAGGCCGTTTACAAGAACGGCGAGCCGGTGGCGCGCAACTACGACCTCTATCCGATCCTGCCGCCGGATCGCATGGCGCGCGTTCACGTCCGCATCGTCGAAAGCGGGGCAGAGATGGGCGGCATCGGCGAGCCGGGCCTGCCAGCCGTCCCTCCGGCGGTCGCCAATGCAGTTTCCACGCTGACGGGCAAGCGGATACGCAGTATGCCCCTCTCCAACTACACCTTTGAAAGCTGAGACGCAGCACTCGCTGCGCCAGGCAAAGTTCCGGCTCTCGGCCCATTTTCGGTCCGAGAGCCGGCTTGGTTGGCTCCCCCTTAGAGCCGGACGATCTTGTCCGGCTCTAGAATTAAAGAAGTAGAGCATGATGTCGTCCGAAAACCGATCCCATTTTTCGGCATCATGCTCTGGCCGTGTACGAAATCCCGAAGCAAAGACATGAGGGCACACTCTTGAAGAAACTTCTTCTGGTTCTTCTCCTGATTATCGTGCTTGTGGCCGGCGGTATTGCGTGGTTCGTCACGCGCACGCCGGCTTCGCCCTTCGATAGTGTCGCCGCGACACAGGCGCCCTCGGAGGACCTGCTGCAGAACGGCGAATATGTTGCGCGCCTCGGCGATTGCGTCGCCTGCCACAGCACGCCGAAGAGCGGTCCCTTCGCCGGCGGGCTGGAAATGGGGACGCCGCTCGGCTCCATCTTCACGACCAACATCACCCCGGATAAGGAAACCGGGATCGGCAACTATACGCTCGCAGATTTCGACCGCGCCGTCCGCCAGGGTGTTGCGCGCGACGGGCATCGCCTCTATCCGGCCATGCCCTACCCTTCCTATGTGAAGATGAACGACGACGACATTCGAGCGCTCTACGCCTATTTCATGAATAGGGTCGCGCCGGTACAACAGGCGGACAGACCCTCCGACATCAAATGGCCGATGAACATGCGCTGGCCTCTGGCACTCTGGAACGCCGTTTTCACCGAAGGCGGCACCTATCAGCCGAAAACGGCCGGCGACGACCAGTGGAACCGTGGCGCCTATCTCGTTCAGGGGCCGGGACACTGCGGCAGCTGCCATACACCGCGCGCCATTACGATGGCAGAAAAGGCGCTGGATGAGAGCAGTCCGCTCTATCTTTCCGGCGCTCTTCTCGACGGCTGGTATGCGCCAAGCCTGCGCGGCGATCCCAATACCGGCCTTGGCCGCTGGAGCGAGGAGGATATCTATGCCTTCCTCAAGAGCGGCAGGAACGGTCACGCCGTCGTCTTCGGCTCCATGGCGGATGCCTTCAACAATTCGACACAGTTCATGAGTGATGACGACCTGAAGGCAATAAGCCATTACCTGAAATCCCTGCCCGGCGATCCCGCCCGCGACGGCACGCCCTGGCAATACGACGAAGGCACCGCCCAGAACGTATCGCTTTCCAACCGTGAGCAGATACCGGGCGCCCAGACTTTCGTTGCAAAATGCAGCTTCTGTCACGGCGTCGACGGACGCGGAAAGCAGCAATGGATCCCACCGCTCGCCGGCTCTGCCGCTTCGCTTGCGAAGGAAAACGCATCGCAGATCAATGTGACGCTGAACGGTTCCAGCCGCGTCGTGGCGAACGGAATTCCGGATGCCTATCGCATGCCGCCGTTCCGCCAGCAGCTTTCGGACCAGCAGATTGCCGATGTCCTGACATTCGTGCGCTCTTCGTGGGGAAATCAAGGCGGAGCGGTTGCAGCAAACGATGTGAAGGCCCTACGCGAGCATACGGATCCGGCAAGCAGCAGCCCGATCATATTGCAGATGCGGTAGCTCCTGGTTGCCCGTTGACCGTTGCCGTGCCGCTACTTGTGACTTCCGGCATTGTCTCCCCATAAGCCGCAGGGCTATTGCACATGGGGCGGATGAGCACTGAAAATTCCCTCTCCCCGGCGGGGAGAAGGGACGCCGCAACGACTTCAGTTCATGCGGTTGCCCTACCATAAGCCGAATCAAGCATCTAAAGCATGTCGCGCAAAAGTGTGTAGCGGTTTTGCGAGAACGACATGCGCAAAATCAAGGAACTAAAGCACAGGAAGCGAATCTGAAAGATCGCGACGTGCTTTAATGTTCCTGCCCGGCAAGCTTGAGAGCTTGCGCCCGCTTTCTTCTCCGGCTCACCCGCGACGAAGGCGTCTTGACCTGCCCTTCCTGGGGCAAGGAAATGATCGCCTTCAGACCGGGATTGTTGGGCTGAAGCAGGATATCGCCGCCATGCTGCCGGGCCACTGCCCTTGCAATCGACAGGCCGAGCCCGACGCCGCCCGTGCCCCTGTTTCTCGAAGCTTCCAGACGGAAGAAGGGCGCGAATACCTTTTCCTTCATATCCTCAGGTATGCCCGGGCCATTGTCTTCGACGACGATATCGATGGTGCCGGCCGAATGGTGAATATGGACCCTGGCATGGCCGCCGTAGCGCGCCGCATTTTCCGCAAGATTGCGGACGGCGCGGCGCAAGCCATCGGGCCGGCAGCGATAAGTCGTCTTTGGTCCTTCGATATACTCCACTGGCAGGCCGAGATCGGCAAGGTCGTCACAAATGCTGCCGACCAGCGCCTCCAGTTCGATGGCCCGCGTTTCCTCGGCCGTGGATTCACCACGTGCGAAGGAAATGGCGGCTTCCGTCATGCTCTGAAGCTCGTCGATGGTCGCCAGCATCTTCTGCTGTACGTCCGGATCCTTGACGAACTCGGCCCTCAACCGCAGCGAGGTCAACGGCGTCCTGAGATCGTGGCCGATCGCGGCCAGCATCCTCGTTCGATCATCGACAAAGCGATGCAGACGCTCCTGCATGCGGTTGAATGCTTCGGCGGTACGCTTGATGTCGTCAGGTCCTTGCTCCGGCAACGGCGGCAGATTTTCGCCACGCCCCAAGGCTTCCGCCGAAACGGCAAGCCGTCTCAGCGGGCGTGCGATGCGGCTGGCGATGAATACTCCGATGAGCGACAGGATGAGCGCGGTGGTCGCAAGTGAGGTGAGCGATTTCATATCCCACCAGCGGTCGCCGACATTCTTATAGAACGCCGTATTCAGCCACATGCCATCATTGAGCTTGACGGCAAGGCCATATCCATTGCGATCCCCGAAATAAACGAACTTTGCCGGCTGCGGCAGGCTCCAGAGAACGGGCGGTGGGGTAGCCCAGTCCTCGCCGGCGTTCGCCGTCATTACCCCCTTCGACATCAGATGATCGACATCCGGGCTCGAGCGCATGCCCCACTTCGCTCCAAGGTCGATAAAATTCTCGATCGGCCGTGCAAGTTCATTTGCCGCACGCGAGCGCCATGCGCCGGCATCCGTCGGCTCAATCTGCGAAAGCCAGAAACGGGAATAGCTGGTCTCGCTTGCGAGCAGCGCCTGTTCACGCAACGGCTTGGGCATGGATTCCATCAAGCGCGTGACGGAGGCGCACCGGCTGAAGAATTCGCTTTTCATGGCGGCATGCAGCGCCTTGGTGCGCTCGTCCCAGGAAATCGAAAACGTCAGGCACTGCGAGACGACAAGGGCAAGCAGGGTAAAGCCGATGAACTGGGCAGCAAGGCTCCTCCTCCACCAGTAGATCATTCGAACCCCACATCCGCCGAGAGGCTGTAGCCGCCGCCCCAATGCGTCTTGATGACCGAAGGATTCTTCGGATCCGGCTCGATCTTCTTGCGCAAGCGGCTCACCTGGTTGTCGATGCTTCTGTCGAAGATGTCGGCCGTCCTGCCAACCGTCAGATCGAGAAGCTGCTCGCGGCTGAGCACCATGCCCGGACGTTCGAGGAAGACCTTCAGAAGCCGGAATTCGGCGGTGCTGAGCGGGATGCCGACACCGTCGTCGCCCGAAAGCTCCTGCCGCCCCATATTGACGCGCCATTGACCGACGCGGATAACCCTGGCCTTTTTCAGCGTTTCCCGCTGCTGCTGCGGCACACCATTGGCCCGACGCAGGACAGCCCGGATGCGTGCCAGCAATTCGCGCGGATTGAATGGCTTCACCAGATAATCGTCAGCCCCCAGTTCAAGGCCGATGATGCGGTCCGTATCCTCACTCATGGCGGTCAGAAAGATGATCGGGGTATCCGTCGTCCCCCTGAGATGGCGGCAGACGGAGAGACCATCTTCGCCCGGCATCATGACGTCCAGAACGATCAGATCCACCGCACCGCGCTCGAGGATCCTTCTCAGGGCGAGCCCGCTATCGGCGACGCTGACCTTATAGCCCTGCTGCTCGAGATATTGGCCGACAAGGTCCCTTATATCCGAATGATCATCGACGACGGCGATGTGCGCAGCTTTTTGCATGACGGTTTCCACGATCTCAAGTCATTCTACAGAAGGCCGCTCCGAGCCGCATCGAAAAAAGTGTATCAAAGTTTCACATAGACCGGAGGGTTGCGCTGCAAGCGGCACCCCCGCTTGCAAACCTTGCGACAGCCGGTGCAAGCCGTATCGAGAGGATACGGATTTCATCGAACCTGTCCTCGAAATCCAATCGATATGTTGCGCGAAGAGGTCCCCTGCAGCTGACAAACTATAAGGTTGTTGTCACATGGATGTGCCGCGGACGGGCAAATTTGTAACAAGCTGTCGCAGCTCTCGTACCACCGATATGCGGAATGGGGCGACGACATCGCCCGGCTTCGATCAAGGGCAAATCCTGCCATTTGCTCTGCAAAATAGGCCGCTTGCAGCAGCCGTCCAACAATCACTGCCGCGCCGGCCTGTGCCAGAGCCGATGGCCGGCGCTGCCATCGCCGGCGACAGGCTTTTACATCTCCGGCACAAAGCTGCGACATGAGCGTCTTAAGCTCCTGCTCGAAGATCACTTGCCCGGTCGAGACTATCGACGCTGACAGGAGGATATGGAATTGGCCATGGAATTATCACAGATCGCAACGCTTCGCCGCGTTCTCGAAATCTTCTGCGCCCGGCACGAACTGGAGTTCGCCGATCGAACGGCGATCATCGCCGCTCGTGAGCTCATGAAATTCGCCGACGAGGGCGAAACCGATCCCCTGGCTCTCGAGCAGCGCCTCGACGAGGCAATGCAGACTTCCGGCGGACCTATGCTGCCGGCCCAAAGGGCCGTGGCATCAATGGGCGCTTCATCGGCGCGGCAGCAATGATTGTCCGCCGTCGAAATTGTCCGGTCATCTTCCGCACCCAAAAGCCTCGTTTAAATTGGAAGGCAAACCCATGCACATTTCCCGCCGCACCGTGTTGACATCGATGGTGGCCGCGGCCGCCGCACCCAGATGGAGCTTTGCCGCAGACGAACGACGGGCTCTGGTCGTCTATTATTCCTATACCGGCCATACCAGGGCGGTTGCCGAAAAGCTTCGTGCACTCCTGGGGGCCGAGCTCTTCGAAATCCAGATGCGCAACCCTTATCCTCTCGACATGCAGCGTGCAGCCGAGCAGTCCAAATACGAGCTGGAAACGGGAGAGCTTCCTCCCTTGCTCGATGGCCTTCCCAATCTTTCGAAATACGACCTGATCCTCGTCGGCGGCCCGGTGTGGTGGAATACCATCACGCCGCCTGTCATGAGTTTCCTCGAACGGATGGATTTTGGGGGGCGGAAGGTTGCCGCCTTCTCCACATATGTGCTGGAGCCGGCGCATTATGAAAGGAATTTTGCCGCACAGGCACGCAGCACTTCGCTTCTACCCAGCCTGATGATCAGCGAATTCGAGGTCACGGAGAGGCTGGCGGACAAGGCCATCGCATCCTGGGCTCTCAAAAGCCTGCCGAAGGATGCGCCGCAAGCTCTCTAAGGTCGCCAACACACGCGGATTGCTCTCGCTCCACCATCCACGCATGTTGCAGCCTCTTGTCGCGATGACGCCGCATTCGCCGTGATATTCTGACGCCGCGGTATCAATGGTATTCTATGGTGCCGCAAGTCCTCCATCTGCGGAGATCCCAATGGGCGAAGCATTTCCAGCGACATCGATGCCGGACCGCGATTGGTGGACGGCACTTTGGCCCGATCCGCTGGCAACACTCCAAGCACTCGGCATCAAGCCCGGCATGACCGTCCTCGATCTTTGCTGCGGCGATGGCTACTTCACCGCACCGCTGGCAAAACTCGTTGCCGGAAAGGTCTATGCGCTCGATTTGGACGAAACCATGCTCGAAATGGCGGGGACGGAAGCCGATCGACAAGGCGTCTCCGTGCAAAAATGGATCCATGCCGATGCGCGCGACGTCGCAAAACATCTTCCCGAAAATATCAATTATGTCCTGATGGCGAACACGTTTCACGGTGTTCCCGATCAGCCTGGCCTCGTCCGCGCCATCCATTCGGTGCTCGCTCCCAAGGGGCTTTTCGGCATCGTCAACTGGGAGACGCGATCGCGCGAGGAGACTACGGTGCTCGGGCTGCCGCGCGGTCCCAGGACCGAGATGCGCATGGCGCCGGCCAAGGTCGCGGCGATTGTCGAGACCTTCGGCTTCAAGTCCCAGGCCGTGATCGAGCTGCCGCCCTATCACTACGGCGTGGTTTTCGCTGCCCTATAGCTGTGCCAAGGATGTCGCTGGTCATATTGCCAAGCCTACTGGCGGTCCCGGCCGAACGCAGGGACCACCACATCAATCAGCCGAACGCAACAGTGCGTATCCTGCGGAGCGAGAGTGCGATCAACAGGCCGGCGATCGCCGCGACGCTGCCCGCCAGAAAGACGCTGCCATAGCCGGTCCGGTCGGCCAGAAGGCCGGCAAATGGCCCGGTCAGCCCGTAGGCGAGATCCTGAAAGGCCGAGAAGCCTCCAAGCGCGGTGCCGCGCAGATGCGGTTCCACCCGCCGGACGACCTCGCGGCCCATGGAAGGATAGATCAGTGAGCATCCGAGCCCGGTCAGAAAGGCACCCGCCAGGGCGAGCATGGGATCGGCGGCACTCCAGATCAGCAATTGGCCTACCGCTTCGACCGCCAGTGACCCGAACGCGACCGGCAAGCCACCGATACGATCAGGCAGATGGCCGAAGAGCACGCGCACCAAAACGAAGCCGACGCCGAAGGCCGTCAGGCCCAGCCCGGCATAGCTCCAGCCCCGATTAAGGAAATACAGCGTGAAGAAGGCACCAATCGCGGCGAAGCCTATGCCCTGAAAACACACGACCGCCCCGTGCAGCCAGACCTTGCCGACGACGGTCCAGAATGGCGGGCGCTGCGCACCGGGATTAGGCGCAACGCCAGGAACCCGCCAGATCGCCATCAGCCCTAGGAATGGTAGAACAGCGCTGATCGCCGTTGTCCCGGCAAAGCCAAACCGGCTGAACAAAGCCAGACCGATCGGCCCGCCTACGGCGAGCGCTCCATAGATGGCGGCGCCGACCAGCGCCAGAACCCTGCCCGAACGAGCCGGGCCGACGACGCCAATGCCCCAGGCGATGATGCCGACGGCAACCAGACTTTCGCCCAGCCCCAAAGCCAAGCGTCCCAGAAGGAGGAGTAGAAAGGACGGCAACGGCGTGTCGGTGAGAACGCCGGCACCCAAAGCCATCAAAGCCCCCACGACATAGAATGCAAGCCCCCGCGTCACAGCCACCTTGGCGCCGCGATGGTCCGAGAGCCCGCCGGCATAGCCGCGCGTGAGGATGGTTGCCAGAAAGGCGATGCCGACGCCGAGCCCGGCCCAGACATTGCCGAGCCGCAATTGACCGCTCACATAAAGGGGCACGATCGGAAACGAGATGCCGATGCAAAGATAGGATATGAAGAGAATGACGCTCAGCAGCATCAGCCGGCCGCGCGTCTGTTCAGGTGTCGATCGAAAAGCCATGATAATCTCCGGGCTTTTCCTCGATCAGCGAAGGCACAAAAAAACGCACTCCGACCGACGAGGATCGTTGAGTGCGTTGCTTGACGTCAAACGCTTACGGCCGGCACCGCCGGCTGCCATTCCAATAGGCGCTTGCCGCAAGCGTGTCAACATCGCGTTGACCGCGCCGGAGGCATGCTGGCCCGCCCCTCACCGAAGCCTGAGGCTTTTAAGATAGGCGCAGAACATATCCGCCATGGCATCGCCATAGGCTTCGATCTCCTGCGCAGTTTGCGTGCTTTCCGAAAGCTGCTTTCCCGTGGCGCTCAGCGTCGTGGCGATCAAGTCCGCCGCCAGGACACGGGCCGCGTCATCGACCTCCGGCAAGGCTTCGCGCATGAAGAGCTGCAGGATGCGGTCCCCGGATGACCGCGCCTCATGCGCCTCCGGCGCATCACGATAAAGCGGCGCCGCGTCGTTGAGCGCAACACGCATCGCGGCCTCCTCGCATTCGGAGCGGATGAACGCGTGGACCAGGGAGCGTAATCGGCCCAGCGGTGGCGTTGCCGTATCCTCGAGGATGCGTCGCAGCATATCCGAAGTCCGCCGCCATTCGTCACTTTGCAGGCGAAAGAGGATCGCTGCCTTGTTGGGGAAGTATTGATAGAGGGAGCCGACACTGACACCGGCCTTTTCGGCAACGCGTGCGGTGGTGAAGCGCTGAGCGCCCTCCGTTGCCAAAACCTGAGCCGCAGCACTCAGGATCGCGGAAACGAGCTCGGTCGAGCGAGCCTGCTTCGGCTGCTTTCGCGAGGAAATCCGGGCTCTTGGACGATCCGTCATATCGAGGCCTGACAATGCGAATAGGAAAGATGACGAATTAATCGTATTTTGCGCGCCATGCAAACCGAAGAACAACATGGCGATGAAAGCAGCGGGCCGGCACGCGGAGCAGTCGAAACCGACGCCCTGGCAAAGACTGTCTCGCATGTGAGCCAAAGCCTGGTGAAAGCCGCACTTGCCGGCGCGAGCGACTCCGAGCTCGTCATTCTTCTCGGCCGTGCGCTGTATGCGGTGGGTCTCGACATTTCGACGATCGAGATCGGCTGTGATGCCGTCGATCCGGAGAGGGTGCAGCATTTCATTCGTTGGCGGCGAGACGGCGAAGGCACCGAAGACAATATTCTCGGCGGTAAGATCTTCACTGCCATGCTGGAGGAGGACGCAGCGGTTCTCCGCCTTGATGCTCGCAGCGGTCGCCTTGCATCCGTTCCGCAGGATAGAGCAACGGACGCCATCGCCTTTGCGAACCATCTTGCCCCCGACGTCACGCTCGGTTTCTTCGACGACGTCATGAGCCTGTTCATCACCGAGCGTCCCGGTGGGTTTTCAGCGATGGAAATAGAGCTGCTGCATCTCTTGACGCCTGTCTTCGCACTTGCCCTCGGAGCCCGATTGAATGCCGCCGCCGCGCGCGTTCTGCTGCAGACTTATCTGGGCCGCAATGCTGCAACCGCCTTGCTCGACGGCCGCGTGGGCCTTGGCGAGGTCGAGCAAATTCGGGCGATCGTGATCTATTGCGACCTATTCCAGTTCACCTCGCTGACCGAGCGGCTGGATCCTCGGGCTCTCATCGACCACCTCAATCTGTTCTTCGAGACGATTACCCGGCCTCTGGCTCGTGCCGGCGGCCAGGTCTCCGGTCATGTCGGTGACGCCGTCGTCATGTTCTTTCCCATTCCGGACGCCGAAAGTGAACGGCCGCTCTGTGCTGCTGCGGTAAAGGCCGCGCTGGAGGGGCTGCAGGCACTGGAGCGCGTCAATGCCATGCTGTCACGAAAGACGGCGCCGCCGCTGCGGGCGCGGATCGGCATCGACATCGGCGACGTCGTTCACGGCAATATCGGTTCCGCAGGCAGATTTTCGTTTACGATCATCGGCACGCCGGTAAACCGCTCGGCCCGATTGCAGGCCCTCGCCAAGGATCTGGACGCAGTTATGCTGATGACTTCGGCTCTCGCGGAGGCCGCCGGCATTCAATGCAAGTCTTTCGGCCGCCACGCTCTGAGGGGCTTCGACCATCCGGTCGACATCGTCGGTTTCGATATCTCCGGCGACCACTGAAATGCGAATGACAGCTCTCACGAGATTGCACGGGATGTGATCAGCTCGCGGATTTACTGAATATTTTCAAAATCATAAATGCATTCCACGCCTACATCGGCCGACGCGATTATGAAAAGCGACGAATTATTCGTATTTTTTCGCCGACGAAAACGTCAGTCCTGAACGGAGAAAAATATGACCTCCCTGACCAACGCCCCGCTCGCACCCTTGCTCGATCGCCTGTTCGAGGAAGCCGATGCGACGTCGCCCGCGACAACTCCATCGGTCGCCGCCTACTGGGGCGGCCTTTCCAGCGAGGAACGCGCGCGTCTGGTGCGCAGCAAAACCGACTACCTCGATTTCTATGCCCGGCTGAAGGACATACCGCTCGCGGTCTCGCGCGAGGCTGGAACCTTGCTCTATATGCTGGCGCGAAGCACGGGAGCCCGCACCATCGTCGAATTCGGAACTTCCTTCGGCATCTCCACCCTTCACCTTGCGGCTGCGCTGCGGGACAATGGCGGCGGGCGTCTGATCACCACCGAATTCGAACCCTCCAAAGTGGCACGGGCGCGGGAACATCTAAAAGCCGCTGGCCTCATCGATCTCGTAGAGATCCGGGAAGGCGATGCCCTGCAGACGCTGAGCGCCGATCTGCCCGATGCTATCGACCTGTTGCTTCTCGATGGCGCCAAGGCGCTCTATCCGGACATTCTGAGGCTGGTGGAAAGCCGCCTAAGGCCGGGAGCTCTCGTGCTGGCCGACAATGCGGATTTCTGCCCCGATTACTTGGCATGGGTGCGGTCGCCGGCAAGCGGATATATGTCCGTACCGTTCGCCGAAGACATCGAACTGTCGATGCGGATCGGATGACGCCATTCACGGCGCAAGCGCGTCCCTGGAGTGCTTGCAACATCCCCTGCATTCACTGCCGACTGCGGCGACGGCTTTCACATGCTCTATTGCGTTGGCGTCGCGGCCGTCACGCCGCGGTATGAACAAGCTTGAACTGCGAGCGCCTGTAGAAGGCCAGCATTTCCCGCTCGAAACTTTCCACGGCCAGCACGACCCACGGCTCGTAATGGTCTCTGCGGGAGCGCATCCTGCGTCGGCCATCCGGGTCGAGCATTCCGCGCAACGCCCAATCTACCAACCCCATCCCGTCACTCTCACCCCGCCAAGGTCCCTTCACCATCCGCCTTACCGGCCTCAATCGCGTCCGACGGCATGGCCAACGCTAAATAGGTAACCCCTGATCGAAAGAAAGGTGAAGAAACGTTGTATTAAGGTTTGTAACATGGGTTTGCCTGGGACTGTCGCATTGCGGCGACACCCGGCAGCCAATCCCGCTCGGCGGCGATCGCAAACAGGGCTGAACGAGGATGTCGGCGCCTGCTTCCATAACGATGGGATCATCTGAACATCAGGCGCGTGACGTGGCGATCGATCATCCGCGAATTCGCTTCGATCCAGCGCCAGACCATGGCCATGACAAACATGGTCAGAAGCCATCCGAGCATGACATCCGACAGGAAATGAGCACCAAAGATCACGCGGTTGAACGCCACGAACAGCGAGCATGGTACCAGGATTACCGCAGCAATCCATCTGCGCCCCACAGGCACAAATATCAATAGGGACAGCGCCGCCGCAGCCGCGGCTGCTTCGCCGGAAGGGAAGGAACAATTGCGGGTGCACGCTGCCGAAAACTGCCACACCGGGGTAAAATCAGCTGTGCCCCCGAACTCGATCAGCTGACGAGGGCGCACGCGTCCAATCGCTACTTTTAGCGTCTGCACCACCAATAGCGGCCCGGCGGCAAAGCTCAGGAGCACGAAAAGCGGTTTGTGAGGAGGGCAGAACCGCAATCGCCGCGGCAGGAAAACATGCAGGACGATGATGACGGCCATGGTGCCGAGAATATAAGGCTGGCTTTGACGGGCAATATCCCTCACCGCCTTCAGCCAGGGGTTTTCCGCGAGCCAGAAGACATGTCCGTGGGCAAATAAGCGCGCAACGGCCAGATCGAGTTTCGGAAAGACCACGAAGACGAAACTGCTCCAGACGATCAGCATACCGATGGCTGCCAATTCACCATCAGCCGTTGCGTGCTCCTGCCGCCGGCGCAGCCGCGCTTGGCCGGAATCGGAGCTCCAGGAATTCGATGCAAATTTCCACATGCCATATCTCCAGAGACGGAATGGCGCCAAGCTGAATCCCGATTGTCAAGAAATGGCGAAGATCGCATCAAGGCCCTGTTCAGAATCGGCCATCAGGCAATCGGAAAGCTGTTTGGAAATTGCGGAAGCCGGTTTTGTCCGCAATAGTAGAACTCGGGCGGCAAAGCCGAACGGAAAAACAGAAGAAACACAGGGCGCTAGGGGTGGATAACAGTCTTGTTCTCATCGTGGAGGATGAACCGGCAATCGCACAGATACTCGAGGGCTATCTGACGCGGGACGGTTTTCGCACGGTCCGCGCCGGCGACGGCGAAACCGCGCTGCAGCACCATGCGCTTTTGAAGCCCGATCTCGTGCTTCTGGATGTTCGTTTGCCGAAACTGGACGGCTTCGGTGTGCTCGGCCGCCTGCGCCAGGCCGGCTCAACGCCGGTCATCATGGTCACAGCCGTCGCTGACGACATCGACCGACTGAGCGGGTTGCGCCTCGGTGCCGACGACTACGTCGTCAAACCGTTCAACCCGCAGGAAGTCGTCGCCCGCGTCAGAGCGGTCCTACGCCGGACGCAGGGCGAGCGCGCAGAAGCCATCAAGCGCTTCGGCGCGCTGGAGGTCGATTTCGGCAGCTACACCGTCTTCATCAACAGGGACGAAGGCCGTGTTGCAGTGCCGTTGACGCTGAGCGAATTTCGAATCCTCGCCTACATGATCCGCCATCCGACCCAGGCTTTCGCGCGCGCCGATATTCTCGATGCCTGCCTGCCGGAAAGCGATGCCCTGGTGCGTACAGTCGATACCCACATCTCTAATCTCAGACGCAAACTGGAAGAAATGGGGCAGATCGGCTTCTTTCCTGCCGTGCGCGGCATCGGCTATCGCTTTTCGGATCCGCGATGAAAAGACAGAGAATTCCCAGCGCGCCGCTTGCAACGCTCACGGCCATAGTCACCACGATCATGCTGCTGCTCAGCGTTGGCCTAACCTATCTGGGGGTCAACTGGTATGCGACCTATCTGGAGCAAGGCATCAGCGAGGCCCTGCCGCCCAAGGCCGCGGCGACCTACAAGATGCTGAGCGAAAACAAGGTTCCCGATGGAGATTCCCTTAAGCTCCTGGTCGAACACCTCATTTCGCTGACGGAACCTACGGATCTCAAGGTGCAGCTCTCCGTCCTCGTTTTCGGCCTCTTGTCGGCTCTACTCTGCGCCGTAATCGGCGTCTTCCTGGCGCGGCGGCTTGCGCGCCCGCTCGAAGATCTCACTTTCGCCGCCGAGGGCCTGAAGTCCGGCGACTTCTCCGTCCGCGTCGCAGCCTCCTATCGCAGCACGCGCGAAGTCGCGAGCCTCGTTGAAACCTTCAACGCCCTTGCGACCAGCCTGGAGACGATGGAGGAAAGATTGCGCTTCAACAACATGGCGGTTGCACATGAGCTGCGCACACCGTTGACCATCCTGCAGGGATCGCTGCAGAGCATGCTCGATGGCGTGTTTCCGATGGATCGGAAAATCATTTCCGACCTCCTCTTGCAGGTCGAAGGCCTGGGACGGGTTGTCGAGGATCTGCGCACCCTGTCGCTCGCCATCGGCCAGAAACTCGTGATGGAACGTCAGCGCATCGACGCATCCCTGCTGGTCGAGACTGTCATCGCCTCGGCAAAACCCATGCTGGAAGCCAGCAAGCTGCAGGTCGAAACTGAGCTGAAACCCGCCTGGATCTCAGCCGACTCCCCCCGCATTCGCCAAGCCGTGCTGGCGCTGCTCGAAAATGCGTGCCGCTACGCTGCCGAAGGTGGATGGCTGCGATGCGAAACCGAGCAGCTGGCGGACGATAGGATCGTCATTCGCGTTCTCGATCACGGTCGCGGATTTCCGCAGGATATGGATGCCGTCGCCGTCAACCCTTTCTGGCGCGGCGACCCCTCGCGTTCGCGGGCGACCGGCGGCACCGGGCTGGGACTATCCGTGGTGCAGGCAATCGCGGCTGCCCACGGCGGACATCTTGAATTCGCAAATCGGCCCGAGGGCGGCGCCATGGTCGCAATCCATTTGCCAGACGGTATGCCTGGAGAAACGCGCGGTTTCGGTGAGCAGGATACAGCCTCCGGACAATGCCGGCTTTGTTGAACAAGGCCACCGCGGTCGGGCCGTCAGTGGAAGAGTTCGCCGATATTGAGGAACCACGACTTTTTCTGGCTGCGCCTGTCCTCTCTCTGAATTTTCGAATGGGGGATCTGGAAGCCGTAGACGCACTCCGGCTCGCCGGAACGCTCAAGCCAGAAAGCATCGATGTTCGATAGCAGCATCGATTGCCGGGAACGCCGGCGATATTGAATCGGGTGCCTTGCCTGCGAAACCGCGAGGAAGTGCTGCATGCCTCCCTCCGCCGCCAGGCCCTGCAGCACGATCAGGATCGCCTCTTTGGGCCTGAGGCCGGCGAGATCGCGAGTTACCTCGATGATACGCTGCTTCGCATTGCGTGGTCCCTGCATGCTGCCGACGACGAATGTATAACGCCCCTTCGTCCCTTGATAGACGAACGTGAATCTGGCCGTGCAAAGAACAGCCTGATCGCTCACGCGCAGGAGTTTGATGGCGAAAGCACCCTCATGGCGGCCGCCGCTGCGGTCGGCGAGCGCAAGGTGGCATGCATATGCCTCGCATTTGCCCTGCACCGTCCCCATTTCCAGCCATTCGCCGCGCCAGAGCCGTATCATGCTGTCTCTGGAGAGGATGGTTTCAGCAATCGAAAAATGCTCGATGAGAAGAGACAGCCGACGGGAATTGGGCATTCTGTGGACGAGAAACTTCGAAAGCGGTTTCTGCAGCAGTTCGTCATGCGGAGGCGGTAATTCATGCGTAGCCGCGAACGCCGCGATAAAGCGCCACCAACGAATAGTCAGAAGCGGGTTTGCAGCAAAGCGGCACCAGAAGAGAAAAGCACGCTTCCAGCGCACGCGCAGGCCGAAGGTCAATATTCTCCAGATGACGATGTATCGCGATATAGGCGGTCGGGAAGCCGTTGGTGGCAACGCAGGACAAGGGGAAATCTTGGATAGGAGGCGCTCCGGCGCCGCAGCAGCTGATGTCTTTTGATTCATGCGAAAGTCCGGCGGATTTGGTTTCGCCGAACCATCTGCGTTGGGATTGTCAAGGCAGCGTCAAGACAAGATCAGCCTTTCATGAGGCATGCCACGAAGGGTTCCGAGCCTAAGCGATCTGATGCGCTCGAGGAAACCCCGAAAGGCATCAGCTTTGCGGTCTCCTCCCATTTGCATTGCGAATGATCCGACCGCGCCGATCGAGCGCCGGCGCGGTCCAGCTTGATATCAACCCAAGAAAGCGCGGATTTCGACTGCGATCTCGGCAGCGTGGGTTTCTAGAGCAAAATGGCCGGTATCAAAGAATTTGACCACCGCGTCTGGAATGTCCCGGCGATAGGCCTCAGCACCTGGCGGCAAGAAAAAGGGATCGTGCCTGCCCCAGACCGCAAGCAGACGCGGCTTGTAGGTTCTGAAATAATTCTGGAAGGTCGAATAGAGCGCGACGTTGCTTTTGTAGTCGCCGAAAAGATCGAGCTGCACCTTCTCCGAACCAGGTCGGGCCAGATAGAGACTATCGAGCGAATAGCCGTCGGGAGAGACCTTCGAGAGGTCCGGGACACCGTGCGTGTATTGCCACGCCGTCGCGTCCGGCTGAAGGAATGCCTTCAGGGCATTACGATTTTCATCGGAGGCTTCGCGCCAATAGGCTTGGATCGGATTCCAACCTTCGCTCAGGCCCTCTTCATAGGCATTGCCGTTCTGGGAGATGATCGCCGTGATCCGTTCCGGATGCTTCAACGCCAGTCGGAAGCCGGTCGGCGCACCATAATCGAAGACATAGACGGCAAAACGGTCGAAGCCAACGACTTCCGTGAAACGGTCGATCGTCTCGGCGATGCTGTCGAATGTGTTGCTGCCCTTCGGCGCGTCGGATTGCCCGAAGCCGGGTAGATCTGGGGCGATGATGTGGTAGCGATCCGCCAGAAGCGGGATGAGATCGCGGAACATGTGGCTGGAAGTCGGGAAGCCATGCAGCAGCAGAAGCTTGTCCGCGCCGGCCGAGCCCGCTTCACGGTAGAAAACCTTGACATCTTCGATATTGACGCTGCGATAGGTGATATCAGTCATGTTAAGCTCCTTTCGTAACCTATGAACATCTATTTTTTAGGTTACATCTCAGAATTCAAATGATGCCGCGGACGCGCCTGCATTGGCACCGATATCAGCGACAGACGCCATCATCAGCGCGGACAACTCGGCCCTCTGTAGTAGCATTGGCCTTCTCCCGCCAGTTGGAATAAATAACCTCTTTAATGACACTGATATGGTTACTCTTCACTTGGGTAACTTGTCAAGAGGCTTTGGAAGGGTTATATAGTCGCTATGTTTTCGAGCGGCCTTTCAGCCCCCTGTCGGCCGGAATAAGGAGCAGTCGATGGACAGCCGTTCACCCGCCATCTTCGTTGGCGACACGCTCGGACTGGATTTCCTCAATTCGGTCGCAACGCCGGTGGATGTGCCGATCGACTGGATTGACGACGGAGAGGGTCTGCTGCGCTGGCTGGAACAGGCAGGCCTAGTGCCGCGGAAAACGCTTGCCGCCATGCGCAAGCAGGCGCTGCCGGGCGAACTCAACAAAGTCGCCGACCAGGCAAGAAGCCTGCGTGAGTGGTTCAGAACTTTCGTAAACTCCCACAGGGGAAAGCCGCTGGCATCAGAGGCCTTGAACGATCTGGAACCGCTGAACCGTCTGTTGGAACGCGATGAAGGTTTTAGCCGGATTGTCACAAGAAAGCCGGGCGAAGATCGCAAACTCTGCCTTCAGCCGATGCGGAAATGGCGCTCTCCGGAATCGCTGCTATTACCGATCGGCGAAGCGCTGGGACGTTTTGTCTGCACGGAAGATTTTTCCGATGTGAAGGCCTGCGAAGGCCACGCATGCACCTTGATGTTCGTTGACCATACCCGCGGGCGCCGCAGACGCTGGTGCAGCATGGCGATGTGCGGCAATCGCTCCAAGCAGGCAGCCCATCGACATCGGCTCAAGCAGAGCTGACGCCAGTCCCGCAAAAAGACAGGCGTTTTGCTGGAAGCATGAATTACAGCTTGAAGCTAAGCCCAGCTCGCTCCTGCCCGATATCACTAGAGCTTTTCAGGTTTTGACGGAAGCGTATCCGGCGTTGGCGAAGTAGTTGCTGCATTCGCTAGGCTCGATGGTTGTGACGAGGTGTCCGATG
>NZ_VITM01000003.1:0-956136 GCF_007828675.1 Rhizobium sp. ERR 1071 | reverse complement strand
CCGGGTTTACGCTGGTAACGCGGGGTGGAGCAGCCCGGTAGCTCGTCAGGCTCATAACCTGAAGGCCGCAGGTTCAAATCCTGCCCCCGCAACCAATATTACCCACAACGCCCGCTTCCCGCGGGCTTTTTGCGTTCCAGCAACGCCTCATGCCTCCAAACCAACAGCAAGCCCTCGCAACAAGCCAAACAATGCAGCAACACGGAACCAAGCGTTCCCCAATACACATAATAGCAATGGCGCAGAGGCTACCCGCCGATGGCGATTGCAATCATAGCTCACAAAAAGAGGTGGAAGCCTGAATTCTATTGCTCCGGCTGAAGAATGCAGCATTGCTCAGGCACGGGTATCAGCACGACGGCATCTCCTGCGGCCATCGGCTCCGATAGGACGCCATTGGCGACGATAGCACCGGCCGCTGTTTCGCATTGGTATTGATAGGCACGGCCGAGATAGGTGCGTGTTCCCAGAATCGCCGGCAGGCCGTTGCCTTCGCGTCGGACCGAAAGCCCGTCCGCGCGGCAGCCGAGGACAAGACTGTCCGGGATCGGCCCGAAATCGTCCTGCGACAGAGTGATCCTTGCGCCGCCCGCAGCCTCGGCAGTCACGACTGCGCCCGCTCGACCGACGACTTGCAGCGGCAGCAGGTTTTCGAAGCCGACGAAGCGGGCGACAAAGCTGTTGGCGGGCTTGCGGTAGAGGGTTTCGGGTGTATCGAGCTGCATGATACGCCCGGCATTCATGATGGCGACGCGATCCGAGATTGAGAAGGCTTCCTCCTGATCGTGAGTCACGTAAAGCGAGGTCGTGCCATTGGCGCGCTGCAACTGGCGTATCTCGACACGCATATCAACCCTGAGTTTGGCATCGAGATTGGATAGCGGCTCATCGAACATCAGAAGCGGCGGCTCGATGACGAGAGCGCGGGCGAGCGCGACGCGCTGCTTCTGGCCGCCGGAGAGTGCGCCGGGCAGGCGATCGCCTAGGCCGGAAAGGCCGACGCGGTCCAGCATGGCGCCGGCCTTCGTAAGGCGCTCCTTCGTCGGCATGCGGCGCTGCTTGAGGCCGAAGGCGACATTTTCGAGTACCGTCAGATGCGGAAACAGCGCGTAGTTCTG
This sequence comes from Rhizobium sp. ERR 1071, assembly GCF_007828675.1. NCBI lineage: Bacteria > Pseudomonadati > Pseudomonadota > Alphaproteobacteria > Hyphomicrobiales > Rhizobiaceae > Rhizobium > Rhizobium sp. ERR 1071. Next base: position 955,018 of record NZ_VITM01000003.1, on the reverse strand, counting down.
GAACACCAAGCCAATATCTCTGGCATGCGCCGGCAGTGTCGTCAGGTCGCGGTCACCCAGCTTGATCGTGCCGCTGGTCGGCTGCAGGAAGCCGGCGACGAGCCGCAAGGTCGTCGTCTTGCCGCAGCCGCTGGAGCCGAGCAGCGAGACGAGTTCGCCGGCGGCGACGGACAGCGAAAGATCCTGCAGGACGGCCGTCTTGCCGTAATGGGCGCTGATGGAATTAATGGAGAGCGATACGGTCACGAGCGGCTACTTTGTCAGGAAGGTGAGGCCCAGGGTGGCTTCGACGATCGCCATGACGGCGACGGTGACGAGCATCAGCAGCACGGAAACCGAGGCGATGGTCGGATCGAAGAACTGCTCCATATGGGCGAGGATCTGGATCGGAAGGGTGGAGATGCCCGGGCCTGTCAGGAAGACCGAGACCGAGACATCGTTGATCGAGGTGATGAAGGCGAGGATGAAGGCGGCAATGACGCCGGCGCGGATATTCGGCAGCATCACTGTCAGGAAGGTCTTCAGGGGTGGGCAGCCGAGGCTGATCGCCGCTTCCTCGATCGAAAAATCGAAGCTCGCGAGGCTGGCGCTGACGACGCGCACCGAATAGGGCAGCACCAGCAGCGCATGGCCGATCAAGAGGCTCGGGAAGATCGGCAGGCCGAGCCCGATCGTGATCGATTTCATCAGTGAGAAGCCGAAGACGATTTCCGGAACGAGGATCGGCAGCACGAAAAGCGTCGAAAGCCAGCGCGGCAACTCGACCCTGTAACGGCTGATGGCGTAGGCGGCGGGAATGCCGATCAGCAGCGACAGTGCAGTTCCGAGGAAGGCCAGCTCCAGGCTGGTGATCGCCGTCGTGCGGAAGGCCTCAATCTGAAAGATGTTCGAGAACCAGCGCAGCGTCAGGCCCTGCGGCGGGAAGGTGAGATAGGTTGTGTCGCTTAAGGCGGCACCGATGATGATGACGAGCGGCGCCAGCAGGAAGAGGAAGACGAGGGCGGTGAAAGCGATGAGCGCGGGATGGACCGTTCTTGTCATGATCACACCGCCATCGGGTTCAGCCGTCGCGCGAGCCGGCTCATGATCGCTACAATGCCGATCGTGACCACCACCATGATGGCGGCGATCGTTGAGGCGCCGACCCAATCGAAGGTGACCATGGCGCGCTGATAGAGGAAGGTGCCCATCATCATCTGCTTTTCGCCGCCAAGCAGCTGCGGCGTGGCGTAGGAGGTGAAGCTGCCGGTGAACACTAGCACCGCGCCGACGATCAGGCCGGGTGTTGCCAGCGGCAGGATGATTTGGCGAAAGGTCGCCGCCGGCGTGGCACCGAGCGACGTCGCCGCCTGAATGAGATCCTGCGGTATGCCCTCAAGCACGCCGACGAGCGTCAGGATCATCAAGGGCACGAAGAGATAGACCATCGCGACAATGACAGAGCCCTCAGTGTAGAGCATCGAGAGCGGCTCGCTGATGACGCCGATCGACACGAGGATGGTGTTCAGAATGCCGTTCTTGCCGAGAATGATCAGCCAGGCGAAGGAGCGCACCACCACGCCGGTCAGCAGCGGAAAGACAGCGGCGATGATCATCACGCTTTTGGCGCGGCCTGGCATCTGCGCGATCACATAGGCGGCGATGAAGCCGATAAACAGCGAGATTGCCGTCGTGATCAGCGCCACTTCGATCGTCCTGAAGAGCACCGTGCGGCGAAAGCCGCTGGAAAAGAAGGCGACATAGGGGGAGAAAATCCCCTTAGGTTCACCGAAGGTCGCCGCAATCGTAATGACGACGGGAACGAGCAGGAAGAGCGTTACGGCGAGAATCGCCGGCGTCGCCAATCCCCATTTCATCAAATGCTTCATCAACTACATTCCGTGAGAACGCCGCAGACTATGCGGCATGCCCTGTTACATGCCGAAGATCTCGTTCCAGCGATCGACCCAGTCCGGTTGCGCCTCGATCAGCTTCTGATAGTCGATGCGGCTGAGCTTGGCGATCATTTCGGCGCCGTAGGTCCAGAGCTTGGCCTTTTCCGGCGGCAGCACGACTTTGGTCGAGACCGGCGCATCGACGCCCTGTTCGGCTTCCGCCTGCTGCACGTCCTTCGACAGGATGAAGTTGATGAACTGGTGCGCAAGCTCGACGTTTTCCGAGCCCTTCGGAATATTGACCGTGTTGAGGACGGCGATATCGCCATCCTTGAGATCGGCCCAGGCCATCGTCGGAACGGCCGATCGCAGGGATGACAGAACAAAGTCCTGCGTCATCGCCACCTTGGCCTCGCCCGTCGAGATCAGGTTCACCAGTTCGGAGCCGGTATTGTAGTTCTTGACGACATTCGGCTTCAGCGCCTCGATGGCCTCAAACGCCTTGTCGGCATCGGCATAGGGATCGGCGCCGGCATGCTTGCCGGCTTGGAGCACCGTCAGCGGCCCGCCCGTTGTGGTGATGCCGGGAAGCGAAACGGCGCCCTTCAGGTCGTCGCGCCACAGATCGTTCCAGGAGGAAACCGGTGGGTTCACCTTCGCCGTATCATAGACGATACCGATGCGGCCGATCGTGTAGGCGGGGCCGTAATTGCCTTGCGGTGCCTTGGCGATATCGTAGAGATCGGCAAGGTTGGGGAGCTTGCTGCGGTCGACTTCCTGGAAGAGACCCTGCTGGATGCCTAGCTGCGAATAGCTGTCCGTGAGATAGATGACGTCGACGCCCTTACCGCCGCGCAGCTTCAGCTTGTTGAGGCGGTCGGCATTGTTGCCGGTTTCGAAAACGACATCGCAGCCGCAGATCTTCTTGAAGGGCTCGATGATGTTGGCCTGCATCTTCTCGCCATTATAGCCCCACCAGGAGATAGTCAGCGTCTTTGCCTGGGCGAAGCCCGGCATCGCAGTTGCCGCGGCAAGGAGAACAAATCCCGCGACACGGGCAAGGGTGAGGCCGTTCATTCTCTAAATCCTTTTGGTCAATGAAATCGGGCATATGTTTCAAGCTTGCAGGATACTATTTTTCGAGCACCGGCTTTACAAGCCCAACAAATGGGCAGGATGGTGGTTTTTGCCTTTGATGGGATGAATATGTTGCGCTACGCTGCGACGCCTAGTCGTTGTACATCGTTGCGATCCGCGAACTCCTCTCCCTCCTTGGCGAAGGGCTATCGCATATGAGCTGAAGTCGTTGCCACCTCCCCTTCTCCCCGAGGGGAGAAGGAGCTTCCGGTGCCCATCCGCTCCATATGCGATAGCCCTGCTCCTTGGGGGAAGGAGTAGCTCAGCAATGTCTTCATTTAACATGCGATTATTCTGCCGGTGGGCCGGGCAGCTTTACACGCGGATCGGTCATCTCTACCCTCAATTGACCGAATATCCTGCAGGCATGCTTCTCATGACATCCCCGAACACAAATCTTCCGGACGATCTGCTCATCAATGCGGCGGACGAAGTGCTGATCCGTCAGGATCTGACGCTGACCGCGCTCGCCCGCCGTCCGGCGGATCGCCTGCTGCGTGTCGGCAGGCTTTTGGATGTGCATAGCCGTACCTGGCTGGACGATCAGGAAATCGTCATCAAAGGCCGGCGGATCGCCTATGTCGGCCCGGCCGGTAGCTACACGGGCGAAGTGAGCGAGCGCGCGCACGAGCCGCATCTCGCCGCCGTTCCCGGTTTCGGCGAGGCGCATAAGCATATCGAAAGTTCGCATCTGACGCCGGAATGGGAAGCAGCTCTGGTCATGCCGCATGGTGTCACCTGGACTTGCGAGGCGAGCCATGAGTTTTCCAACGTGAACGGCGCCCGCAATCTGGAATTCTGGCTGGAAGCGCGCCGCCGCGGCTCGCCGATGAAGATATTCCCGCTGCCCGGATCGGCCGTGCCGCCGACGGCTTACGAATGGGGTGGCGGTCACTTCGGCTATGACGAGCAGCAGTCGTTTCTGCGTGAAAGCCTGATGGTGGCCGGCCTTGACGAAGTCATGGACTGGCCGTCGGTGAGCAACCCGGAGAATCCGGCTTACGATCGCCTTTGGGGCATGATCCGGGCCACCTTCGAACAGCGCGGCGTGGTCGAGGGTCATGGCGCGGGCCTGCGCGATCTGCCGTCGATCAATGCTTTTGCCGGCGCCGGACTCGCTTCCGATCACGAGGGCTGGTTTCTTGACGAGATCTGGGAAAAGCTGACGCATGGCCTCTTCATCGAGCTCAGGCCGCATTCCCTGCCCGAGGTGATCAAGGGGTTGATCGAGAAAGGATTGTCCGACTGGTCGCAGATCGCCTTCGTCACTGACGATCGTAGCGCCAGCGACACGCTGAAGATCGGCGCGACAGACTATAATGTCCGGCTGGCAATTGAGAATGGGCTGTCGCCGGAAATTGCCATTCAATGCGTGACGATCAATCCTGCCCGTCACATGCGGCTGACACCATGGGTCGGCTCGATCGCGCCAGGCCGTTTTGCCGATATCGTGCTGCTGGACGATGTGAAGACGTTGTCGATTGCCAAGGTCTGGGCCGATGGCAAGCCGGCAGCCGAAGGCAAGGCCTTTGTCGGCGTTCGCCCGGAGATCGACTGGCCGGCATGGGCAACGCAGACGGTTCGCATCGATCGGACCGTCACGGCGGAAGATTTTCGCATTGCCGCTCCATCAGCGTCCGGCACGGCCAAGGCCGCCCTGTTGCGGCCATTTCACTGGGCCGATGATTTCATCACCATGGATCTGCCCGTCAGCGATGGCGCCGTGCAGCGTGATCATGATCGTAACGTCACGAAATTCGCGATCGTCGACCGCTTTTCCGGCGAGGCCAAGGTCGCGCGCATGTTCTGGCTGGGCACTGGCCCGCGCACGCCGGATACCGCCCTTGGCGCAACGCTCGGCCACGATAAGCACAATATCTGGGTGGTCGGCTCCTCCGATGAAGCCATGGCCATGGTCGCCAATGCGCTGAAGGATCAGCAGGGCGGCTGGGTGCTGGTTTCGGGCGGAAAGGTCGTCGCCCGTGTCCGCTACGAAGTCGGCGGCCTGATGACGGCGCGCTCGGCCGAAGAGCTGGATGCGGAGATGCAGGCGTTATATAAGGCCGGCGCCGAGATCGATTGGATGTATGAGCCGACCTTCTCGCCACGCTGGTGGCCGGGCTTTCCCGAGCGGCTTTCCTTCGCGACGCTCACCTGCGCGCCCTGGCGCTGGGTTCTGGTTGCCCCCTCCGAAAGGGCGCCGGAAGGCTTCGTCAATGTCGCGACCGGGGAAACGCATCCGATCGTCTGGTGATGGATATCCGGCTTGCTTATTGTGAATATCCCTCGCCGTGCCGTTGATCGCTAATGAGCTGCCCCACGGGGCGGATTGCGATCGGAGCTTGACGGCCGAAGCCAGCTCCTTAATTATCTATTTGGTTACTTATATCGAGCCACAGACCGCGGATGGGTGGAGCGTATCCATCCGCGCGTTGAGCGGGTGCCAACCGGGCGGAGGAGGCTCTGGTGATCACAGTTGATAGTGACAGGTCGCGGACAATGTTGGCATTTTCCACACTGGGATGTGCGGAATTCGAATTGAGCGAAGCCCTCGGATTGGCAGCGAAGCATGGCATCGGCGCCATCGAAATCCGCGCCCTTGGCGGCACTGTCGATCTGGTTGCCTATTTCACCGAAAGGTTCGGTTCTCCGGCCGGCTTGGCCAAAGTGCTGCAGGCCTCTCCCGTTAGCGTCTGTGCCTTCAATACTTCGCTGCGTCTTGTCGGCGGGACAGCGCAGGCGAAGGAGGAGTTCCTGCGCTATCTTCCATGGGCGGAGGCCGTCGGCGTTCGTTCGCTCCGGGTTTTCGACGGCGGCGAAACCGCCGACAAGGGCGAGTTGGCCGAGGCGCTGGCGACGCTGCAATGGTGGCGTGAGACTGCGGAGCGTGAAGGCTTTCATGCCGCTATGGTCGTCGAGACACATGATTTCCTTGCGCTGCCGGACGCTATTCCACGCTTCCTTGAAATAGCGCCCGATTGCGCTCTTATCTGGGATACGCATCATACTTGGCGCAAGGGCGGGCAAGATCCCGTCGAAACCTGGAAGCAGGTTCGGCGCAACACGCACCATCTCCACATCAAGGACAGCGTTTCCGTGCCGGGGCCGAGACTGCCCTATAGTTACGTGCTCCCCGGTACCGGCGAGTTCCCGATGGCGGCATTGCGGTCAGCGCTCGATGCCGATGGTTATGCCGGCATCATGAGTCTGGAGTGGGAAAGATTGTGGCACCAGGATCTGCCGCCTCTGGATTTAGCCCTGCAGGCGGCGCGGCAAAGTGGCTGGTGGTCCCAAACGGCAAGTGCTGAATAATTGTTGAAGAGCATTAATATTTTAGTTTAGTTGTGCGGGAGAAGCTGCGCGGAGATTGACTTTTGCAGCGCTAGTTAATTAGTGTATTAGCAATTATTAAATAACTATCTCGTAGGCATATCCGTGCCGGGTTGACTATGGTCTTCGGCGCAATATTTCCAGCTCGATGAAGGGGGCCTCAATGATTGAGGTTTGAGGGTGTCTGGAAGATGGAAGAGGCGGATTATGGACACCGGAATCCGATGTTTCGGAGCGAGACGCGCCGTTCATCATCCGCTGTTTCCTGCTCCTGGATGTTCCTCGATCGCCGCGTCGCCCCGAAAGGGAAATCCGATGAACGGTAGTGCAAGCCGCGAGGAGGAGGGGCATGGAGCCCTGATCTTGAAGGCGATCGCTGAAGGTGGCCTGGGTTTTGCGGCGCAATGGATTCATGATGCCGGAAATGTCGGCAAGGTATTCTACGCGGAAAGCGTGGCGCGCGTAACGGACTCGGACGGCACCGTGCACACGGCCGGCACCTTCGTCTCGCTGCTCGAGCGGCAGGATCGCTGGTTCGATCTCGATCTGCGCATTCTGGATATGGTGCTGTCCGATCTGACTGCGGATGAGGCGCTGGTTCTCGGTTTCAATCTTTCCGCCACCAGCCTGTCGCGCCGTGATCGGTTCGCCGATGTATTCGGCCGAATCAGCCGCCGCCCGGAGCTTGCTTCGCGCCTCATCATCGAGGTCACCGAAAGTTATCCCGTGGTTGGCGCATCCATCGAACGCATGAAGATGATCCGTGACCTCGGCTGTCGTATCGCCATTGACGATTTCGGGTCGGGTTTCGCCACGCCGGCATCGCTGTTGCAGGTGCCCGCCGATATCGTCAAGATCGATGCAGCCTTTGTGTGGGATAACAGGCAAGGGCGCGACGGAAGCGACAGCCTCTCCCATCTCGTCGGTTTTGCCGCCTGCTTTGCTCCCTTTGTCGTCGTCGAGGGTATCGAAACCAGCTCCCAACTCGATGTGGCGCGGGAAGCGGGCGCAACGCATGTACAGGGCTTCCTGCTGTCGAAGCCGGTTTCCTTGGCCCAGCTCCGGCGCTATAAGCGGAAAGCCGTCTTGCGGGGGGTGGAATGATTTTCCCGCCGAATATGACCGCGATCTCCAAACCTTATGCATGGCGTATGTCTGCCGGTCTTTCGCCGAAGCCTGCCATCAAGGCCCTGCAGGTGAGGTCATGATGAAGCAGCCGGCTTTCACATCGGCCTATCAGATCTCGGCTGCCCGGGCTGCGAGCGAGCTCAAGACAAAGACATTGCTGCGCGCTTTTGTGAGCCGGCTTCGCATCGTCTTTTCCGGGAGCGGCGAGCTGGTCGCCACATTCGTCGGCGGAACCGAGCCGCATGTTCTTATCTGCGATCAGGCGGCAGAAGCGATTGGCCGCGTCAGCATAGATACCGAGACCGGGCTCTACGTCCTGTGCGAGCTCGGCGGTCATGCTGATGATGTCGTTATCGTGACCGCGAGCGAAAATCGATTGATCGAGGAGATCACCCTCCATCTTGGCGATGGCCGTTTGCTGCAGGGAGCGGTCGATACCGCCGTTAGCAGCCTCGTCGGCCAGACGATGGAGGATGTCGAGCGCAAGCTTATTCTCCAGACGCTGCAGCATTGCGGCGGAGATCCCACTCATACGGCGTTCATGCTCGGCATGCCGCTCGTCACTCTTTGCAACAAGCTGGCGGTCTACTTCTCGGACTCCGCCGGCGAACTGCCGCAGACCGCTGCGGATATGGGATACGGAGCGAAAAGCTACCGGCTGTGATTGCGCACGCATTTCATGCGGTCGCATTGTACCCCGGTTACCAAACCGGGATCGCGCTCCTGGAACAGGGCGCAAATCGAAACGGCGCGCTGCCCGGCTGCGGGTATCGCGCATGATGCAATTCGAGCGGGGCGGCGCACGAGGAACCAAATGAGATCCGGGAAAAGATCATGGATTCTTTCAGCGAGAGAAAAGACCCCGTACCCCAGAAGACGCCTGCTTTGTTCGATGGCTGCGTGAAGATCGTTTCAGCCTATGTCAGCCATAATGCCATCCCTGTTCACAGCCTCCCCAGGCTTATCAAGGATATTCACGAGGCGCTGCAAACGTTGGATGGGTCGGCTTCGATCGTCGATCGAAGCAACTTGGTGCCGGCGGTGGATTTGAAGAAATCGGTGACAAACGACTACATCGTCTGCCTCGAAGACGGCAAACGCTTCAAGACCCTGAAGCGCCATTTGCGCGTGCATTATGGCATGACGCCCGAGGAATACAGACAGAAATGGGGACTTGCTCCCAACTATCCGATGGTTGCGCAGAATTACGCCAACCGTCGCTCGGAACTTGCCAAGATTTCCGGCCTCGGTGCGAACGGCAACAAGAGGGAAGGCGTCGGCTGAAGCAATCCGCAAACAGGCGCCTCATGCGCTCCTGACGGCTCGGCTTCGATGCTCCGTGGGAATGCAGGCGGATCTCGCGAACGCTTTCGATGCGTTTTGCGATGCCGGCCGCAGTGCCGCGTCTGCCGGCGGAATGCTGCAAATGAAATGACGCCCCGTCAGGGGCGCCATAGTCTTATCGAAAATGTTCGACGCCTTTATCGCGACGATTAGAAGACCTGGCGCAGCACGACGAACAGCACGAAGGCAAGCGCGATCGAAGCTGGCAGCGTCAGGATCCAGGCCATCAGCATGTTGCGAACGGTCGACCATTGCAGGCCGGAACCGTTGGCGGCCATGGTGCCGGCGACGCCGGAGGACAGGACGTGCGTGGTCGAGACCGGCAGGCCGAGATGGTCGGCAGCACCGATCGTCAGCATGGCGACGACTTCGGCGGCAGCACCCTGGCCGTAAGTCAGATGCGTCTTGCCGATCTTTTCGCCGACGGTGACGACGATGCGCTTCCAGCCAACCATCGTGCCGAGGCCGAGTGCCAGTGCCACGGCGACCTTCACCCAGAGCGGAATGAACTTGGTCGCGTGATCGACGGCGGCGTGATAGTTCGTAACGGCCTTCAGGTCGTCGGCGCTCATCGGCAGCAGCTTTTGCTTGTCGATCAGCTTCAGCGATTCACCGATCAGGTAGATGTCGTTACGAACGTTGCTGACGAGGCCGTTCGGCAGCTTCTCGACGCTCGGATAAGCGGCGATCTCGGCGCTGGTGGCGTGAATGTAGGCCTGAAGTGCCGGCGTGGTCGCATCCGACCAGATCTTGCTCTTGACAGCATCGCTGACCGCAGCCTTCGGATCGGCCGGAGCGGCAACGCCGGGCTTCACATACTTGCCAAGCACGGTCTCGACCTGCGTTGAGGCAGCCTTGTAAGCCTCGAGATAGTTGACATCGGGTGTGCGGTTCAGCGCAAAAGCCGTCGGCACCAGGCCGATGAGGATAAGCATGATGAGGCCCATGCCCTTCTGCCCGTCGTTCGAGCCGTGAGCGAAGCTGACGCCGGTGCAGGTGAAGATCAGCAGGCCGCGGATCCAGATAGGCGGCGGCGTATTGCCCTTCGGCGCTTCATAAAGCTCCTTATTGCGGATCAGCACCTTGGCGACCAGCAGCAATATTGCAGCTGCGGCAAAGCCGATGATCGGCGACAGGAGCAGCGACATGCCGACGCTGCTTGCCTGCGACCAGTCGACACCGCTGGTGGCGGAGCCGGCGGGTGCCAGGAACTGGTTGGCGAGGCCGACCCCGATGATCGAGCCGACGAGCGTATGCGAGCTCGAGGCCGGCAGGCCGAGATACCAGGTGCCGAGGTTCCAGATGATGGCGGCGGTCAATAGGGCGAAGACCATGGCGAGACCGGAGCCGGAGCCGACTTGCAGGATGAGTTCGACCGGCAGCAGCGCCAGGATGCCGAAGGCGACGGCGCCCGACGAAGTGAGAACACCGAGGAAGTTGAAGAAGCCCGACCAGATGACGGCGAATTCCGCCGGCAGCGAGCGCGTATAGATGACAGTGGCGACGGCGTTGGCAGTATCGTGGAAGCCGTTGACGAATTCGAAGCCGAGCGCGATCAGCAGCGCCAGGCCGAGCAGGATCCACGGAACGGCGGCAGCTTCGGCGAGGTCGCTGCCAAGGGCATAGCCGACATAGGCAAGGCCGGCCAGCACGACGACACCGAAGATCGGCAGAAACCATTTTGCCGAACTACCGGCGCCGTGAATTGGATGGTTGGCATTGCCACCCTCCGAAGTGTTTGAAGCGAGGTCGACCATCCCAAACTCCTTTATGGCAATTGATATCGTTGGTGTAAGCCTCCTTCATGAAACTCTCGTGACGCGCGAGTAGGTTGCGGCTGGCCGCAAATACCGGCAACAGGACGCTTTCTGGGCTGCGGTCAGGCGTTTGGTCTGATCTTGATTTCGCCGTCAAATGGCCTTTTTCGGTTCAGCCGGCGTTCATACCTCAAGGGGTTAAATCCCGCATGTAAGGGACTTGGATAGAGGGCCATCAAAATGAGATCGTCCGTGATTGCCATCGCTGCCTTGTTTGGCAGCCTGGTTGTATCTTCGGCAGAGGCAATGCCTATCCCAGCCGTTGGGACAGCGGCCTCAGCGCCGATCGTGAAAGTTGACTATGCCTGCGGTCGTGGCTGGCACCTGACGCGCTGGGGCGAATGCCGCCCCAATCGCTGGGGTCCGCCGCCCCGGCGCTGGGGTTACTACAGGCCGCCACCGCCGCCGCCATGGGGTTGGCACGGCCATCGCCATCATCGCGATGGCTGGCGCGATGACCGTTGGCGCGATCGCCCGCGTTACTGGTAAGATCAGAAACACCGCCGCACTTCGCGGCGGTGTTTTGTTAAGGCCAGCTCGAGGAACAGTGCGCAGCGGTTCCTAAGATTGAGCTTGCGGCCGTAATGCGCGCGCGCCTAGCCATAGCCCTGCAAGTACGAACAGGCTGGCCGATAAGATCGCAGCAAGGCTTTTCGCATGAAGCGCGATATCGGCAAGCTTCGGCCGGATGAGATCGGCCGTATTGAAATTCTCGCCGCTGAATTTGCACAGGATGAGCGAGAGGTTGTTGCGCACGAGTGCCAGATCGATATCGGAGACGAGGTCGTCGACCGGTTCCTTTTCCACTTTCATGGCACGCATCTGCAGCAGCACTGCTTTTGCAGCCGCAAGATAGGCGTGCGAACATTCGTTGAAAGGGCTTTCCTCGTCGCTGACGCTGCCTGGCATCACGCCCCATAGGCAATAGGCACGCTGGATCTGCGCGAAGTTCAGGAGACGGCGGAAGGTTTCGTCGGTATCCGATATGCTCTCGGCAAGCGAAATGATCCGCCCGTAATAGGGAGAGATCACAGCCATCTCGCCATGGGTGAGACTGGGAATCGGAATGCCGGCCTGGCTGCCGGAGGAGCCGCTGCCATGTGCGGCAACCGAAACTGGCCAACCTGCAACGATGAGACAGAAGATTGCAAACAGGACGCCACCTGGATACAGGCGTCTCCCGCGCATGTTGCCATGCGCGGGATGCGATCTATTTACCACACTAAACCCGGCGTAGGGCCGCATTGCCGTAACGTGTCTGCGGCAACTGACGTTCCGCCCAGGCTCCGAAGGCAAGGCCGAGCGTCGTCCAGAGAATGGCGTGCATGCCGAGCGAGGTGACGCGGAAGCGCCAGAGCACGACGGCGGAAAATTGCTCGGGCACTTCGTTGATGGGGGGAAGCAGATATTGGATCAGCGCGATGAAGACGATGTAGCCAATGCCGGCAATGATCGCACCGTTCCAGGAACCATATCGCGCTGCCAGCCTGCGACCGAAGCCCACCGCGACGATCATGCCGACGACGGAGGCAACGATCATGATGAAGAACAGTTCCGTTCTCGCGCCGATCGTATCGGGATTGCCGACGGCCGGTGGGTTTGCCGGATACTTGAGATCGGGCACGAGCGAAATCGTCACGAAAGCGGCGAGCGCGAGCAGCGCTGCCGTGCCGCGCGCACCCAAGGGGCTGATGCGGCCGTAGATGAAGGAGAAAACCAGCGCGAACAATCCGCCGATTGCGGTGGAAAAGATCACGCTGCCGGTGAAGAGGCCGATGCCCGCCTGCGTAGCGCGGCTGACAATCTCTGGTTCAGGAGCTTCGCCGGCCGCCTGCGCGGCCTTTTCTTCAAACCCGATGGCCCAGTCGACCAGCGGTTCGCCGAAGATGTGGGCAAAAGCAAAAACGAAAATACCGGTCAAGGCCCCGACGATCATGCCGCGGAGCAAAAGACGTCCAACCATGTGCTTGACCCCTTAGTGGCAGGGGAAGCCGAGCAGGTGGCGGGCATCATGCACGAATTCGTGCACATACATGCCCGAGAAGAGCGAGGTCGCGCCTTCTTCTGCGCCGATGAAATAGATCGCAAGCAGCATCAGCAGGCCGGCAAAAATAGCCCAGGGCAGGATTTGGCCGAGCGGAATCGGCTGTGGAACTGCGGTTGGGGCGAAAGTGGTGTCGGACATTGTATTTCCCTCTTTAAGAAAAGCGCGTTCCATTTGCGGAAGGGTTCTTGCGGGAAGGGTCTGGCTCTCGGAGGCGGAACTCGTCCGTCTTCGATTACAGTGGCGCGACCGCGCCGGGATTCCACCGGCTTCCACACCCGCAAGTGCAAGTTTATAGCTATCTGCAAATATAATTGTCAATCAAGCGCCACTGCGATGCTAAATCGCGACAAGAGCGCACCGGGGGATGGAATAGAGGAAGTTTCATGAAAACGCGTTTGAGCTGGATTTGCCATGGGGCAACGCAAGCCAATCGGAATGGCTGCTTTCCGGATGACGAACCCTTGGAGGCGAAGGCGGCTCAGCAGGCTCAATCCTTATCCTTCAGGCTGGGGGCGATCGATCGGGTCTGGGCGAGCCCGGCTCTGCGCGCGCGCCAGACCGCCGCGGTCCTCGGTCTCGACGCTATCCCGGATGTCGCCTTGCGCGAATGCGATTATGGCGACTGGCGGGGGCAATCACTAGCCGAACTGCATGAAAGGGATGCGGAGTCCCTCGCGCTCTGGATGACGGACACGTCGGTCGCGCCGCATGGCGGCGAAGCCCTCTTGTCGGTCATGAAACGTGTCAGCGAATGGATGGGAAATCATATCGAGGATGCCGGCCATATCGTCATCATCACCCATGCGAGCGTCATTCGCTCTGCCGTTCTGCAGGCCTTGCAGGCGCCGCCTGCGGCATTCTGGGCTGTTGATGTCGAGCCGTTCGGGATTGTCGAAATGACGAGCGACGGCCGGCGCTGGCAGCTTCGCTTCCCGAAGATATCGATCTAAGGTCTGTGGGATTCACATTGGCTTGATGTGATTCAAGCCTTTGATGGACCGCTTATTCTGATTGACACCCAATGGGCGAAGATGGCGTCGTATTGTCTGCAACCAACCGATCCGGTACGTAGCGGCAGTGACAAGCTGTGTTCGGCAGGCGCTTACGATTCGCTGGTTTCGTTATTTCTTCTTTCCTTGATCATGATGCCATTTGATGGCGAAGAACATGCCCGTGCCCAACACGAGAACTTTGAACGTAATGAAGACTATAGGGAACCAATCCATTATTTTGAATATTTCCAGGCTATTACTTGACACTATCTATCGTGAGGAGCGCTAACTCAAGACTGCTGCTTCAGCACCTTCATCTTTTGTTCAAACCATCGCCGAATCCAACTTCGATCATAACATTCCCATCCACACGGCATTAATGGTGCTATCACCCATCTCGCCGCAGCCGCCCTTAATTCACGATGAATCTCCACAGACCTTAGAGTAGTTTCAGCAAAAGCGCGGTTTCGCGTCGGAAATTACGTGAAAGCAAAGGGTGGCGATCAACGAGCCACTTTTGCCCGCTGCCGCTCGAAATAGACGAGATAGACTGCCAGCCCTAATGTCATGGCGGCCAGTCCGTACCAGGTGATGGCATAGACGAGATGGCTGTTGTGGAAGGTGATCTGCGTCAGCCCGCCCACGGGCAATCCGCCGGGATTTTTCGCATCGTCGGCATCGATGAAGTAGGGCGCCACGTTCTGCAGCCCCCGGGCCTCGGCGATGGCTGCCACGTCGCGCGAATACCAGCGCTCCTCCGCCGGCACGTTTGAACGCAGCAGCGTGCCTTTGGGCTCGCTGATACGCAATAGGCCGGTAACGGTGGTCTCACCGGAAATCTCGCCTTCGGCGCGCGTCGCCGGATTGCGCTTCTCGGTTGGCACGAAGCCACGGTTGACGATGATGATCGTGCCATCTGCAAGCTTTAGCGGCGTCAGCACCCAATAGCCTGCGCCGAGAGCGGTCGAGGCATAGACCTGCACTTGCTTGTCATTGAGGAAAGTGCCGCTTGCCTGGACATGCTTGTATTCGGAGTTTTCGGCCGTGACGTCCGCCCACTCTGCGGTGCTGGGAGCCGGAACCGCCGGAGCATGCACGCGTGCATCGACCCGGGCGATCAGATCCAGCTTCCAATGCAGCCGCTTCACTTGCCAGGTGCCGAGACCGATGAGGAGGGCCGTCAGAAGCAGAAGCAGCGACACCCAGATGACCAGGGTCAGCGTCGTGCGCGGCTTGCCCTGAGAGGTGTTCGAGGAAATATCGGTCATGGCGCTGATCTCCGGGGAGGCGCTGCCGCATGATTTCGGGAGGTTCAATTCTCTTCGCTGAAGATCATGCGCGGTCGGGAAGATTTGGCTGCGGCTTTCGGCATTTCAAGCATGCAACGCGCAGCACCCGGCGGATTTCACGCCGGAAGAGGGCGGGCCTTCGCCTGAAGGCCCGCCGTTCGAATTTACGGCATGTTGCGCATCATCTCGGGCGACATGGGCATCATGTTCGCGTTGAGGTGATGCATGACCCAGAGCGAGCCGGACAGCGCGATGATGACGATCACGATCGTAAAGATCAGCGCCATCATGTTCCAGCCGCCTTCTGAGCGGGTGTTCATGTGCAGGAAGTAGATCATGTGCACGACGATCTGGATCGCACCGAGGATCATGACGATCGCTCCGGTGACGGCCGGATCGGGGATGACCTTGGCCATGACCAGCCAGAAGGGAATGGCGGTCAGGATGACGGAGAGGATAAACCCCGTCATGTAGCTCTTGAAGGTGCCGTGCGCCGCCTCGTGGCCGCCATGGTGATCGTGGCCGTGGGCGTCGCCGGAATGATGCGAATGGTTAGCGTTCGAGCTCATCCGAGAACTCCCATGAGGTAGACGAGAGAAAACACGCCGATCCAGACGACGTCCAGGAAGTGCCAGAACATCGAAAGGCACATCAGGCGGCGCTTGTTTTCCGGGATCAATCCATAGCGGCCGACCTGCACCATCAGCGTGATCAGCCAGACGATACCGGTGGTGACGTGCAGACCGTGCGTGCCGACCAGCGTGAAGAAGGCGGACAGGAAGGCACTGCGCTGCGGGCCGGCACCGTCGAGGATCAGGTGATAAAACTCATAGAGTTCGAAGAAGATGAAGAGGGCGCCGAAGATGCCCGTAATCGTCAGCCACATCAGCGTGCCCGACTTGTTATCCTTCTCCATTGCCAGCATGGCGAAGCCATAGGTGATGGAGGAGAAGAGCAGCATCGCCGTGTTGAGGGCGACGAGCGGCAGCTCGAAGAGGTCGGCCGGCGACGGGCCGGCCGCATAGCTGTGGCCGAGCACGGCGAAGGTGGCGAAGAGGACTGCGAAGATCAGGCAGTCGCTCATGATGTAGATCCAGAAGCCCAGCATGGTGCTGCCTTCCGGATGATGCTCTTCCGTCATGTAGAAGGCGGGTGTTTCGCCATCCTTGGGAGCGTGTGCGGTTGGGGTCGTCATAAGTCTTACACCTGTCCTGCGAGCTGTTTCGTACGCTCGTTCTCGGTCTTAACGACCTCGTCGGCGGGGATGTGGTAGTCGCGCTTGTAGTTGAAGGTATGGCCGATCGTGATGACGATCATCGCGACGAAGGTGATGGCGGCAAGCCACCACATGTACCAGATCATCCCGAATGCGAAGCCGATGGAGAGAACGCCGAGGATGATGCCCGTGCCGGTGTTCTTCGGCATGTGGATCGGAATGAAGCCTTCGGTCGGCCTGACATAGCCGCGGTTCTTCATGTCCCACCACGCGTCGTGATCGTAGACGATCGGCGTGAAGGCGAAGTTGTAGGCCGGCGGCGGCGACGAGGTGGACCATTCCAGCGTGCGGCCGCCCCAGGGATCGCCGGTATGATCGCGAAGCTCTTCGCGCTTCATGAAGCTGACGGCCAGCTGGATGAGGAAGCAGGCGATGCCGATGGCAATGAGACCGGCGCCGAAAGCGGCGATGATGAACCAGATCTGCAGCGACGGATCGTCGAACTGGCTGACACGGCGGGTGACGCCCATCAGGCCGAGGATATAGAGCGGCATGAAGGCGAACCAGAAGCCGATCTGCCAGAACCAGAAGCTCATCTTGCCCCAGAACGGATCCAGCTTGAAGCCGAAGGCCTTCGGGAACCAGTAGTTGACGCCCGCGAACATGCCGAAGAGCACGCCGCCGATGATCACATTATGGAAGTGGGCGATCAGGAACAGCGAGTTGTGCAGCACGAAGTCGGCCGGCGGAACGGCGAGCATGACGCCGGTCATGCCGCCGATGGTGAAGGTCACCATGAACCCGACGGTCCACAGCATCGGCGGCTCGTAGCGGATGCGGCCGTGATACATCGTGAACAGCCAGTTGAAGAGCTTCGCACCCGTCGGGATCGAGATGATCATCGTCGTGATGCCGAAGAAGGAGTTGACGCTGGCGCCCGAGCCCATCGTGAAGAAGTGGTGCAGCCAGACGAGGTAGGAGAGGATCATGATCACGCAGGTGGCGTAAACCATCGAGGCGTAGCCGAAGAGGCGCTTGCCGCAGAAGGTGGCGACGACTTCCGAGAAGACGCCGAAGGCCGGCAGGATCAGGATGTAGACTTCCGGGTGGCCCCAGATCCAGATGAGGTTGACATACATCATCGGATTGCCGCCGAGGTCGTTCGTGAAGAAGTTCGTGCCGGCGTAGCGGTCGAGGGTCAGCAGAGCGAGCGTGGCGGTCAGGATCGGGAAGGACGCAACGATCAGGATGTTGGTGCAGAGCGACGTCCAGGTGAAGACGGGCATTTTCATGAAGGTCATGCCCGGCGCGCGCATCTTGACGATGGTGGCGATCAGGTTGATGCCCGAAAGCGTCGTTCCGATACCCGCGACCTGCAGGCCCCAGATGTAATAATCGACGCCGACGTCGGGACTATAGGCGATGCCGGAAAGCGGCGGATAAGCCAGCCAGCCGGTTTTCGCGAATTCGCCGATGAAGAGCGAAATCATGATGACAATCGCGCCCGCCGTCGTCATCCAGAACGAGAAGTTGTTGAGGAACGGGAAGGAAACGTCGCGGGCGCCGATCTGCAGCGGCACCACGAGGTTCATCAGGCCGGTGACGAAGGGCATCGCCACGAAGAAGATCATGATGACGCCATGCGCCGTGAAGATCTGGTCGTAGTGATGCGGCGGCAGATAACCTTCGGATCCGTTGAAGGCGATCGCCTGCTGCAGGCGCATCAGCAGCGCGTCGGAGAAACCGCGCAGCAGCATGATCAGCGCCAGCACGACATACATGATGCCGATCTTCTTGTGGTCGATGCTGGTGAACCATTCCTTCCAGAGGTAGCCCCAGAGGCGGAAATAGGTCAGCAGGCCGAGGACGGCGATGCCGCCGATGGCGACGCCGATGAAGGTCACGACGAGGATCGGCTCGTGATACGGGATCGAGTCGAGCGTCAGCCGACCGAAGATGAATTTATAGAGGTCCGGGTTGGAAAACATGGATTGCCTCTGTCCCTTATGAATGTCTTGTTATTGAGCGCACCGGATCAATGACCCTGATGCTGCGCCGAACCGGTCGACGAATCGGAAGAAGAGCCGTTGCCCATATCCATGCCCTGCATGGAGTTGTCGCCATGCTGCATGGTGTGGCTGGCGCTGCCGTCGGCCTTGACCGGCGTAACTTCGGCCGAGGCACCGTCGCGATTGTCATAGATCAGGCGCTCGCGATTTTCGTGGCTTTCCTTGCCGCCGCCGCCCTTGGCGTCGATATGCATCATCTCGCTCATGCACATCTTGCTCGGATCGGCGCACATGTTGAGGATGGCGTTGTAGAGACCATCGTCGACGGCGTTGAAGTAGCGCACCGGCTCGCGTTCGCTGGGCTTGGCAAGCGCCAGGTACTCCTGGCGGCCGAGCGCCGTGCCCTGGCTCTTTGCCTTCTGGACCCACTGGTCGAAACCGGCCTGATCCAAACCGTGGAACTTGAAGCGCATGTTCGAGAAGCCGGCGCCGCTATAGTTGGCCGACAGGCCCTGGAATTCGCCGGGATGATTGATGACGGCGTGGAGCTTCGTCTCCATGCCCGGCATGGCGTAGATCTGGCCTGCCAGCGCCGGGATGAAGAAGGAGTTCATCACCGAGGAGGCTGTGATCTTGAAGTTGATCGGGCGGTCGACGGGAGCCGCCATCTCGTTGACGGTGGCGATGCCGTATTCCGGATAGAAGAAGAGCCATTTCCAGTCGAGCGCGACCACTTCCACCGTCAGCGGCTTGACGTCGGCGCTAAGCGGCTTGTCGGCGGCGATGCGATCGAGCGGGCGGTAGGGGTCGAGCTGATGGGTGCTGATCCAGGTCACCGCGCCGAGCGCGATGATGATGGCAAGCGGAGCGGACCAGATGACCAGCTCCAGACGTGTCGAATGATGCCACTCCGGCTCGTAGGTCGCCTCGTTGTTCGACTGGCGGTATCTCCAGGCGAAGAGCAGCGTCAGGAAGATCACCGGGATGATGATGATCAGCATCAGCACGACCGAGACGATGATGAGGTCTCGCTGCTGCATAGCGATATCGCCGGAGGGAGCCATCACCACCAGATTGCAACCTGAGAGCAGCAAAAACAAAGGGATGACGGATAAACGGCTGAAAATCTTCGATAGTCTTGGCACGTCTTAAAGCTCTTTTTGTTTCGACCCTACCGCGACTAAAGGACGGCGGTCATGAACGATATGAGGTGTTTCGTCGCACCGCAGCAAGCTTGAGTGCATTGCGGTATGGAATGCTGTCCCACGTATCGGGAAAACCCTCAGAAATCCAGAAGGTTTTCTATCAGGCAGTTCGCTTTTGCCGGCGCTAATATACCTGGATCGGAACAAATGGCCATCACCGGCGGTTTTTCTTCGTCCGGAACGCGGCGCCAAAGGCAGATAATGGCTCGACCGATTGCTAATTTGCGAATTATTTCATGCTGGATACTTGATATGTTCGCACGTTTGATCGACATTTTCATTACGCGCGAATTCGTGGAGGAATTCGTGCTCGGAGAGGGAGGCTCCCGCGCATGGTCAGCGTAACGCATGAATCACTGAACCCCACATCTTCAACTCTGGAGAGCGATGCCCGCAGCATGCATGCGGGGGGCTCGGTCGCACCCGGCAATATCGCCATCGGCGTGATCATTGGTCGCACGTCGGAATTCTTCGATTTCTTCGTCTATGCCATTGCATCCGTACTGGTCTTCCCGAAGCTCATCTTCCCCTTCGCCGACCCGCTGCATGGCACGATGCTTTCCTTCCTGGTCTTCGCGCTGGCCTTCATCGCCCGCCCGATCGGTTCGTTCATCTTCATGGCGATCGACCGGCGCTACGGGCGCGGGGTAAAACTCACGATCGCGCTGTTCCTGCTTGGCGGCTCGACGGCTGCGATGAGCTTCCTCCCCGGCTATTCGGAAGTCGGTGTCTACGCAATCATCCTGCTTGCCATTTTCCGCATCGGTCAGGGCCTTGCACTTGGTGGTGCATGGGACGGCTTGGCTTCGCTCCTGGCGCTTAACGCACCGACAAACCATCGTGGCTGGTATGCGATGATCCCTCAGCTCGGCGCCCCGATCGGTTTCATGCTGGCAAGCGCTCTGTTTGCCTATTTCGTCACGAGTCTCACGACGGCGGACTTCCTGGATTGGGGCTGGCGCTATCCCTTCTTCTGCGCCTTCGCCGTCAACGTCGTCGCGCTCTTTGCCCGTCTGCGCCTGGTCGCCACCGAGGAGTTCGGCACGCTCTTGGAGCGTCATGAGCTTGAGCCCGTGAAGATGACGGAGCTGCTGCGCGTGCATGGCCGCGATGTCCTGATCGGCGCCTTCGTGCCGCTGGCAAGCTTTGCGACCTTCCACCTCGTGACCGTCTTCCCGCTCGGCTGGGTGACGCTTTACAGCGAGCAGACTCCCGGTTCGTTCCTGCTGGTAGAGTTCCTCGGCGCGATCTGCGGCATTCTCGCCATCATCTGTTCCGGTATGCTCGCCGACCGGATTGGCCGCCGCAATCAGCTCGCCATCGGCGCGGTGCTGATCGCCTGCTTCGCCTTCGTGGCACCCTGGCTGCTCGATGGCGGCGCGACTGGCCGCCACATCTACGTGGTTCTCGGCTTCACGCTGCTCGGCCTCTCCTTCGGTCAGGCGGCGGGCGCCAGCGCTTCCCGCTTCAGCCAGAACTATCGTTACAGCGGCTCGGCCCTGGTGTCGGATCTCTCCTGGCTGATCGGTGCCGGCTTCGCGCCATTCGTGGCGCTTGCCCTCTCCAGCCAGTTCGGCCTCGTCTACACCAGCCTCTATCTGCTCTCCGGCGTCGTCTGCACGCTGGTCGCCATCTTCTTCAGCAAAACGCTGGAGACGCGCGACAACTAAGTCAGATTCGCGAAATGAAACAAGGCTGCGGCATGAAAGTGCCGCAGCCTTTTTCGTTCAGGCTGAATGCAGGAGCCACGCGATCAGCGGCGCCGCTAGCACGTTCGTCAATCCCACCAGCACCATGACGAGACCGGCGATCGATCCTTCCTCGCGGCCGATCTCATGCGCCTTGGCGACGCCGATGCCATGGGCCCCCATGCCGTAAAGCGCACCACGGGCCATGCCCGACTTCAGTGGCAGCAGCCGTAGCAGTGCCTGGCCGACCATGGCGCCGAACAGGCCGGTGATGACGACGAAGACGGCTGTCAGATTGGGGACGCCGCCGATATCGCCTGAAACCACCATGGCGAACGGCGTGCTGACCGAGCGTGGCATCAGGCTGAGCCGCAGGCTCTCGTCGAGGCCGAGAAGGCTTGCAAGCTCCCAGGCCGAAACTATGGCCGTGGCGCTGCCGACGATTACGCCGAACAGCAGGACCGGCCAATACCGCTTGATGAGGCCCCGCTGCTCGTAGATCGGCACTGCAAAAGCCACTGTCGCCGGTCCGAGCAGCGCGAGCAGCCAGCGGCTGTCATGCATATAATCCTGGTAATTTGCGTGCAGTGCCAGTGCGAGCACGATCAAGATAGCAGGTGCAGCCACCAGCGGTGACAGCCAGAGCGAAGGCCGATGCCGATAGAGCGTCTTGGAAAGATAATAAAGTCCGATCGTCGCCAACGGCCAGAACAGGCCGGCTGCGAGACTTTCAATGCTGGACATGGCTTGAGGCCCCCTGGCGCATCATCAGCCGGTAGCCGAAATCGATCGCTATCGCGGTGACACCCATGACGATGATGGTGCCGGCGAAGATCACCGTAAGCACTTTCAACCCGATGATGCCGATGAATTCGCCATGATCGAGCAAAGCCAGCACCGCCGGCACGAAGAACAAGAGCATTTCGGCGAGAAACCACTCCGCGCCACGCTTCATGCTCGCCAGCTTCACTTTACCGCTCGTAAACAGTACCAGCACCAGCAGCATGCCGGCGATGGCGCCGGGTATTGGCAGATGTGCCAGGCGGACAATGGCTTCGCCCGCTTGCCAGAAGGCAAGCAGCAGCAGGATCTGAGCGAGGCAGCTCAATTTCGGATGATTCTTTGGATTGATACGCATGGAAGGCTCGGGAAAATCTCTTGACCTGACAATAGGCGCTTCCTCTCCATGAAGAAAATGAATTGATTTCATAAAATCAAGTCCTGTAAGGAATACTTATGGAGCTTCGGACACTGAAAGCCTTCGTCGAAGTGGTGCGCCAGGGCGGCTTTTCGGAAGCCGCTAAGATGGTGTTCACCACGCAATCGGCCGTCAGCAAAGCCGTGCGCCAGCTGGAGGACGAGCTTGGCCTGCCGCTGCTCAACCGCATTGGCCATCGCGTGACCCTGACCGATGCTGGTGAGGTGGTCTATCGTCGGGCAATTGCGATCCTTGCCGGGCGCGACGATCTGCTGGCGGAATTGTCGGAGCTTCGTGGGCTCGCGCGCGGCGCCCTGCGGCTTGGCTTGCCGCCGATCGGCAATGATGCCCTCTTCGCTCCGGTGTTCGCCGTCTTCCGCAATCGTTATCCGGGCATAGAGATCAGACTGGTGGAGCAGGGCGCCAAGCGGCTCGAGGAAATGGTACTGGCCGATGAGGTCGATCTCGGCGCCTCGCTGTTGCCGATGCCCGATGTCTTCGAGTGGCAGACCGTGCGCTGCGAGCCGATGCATGTCCTCCTACCGTCGGCGCATCCTCTCGCCGGGCAGCAAACGGTGCCGCTGGCGGCACTCAAGGACAATCCCTTTCTCCTCTTCGAAACCGGCTTCGCGCTGAACGGCATCATTCTCGACGCCTGCCGCGCGGCTGGCTTTGCGCCTGACATTGCCGCGCGCTCGAGCCAGATCAATTTCATTGTCGAACTGGTCGCTGCGGGCCTCGGTGTAGGTTTCCTGCCGCGGCTGATCGCCGAACAGCGCCAGCGTTCGGGCATCGCCCATGCGCTTGTCGTCGAACCGGGCATGGAGTGGAACATGGCCTGGATCTGGCGGCGCGGCGGATATCTGTCACATGCCGGTCGCGCCTGGCTCGACCTCGCTGCTGAGATAGCGGCGAAATCTTGACTCTATTCTCAAACTTTTGTGATAAGCGGGAACGACCGTAAACTTGAAATAAACGGTCAGGAAAAATATAGGCTATTCCATTGCCGCTGCAGGCGGTGGTTTCCAAGCGAGAGGACTTAATGACTTTTTCCTTTTCACATCTCACCAGTGCGCTGGCGCTCGCCGCGGGCCTTGCGGTTGCTCCGATGATGGCGAATGCCGCCGATTCCGAAGGCATCGTCGTCTACAACGCTCAACATGAAGCGCTGACGCAGGCCTGGGCGGATGGCTTCACCAAGGAAACCGGCATCAAGGTCACGATCCGCAACGGTAGCGATATGCAGTTTGCCAACCAGATCGTCCAGGAAGGTGCTGCCTCTCCCGCTGACGTCTATCTGACGGAAAATTCCCCTGGCATGACGCTGGTCGATGCCAACAAGCTCTTCGCTCCCGTCGATGCCGCCACGCTCGCCCAGGTGCCGGAAACCTTCAAGGCTGCCGATGGCAACTGGGTCGGTGTCGCCGCGCGTTCCACCGTTTTCGCCTATGACAAGACCAAGCTGAAGGAAGCCGATCTGCCGAAATCTCTACTCGATCTCGCAGATCCCAAGTGGAAGGGCCGCTGGGGCGCTTCGCCGGCCGGCGCCGATTTCCAGGCGATCGTCAGCGCGCTGCTGGAACTGAAGGGCGAAGACGCGACCCGTGCCTGGCTGAAGGCGATGAAGGAAAATGCGAGCTTCTACAAGGGCAACAGTGTCGCGATGAAGGCTGTCAATGCCGGCGAGATCGAAGGCGCTGTCATCTATCACTATTACTGGTTCGGCGATCAGGCCAAGACCGGCGAAAACAGCAAGAATGTCTCGCTGCACTATTTCAAGAACCAGGATCCGGGTGCATTCGTCAGCATCTCCGGCGGCGGCGTCCTGGCATCCAGCCAGCATCAGAAGGAAGCGCAGGCTTTCCTGAAGTGGATCACCGGCAAGGGCGGTCAGGCCGTTCTGCGCGATGGCGATTCCTATGAATATGCCGTCGGCAACGGCAAAGCTTCCAATCCGAAGCTGGTGCCGATTCCCGACCTGCAGGCTCCAAAGATCGAGCCTTCGAAGCTGAATAGCAAGAAGGTCACCGATCTGATGACGGAAGCTGGTCTCATCTAAGGCGAAAGCCCGTCCCGCAGCGCCTTTCGCGCGCGTTCGGCCGGGCTTTGCTCTTGCATCGCAGTCGCATGCCCTGCTAGGGGCATGGGATGGCCTTTAAGGCCGACCGATCGGGCAATCGCCGTCAACGGCGGTTGCCTTCCTATTTCAGGGCGTGAAAGGCAGCTCGGATTTGCTGCAGAAAAACACATATGCCGGCGAGCCTGCCGCCATGCGAATGCCCCCGTTGACGGCTGCCCCCCGCAGCCGCGTCCGGCATGCCTCCGTTGTCGCCCTTGCTTCCGTCGTCGCGCTTTTGAGCCTCGTGCCCCTCGGCTTCATCGTCTGGATCACGATCGACACAGGCTGGGCCGAAGTCATAGCGCTCATCTTCCGCAATCGCGTCGGCGAGCTGCTCGTCAATACCGTCCTGCTCGAAGTCTGCACCATCCCTCTTTCCATCCTGCTGGCGGTCACGCTCGCCTGGCTGACGGAGCGCACCGATATTCCGGGCGCGCGCCTCTGGTCCTGGCTTGCGGCGGCACCGCTTGCCGTGCCCGCTTTCGTGCACAGCTATGCCTGGGTCAGCCTCGTGCCGAGCATGCGCGGGCTCTGGAGTGGCGTGCTGGTCTCGGTGCTCGCCTATTTTCCCTTCCTCTACCTGCCGGTCGCGGCCGCCCTGCGCCGGCTCGATCCGGCGATCGAGGACGCCGCCGCCTCGCTCGGCCTCGGCCCCTGGCGCGTTTTCTTCCGCGCAATCCTGCCGCAGCTTCGCCTCGCCATCTGCGGCGGCTCGCTGCTGATCGGCCTGCATCTCCTGGCGGAATACGGCCTCTACGTGATGATCCGCTTCGATACCTTCTCGACGGCGATCGTCGACCAGTTTCAGTCCGCCTATAACAGCCCAGCGGCAAACATGCTCGGCGGCGTGCTGGTCTTCTGCTGCCTGCTGCTGCTCGGCATCGAGGTGCTGGTGCGTGGCAACGAGCGCTATGCCCGTATCGGCTCGGGTGCCGCCCGCCCCGCCGATCGCCGTCGTCTCGGCTGGTTCGTCGTTCCCGCGGTCGCGCTGCCCATCGTCACGGCTGCGCTGACCCTCGGCATTCCCTTCGTCACCTTGGCGCGCTGGCTTTATCTTGGCGGTGCCGACGTCTGGCGGATCGATACGGTCGGCTCGGCCTTGCTGCAGACCATTCTTCTCGCGATCGCCGGAGGCCTTCTTGCCACCATTGCAGCAGCCCCCATGGCATGGCTGTCGGTGCGTGCGCCCGGCCGGCTGCAGCGCATTCTCGAAGCATGCCACTATTATGTCGGCTCGCTGCCCGGCGTCGTCGTCGCCCTGGCCCTGGTGTCGATCACCGTCCGGCTGATCCTGCCGCTCTACCAGACCTTTGCGACGCTGCTGCTCGCCTATGTGCTTCTGTTCCTGCCGCGTGCCATGGTCGGCCTGCGCGCCAGCATCGCCCAGGCGCCCGTCGAGCTTGAGCGTGCAGCCATGGCGCTCGGCCGCACGCCAGCGCAGGCGGTGCGGCAGATCACCATGCGGCTTGCCGCGCCCGGCTTTGCCGCGAGCGTCGCGTTGGTCGCGCTTGGCATCACCAACGAGCTGACGGCGACGCTGATGCTCTCTCCCAACGGCACGGAAACGCTGGCGACGAAATTCTGGTCGCTGACCAGCGAGATCGATTATGTTTCCGCAGCACCCTACGCCTTCATGATGGTCGTCCTGTCGCTGCCGCTCACCCTTCTCCTTTACGTGCAATCCAAGCGAACGGCCGGACAATGACCTTTCTGGCAATCAAGAACATCAGCAAACGCTACGGCCCCGTGCATGCGCTCGATAATATCGATCTCACGGTGGCTGCCGGCAGCCGCACCGCGATCGTCGGCCCGTCCGGTTCGGGCAAGACGACGCTGCTGCGGATCATCGCCGGCTTCGAGGTTCCCGATGCGGGCCAAGTGGTGCTGCAGGGCGAGACCCTGGCCGATGGCGAAGCCATCGTGCCGGCGCACCGCCGTGGCATCGGCATCGTCTCGCAGGACGGTGCCCTGTTCCCGCATCTGAGCGTATCGGAGAATATCGGTTTCGGCATGGAGCGCGGCGCGCGCGACCGCGATCAGCGCATCAATGCTCTCATCGATATGGTCGAACTCGACCGCGGCATGCTCGATCGCCGCCCGCATCAGCTCTCCGGCGGCCAGCAGCAGCGCGTCGCGCTTGCCCGTGCGCTCGGCCGCAAGCCGCGATTGATGCTGCTCGACGAGCCTTTTTCCGCTCTCGATACCGGCTTGCGCGAAAACATGCGCAAGGCCGTCGCCCGTGTCCTGCAGATCGCCGGCATCACCGCGGTCCTGGTGACGCATGATCAGGCGGAGGCGCTGTCCTTTGCCGATCAGGTTGCTGTCCTGCGCGAGGGCAGGCTCATACAGGCCGGCACGCCGCAGGCGCTCTATCTCAGCCCCAGGGATCGCGAGACTGCGCTCTTTCTCGGCGATGCCATCGTACTTTCGGCTGATCTCGACAAAGGGTCTGCCAAATGCGTCCTCGGGCAGATTGCGGTCGATGCCGATAATCGCCAGGGACGCACCGACATCATGTTGCGGCCCGAGCAATTGCGCCTCGAGGCCATTGATGAGGCCGGAGCGGGAGCTGCCTGCATCGGCAAGGTCACGGAAATCGAATTCGGCGGTGCCGTCTGCGCCGTTACGGTTGTACTCTCCAATGCCAACGGCTCCGAGACCTTGAATATCAAGAGCTCCGGCGTCGGCCTGCCCGAGGTCGGCAGCATGGTTTCAGTGAGCGTCATCGGAAAGGCACATGTCTTCAACAAGCTCACGGCCTGAGCGTCATTTGGGTTGAAGCAGGCGATGCTTTCGGGAAGATAAAGCATGTCGCGCAAAAGTGTGCAGCGGTTTTGCGACAACGACCTGCGTCAAATCAAGATCCTAAAGCGCAAGAAGCGAATCTGAAAGATCTCGGTGCGCTTTAGGCACGCCATCATCATGCGCCATGCCGAAGGAACCTTACCATGTCTTTTCCCGACGAGATCGAGCCGGATCTTCCGTTCCTCACCTCGCTTCGCCGCAATCTTCATGCCCATCCCGAACTCGGCTTCGAGGAGGAGCGCACCAGCGGCATCGTCGCCACTTTGCTGGAAGAGGCAGGGCTGACGGTGCATCGCGGCCTCGGCAAGACCGGTGTCGTCGGCACGCTGCAGGTCGGCAATGGCACGCGTCGCATCGGCCTTCGCGCCGATATGGATGCACTCGCCATGCCGGAAAAGGCCAATCGCCCGTATAAATCCACCATTCCGGGCAAGATGCATGCCTGCGGGCATGATGGCCATACAACCATGCTGCTCGGTGCCGCTCGTCATCTGGCGGCCACGCGCAGCTTTTCCGGCACGGTGCATTTCATCTTCCAGCCCGCCGAAGAAGGTCGAGGTGGTGCCAAGCGCATGGTGGACGAAGGCCTTTTCGATCTCTTTCCCTGCGATGCCGTTTACGGGTTGCACAATATGCCCGGTCTCGCGGTCGACGAGATGGCCGTTGTCGAAGGGCCGCAGCTTGCCTCGTCGGACAGCTGGCGCATCACCTTCCGCGGTACCGGAACCCACGGCGCCAAGCCGCATCTCGGCAAGGACCCGATCACGGCGGCAGCAACCTTCATTTCCGCGCTGCAAACCATCGTCGGCCGCGTCGTCGATCCGCTGCAGCCAGCCGTCGTCAGCGCTTGCTCGCTACAGGCGGGCGATCCCAAGGCGCTGAATGTGATACCAGATACGGTCGAGATCGGCGGCACGGCGCGCGCCTATACGCCTGAGGTCCGCGATCAGCTGGAAGAGGAGATCGGTCGTCTGGCGCATGGGACTGCAGCCATGTTCAACATTGCCGTCGACTATCAATTCGAGCGCCGCATCCCGCCCGTCGTCAACGATGCCGATGCCACGGCGCGGGCGCTGCAAGCTGCGACGACTGTTTTCGGCGAGAATGTGCTGACCCGCTTTCCGCCATCGACAGCCGGCGACGATTTCGCCTTTTTCGGCCAGAACGCCCCCGGCTGCTATGTCTGGCTCGGCAATGGCCCCGCCGTTGACGGTGCCCTGCATCACAATACCGCCTATGATTTCAACGACGAGGCGATCGCCTCCGGCGTGGCCTTCTGGACGACACTGGTCGAGCAGGAATTGAGAGAGCAGTGAGACGATTCTCAACGTGCCTCACTGCAGTACATCCTGTATCACCGCAGCTTGAGAGTTTGAGATACGATATTTCTCCGTCACTTCTCAGCGGCCGGCTTCCCGCATCAGCGCATCGAAGACGATCCGGCGCGCCCTTTCCGCGTCTATCTCCGCGGCGAAATGCGCATTGATTTGCCCATGCGAGGCCCGCGTTTCGACGACGGTGCGCCCGCGCGTATGCTGCCCCTGCAGTTCCGCGTCGATCCGAGCATGCCGAAGGGTGGCGATGTCAGGTTCGACGAAAATGGCGGCCGCTGTTGGATCGTAGATCGCCATGGCCGGTCTGCCGCGGCTGACGGCGATGTTGATGTAGCCTTCCAGCAGGTCTGCAAGCAGTTGCGCCTTTTCTCCGGCTATCTTCCGGATACGGGTGACATCTTCCGGCCAAGCCAGCACCTTGCGGCAGATATCGAGATCGACCATACGCAATGGCAGGCCATGCGCAAGGGCGATCCCAAGCGCCTCCGGATCGGCAAAGGCATTGAATTCCGCCGACGCCGTGTGGTTGCCCGAGGTGACGCCGCCACCCATCCAGGTCAACTCGTCGATGCGGGCGGCGAGATCCGGCCGTGCCAGCGCCAGCGCCGCGATGTTCGTAAGCGGTCCGAGCGCCAGGATGCGCTTCGGGCCGTTTCCGTCGGAAAGCCAATTGCTGAGGGCGTCAAAGGCATCGCTCGCCGGAAGCGGGTTGGCCGGCGGCAGGCTTCTGCCCGCAGTGGGAATGCCGGTCTGGCCGAGAATGCCCTGTGCCGTCTCCAGCTTGCAAAGCACGGGCAGCTCACGTCCGGTATGGATCGGAAACGTCCAGTTGAAAACCGCAGCCGCGCTCGCGGCATTAACCTGGACATAAGACAGTGGCGCATTGCCGCTGACAAGCGAAACACCGTCGATGACAAGATCCGAATGCGCCACCACCAGGATGGCGGCGATGTCATCGAATCCCATATCGGTATCGATCCAGATTCCCATGCCTTATCTCATCGACGGTATGAATTGACGCGACGGCCGTCTCGGCCCGTCGCTTCGGATGACGGCATCCCTTGCCATCCGGCGAGATGGACGCGGGGCGCGCAAGGACGCGCACCCGCAGATGGCTTAGCTGGCGAGGGCGTCGAGGATGCGGATCCAGGAGCGGATGCCCTTGTGATAGGAGCGCAGCTCGTATTT
The DNA here is from genome assembly GCF_007828675.1 of Rhizobium sp. ERR 1071. Taxonomy (NCBI): domain Bacteria; kingdom Pseudomonadati; phylum Pseudomonadota; class Alphaproteobacteria; order Hyphomicrobiales; family Rhizobiaceae; genus Rhizobium; species Rhizobium sp. ERR 1071. The sequence continues at coordinate 925,298 of NZ_VITM01000003.1, read as the reverse complement.
CTCGTTCGGCGAATGGATACGGTCGTCGGAGAGGCCGAAACCGACGAGCAGCGATTCCATGCCGAGCATCCTTTGGAAGTCGCCGACGATCGGGATCGAGCCGCCTTCGCCGACAACGATAGCGGGCTTTGGCCACTCGTTGGAAAGTGCCGTCTTTGCCTTGCTCAGCACCGGCGAGTCGTAGGAAAGCTGGATAGCCGGCGAGCCGCCATGCTCATGGAATTCCACCGAGCAATCCCCAGGGATCTTCGAGCGTACATAGGCGCGGAAGCTCTCGCGGATCGCCGCCGGGTTCTGCTGGCCGACCAGGCGGAAGGAGACCTTCGCCGATGCTTTGGCGGCGATCACGGTCTTGAAACCGGCGCCGGTATAGCCGCCGGTGATGCCGTTGACTTCCGCGGTCGGCCGCGCCCAGATCAGCTCCATTACAGAACGGCCCTTCTCCCCCGAGGGAATGGACAGGCCGACTTCGCCGAGGAATTTTTCCGTCGTCATCCCGAGCGTTTCCCAGGAGGCCTTGATATTAGCCGGCGTTTCCTCGACGCCGTCATAGAAGCCGTCGAGCGTTACGCGCCCGGTCTCGTCATGCAGGCCGGCGAGAATATCGGAGAGGATGTGGATCGGATTGGCGGCGGCACCGCCGAACATGCCCGAATGCAGGTCGCGGTCGGCGGCGTTGATAATGATCTCCTCGCCGACAAGGCCGCGCAGGCTGGCCGAGATGGACGGCGTTTCACCATCCCACATGCCGGTATCGCAGACGAGGGCGAAATCCGCCTTCAGCTCGGCGGCATTGGCTTCGAGGAAGGGCTTGAGCGAGGGCGAGCCGGATTCCTCTTCGCCTTCGAAGAGGATGGTGATGCGCACCGGCAGTGCGCCCCTCGTTTCCTTATAGGCGCGCACCGCTTCGACGAAGGTCATCAGCTGCCCCTTGTCGTCGGACGTGCCGCGGCCGGTTAGGACCTTGCGGCCATCGCCCAGGTCCTTGATTTCCGGAGCGAATGGGTCGCTTTCCCAAAGCTCGAGCGGATCGACGGGCTGCACGTCATAGTGGCCGTAGAACAGCACATGCGGTGCATCTGCGCTGCCGGCATCGTGATGGGCGACCACCATCGGATGGCCGGGTGTATCGCGCAGGGAGGCCTTGAAGCCGATCGAGTTCAGGTAGGTGGCGAGCCATTCCGCCGCCTTGCGGCATTCCGCCTTGTAGTCCGGATCGGTCGAGATGGACTTGATGCGCAGCAGTTCGAAGAGATTGTCGAGGCTGGAAGGGAGGTTCTGATCGGCGCGGTCGAGAACGGGCGATAGATCGGTCATATCCGACTCCTTACATGAGATTTGGATGGACGATAGACCAAAGCCCGCCGGGTTTCGAGGCGTTAAAACTGAAAATTTACCGTAGCTTGCGTCTTTCGATCGAGGCACGCTCTTATGTGATTAGTTGCGCATGTAGTTTACAAGTTTTTTAGATTATTAGAAATAACGTCAATCCAGAAGCGTATTCTGGAGACGCGTAATGTTTTCAGTGATTGCATGTATTCGTGACGATCATGACTTCAGGCTTATTATTGTAGCGGCGATCATCTGCCTTATCGGCAGTCTTGCCACCATGCTCCTTTTTTCGCGTGCGCAGGAATGCCAGTCGCATCAGCGCCGCTATTGGATTGTTGCTGCGGCTTTTGCCAGCGGTGTCGGCATCTGGGCAACGCATTTCATCGCCATGCTCGCCTATCAGAGCAGTCTTCCGATCTCCTATGGCGTTTCACTGACGGTGCTTTCGGTGGTCTTTGCCATCGTCGGCTCATGGCTCGCGATTGCCGTTGCCTTCGAATGGGATAATCGCGTTTCCTTTGCGGTCGGCGGCATGCTGATGGCGTTTGGAATAGCCGCCATGCATTTCACGGGAATGCAGGCCGTCGAGGCCTCGGCAGAGCTCTCCTTCGATATACCGCGCGTCGTCGCTTCCATCGCCATTGGTGGCGTCTTCTCCTCACTGGCTTTCCTAGTGTTTCGCAGCTTTCCTGGCTTCAGGCGTATCATGGCTGGCGCTCTTCTTCTGCTGCTTGCGATTTGCTCCCTGCATTTCACCGCGATGAGCGGCGTCACGCTGACGCCCGAAGTGACCCTGCCGGGTGCTGCCCTCGCCATGGATCGAAGCATCCTTGCCGGCATCGTCATGGCTGCCGCGATGGGGCTGATCCTCATCGCTCTCGGCGCCATCTTCATCGATCGTCATTTGACCGACCTCCGGGGTTTCGCCAATGCTTCGCTGGAAGGGCTGCTCATCGTCCGCGACGGTCGGGTGATCGACGCGAACGAGCGGTTCTTCGCCATTTCCGGCTGGTCGGCGCAGCAGGTGATCGGTGTCGCGCCAGATGTCTTTCTGAGCATCGACATGGATATCCATACCGAAGCCGCCATTCCGCTGGAAACAACGCTGTCGGGGTGCGATGGCAAGGCGATCCCCGTCGAGACCGTGCGGCGCTCCATCACCTATCGAGGCCACGAATGCAGCGTGCTTGTCGTGCGCGACCTGACTGAGCGTCGCCAGGCGCAACAGATGATCGAGCACCTGGCCCATCACGATATATTGACCGATCTGCCCAATCGCTCGCTGTTCGATCAGCGCATGCGCCAGGCACTGCAGATGGTAAACCGCAGGGGCGGCGAAGTCGCGATCTTCTGCCTGGACCTCGACCGCTTCAAGGCGATCAATGATGTCTTCGGTCACGCCGAAGGAGACCGTATCCTCTGCAAGGTCGCCGGCATCCTGCAGCGCGCAATCGAGGATGGCGATACGGTGGCAAGGCTCGGGGGCGATGAGTTCGCCATCATCCAGCCGAAGCGCCGGCAGCCCGAAGGAGCAACCCGCCTTGCCGAGCGCATTCTCGCCGAATTCGGCATGGAGATGGATACGGCGCGCGATCCGACGGCTGTCGGCGTCAGCATCGGCATTGCCATCTATCCGCGTGACGGCACGAGCGCAGAGCAGCTTTACGCCAATGCGGATATGGCGCTTTATCGCGCCAAGCATGCGGGCCGTGGCCATGCCTGCTTCTTCGATGCGGAAATGGACAAGGCCGTGCGCACGCGCCGTCAGCTAGAGAACGATCTGCGCCAGGCCATTCTCCGCCGGCAGCTCTTTCTGGAATATCAGCCGATCTACGACGTCGGCAGCGACAGCGTCAGCGGCTATGAGGCGCTATTGCGCTGGGCGCATCCGGATCGCGGCGTGATCGACCCGGAGACGTTTATTCCCATTGCCGAGGAAAGCGGATCGATTGTGGCGATCGGCGAATGGGTGCTGCAGCAGGCATGCCAGGAGGCGACGCGCTGGAGCGAGCCCGCGAATGTCGCGGTCAATCTCTCACCGCTGCAATTCATGGTCCCGACCCTTTACGACCAGATCGAACGGATCCTGCGCAAAACCGGCCTCGATCCGCAGCGCCTCGAACTGGAGATCACAGAGGCTGCCCTGATGCGCGAGCGCACGGCTGTCATCGCGACCCTGCAGCGGCTGCATCGCCTCGGTGTGCGCGTGGTCATGGATGATTTCGGCACCGGCTTTTCCTCGCTCAGCAATCTGCGCGCCTTCCCCTTCGACAAGATCAAGGTCGACCGCAGCTTCACCGGCGCCCTCGAACACGATCCGGCAGCACGCTCGATCGTCCGCGCCATCATCGGCCTCGGCCACAGCCTGAACATGCCTGTCGTTACGGAAGGTGTGGAAACGGAAACCCAGCGTCGCATCGTCATCGAGGAAGGCTGCGCTCAGCTTCAGGGAATATTCTTCGGCAGGCCGGATGTCGGACCCAGCCAACATCAAGCTGCGCTGGATAAGGTGGTCGGACGGGGCTAGGGCTTTTTGCCGCTTTGACGCGTGCAGCCATTTCATGCAATCCTAGGCGGAAAACCGTTAAGTCCTTCCATGGAATGCCCTAGAGCTGCTTGGCATTCTCTAGCACACGCCGGATATATTCCAGCAGCAGTTCGCGCTCGAATTGACGAAAGTCTTTGAGGAGATCCGTGTCCGCGGCCATGGCGGCTTCGATCGCTTCCGCCTGCATGGCTGCGGCCTTGTTCGTCAGGAAGACCAGTTGCGCCCGCTTGTCCGAAGGATGCTGGCGGCGCTCCACCAATCCGTCCCGTTCCATGCGCGACAGCGTATTGGCCATTGTCGCCTGTTCGATGTCGACCCTATCGAGCAGCTGTTTCTGCGTGAGCCCATCCTCGGACCACAGTTCCAGCAGGATTGGAAACTGACCGGGGGAAAAGCCGAGCTTCGCCGCGCGTTGTTGTAGCGAGCGAGCGAATCCCTTTGCCATCTGACTGGCAAGGTAGGCGGCGGAGTCCATCCGATTAAATCCCATGATTGCAAATATGCCGACAATTCAAGGTCAAGACAATCGGCAATTATTCAGGTAGAGACCCCTGAAATCAGCAACTTCAGTCGATTTTTTCACGTTCACTGGTTGTATTTTTTGCATGAAAAAGCCGCCATGGCCTGGAGGGGACGCCATGGCGGCTTTCGAAAGGGGGACAAAGGCCCGGAGAGGGGATAGGCCTTTGTCCAAGTCTGACATGGCGGGGGACAGGCCGGTTGCCAGACCCGCGGCGTATCAATCGCCGGTGAGTATGATTTGAGGTTTCGAATGTGGTTTTTCAAGGGAATGCGCAGATTAGATTGATTAAAAGTTAGTAACGTTTCGGTGAGAGATTTGGCCTTCCCACCAAAGTAATTCCAGGAAAAGTGTATCGCGGTTTTCCGTCCGGAATTGCGTAAAAACAAAAGATAAAGCGTTTGCGCGATTTGAAGAAAAGCGGAAGCGCTCTAGCCTGCAAAACTGAAGTTTATATGGACGTTGGAGGTACGTCACGCTATCCATGCTTCCATGAAAAAAGGTGATCATCTCTTCCTCGTCGACGGCTCCGGTTTCATATTCCGGGCCTTTCACGCCCTGCCGCCGCTGACGCGCAAGTCGGACGGATTGCCCGTCGGCGCCGTCTCGGGTTTCTGCAACATGCTGTGGAAGCTTTTGACTTCGGCGCGCGATACCTCCGTCGGGGTGACGCCGACCCATTTCGCCGTCATCTTCGACTATTCGTCGAAGACCTTCCGCAAGGACATCTTCCCGGAATACAAGGCCAATCGCTCGGCGCCGCCGGAAGAGCTGATCCCGCAATTCGGCCTCATCCGTGAGGCGACCCGCGCCTTCAATCTGCCCTGCATCGAGACTGACGGCTTCGAGGCCGACGACATCATCGCCACCTATGCCCGTCAGGCGGAGGCAGCCGGCGCCGACGTGACGATCATCTCGTCCGACAAGGATCTGATGCAGCTCGTCACACCCATGGTCCACATGTATGACAGCATGAAGGACAAGCAGATCGGCATTCCCGATGTCATCGAAAAATGGGGCGTGCCACCCGACAAGATGATCGACCTGCAGGCCATGACCGGCGACTCCGTCGACAATGTCCCCGGCATCCCCGGCATCGGCCCGAAGACGGCGGCGCAGCTTCTGGAAGAATTCGGCGATCTCGATTCCCTGCTCGCCCGCGCCGGCGAGATCAAGCAGCAGAAGCGCCGCGAAAACATCATCGCCAATGCTGAACTCGCGCGCATTTCGCGGCAGCTGGTGACGCTGAGGACCGACGTGCCGCTGGAACTTGCGCTCGATGCGCTGGTGCTCGATCCGCAGGACGGCCCGAAGCTGATCGGTTTCCTGAAGGCAATGGAATTCACGACCCTGACGCGGCGCGTGGCGGAGGCCTGCGACTGCGATGCGGCGGCAATCGAGCCCTCCATCGTCAAGATCGAATGGGGCGAGGGCGCTCATGGGCCCGATCTCGATGTCGGCGAGAATGTCGATCTCGTCGCCGGCAGCGTTGTCGAAGCCGAAGGGGCATCGGTCCCGGCGCCATCGGCCAAGGCGCGTCTGGCTTTGGATGGCACCACTGCGCCGGAGGATCTCGCCAAGGCGCGCGCCGCAAGTTTCGCGAGCGCGCCGATCGATCATTCGAAATATGTGACCATCCGCGATCTCGCCACGCTCGACCGATGGATCGCGGATGCGCGCGAAACCGGCATCGTCGCCTTCGATACGGAAACGATGTCGCTCGATGCGATGCAGGCCGAAATCGTCGGCTTCTCGCTGGCGATCGCCGATAATCGCGATGATCCGACTGGCGCTTCCATCCGCGCCGCCTATGTTCCGCTCGGTCACAAGACCGGTGTCGGCGATCTGCTCGGCGGCGGCCTGGCGGAAAACCAGATTCCGCTTCGCGATGCACTGCCGCGCCTGAAGGATCTGCTGGAGGATGCCTCCATCCTGAAGATCGCGCAGAACCTGAAATACGACTATCTTCTGATGAAGCGTTACGGCATCGAGATGAAATCGTTCGATGACACGATGCTGCTCTCCTATGTGCTCGACGGCGGCGCCAACGCCACGCATGGCATGGACAGCCTTTCCGAGCGCTGGCTCGGCCACAAGCCGATTGCCTACAAGGATGTGGCCGGCAGCGGCAAGTCCAATGTCACCTTCGACCTCGTCGATATCGACCGCGCCACAGCCTATGCCGCTGAGGATGCCGATGTGACGCTGCGTCTCTGGCTGGTCTTGAAACCACGACTGGCGGCAGAAAAACTCTCAGTCGTCTACGAGCGGTTGGAGCGGCCTCTGGTGCCGGTGCTTGCCCACATGGAAGAGCGCGGCATCACCATCGACCGGCAGATACTCTCGCGCCTTTCCGGCGAGCTGGCGCAGGGTGCTGCCGCTCTCGAGGACGAGATCTACAATCTTGCTGGCGAGCGCTTCAATATCGGCTCCCCGAAGCAGCTCGGCGATATCCTTTTCGGCAAGATGGGATTGGCTGGCGGCAGCAAGACCAAGACCGGGCAATGGTCCACCTCGGCGCAGGTGCTGGAAGATCTGGCCGCGGCCGGTTTCGAGCTGCCGCGCAAGATCGTCGACTGGCGTCAGCTCACCAAGCTCAAGTCCACCTATACGGATGCGCTGCCGAGCTACGTCCATCCCGAGACGAAGCGCGTTCACACCTCCTATTCGCTGGCCTCCACCACGACAGGGCGCCTGTCGTCCTCCGAGCCGAACCTGCAGAATATTCCGGTGCGCACGGCAGAAGGCCGCAAGATCCGCACAGCCTTCATTTCGACGCCGGGCCATAAGCTCGTCTCCGCCGACTACAGCCAGATCGAACTGCGCGTCCTGGCGCATGTCGCCAACATCCCGCAGCTCAAGCAGGCCTTTGAGGACGGCATCGATATTCACGCCATGACGGCCTCTGAAATGTTCGGCGTGCCTGTGGATGGCATGCCGAGCGAGGTGCGCCGCCGCGCCAAGGCGATCAACTTCGGCATCATCTACGGCATCTCCGCCTTCGGTCTCGCCAACCAGCTGTCGATCGAGCGCTCGGAAGCCGGTGACTACATCAAGAGGTATTTCGAGCGCTTCCCCGGCATCCGCGATTACATGGAAGGCACCAAGCAGGCCGCTCGCGACAAGGGCTATGTCGAGACGATTTTCGGCCGCCGCATCCATTTCCCGGAAATTCGCTCCTCCAACCCCTCCGTCCGCGCCTTTAACGAACGCGCCTCGATCAACGCGCCGATCCAGGGTTCGGCGGCTGATGTCATCCGCCGCGCCATGATCAAGATGGAGCCGGCGCTAGCTTCGGCCGGCTTGGGCGATCGCGTCCGCATGCTCTTGCAGGTGCACGACGAACTGATCTTCGAAGTCGAGGATGCCGATGTCGAGCGCACCACGCCGATCATTGTCTCGGTCATGGAAAACGCTGCCATGCCGGCGGTTGATATGGCCGTGCCGCTGAAGGTCGATGCGCGCGCCGCCCACAATTGGGATGAGGCGCACTGAGCGGAAGCGATCTGGAACCGGTCAAACCGGAATCCGAGCCGGAAGACATGGTGGCCGTCGCCTTATCGACGATAGGCCGCATGCCGATTATGGCGTGCGGCAGGCCATGCCGAAGGGCGGAACCGTCAGCTGGTTCTTCTATTGCGGTGAATATTCCGACGCCGAAGACTTTTACCAGCCTGTTCACACAGCCCACCTAAGCGAGCTGTTGCCTGGCGTAGTCAAATACCTCCGGCTTCCGGTCGGAACGCGGTTCATCATCGACGATCAGGGTTATGAGGATGTGTGGCGGGTCGAATGATCTTCGATTGTCGCCATCAGACTATTTGCGGACCAGCGTTTCCAGGACGGAAATAATGGCGCGTTCGGCCTCTTCGAGCGTGCCGCTATTGTCGATATCGGCGACGTCGTAGCTGCCCTGAACGGTCAGTGCGCTTCTCTCCAGACGCTTCAGCACATCTTCGCGGCTCTCGCGTCCGCGCGCCATCAGTCGTTCGGCCAGCACTTCGCGGGACGCCGTGATGTTGATGACCTTCAGCCGCGGAAATGCGGCCTGGAAGCGGTGAAGCGCCGAGCGCGAGCCATTGGCGATGACCAGATTGCCGCGAGCGAGTTCATCGGTGACTTCAGCCGGAATGCCGTATTTCAGCCCATGCGCCTCCCAGGAAACGGCAAAGGCGCCGGCTTGCTCCATTCCATCGAAGTCAGCTTCGGAAACGCTTCTGTGGTCTTCATTGCCGGCATCGCCGTCCCGCGTGATGACGCGGCGGACGAAATGCACGTCAGACCGGCCGGCAAAATGCCGGGCGGCCAGATTCATCAGTGTATCCTTGCCGGCGCCGCTCGGCCCGACAACGACGGCCAGCGTGCCTGCTGTCGCATCCGTCAGGCCGAGGTTAGCCGGCTTGATCTTGGTTTCCGGGCTCATGCGACCCGCCGCCCTTCTCGCCAGACGGAGCGCGTGACCGGCACGCCGTGATCGCGGCGAACGCGCACGAGATCCGCCCGCAGCCCTTCGGCAATGCGGCCGCGGTCATTGAGACTGACCGTCTTTGCCGGCGTCGCCGTCACCATGGCAATCGCCTGCGGCAGCGAAATGCCCTCAACCTCATCAGCCAAGATGAAGGGTGCATGCAGCAGGCTGAGTGGCACATAGTCGGAAGACAGCACGTCAAGGACGCCGAGTTCGGCCAGATCGCGGGCGGCGATATTGCCCGAATGCGACTTGCCGCGGACGATGTTCGGCGCGCCCATCAGCACGCTCATGCCGGCGCCGTGCGAAGCCTTGGCGGCATCGATACTGGTCGGGAATTCGGCGAGGCGAACGCCGTAGTTGATGGCTTCGTCGACATGGGCAAGCGTCGCGTCGTCATGGCTGGCAACGGTGATGCCGCGATCGGCGCAGACCTTGGAGATCGCGTCGCGATGCGGCGTAGCATACTTGGCCGATTCCTCCTGGCGCTTGGCGACGAACTTGGCAAAGGCCTCGTCGCTGAGCCCGCGCTTCTTCTGATAGTAGAAGATATACTGATCCATGGTCTGGAACTGGCGCTGACCCGGTGCATGGTCCATCAGCGAGACCAGACGCACGTAAGGGTCCTTCTCGAAATCCTGGAAGTGGTCGAGCACGTTGTCGGAGGAGACTTCGCAGCGCAGATGGATCAGGTGATCGGCGCGCAGGCGATCTTCGCTTTGGGCGGCCTGGATGGCATCGGCCATATCACGCATCTCGCCCTTTTCGAAACCGCCGTCCTCGTCCGAGCCCATGCGTAGGCAGTCGAACACGGTCGTGATGCCCGAGGTGACGATCTGGGCATCATGCGCCTGGATCGCCGCCGTCTTATTCCACCGCACGCCCGGGCGCGGAGAATAGTGCGCCTCGAGATGGTCGGTATGCAGCTCGACCAGACCAGGGATCAGAAAATCGCCCTCGAAATCTTCGCCGATATCGGACTTGCCCTCGGAAATGGCGGCAATGCGACCGTCGCGAATCAGCACGGAACCTTCGACGATCTTGTCTTCGAGGACGATGCGGGCGTTGGAAAGGACGGTTTCTTTGGTCATATCGGCTCTTTCATATTAGGCGCCGGCAAGCGGCAGCCAGGAACGGACGGTAAAGGGAGCACTACGCTCTTCTTCGACGAAGACGGCGAGGCCGGAGATATCGAGCGGCTTGCCGGTATGTTCGGCGAAGCGCTCGGCGAGGATTGCCTGCAATTCGGGCTGACGCTCGGAAGGTACGCGTCCCGTCAGCGTCATGTGGAAGCGGAATTCGTCGTTGACGTAAGGATAGCCCCAGCGCAGCAGATTGGCGCGCTGCGGCTCGGTCAGGCCTTCCGGCTTGCGTCGCGCGATATCGTGATCCGACAGCGGCGCGCGGAATGGCTCGAAGGTCTTGACGACGCGCGAGGCGAAATCCTGCAGCGGCTGGTAAACGGAACCGGGAACGAGCGCAAAGAAATGGCCGAGCTGGCCAAGCACCAGCTCCGGAATGGTGAAAGCCTTGGTTTGCGAGGCGAATTCGGCGGCGACTTCGAGGAGATCGCGCTCGGTCACAGAAGCGGCTAGCTCGAACGGCGCCTTCAGCGTGGCATGGAAGCCGTAGCGGCGCGGATCGGCCGTCAGCTCGGCATGACCTTCCGGCAGCGGCGCCATGGCCTTGTCTGAAAAAATCTCATTCGAAAATGCATCGCGGCCCAGCCAGCGGGCAGCGAGAGATGTCAACGGATCGTCTTTGGGCGGCGTGAAATAGAGAGCATAGCGCAAGGCTGCATTCCTTGGAAAAATCGGCTGCGCGAGACACTGTTGGGTGATTTGCGACAAACCGCAAGAGCAGCAAGGCAGCAACGGTTCGAATCCGGCTAAAGCCAGCTTGGCCGCTGCGGTCTTGCCGGCCTGCGCTATCGGATTCCCGTGACAGAATGATGATGCGGAACGATTTTTTCCCGTTCTTTTTTATTTCGTTCGCGTGCCCATCAGCCGAGAGCGCAGGGCGTTGGATGCGGCGTCGAACAGGAAGACAACGATGAGGATCAGCAGCACCATATAGGCGACGTTTTCCCAGTTGGCATTGGTGCGCATTGCTTCCCAAAGTTTGAGGCCGATGCCGCCCGCGCCGACGGCGCCGATGATGGTCGCGCCGCGCACGTTCGATTCCCACTGGTAGAGCGTCTGGCTGACGATGACGGGCACGATCTGCGGCATGATCCCGTAGCGATGCACGAGAATGGTCGGCGAACCGGTGGATTTCACGCCTTCGCGCGGCTTGTTGTCGATGTTCTCGAGGCCCTCGGAATAGAGCTTGCCAAGCGTGCCCGTCTCGGTGAGGAAGATCGCGCCGCTGCCCGCGAGCGGGCCGGGGCCGAAGGCGCGCGTCAGGAACAGCGCCCAGATCAGCATGTCGACCGAACGCAGGAAATCGAAGAAGCGCTTGAGGATCTGGTTGACGAGTCGGCTCGGCGTGATGTTGCGAGCCGCCAGGAAGGCGAGTGGGAAGGCCGCGAGCGAGCCCAGCAGCGTGCCGAGGAAGGCCATGACGATGGTCTGGAACAGCTTGGTCCAGACGTCGCCATGCTGCCATGCGCCATTGTTCCAGATATTGTCGAAGGCCAGCGAGAGATTGGACTGAGCAGGATCGAGCCGCGGCCCCGAAACGATCAGGCTGATGACTTCGCTCGCCGGCTTGTCGAAGAAGGGCGAATGCGTATCGAAGACGAAGTTGGCCCAGCCGATGAACCGCTTGCGGATCTTCACGCGGTCGGTGGAAATGCTGGCGTCGCCTGCAAAGCCGAGATTGACGAGAATATTGTCGTCATAGACGGTCATCCAGCTTGGAACGGGCTCGGAACCGACGATTTTCGGCACATCGCCGGCAATATCGATCGGAATCGTGATGCCATGCGCGGTCACGATGGCCTGCGTCTTGGTGACGGTTACCGTGCGGCTTGTGCCGCTGACAGAAACGGTCATGCTGCCATCGGGATTGGTCTTCACCCAGTCCGGGTTTGGATTATCGCCCAGGGGCGAAAAGCGCGGATATTTGATGCTGATCTTGTCTCCGGAGATGCGGAATTCCGGCTGCACGTCATAGCTCACCCATTCGCTGAGATAGATGCCGACGCGCTCCCAATGCGCTTCCGAAATGACCTTCGGCAGGTCGAAGAACCACACGGCATAGATGCCGTAGAGGATGACGCCGATTAAGATCATCAGCGCGCCGAAGCGCTGGCGGAAGGACCGGTGAAGAACTTCCGGGTAACGCGCTTCGATTTCCTGCATGCGGCCGGCGTCGATGACGGACATGGATAACCTCAATGCTGCAAAAGGAAGGCATGCTCGCCGACGAGGCGGCGGCGGAGCCATGCGGAAAACTGGTCGACGGCGATGATCGTCAGGAAGAGAAGCAGCACCAGCGCCAATGTCTTGGCGCCGAAACCGCGTGAAATCGCAAGTTTGAGCTCCTCGCCGATGCCGCCGCCGCCGACGGCGCCGATGATGGTTGAGGCGCGAACGTTGATCTCCAGACGCAGCAACGCGTAGGACATGAAGTTCGGCAGCACTTGCGGCAGGGCGGCAAAGCGCACGCGCTCGCTCCAGCTCGCGCCGACGGCACGCATGCCTTCGTCAGGCTTCATGTCGATATTCTCGACCACTTCGTAGAAGAGCTTGCCAAGCGCGCCGATCGTATGCAGGCCGACGGCGATGATCGCGGCGATCGGGCCGATCGACAAGATCGCCGAAAACAGGCCGGCGATGACGATTTCCGGAAAGGCGCGCAGAAGTTCCATGATGCGCTTCGTCACCAGCCGGATCGGATGGGACGGCGACATGTTGCGGGCGGCAAAGAAGCTCAAGGGTACGGCAAAGACGAAGCCGATGATGGTCGATACCAGTGCCACGTTGATCGTGATGATCATCAGCTCGAAATATTCGGGGATATAGAAATCGCCCCAGACATAGACGCGACCGAGCGGGAAATTGAATTCCTCGCCGCCGGCGCCATTGGCCCCGTTCGGGCTCGGCAGGTCGAAGAGCGCGCGGTAGACGTCGGCCCAGTCCTTCGGAATGAGCCAGCTCAGGAAATCGAAGAGATGCGGCAGGCGGTCAAAGAAATGCCCGGCGTTGTTTTCGTCGGCGAAGCGCACCGAGCTGACGAAGGCGACGAGCAGGATCACGAGACCGATGCCGGTGTAGAAGCGGCGCTTGGCCACCATCTTGCTCCAGGCGTCGCCGATCTCCTTGGCGCTCTGTGGCGCGCTTTGCATGTTCGGGTGCGTATCGGCGATCGTCATGAAATCCTGCCCTTGTGAATAGCAAAGGGTGTGAATAGCAAAAGGGCGGCCGTTGCCGGCCGCCCAATTATAGGAATGCGGATCAGCCGCCGATGGCAGCCTTACGAACGTCGATGACGGCGTTGTAGAAGTCCGGAGTAACCTTGACGTAGCCCTTGAAGTCGCCGCCTTCGATGGCGTTGAAGCACTTGGCGTCAGCCGTCGGGAGCTTCATGAAGAAGTCCGTCAGCTTCGTCTGCCATTCGGTGCCGAGAGCGTTGCGAACGACGAGCGGGCCGTTCGGGATCAGCGGCGAACGCCAGACTTCGACGAGCTTGTTCGGATCTACGGCGCCCTTGTCGACTTCCTTGCGGAAGGTACCGGAGGTGAAGCCGTCCTTGAAATCGCCAACACCCGAGGAGTCGTCGACAGCAACATCGACCTTGCCGTCGTAAGCGGCGAGCAGGTTGTTCTCATGGCCGCCATTAAACTGGGTCGAGCCGAAGAACTTGTCGTTCGGCACGCCGGTGGTCTTCGGAATCTGCGTCAGCGGAACAAGGTAGCCCGAGGTGGAGTCCGGGTCGGCGTAGCCGAGCTTCTTACCCTTGGCGTCCATGATCGTCTTGATGCCGGAAGACTTGAGGGCGAGGCCGATCGAGTAGTAGCCGGTCGAACCGTCGGTCTGCTGCGTCGTCAGGATCGGGGTAACGGCCTTCGGGTCCTTGATGGCGACGGCTGCGTAGCCGGACGCGCCGAGTTCGGCGAAGTCGAGCGTGCCGCCGAGCAGGCCCTGGATAACGCCGTTATAGTCGGCGGCCGGGAACAGCGAAACCTTCTCGAAACCGAATTCCTTCTTCAGGTGGTCGGAAAGGCAGGCGTAATTGCGCAGGCGATCGGCTTCGTTTTCGCCGCCGAGAATGCCGATGCGCAATTCCTTGAGGTCTGCTGCGTTGGCAGCAGCGCCGACTGCGAGCGCAACAAGCGCCGTAGCGGCAAAGAGTGCTTTCTTCAACATGGGTTCGTCTCCTGATTAACCGGTGTCCCCGGATGTCTTCGGTCTGATAGAAGAAATGCGCCCTTGACGCGGGCCTTCGATCCCGGCCGTCCCTCTCAGAGACCGGCCAGTGCCAGCGGTTGCGGGCCGGCAGATTCAGTCGCCGCGGCTTGCACGGCTGGATCGGCAATGTTGATCGATGTCGACGTCATGGTCTCGTCGATGCCGGCGCCGTCCTTGTCGGTGCCGTAGATTTCCTTGACGGCGGCTGCCGTCAGATCGGCCGGCTTGCCGTCGAAGACGACTTTGCCGGCCGCCATGCCGACGATGCGTTCGCAGTAGTTGCGCGCCGTATCCAGCGTATGCAGATTGGTGATGACGGTGATGCCTTCGCGCTCATTGATATCGCGCAGCGCATCCATGACGATCTTGGCGTTCAGCGGATCGAGCGAGGCGATCGGCTCGTCGGCCAGCATCATCTTCGGCTGCTGCATCAGGGCACGGGCGATGGCAACGCGTTGCTGCTGGCCGCCGGAAAGCGTGCCGGCCATCTGCAGTGCCGTCTGCTCGATGCCGAGGCGCTCCAGCGCCGCAATCGCCTCGATGCGCTCCTCGCGGGTGAAGACCGAAAGGAGACTCAGCATCGTCGAACGATGGTTGAGGCGGCCGAGCATGACGTTGGTGAGCACGTCGAGGCGCGGCACCAGATTGAACTGCTGGAAGATCATGGCGCAATCGCGCTGCCAGCTGCGCAGTGCACGACCGGTCAGCTTGGAGACTTCGGTGCCGGAGAAATGAATGGAGCCGGAACTCGGATCGGCCAGACGGTTGATCATGCGCAGCAGCGTCGACTTGCCGGCGCCGGAACGGCCGATGACGCCGACCATCTGTCCCTGCGGTATGTCCAAAGTCACGGAATCGACGGCGAGCTTGTTGCCAAACCGGCGTGAGACATTCCTGAGTTCGAACATAGTGCTTCCCTTTCGCGGCTCCCGGGCTGCAGAAATTTCAGCGGTACCGGTGCTAAGAACGGGCGCGTGCCCCTGTCTCGAAAGGAGTTTCGAGGGGGCTGGCGCCAACCACAAGGCAACCGATTAGTCCCGCTTCATGAAGCTCCAATGTCAGTTTTGTGTAACTGCTGTTACAATTCCCGGCGATTTTGCAAGATTAGCCGGCTGAGAGCTTTCCTTTAAGTTTAGCCGTCAAACATGCCGGTCGGCAGACCGTCTATGCTGAAGCTGTTCTTCTCGCGCCGGTATTCCTCAATGCCGTCGGGACCCTTGGCTTTCGCCCATTGGTCCAGGCTCGGCCGTTCGCCTTCATAGGTGAAAAGCGGCACGCCGAAACCGCAGGACGTTTGTACGAGATCGAAGTCCAGCCACACAATCTGCCGTGCGCCGAGCGGCTCCTGATCCGCATAATGATCGTGTAGCAGTTCCCGATATTCGGGTGTTGATCGATGGATGATCCGCCCGCGGCCATAGAGGCGGAGGATCATCGGCGGCCCTTCGACGGCGCAGAACATGACGGTCAGCCGTCCGTCCGCCTTCATATGCGCTGATGTTTCGTTGCCGCTGCCGGTGCGGTCGAGATAGATGACGGTGTTCGGAGAGATGATGCGCAGGCACAGTGTCTCGCGGGGCGAAACATTGACACGGGAATCCGATGTTGCGGATGCCGTGAAGAAGATGTGTTGCCGCGCGATGAAATCGCGCAGCCGATCGTCGATGCTGGAAAACTGCTTTGCCATGAAAACTCCTCTCGATCCCGCATTGAAAGGACCGGCTAAGCTGGATCGCTTGTCAGCGCCTTGCAAGTCCGATGAGGGTGGAAACCGTTCTCAGGCTTCGTAGCGATCCAGAAATTCCTCCGCCGAAAGGGCGCGGAAATCCGCAAGCGCTGTGCGCAGGCGATCGTGATCCCAATCCCACCATGAAAGCTTGTCCATTCGCGCGCCGACCTCGGACGTGAAACGCTCGCGGATGAGCTTGGCCGGCACACCGCCGACGATGGTGTAGGGCGCAACGTCCTTGGAAACGACGGCGCCGGCTCCGATGACGGCACCATTGCCGACTGTCACGCCGGGCAGCACGGTCGCGCCATGCCCGATCCAGACGTCATGGCCGATCACAACCCGGTTGTCGCGCCGCCAGGTGAAGAACTCCGTCTCCATATCGGCATCCGGCCAGTAGTCGGCGGCGCGATAGGTGAAGTGGTGCAGCGTCGCGCGCCATGTCGGATGGTTGGTGGCATTGATGCGCACGGCGGCGGCGATGTTGACGAACTTGCCGATCGTCGCGCACCAGACCGCACCATCCTGCATGATGTAGGAATAGTCGCCCATCTCGACTTCATCGATGCGGCAGCGGTCGGAGACTTCGGTATAGCGGCCGAGCGTCGAATTGTTGACGCTGGCCGACGGGCTGATGAAGGGCGTCTCGCCCAATTTGCGGCTCATGCGGCGGCCTTCCGCGGCGAGAACTGCGAGACGTCGAGAATGCGGCTGCCGACGGCTTCGCGCACTTCCTCGTCATGGAAGATGCCGAGCAGTGCGACGCCGGCTTCCTTCTTCTGCTCGATCATGTCGACGACGACGGCCCGGTTACGGGCGTCGAGCGACGCGGTGGGCTCGTCGAGCAGCAGGATGGCGTGATCGGTGATGAAGCCGCGGGCGATGTTGACGCGTTGCTGCTCGCCGCCGGAAAAGGTGGCGGGCGGCAGCTGCCAGAGTTCCCTGGGCAGGTTCAGCCGTGCAAGCAGTTCCGCTGCCCTGTCGCGGGCATCGGTCACGCTCACACCGCGGGCGAGCAGCGGCTCGGCGACGACATCGATAGCGGCAACGCGCGGCACCGTGCGCAGGAACTGGCTGACATACCCCATGGTCTGGCGGCGGACGTCGAGCACGGTACGCGGATCGGCTGTCGCAAGATCGACGATCCTGCCCTTGTGCGTGACAAGGATCTGGCCGCTGTCGACGGCATAATTGCCATAGATCATTTTCAAGAGCGAGCTCTTGCCGATACCCGACGGGCCGCCGAGCACGACGCATTCGCCCGAAGCGACGGAAAAGGAGACATCGGCGACAACAGGCAGGCGAATGCCGTCGCGCAGATGCATGGTGAAGCTTTTGAAGACTTCGGAAACGACGAGTGGGGTTGCCATGTTTCTTCCTCAGACCTGCAGGATCGAAGAGACCAGCAGTTGCGTATAGGGTTCGCGCGGATCATCGAGCACGCGGTCGGTGAGACCGTGCTCGATCACCTGGCCGTCCTTCATCACCATCATGCGATGCGACAGGAGACGGGCGACCGCGAGATCGTGGGTTACGATGATGGCGGAGAGGCCGAGATCGTTGACGAGGCCGCGCACCAGATCGAGCAGGCGGGCCTGCACCGAGACGTCAAGACCGCCGGTCGGCTCGTCCATGAAGACGAGGCGCGGGCCGGTCACAAGGTTGCGGGCGATCTGCAGGCGCTGGCGCATGCCGCCGGAGAAGGCGCGGGGCTGGTCGTCGATGC
The DNA here is from genome assembly GCF_007828675.1 of Rhizobium sp. ERR 1071. Classification (NCBI taxonomy): domain Bacteria; kingdom Pseudomonadati; phylum Pseudomonadota; class Alphaproteobacteria; order Hyphomicrobiales; family Rhizobiaceae; genus Rhizobium; species Rhizobium sp. ERR 1071. Next base: position 907,621 of record NZ_VITM01000003.1, on the reverse strand, counting down.
GGTCGGCGTCGATCTCGACCCGCTCGAGCCAGTCGATGGCGGTATTGCGGATGTTGCCATAGTGGCGGTTGCCGATCGCCATCAGCCGCTCGCCGACATTGGCGCCGGCGGACACCGTCATACGCAGGCCATCGGCCGGGTTCTGATGCACGAAGCCCCAGTCGGTGCGCATCAGGAAGCGGCGCTCGGCCTCGTTCATGCGGAAAAGATCGCGATAGGTCTCGTCGCGCATGTGGTATTCGACACTGCCCGTCGTCGGCAGCAGCCGGGTCGAGATGCAGTTGAGCAGCGTCGTCTTGCCGGAGCCGGATTCGCCGACGATAGCCAACACTTCGCCGGGCCAGAGTTCGAAGGACACATCGCGGCAACCGATGCGGCTGCCGTAGAATTTCGAGACGTCCTTGACCTTGAGAAGGGGTGAGTCACTCATTCGGCAGCCTCCTTGGATGCGAGCCCATTTGACGCCAGCATAGGCCCGGCATGGCCGTGGGCGCGGCGATCCTCGCAGAAATCGGTATCGGAGCAGACGAACATGCGGCCGCCCTTGTCGTCGAGGATCACCTCGTCAAGATAGACCTGCTCGGCGCCGCAAAGCGCGCAGGGCTTGTCGAAGCGCTGCACTTCGAAGGGGTGATCCTCGAAATCCAGGCTGACGACTTCGGTGTAGGGCGGCACGGCATAGATGCGTTTTTCGCGGCCGGCGCCGAAGAGCTGCAGCGCATCCGACAGATGCATTTTCGGATTGTCGAACTTCGGCGTCGGCGATGGGTCCATCACGTAGCGGCCGGCGACCTTGACCGGATAGGCGTAGGTCGTGGCTATGCGGCCGTTGCGGGCGATATCCTCATAGAGCTTCACATGCATGAGGCCATATTCCTCAAGCGCATGCATCTTGCGCGTCTCGGTCTCGCGAGGCTCCAGGAAGCGCAACGGCTCCGGGATCGGCACCTGATAGACGAGCACCTGGTTCGGCCCGAGTTTGGCTTCCGGAATGCGGTGACGCGTCTGGATGATGGTCGCCTCGTCCGTGCGGGTGGTGACGGCGACATTGGCGACCTTCTGGAAGAAGGCGCGGATGGAGACGGCATTGGTCGTGTCGTCGGCACCCTGGTCGATGACCTTCAGCACGTCCTGCGGGCCGATGATCGCCGCCGTCAGCTGCACGCCGCCGGTGCCCCAGCCGTAAGGCATCGGCATTTCGCGGGAGGCGAAAGGTACCTGATAGCCGGGAATGGCGATCGCCTTCAGGATGGCACGGCGGATCATCCGCTTGGTCTGCTCATCGAGATAGGCGAAGTTGTAGGTGGCGAGTTCGGTCATTCGGCTGCCTCCGTCATGGGTTCCATGCCGCGATCGCGAGCGGCCTCGAAGTCGCGGCGCATGCGCCGCACCAGGTCGAGCTCGGCCTGGAAGTCGACATAATGCGGCAGCTTCAGATGTTCGACGAAGCCGGTCGCCTGCACATTGTCGGAGTGGGAAATGACGAATTCCTCGTCCTGAGCTGGCGCAACGATGTCTTCGCCGAGTTCCTCTGCCCGCAGCGCCCGGTCCACCAGCGACATCGCCATCGCCTTGCGCTCGCTTTGGCCAAAGACGAGGCCGTAGCCGCGGGTGAACTGCGGCGGTGCCTTGGCCGAACCTTTAAACTGGTTGACCATCTGGCATTCCGTTACCTGGATGCGGCCGAGCGAAACGGCAAAGCCGAGTTCCGGCACCTCAAATTCGACCTCTACTTCGCCGATGCGGATTTCGCCGGTGAAGGGGTGGGTGCGGCCATAGCCGCGCTGGGTCGAATAGCCGAGTGCCAGCAGGAAGCCTTCGTCGCCGCGGGCGAGCGCCTGCAGGCGAAGGTCCCGGGTCATCGGGAATTCCAACGGCTCGCGCGTCAGGTCGCCGATCTCATGATCGACAGGCATGGTGCCATCGTCTTCGATCAGTCCTTCCTGGCCGAGAATTTCCGAGACGCGCATCACGCGGCCGTCCTCGGCCGGCCGCTGCATCGGCTCATCCACCGGCTCATCTGTCAAAAGGCTGGGGTCGAGCAGGCGGTGCGTGTAGTCGAAGGTTGGGCCGAGAAGCTGACCGCCCGGCAAATCCTTGTAGGTCGCGGAAATGCGGCGCTCGATCTTCATCGCTGAAGTGTCAAGCGGCTGGGAATAACCGAAGCGCGGCAGCGTGGTGCGGTAGGCTCTGAGCAGGAAGATCGCTTCGATCATGTCGCCGCGCGCCTGGCGAACGGCAAGTGCGGCCAGCGTCCGGTCATAAAGCGAGGCTTCGGCCATGACGCGATCGACGGCGAGTGCCAGTTGCGCCACGATCTGGTCGATGCCGACGGCCGGCAGCGAACGGTCGCCGCGGCGACGGTCGGCCAGCAGCCGGTGAGCATTGGCGATGGCGGCTTCGCCGCCCTTAACGGCAACATACATATGTCACAACTCCGTCGCGGTGATCTTGGTGGTGCGCGGCAGGCAGATGAATTGCCGGCCCGCCGTCAGGATGAGATCGACGCCGCGCGGGAAGAGCGCGCGATTGTCGTTCCAGATACGCAGCAGCGCATCCGGCAGCCCGATCGGGGCGATCATGGTCAGATCCTTGATGCCAGGGCCTGAAAGCGCCAGTTGTTTGCCGCCCACCAGGCTTTCGATTTCCAGAACGATCGTGGTCGACCGATCGGGATATTCCTGGGTGCCGATGCCGAACTGGCTGAAGGAGGAAAGCGCCATGCCGGCTTCGATGAAGGCGAACTGCGCCTCCAGCCGTTCCGAAATGACGGGCGCTCCGGTGTGGAAGGCCAGCCATTCCGCCAGGCTTGATCTTGCCAGGCTGTTGGAGAGCCAGACAGGCGTGTCGTGATCGCAAAGGGTGAGGCCGATGGCGCCTGCGGCAACACCGAGTGGAGCGGGCGGCGCGACGTCAGCCTCAACGGTCTGCAGGGTGCCTGGACGTGCCATGGCATCCATCGTCATCTTGAAGACGCTTTGCGCGTCGAAGACCGGATCGGTGAAACCGCCGGTCAGGGCCTCGTTGCCGAAGGTCGGAGTGCTGGAAAGGCTCATCAATCTTCTCCGCGAACCATGGTGAAGAAATCGACGCGGGTTGCCGCCGTCTCTTCGGCGCGCTTGCGGTCATATTCGGCGATACGCTCGGTAACCGGCTGCAGAAGAGCCTTTTCGACGAAATCCTTCGTGGCCGATTGCTGCCAGAGTGCATCGAAAATGGCCGAAAGCCGGGCCTTTTCCCGATCCGTGCCGAGCGCGTGCGCGTGGCCGATCGTGTTGGATGCCAACCGGACGGTAGCGCGCGTCACCGTGACTTCGCCGAGGTTGAAGGGGGAGCCGCCGCCGCCGATGCGGCCGCGCACCATGACGAGCCCTGTCTCTGGTCCGCGCACCGGCTGTACCGTCGGCTTGCTCGGCAATGCCTCCCAGGCAGCCTCTAGCTCGTCGCGTTCTGCCTGCGCCAAGAGATCGGCGACGCGCTTCCGTTCCCGACGCTCCTGTGCCGCCGCTTCCTGCCTCTGTGCTGAATTCATCGCGCCTTCCTCTAAATGTCTATTGATATAGACAACCATACAAGATAGTTTTATATTTATTAGTGAGTCGTGACAAGCGTGTGACAGGGCGAGTGGGCGAGATGGCAGGGCAGAAGATACAGAGGCAGACGGGCGTGGCGCTCTGGCGGCAGATTGCCGACCGGATCCGGACCTCGATCAACCACGGCGACTTCGACGAGACGGGCATGGTGCCGCCGGAAACGGTGCTGGCGCTGCAGTTCGGCGTCAACAGGCACACGATCAGGAGTGCGCTCGCAGCACTGGCGCAGGAGGGGATCGTCCGCGCCGTGCAGGGGCGCGGCACGCTGATCGAGCGCAAGGAGCGACTGAGTTTCCCGATTTCAAGGCGCACGCGATTTTCGCAAGGGATCGGCGACCAGGTACGTGAGACCCGCAGCGTGCTGCTTGCATCGGGCGAAGAAGCTGCCAGCGCCGAATTGGCCAAACAGCTCAAGCTCAAGGCAGGTACGCCGTTGATCCGGCTGGAAACGCTGGGCCAGGCGGATCATCGTCCGGTATCGCGCGCAACAAGCTGGTTCCCGGCGGATCGTTTCGGCGATATCGCCGAGATCTATCGGACGACCGGATCGATCACCAAGGCATTCAAGGAGCTTGGTGTGCCCGATTACGTCCGCGTCGTCACCGAGATCACCGCGACGCATGCCGACGAAGGCGACCTCACCGATCTGCAATTATCCCCGGGCGCCATCGTTCTCATCGCCCAGGCGCTCAATGCGGATCTCGATAATGTCCCTGTGCAATATTCGATTTCCCGCTTCGCCGCCGATAGAGTGCGCTTCACCGTTGAGATTTGATGCCGCACTAGGGAATCGGCTGAAAATCGTTTGGCGGCCATTGCTGTGCGGCATGCAGGATGCGGATTATGCGCACCGTCTCGCCTGCGAGATCGTAAATCAGCAAATAGTTTCGATGTACGACAAGCTCTCGTGTCCCGGACACGCGGCCGGGCCGGCCCGTCATTGGATGGGTAATCAGCTGTTTCGGCCGTTTTGCAAAAAGTTCGTCCAGCGCGATTGCCGCGGAGGCGTTCTCGGCCTCGATGTCGGTATATATGGCGCGTCAATCAGCTCTTGCTTCGGGAGTCCACGCAAGTTTCACGAAGAACGCCCGCTGAGTTTGCGGCGTGTTTCTTCTCGCAAGGCGGCAAATTCAGCATCTATATTGTCGTCAGGAATCAGATTGCCGGCGTTGGCGGAAGCAAGACCGGCCTGAACCTGCTGGTGAAACCATATGTCATATTCGGCGGCATCTTGTTGGCGCCGCACATAATCGCGCATGAAAGCCCGGAGCAACTGCGCACCGATTTGATCATGCGCTTTCGCAGCCTCGCTGAAAGCCGCCTTCAACTCTTCTTCAACTCTGAAGGTAAATTTCGCGTCTGCCACTCTCGATCCGTGTGTTGCATGCGCAGTGCAATGTAACACATCGGGGTGGATTCTCCACCCCCGAGCCCATTCTGGCCAGGGGTGGTTTATCTTTTAGCCGCTCAATGCGCGCCGGACATGTCGCCGAGGACTTCCTTCGAGGCGACAGTGGAATCGGCCTTCAGCTTGTAGACCATCGGCACGCCGGTCGCGAGGTTGAGCTCGAGGATCTGCGCCTTGCTCAGGCGATCGAGAACCATGACGAGCGAGCGCAGCGAGTTGCCGTGCGCCGCGACCAGCACATTCTGGCCGGCAAGCACGCGCGGCAGGATTTCCGTGAGATAATAGGGCCAGACGCGGGCGCCGGTGTCGCGCAGGCTTTCGCCGCCGGGCGGCGGAACGTCGTAGGAGCGGCGCCAGATGTGAACCTGCTCCTCGCCCCACTTGGCGCGGGCGTCATCCTTGTTGAGGCCGGAGAGATCGCCGTAGTCGCGCTCGTTCAGCGCCTGATCCTTGATCGTTTCAAGGCCGGGCTGGCCGATTTCATCGAGAATGATCTTCAGCGTGTGCTGCGCGCGCGTCAGCGCCGAGGTGAAGGCGATATCGTACTTGATACCGTAATCGGCCAGAGCCTTGCCACCGGTCTTGGCCTCTTCCATGCCCAGCGCCGTCAGATCGGGATCCTTCCAGCCGGTAAAGAGATTTTTCAAATTCCAGTCGCTCTGCCCGTGGCGAACGAGAACGAGAGTGCCGCTCATAAATTTCTCCTTAATGAAGCAATTCCAGGAAAAGTGTGTAGCGGTTTTCCGTCCGGAATTGCGAGACAACAAAAGGCTGGAGCGGATCGGCAGTTCCAGGCCGATCCGCTCCAGGATCGGATCAACGTGTGGAAAGCCCGAGAACATCGAGCATGGAATAGAAGCCGGGTTTCTTGTCGCGCGCCCAGAGTGCTGCCTGCAGCGCGCCGCGCGCAAACAGCGACCGGTCGCCGGCATTGTGCGACAGCGTCAGCCGTTCGCTTTCGCTGGCGAAGATCACCGAATGATCGCCGACCACGCCGCCGCCGCGCAGGGTCGCAAAGCCGATCGTGCCCGTCGCGCGCGGACCGGTATGCCCGTCGCGCACGCGCACGGAATTGTCATTGAGATCGATGCCGCGGCCCTTCGCCGCCGCCTGGCCAAGCAGGAGTGCCGTGCCCGAGGGCGCATCGACCTTGTGCCGATGATGCATCTCCAGCACCTCGATGTCCCAGTCGTTCGAAGGCAGTGCCCGCGCCGCCTGTTCGACGAGCACGCTCAAAAGATTGATGCCAAGGCCCATATTGCCCGATTTGACGACACGGGCATGGCGTGCGGCAGCCTTGAACTTCGCCTCGTCCTCGTCCGAACATCCGGTCGTGCCGATGATATGGACGATGCGCGCCTGGGCGGCGAGACCGGCGAAGGTGACGCTGGTTGCCGGCGTCGTAAAATCGATGACGCCTTCGGCATGCAGGAAAGCGGCAAGCGGATCGTCGGTGACGGGAACGCCGATCGGCCCCAGTCCGGCGATCTCGCCGGCATCCTTGCCGATGAAGGCGGAGCCGGGGCGGGCGACGGCTGCATGCAGGGTTACGCCGTCGGTGGCGTGAATGATGCGGATGAGAGCCTGTCCCATGCGGCCCGCCGCGCCCACCACCACCAGCTTCATCGCATCGTCGCTCATGTCGTCTCTATCGTCTATTTGCGGGAATTGCTTGAAATCGCCGGTAGCTGCAGGTTGTTGAGCCGAGCGTAGAGGCCATTGTCCGATGTCGCAAGCGTCTCGTGGTTGCCTTCTTCGACAACGCGGCCGTTCTGCATGACGACGATCTTCTCGGCACGGACAACCGTCGACAGGCGATGGGCGATGACGACGACCGTGCGGCCGCTCATCGCTTCTTCCAGCGCCTTCTGCACGGCCGCTTCGGATTCCGTGTCGAGCGCCGAGGTCGCTTCGTCCAGAAGCAGGATCGGCGCATTGCGCACCAGCGCGCGGGCGATCGACAGGCGCTGGCGCTGGCCGCCGGACAGCGTTACGCCGTTTTCGCCGACGGGCGTCTCGTAGCCCATCGGCTGCGCTTCGATGAAATCATGGGCATAGGCAAGGCGCGCCGCATCCTCGATCTCGGCATCCGTCGCGTTCGGACGGCCGTAGCGGATATTGTCGCGGATCGTGCCTTCAAAGAGATAGGGCTGCTGCGAAACATAGGCGAGCTGTTCCCGCAGCGACTGTTTCGTCACATGCGCGATGTCCTGCCCGTCGATGAAGATGCTGCCAGCCTTGGGATCATAGAAGCGCGGGATGAGATTGATGACAGTGGACTTGCCGGCGCCGGAAGGGCCGACGAGTGCGGTGGTCTGGCCACCCTCGGCCGTGAAGTTGACACCGCACAGGACGGCCTCGTCGCCATAGGCGAAATGAACGTCGCGAAATTCGATGCGAGCGTCGGTTACGACGAGCGGTTTGGCATCGGGGAGGTCGCGCTGGCGCGGCTCCATGTCGAGCAGCTCATAGATCATCCGCGCGTTGACGACCGCGCGCTCCAGCTGCACCTGCAGCTTGGCAAGGCGGCGGGCCGGATCATAAGCGAGCAGCAGCGAGGTGGCGAAGGAGAAGAACACGCCCGGCGAGACATTGTCGTAGATCGAGCGGTAGGCGGCATAGGCGAAAAGGCTGGCGATCGCAAAACCGGCGACCGTTTCGATCAGCGGTCCGTTGCGCTCCGAAAGACGGGCGATGCGGTTCTGCCGGTGCTCTGCAGCGGTGATCAGCTTGTTGATCTTGCGTTCGAGCTCCTCTTCCATCGTGAAGGCCTTGACGATGGAAACGCCTTGAATGGTCTCCTGCATCGCGCCGAGCACATGGCTGTTCAGGACCACTGCGTCGCGCGTGGCAGCGCGCAGGCGCTTGGAAATATAGCGTAGCGTGAGGAAAAGCGGCGGCGCGATGACGACGAATGCGATGCTGAGCACCGGGTCCTGGAAGACCATGACGCAGAGCAAGGAGATGAAGGTCAGGAGGTCGCGCGCCGTCGACGTGATCGTCAGGTTCATGACATCGCGGATACCAGAGACGTTCTGGCTGATGCGGGCGGCGAGCTGGGCGGAGCGCGCTTCGTTGAAGAAGCCGACCGACAGTGTCATCAGGTGCGAATAGAGGCGGCGCTGGTAGCGGGCGATGATGTTGTTGCCGATCTTCGACAGGATGACCGACTGGAAATATCCGGCAAAACCGCGCACCACGAAAACGAGGAAGATGCTGAAGCAGATTTTCCAGGCATCGACGATATCGCGGGCGATGAAGGCGCTGTCGATGACAGATTTGACGATGTAGCCGATGTAAGCAGTCGAAAGCGCAACGAGGATCAGGCAGGTAATCGCGATGGCGTAGCCGCGAATATGATCGCGGCCGTTCTCGGCGATAATGCGCTTCAGCATGCCGGTGATGGCTTCGCTGTCGACGTTTTTGCTTTTCGGGTCAGGCAATTTCAATAATCGGCTTCCTGTCTTGAACCAAGCGAGCCGCATCTGGCACGTGCTTTCGCGGTTCTATTAAAGACTTAGCACGGCTTTGGCTAGACGTGGCCTGCCGGGCTGGTTAAGGCCGATCGCGGAGCCGCGCCCATTATAGAGGATGCCGGCCCCTTCAAAAAGTATGGTGCGCCGGGTTTCAGCGCACCATGAGCTGTTTGGCAAGCAATCAACGCCGCCAGCGACGGCCGTCCGTGGCAAGGCCAAAGCTTGTCGGTTTGCGGGCATAGATCGCAAGGCCGGAAAGTGCTGCCAGCGGATTGACGACCACATGGGTCGGAATCGTCTTCATCAGCTCCGTGTGCGGTGCCTTGTCCTCGAAGGCGGCGCGGAATTCCGGCTTCTGCAGCGCCGGCAGGATCTTCTGCGGAATGCCACCCGAGAGATAGACGCCGCCGCGCGCCATGAAGATCATGGCGATATCGCCGGCGACGCGGCCAAGATAGGTGACGAACAGCGTCAGCGTCTCCTCGGCCTGCCTGTTGGTGCCGGCAAGCGCGTGGTTGGTGATGTCAGCTGGCTCCTTCAGGCTCGGTTCGATGCCGTCAGCCGCGCAGATCGCATGATAGAGGTTCTGCAGGCCGCGACCGCAGATCACCTGCTCGGCCGAGATGCGGCCTTCGATGGGTTCCAGATGCGGCCAGATCTGCAGGTCGCGTTCCGTGCGTGGCCCGAGATCGATATGCCCGCCTTCGCCCGGTACTGGCACCCACTGATGCTGGGTATGGACCAGGGCTCCGACGCCAAGACCGGTGCCCGGCCCGAGCACGGCGCGCGATGCAACCATGTTACCGGAAGCTTTGCCGATGGTCTGGCGATGCTCATCGGAAATCTCGGCGATCGCGAGCGCCTGCGCCTCGAAGTCGTTGATGACGAGCACGTCCTCGATGCCGAGATTGGCGATCATCGTCTTCGGACGGATCACCCAATCGCAATTGGTCAACGGAATCTCGTCACCCTGCACGGGACCTGCCATGGCAAGAATTGCCGAGCGGGGCCGAACCTTGCTGTTTTCGAGGGCGAGCTTGATCGCATCGTCGATCGTGGCGAAATTCGCCGTCTGCACGACCGGGAAGTGCTCCTGTTCGGAGTCCGCATCGACGAGGATGGAGAAACGCGCATTGGTGCCGCCGATATCGCCGATCAGGATTGGGAAAGGCAGGGGGGCATCGCTGTGATTGAGCTCGGGCATGGCCAGGTCCGTGGTCTGCCGCCGGCAAGGCGGATTAATGGTTCAGGGTTTTGATCAGCCGCTCGGCAGTGGATTCGTTGAGCGCCATCGGAATGTCGTAGAGAACGGCAAGCCGCGTCAATGCCTTCACGTCGACGTCGTGCGGCATGGGGGTGAGGGGATCGATGAAGAAGACGAGCATATCGATCTCGCCGGTGGCGATGAGCGCGCCGATCTGCTGGTCGCCACCGAGCGGGCCGCTTTTCAGCCGGGTGACCTTGAGGTCCGGGCAGGCATCCAGCACGCGGCCGCCTGTCGTGCCCGTGGCGACGATGTTCCAATCGGCAAGGGCGGCTTCGTTACGCCGTGCAAATTCTGCCATCGCATCTTTTTTCTGATCATGCGCGATCAATGCAATGCATTTGCTGCCGGCCATGAAATCCTTGCTCCGCTCGATGTTTTCAATCGATTTACCCGCCTTCTATACCAAGGGGGCGCGTTTTGAAAGACGCCTCCGGCAAGGACGGTGCAGGACTTACTGCTGCGGAATCTGACCGGGCGGCGTATCGCCCGAAACCGGCATTGCGTCCGTCTCCGCTGAAACGTCGGCAGCTTTGGCGCCGGAGGCGGCGGGGCGTGCGGAAGCAATCGAAGGTGCCGCCAATACGGCCTGGCAGGCCTTGGGCAGATCGGCAACCATGACTTCGCGCGGCTTTTGGGGCGGCTTGTCGCTGGGCTTCGGCTTGGCCCAAGGCTCAGGCCCGAACCACCAGGCGAGCGACTTGTCGCAGCCATCGCCGGAGGCGACCGGCGCCTGTCCTGTGCAGCCGACGGAGCCTGCGGGGCAGCGGAGACGGATATGGAAATGCGAGTCGTGCCCGTATTCCGGCCGCAGCTTGCCGAGGTTGGTGCGGTCGCCCGTCCATGTCCCGCACATCTTCTTCTTGATCGCCGGGTTGACGAAGATGCGCTCGACCTCCGGATAGCTTGCCGCGCGCATCAAGAGGCGGGCATGTGCCGGTGTCCAGACCTTGTCGTTGATCGTCAGGAACTTGTCCTTGGCGAGCATCGTGGTGAAAGGCAGGGCTTCGCGCTCTTCCACCGTCATCTTGCGCCGCGGCATCGGCGTCAGCCAGACGTCGGCGTCGAGACCGATCTGATGCGAGGCATGGCCGTTGATCATCGGGCCGCCGCGCGGCTGCGAGATATCGCCGACAAGCAAACCCGGCCAGCCGTCATTCTTCGCAGCATCGCGCGATAGGCGCTCGAGCAGGCCGATCATCTCCGGTCGTCCCCAGCGACGATTGCGCGATAGGCGCATCGCCTGCCATGTCGGGCCGTCCGCGGGCAGGGCGACCGCGCCGGCAAGGCAGCCCTTGGCATAGAAGCCGATCGATTGCGGCGGTCCCTGCGTCGGCAGCGTGACCGCGCCGAAAACAGCCTTGGCGCTGCCGGGGGAAAGGGTAGCCTGCTGCGCCAGCGCATCGCCGGCGACAAGGCCCATCCCGATCGAGGTGGCGAGAGAGAATTTGCCGATCGTTCGAAAGGCGCGAGCCAGAAGTGAAGCCATGCATATCCTTGAAAGGCGGTCGGCATTAGCCGAAGTGATTTGCCGTGAGACTATCCTGAAACAGGATGGAAGTGAATCCGCGCCAATCACGGATGGCCACCGGTCGGCCGCCTTTGCTTGCATAGACCTTTGCTTCGGATGGATGAGTTCGCCAGGATTTCCGCCGTCTTGCGGATACGCGACAGCCGCGGCAAGACCTTCGTGCAGGCGAAATCCTGCATGTCCTGCGAGAAGGTCGTCACCGCATCTTCGGCAACAATGACGGCGTAGTTTGCCGCGAAGGCATCGCGCACGGTTGCTTCGACACCGAAATTGGTGGCGACTCCGGTCAGGATCAGCGTCCTGACGCCGCGACGGCGAAGCTGCAGGTCCAGTTCCGTGCCGTAAAAGGCGCTCCACTGGCGCTTGACGATGGCGACATCAGGCGTCAGCGCTGCCATCTCGGCCGGAGCCTCGAGCGCGGCCGGCGGCAAACCTCCTGGGGGAAGCGCAAAGCTTTCGTCTGTCGGCTGATTGACAGCATCGGCATAGTCTGCGGAAAATCCAACCGTCACGAAAACGGTCGTTCCGCCATCGGCCTTCAGTTTGTTTGCGATGGCGACCGTATTGGTGACGATCTGCTGGGCGGAGTAGGGCGCGAGCGGCCGGCTCAGGACGAGGCCTTGCAGGTCGATAGAAATGAGAGCGGTAGTTTTGGGGTCGTAAAGTGACATCGGGCGGTAGCTCCATAAAATATGAGGATATCCTCACAATGGAAATATGAGGATGGCCTCACAAAAATCAAGTGAAGAATTGAAGACGCGCACGCCGAAGCGGCAGCGCGGCCATGATCGGGTTGTCATACTGCTGGAGGCGGCCGCAAAGGTTTTCGCGCGCAAGGGCTATGAGGCGGCAACGATGACGGAGATTGCGGCCGAGGCAAATTCCTCTATCGGCTCGCTCTATCAGTTCTTCCCGACCAAGCCCCTGCTTGCCGAAGCACTGCATATCGAACGCCTGGAGCGATTGAAGGCCGGGCTTCGAGGGATGGCAGAGCGGAGCATCGGCCTTTCCGCAGCCGATAGCGGCGAGGCGATCTTCGATGCGCTCGGTGCTTTCATGGAGGAATATCCGGAGTTTTCGGTACTGGCCAGTCGCCGTGATATTCCCAAGGAGCGCAAGGCGCGCTCACGGGCAGAGCTGAAGGAGCTGATCGCCGGCATCCTGCAGCAGGCGCAGCCGCCGATATCGGACGATATCGCGCTGATGTCGGGTATCGTGCTCGAACTGCTTCGCATCGTCGTCGCCGTCGCCGCCGAGCCCGATGCTGCCGAGGATCGCCGCGTCGCCGGCGAATTGCGGCTGATGTTGCGCAAACGTCTTGAGGATGCCACGGTAAAAGACTGAGCCCGAGACATGTCTTCAGCCTTTACAACGAGATGAATTGTTGCGTCCTGTTTTTTGCCCTCATTTGCCGTATGCTGATTCCTCAGACATCATCAGGAGATCATGAATGGCATTGTCGCGGTTGAAAGCAGGCTTGGTCGTTTCTCTTTTTTGCCTGCTGGCAATGCCTCTATCCTCGAAAGCTCAAGAGCCGCAATTTCGTATCGGCACGGCCATTCTCGGCGACTTGAAATATCAGCCCGGCTTCAAGCATTTCGATTATGTCAATCCGGATGCGCCGAAAGGCGGTGAGGTGAAGCTGTCTAGCAATGGCACCTTCGACACCCTCAATCCGGTACTTTATAAGGGCAATACGGTTGCGGGGATAAGTTCTCTGGGTGCGGGCCTTGTCTTTGACAGCCTTCTGAAGTCGGCGGATGACGAGGTTTCCTCCTCCTATGGATTGCTCGCCGAGGGCGTTTCCTATCCGGAGGATATTTCCCGTGCTACTTTCCGCCTGCGGCCCGAAGCCAAATGGGCAGACGGACAGCCGGTGACGCCAGAGGATGTCGTCTTCAGTTTCGACAAGGCGAAGGAACTCAATCCACTCTTTACCAGCTATTATAGCCATGTGGCGCGCGCCGAGAAGACCGGCGATCGCGACGTAACCTTCTACTTCGACGAGAAGAACAATCGTGAACTGCCGTCGATTCTTGGCCAGTTCCCAATCGTGCCAAAGCATTGGTGGGAAGGTACGGGGCCGGACGGTAAACCACGCGATATTTCCCGCACCACGCTCGAGCCCGTTATGGGATCCGGACCCTACAAGATCGTTTCGGTCTCGCCCGGTTCCACCATCCGTTACGAATTGCGCGACGATTATTGGGGCAAGGACCTGCCCGTCAATGTTGGCCTGAACAATTTAAAGTCTATCTCCTACACCTACTTCACTGATAATGATGTGGAATTCGAGGCCTTCCGCGGCGGTACTATAGACTATTGGCAGGATAACGTCGCAAGCCGCTGGGTCACCGGCTACGATTTTCCTGCGGCGAAGGACGGCCGCATCAAGCGCGAGGAAGTGCCCAATCCGCTTCGCGCCACCGGCGTTATGCAGGCGCTCGTGCCGAACATGCGCCGCGATCAGTTCAAGGACGAGCGTGTTCGTGAGGCGCTGAACTATGCTTTCGATTTCGAAGAGCTGAACCGTACTATCGCTTTTAATCAGTACAGCCGCATCAATAGCTTCTTTTTCGGCACGAAGCTCGCTTCGTCGGGCCTGCCAGAAGGTAAAGAGCTCAGCGTTCTCAATGAAGTGAAGGACAAGGTCCCGGCTGAAGTTTTCACGACGCCTTATGCCAACCCGGTCGGCGGCGATCAGCAGAAGGCCCGCGATAATCTGCGTAAAGCGCTCGATCTGTTCAAACAGGCAGGATATGTTCTGAAGAGCAACCAGATGGTGAATGCCCAGACGGGCAAACCTTTATCGATCGAGATTCTGCTCGGCAGTCCCTTCGTGGAGAAGTGGGTTCTGCCCTATGCCCAGAATTTGAAGAGAATCGGCATCAACGCTAGCGTCCGTACGGTCGATTCGTCGCAATACATCAATCGTGTGCAGAACTTCGACTATGACATGATCTGGACAGTTTGGGCGCAAACATTGAATCCGGGCAACGAGCAGATTGATTTCTGGGGATCTGCCTCCGCCAATCGTAAAGGTTCGCGCAATTTTGCCGGCATTTCTGATCCAGGCATCGATGCCCTCGTCAACAAGGTAATTTTCGCCAAAGACGTCGAGGAGAAGGATGCCGTCGCCAAGGCGCTCGACCGTGTGTTGCTCGCTCATCACTACGTGGTTCCACTCTTTTACACGACCAGCTTCCATATCGCTTATTGGGATAAGTTCGCGCATCCGGCCCAACTGCCCGAATACTCCATCGGCTTCCCCGATGTCTGGTGGTCGAAAAGCGCCGGAAAGTGAGCCTCTCTTGCAATGAGGGGCCTGCTGGCTCCAAATGATCCAGGCTGATTCGGATAGTTTCACGCTGATATGACGGCGCCGGCTTGCATCCGGCGGAAGGGAATGTGATTTGATCGACGGACGGATTGAGGCGAGGCGGAACCTATCCCTGCTTGCGGGAGCGGCGGACTGATGGGCGCCTATATTCTGCGACGCCTCCTGTTGATGATCCCGACCATCGTCGGCATCATGGCGATTTCCTTCACCATCGTGCAGTTTGCGCCGGGCGGTCCCGTCGAGCAGGTGATCGCGCAGCTGACCGGCCAGGGCGACAATGCCAATGGCCGCCTGTCGGGTGGCGGTACCGACCTGGCTGCACAGCAATCCTTCGATGACAGCAGCTCGAAATATCGGGGCGCGCAGGGGCTCGATCCCGAGCTGATCGCCAAGCTCGACAAGCAGTTCGGCTTCGACAAGCCGCCGCTCGAGCGCTTCGGTCAGATGATGTGGAATTATATCCGCTTCGATTTCGGCGAGAGCTTTTTCCGCAATACCACCGTCATCGATCTCATCGGCCAGAAGCTGCCGGTGTCGATCTCGCTCGGCATCTGGATCCTGATCTTCTCCTATGCCATTTCCATTCCGCTCGGCATCCGCAAGGCGGTGCAGGACGGATCGACTTTCGATGTCTGGACGTCGGGCATTATCATCGTCGGCTATGCCGTCCCGAGCTTCCTGTTCGGCATCATGCTGATCGTGCTGTTTGCCGGCGGCTCCTTCTTCGACTGGTTTCCGCTGCGCGGTCTCGTTTCGGATAATTTCGCCGATCTCAGCTGGTGGCAGAAGATCCTCGATTATCTCTGGCATCTGGTGCTGCCGCTGATTTCGCTGTCGCTCGCCGCTTTCGCCACCACGACGCTGCTGACCAAGAACTCCTTCATCGAGGAAATCAAGAAGCAATATGTCATCACCGCCCGCGCCAAGGGCCTTTCCGAACGGCGCGTGCTCTATGGCCATGTCTTCCGCAACGCCATGCTCATCGTCATTGCCGGCTTTCCCGGCGCCTTTATCTCCGCCTTCTTCACCGGCTCGCTGCTGATCGAAAATATCTTCTCGCTCGATGGCTTGGGGCGCCTGAGCTATCTCTCTGTCGTCCAGCGCGACTATCCGGTGGTCTTTGCCACTCTCTTCATCTTCTCGCTGCTCGGCCTCGTCGTCAGCCTCGTCTCAGATCTAATCTACACCTGGATTGATCCGCGCATTGATTTCGAGCGGAGGGACGTGTGATGGACGCAGCCAATCAGCAGACGCTTCCGACGACGGTGAAGCCGCCCCGCAAAGGCCTTTTCTCGCCCACCAACATTCGCCGCTGGGAGAATTTCAAGGCAAACCGCCGTGGCTACTGGTCGCTCTGGATTTTCCTGGTCCTGTTCGTCCTCAGCCTCGGGGCCGAATTCATCGTCAACGACCGGCCGATCCTCGTCTCTTACAAGGGAGAGATCCTAGCGCCGGTCTTCGTGGATTACCCCGAGGAGAAGTTCGGCGGTTTCCTGGCGCAGACGGATTATCGCGCCCCGGATATTCAGGATGAAATCAATGCCCATGGCTGGATGATCTGGCCGCCGATCCATTATTCCTATCAGACCGCCAATTCCAACCTTCCCACAGGAATGTCGGCGCCGACGCCGCCTTTCTGGGCAATGAGCAAGGAGACGCGCTGCTCGGGCTATCCCGGCGGCGTTGCCGATCCGAACTGCAACTGGAGCAATTTCAATTGGCTCGGCACCGACGATCAGGCCCGCGATGTACTCGCCCGCCTGATCTACGGTTTCCGCATCTCGGTGCTATTCGGCCTGGCGCTCACCATCTGTTCGGCAGTCGTCGGCGTCTGCGCCGGTGCGATACAGGGCTATTTCGGTGGCTGGACCGATCTCCTGATGCAGCGTTTCATCGAAATCTGGTCGTCCATGCCGGTGCTCTATATCCTGCTGATCATCGCCTCGGTGCTGCCGCCGGGCTTCTTCATCCTGCTCGGCATATTGCTGCTGTTTTCCTGGGTAGGGCTCGTCGGCGTCGTGCGCGCCGAATTCCTGCGGGCGCGCAATTTCGAATATGTGCGCGCCGCCCGCGCGCTCGGCGTCAACAACCGCACCATCATGTATCGCCACCTGCTGCCGAACGCGATGGTGGCGACGCTGACCTTCGTTCCCTTCATCCTGTCGGGCTCGATCACCACCCTGACCTCGCTGGATTTCCTGGGCTTCGGCATGCCGCCCGGCTCGCCGTCGCTGGGTGAAATGATCGCCCAGGGCAAATCCAATCTGCAGGCTCCCTGGCTGGGGCTCTCGGCCTTCTTCACCATGTCGATCATGCTGTCGCTGCTGATTTTCATCGGCGAAGCCGTGCGCGACGCCTTCGATCCGAGGAAGACGTTCCGATGAGGAGTGCTCGCAATTGGTCAGCGCACAAGATAAACTGCAGTCGGCGACGACAGGCAATGGATGGATGCGATGAATAAGGTGGTACTGGAACATTATCCGGCGTCTAGGTTGCCGGACGATATTCGCGGCGATCTGCCCAAGGAAGCATTGGTGCGCGTTGTGGTGGAGGCGGAAGAGAAGTCTTCCACCGACAGCCGTTCGCCATTTGCTTCGCTCTCTCCGAAAAGTGCACAGTCCGCGAATCTCAAGGCTCTCTTACGGGATCGCAGGGCGCACCCCGATAGATACGCCGGAACTGCCACGACTGAAGAGATCGTTGCCCGTATTCGTGAACTGCGCGATGAGTGGGATGATAGATGACCGCACCACGGGGCATCTATTGGGACACGAATGTCGTTGTCGCGTTGATGGAGCAAAGCGGCATCGTTCACGATCTTCTCTGGGCCATCTTAGAGGTGATCGAGAAGAAACCCGTCTACGTCTCCACCAGCGCGCTGACCTTTGCCGAATTGAAGGTCAAACCGTTACAGCAGCAGAATTTCGAGCTTTTGAGAACCTATGAAGAATGGTCGTCGTCGCGTTCCTGGCTGGACATCTGGTCCATCACGCCGCCGATCCTTGATGGTGCGGCCTTGCTGCGGGCAACGCGTGGCTGTTTGAAATTGCCGGATGCGATCCACCTCGCTACCGCGCTTCATAGCCGTTGCACTCACTTCCTGACTGCGGACAAGGGGATCGGCGATATCACAGACCTTGTCCATCCTTTCTCGGGGCCGTTGGATATCACCCCTTTGACGATCCTTCGCCCCGATGAGCCCACTCTGACATCCCTCCTAAAAAGCATGGCCGAATGACCGAATCGCTGCTGTCAGTCCGCAATCTCTCCGTCGCCTTTCATCAGGGCGGGCAGACCTCGATCGCCGTCGATGGCGTCTCCTTCGATATCCGCAAGGGCGAGGTCGTCGCGCTGGTCGGCGAATCCGGCTCCGGCAAGTCGGTTTCGGCCAATTCGATCCTGAAGCTCTTGCCATATCCGGCCGCAAGCCACCCTTCCGGCGAGATCCTGTTCAAGGGCAAGGACCTCTTGAAGGCATCGGACAACGAGCTGCGCGCCGTGCGCGGCAACGATATCACGATGATCTTCCAAGAGCCGATGACCTCGCTCAATCCGCTCCACACCATCGAGCGGCAGATCAGCGAGATCCTGGCGCTGCATCAGGGCATGGTGGGTGAGGCCGCGCGCAACCGCACGCTGGAGCTCTTGAACCAGGTCGGCATCCGCGAACCGGAAAAGCGCCTAAAGGCCTATCCGCATGAGCTGTCGGGCGGCCAGCGCCAGCGCGTAATGATCGCCATGGCGCTTGCCAATCGTCCCGAACTCCTGATCGCCGACGAGCCGACGACGGCGCTCGACGTCACCGTGCAGGCACAGATCCTCGAACTGCTGCGCGAGCTCAAGGGTCAGCATGGCATGTCGATGTTGTTCATCACCCACGATCTCGGCATCGTCCGCAAGTTCGCCGACCGCGTCTGCGTGATGACCAAGGGCAAGATCGTTGAGACCGGCACGGTGGAGGATGTCTTCACGCGGCCGCAGCATGATTATACCCGCCATCTCCTCGCCGCTGAACCACGCGGTGAACCGCCCGCAAGCGATACGAACAAGCCCGTGGTCATGGAAGGCAACGATATTCGCGTCTGGTTCCCGATCAAGGCGGGCTTCATGCGCAAGGTTGTCGATCATGTGAAGGCGGTCGATGGCATCGATCTGAAGCTCCGCGCCGGCCAGACGCTCGGCGTCGTCGGCGAATCCGGCTCAGGCAAGACCACGCTCGGCCTCGCGCTCGCCCGGCTTATTTCCTCCAAGGGCCGTATCGCCTTTGTCGGCAAGGATATAGCCGGCTATTCGTTCCGCGAAATGCGGCCGCTGCGCAACCAGCTGCAGGTGGTCTTCCAGGATCCTTATGGATCGCTCAGCCCGCGCATGTCGGTCGGCGAGATCATTGCCGAGGGGCTCAAGGTGCATGAGCGGTCGCTTTCGGCCGATGAGCGCGACAAGCGCGTCTGCTGGGCACTGGAGGAGGTCGGCCTCGATCCGTCCACCCGCTGGCGTTTTCCGCACGAGTTCTCCGGCGGCCAGCGTCAGCGCATCGCCATCGCCCGGGCCATGGTGTTGAAGCCACGCTTCGTCATGCTCGACGAGCCCACCTCGGCGCTCGACATGAGCGTGCAGGCGCAGGTGGTCGATCTGTTGCGTGACCTGCAGCAGAAGCACGATCTCGCCTATCTCTTCATCAGCCACGACCTGAAGGTGGTGAAGGCGCTCGCCAACGAGCTGATCGTCATGCGCTTCGGCAAGGTCGTCGAGCAGGGCGCATCCGCCGATATTTTCCGGGCGCCGAAAGAGGATTACACCAGGGCGCTTCTCGCTGCCGCCTTTAACATCGAGGCGGTGCCGACCGCCGCCATCCAGCAATAGAGACCATCATCATGCCGGCCAAAAGCCCCGTTCTCGTCGACCTCAAATTCAACCCCGAGACCGTCGCCAGGGCACTCGAAACCGCTTTTGCCGATCGCGGCAGCATCAATCTCGCTGACCCCGCCAGCAAGGGGCTGGATCTGAGGCATGTCGACTATGCGCTGCTGTGGAAGCCGGATGCCGATCTTTTCGAGCGCGCGCCCAATCTCAAGGTCATCTTCTCGGGCGGCGCCGGTGTCGATTCCATGATGTCGATTGCTGGTCTGCCTGACATCCCGATGGTCCGTTTCGTGGATCGCAGTCTCACGACGCGGATGAGCGAATGGGTAGTCATGCAATGCCTGATGCATCTGCGCGATGTGCAGGGGCATTTCAGGAATCAGCGACAGCATGTCTGGGCGCCGCAGCATGGTCCGGAAGCCGCTGACGTTACTGTCGGCGTCATGGGCCTCGGTGTTCTCGGCTGCGATGCAGCCGCGAAATTGAAAGTTATGGGCTTCAACGTCATCGGCTGGTCCCGCAGCAAGAAAGAGATCGACGGTATGGAAACCTTCGATGCAGCCGGGCTGGATGCGTTTCTGGCACGTACCGACATTCTCGTCGGCCTGCTGCCGCTGACGGCAGAGACGACGGGAATTTACAACGCTTCGCTCTTTTCAAAGCTGCATCGCAACGGCCCGCTCGGCAAGCCGGTCTTCATCAATGCCGGCCGCGGCAAGAGCCAGGTTGCGGCCGATATCGCTTCGGCTGTTCGCACCGGCATCCTCGGCGGCGCCTCCCTCGATGTCTTCGCCGTCGAGCCTCTGGCTGCGGACGATCCGCTTTGGGACCTGGAAAATGTCATCATTACGCCGCATGATTCCGCTGTGTCTGACGAAAAGGCACTGATGCGCTACGTCGAGGAGCAGATCGCCCGCTTCGAACGCGGCGAACCGCTGCAGCATCTGGTAGATCGCGGTCGGGGTTACTAAGTCTATGGCGGTGGTCGGGGCCTTATGTCTCGGCTGGCGCCGGCAAAATGCGACGCATTTGCCCTGGTATCAATTTTCTTTCAGCGACTGGACTTTCGCTCAACATTTTTTGATAACAGGGCGCTACAACCGCATGCCGGCACGCCGCTGGCGAAAAGCATGACGTCCGCAGGGCAGGAGACGGGGCAGGAACGACATGACCAAGACGGATATCGCCACCCGCGTCTATAACCATACCTGGAAGCTTGATCCGATCATCCGCAGCCTGATCGACACGGATTTCTACAAGCTCCTCATGCTGCAAATGATCTGGAAGCTCTATCCAGATGTCGATGCCACCTTCTCGCTTATCAATCGCACCAAGAGCGTTCGCCTCGCAGAAGTGATCGACGAAAAAGAATTGCGTGAGCAGCTCGACCATGCCCGCACGCTCCGCCTCTCCAAGAAGGAGATGATCTGGCTGGCGGGTAACAGTTTCTACGGCCGCGCCCAGATCTTCGAACCGGAATTCCTCGCCTGGCTGTCGAATTTCCAGCTGCCGGAATACGAGCTATCGAAGCGCGACGGTCAATATATTCTCGACTTCCACGGCTCGTGGAAGGAAACGACGATGTGGGAAATCCCCGCGCTCGCCATCATCAACGAGCTTCGTTCGCGCTCGGCTCTAAAGGCGCTCGGCCCCTTCACGCTCGATGTGCTCTATGCCCGCGCCAAGGCCAAGATGTGGGAGAAGGTGGAGCGGCTGCGGGAGCTGCCCGGTTTGCGCATCTCCGATTTCGGGACGCGCCGCCGTCACAGCTTCCTCTGGCAGCGCTGGTGCGTCGAAGCATTGAAGGAAGGCGTACCGCACGCATTCACCGGCACGAGCAACGTGCTGTTGGCCATGGATTCCGATCTCGAAGCCGTCGGCACCAATGCCCATGAGTTGCCGATGGTCGCCGCAGCGCTTGCGAAAAATGACGAAGAGCTCGGAAAGGCACCCTATAAGGTGCTGCGCGACTGGAACCGTCTCTATGGCGGCAATCTGCTCGTCGTCCTGCCCGATGCCTTCGGTACGGCTTCCTTCCTGCGCAATGCGCCGGAATGGGTGGCCGACTGGACCGGCTTCCGCCCCGACAGCGCTCCGCCAATCGAGGGCGGCGAGAAGATCATCGAATGGTGGAAGAAGATGGGCCGCGATCCCCGCCAGAAGCTGCTGATCTTCTCCGATGGCCTCGATGTCGATGCCATCATCGACACCTACAAGCATTTCGACGGTCGAGTCCGCATGAGTTTTGGTTGGGGCACCAACCTTACCAACGATTTCGCCGGCTGCGCGCCCACCGAACTCAAGGGCCTCAATCCTATTTCGATCGTCTGCAAGGTCATCGAGGCAAATGGCCGACCGGCCGTTAAGCTCTCGGACAATCCCCAGAAGGCGACGGGCGAGCCTGCGGAAGTCGAGCGTTATCTGAAGTTCTTCGGTGCAGAGGATCGCGTCGATCAGGAAGTGCTGGTTTAAGGCGTTTTCCGTCCGCAATGCGTAAAAGGTCTAGTGGCGGATCGCCGCTTCCATCCGGGCGACGCGGCGAAATAGCGTCCAGCGGCCATTCTCCCAACGATATTGATCCGGCGAAATAACGTATGGCACGTCGCTGAGATCGGCGCTGATCAGCTCCAGAAGCTGCAGGCCCTCGATATCGTTCTCATGTGTGAAGAACACCTTGTCGCGCGACAGGAAGGCGGCGATCGGCGCGGCGCCGCCGGATTGCTCCTGCACCTGCGCCCAGAAATTCGGCAGGAACGCAATGCTGGACTCGAACTGGCCGTCCACCTCGACATATTGGAACCGGCTGCGTTTGGCGATCTGAACGCCGGTCTTGGCGAGGAATTTCTGCAGGTTGGCCTGTGCCGTTTCGGCGAGTTCTCGGACATCGATGCCCCAGTCGTCGAGTGCTGCGGCCATCACGTAGTTGACCGTCGTCTCGCCGTTGACGACGAAGAGCTTGATCAGGTTTTCGGCCTCGTCGAGGTAGACGAATTGCGGCGGATTGGGCTCGTCCTTGGCGGCCTGCATCATCTGCTGCCGCGCAACCTCGACGAAATCGCGCGCTTTCAGGACCGGCAGGACCTTGGCGAGCTCACCGCTGTCGACCATGGCTTCCGTCATGTTGAGATAGTTGAGGAGCGCCTGCGCGCGTGCCGGCCCGCGCTTTTCGCGCAGCGCTAGCAGCGCATTGCTCAGGAATTTCGTCATCGTATCGCCGTTGCGGCTGTGCAGCGTCAGACTGCCGGCGGCAGCATCGTAATCGACGCGGATCAGATCTCCGAAGAACGGCAGGCGTTCCTGCAGATAGGCGGCAAAGGCTGCTTCATCCTGCAAAGCTTCGTCGGGAATGTTGAGATCGAGGGTTTTGGCAACGGCCGCGCTCTCGGGCTCCTGCATCGGATAGGGATGGCCGGGGCGCATTTCCGCGCGCTTGCCTCTGCCGAAGAGCCTTTTCAGGAAATTGAACACGCGCATCCCCGAGTACCGAACGGTATTGCTGTAGAACCTAGCGCGGCAGCCGTTGCGGGGCAATGGCGGCATGATGGGGGTGGGGGCCGTAAGTGCCTGCTTGCCCGTACAAAAAACGCGTATAGTCTGCAGGAGCGGGCCGAATGGTCAGATTGCGGGAAGGGCAGCGCAGATGAGAAATGTCGGGGGCGGCAGGTGGACGATCGGAGGCCTGTTTTTTTGTCTTTTTGCATTGGCTGCACCTGTGACTGCGTTCGCGCAGAATGCCGCTGCCCCACAGCCGGCCGCCCCGCCGCCCGACAAGGTTCGCGAGCTGATCCAGCTGATGAACGAGCCGGATGTCAGGCAATGGCTTACTGCGCAGCTCAATAGTCAACCGACACCTGCCAGCGATAAACCCGCAACCATCAGCGATCCGACGCCGACCGACGGCAATCAGATGTCGGTTCTATCAGGCATGCTCGGCCATACGCGGCATCACCTTGAGCTGGTCTCCGGCGCTGCGATGACGTTGCCCTATGAGGTCATGACCGCATCGGAAAAGCTGGAAGGCGAAGGCAAGTCGGTCGGCCTCGTGCGCATCATCATCCAGATTGTCCTGCTCTTCTTCCTGGGGTTGGCGGCCGAACTCGCCGTTGCACGCTTCATCAACACCAGGCATATGCAGCGCACCGAGAGGGCTGCCGGTACCGAGACGGAACTGCAGGCAGCGCGCTTCCAGTTTCTGGGCGGCGTCGTGCCCGCTATCATCCATGGCCTGGTGACGCTCGTTCCGCTTCTTGCCTTCGATTGGCCGCCAGCCATTGAAAATTTTGCCATCGCTTGCGTCATTGCGATGGTGTCGATCAGGCTGGCGATCTCCATCGGCAAGCTTGTCATGGAATTGATAGCGATGCGTCGCGCCAACGACGTTCTGGATGAGGACGGCGGTGCCGCCCGCATCGCCGAACGGCGGCACGTCGCATCCTATTGGTATCGACGCTGCACGCTGTTTGCCATCTATTTTGCCTGCGGCTGGGCGATCATACAGGCCGTCACGTCGCTGGACTTTTCTGTCGGGGCGCGCGACCTCATCGGCTACGCCCTCGGCATCGGTCTGTTTCTGATCGCCACGGCTGCCGTGTGGTCCAGGCCGCTTCCGCCGGAAAAGCGGGGGGCGAAGACGATTTCCTGGCTGCTGACGATTTTCTTCGCGGCGCTATGGTGTCTCTGGGTGGCCGGTTTCGATGGCCTTTTGTGGCTCGGCATCTATGCGATATTGCTGCCGCGCATCCTCTCGGTATCGACGAAGGCAATCGAAGCCCTGCATGATGCAGCCGACGGCATCTTCGGCACCGGCAAGATCGCGGCCGTGTTGCTCGACCGCGGCTTGCGGGCGTTGATCATTACCTTTGCGGCTTTATGGCTCGGCCACATGCTGGGGGTCGAGGCGCATGCGATGATGAGCGGCAGCGAATCGAATGTCGGCCGCATCGCTCGCGGCATTCTCGGCGGCATCATCATTCTCCTGGTTGCCGATCTCGTCTGGCAGCTGGCAAAAACCTATATCGACGGCAAAGTCATGCAATCCCTCCCGGCCGCCGGCGAATCGGATGAGATGAGGGCGAGCCGCGCCCGGCTGCAGACGCTGCTTCCGATCTTCCGCAACATTCTTGCCGTCGTCATCGGCATCATTGCGGTCATGATGGTGCTGTCGGGCCTTGGCGTTCAGATCGGGCCGCTGATCGCCGGCGCCGGTGTTGTCGGCGTTGCGGTCGGCTTCGGCGCACAGACCATAGTCAAGGATGTCATCAGCGGTATCTTCTACCTCTGGGACGATGCTTTCCGCATCGGCGAATATATCGAAAGCGGCCATTACAAGGGCGTGGTGGAATCCTTCAGCCTGCGTTCGGTCAAGCTGCGTCACCAGCGCGGCCCGCTGGCGACGATACCCTTCGGCTCGCTCGGTGCGGTTAACAACATGAACCGCGACTGGGCAATCGATAAGATCATCGTCAAGGTGACCTACGATACGGATCTCGTGAAACTGAAGCGCATCATCAAGGACATCGGCCAGCGCCTGCTCGACGACGAGGAGCTGAAACCGAGCATCATCCAGACGCTGAAGATGAAGGGTGTCGAGCAGTTCGGCGATTTCGCGATCGAGATCAGGTTGGCCATCACCGCCAAGCCCGACGAGCTCTCCGTCATCCGCCGCAGCGCGCTGGCTTTGATCAAGCAGTCCTTCGACGAAAACGGCATCCAGTTCGCCTTCCCCACCGTGCAGGTGGCAAGCGACAAGGACGCCGCTGCCGCCGCTGCCCGGCAGCTTATCGAGATGCGGGCTGCAAACGTGGATGGCGCACAGCAGGCGAGCTAGAGCAATTCCAGCAAAAGTGCGAAGCGGTTTTGCGTCCGGAATTGCGTTAAACCAAAGAGATCGAGCGGTTCGGAGATTCCGTGAAAGCTGAACCGCTCTAGATTCGGTCGGGTCTCGGCGCTGCCGTGCTGCCGCGTACGATCAGCGTGACGCCGATCATCTCGCGCTCAGCCGGTACGGCATCGTGAAGAACGGCCTGCACCGCGCGTTCCGCGATCTCGGCAAAGGGCTGGGCCATCGTCGTCAGGCCCGGCTCCACCATGCCGCCCTCTGGCACGCCATCGAAGCCGATGACGGAGACGTCCTGCGGCACTGAAAGGCCCCGTGCCCGCAGCCAGTTGATCGCCAGAAGCGCGATGTTATCGGACATGGCGAGGATCGCCGTCGGCGGTTCCGGCGCGGAAAACAGGTAGTCAAGCCCGGCTTCGACGCTTGGCTTGTCGTTGAGCGTCTCAAAGATCGGCACGTTTTCGCGCCGAATTCCGAAGGCTTCGAGTGCCTGCCAATAGCCGAGTGCGCGATCGCGCGAGGTGGAATACATCGCCCGACCGATCCCGGCGATGCTGACCGGCCCGACATGATCGTCCGAAAGCTCGGTCGCGAGCACGCCGAAACGCCTATGGCCGAGTTCCGCCAGATGCCGGGCAGCAACGGCCGCACCACCAAGATTGTCGACGCTGATCGAGGGGATCGACGCATCTTGGTCATTCAGGGCGAGAGCAACGAAAGGCAATTGCCGCTCGCGCGTCAACTGAACCAGCTTTTCGCCGCCTTCCACGCAGAGCAGAATGAAGCCGTCGACCAACGCGCTCTTGATGTTCCAGTCGAGCTTGTGCCGATCCTTGGCCGAGACCAGGGCGAGACCTGTGCCGCTGGCATCGCAGACCTGGGACACGGCAGCCAGGAGCGCCCTAGCCCAGGGATCGTTGAAGAAATAGGAAAGCGGCTCGACGACGGCGACGCCGATGGCATTGACCTTTCCGGCCCGCAGCAGCCGGCCTGTCAGGCTCGGCCCGGCATAGCCAAGCCGCTTGGCCGTCTCGAGCACATGCTCGCGCACCTCTTCGCGCACCACTTCGGGCCGGCTGAAAACATTGGAGGCGGTTCCCTGCGATACGCCTGCTGCCTTGGCGACGTCCGCGAGCCTGATGGTGCCTTTGGCCAATGAAATCCTCCAATTGTTTCCGGCGGATACTAGCAATGAAGTTGTATCGGTTCAATTCTTCTTGACAGCGGATTTTCGAAGCGTAGGATTGAACCGATTCAAGAAAGCCGCGTAACCTGGAATTGAATCGATTCAAAATAAGGACAAACCAATGCTGACCAATTATCTCTTCAAGGATCTCTATGATGAACGATGGGGTGATCCCTGCAATCCGAATGCCGTCGATCCGCCTTCAGAACGTGGAGGCGGGGCTGACAAACAGAGCGTGCTGAGCCGGCTGGCGCAGTTCTTCCGCGACCGGAAGCGACCATCGGCGTGGTCCTTCACGATTCCGAGCGAGACATCGGCCGCGGAGGGGGAAGCAGAGATCCGGCATCGTACCGGGTTAGAAGACCCGAAATTCCTGGCCATCGCCAAAGCCCTGTCGCGGAATTGCTAGAGCAACGCCATGAGTTGCTCCGACGGCGGCCTCAGAAGTTTTCCTTGTAAGGACGCAGATCGAGTTCCTGTGTCCAGGCAGAAGGATGCTGCCGGTGAATATGCCAGTAGCTCTCGGCAATGGCATCGATGTTCAGCAGCCCGTCGGCATCCACATCAGGCCGGCGCGAACGTAGCCGCTCGCCGTCTATGCCGCCATCGATGATGGTGTGAGCGACATGCAGGCCGAGCGGTCCGAATTCCCGCGCCATGCTTTGGCTGATCATTCGAAGACCGGCTTTGGCAGCGGCGAACTGGGCGAAACCCGCCTTGCCGCGCAGGCTTGCGGAGGCGCCGGTGAAGATCACCGTGCCGCGGCCGAGCGGGGCGAGATGACGCGCCGCCTCGCGCCCGACCAGGAATCCGCCGAAGCAGCAGACACGCCAGAATTCCTCGAATTGCGCTGCGGTGACGGCACGAAAACCGATCTGGCGGTTGATGCCCGCGTTGAAGACGACGAAGTCAGGCGCGGCAATATCGTCTCGAGCGGTAAAGGCATGATCGAACAGCCGGATGACCACAGCTTCATCTGTGGCGTCCGTTTCGATCGCCTCGGCACTGCCGCCGGACGCATGGATGCCAGCCGCCACCTGATCGATCTTTGCTGCCGTCCGCCCGGCAATGACGACATGATAGCCCTTGTCTGCGAGAAGCCGGCAGAGTGCCGCCCCCAGCCCCTGTTCGGCTCCTACTCCGACGACGATAGCGCTCGGCGTGCTCATTCGGCGGCCTCCCTGGCATCCAGCGTCGGATAATCGGTGTAACCCTCGGCGCCGCCGCCATAGAAGGTCGGGCGATGATAGGGGTTGAGCGGGGCACCGAGACGAATGCGCTCCGGCAGGTCGGGATTGGCGATGAAGAGACGACCGAAGGCGATGGCATCGGCATGGCCGGCGGCAAGTGCTGCCTCGGCAGTATCCGGCCGGAAATTGCCCGCGGCGATCAGCGTGCCGGACCAGGCGGGCCTGAACAATTCTGCAGCCGAGGGCACGTTCTTATGGTCGACTTCGGCTTGGCCGGCACCACTGGCGCGCGGCTCGATCAGATGCAGATAGGCGAGGTTGAGGCGGTCCAGTTCGCGAATGACATGGCCGTAGAGGCGCAATGGATCGTCCTCGCCGCTATCATTGGCGATGCCGAAGGGCGAAAGACGCACACCGACGCGATCCGAACCCCAAACTTCGGACACCGCCTCGACCACCTCGAGCAGCAGTCGCGACCGATTCTCGATCGAGCCGCCATATTGGTCGGTGCGCTGGTTGGTGCGGGCCTGCAGGAACTGTTCGATCAGATAGCCATTGGCGCCATGAATCTCGACGCCATCAAAGCCCGCCTGCTTGGCATTGGCGGCAGCCTGGGCATAGACGTCGATCAAAAGCGGCATCAGGTCGATATCGATCGCCTGTGGCGTCTCGAAGGGAACGCGCTCGAAGGAAGCGGTAAACGCATCACCCTTGGCGGCAATGGCTGAAGGAGCGATCGGCGCCGCTCCGCCCGGCTGGTGTGAGGAATGGGAGATGCGGCCGACATGCCAGAGCTGCAGAAAGATCTTGCCGCCCTTGCAATGAACCGCATCCGTCACGGCCCTCCAGCCGGCGATTTGTTCGGCCGTGTGGATGCCCGGCGTTGCCGGCATGCCCTGGCCTGCTCGGGAAATCTGCGACCCTTCGGAAATGATGAGCCCGCCCTCGCTGGCGCGCTGGGCGTAATATTCGGCATTCAATGCCGAAGGCACATTGCCCGGCTGGCTCGCCCGCATGCGGGTCAGCGGCGCCATGACGACGCGATGCGCAAATTCATAAGGGCCAATGGAAAGAGGCGAAAACAAAGTGGCTGTCATAAAATTCTCCTGCCTGGAGCCCAAATTGCTCCCCGGGGCGGAAGGGCCTGTCAGCGGCGATTCGGTCTCGGGAGTTCGAATAAGATGATGATCATCATTTATCCGAACGATCGGACCTGCGCAACTGAATCTGCCGTCAGGCTGAAATCGTTGCAAGAAAGCCGAGCAGGGCGGCGTTGAACTGCGCCGGACGCTGCAAGGGGGCAAAATGGCTGACGCCGGGCAGAAGAATCAGCTTCGCGCCTGGAATGTGCCGCACGAGATAATCGGCATGCTCCCGCTTGATGAACTCGTCATGCTCGCTCTGCACGATGGCGACAGGCACATCGATCTCCGTGAGATCTTTGACCGTGTAGTTCGGCTCGGTCCGCTGCATCAGGCCAACGGCCTCGACGAAAGCATCGAACGCGTCGGGCGCCGCCGAAAGCGCAGCATAATCCTTCGTATGGCGTGAGAAGCAGCGCTCGATGATCGGCGTCGCCACGAATTCCTTGGTACCGCTCGGGTCCATGTTGCAGGCAAAGAAGAAGACACCGGAAACGCGTTCCGGATGGGTTTTTCCAAGCACCATGCCGATACAGGCGCCGTCGCTCCATCCGGCGATCGCCGCCTTGTCGATCTTCAGCCTGTCCATGACGGCGAGAACGTCTGTGGCCATGAGCTCGTAGGTATAAGGCCGCTCGTCGCGTATGCTGCGGCCATGGCCGCGGCTGTCGATGACGATAAGCTGATGGCCAGCGTCGATGAGTGCGGGCACTTGGTAGCCCCAATTGCCGCTGTTTCCGAGCCCGCCATGCAGGAGGATCACCGGAGCGCCGCTGCCATAGGAGGCATACCAGATACGCGCGCCATCATGATCGACATGGCCTTCCACCTCGGTATGCGGCAAGGGAGCGGCCCCTTCGGCTTCGAAGCGGTGAAGCTCGTCGTCGTGAAATTCCATACCGACCTCCCATCGCGCCGTCTCTCCCCGACAGCCACGTGGCGAGACTAGTCGATCCCAACGCGTC
Organism: Rhizobium sp. ERR 1071; assembly: GCF_007828675.1. Lineage (NCBI taxonomy): Bacteria > Pseudomonadati > Pseudomonadota > Alphaproteobacteria > Hyphomicrobiales > Rhizobiaceae > Rhizobium > Rhizobium sp. ERR 1071. Next base: position 877,827 of record NZ_VITM01000003.1, on the reverse strand, counting down.
TTTTCAACAGGCTACGGTCATATCGTTGCCAGATGCTCGAAAAGATCGCGGGCCGGCGACGGAAGCTCTTCGAGGGAGCGTGCGCAGAGTGAAAGCCGGCGCGTTGCCCATGGGTCGGTGAGGCGGAGGGCTGCAATTTTCGCGGATCGGCTGCAGCGACGCGCCGCCGTTTCGGGCACGATGCCGAGGCCGATGCCCTGGCCGGCCATGTGGCAGATGGCTTCAAATGTCCGCATCCGCACCCGCATTTTCAACCGGCTGCCGAGTCGGGCCGCCTGCGCGTCGATGTGATCCTGCAGCGCTCCGCCGGCAAGTCCGACGAAATGCTCATGCAGGATCTCCGTGAAAGCGATCTGCTTTGCCGCTGCCAGCGCATGATCGCTAGATATCACCACCACCAGCCGGTCGATCGCGAAGGGTCGCAATGTCAGGCCGGAGGTATCGGCCGCGTCCGACAGGATACCGATCTCGGCCAGCCCGGCCGAAACGGCCCGGGCGATCTCGATGCTCTGGCGCTCCTTGAGATCGATGTCCGTTCGCGGGTTTCTGGCCATCCATTCGGCAAGGCGCGGCGGCAGGTATTCGACAATCGCCGCGGTGTTGGCGAGAAGCCGGACGGTTGCGCGCAGGCCGCTTGCGTGCTCGCCAAGCTCGCCGCGCATTTGCGTGAGCTGCCGCTGGATCAACCGGGCATGATGGGCCAATGCCTCACCGGCGGGCGTCGGACTCACGCCGCGTCGCCCGCGCTCCAGAAGCCGTACGCCGCCATTTGCCTCCATGTCACGCAGCCGCTCGCTGGCGGCCGGCAACGAAAGCCCGATATCGGCGGCTCCATGCGTGATGCTGCCGGCATCGACGACGGCGAGGAAAAGGCGAAGGTCGGTCAGATCGAAGCGCATGACGTGCAGATTACCGCATGTCCAGTCTTCGGAATAGCCGAAGGCTGGCTTCGCATCATCCGCATTGTGCCAGTCTTTGTCTCTGCTACTGAAAGGGCATGATGGATCATTCGATATGGCTTCTCGCGGCGATCTTCGCGACCTTCTTCATCGCCGGCATGGTCAAGGGCGTCACCGGCATGGGGCTGCCGACCGTGGCAATGGGCGTGCTGGGCACACTGATCTCGCCGCTAACGGCAGCGAGCCTCCTGATCGTGCCCTCCTTCGTCACCAATGTCTGGCAGCTTCTGGCCGGCCCGAGCTTTGGTGCGCTTGCGCGTCGTTTCTCTCTCCTGGTCAGCGCCATCATCGTCGGAACCTTCGCCGGCTCATATCTGCTCGCCGCTGGCGATACGCATATGACCTCGGCAGCACTGGGGGCGGCCCTCCTTCTTTATGCTGGTTACGCCTTGCTTGCCCGCCAGCTTCGCGTGCCGCAGACACTGGAACCGCTGCTATCGCCGGTCATCGGCATGGTCACAGGCCTCTTGACGGGCGCGACCGGCGTTTTCGTCGTGCCGGCCGTGCCCTACCTGCAGGCGCTCGGGCTGGAGAAGGAAGATCTGGTCCAGGCGCTCGGCCTCTCCTTCACTGTCTCCACCGTGGCATTGGCCGCCGCGCTCGCCTGGCACGGCGCATTCCATGTCGACAATCTCGCTCTCTCCACCCTGGCGATCGCCCCGGCGCTTGCCGGCATGTGGGCCGGCCAGGTCATCCGCAATCGCGTCAGCCCGGCGGCCTTCCGCCGCTGGTTTCTGGTCTGCCTTCTGGTGCTTGGCGCCGAGATGATCGTCAAAGCCGCTTTTTGAGGCGGTCTCACATTGCTGGGTTGCCCTGCAGGTACCCATATGCTTCCGAGTTTGTTTGAAGGTGAGGCCTGACCGATCGATGGAAAGAGAGCAGCAAGAGATTTCCGATGACCGTCCGCCGGCCGATGTCCTGCTTGTTGTCGACGTGCAGAATGCTTTCGTGGAGGGGCCGAGTGCGGTTCCCGGCCATGCCACCTTGAGAGCGATGGTCGAACTCCTGCTGGATAAGGCGCGGTCGGCATGGGCGCCGGTGATTTTCCTGCAGAACGATGGTCCGCCCGGTGCACTGGATGAGCCGTTTCAACCGGGGTGGAAACTCCATTTTCCGCCGCTATCTGGCGAGGTGGTCATCAGGAAAACGGAGGATGATGGCTTCGATGGCACCGATCTTGACGCTATTCTGACCGCTTTCGGCGCGAAGCATCTGGTGATCTGCGGCGTGCTCTCGGACATGTGCGTTGCCGCAACGGCGCGGGCGGCGCTTGAGCGCGGTTATGGTGTGCTGCTGCCGCATGATGCGCACGCCACTTATGATGTTCCCGCCGGGCCTGGCTCGCAGGGCGTGCCTGCAGCCATGGCGGCAAGGGCAGCCGAATGGTCGCTCGGCGACGAGATCAGGATTTGCGCTTCGGCACGCGAGGTTCGTTTCAAACAGCGGGCTTAGCCGCAGCCCTGCTTCATCACAACAGGCCACCCTTGAATGTCGGATCGAATCGTAATAATTGAAGTTACATGAAACGCGATAGCCGACTTTCTTCCGTTCTCCATGCCTTGCTCCACATGGCCGAGCAGGATGGACCATTGACCTCCGAAGCCCTGGCGCAATGCATGCACACCAATCCTGTCGTCGTGCGTCGTACCATGGGGCTATTGCGCGAGGTGGGCATTGTCCATTCCGCCAAGGGGCACACTGGCGGCTGGACGATTGCGGCCGATCTCAAAAGCGTCACGCTGCGCCAGTTGCATGAGGCACTCGGCGAACCGGCAGTCTTTGCCATCGGCAATCGCAACGAAACGCCGGAGTGCCTGGTCGAGCAATCGGTCAATTCCGTCCTCGATGATGCTTTTGCCGAAGCCGAGGCCTTGCTCCTCCAGCGCTTTGAAAACGTCACACTTGCCGATCTCGCCGACGAATTTGCGCGGCGTCACACGCAATGGCGCTCAGAAAGGGCTTTGTCATGACCTATGACGTCATCGTCATTGGGGGCAGTTACGCGGGAATGGCGGCCGCCCTCCAGCTTCTTCGTGCCCGCCGCAAGGTGCTTGTCATCGATGCAGGCAAGCGCCGCAATCGTTTTGCCCGGGAATCCCACGGCTTTCTCGGCCAGGATGGCGTCGACCCCGCCGAGATCGCCCGCAAGGCGCGCGAGCAGCTTTTCATCTATCCGACGCTGACCTGGATCGAAGGCACTGCCGAGAAGGCCGAGGGAGAGAAAGATGGCTTCGTCGTCACCACGCTAGACGGCGCGCGCCATGATGGCCGGCGCCTGCTTTTCGCAACCGGCGTCTCCGATGCCTTACCCGAGATCGAGGGACTTGGCGAGCGTTGGGGCAAAAGCGTCTTCCATTGCCCCTATTGCCATGGCTACGAGCTCGATCAAGGCCGCATCGGTTGCATCGCCACCGGCCCGATGTCGCTACATCAGGCGCAGTTGCTGCCGGAATGGGGAGACGTGACGTTCTTCCTCAACGGCAGCTTTGTCCCCGATGAGGTGCAGCGCGCCGATCTTGCCGCACGTGGTTTGACGATCGAGGAAACGCCGGTCGCAAGGCTGGAAGGAGAGGCCGACGTGCGGCTCAGCGATGGACGCCTGCTGCCGTTTGCCGGGCTCTTCACTGCGTCGCGCGTATCGCCCTCAAGCACGATTGCGGAGCGGCTCGGCTGCGCGTTGGAAGAAACGCCTTTCGGCACGCAAATCCAGACAGACGCCATGAAGGAAACGACCGTGCCGGGCGCCTTTGCCTGCGGCGATGCCGCTCGCATCCCGCATTCGGTGTCGCTTGCCGTCGGCGACGGCGCCTGGGCAGGTGCGCAATTACACCGGTCGCTGGTGTTTTAAGCTTCGGTTCGAAGGACTATTCGTCTGCCGAACACCGGCGTTCTTGTCCTATTCCGCTTCCGGCACCTTCAAGATAATTGTTTCGTCCGGGCCGATGGATCTGCCGTCCTGCGCCCGTATGTCGAGCTGCACCGGCTGACCCGTCGCCCGGTCCACCAGCAGTGAATGCTCTTCCGCCGGCGCGAAGAGATGACGCTCGCCGAATTGGCGCAATGCCACCATGACGGGGAAGAGATCCTTTCCCATCGCCGTCAGCCGATATTCCATGCGCGAGCCGCGTTCGCTTGTTGGCACAAGCTCCAGGATGCCGCTCGCGACAAGCGTGCGCAGGCGCTCCGTGAGAATATTCTTGGCAATCCCAAGACTCTTTTGAAATTCGCCGAAGCGCGTCAGCCCATCGAAGGCATCGCGCACGATCAGGAGCGACCACCAGTCGCCGATCACGTCGAGCGAACGCGCGCTTGGGCAATAGTCACCCTTCAGGCTTTTCCGCGCGACCATCGGCTCAGCCTTTCCGGTCTTTTGTTCGCAAGAATGGTTGCATGATTAAACCAATAATGTTACTCGATCGTTGGTTTCATTATTAAACCGAAGAATCGGGAGTTTTGCAATGACGATCGATCAGGACGCGCCGCCGGCCGGCAGCGCGGAGGACATTCTGCGCCCTCATTCCTCACGAGAGGGTTCGTTTAAGGGCGCCGAATACTCCGGAGAGGCCAGTTCGCCGCTGACGCGAGCGACGATTTTCCTGTTTGCCGTCGCGAGCGGCCTCGCTGTCGCCAATGCCTATTTCGCCCATCCGCTTCTCGATGTCATGGCCGATGATCTGAAGCTCTCGCGCACGGTGGCCGGCCTCATCGTCGGCGCAACACAGCTCGGCTATGGGCTCGGCCTGATCCTGCTGGTGCCGCTCGGCGACCTTGTCGACCGGCGCAAGCTCATCATCGTGCAATCGCTGTTGAGCGTGGCGGCCCTCATCAGCGTCGGCTTCTCGTCCAGTGCGGCGATGCTGCTCGCCTCCATGGCCGCCGTCGGCTTTCTGGCCGTCGTGACACAGGCGCTGGTCGCCTATGCGGCGAGCCTCGCGCACCCTACCGAGCGCGGCCATATCGTCGGCATGGTCACAAGCGGCATCGTCCTCGGCATCCTGTTGGCGCGCAGCGTTGCCGGCACGCTGACCGATTTCTCCGGCTGGCGGACCGTCTACATCGTCTCCGCCGTGCTAACATTGGTAATCACGCTTCTCCTCTGGCGCGTGCTGCCGAGGCAAGAGAAGCCGAGGCGCGGACTTTCCTATGTCGGCCTCATCCGCTCGTTGGGCACTCTGCTGATTGAAGAACCGATCCTGCGCATCCGCGCCGTGATCGCCATGCTGATCTTCGCCAATATCACCACGCTGCTCGCCCCTCTGGTGCTGCCGCTGACCGCGCCGCCTTACTCGCTGTCTCACACCGAGGTCGGCCTGTTCGGCCTTGCCGGAGCGGCGGGCGCGCTCGGCGCCGTCAGGGCAGGGCGCTGGGCCGACCGTGGCCATGGCCAACGCACGACGGGCATAGCGCTTGCACTGATGCTCGTCGCCTGGCTACCGATTTCGATGCTGGATCGTTCGATCCTCTGGCTCATTCTCGGTGTCCTCGTCATCGATTTCGGCCTGCAGGCGGTGCACGTCACCAATCAGGGCATGATCTATCGTGTCAGGCCGGACGCGCAGAACAGGTTGACCGCCGCCTATATGGTCTTCTACTCCATCGGCAGCGCAGTGGGATCATCGACAGCGACGATCATCTATGCCCATGCCGGCTGGCCGGGCGTCTGCCTCTCTGGCATTGCGATTAGTCTCACAACGCTGCTTTTCTGGGCGCTGACATTGCGGGCAACACCCAAGGTGGCGACCCAGAGCGTCGGCTAGCTTTCCAGCGTTTAGGCTTGCTTGATCAGAATCCTCGGCAACTGTTCTTCCAATAACGAGAGCATCGCACGAATCCGCGGCGGAATCGGTCTTATCGCCGGATAGAGCGCATTGAGATCGAAGCCCGGCACGGTAAAGCCGGGCAGCAGACAGATCAGTCTGCCATCGGCAAGATCCTTGGTGCAGACCGGCTCCTGCAGCACGCCGATACCGGCGCCATCGAGCAGCAGGCGGTGCAGCGGCCGCCAATGGCTGGTGCTCAAGGTGATATCGGCGGCGGCAAGTTCGGTCTGTCCGTTCGGATCGATCAACGGAATCCGGCCGTTGTTGAACAGGCCGGAGACCCGCAGGAAGGCGTGGTCGGCAAGCTCATCGGGCGTCGTCGGCGTCCCATGCTCATCGAGATAGGCGGGTGAAGCCACCAGCACGCGGCCGACATGGCCGAGCTTGCGGGCAATGAAGCTGCCCTCACCGAGATCCCCCAGGCGCAGCGAGATGTCGACGCCCTCCGTCACGGGATCAACGATCCTGTCGTTGAGGATCAGGTCGATTTTGAGCAGCGGATGACGCTTGCGCATCTGCAGCAGGATCGGCGGAAGGATGACCTCGCCGACACCATGCGGTGCTGCGATCCTGAGCGTGCCGCGCAGTGACTGATCGCCATCCACGACGGCCAGCGCATCGTTGGCACTTTCGAGCACCTGCTTGCTGCGCTCATAAAAGGTGGCACCGACATCGGTGACGGAAAGCTTGCGCGTATTTCTGAGCAATAGCCGCGCACCGAGATATTGCTCCAGCCGATCAATCCGCTCGCTGACGGCGGGTTGACCCATGCCAAGATCGCGGGCGGCGGCCGACATGCTGCCTCTTTCCACCACTCTGACATAGACGCGCATCGCCACCAATAGATCCATGTGCGCCAATATATCGGCTTAGCCGATAAATGAAAGCGGATCATGCTGCCTAGTGGCAGAGCCTTCGATCACCGAAAACGACGCGTGTTTCCGCACTCAATCGCAAACCACAGGTCAGGCTTATGAGCGACATCAGGCTTTATATGTTTCAATCGGGCACGCAGCGCTGCAAGGCCCACGACATCAGGATGAACCAGAGCGGTGGCGCCGATTACGAAATTCCGGTTCCTTGGTTTCTGCTGACGCATCCGAAGGGCAATGTCATCATCGATGGTGGGCTGGCGACGGAAGGTCTGGCCGATCCGCGCGGCTATTGGGGCGATGCGGTCGACAGCTATCAGCCCTTCATGACCGAGGAGCAGGGATGCGTTGCGCAGCTGGCGAAGCTCGGCATATCCGGTGAAGATATCCGCTTCGTCGTGCTTTCTCATCTGCATTCCGACCATAGCGGCGCGATCGGCCGCTTCCCCAACGCGACCCACATCGTCCAGCGCCGCGAATATGAATATGCCTTTGCGCCGGACTGGTTCGCCGCCGGCGCCCATGTTCGTCGTGATTTCGATCGTCCCGGCTTGAAATGGCACTTCCTGGAGGGTGCCGCCACCGATGGCTACGATCTCTATGGTGACGGCGCGCTGCGGATGATCTTCACACCAGGCCATAGCGTCGGCCACCAATCCTTCCTGGTGCGGCTCCCGAAGGCAGGCGCAATATTACTGACCGTCGATGCCGCCTACACGCTCGATCACTGGAACGAAAAGGCTCTTCCTGGCTTCATGGCTTCCGCCGTTGACACGGTGCGATCCGTCGGCAAGCTTCGCACGCTTGCCGAACAGACCGATGCGATGGTGGTGACGGGGCATGATCCCGAGGCATGGCCTCGGCTCAAGCATGCCCCGGCCTATTACGATTGAAGGCGTATCCTGTCGATCAGCCCTGGCCGCCTGATGGCGCTTGTTTCGTATCGAAGAACTGTGCCCGATGTTGGCGAACCCATTCCTCAATGCCTGTCGGCTTGAAATCCTCAAGGCCGGCTTGCGGCTTGAACGGCGCGGCCAGCATCGCATCCGCCTCTTCCCGATGCGATGCGAAGAAGCGGAATTTCGAGGCGACACGGCGTCCCGTTCCCGGTCCCATCGCAGCATCGACATCCCGCTCGAACTCGTCGAGCGGCTGTTGGCGATAGGTGATGAGGCGACCGAGTCCAGCACCGATCCGCGAGACGAGTTCGTTTCCATCAATGCTTTCCGGCCCGGCAATGCGATGATCGCCGGAGGTGATGCCACGTTCCAGAAGGGTAATGGCGGCCCGGGCGCAATCATCGACCGAGGTCCAGGCGATACGCTGGGCTTCGGCAATCGGCGGCGCGAAGATCCCTTCGCCAACAATGTCTTTGCGCGCTGATGGCTTCAGGAGATTATCGAGATACATTGTGGGGCGGACGATTGCGAAGGGCAGGCCTGATGCACGGACTACATCTTCGAGCATCGCGTTGGCAACAAAGCTTGGCTCCTGGCAAGGTGCTGGGCGGCTGGCGCTGGCGAGCTTGAGGACAAGGGATTTCGGGCCTTGGTCGAGCGAAGCCGATATCACATTATCGGCCTGGATGCGCATGTCGCCTTGTGATCCGATCGGAATCTGCAGCACGGCGTGGGTGATGCCGGTGCTGGCGGCGCGAAGCGAAGCCGCATCGCGAAGATCCCCCTCGACAAGCTCGACGCCGAGCGCCGAGAGTGCGGAGGCGCGTCTTCGGTCTCTCACAAGTGCGCGGACCTTGAAGCCGCGCTGAAGTGCTGCGTGAACGACGGCGCTGCCTTGCACACCGGCAGCGAGATAGACAAGGATGGGTTGGGACTGATCGATAGTGGACATATAACGGCTCCTTCGAACATGGTCTGCTGAGGGAGCATCGTCTAATGGCTACCGCGCAGACCCTAAACACGCACGAGGCGCAGGGACTGTCGGGGTATCCGCGCTAGCGCGGAACAGAGCTTCTCCATGGAGGGAGAAGGGCCTGGGCCTACCGAGACCAAGCCAGCCATTTTCGACGGACGATATTTAGGTCGGCTTCATGGATGCTGTCAATGGAAGATGCGCGTGTCACGGTACCTGCCTTATGGCCGGGGCAGCAGCGATCTGATCCGCTCGGCGTCGTCAGGCGTTGCCGGATTGTAGACGATCATGCTGAGATCCGTCCGTCCGTCGACCGAAAAGGCCGAATACTCGAATGCCAGCGGGCCGAGGATGGGATGGCGTATATGCTTGACGGCTTCGGTATGGGTGCCAGGAACGTCGTTTTCGCGCCACATGGCCCTGAATTCCGGGCTGATGCGGCAAAGTTCCGCCACGAAAGGCTCGATCTCACTCGATGCGCCTGCGCGCGCCGCATCGACACGGAATGCGCCCAGCGCGAAACGGGCGACACTTTCCCAATCATATTGCACGGCGCGCGCACGCGGATCGAGAAAGATATAGCGCAAAATGTTGCGTTCTTCCGGCGGCAACGATCCGTAATCGACCAGCATCACGGGTGCTGCCCGGTTCCAGGCGATGACGTCCCAGGTGGCGGTCCGGATAATGGCGGGGCTCGGCTCCAGCGCATCGAGCACGCGCTGCAGCCGCGGCGTAACGCCATCATTTTTGCGGTAACGCGCTTCTGGCGGACGCCCAAGGCCAAGCAGGAACAGGTGCTCGCGCTCCACTTCCGTCAGCATCAGCGCGCGAGCGATCCGGTCGAGCACGTCGGCGGAAGGCGCGCCGCCGCGGCCCTGTTCCAGCCATGTGTACCAGGTCGGGCTGATATTGGCGCGCTGCGCCACTTCCTCGCGCCGAAGTCCGGGCGTGCGCCGCCGTTCGCCGGCAAATCCCAGGGCGGATGGGTCGAGTTTTGCGCGGCGGTCCCTCAGATAGGTCCCGAGCACGTTTTCGGTTTCGATGAGATCGGTCATCCTGTTAGTGTCTTTACTATGATAAGGTCACTACTTTACCAGAATAAACGATAGGCACAGATTTGTCTCCGACGAAATAAGGAGACAATGCATATGCGTATATTCGTTACCGGTGCGACCGGAAATGTCGGCTCGCATGTCGTCAGGGAATTGATCGGGGCGGGCCATCAGGTGCTCGGCCTCTCGCGTTCCAAGGAAAAGGCGGTCGCGCTCGCCGCCGCCGGCGCCGAAGTCCTTCACGGCACGATCGAGGATGCGGAAATCCTGAAAAGCGGCGCCTCGCAATCCGACGGCGTTATCCACCTTGCCTTCAACCATGACTTCACGAGATTCGTCCAGAATTGCGAGGATGACCGCCGGGTCATCGCAACGCTGGCCTCGGCACTTGCCGGTTCCGCCCGCCCGCTGGTCATTACGTCGGGCACGCCGATCGCCAACACGGTGCCGGGCGAGCCGGCCAGAGAGGATAACCCGATTGCCGGTTCCGATATGCATCCGCGGGCGGCCTCCGAAGAAGCCGGAATCCTGGCAAGCGAGATCGGGGTCAATGTCTCGGTCGTGCGGTTGCCCCAGGTGCATGATCCGGTCAGTCAGGGGCTTATTACGCCCTTGATCCAGATATTCCGGGAAAAGGGTGCCTGCGCCTATGTGGGAGACGGGCTCAGCCGCTGGCCGGCGGCGCATTTTACCGATGTCGGCCGTCTTTACCGCCTCGTCGTCGAGCGCGCCGAACCGAATGCCAAATATCACGCGGCCGCCGAGGAAGGCGTGCCCATGCGCGATATCGTCGAGACGATCGGGCGGCGCCTGAACCTCCCGGTCAAATCCATCGCCAGGGAAGAGGCGCAGGATTATTTCGGCTGGCTCGCCATGTTCGCCGGCCGCGACATGCCGGCCTCCAGCGCCAAGACCCGGCAGAAGCTGGGTTGGGAACCCACCGGCCCGACGCTGCTTCAGGATCTTGCAGAGCTGCAGGTCTCCGCCGCGTGATGCCGGCGCCATCGGCCACGATCCGCGGGATGGTCGATGGTCCGACGGACCATGTATTCGAAGACCCGGCCGACTCTTCGGCCGGGTTTCGTCTTTCAGGCTGCGATCCAGAAAGCTTCAAAGTCAGACATACGGCGTCCCGGCAAGAGCGGCGTCGACACCGGCAAAGCCCCGCTCCATGACACCAAGCAGAGCGGCTTGAGGATCTCCTTTTTCCCGAAAGACGCGCAGCGCCTCGCCATAGGCGGTCACCAGCGTCGCCATCAGCATTGCGCCTGCAAGATGTGCATCCGCATCGGAGCGCGGCCGGCCCGCCGCGTCGGAGAGCATTCTCGAGAGATCATCAGCAAGCGTCACCTGCAGCCCGCGTGCATATGCCGTCAGCGTCGGGCTCTCCGCCACCATGCGCCAGAATTGGATGGGGCGTTCCGTAATCCTAAACAGAGGATGCTGCGTTTCCTCTAGGTCCCGCATCAGCGCCTGGAACGCGCGGACTGGTGGCTCTCGGCCGCGATCGGCGAGCGCTTGCCGGACCAACTCCCGTATTTCGTCTTCGCGATCGAAGACCAGATCCTCCTTGCGGCGGAAGTAGTTGAACACCGTCTTCCTGGCGACATCAGCCTCGTAGGCGATATCGGCGACGGAGACTTTGTCGAAGCCATGTTCGACAAACAGGCGTGTCGCGACGTTGGAGATCGCTTGGCGCGTCATCTCCTTCTTGCGGTCCCGGAGTTTGATTTGGTTTGACATGACGATATTTATACCATAAGTAAATTTATACCGAGTGTAAAAATTGCATTGCAATCACGAAATCGGTGAAATTGGCACAGGTTTTATGACTGTTCCCGTGACTGGAAACGTCGCCACCCGAATGGCGTGGACGTTTTTCAGCGACTCGCGCCGGCTGAGATGGGCCGAAGCCGGAATGTCTGACGCCCTTGCGGCGCTGTTCGCCTGAGGAGTTCTGCCTTGATTTATGATGTTCTGATTGCCGGCGGCGGACCCGTCGGTTTGTTTCTCGCCTGCGAGCTGCGTCTCGCCGGTCTCTCCGTATCGGTGCTGGAGCAGGCTGAGGATCGGCGCTCGCCCTTGAAGCGCCTTCCCTTCGGCATGCGCGGCCTTTCCTCGCCAACCATCGAAGCCTTCTATCGTCGCGGTCTGCTGGATGATATTGCCGCGCCCAAACCTGCCAAAGACGGCTCGGGCGATCGCGCTTCACTGGCCGCACACTGGATGCACCAGTCGCGCCGCCCAGGCGGCCATTTTGCCGGCATCCAGTTCTTTTACGACAATATCGACACGTCCAAGTGGCTCTATCGTCTGCCAAGCTCGGCCGGCACCAGCTTGATGGTGGAGATGGAAAGCTTCGAAGCTGTCCTTGCGGCGCGTGCGGAGGCCATGGGCGTCGAGATCAGGCGCGGCTTCGGTGTCGAGAGCTTCGAACAGTCGGATGAAGCTGTTATCGTTCGCGCCGGAGGCGAGACCTTTGGCGGGCGCTGGCTCGTTGGCTGTGACGGCGGCCGCAGCACTGTCCGCAAGGCCGGCGGCTTCGAATTCGTCGGCACCGATCCCGAATTCACCGGCTATTCCGCCGAAATCGAGATGGTGGACCCGGACAAGCTTCGTCCCGGCCGCCATTACACGGCGACGGGCATGTACACCTATGCGCCTCCCGGGACGATCACGATGGTCGACTTCGATGGCGGCGCTTTCCACCGGACCCAGCCGATCACGCTCGACCATGTGCAGGCGGTGCTGCGGCGCATCTCCGTCACCGATGTCACTCTAACGGCGCTCAAGCTTGCCACCACATGGACGGACCGCGCCTATCAGGCAACCAGCTATCGCAGGGGACGCATTCTGCTTGCCGGCGATGCCGCGCACATCCATTCCCCCTTGGGCGGCCAAGGGCTCAACCTTGGACTTGGCGATGCGATGAATCTTGGATGGAAGCTTGCCGCCACGATCCGTGGGGATGCGCCGGACGGCCTGCTCGATACCTATTCCAGCGAACGGCATCCCGTTGGTGCGCAGGTGCTTGATTGGTCACGCGCGCAAGTCGCAATCATGCGGCCAAGCCGGAGTTCTCGCGCGCTCGAAGCCATCATCCGCGATCTGATCGAGACGCGCGACGGCGCCACCTATTTCGCCGAGCGCGTCTGGGGCGTTTCTCTCCGCTATGAACTTGGCGGGAGCCATCCGCTCATCGGCCGCAGCGCTCCCGATTTTGAGCTCGCCGATGGGACAAAGCTCGGCAATCTCCTCAGGACGGGCAAGGGCCTGCTTCTGGATTTCGATGCTCGTGCTTCCCTTGAAGCGCTTGCAAGCCGCTGGAGCGACCGGATTACCTATATCGCCAGCGACGCCAGGGATCGGCTTGGCTTGAGCGCCTTGCTCGTGCGGCCCGATGGCGTCGTTGCCTGGGTCTGCGAGGCAGAGCCTGACATGGATGCCGCTGCCGAAGCGGCGTTGCGATGGTTCGGCGAACCGGGACGCATCGGCGGCTCTCAGCGAAACCTTGCATCAGCCATCCTTGACAGCGCTAGCAAGCCATAATTATACAATGTATAAATATGGAGGTGCGAAATGATCACTGGTCACGTTTTTATTGCAGCCAGCCTGGACGGGTTCATCGCTCGCGATGACGGCGGCATCGAGTGGTTGCTCGAGTATGACGCGTCCGGCGAAGACCATGGCTACAATGATTTCATCAGGGACATCGACGCCATCATCATGGGCCGCGGCACCTTCGAGGCGGTCCGCGACATGAAGCCGTGGTTCTATACGCGCCCGGTGCTCGTCCTTTCGGCCGATTTGGCGGAGCAGCCGGTTCCGGCTGAGTTGGCCGGCAAAGTCCGTTTCACGCGGAAGTCGCCGCAGCAGGCTATGGCCATGCTCGAAGCGGAAGGCTGCCGCCATGTCTATGTGGACGGCGGACGGATCATCCAGTCTTTCCTTCGGGAAGGCTTGATCAGCGATCTGGTGATCACCCGCGTTCCCATACTGCTCGGCAGCGGCCGCCCGCTGTTCGGCCCGGTCTCGCGCGACATCAATCTCACGCATGTAAGTACTCGCCCGTTTCCCTCCGGGCTGGTACAATCGACCTACACAATTGCACCATGACCAAGCGAAGCCGAGGCAGGCCGCGTGCCGACGAGAACAGCGTGTCGCCGGCAAGGATCCTTTCAGAGGCCTTGGCTCTGCTTGATGACGAGGGTTTTGAAAATCTGACGATGCGCGCAGTCGCTATGCGTGCGAACGTCAACCCGATGACGATCTATCATCATTTCCAGGATCGGGACGGATTGATCAAGGCATTGGCGGAGAGCGTCTATGCCGATGTTGCCATGCCTCCGGAAGGAACGGTTCGGTCGCGGATAGAGGGCCTGCTGGGAGCGTACCGGGCAAAGGTGCTGCGCCATCCCGGTCTGACGCTTGCCATCTTCAACCGGCCTGCCGTGTTCCCCGACCATGCAAGGCGGATCACGGAGAGCCTGACGGATCTGTTGGAGGAGCTTGGCCTTTCCCCATCGCGCGCGCTGCTGTGGGTGCATATTCTGGTCGATTACACCCATGGTGCAGCCCTTGCCGTCGCCATAGAAAGTGAGGGCGATGGTTTCCAGTCGACACCAGCCGATGTGGAGCAGGCGAACTATCAACGAGCGATCTCTGAGCTGTTGGATTGCCTGGAGGCGTAATGCAAGCGGGAGAGAGTGGATGAAAATGGCGGACAGGGAGGGATTCGAACCCTCGGTACGCTTTCACGTACACACGCGTTCCAGGCGTGCGCCTTAAACCACTCGGCCACCTGTCCTTTGGCGTTTCGCACCCGGTCAGGAAGCAAATCGTCGGAACGGCCGCGATATATACCGATGAATTTCTGGCAATCAACCCGAATCTGACAGATTTTTGACTTGTTGGCGCAAAACTCTGCATCTCCTCCCCATTGCGCTTATTTTGCACGCAACTTATCTAATGAAATAGATGAGGCGGCATAAGACCGGTCGGCCCGCGAAGGCTGAACATAGTAAGTATCGGGAGGAGTTTATGCGTTTCCTGTTGCGTTTTGCCAGCCTTGTCGCGCTGGTGGTGGCTGTGATCGCCGGCACCATCGATTCCATACAATCCGTTGCGGCTTCCGCCGTGGTCATGACCCCGATGGGCGATGCGTGGAATGATGTCAGCCCTTCGTCGCTCGCAAGCCTCCGCTCGGCGATCGCCTATTACGTCCATCCCCGTTTCTATGACATGGCGATGCAATGGCTGCTGTTTCAGCCGGCCTTCGCCGTCTTCCTGGTGATTTCCCTGTTGCTGTGGATGGTCGCCTACAAGCGCCAGCCTGCAGCCGGCCGCTTCAGCGCGTGAGGGGTTCGGCGTGTGACTTTCGGCCTGTGCCATTCAGGGAATTGAATGGCGTCGGAAGGAATTGGCGGTGGCTCCATCGCAATGCGGCGAGCTGCAGAACTGGCGGTTGCGGAGAGCTGAGCGGCAGCTGTTCTGACCAATAAAATTGCAGTTTTGGCCCGAAATTGTTTAAAAAACGGGTCGTTTGGATGGGTTTTCACCAATTCCCACAAATCTTTACCAACTGAAAAATTTCTCGTGAATTTTTCGTGCAGCCATGCAAGGATGCGCGCCAGCTTGGCCTCGGGGGAGGCCGGCAGTTCCGCAGACTTGCCCGATCAACGGGCTTGCGGGAGGACCCAACAAGATAGAAACAATAGGGCTGCACCACATGAAAAAATCCCTTTTGACCCTTTTCGCCCTGGCTGCCATGTCGGCAACGGCGCTTGCGGCCGATATCAAGCCGGCAATCGTCTACGGAACCGGCGGCAAGTTCGATAAGTCCTTCAACGAAGCTGCCTATAACGGCGCTGAAAAGTTCAAGAAGGAAACCGGCATCGCTTACCGCGACTTCGAGCCGACGGGCGACACCCAGGGCGAACAGGCGCTGCGCAACTTCGCCAGCAAGGGTTTCAATCCTGTTATCGCTGTTTCTTTCGCCTGGACCTCCGCGCTGCAGAAGGTTGCTGCTGAATATCCGAAGACCGAATTCGTTCTGATCGACGATAGCCTCGATCTGCCGAACGTCCGCTCCGTCAAGTTCAAGGAAAACGAAGGTTCCTACCTCGCCGGCGTCATGGCTGCCATTGCATCGAAGTCCGGCAAGATCGGTTTCGTCGGCGGCATGGACATTCCGCTGATCCGCAAGTTCGAATGCGGCTATGAGCTTGGCGCACGCGCCACCAATCCGAAGATCGAAGTCTTCCAGAACATGACCGGCACGACCGGTGCTGCCTGGAACGATCCGGTTCGCGGCGGCGAGCTCACCAAGAACCAGATCGACCAGGGCGCGGACGTGGTTTACGCGGCTGCCGGTGCCACCGGCCTCGGCGTGCTGCAGACGGCTGCTGACAACAAGAAGCTCTCGATCGGCGTTGACTCGAACCAGAACTACCTGCATCCGGGTTCCGTTCTGACCTCCGTCGTCAAGCGCGTCGACCTCGCAGTCTACAATGCCTTCAGCGATGCCAAGAACGGCAAGTTCACGGCCGGCACCCAGGAACTGGGCCTGAAGGAAGACGGCGTCACCGTTGCCATGGACGACAACAACAAGCCGCTCGTCACTCCGGAAATGCAGACTGCGGTCGACAAGGCGCGGACCGATATCGTCGCTGGCACCATCAAGGTCCACGACTATCTGACCGACAACGCCTGCCCGAAAAACTGATATGAAATAAGGGCGTATGACGGAGCAAAAACGTCATACGCCCTTTTCTTATCCGGAAACCGGTTTCTGGAGCCCCTATAGTGAACCAAATCTCCGCCATCGAGCTCGTGGGCATCGACAAGAAGTTCGGTGCTGTCCACGCCAATAAAGATATCAACCTGACCGTCGCCAAGGGCTCGATCCACGGGATCATCGGCGAAAACGGTGCCGGGAAATCGACTCTGATGTCGATCATCTACGGCTTCTATCATGCTGATAGCGGCGAGATCCGCATCAACGGCAACCCGATCGCCATTCGCGACAGCCAGACGGCGATCGCAGCCGGTATCGGCATGGTGCACCAGCATTTCATGCTGGTCGACAATTTTACCGTCCTTGAAAACGTGATGCTGGGCGCCGAAGGCGGCGCACTTCTCGCCAAGGGCGTCGCTGCCGCGCGCGCCGAGCTCAACCGGCTGGAGAAGGATTACGGCCTGGAAGTCGATCCGGACGCCTTGATCGAGGAACTTCCCGTCGGCCAGCAGCAGCGCGTCGAAATCCTGAAGGCGATGTATCGCGGCGCCGAGATCCTCATTCTCGACGAACCTACCGGCGTTCTGACGCCGGCCGAAGCCGACAATCTCTTCCGCATCCTTCGCGTGCTACGCGACCAGGGCAAGACGATCATCCTCATCACCCATAAGCTGCGCGAAATCATGGCGATCACCGATACGGTATCGGTCATGCGCCGCGGCGAAATGGTTGCCACCCGCAAGACGGCGGAAACCACCGTCGAGGAATTGGCCGAGTTGATGGTCGGACGCCGCGTGCTGTTGCGTGTGGAGAAGGGCGCTCCCAATCCGGGCGAAATCCTGCTTTCGGTGCGCAATCTTACCGTCAAGGACGGCCGTGGCGTCACCATGGTCGACAATGTCTCCTTCGATGTCCGCGCCGGCGAGATCGTCGGCATCGCCGGCGTCGCTGGCAACGGCCAGTCGGAATTGCTTGAGGCCATCGCCGGAATCCGCAAGCCGGCTTCGGGCGAGATCCTTCTGCACGGCAAGCCGATCGGCAATGCCGATCCTGCAGCACTCCGTGACCTTGGCCTTGCCCATATTCCGGAAGATCGCCATCACATGGGCCTCGTCCTCAAGTTCGAGGAATATGAGAATTCCATGCTCGGCTATCACCGCGACCGCAAATACGGGCGCGGCGGCATGCTCGATCTCGATGCCATGCGCAAGGATGCCATCGAGAAGATTGAGAAATACGATATCCGCCCGCCGAACGCGCGGCTGAAAACAGCCAATTTCTCCGGCGGCAACCAGCAGAAGATCGTCGTTGCCCGCGAGATCGAGCGCGACCCGAAGGCGCTGCTGATCGGCCAGCCGACGCGGGGCGTCGATATCGGCGCCATCGAATTCATCCATCGCCGCATCATCGAGATGCGCGACGCCGGCAAGGCGATCCTGCTGGTGTCGGTGGAGCTGGATGAGATCCGTGCGCTTTCGGACCGTATCCTCGTCATGTTCGCCGGCCACATCGTCGGTGAAAAGTCGGCTGAGGCCGGTGAACAAACACTCGGCCTGATGATGGCCGGCATTGCCGCGTGAGGCGTATATGAGCACGGCTTCCGTTCCGCTCCCGAACTGGATCACCTACGGCCTGATCCCTCTTCTCAACCTGATTGTTGCCTTCCTGATTTCCGGCCTCGTCGTCTGGTTCATCGGCGAGAGCCCGCTCGATGCGCTCGTGCTGCTGCTGCAGGGCGCTCTCGGCAGCGGCGAAGGCATTGGCTTCACGCTGTATTATGCGACGAGCTTCATCTTCACCGGCCTTTCGGTCGCCGTCGCCATCCATGCCGGCCTGTTCAATATCGGCTCGGAAGGTCAGGCCTATCTCGGCGGTCTCGGCTGTGCCCTCGTGGCGCTGACACTTGACCGCTACGTGCCCTGGTACGTGACCATGCCCTTTGCGGTTATCGGTGCGGCGATTTTCGGAGCGCTCTGGGCCTTCATCCCGGCCTGGCTTCAGGCCAAGCGCGGCAGCCACGTCGTCATCACGACGATCATGTTCAACTTCATCGCTTCGGCGATGATGAACTTCCTGCTGGTGCATGTGCTGATTGTGCCCGGCAAGATGGCTCCCGAGACCCGCACCTTTCTGGAGGGCGGCCAGCTGCCGAAGCTCGGCTGGTTGATGGATCTGTTCGGCTCGACCATCGGTGCTGCGCCGCTCAACGTCTCCTTTCTGATCGCGCTGGTCATGTGCTTCCTCGTCTGGGTGCTCATCTGGCGCACCAAGCTCGGCTATGAAATGCGCACGCTCGGCCTCAGCCCCACCGCTGCGGTCTATGCCGGCATTCCCTATGCCCGAACGGTCATCATCGCCATGCTGCTTTCCGGTGGCCTTGCCGGCATGATGGCGCTTAACCCCGTCATGGGCGCTTCCGCGCGTCTGCAGGTGGAATTCGTGCTCGGTGCAGGCTTCGTTGGCATTGCCGTGTCGCTGATGGGTCGCAATCATCCACTGGGCATCATCGTGGCGGCGATCCTGTTCGGCATTCTCTATCAGGGTGGCGATGCGCTCTCTTTCGACATGCCGAACATCACGCGCGACATGATCGTGGTGATCCAGGGTCTCGTCATTCTGTTTGCCGGTGCGCTCGAATATATGTTCCGACCTGCGCTTGTGCGCATCTACCAGACATTCGCCAGGACGTGAGGATCGGACGATGGATTATTATGATCTTCTCATCAGCATATTGGGCTCGACCATCCGCCTGTCGATTCCGTTGATTTTCACAGCGCTGGCGGGCCTGTTTTCCGAGCGCGCCGGCATCTTCGATATCGGCCTTGAAGGCAAGATGCTGGCTTCGGCCTTCGCTGCCGCCTGCGTCGCCTCGATCAGCGGCTCGCCGTGGGCCGGTCTTGGCGCCGGTGTTCTCGTCTCCGTCCTCGTCGGTCTGCTGCACGGCTTCGCCTCGATCACCAATCGCGGCAACCAGATCGTCTCGGGCGTCGCGATCAACTTCCTGATGGCCGGCCTGACCATCGTTCTCGGTCAAGCCTGGTTCGGTCAGGGTGGCCGTACACCGACTTTGCCTGCCACCGCCCGTTTTTCGGGCATCACTCTGCCGGGCGCCGATGCCATTCGTGACGTTCCATTCATCGGGCCGCTCTACGCCAACGTCATCTCGGGCAACAATATCTTGACCTATCTCGCCTTCCTCACGGTGCCGATCTCCTGGTGGATCCTCTATCGCACCCGCTTTGGTCTGCGGCTGCGTGCGGTCGGTGAAAATCCGGGCGCGGTCGATACCGCCGGCATCTCGGTCGAATGGCTGCGCTATCGCTCCCTGATCGTTGCCGGCATTCTCTGCGGCTTCTCCGGCACCTATCTCGCCATTGCCCAGTCGGCGGCCTTCATCAACAACATGTCGGCGGGCAAGGGCTATATCGCTCTCGCCGCACTGATCTTCGCAAAATGGAAACCGGTGCCGGTAATGTTTACCTGCCTCCTGTTCGGCTTTCTCGATGCCTTCGCCAATTTCATGCAGGGCAAGGCAGTTCCGGGCATTGGCGAGGTGCCGGTACAGATTTTCCAGGCGCTGCCCTATATCCTCACCTGCATCCTGCTTGCAGGCTTTATCGGCGTCGCCAAGCCTCCGAAGGCCGGTGGCGTGCCCTATACCAAGGAGCGCTAAACCCATGTCACATGATCTGTTCGAGGCCGCGCGTGGCGCGATGGCGTTCGCGCATGCTCCCTATTCGAAATTCCCGGTCGGCGCGGCGATCCGCGC
The DNA here is from genome assembly GCF_007828675.1 of Rhizobium sp. ERR 1071. Classification (NCBI taxonomy): domain Bacteria; kingdom Pseudomonadati; phylum Pseudomonadota; class Alphaproteobacteria; order Hyphomicrobiales; family Rhizobiaceae; genus Rhizobium; species Rhizobium sp. ERR 1071. Next base: position 857,747 of record NZ_VITM01000003.1, on the reverse strand, counting down.
CGAGGACGGCAAGATCTATACTGGCGCCAATATCGAAAATCTCTCCTTCCCTCAGGGCTGGTGCGCCGAACCGACAGCGATCGGCCAGATGATCATGGGCGGCGCCAAGAAGATCGTCGAGATCGCGGTCATCGCCGAGAAACTGCCGCTCTGCCCGCCTTGCGGCGGCTGCCGGCAGAAGATCGCCGAATTTGCCAGCAAGGAGACGCGCATCTATCTTTGCGACGAAACCGGCGTGAGGAAGACCATGACCATGGACGAAATGCTGCCCTTCAGCTTCGAAACGGAGGTGCTCGGATGAGCGCGGCCGTCGATATCCTCACCGAGAAGCTCGGCGAATTGAAGCCGCGCTATGGCATCATCCTGGGCTCCGGCCTCGGCTCCCTCGTGGATGAGGTCAAGGAGGCGTTGCGCATCCCCTATGCCGACCTGCCCGGCTTCCCGGTCAGCGCAGTTTCAGGCCATGCCGGCACGCTGGTCGCAGGCAAGCTCGGCGATGTCCCGGTCATCATGCTCTCGGGTCGTGTGCATTATTACGAAAAGGGCGACGCCAATGCCATGCGCGAGCCGATCGAAACCCTGAAGGCGCTTGGCGTCGACACGCTGATCCTGACGAACTCGGCCGGATCGCTGCGGGAAGAGATGCCGCCGGGATCGGTGATGCAGATCACCGATCACATCAACTATTCCGGCATGAACCCGCTGATCGGCGAGGAAAGCGACAGGCGCTTCGTCGGCATGACGAGCGCCTATGACATCGACCTCATCATGCGCATGCGCAAGGCGGCGGAAAAGGCCGAGATCAAGCTTTCGCACGGCGTCTATATGTGGTTTTCCGGCCCGAGCTTTGAAACGCCGGCAGAGATCCGCATGGCGCGCATCCTTGGCGCCGATGCTGTCGGCATGTCGACGGTGCCGGAAGTCATCCTGGCGCGTCTTTTCGGTTTGAGGGTTGCCGCTGCCTCCGTCATCACTAACTATGGTGCTGGCATGACCGGCGGAGAACTCTCGCATGAAGAGACGAAAGACATGGCTCCGGTCGGCGGCGCACGCCTCGCCGCTATCCTGAAAGAAATGATCGCGGATGAAGGAGACCCAGAATGACGGGCCATTCCCTGAGAGAAACGGCAGCCGTTGCGCTTTCCCTTCTCGACCTGACCAATCTCAAGGATGACTGCACGCCGGCGCAGATCGAGGCGCTGTGCGCCCGCGCGCAATCCCCCTATGGCAATACGGCCGCCATCTGCATCTGGCCGCGCTTCGTCGCGCAGGCGCGCGGCATTCTCGGCACCGATCATGCCGTGAAGATCGCGACCGTGGTGAATTTCCCCGGCGGCGATATGGAGGTGGCCGATGTGGCCGCCGAAGCGCGCGAAGCGATTGCCGATGGCGCCGACGAGATCGATCTGGTCATTCCTTATCGTACCTTCCTGGCCGGCAATGAACAGGCCGTCACCGATATGGTCGCCGCCGTGCGGGCAGAATGCAAAGGCCCGGTGCTTTTGAAGACCATCCTCGAAACCGGCGAAATCAAGGATACCGCGCTGATCCGGCGCGCGTCGGAACTTGCGATCGACGCCGGCTCCGATTTCATCAAGACGTCCACCGGCAAGGTTGCTGTCAACGCGACGCTCGAGGCTGCCGACATCATGCTGCGGGCCATCCGCGCCAGCGGTCGCAAGGTCGGCTTCAAGCCTGCCGGCGGCATCGGCTCCGTTTCCGATGCGGCGCTTTATCTGAGCCTTGCCGAGACCATCATGGCACCAGATTGGGCCATGCCTTCGACCTTCCGTTTCGGTGCGTCGAGCTTGCTCGACGATATTCTGAACGTGCTGGCTGGCGGCGAGTCCAAGACGGCCTCGTCAGGCTACTGATCCATGATCCCGCAGGAGATCATCCGCCGGAAGCGTAACGGCGCCACCCTCTCGGCCGCCGATATCGATGCGTTTATCGGCGCATTGGGGCGTGGCGAACTGGCCGAAAGCCAGATCGGCGCCTTTGCCATGGCCGTCTGGTTTCGCGGCATGACGCGCGAGGAGACGGTGGCGCTGACGCTCGCCATGGCCCGCTCCGGCGATACGCTCTCCTGGGATGGCATCGGCAGGCCGATTGCCGACAAGCATTCGACCGGCGGTGTCGGCGACAATGTCTCGCTGATGCTGGCGCCCATTGCGGCCGCCTGCGGCCTCGCCGTGCCGATGATTTCCGGCCGCGGTCTCGGCCATACTGGCGGCACGCTCGACAAGCTGGAATCCATCCCCGGCTACGGGATCACGCCGGATGCGGCCCGTTTCCGCAAGGTAGTCGAAGAAGTCGGCTGTGCCATCATCGGCCAGACCGGCGCGCTGGCCCCCGCGGACGGCAAACTCTATGCGGTGCGCGATGTCACTGCGACCGTCGATTCCGTACCATTGATTACCGCGTCCATCCTGTCGAAGAAACTGGCGGCCGGGCTGGAAACGCTGGTGCTCGACGTCAAGATCGGCAGCGGCGCCTTCATGACTTCGCTTGAGGAAGCGGAGACGCTGGCGCGTTCGCTGGTGGAGGTGGCGAATGGCGGTGGGGTCAAGACTTCGGCTCTGATCACTGACATGAACCAGCCTTTGGCCGATGCCGCTGGCAACGTCGTCGAGCTTCGTAACTGTCTGGATTTCCTGAAGGGCAACAAGGCGGGCACGCGGCTCGAAACGGTCGTCCTTGCCTTTGCATCCGAAATGCTCGTTCAGGCCGGCATTGCTGCGAACGCTGCCGAGGCGGAGGGCAGGGCGCGCGAGGCTTTGGCATCCGGCAAGGCGGCAGAGATATTCGGCCGCATGGTGCATGGCCTTGGCGGTCCGGTCGATCTGCTTGAGCGTCCGGAGCACTATCTGGTGAGCGTACCGGTGCAGAAGCCGGTTCTGGCTGCTGCCGATGGCTGGCTTGGCGCCTGCGATGCGCGCGGGATCGGCATGAGCGTCATCGATCTCGGCGGCGGTCGCCGTCGTCCGCAGGACAGGATCGATCATCGCGTCGGCTTTAGCGACATCCTGCCGCTCGGCACGAAGGTGAGCAAAGGTGACCGCATCGCCACCGTACACGCGGCGGACGAGGCAAGCGCGGAGAAGGCAGTGGCCGATCTTTCGGCCAACTATCGCCTTATGGAGGCGGCGCCGGCTTTGTCGCCCGTCATCCTCGGCAGGATCTGACGGACGCAGCCAGATAGGCGTAAGCGGCGCCCGTGAGGTGGATTGTCTTACTGCTTCAGCAGCAAATTGCCGTTCTGAACCCCGAAAGAGTTCAGCTTCTTCATGAAGCTCATACCGATCAGCGTCGTGCTGAGCGCACTATCCTTCGCCACCACGGCATCGACATTGCGAACGCGGATCGTCCCGATTTCCAGACGATCGAGTTTGATGTAGGCGACTTTGGAAGCGCCATTCGCGGTCTGGGCCGTGTAGCGATAGTCGAGATCGACGCCGCTGAAGCCGAGGCTGCGCGCCGTGCTCTCGTTCATTGCCACATAGGTCGCGCCGGTATCGATCATCCCGTGCACGGCGCGGCCGTTGATGGTGAAATCGCCTTCATAGTGACCGCCCGCATTGGCGCGCAGCTGAACGCTGCCATAGGAAACGGGAGCTTCCGCCTTCGGTGGAGCAAGCGAAACCGCTTCGACCGGTGCGGGTTTCGCGGCATGTTCGCTATAGCTGCTTACCAGCATCGGCACCTGGGTCGCCGCAACGGCGATGACACCGGCAAAGGCAAGAACACGAACGAGCATCGGCAAGGCCCCTCCTGCGGGCCATGCCATCTATAGGCCAAGTGTGCTGAAAGGACGCTAATGCAATCAATAAAAAGCCCGACAGTTGAATAACTGCCGGGCTCCCTGAAAAGTATTAGAGCGGATTTACTTCGTGCCGTACATACGGTCGCCGGCATCGCCGAGACCGGGCACGATATAGCCCTTCTCGTTGAGATGGCTGTCGATGGCGGCCGTGAAGACCGGCACATCCGGATGCGCCTTGCGGAAATTGGCGATGCCTTCGGGAGCCGCCAGCAGGCACAGGAAGCGGATATTGTGCGCGCCTCGCTCCTTCAGCTTCTCGATCGCGGCAATAGAGGAATTGCCTGTTGCCAGCATCGGATCGACGACGATGATCAAGCGCTCTGAGATATCCTCGGGCGCCTTGAAGTAATATTCGACCGGCTGCAGCGTTTCGTGATCGCGGTAGACGCCGATGTGCGAGACGCGGGCTGAAGGCACCAGGTCGAGCATGCCCTCGAGCAGGCCGTTTCCGGCGCGCAGGATCGAGGCGAAGACCAGCTTCTTGCCCTCGAGGATCGGCGCATCCATCGGCTGCAGCGGCGTCTCGATGGTCTCGATGGTCAGTTCGAGGTCGCGCGTCACTTCGTAACAGAGCAGTGTCGAAATCTCGCGCAGCAGCCGGCGGAAGCTTCCCGTCGACGTGTCCTTCTTGCGCATGATTGTGAGCTTGTGCTGCACAAGCGGGTGATCGATGACAGTGACGCCGTCCATGGTTTCAGCCTTCCAGTAATTCCGCGATATGAGATGGTTCTTCCACGGAAATCGCCTCTGGTGCAAGAAAATAGGCCACTTTTGGAGATTTCATCCCCAATATGGGGCCTTAACTGTGCATTTGGAGCTTCGCCAGCAGCGTCGCCCGCGTCGCCTCGTCTACGAACGCCGCCTCGATCGCCGTGCGGGTCATGGCATCGATCTCGTCGTCGCTAAAGCCGAAGGCTGACGACGCCAGTTCGTATTCGCGCTTCAGCGAGGTGTGAAAGAAGGGCGGGTCGTCGGAGCTGATCGTCACCTTCACGCCGGCGTCGCGCAGCGTGCGCAGTGGGTGCGACTGGAAATCCGGGAAGACGTTGAGCGCGACGTTGGAGCCGGGGCACACTTCCAGCACGGTGCCCAGATCGGCAAGGCGCTTGACGAGATCCATATCCTCAATGGCGCGCACGCCATGGCCGATACGCTGCGGGCGCACCAGATCCACCGCGTCGGCGACGCTGAATGCGCCGCAGACCTCCCCGGCATGGATGGTAATGCCGAGGCCCGCCTCGCGGGCGATATCGAAGGCGCGGGCGTAATCGGCGACTCGGCCCATGCGCTCTTCGCCGGCCATGTTGAAACCGGTGATCAAGGGATTGTCGCTCTTGGCGGCATATTCCGCCGCCTTCACCACGCGATCCGGGCCGAAATGGCGTTCGCCGGTTACGATCAGCCGAGCCTCGATGCCGGTCTTTGCCTTGGCGGCACGGATCCCGGCGGAAACGCCTGCCATATAGGCGTCGGCGCCGAGGCCGATGCGATCGCCATGGTCGGGCGAGACGATGAGCTCGCTATAGATCGTGCCGATACCGGCAAGCTCTTCCAGGTAGGTTCCCGTCAGCAGCGCATAGTCCTCCTCGGTGCGGTAGACCTCGGAAACTTTGTCGTAGCAAAGGAGGAACTCGGCAAAATCCTTCCAGAGGTAAACACCGTCCTTGAGGAAGGCGCTGGTGTCGACCCCGTATTTCTCTGCTTGTGCGAGCGTCAATGCCGGTGGAGCTGCGCCTTCCAGATGGCAATGCAGTTCCACTTTCTTCAAATGCGATGTCAAAGGAAGCTCCTCCCGTGCGGCCCTGCCGCGATTCCCAGATGTTTCGCAACCGTCTCGCCGATATCCGCATAGGTCTGACGGACGCCGATGGAACGGGATCGAATGCCTGGCCCGTAAGCCATAACGGGCACGCGCTCGCGCGTGTGATCCGTGCCGCGCCAGGTCGGGTCGCAGCCGTGATCGGCGGTCAGGATGACAAGATCGCCCGCCTTCAGCTTCTTGTGCACTTCAGGCAGCCGCGCGTCGAATGCCTCGAGTGCTGCGGCATAACCCGGCACGTCGCGGCGGTGACCATAGACCATGTCGAAATCGACGAAATTGGTGAAAACCAGATCACCATCCTCGGCTTCGTCCATGGCCTTCAGCGTCGCATCCATCAGAGCCATGTTGCCATTGGCCTTGATGACCCTTGAAATGCCCTGATGGGCGAAGATATCGCCGATCTTGCCGACGGCATGCACCGTGCGCTCTGCCTTGACGAGACGATCGAGCAGCGTCGGCTCTGGCGGCAGCACGGAGAAATCTCGGCGGTTTCCGGTCCGCTCGAAGGTCGCTGCGGTCTCGCCGACGAAGGGGCGGGCAATGACGCGGCCGATATTGTGAGAATCGAGCAGGGTGCGCACGATCTTGCAGAGGCCGATCAGCCGATCGAGCCCGAAATGCTGTTCGTGTGCTGCAATCTGGAAGACGGAGTCCGACGAGGTGTAGCAGATCGGCTTGCCGCTACGGATGTGCTCTTCGCCAAGCTTGGCGATGATATCCGTGCCGGATGCATGGCAATTGCCGAGAATCCCTAGCAGATCGGCGGCTTCGCAGATGGCCTTCACCAGCTCCGGCGGAAAGGCATCGCCCTCTGCCGGAAAGTAACCCCAGTCGAACATGACCGGCGTACCGGCGATCTCCCAATGACCGGATGGTGTATCCTTGCCGCGGGAAACTTCATTGGCGCAGCCATAAAGGCCGTAGAGTTTTTCCGGCATAGGCATGCCGGCGGGATAATTGCCCGTCGCCGCCTTGGCGATCTCCAGCAGGCCGAGACCGGACATGATCGGCAATGTCAACGGACCCTGACGCAGGCCCTCGCGATCGGCCGCGCCAGCGGCGCAGAACTCGGCGATATGGCCAAGCGTATCGGCGCCTTCGTCACCATAGCTCGCCGCATCCGGGCCGCCGCCTACACCGAAAGAATCCAGAACGAAGAGAAAGGCGCGCGCCATAGATCACCCGATAGAATGCCGTCACCCGGCAGGTCTTCCGGGCTATTGGACGTCACCCATATAACGGAGGCATCGACTTGGCAATTTTCCGTTTGGAAGCACCCGTCAGGCGCCTTTCCTCGGCGTTTTCAGCAATCGCTGCAGCTGATCGAAGTGCCGACGCGCTGCCGGTAATAATATTGCCGGCTGATGGTGATCTGGTTTGTGCCGCTTGGCAGGAAATTGGCACCGAAGCTGAGGAGCTGATAGGGCAGGGCAAGCTCGCTACGGACGAGGAATGTGCTCGCCTGGTTCATGTTGGCCGGCACCGTGACCGTGGAGCCTGGTGTATACGGTCTGGTTCCGTCCTGCGCCCAGGACCAGGCGACGGTCGCCTTGCCGGCCGTGTCGATCGCAATGCCGGTGATCTTCAGCGTCAGGCCCGTCGTGCTATAGGGTGCGAAGATCGCACCGGCAACGGAAGGCATGCCCGCAAGCACGGACTTGGTGACAGACGGCTGCTGCGAGACGATGTCCGCGATCGAACCTGCAGAACGGCTGGCACGTTTCGAGGCATTGAGGCCGACGGTAAGCTCGAATGCACCGAGATAAAGCATCAGCAATACGGGAAAAAGAATGGCGAATTCGATCGCGCCGACGCCATCTTTGTTGCGAGCGAAGCGTCTCAGTACGCTAAAGCGCGTACTTTCTTTCCCGATCATGCTCTTGAGGCCGCTCACGGATAATTCTCGTTCTGGAAGGCTGCGGTTGCGACGATGAGATAGACCGACGCCGAGCCGTCGGTTGGATGCACGTTGGTAAGATAGGGGCGCAGTAGATCCGTTATGATCTGCCAGCGATAATAGGCGCGCACCATGTTCAGCGACTTGGCGCCCCCGGGCGTAAAAGTGAATCCCGTGGTGCTCAGATCGGAATAAGGATCGGTCGACGACTTGCGGGGGATTGTCGTCGGCATGGACGCAAAACTCGAATAGCTCTCCACATCGAGATAGAGGCTTGCCGGCGTCTGTACTTCGGTGGAGGAGCAGGTAATGAGCACGGAAATCTGATTGCAGAATGCCTGCCGGAACTGCTGCGAAGTTGTATTGGCTGCCGTAATCTGTCCGGTCCGGATCTGGCGCGACAGAGTATCGACGGCGTTTGAGACGACTTGCTCCGCGGTAAAGGCGACGAAGGTCTCGATAATGGCAAAGACGATCAGAAAATAGGGGATCGCAAGCAAGGCAAATTCGATCGCTGCTGTCCCGTCCCGAGAACGCACCAATTCACGCAAGCTGCTTCGGGCACTGCGACGTGCGCGGCCTGTATTGGCGTGAGGGGTATTATCTGGCGTCATGGGAAGTCCGCGGCGATTTACACGCGGAGGACACTAGAATTGCTTTCTTGATAATCCGTTTCTCTTCTCTCTTCATATTTAGAGGAAACAAGGATTATCGTTTGCTGCTCAATTCTTTGAAAGTACTTTCGAATATTTGAGTTATCGAATGTTTCTATTGTCCGGCTGCAGCCGTTGGGGTCGTCGTCGTATTGTTCTGCTGGGCATGCTGTTCGCAATTGGGCGTGCACGACAGCACGGCGCGATCCGTCTGGCGGAAGACACGGACCGTATTGCCTTCGTCGATCGATACCAGGATCTGCTCGTCCACGATGGCATTGCCGTCGGTATCGAGCAGGATGATATTCGTCGTCCCGAAGCTGCGGCCGGTCAGTACGATGGTTTTCGGATCGGCCACCGTTGCATCGGCGACTTGCGAATTGCCGACGATGACCTTGCTGACAGGGCGGTCCAGCTTCAATACGCGCGCGTGATCCATATAGACGCGCAGCATGCTTTCTCCGGCAGCGTGGGAAAGCTGCGGCATCATGCCGGCCACGGCAATAATGCAGGCAAGGAATGCTGTTCTGCCGCCGATTGGCATGGCTTGGCCTCTTGGAAAGCGATAGTGAAAAGAATTTCCCGATAGAATGAGAAAGAATGGTGAATGAACGATTAAGCTCGCCTTCTATCATGTAATTATGGCGCAGATGTCCCATGCGGACCCTCCTCGTCGCCTTCTTCCGCAGATCGTGTATTAATTCGAGACGAATCGTATATCGTACTAATATTCATACATCTAATAATTTCTATTTGGCTGAAGATTTTCTTTAAAAACGTACAGAAGAACATGCAAGTCACATTAACTATTCTATTTTCGCTTTTGTATTTACTGCACATTAACCTAATTCTTTAAAGCGATGGAAACGGCGCACAGCTACCGTGCAACTCATCCGATCAACGGCAACAGTTGGCGGACGTGCTGTCAACAAAGTGGAGTTAAACTTATGTCCAAGCTTTTTTCGCGTTTCCTGAAGGATGAATCCGGCGCGACCGCAATTGAATACGGCCTGATCGCCGCCCTGATCTCGGTCGCCATCATCACCGGCGCGACGACCCTCGGTAGTACATTGAACACCACCTTTCAGAATATCTCGAACCACATGACTAATGCTGCTGCGGTCAACAAATAAGCCCAGTATATATTTAGTGCAGATTCTTGGCGAAAACCGCTCGGTATAGTGAGCGGTTTTCGATGTTTTTACTTTCGCAACAGGCGATGTATCTTCAATGATTGAAGCTTCAACATTGTTAATATTTCCGCTCTGCATGTCGATCGCGGCGATCTCCGATCTTCTGACGATGACGATCCCCAATCGCGTTTCACTGGCACTCGCACTCGCATTTCTGGTACTCGCGCAGATCTTCGGCTTGTCGTTTGCGGAAATCGGTATTCATTTCGCCGGTGCCATCGCCGTCTTCCTCGCCTGCTTCGCACTGTTCGCATTAAATGTCATGGGCGGCGGTGACGCCAAGCTCCTGGCCGCGGCCGCGCTTTGGTTCGGCTTTGATGCATCCCTCCTAGAGTTCTTGATCTACGTAGCCTTTATCGGTGGGGCGTTGACGGTTTTGATCATCTTGCTCCGCTCGCAGGCCAACACGATTTTGGCCATTGGTCTTCCTCTGCCGAACTCTCTGGTGATCGCGAAGAAAATTCCTTACGGCATCGCGATCGCGATTGCTGGCATTCTCGCCTTTCCATCTTCACCGGTGTTGATTGTGGCGACGCGCGCCTTGGCTTGAGTCGACTAGTAAAAACAAACTCGCACATATACATTTTCTAATATACGCTAAGTAATCATGGTTAAATAACAATAAATGTAACCAGCCATTAACCATAATTACACCAATTATCGGTCATTCTGCAGGGCGAAGAATCCTGTTCCTCAAGGAATGACCATGAAACCCGCTCGCATAATGATACTCGCAGTGGCAGCCGTCGCGGCCGGGATGGCCGGTCTGCTCGCGATGCGCCTGGCTGGTTCGCGCGATATCGTTCCCCAGCAGATTGCGGCAGTGGTGGAGAAGGAGGCGACGATCAATGTCCTCGTTGCCGGTGCCAATCTGCCCGTCGGTTCGCGTCTGAACGAGCAATCGATCCATTGGATGCCCTGGCCCGAAAGCGGCATCGTCAAAGGTCTCATCACTGAACGCGAGCGCCCTAATGCGCTGAAAGATCTGACCGGTGCCGTTGTTCGCCTGCCGATATTCGAGGGCGAGCCGATCCGCGAGGAAAAGATCGCCGATTCCAACAGCCGTATCCTTTCTTCGTTGCTACCGGCGGGCAAGCGCGCCGTCGCCACCGAGATTTCCGTCGCCACCGGCGCAGGCGGTTTCATCCTTCCGAATGACCGCGTCGATGTCATCATGGTGCGCAAGGGTTCGCAGCAGCAGCTCGTCACCGAAACCGTGCTCAGCAACGTTCGCGTTCTGGCGGTCGATCAGCAAATCGAGGAAAAGCAGGACGGAAGCAAGGCTGTCGTTGGGGCAACCGCGACGCTGGAGCTGACGCCGGACCAGACGAAGGTCCTGGCGGTCGCGCATCAGATGGCCGACCGCCTGACGCTGGCACTGCGCTCCGTTGCCGACGCGCAGCAACCCGATACGACGGCCGCCGATTATCTGCTGGCCGGGGACAATGGTGGCAGCATGATCCAGGTCATCAAATCGGGAGCGATCGTGACCGACGGCCCCAGCGGGCCGAAACCGCAATGAGAAGGGGCGAGACCATGTTAAAGACAAGCAAGAAAGCCAGCCTCCCCCTTGCCGTAAGCCTCTCCTTCTCGGTTGCCTTTGCCGGCCTGCCCTTGGTAGATGTTCCGGCCTTTCTGCGCACGCCCACAGCTTTTGCAGGCGGCTCGGACAGTATCGTCACAATAGCCGGCCTCGGCACCAAGCGCACTTTGAAGCTTGGTCTCAACAAGGCGCTTGTCGTCGATCTGCCGGCCGACGCCCATGACATCCTTGTGTCCGATCCCAAGATGGCCGATGCGGTGACGCGGACCTCGCGCCGCATCTACCTTTTCGGCAAGACGGTCGGCCAGACCAACATCTTCATCTTCGGCGCCGACGGCAAGGAGATCGTCAGCCTCGATCTCCAGATCGAGCGCGATATTGCTGGCCTGCAGGATAATATCAAGCGCTTCATCCCGGACTCCGATATCAACGTCGAGATCATCTCCGACAACATCGTCCTCACTGGCATCGTGCGCACGCCCCAGGATTCGATCCGCGCACAGCAGCTCGCCCAAGCCTTCCTCAAGGGAGGCGAAGCGACGACACGAAACCAGACTGCCTCCGGCAGCGGCGACAACAACGCAGTCGCCATTTTCGCCGAAGGGCGGCAGACTTCGCAGATCGTCAACATGCTGCAGATCGAAGGCGAGGATCAGGTGACGCTCAAGGTGACCGTCGCCGAAATCAAGCGCAGCGTCCTGAAGCAGATTGGTTTCGACAACCTGGTCAGCAATTCCTCCGGCCTGGGCGTCGCTCAACTCGGCAATATCGGAAACAGCGGAACCACGAACTTCCTGGGAGTAAACGGCGATCCCACAAACGCTACCGGCGCGGGTGGTATCTCGACACTCTTCAAATACGCGCTCGGCAAATACAATATCAGCACCTATCTGAATGCTCTCGAACAGGCAGGTGCCGTGCGCACCTTGGCGGAGCCGACATTGACCGCCATTTCCGGACAGGCTGCTACCTTCAATTCCGGTGGTCAGACGCTCTATTCCACGACCGACAAGGACGGCAACACGACGATTACGCCCTATACCTATGGTATCACGCTGGCCTTCACGCCTGTGGTCCTGGCCGGTGGCCGCATCAGCCTGCATGTGCAGACCCAGGTCTCGGAACCGGTCGCATCGTCATCCACCCCGACCTACAACCAACGGGCCGCCAATACTTCGGTCGAGCTGCCATCCGGGGGATCGATCGCTCTTGCCGGCTTGCTGAGCGATAACGTGCAGCAGACGACCTCGGGAACGCCGGGTGCCTCGAAGATTCCGATCCTGGGTGCCCTGTTCCGTCAGAAGAGCTTCCAGCGGGATGAGAGCGAGCTTGTGATTATCGCGACACCCTATCTCGTGCGCCCCGTAGCACGCGACAAGCTTGCCCGCCCCGACGACAATTTTTCTCCGACGAACGATGCCGGTGTCTTCTTCATGAACCGTGTCAACAAGATCTACGGCCGCAAGGATGGTCCGCCGGTCGCCGATGCCGATTTCCACGGCACAGTCGGTTTCATCTACAAGTGAGGAGCAGGACCATGACGCCAGCCTTTTCAACGAGGTCAACGAGAGAGCAAGAGATGGCCAGCCTCGAACGCAATACACCCGGTGGTGCCCGGCCTCGTTTTTCAAGATTGATGCTGATCCTCTCGACATTGGCGCTGATATCGGCCGTCAGCAGTTGCGCCGGCTCCCCAGATGGCATGACGACGAGCGCCATCAGGGATGACTATCGCCAACGGCATCCCATCGTGCTCACCGAAAAGGAGCATAGCGTCGATATACCGGTCGCGGCCAGTGACCGGCACCTGACAACAGGCATGCGCGATACGGTTCGCGGTTTCGTTCAGGATTATCGCGCCCATGCAAGCGGCACGGTGGAAATCCTGTCGCCGCGGCAATCGCCAAATGCCTTTGCCGCATCGGCGCTCAACTCGCAAATCCGTCGGGAGCTGGTCACGAACGGCATTCCGTCGGCGCGAATCGTCAACAGCTATTACCCGGCGGGCGGCCCGGGCGATGCTGCGCCGATCCGCCTGCGCTTTACCGCAACGACGGCGGCCACCAACGCCTGCGGCCAGTGGCCGGACGACCTTTCCGACAACGCATTCGACAATCAGAACTATTATAATTTCGGCTGTGCGACCCAGCACAATCTGGCAGCGCAGATCGCCAATCCGACCGATTTGATTTCGCCGCGCGCGATGACGCCGATCGATGCCGATCAGCGCAGCAAGGTCATCAGCGATTATCGCAGCGGCTCAACCCCGACCAGCACGGCGACGGTCGGCGGCTTCGGTAGCGGAAATTGAACGCAAGAGGCTGGCGCCACGGGATGAGATCATGAACGCCATCGAATACGATATCGGCTCGACTGCCTCGGAAGCGGAGGAAGCTTCGCGCTCGGGCAATCTCGACAGTCTGCGGCCGCTGCCGCGTATTTCCATACATGCCTTTTGCGAAAGCGAGCAGCTGCAGCAGGTGATGGATCAGTGCGCCAACGATCGGCGCATGTCCAAGGTCAGCCTGCGGATCACCAGCGGCGGTGTGGCGGCTGCGGCGAACATGTTCGCCTCGGCGCCGACCCCGAACCTGATCATTCTGGAGACGCGCGCCAACCCGCGCGGCCTCCTGGCGGAACTCGAGCCGCTCGCCGCCGTCTGCGATCCGAGCACCAAGGTCATCATCGTCGGCTATCACAACGACATCGGTCTTTACCGCGAACTCATCCGCAACGGTATCTCAGAATATATCGTACAGCCGACCGATATGATCGATCTGATGACGGCGGTGGCATCGATATTCATCGACCCCGATGCCGAACCGCTCGGCCGCAGTATTGCCTTCATCGGTGCCAAGGGTGGGGTGGGCGCATCCACCATCGCCCATAATTGCGCCTTCGGCATCTCCAGCCTCTTCTCGACCGAAACCATTCTCGCCGATCTCGATCTGCCCTACGGCACCGCCAATATCGATTTTGACCAGGATCCCGCGCAGGGTATCGCGGAAGCCGTTTATGCTCCGGAGCGCCTCGACGAGGTCTTCCTCGATCGCTTGCTGACCAAATGCTCTCAGCATCTGTCGCTGCTGGCGGCACCCTCGATGCTGGATCGCGCCTATGATTTCGAAGGGCAGGCATTCCTGCCGGTGCTCGACGTTCTCCAGCGCAGCGCGCCGGTGGCGGTTCTCGACGTGCCGCATGTCTGGACCGAATGGACGCGTTCGGTGCTTGGCGCGGTAGACGAGGTCGTCATCTGTGCCGCACCCGATCTTGCCAATCTGCGCAACGCCAAGAACCTGATCGACGCTCTGCGCAAGCTGCGGCCGAACGATAAGGCACCGCACCTCATTCTCAATCAGGTCGGCATGCCGAAGCGCCCGGAGATCAATCCTTCGGAATTCTGCGCGCCGCTGGAGACCGACCCGATCGCCATCATACCCTTTGACATCAACCTGTTCGGCAATGCCGCCAACAGCGGACAGATGATCTCCGAGACTGATCCCAAGTCGCCGATTGCGGAAACTTTCTCGCAGATATCGCACATCGTCACCGGGCGTGTTGCTTTGAAGAAGGCAAGAAAGGGCGGTTTGCTTGGTCTTTTAAAGCGGAAGTAACCTCATGATTTCGCATGGATTCCGAAAACAGATCTTTCATGAAAGCCATGCAGCAGCAGTAGAATTGGATCGAAGACATGTTTGGCAAGCGCGGAAGTGAAGGTCCTGCAAAGAGCGGCGGCGCAATGCCTCCGCCGGCACCGGCGCGTGCACCCGCTCCCGCTGGCGGGCCAACGGCGCCGGCTGTGCTCATAGAGCCGTCCCGTGATGCCGCGCAGCCACGTCAGCAGGTCGCTCCGCCGCCGATGCAGACGCCTAGCCGGCGTCGCGTGGCGCGTACCGAAGAATATTACGATACGAAATCGCAGGTCTTCTCCGCGCTGATCGATACGATCGATCTCTCGCAGCTCTCCAAGCTCGGCAACGAGGCGGCGCGTGAGGAAATCCGCGATATCGTCAACGATATCATCACGATCAAGAATTTCGCGATGTCGATCTCCGAGCAGGAGGAGCTGCTCGAGGATATCTGCAACGACGTGCTTGGCTACGGTCCGCTGGAGCCGTTGCTCGCCCGCGACGACATCGCCGACATCATGGTCAACGGCGCCGGCCAGACCTTCATCGAAGTCGGCGGCAAGACCGTCGAATCCGAAATCCGCTTTCGCGACAATTCGCAGCTTCTGTCCATTTGCCAGCGGATCGTCAGCCAGGTCGGCCGCCGCGTCGATGAATCGAGCCCCATCTGCGATGCGCGCCTGCCCGATGGTTCGCGCGTCAACGTCATCGCTCCGCCACTGGCAATCGACGGTCCTGCACTGACCATTCGTAAATTCAAGAAGGACAAGCTGACGCTCGATCAGCTCGTCCGCTTCGGCGCCATCACGCCGGAGGGCGCGACGCTTTTGCAGATCATCGGCCGCGTGCGCTGCAACGTCGTCATTTCGGGAGGTACGGGCTCGGGCAAGACGACGCTTCTGAACTGCCTGACCAACTATATCGATCGAGACGAACGCGTCATCACCTGCGAAGACACCGCCGAACTGCAATTGCAGCAGCCGCACGTGGTGCGCCTCGAAACCCGTCCGCCCAACATCGAGGGCGAGGGTGAGATCACCATGCGCGATCTCGTCAAGAACTGCCTGCGTATGCGCCCCGAACGCATCATCGTCGGCGAAGTGCGCGGACCCGAGGTCTTCGACCTGCTGCAGGCGATGAACACGGGTCACGACGGCTCCATGGGCACGATCCACGCCAATACGCCGCGCGAATGCCTGAGCCGCATGGAATCGATGATCGCCATGGGTGGTTTCAGCCTGCCGGCCAAGACCGTCCGTGAGATCATATCCAGCTCCGTCGACGTCGTCATCCAGGCTGCCCGCCTGCGTGACGGTTCGCGCCGCATCACCCAGATCACCGAGGTGATCGGCATGGAAGGGGATGTGATCATTACCCAGGATTTGATGCGCTACGAAATCGAGGGCGAGGATGCGAACGGCCGGATCATCGGGCGGCACGTCTCCACCGGTATCGGCAAGCCGCATTTCTGGGATCGTGCTCGCTATTATAACGAGGAGCGGCGTCTGGCAGCCGCCCTCGATGAGATGGAACAGAAAGCGCAATAGGGCTCGCGATGTTTGGTATCGATCCGATAGTGCTGCTGATTGTCCTGCTGACGGCGGTCTCCGCCGCCGCGGTCTGCTACGGCATTCTCTATTCACGGATCGAGACACAGAAAAAGGCCGATAGCCGGGTCAACCGGGTCAAGCAGGCTGAGACCGATCGCGTCAAGGTCAAGGCCGCGCGCGATCGCGTCCAGGAAATGTCCAAGCGGCGCAAGTCGGTGCAGGACACCCTCAAGGACCTGGAGCGGCGACAGAGCGAAAATACGAAGAAGAAGCAGTCGCTCAAGGCGCGTCTGGCGCAGGCCGGCCTGTCGTTGACGCCGTCGCGCTTCTACATCTTCAGCGTGCTCTTCGGTCTTTTCGTCATGCTGGTCTTTTTCATCGTCGGCGCGCTGCCTCTCGTCATTTTGGGAATGTTCTTTGCGTCTGCCTTCGGCCTGCCGCGCTGGGTCATCGGCTTCCTCATCAAGCGCCGGCAAAGCAAGTTCCTCGAAGAGTTTCCGAACTCGCTTGACCTCATCACGCGCTCGCTTCGCTCGGGCCTGCCGCTCAACGATGCAGTGCGGCTGGTGGCTGGCGAGGCGCGAGAGCCTGTCAAGACGGAGTTTCGGCGGGTGGTCGAGGCGCAGCAGGTCGGTCTTAGCATGTCGGACGCCTGCGCACGCATCGCGAACCATATGCCGCTGCAGGAAGTAAATTTCTTCTCGATCGTCATCGCCATTCAGGCCCAGGCGGGCGGCAACCTGTCGGAAGCCCTGGGCAACCTCTCAAAGGTGCTGCGCGAACGCAAGAAAATGAAGGCGAAGGTCAAGGCATTGTCGATGGAGGCCAAGGCATCCGCCGTCATCATCGGCGCTCTGCCCTTCATCGTGATGCTGCTCGTCTATCTGACATCGCCGCAATACATGATGATCCTGTTCACCGATCCGCGCGGCCATCTGATCTTGCTTGGAGCCGGCATCTGGATGTCGCTCGGCATCTTCATCATGCGCAACATGGTCAATTTCGAGATCTGAGCGGAAGGAGCCGCGTCGCCCATGTCCGATCTGGCAGCCAATTTGACCGATCCTGGCACCCTTCTTGCCGTTGTGGTTGCCATCGCCGTCTTCGCGACCTTCTACACGATCGCCATACCGCTGCTGGAGCGTGGCGATCTCAGCAAGCGCATGAAGGCCGTGTCGACAGAGCGCGAACAGATTCGCGCCCGTGAACGCGCACGGCTAAGCGCAGAGGGCGGCAAGGCATCGCTGCGGAGCCACAACAATCGAAACGTTAGACAGATCGTCGAGCGGTTCAACCTGCGCAATGCGCTTGTCGATGCCAATACCGTCAATCGCTTGCGGTCTGCCGGCCTGCGTTCTGAAAATGCGCTCAACATGTTCCTGGTGGCGCGATTCCTGCTGCCCTTCCTTTTTCTGGCAGTTGCGATCGTCATCGTCTTCGTTCTCGGCTGGTTTGCCGCAAAGCCCCTGCCGATCCGGCTGCTTGGCGTCATCGGCTTCGCCTATCTAGGCTTCTATGCGCCGAACATCTATATCTCCAATCTGGTGACCAAGCGCCAGAAATCGATCAAGCGCGCCTGGCCGGATGCGCTCGACCTGATGCTGATCTGCGTGGAGTCTGGCATTTCAATCGAAGCCGGCATGCATCGCGTGTCCGAGGAAATGGCCGAGCAGTCCCCGGCACTCGCCGAGGAAATGGTGCTGACCACAGCCGAGCTTTCCTTCCTCCAGGATCGCCGCACCGCCTTCGACAATCTTGCCGCCCGCACCCAGATCGAACTCGTCAAATCGGTCACGCAGGCGCTCATCCAGGCGGAACGCTATGGTACGCCGCTCTCGCAGGCCTTGCGTGTCATGGCACAGGAAGGCCGCGACGAGCGCATGAACGAGGCGGAAAAGAAAGCGGCCGCACTGCCGCCGAAGCTCACCGTACCGATGATCGTCTTCTTCCTGCCGGTCTTGATGGCGGTCATTCTCGGCCCGGCGATCATTCAGGCAATGGACAAATTCTGAGCCGCCGACTTGCTCGCGGCATGCGGGCATGGTTATCTTCCACGCAATATCGCCGACGGGCGTCAGGCGCATCGTTCCGGAAAGGCGCCGGGCGTTCGTGTAGCCCATATTGGGAGGTCTCGCATGTCATCCTTGGCAATATTTTTCAGTGTCATCGCGGCAGTCTTCATCGGAGCGGTGAGCCCCGGCCCAAGCTTCGTGCTCGTTTCGCGCATCGCTGTTTCCCGCTCACGCAAGGCAGGTCTTGCCGCGGCCTTCGGCATGGGAACGGGCAGCGTCATTTTCGCGACCTTGGCCCTCTTCGGCTTGAGCGCATTGCTGATGAAAGTCGAATGGCTATATCTGGCGCTAAAAGTCGCCGGTGGCCTCTATCTGATTTATGTCGGCATCCGCATCTGGCGCAGCGCCGCGGACGATCTTCCCATCGATGCACCAACGACGCCGGCTGCAGGCGGTGTGATGCGCAATTTCCTCTTTGCGCTCGGCACGCAGCTCAGCAATCCGAAGACAGCCATTTTCTACGGCAGTATCTTTGCCGCACTTCTGCCGGCGGCTCCGGCTCCCTGGCTGCTGTTTACGGTTCCGCCCGCAGTCTTCCTGGTCGAAGTAGGCTGGTACACGGTGGTAACGCTGGCCTTTTCTTCGAACCGGCCGCGCGCCATCTATCTCGGTGCGAAACTATGGATAGATCGGGTGGCCGGCGTTGTGATGGGCGCCCTCGGCGCGCGGCTTGTCGCCGAGGGGTTGCCGCGCCACATCTGGCGTTAAGGCCTACGGCTACCGGGCGTGCGCCTCAACCCCTCCGCTAGAGCAGTTCCAGCAAAAGTGCGAAGCGGTTTTGCGTCCGGAACTGCGTAAAAATAAGAAGATAGAGCGTTTTCGCGATTCGAAGAAAAGCGGAAATGCTCTAACGAGTGCCGTTTTCGAAAGTTGGGTAGGGAAGCCGTTGCGGCTCTCCCGCTCTATTGCTGGGCTACTTTCCTGTTATCGCCACTGGCGGCAAGCTTCTGCCAGGAGTTCTGCTGTGCCAGCATGCCACGCAGATAGGCGACATTGGCGTTTGCCTGCTGCGGCGTCAGTTCCTGGCGAGCGATTTGTTCGGCTTCCGCAAAGCGGCCCTGCAGGCCGACGACGAGCGCCAGATTCTGCCGCACGCGGCTGTCGGCGCCCGGCTGGGCGACGGCCGTGCGGAGATAGTTTTCCGCATTCTTGAGATCGCCGGTCAGGACGTAGGACATACCAAGATTGGAAAGGACCGTCGGCTCGTTGGGGGCGAGCACCAGCGCATCCCGATATTTGGCCCGTGCATCGCTGGAACGTCCGAGCTGATCGAGAATGGCGCCCTGCGCGGAAACCAGCCGCCAGTCCGGCCGGTCCGGCAGCTGAGCGCGGTCAATGGTCGAGAGCGCTTCGTCGAGCTGCCCTGCTGCCGCCTGTGCCTTGCCGTAGGCGGCCAGCACGCCGCGGTCGGTCGGATTGGCGATTGCCACCTGCTGCATGACCGCAAGCGCCTGGTCGTTGCGGCCGCTCATGCGCAAGGCGTTGGCGTAGTTGACGCCTGCATCGCGATCTTTGGGATTGGCGTCGTAGGCCTTGCCGAACGTCGCGGTCGCCTGCGCGAGATCGGTGCTGTTCATCGTATCGAGAGGCTGCGACGTCTTCGGAATCGAGCCCGTCGTCATCCGGTCTTTTCCGGTCGTCGAGCAGCTTGCGAGCGCGAGCGCCAGAAGCGCTGCCGAAGCTCCGCGGAAAAGAAAGGTTCTGAATGAAGACGTAGCTGAGACGGCGGGCATGTCGCGTATCCCTGAATTCCTTATACTTGCGCCCGGCCTAGAATCGGAACAGGGAAAGGTTCGACGCAATGTTCGCTCCAGCAATAATCTGTTAACCCTAACAGACAGTTAACTCTTGATTCTTCTCAATCACCGCCAAAGGATAGTCATGGCCCCCTTTCAATTCATCGAGCGCGCGACGCCCTTCAATTCGAAGGGTGGCGCGACCCTGCCGATCTTTGCCGTTACCCCGGCGCATATCGAGACCGGCACCATCGATCCCATCGCGCTCGATTGGGCACGCAAGGCTGGTTACAAGGCAGAGAGCGGTTCGTTGCTGCTGATCCCGACCGCTCAAGGGCATCTGGGCGGCGCTCTCTTCGGCCTCGGCTCCAACCCGTCCGAACAACCCTTCCTCACGGGCAAGCTGGCGCGCAGCCTGCCGGCCGGCGATTGGCATATCGAGACGGCGCCGCTGACGGCGAACCGGCTCTCGCTTGGCTTCGGCCTCGGCAGCTATCGCTTCGACCGCTATAAGTCGGAAAAAGCCGCGATGCCGACGCTGATGATCCCGCGCGATGCCGATGCCGCCGATATCAAGCGCCAGCTCGCCGGTGTCTTCCTTGCCCGCGATCTCATCAACACGCCGACCAACGACATGGGTCCGGAACAGCTCGAAGCCGCCTTCCGGGCGCTTGCCGAGCACTACAAGGCAGAGATGTCCGTCATCATCGGCGATGATCTCCTGAAGGAGAATTTCCCTCTCGTGCACACGGTCGGTCGCGCCAGCGCCGATGCACCACGCCTTCTGGAACTGCGCTGGGGCAAGAAGGGTCATCGCCGTATCACCCTGGTCGGCAAGGGCGTGTGCTTCGACACCGGTGGCCTCGATATCAAGCCGGCATCCTCCATGCTGCTGATGAAGAAGGACATGGGCGGTGCCGCCAACGTCATGGGCCTGGCGCTGATGATCATGGACGCCAAGCTCAAGGTCGATCTTCGCGTCATCATTCCGGTCGTCGAGAACTCGATTTCATCCAACGCCTTCCGTCCTGGCGATATCTACAGGAGCCGCAAGGGCCTGACCGTGCAGATCGACAATACGGATGCCGAGGGCCGGCTGATCCTCGCCGATGCGCTGGCTTATGCCGACGAAGATGCGCCGGACCTGATGATCGACATGGCAACGCTGACGGGTGCAGCCCGCGTTGCGCTCGGCCCCGACCTGCCGCCTTTCTTCACAGACGACAGCGAGCTTGCCAGCGATCTGACCGAGGCGAGCCTGGAGACGGATGATCCGCTGTGGCGGATGCCGCTCTATATGGGCTACGACAAGGACATCCGGACCAAATTCGCCGATATCACCAATGCTCCATCAGGCGGCATGGCCGGCTCCATTACGGCTGCCCTGTTCCTCAAGCGCTTCGTGACAAAGACGCCAAGCTGGGTGCATTTCGATATTTTCGGCTGGGCGCCGAGCGAACGCCCGCATTCCCCCGGCGGCGGCGAGGCACAGGCGATCCGGGCTCTGTATCATCATATCAGGCAGAGTGTGCGGTAGGCCGTCGCTGCAGGTAGGCGAGCTTCTCTGTCCATCGCCCACGTGGCACCCCCTCTGTCGCTGCCGCGACATCTCCCCCCTTGTGGGCAGGGGTATCGCATATGAGCGGAGATCGCCGCTGTCCCCCTTCTCCCCAGCGGGGAGAAGGTGCCGCCAGGCGGATGAGGGGGTGCCCGCCAAGACCACCAAAATCCATGAATTCAAATCGATAACCCCCTCATCCGACCCTTCGGGCCACCTTCTCCCCAAGGGGAGAAGGAGCTTATGGCGCTCGTCCGCCTCCATATGCGATAGCCCTGCCTAAAGGGGCGAGATCGGTAACTCGTTGCATCCTTCTGCCTCAAGGCAACATCGTAGCCGCAGAAATTTCAGCTATTGTTTCATCGGTAATGGCCACAAACTCCAAACGATCTCCCCCCTTGTGGGGAGATGTCACGAAGCGATAGAGGGGGGTGCACTCTCAACGAACTCTGTGGTCACCGCTCCGAAGACTAACCAGTCAAAACTCCCTTGAAACCGCCATGATCTTGGCCGAGACTGGAACGGCAGCGTAACGAATTCCGGGGTTGCCCTTGCCGCTTGAACTCACCGCCTCACAGGCTCTCGGCCTCTGGCATGGCGTGACGCTCGCTCAGGTGCGCCGCGAGGATCATGACTTGACGCTGCGGCAGACGGCGATTCTGCTGCAGATCTATCTTGTGCCGCCTCCTCATACCGTGCGCGGTCTGGCCGCGACCCTCGGCGTTACCAAGCCGGTCATCACCCGGGCGCTTGATACCATGGGCGTGATGGGATTGGTCGACCGTGTCCGCGATGAGCGCGATCGTCGCAATGTCATCATTAAGCGAACGGTCACCGGCGCGCTTTATCTTGAAAAACTCGGCGATCTCATCATAGAGCACGGCCGAAAATTGTAACCTCAGGAATTTCACCATGATGCTCGACCGCCGTCTTAATGCTTTCAGGCCCGATCTCGCCGAGGTTTCTCTTAAGGGCAAAGTCGAAGCCGAGCGCTTCGTCGAGGGTATTGCTGCACGCGTTGCCGTCCCCGTCGTTGCGCTACGGCCGAAGCCGGATCTTGCCTCGGGCATCGATACCGAGCTCTTGATGGGCGAAGAGGTGACGATATTCGAGCGTCGCGACGGTTGGTGCTGGGTCAAGGCTCTGTCAGACGGTTACGTCGGCTATCTCCCGGAAACGACGATCAAACAGGGAGCGGCAGCGCCGACCCACGTCATCGTTCCGCAGCGCACCTTCCTCTATCCTGAGCCGGAGCTGCGCAAGCCGCACGCTGCAGTGCTTTCCATGGGCAGCCTCGTGAATGTGACCGGCACGGCGGAGGCCCGGGGCAATCACTATGTCGTCCTGGAGGATGGCACTGCCATTTTCGCAAAGCATGTCCAGCCGATCGGCTACAACGAGGGCGGCGATTTCGTGGACGTTGCTTTACGCTTCCTCGAGACGCCCTATCTCTGGGGCGGCCGCTCGGGCCTCGGCATTGATTGCTCGGGGCTGGTGCAGCTGGCGCTATCGATGACGGGCCGCGCCGCACCGCGCGATACCGACATGCAGGCCGCAGGCCTCGGCCAGCCAATCGAGCGTGAGGAGCTGAAGCGCGGCGACTTCGTTTTCTGGAAGGGGCATGTGGCGATCATGGAAGATCCGGAAACCATTGTTCACGCCAACGGCCATACCATGACCGTCGCGCGGGAGAATTTCGCTGCCGCCATCGAACGCATCGGCTGGCTCTATGAGCGGCCGACCGGCTACCGCCGTTTCATCGACTGACCGCGCTGCGCAACCCTGTTGCCGCAACGCCCACCAGCATTCGCAATCGGTCGGTTTACGGAGTGCGAGGGCGCGCGATCCAGATGCCGGCGACGATGACGATGCCGCCGAGCGCCTGCAGCAGGGTGACGTTTTCGCCGAATAGGAACCAGGCGAAAACGGCGGCCGCGATCGATTCTAGGAAAATGACAAGCGAGGAGAAAACGGTTGGCAATCGTCCGAGCGCCACCGAAAGCAGTCCCTGTCCGCCGGCGTGGCTGATCAGGCCGAGCGCGAGAAGCACGCCCCACCCCGAGATCGACTGCGGCAGGATGCGCGGCTCGAAGAAGAAGGCGATCAGGAACAGGATCGCCGAGGTTATGATACTTAATTCGAAGGTAACGCGCGCGGCATTGGTCCCCGGGCGTGCCGCGCCGACTGCCAGGAAATAAAGGCCGAAGAAGGCGCCGGTGATGATGGCGAGCGCATCGCCGACGGCTCGGTCCGGATTGAATGCCAGGCTTTGGACGACGAGTGCCGATCCGCCCGCAAGGCAGATGAGAAGCCCGAGAAGCGTGGCGCGGCTGACACGCTGTCTCAAAAGAAGCCAGCCGAAGATGACGACCCAAAGCGGCGCCATCGTTGCGAAGAAAGTGGCGTTGGCGATCGTCGTCCGCATGATCGAGAGATGCCAAAAGAACAGGTCGCCCGTGAAGGCAATGCCGGCGAGGATCGTCGGTATCGTAAAGCTGGCGCGGGGTGCATCGGGTTCGGTAGCCTCGCCATATCGCATCCATATCCAAAGGATCGGCAGCGCCAGAAAGACACGCCAAAAGGCGCTGGCGAAAGGCCCGACATCGGCAAGACGCACGAGGCTCGGCGAAATGCTCATGGCCAGCGCCGCGAGGATCATCGCGACGACGCCAAGAAGAAAGCCTTTCGTATCTTCGCTTTCCCCGAGGCTCGCGCTGCGCATATCGTATTCGGTGTCCCGCTGTGACATTCTCGTGCCTTTGCAAGTCAGGTGATTTGTGGCGCAAAGCTAGTACATAGGGGAAGAGGATTTGGCTCCATTTTGATGGCTTTCATGCAATTTTGTTTCCTCTTTGCGGTAAGGATGTATTGAAATGCGCAAACCCGCCGATCTCGATGAGTTCGACCTGGCAATTCTCGAGATTCTCCAAAAGGACAGTACGGTTCCGCAACGGGAGATCGGTGAACGGATCAACCTGTCGGCGCCGGCCGTGCAGCGGCGTATCAAGCGTATGCAGGAAAGCGGCGTCATCCAGGCCAATATCGCGGTCGTCGATCCGGCGGCAATAGGCCTGCCGATCACCATCGTGGTCGAGGTCCATATCGCCAACGAGCGGTACGACCTCATCAACGCGATCAAGCGCAGCTTCCTCGAAGCGCCGGAAGTCCAGCAATGCTACGGGGTCACCGGCGAGGCCGATTTCGTGCTCATCATCGTCGTCCCCAGCATGTCCGCCTATGAGGAGGTGGCCCGGCGTCTTTTCTACGACAATCCGAATGTCACGAAGTTCAAGTCGCTCGTGACCATGGACCGGGTCAAGGTCGGCCTTTCGCTGCCATTGTCGCTGGACTAGCTGGCTGTCTCCAAGTTTGCTTCATGACGGCCGTTTCGGCCAGTTCGTCACGCCGCCGGTCCAGTCCTCAAAAGCCTTCGAGAGACGAAGTACCAGCATGTCGTCGAAGCGCGGGCCGATGATCTGCATGCCGATCGGCATACCGGAGCGGGAGAAGCCGCAATTGATCGATGCCGCCGGCTGCTCCGACATGTTCCACGGAACGGTGAAGGCGATGTGCTCGAACGGCCGCACAGGGTCGTTGGTGGGCGAAGCCCATTCGGCGGGATAGGAGACGATCGGATTGGTTGGCGAAAGCACGGCATCCACCTCCGCGAAGAGCTTGGCGCAGCTCTTGCGCATCTCGTAGGTCTGGTTGAAGCCGCGAACGGCATCGACGCCGCTGATACCGGCGCCGCCCTTCGCCCAGCTATAGATATAGGGCAGGATGCTGTTGCGGCGTTCCTCGCTCAAAGCCGTCATATCGCCCCAGAAGCGTGCACGCCAGAAAGCATCGAGTCCGTCAAGCATCTGCCTGGTCAGCACCGGCGAGACGTCGATGATGATGGCGCCTGCTTCCTCGAAGCGCTTGGCGGCAGCAGCGACCGCATCGCGTATCTCGTCCTCGACCGGCAGGCCGCAGCCAGCATCGAGCATCAGGCCGATCTTCATGCCTCGGATGTCGATGTCGAGATTCATCCAGTCGATCTCATTCGGCGGCAGGCTCGTGCTGTCGCGCCAGTCGGGCCGTGAGAGCGTAGCCATGGAAAAGGCCGCATCCTCGACCGTGCGGGTCATCGGTCCGGCGCATCGCCCGAGATAATAGGGATCGATCGGAATACGGCCATTGCTCGGCTTGAAGCCGAAAATGCCGGTCCATCCTGCCGGCAGGCGTATCGAGCCGCCGATATCGGTACCGATATGCAGCGGTCCATAACCGGCAGCGGCAGCGGCAGACGCACCGGCGCTGGAGCCGCCCGGATTTTGGCTGGGGTCCCAGGGATTGCGGCTGAGCTTGTGAAAGCTCGATAGGCCTGATGAGAGCATGCCGTAATCGGGGCAGGTGGTTTTCGCGAAAATCACCGCGCCATCCTCGCGCATCCGGGCGGCGATGGGCGCGTCTTCGGCAGCGGGAACGAGCTCGACCGCCGCCGTGCCGAGCGGCACCGGCTGACCTTTGGTGGCGATTAGCTCCTTCAACGTTACCGGAATGCCGTCCAGGGTTCCAAGCGGCGTACCCTTCGCCCAGCGCTCCGTGGAGGCCGCGGCTTGCCGGCGAGCATCCTCCGGATCATAGGCGTAAAGAGCGGCGATTGTCGGCTCCCATGCCTCGATATGCGTCTCGAGTGCCAGCCAGTATTCGCTGGGAGATAGGCTCTTGTTGGCAAATTGGCGCCGGAGGTCTCGGATGGAAAGATCGGTAGGTTCGGTCATGATCTATACTCTTCATGTCTCAATCAGCGCGTCGCCTCGCGGGGGTCGAGGAGATCACGCAGCCCGTCGCCGAGCAGGTTGAAGCCGAGCACGGAGAGCGCAATGGCAAGCCC
Organism: Rhizobium sp. ERR 1071; assembly: GCF_007828675.1. NCBI lineage: Bacteria > Pseudomonadati > Pseudomonadota > Alphaproteobacteria > Hyphomicrobiales > Rhizobiaceae > Rhizobium > Rhizobium sp. ERR 1071. The sequence continues at coordinate 831,392 of NZ_VITM01000003.1, read as the reverse complement.
CGGCAGCAGGGCGAGCCACGGCGCAACGTGGAAATAGGTCTGCGCATCGGCCAGCATCCGACCCCAGGTCGGCGCGGGCGGCGGTACGCTCAAACCCAGGAAAGCGAGCCCAGCCTCAGTCAGGATCGCAAGGCCGAGCTGGATGGTCGCCTGGACGATGATACTGCCCATGATGTTGGGCAGGACATGGCGCAGCGTGATGGAAAGCTGCGTATTGCCGATGGCGCGCGCCGCCAGCACATAGTCGCGGCTCCACGCCTGCAAGGCAGAGCCGAGCGCGACGCGGGCGAAGACCGGCACCATGAAAACCGCAATGGCGATGATTGCCGTCGAGCGCCCGGTCCCAAGAAATGCACCGAGGATCATGGCCGAAAGGATCGGCGGCAGGGCGAAGATCACGTCGCAGGCGCGCATGACCAGCGCCTCGAACAGGCCGCGTTGGGCGGCGGCGGAAACACCGATGATCGTTCCGAGCGTCCCGCCGATCGCAACCGCCGATACGGAGATTGACAGCGAATTCCAGCAGCCCGCCATCAGCATCGACAGGACATCACGGCCGATCTGATCGGTGCCGAGAAGTCCGAAGCCGAAGGGTGGCTGCAGCTTGTGGAGGATCTGCATCTTCGCCGGCGGCACCGGTGTCCAGAACAAGGAGACGATGGCGACGCCGACAAGAGCAAGGATAATGAGGGCGCCGACGATCAGATTCATCCGCCGCAGCGCCCGAAAACGACGGCGGGAAGACGTCGCGGCGATTTTGGCCTCGACAGCAGTCATCGTGCACCTCCCGCTCGCAATCGCGGATCGATGACGAGATAGGATAGATCGACCAGAAAATTCACGACGATGACGAGGCCGGCAAAGAACAGCACGACATCCTGCAGAACGATGACGTCGCGCTGGCTGAGTGCCTGGTAGGCGAGGCGGCCAAGGCCGGGCAGGGTGAAGACATTTTCGATCAACACGGCCCCGGCGACGAGAAAGGTGAATTGCAGCCCGAGAATGGTCAGCACCGGTACCAGCGCGTTCGGCACCACATGTCCCCACAGCACGCGGCTGCGTGACAGGCCCTTGGCAATCGCCGTGCGGGCAAAATCCTCATGCAGCGTGTCGAGCACGGCCGACCGCGTCACGCGGGTCAGCACTGCCGCCTGCGGCAGCGCAAGCGCGATCGCGGGTAACACCAAAGATTTCAGGGAGGGCCAGAATCCGCTTTCCCAACCGGGAAAACCGCCGGCCGGCATCCAGCCGAGGGAGGTGGCGAACAGAAGAACCAGCAACAGGCCGACCCAGAAGCCCGGCACGGCGATGCCCATCTGCGAAAACAGCGTGGCGATGATATCGAAGACGCCGCCGCGTCTTGCCGCTGCCGCAACGCCGAGCGGTACGGCGACAAGAACCGACAACAGGATGGCAAGCAGCGCAAGCGGCAGGGTAACGGCAAGCCGCTCGGCAATCAGGCCTGCGACCGGAACGCCATAGGTATAGGACGTGCCGAGATCCCCCGCCAGCGCGCCGGCGAGCCATTGGCCGTAGCGGACAATCAGCGGCTGATCGAGACCCATATCATGCCGGAGCGCGGCAAGTGTTTCCGGCGTCGCCGATGTGCCGAGCGTGATCGCGGCCGGGTCGCCCGGCAGCAGCGCCATGACGGCAAAGACCAGCAGCGAGACGGCAATCAGCGTCAGCACAAGTCCGAAAATCCGGCGGGTGAGCAGTACGATCATAGCAAGTCCATGGCCAGGCTAATTCGGCTAAGAATACGGAGTTGGTGCGGCCTTTGACTCCTCCTTCTCCCCATCGGGGAGAAGGTGCCCGATAGGGCGGTTGAGGGGGACGAGGGATGAAATCCCGAGTGCCTTGAGCGCAAGCAAAAGGCAGTTTTCGGCGTGGCAGCCCCCTCATCCGACCCTTTGGGCCACCTTCTCCCCGCTGGGGATAAGGAGTTGGTCGTCGTGCGCGAAAGAAATACCAAGATCATGCCCAATCAAACTGTTGGAGCGGTCAGTCTTCCCAGGAGACGTTGGTCAGCACGTTGGAAGGGATCGGTTCGTTCTCCCAAAGCCCCTTCAGCTTCTTGTCCCAGACGCCGAGCTTCGGCATGACGAAAAGAAAGAGCGCCGGCACGTCCTCGGCAAGAATGCTCTGCGCCTCGCCATAGAGCTTGTTCTGCTCGGATACATCGGACGTGAGCTGGATCTTCTTCATCAGCTCGTTGAAGGCGGGATTCTTGTAGTTGAAGTAATAGGGGTCGCGCGAATAGATATCGATATCCAGCGGCTCGGCATGGGCGACGATGGTCATGTCGTAGTTGCGGCCGGTCAAGACGTCCTGCACCCATTTCGCCGGGAATTCCGTCGGCTCGATGTTCATCGTCACGCCGATATCGGCAAACATCGCCTGCATCACCTGGGCGCTACGCGGCGCATAAGCCATCTGCGGCGTCTTGATGGTAAAGGTGAAACCGTTCGGATAGCCGGCCTCTGCAAGCAGCGCCTTGGCCTTGGCGGTGTCGTAGGGCAGCGTGCCGGTCAAATCCTTGTAGCCGGGATCGTTCGGCGTGTAGTGACTGCCGATCGCGGTGCCTAAACCGGACCACGCGCCTTCGATGATCGTCTTCCGGTCGAGCGCCATCATCAGCGCCTGGCGCACGCGCTTGTCGTCGAAGGGCTTGCGGGTGTTGTTCATGCCGGCCACGACCTTGAGTTCGGTATTGCCGACCTTGGTCGTCAGCCTGGCGTCGCCCTCGAAGGAACTCATGAGCTCCGGCGCGGCGAATTCCGGAAAGGCATCGAGATCGCCGGCCTTCAACGCCGCCGCCTCCGCCTGCGGATCGGAAATGAAGCGGAAGGTTACCTTCTCGAGCTTCACGTCGACCGACTTGTTCCAGTAATCCGGGTTCTTGACGAGGTCGACATGATCGCCCTTCGCCCAGGAGGAGAACTTGAACGGGCCGGTGCCGATGGGCGTCGTCTTGTCATTGGCCGAGGATTTCGGCCCTACCATCACGGAGCTCGGCCAGCCTAGCCAATAGAGAAGGCTGCCGGTTGGCGAGGACAGATGCAGTACAAGCGTTTCCGCATCCGGCGTATCGATCGAGGCGATGGTCGAAAAGAAGCGCTTCTGCGGGTTGACGGAGTCGGCGCCACGAGCGCGATCGAGCGTGAACTTGGCGGCAGCCGAATCGAAGGCTTCGCCGTCATGGAATTTCACGCCGGTCTGCAGCTTGAACGTATAGGTCAGGCCGTCAGGTGAAATCTCCCAGCTCTTGGCGAGCTGCGGCGCGATCTTGCCGTTTTCGTCGATCGCAACCAGGCCTTCGAAAATGTTTTGCCAGGTGACCTGGCCGATCGCGACGGGCGCGGCGATCGTCGGATCGAGCCCTGTTGGCTCGACGCTCATGCCGAGATTGAGTGTCGTCTTCGCGGCTTCAGCCTGTGTCAGGCCCATCATCAGCAGGCCGGCAGAAACTGCGGCGCCATAGGCAAGCCGCCGCGCGACGTCGCCCAGGCTCGGGCGTGAAAACTTGGTCATGTCGGTTCCCTTGCTTTTGCCCGCATGTCCGGCTTCCCTTCCGGCCTGCGGTCTTTTTCAGGATAGTGTCATCTCATCGGCGCACACACAATTCCGAAAATGTGTGCTCGGTGTAGCCGAAACCGCTACACTCTTTTCGTGGTTACAGCATTTCGTTCAATCATGCCTCCTCCTGGTGGAAAGTTGGTGGCGCATGAAGCGCTCGATGAAATCGAGCAGCTTGCCGGCGGCGAAGGAGAGCTGGCGATCGGGCGCGACGCAGAGATCGACCGGCGTCCGCACCCCCATGCCGCCCGCCACGGGCCGTGCGACGAGCTGGCCCGCCTCGATCTCCCTTTGAACGGTGAGTGCCGGCAGCATGGTGATTGCCGCACCGCGCAGCACCAGCTCCTTCTGCATTTCAAGCGAGCCGGTCTCAAAGACTGGATCGAGCTTCAGCCCCTCCTGCTCGAACAGTGCGTCGAAGGCCTGTCTTGCGCCGAAGGAGCGATCGGGGACGGCAAGCGCGTGGGCCGAGATTTCCGCAAGTGTGATCTCGCTGGCGGCAGCAAGCGGATGAGAGGCGGCAGCGATCACGTCATAGACGAGCTCGGAGCGCAGGCGCACCTTTGTGCCGGAAAGCGGCGGGGCAAACAGCGTCACCGCAATATCGGCCTCGGCATTGTTGACGGCTTCGATGGCGCCGCGGGCGCTGGTAATGGTCACTTCGAAGCGTAGGCCGGGATAGCGCAGACTGAATTCGGCCAGCGCCGGAGCGAGGATATTGGCGACGGACGCGCCATTGGCAAAGATACTGACGGTCCCGCGCTGCAGGCCTTTCAGGTCTTCGATCAACTGGTGAACATGGTCGAGCTCGCGCAGCGTCCGGCCGGCGCGTTCCGCCAGCAATTCGCCGGCAGCCGTCAATTTGATGCCGCGGGCACTGCGTTCGACCAGTTGCGTGCCGAAATGATATTCGAGATTCTCGATCTGACGGCTGATGGCCGTCGGCGCCACGTTCAGGTTTTCAGCCGCCTGGCGCATCGAATTGGTGCGCACCAGCTCGTCGAAATATATCAGCGCGCGGATCTGCATGCGCGGGAGCTCCCGTTAGATGGCGGGCTTAGCGAAGCGATCCCGCCACGCCACTTGCCCGCCTTCGACCGGCAGCGCCGTCGCTTCGTAGACGCCGCGGGCGATGGCGCGCGCCATGACAATGGTGGCGAGGTGGCAGAGCTCCATGAAACCAGGCATATCGTCGCGCGTATGCCTGCCGGTGGAAGCGGCAAATACGGTATCACCGTCGAGCGGCAGATGCGTCGGTAAAAGCGCACGCGCAAAGCCGTCGTGAGCACAGATGGAGAGGCGATGCGCCTCAGCCTTAGTCAGCTGAGCGTCGGTGACGACGATGCCGATGGTCGTGGCGGTGATGTCGGTGCCCTTCAGCCGCAGGCGTGAATCGACCACCTGCGGCATGCCGAGACCGCCAAATTCGCCATTCTGCTCGAAGGGAGCCGCCCAGAAATGCGGGCCGTCGCCGATGGTGGCGGAACCGAGCGCATTGACGGCGACGATGGCGGCGATTCTGTATCCGCGACTGCTGACGGCACTTGCCGAGCCGAGGCCGCCCTTGACCGTTGCCGTCGTGGCACCGGTGCCGGCGCCGACGCTTCCAAGCGCAAACGGCCCTTTATTTGCAGCCTTGAAGGCGGCATATCCCATGTCGCGATAGGGCGAGTGCAGCCCCCAATCCTTGTTGCCGCCGTTGATGAGATCAAACAGGATCGCCTGCGGCACGATTGGCACCAGCGCATCGCCAACCTTCAAGCCGCGGCCCATCTCCCTCAAGCCTGCCTGCACGCCGCCGGCCGCATCGAGGCCGAAGGCCGAGCCGCCTGAGAGCACGAGACCATCCACAGCACTGACGGTCATTGCAGGATCCAGCAATGCGGTATCCCGCCCACCCGGCGCGCCGCCGAGAACGGCGCAGGAGGCGATAGCCGGCTCATCGAAGACGATGGCGGTGACGCCGGAGCCGAGCGTAAGGTCGGTGGAGTGACCGACAGCGACGCCTTCGACATCGGTCAGGAGATTGAGGAGGTCAGCCAATGAAAAATCCTTCGCCGTTTACAACGCGAGGTCGCCATGGCGATAGGATCGTAAAGACGGGGAAAAGACAAGATGGGTTTGTTCAACCCGAGCGGTCCGGGACCGGAGGCTTTGGAGCTTCGGCGTTTCACAAGGAGCCGGCGGACGCTTCCTTCGCAGGAGGCGCCGCGATGGCCTCAAATAAAAAAGCCCCCACCCTGATTCTATCAAAGGGTGAGGGCTGGGGATGGGAATGAGTAAAAGCGCAGGTGATCCGACCCATCAAACATGGATCGGTTTTGCCTGCTGGCGGGAAAGAAGGTCGCGGATCGCAAGCTTCACTTCGTCCGCATTTCTGAAATGCTGCTCGTCCAGATCATGGACATGATATTTTACAGCGATGAACTTGAGCCGATCCTGATCGGGAACGACGATGCCGACGGGGACGCCGGCGTATTCGATGACTTGCTTCTTCATAAATAGACTCCCTCTGCGCAAGCACAGCGCAGACATGGCGAATTGACTGTTTGATTCCGGTAAGGAGGACGAACGTCACATTCGACAGCACGGGCGGGAGAGCGCGCCCGAGCGGTCATTGCCAAGCACGGACCGCCTAGGGATCGAAGCAATGACTTTTCTATTCAGCATGTCACTTCCTCAATTGGCGTTGTACTTGTTAGGGCCCCCGTGAGGGGCACCGCGATCGATGTACTATTATCTACTAAATTAGTAGATAATAGCGATTGCATCCTCAGAAACATATTCCGAAAGATGTCAAAATGTCGACGATCGGGAAAATAAAATTCCGAGTCTTGCGGGTTGCAGGGAAGGTTGTCTTAAAACCTTCGGATTGCTACCCGTGTCGGTACGGCTCGCCGATCACCGAGCAACAGATAGGAACTGGCGCGAGATTCGACAATGCCCCGGCAGCATTAAAATTCACGCGCCGCTAAAACACCTCAATGGTTAATGGCGTGACGAGAACGTCAAAATCTATCCTCAAGCACCTTTTCCAGGGCCTTCACGAAGAAATCGGCGCTCTCGGCTGCGAGGCATAGCGGCGGCTTGATCTTCAACACATTCAAGTGATCGCCGGTCGGCTGCATGATGACCCCGAGATCGAGCAGGTGTTCGCAGATCGCAGCCGTTTCTTCGGTCGCCGGCGTCAGGATTTCGCGGTCGCGCACGAATTCCACGCCAAGATAAAGCCCAGTGCCATGCACGGCGCCAATCAACGGGAATCGATCCATGAGAGCGATCAGCCCCGCCTTCAGCCTGTCACCGATGACGCGGGCATTTTCCTGCAGATTTTCATCCTTGAGGATATCGAGAACGGTGAGACCGGCGACGCAGCTCACCGGGCTGCCGCCGGCGGAGGAGAAGAAATAGCCTTCCTTTTCCAGCGATTCGGCGATCTCGCGGCGGGTGATGACGGCGCCGAGCGGATGGCCGTTCCCCATGCCCTTGGCGATGGTGATGATGTCGGGCGTGACACCCTGCGTTTCGAAGCCCCAAAAATGCTCGCCGAGACGGCCGTAGCCCACCTGCACTTCATCGGCGATGCAAAGGCCGCCGCGTTGGCGCACTGCGTCATAAACGCCTGCGAGATAGCCATGCGGCAGCGCGATGCCGCCGGCATTGCCATAGACCGGTTCGGCGATGAAGCCGGCAAGGCCGTCGCCCTTTTCGTCGATCGCCCGCAGTTTCGCCATGACGTCGCCGAGATAATGCGGAGCAGAATCCGGGCCGCGGAACGGCCCGCGATAGGTATTCGGCGAGAGGACGGGGTGCACCCAATCCGGCCGCGTCGTCAGCGCCTGCGGATTGTCGGCAATCGAGGTGGAGACGGCCTCACTCGCAACCGTCCAGCCGTGATAGGCCTCCAGCAGGCAGAGCATGTTTCTCTTGGCCGTGTGCGCCCATGCAAGGCGGATCGCCAGATCGTTGGCTTCCGAGCCGCTATTGACGAGGAAGACGCTGTCCAGTCCCTCAGGTGCCAGCGTTGCCAGTCGCTCGGAGAATTCGGCAACGGCGGCATAATGGAAGCGGGAGTTGGTATTGAGGCGAGACCATTGCTGGGCGATCGCTGCCGTCAGGCGCGGATGGGCGTGGCCGAGCGTCGTGACGTTGTTGACCATATCGAGGTAGCAGCGCCCTCGCGTGTCGAACAGGAATTCGCGCCAGCCGCGCTCGATCTGTGGCGGGAACTCGTAATAGTGCTTCTGCGGCTTCGCGAAACGGGCATTGCGCAGAGAAAGCAGCGCGGAAGCGTCCGGCCGTGGCGCCTCGCAGGCCGGGTTCAAAAGAGCGGCGGGCGAGGGGGAGACGGCCGACCACCCCTCTGCCTGATCCGCCGTCGCAAAAAGCGGCGGCACAAGGCCGGGCACGCGGCAAAGCTGAATGCGCAATCCTCCGATTGCCGAGCCCTCGCTGCCGATCGTTCCTATTGTCGCGCCTTGCTCGATAGCCGCTCCGTCCTCGAGAGCGCTTTCGATACCGTCGAGATGCAGGCTGATTTCTTCACCGACCAGCACGAAATGCTGGCCCTGCCGTTGCAGAAGGCCAGGGAAGGGAGCCGCAACTGTCGCGCCAGCCGGCAGGCAGATATCGCAATGCAGCGCGAAATTCTGTGGCTGCCTCATGTTAAGCGGCGCAGCAAGGGAGAGGCGGAATTCGCCGTAGCGGGTCGCCGCAGCCCCGGAAGCGATTGCCGTCTGGGCAAGCAGCCGCCAGTCCATATCAGGCTTCTGCCAGTTGCCGTCCGTGAAGTCAGGCCCGGTGGCGGAAAGATCGATGGCGGCAATCTGCGAGGAGTCGATGTCGGGTAGCAGCGGCGACCAGCCGTCAGTCACGACTGGGGCGACATCAAAACCGATCGTCCGCAGGATCGCCGCTTCCATCACATCCGGCTGCGCCTCGGTTGCGACATCGAAGATTTCGCGCTCGAAATCGAGATTGCCGCGCACATAGTCGTTGTCGGGGTCGATAGCGAGCTGCTGTTCGGTGCTGGCGGTGAGGATGACGGCCCGCGCGACGATCAGCGGCCACAGGGCTTTGGCTTCGACTTCCTCCAGTGGATAGATCGCATGATAGGCACTGATTGCCGGAAGGATGTGGAAGGGGTTGCCGCCTGCATGATGTAGCAGCGACGCACAGGTGACAGCAAGATCGCCGACCAGCCAGCCCTGGATGATATCGCCGAAGTCGATGACGCCATCGGGCACGAGCTGTCCGCGCGCATCGGGATGGCTGACGACATTGTCGTCGGTGACATCATGATGCACCGGCTGAACACGCAATTGGCTCGCGAGCGGCTGGATGCGCTTGACGGCGGCGACCATTGCCTTGGCGATGCGGTCGCGCGCCTCGTGATCGGTTATGGCCGACAGCAGCTGCACGGCAACGGGTCCTGCCCGTCGCAGGTCCCATTGAAGGCTGCGGTGCAGGCCGGGATGATCGAAATCGGCAAGATCGCGTGCAAGCCTAGCCGAAAGCGCGCCGAGCCCGGCCACGGAGGTCTGCGGCAGGTAGTTGCGCCGCGTCAGTGTCTGGCCGGGGAGAAAGCGGAGCAGCCGGACGAGGTAATCCTGCTCGCGGAGAGTGATGGCGAGGATATCGCGGCCATTCAGTGAGGGGATGACCTCGGGCACGCGCGGCGCATCCGGCTTGGCGTGCAGATGGCGGATCGCGGCATTCTGCGCCTCGAGCTCGACCAGCTCGTATTCGGCCCGGCAGATCTTCAGCACATAGGCGTTCTCGCCGGCATCGATGCGATAGTTGCGGTCCTGCTGGCTGCCGAGCTCGGTCAGTGTTCCGCTCAGACCGTAATGCGTCTGCAGGATCTCGGCCGCCTCCTCCGGTGTAACGTCCGGTCTCGGCAGTTGCATACGGTTCACGAGCGTGGCGTCGGCCATGGCATCCCCCGGATGGTTCATTCGCATCGACACTAAACCATTCCATCCTAAAGAAAATTACCCAAAACAGATAGGGTAGTCGAGCAGCGAGGAGGAAGATAGGCCGCAGAATGCAGCCGGCTAGGCATAACAGCCTATTCGACCTCGATGGAATAGCTGCAACCGGCTAGCGTCTTGCCCGGATGGGTATCGACAGTGGAGACGTTCAGCGAGATGCGCGTTTCCAGTACGGTGTCCGAATTTTCCTGCTGGTTCTTGCGCGACAGGACGATCTTCTCGCCGAGAAACTTGTTCGGCTGGTCGACGGAAGCTGTGACGCCAAGCTGCTTGGCGAGCGGATGCGGATCCGCCTCGTCAAGCACGGCAAGCGGCCCGGTGGAGGCGAAGGCGATCCTGTTCGTCTGCCGCCCGAAAACGATCATAGGCATCGAAAGCTGGAATTCGCGCAACAACGGATTATCCGACGGCAGCTCGCTGATGCCGAATTGTTTCATGGCCGTGGCGCGTTCCGGTCCGGTCAGCCATAGAGCGAAATTGTTGTAGCTTGGCACGTCATAGGTCGTGCATTCGATCAATTTGGCAAGATCGATCTTGGAAGGGTCCTGTTCTGCCGTTTGGGCATGGGATGCCGGCGCAAATAGCAGGAGCGCCGCCAGCAGCAGCGCGCCGTTGCGGTAGAATGACATGTCCTCTCCTCGATCTCCGGGCGATTCGATACCGGTGATATCAAATCGCGTGTCGGAGCGAAAAGGGAAAGAAGCCAGCCGAAATCGCGCGCTTGCGCCTCACCCCATGCGCTCGGAGGCGTAGGATCCCGGGCTTGCCGGGAAGACGACGGTGCGGTTGCCGTTGAGGAAAGTGCGATAGTGGATATGCGCATGGATGGCGCGGGCCAGCACCTGGCTCTCGACATCGCGGCCGATCGAGACATAGTCCTCGGCAGACTGCGCATGCGTGATGCGCGCCGTGTCCTGCTCGATGATCGGACCTTCGTCGAGATCGGCGGTGACGTAATGCGCTGTCGCCCCGATCAGCTTCACCCCGCGCTCATAGGCCTGCTTATAGGGGTTCGCTCCCTTGAAGGACGGCAGGAAGGAATGATGGATGTTGATGATGCGGCCCGACATCTTCCGGCACAGCGCATCCGACAGAACCTGCATGTAGCGGGCCAGTACGACGAGTTCGGTGCCGGTCTGCTCGACCAGTTCCAAAAGCTGGGCTTCGGCCTGCGGCTTGTTGTCCTTCGTCACCTTGATGTGGTGGAAGGGGATGTCGTGATTGACGACCACTTTCTGGTAGTCGAAATGGTTGGAGACGACGCCGACGATGTCGATCGGCAGCGCGCCGATCTTCCAGCGATAAAGCAGGTCGTTCAGGCAATGGCCGAAGCGCGAGACCATGAGCAGCACCTTCATGCGCTTCTTGGCATCATGGATCTCGGCATCCATGGCGAACTTCTCGGCGATCGGCTTGAAGCCTTCGGAAAGCGCCGTCTCACCGACGCCCTCCTCGGAGATGAAGGAGACGCGCATGAAGAACATGCCGGTGTCGAGATCGTCGAACTGGCTGGAATCGACGATGTTGCAGCCCTGCCCGGCCAGATAGTTCGAGATCGCCGCAACGATCCCACGCGTCGATTGGCACGTCACTGTCAATACATAGCTCGTCATGTCTTTATCTCTTCTATCCCGAGGATGTCCGCCTGCTTAGATGAAATCGGAGGTCTGGGAAATACCTCCCCCCAGCCATGTTTCGACGGATATTTAGGCAGGATGACGGGCAAAAAGCCGTTCCCGTTGCGTCTTCGAACGGCGTATCCCCGCCTCAGCCGCCGGTTGCCAGCGAAAGCTTTTGCGGTGGTTTCGCCAGACTTCCCTCGTTGAATTTCAGGAATCCCACAAGAAGCCAGACCAGTCCGGCCGTCTTCATGGAGAAGATGGCTGTGGAGCCGATCATCAGATTGAGGAACAGGAAAAGGGAAAGCGCATGGCCAAGGCGTCGCTGATTGACCGTTTCGCCGCCCGGATAGAGCGAGGCGTAGAGCCAGAACAGAATCAGGCCGAAGATGGTGGCGCCATAGATGATGTAGACATATCCGCTGTCGAAAAAGATGCCGACCTGATCGAGCTGCAGCCCGATCGTGCTCTGCAGGTCCATGCCGAGGAAGGCTTTGACCGTGCCATTGATGCGCCCGACGAAATTATCGCCCGTCACGCTCGGCTCGAGCGCGTGAATGACGAAGCCGACAACGATGATGCCGGGCATCGTCAGCAGGTCGAGCGTCTTCGGGAGCCATGGATAGATGAAATAGCCCGCAACGCAGATGAGGCTGAAGATCAGCATCGTGCGTGTGTCGTTCGTCAGCAGGATCAGCACGACCGTCGAGAAAAACAGCAGCCGGTCCAGCAAACCGAGACGATTGGAGAAGCTGATCAGATACAGCACCATCACGCCGCAGAAATTGGCAAGCGAGACCTGCTCCAGGAAGATGGAGGACGATCGGTGGTCGATCAGGCCGAAAGAGAACCGGCCCTCGAATCCAAGCGCGCCGCGAAACAGGCCGATATCGCTATAGGTCGCCGGCGGCACCCCACGCGTATTCTGGAAATATTCGGCCGGATGGAACAGCGCGACATATTCCTTGACCGACACGATTTCCAGGACAAGCACGGCAAGCACGATGAAGCATGAAATCTTGAAGGCAAGCTTGACGGTGCGCTCGTTGGCAAGCCGCCCCATGATCGAAAAAGCGAAGATGATCATCACGTTGCGGAGATGATCGATATAGGCCTGCTTGTTGATGGCGATGACGAAAACCGTCAGCACGATGGTCAGCAGCAGATAAAGGAGCGGTGCTATGTCCTCCTCATATATGCCTTTCGTCAGCAGGTAGGTGAAGGCGGCGACCTGCAACAGCACTTCGGACAGCACGACGGAGCTCGGCGTCAGCGGTGTGATATTGTGATTGATGAAGGCAAGGATGCAGTTATAGCAGACCGCCAGCAGCGAAATCGTGAGAATGACGAAATTGATCGGCTGCTTTTCGCCTGAACGTTGCATCAGATATCCGGAGTGGTGACGTCTTCACTGGCGGCGGCAGCATATCAGGCCGATGATTCGCGACAAAGAGCCGGCTGCCCGTCACTGATCATTTCGCCGGCTTGACCAACGCGCATGAGGCTGCCAGCGACACTTTTCGATTGAGCCCCTCGGTAAGAACCTTCATCTGCGGCTTGTCGCGGCCGTTGTGTGGCTGGACGTTGAGCGGCTCCTCCGGCGGCCACCAGTCGCCGGCGGCCCAATAGGTCCAGCCGAGCCACACGTCGCTGTTGGCGTTCATGATGTCGAGAACCTGTTTGAGACCGTCGAGGCAACCATCATTGGCGGCGACGCCGAATTCACCGAGGAATCCGCGCTTCCCGTTCTTGCGCAGCCAGTCGGTAACGTCGTTCATGCCCTTCACGGCTTTGTCGGTGCCGTCGCAGACCGGGTGCGTGCCCGAACTGTCCGAATCCAGATATTGGTGGAATTCGAAGGCGTAGAAATCGATCGGGTCCTTGACGCCGAGCATGACCGTGCCATTGGCGCCGCCGCCCAGAACGTCGGCCGACCAGCTATGCGCCCCCGTCCAGTTCGTTCCGGGTACGAGAATGAGATTGCGCGCGCCGATGGTTCGGATGCTGCGGATGGCGGTGTTGGCAAGTTCGAGCCAATCGGGAGCCTTGATATCGTGGGGCTCGTTCATCAGGCCGAAGGCGACGCCCTTTCGATTGGAGAACTCCACCGCAAGCCGCGCCCAGAAATCGCCGAAAGCAAGATCGGTCGCGGGAGCCTGCTTGAGCTGCGTCTTGTCGTAATAGGCGTAATTGTGGGGATCGAGAACGACTGTCATTCCATGCTTCTGGATGAGATCGACGGCATCCTTCAGCCGCTGCAGTTCGTCATCATCGAGAGGTGCTCCGAGCACGGGCTGCAGCCGTTCCCATCGGAAGGGAAGGCGGATTGTATTCATGCCTTTTTCCGCGAAATAGCGCACGGTCTGTTCGGACGGATATGTGTAATTCACATTCACGACCCCGCCGCGCTCGCCATATTCCGCACCGGACAGATTGACGCCGCGATAGCATAGTTGCTGCGCCGCAAGGGGGCTCTCCGCCTGCGCCGTGAAAGCGAGCATGATCGTGGCGGCCAGCAGGCGTCGCAGAGTTTTCGTCATCGATGCGGTCATTGCATGGCCCTGCCTTCCGTGCGCGTGTGGCTTTTCATAGGGATAATGGTGTTGAGCAATGATGAAGGGATGGATCATGCGCGCGCGTGCCACGCGATTTCCTGAGAGCGTCCTTAATGTTCCGTTAGCCAAACGTTTCTAAACTTCCGGCACCTGCTGCGTGGAATGCGTCTGCGGAGCATTGAAAGTCTGCCATGAGCTCAATGGAACGAAGCAAGAGATCGGACCGACTTGCGGGTTGGCGCGATACCGAGCCGTCTGACATACGGCGCGACGGTATGCGCTTGCGCAGTCCTGTCTTGCGCCCTCGGGATTTCGTCGCCGCTGCTGAGCCCATGGCACATTCCGAAGAGCTTGAGGCGCCCATTCCGGATGCCGCCGTTCCGCAAAGTCAGCCGAAGCGATCCGATGTTGAGGAGCCGGTGGCCCCCCGCTCCGTTTCCGAGCCGGTTGTCACCGCTGCGGTGCCTACTGTCGAGCAGGTTGCTGTTGTACCGGCATCTGTCGCTGCTCCGACGGCATCGATACCGGCGGCAAAATTGCCTTTGCTTGATCTTCGATCGGCCATCGCTTCGATCTGGGCGAAGAAGTTCGTTGTTCTTGCCCTGGCAGGCGCCGGCGCCGTTCTGGGCGGAGCGGTCATTCCCCTTATTCCGCAGAAATTCACCGCCGAGACCAGCCTCTATTTCGACCCTCGGCCGGTCGGAGGCTCCGATTCCGCCCAGCAGGCGCCGACGCCACCGGAATTGATCACGACGATGATCGACAGCCAGACGCAGATCCTGTCTTCCGGCAAGGTGCTAGGGCGCGTCGTCGATGCGCTGAAACTCGATCAGGATCCGAAATTCAATGGTGGCGCCACTGGCGAGGCGGCAAATTATGTGGCCACCGCCGCCTTGGCGAAAGCCGTGCAGATCGCCCGCGAATCCAGCACCTACGTCGTCAATGCCAAGGTGACGACGAGCGATCCTCAAAAATCGGCCGAGATCGCCAACCAGCTTGTGACCTCCTTCATGGAGGAAGAGAGCAAGGCGGCTGCGAGCACCTACAAGAACAGCAATACGGCGCTCGATTCCCGCCTGGAGGATCTGCGCCAGCAGGTACTGTCAGCCGAAAAGGCCGTCGAAACCTATCGCGCCGACAACGACATGGTGGCCGTCGAGGGCAATCTGATCTCCGACAAACGTCTGACCGCTCTGAACGACCTATTGGTAACGGCCCAGCAGAAAACGATCGAGGCAAGAGCCCGCGCGGACGCTGCCGGCAAGCTCAGCTTTGAAGATGTGGTCTCCAACAATCCGTCCGCAGGGGTGACATCGACGGCATTGAGCAGCCTGCGGCAGCAATACGCGACGATGGCGGCCAATGTCGGCAGCCTTCAAAGCCAGCTCGGCACCCGCCATCCGCGCCTGCTCGCCGCGAAATCGTCGCTGGATAGCCTCGCCGCCGAAATCCGCGCGGAGCTGCAGCGGCAGATGACCTCGGCCCGCGCCGATTATGAGCAGGCACAGAAGGCCGAGCAGGATATCGCCAAAGAACTGGCAGTACAGAAGGCCTCGCAGGTCAATACCTCAGGCAAGCTTGTCGGCCTGAACGAGCTGCAGCGCAAGGCGACCGCGGCTCGCAATCTCTATGAATCACTGCTGAAACGGTCCGGTCAGGCGAGCGATGCCCAGGACCTCTCGCAGAGCAATATTCGCGTGATCTCGGAGGCGGAACCGCCACTGAAGGCGGATGGGCCGAGCCGCAAGGTGATGATGGTGGCCGGGCTGATCGCCGGCGCAATCTTTGGTGCCGGTCTTGGCATGGCGTTTGCCGTTCTCCTCGGCCTGTTTCGGCATCCCGTCATCCGCAGCTATTTCGGCAAGTGACCATCGTCTTACCCTTTCGCATCGGCCGCCTTTTTCAGCATTGAGGATGCAATTGCGCGTCGACTGTTCTAAATGTAAATCGGCGCTGGGGATGATTGGGTCTTGCTAATGGAAGCGCGATACGGTCATTAAGCGTTGTGCGATACTTTGTGAGACAATCTATGCGAGAAAAGCGGTGCGTTGCTCCGATGACTGGCGCCAGGGAAAGCTGATCGATGGTGCCCGCGGATAAACTCGTTCTACCGTTTCTGGCGTTGCCGCGCTCCACCAAGCGCGCGCTTGCGCTGCTGGTCGATGCCAGCTTGTGTGTGCTGACGGTCTGGTTTGCCTATTGTCTTCGCCTTGACGATTGGGTCATCCTCGAAGGCGTCGAGTGGCTGCCGGCGATCGTCTCCCTTCTGCTCGCCATTCCGATCTTCATCGTCCTCGGCCTTTACCGCGCCATCTTCCGCTATGCCGGCCTTTCGGCGTTCGTGACGGTCGTCAAGGCGGTGGCGATCTATGCGCTCGCCTTCATGACGATCTTTACCGCCATCAGCGTGCCGGGCGTGCCGCGCACCGTCGGCATATTGCAGCCCTTGCTGCTGCTGATCGCGATCGGCCTGTCGCGCATGTGGACACGCTACTGGCTTGGCAACGCCTATCAGCGCCTTCTCAATCGCAATCAGCTTGCCAAGGTGCTGGTCTACGGCGCCGGTGCTTCAGGGCGTCAGCTTGCGGGTGCGCTTGCCAACAGCGCGGAGCTGAACGTCGTCGGCTATCTCGATGACGATCGCAACCTGCATGGCAGCATTATGGGCGGGCTGCCGATCTATGATCCGGCCGATCTGCCGGCGCTCGTAGTCTCAGGCGAGATCAAGGGCGTCTTGCTCGCCCTGCCGAATGCCACGCGACAGCGGCGCAACGAAATCCTCGAAGACATGCGCAAAGCTCGCGTCACCGTACGGACCATGCCAGATCTGACGGCGCTCGCGCAGGGCCGCGTCGCGGTTTCGGATCTGCGCGAGCTTGATATCGAGGATCTGCTCGGCCGCAACGTGATCGCTCCCGATCGCGGTCTGATCGAGAAGAACATTCGCGGCAAGGTCGTCATGGTCACCGGTGCCGGCGGCTCGATCGGCAGCGAACTCTGCCGCCAGATCCTGAAGAACGGTCCGTCCTCCCTGTTGCTGATCGAACAGAGCGAGTTCGCCCTTTATGCCATTCACGGCGAGCTGGAGAAGGCGGCCGCCTCCGCCGGCCACGCCGCCGATGTGCGCATCATTCCCTTCCTGGCTTCCGTCCGCGATGGCCAGCGGATCAGACAGATCATGCAGGCCTGGCGGCCGAAGACCGTCTATCATGCCGCTGCGTACAAGCATGTGCCGCTCGTCGAATACAATCCCGTCGAAGGCATTCGCAACAATGTGCAGGGAACGCGGATAGCGGCTGAAGCCGCGCGCGATCATGGTGTCGAAAATTTCGTCCTCATCAGCACCGACAAGGCTGTGCGTCCGACCAACATCATGGGCGCCAGCAAGCGGTTGGCGGAAATGGTGCTGCAGGCGATGGATGCAGATCGCAAGCCCGGCACCGACAGTACCAATTTCGCGATGGTGCGTTTCGGCAACGTGCTCGGCTCATCCGGTTCGGTCGTGCCGCTTTTTCGCCAGCAGATCCGCGACGGCGGCCCGATCACGCTGACGCATCCCGATATCACCCGCTATTTCATGACCATTCCCGAGGCGTCGCAGCTTGTGATCCAGGCGGGCGCGATGTCGGGCGGCGGCGATGTCTTCCTGCTCGACATGGGCGAACCGGTACGCATTGCCGATCTCGCGCGGCGAATGGTGGAATTGTCCGGTCTGACCGTGCGGGACCAGGACGAGCCGGATGGCGATATCGAGCTTGAAATCACCGGCCTTCGACCGGGCGAGAAGCTTTTTGAGGAACTGTTGATCGGCGACAACCCGCAGCCGACCAGCCATCCGCGCATCATGCAGGCCAAGGAGGATTTCCTGCCCTGGCCGGAGCTGTCGAGGCGGCTCGCCGCACTCGAGGCGGCACTGGATGAAAACGACATTCCCTTGGCGAAAGCCCTGCTGCAAAAGCTCGTTTCCGGCTATGCGCCGAGCAGCGAAGTGGTTGATCTGGTCTATCGCGAGCGCGAGACGGATCTGACGGTCGATCAGCCCAACCTTGATAACGTTGCACAGCTATAGGCGCGTGTCCTGTCACGACACCGGCGTCTCTTAGTGCTTTCGGGCTTGGCCTCGCAGCTTTGCCGCAGCTACTGCTTCATTGCGATGGCGTAGTACCAGCGGCGCACTTGATCGCAGGTGCGGAACCAATGTGCCGTGAGCCGCAACAGCGGATGCCGCTTTACCGCGCGGTAATGCACGCGTTTGCCGATCGTGGTGTGGGCGCGGTGCGGGCTGAAATCGACCAGGTTTTCAAAGGTCGTGAATGTCTCGACGCCGGTTGACCAGCCGCGTTCCAAAGCGACGTCGTAGGGAAGAAGCATGGGCTTCAGCGTCGTCAGCAGCTTCTTGGCCGCCTTGCGGTTGACGATATAACAGGCAGCCGATCCCTGCGGACCATGCATGCAGCGACCGACGACATCGTTTTCGCTGGTTTCGCAGATCGGCTTGAAGCCGACAAGGCGATGGTTGACGAGCTTGACGAGACGCGCCCCCTGGACGCTTTCCATCGCTGCGATTGCACGCGGGATAAGCTTCTCGTTGAGCTCGACGTCGTCTTCCATGATGATCGCCATCTTGTCGCCGCTTGCGACGAATTGCTCCAGCGCGATCAGATGGCTGCGGTAGCATCCGTACTCTCCCGGCAGGAGCTTGCGGCCGTTGTGATAGATGAACGAATGCGGATGAAAATCGACGCGGTCTGCCTCCGCGACGACACGTCCGTCGACGGCAGGAACGCGCGTGATATGCAGATCATATTCGACGGCCTTGTTGCACAGTCGTTCCCAGCGATCACGCGAGCGATCAAGATTGATGACATAAATGGAAACCTGCTGAGCGGCATCGTCAGCAATCTCCGGGTCAACAAGAGGCGGGATACGATTAATCTGTTCGAGAATGACTGTTACTCCTTCAAACAGAAATCGCGCCGACAACAACCAGGATGACAATTTTCATACTATATAACATGCTTATGACTTGTCGCAAATCGCTTGCACACGCCTGCATTGTATTTGCAGATAAAAGCATTTTTTTTGGTGTAACGTAGCGTGAATGGCCCGCGTCGGCGATGCGGAAACCATCCCGTGCGCATGATTTTGATCGGGGAACCCGTTGGCGCATGACCCCAGCCCCATTATATCTGTGATATGCGGCGTGTGGTCGTTGCGCTCGCATTTGTAAAGGAGCGTAGCAGTATATGTGGATCAAGTCGAAAATCGCCATTGCTGCCCTGTCCCTTGCGGTCTTGATGCCGGCGGCCGCACTTGCCGACAATCCGCTCCTCCCCAAGCCATATGTAGCTCCCGTCTATCCTTACAAGGACCTTCCGGGAGTTACTGCGCCGAAAATGGCTGATGACGAGAAGTTTCAATGTCGCACCGCTACCGTGTACGCCGATTATTTTCACGAAGGTCCGTTCTACCGCGGCTTGCCGCGCCTCGGTTACGTTTGCGATCAGAATGGCGTCATTTCCAGCAGCACCAGAAAGCCGAACTACCAATATTGGCAATATAACGGGCCGGATAGATAAGTCGTAGGCATTCTGCCGAATTAAGCAGCAGCGCAATCAAAGCGAGCGTGGCTTCATGTTCGCGTCGGTAGGTTTTGTTGGTGGTCTGAAAATAAATTTCATGTTTTTGGTTAAATGCGCGAACGTCGTTGACGAATGCGAAAATTTGCCCCAAGGTTACGAAAATAAATTACGTAATGGGAACATAAAAGCATGCGCGTTGGAATCATTGGGCTGGGATTCCGCCTAGGCTATCTGGGCTATGTCTTCAAGGCGATCGACGAGAGCTTCGAGATTGCAGGATATGTCGATCCGGAACCCGCGGGCCTGCCCGGTTTGCTCGAACGGGGCATCTCAGCCGGAAAGGCCTACGCAACACCCCAGGATCTGATCGCCAACGAAAAGATCGACCTCTTGATGATCGGTTCACCGAACCACATGCATCTCGATCACATCCGCATCGGCCTCGAGGCCGGCCTCAAGATCTTCTGCGAAAAGCCGATCGTCACAACCATCAAGGACAGTATCGAACTTGCCCGCCTGATGGCGAAATTCGGTCATGAGCGCCTGAATGTCGGTCTCGTGCTGCGCTATTCGCCGATGTATCGCGATCTCCTGGCCGCCCAGGCCGAGGGGAAGCTCGGCCATGTCGTTTCCATCGAGGCTGCCGAGCATATCGAACCCTATCACGGCGCCTTCTTCATGCGTGACTGGCGCCGATACGAACATTATTCCGGCAGCTTCATGCTGGAAAAATGCTGCCACGACCTCGATCTCTATAATGGCGTGGTTGGCGCGCGGCCGGAGCGGGTCGCAAGCTTTGGCGGCCGCAAGAGCTTCATTCCGGAAAACGATCCCGCGCGGGAAGGCATCAACGATCTCGAGCTCTTCCATCGCAAGCCGAGCGGTTGGATGGGGTCTGACAAGGTCTTCGACAGTGACGGCGACATCATAGACTATCAGGTCGCGATCATTGAGTATGCCAATGGTGTCGGCATGAACTTCCACACCAATCTCAATGTGCCGGACCAGTTCCGCCGTTTCGCCATCATGGGCTCGCGCGGCATGGCCGAGGGCGATTTCATCCGCGGTTATTTCAATGTCCATGAGATGCTGACCGGCAAGAAGGTGATCGAGAAGACCTACGCGGCCACCACGCTTTCGCAGCACTATGGCGCCGACGAACAGATGGCCGCCGATATTATCGCGCACGTCAAGACGGGCCTGCATCTGCCGGTGTCGACCCAGAATGCGCTGGAAGCCGGCATTCTCGCGCTCTCGATGGACGAGGCCCGCATGAAGAAGACCGTCGTCGATCTCCGGCCGATCTGGGACGAGTTCGACGAAGCGCTTCATTCAAGAGCCGCCTAGGGAGGGGCGCAGGATGGGTGTTCAACGCGGCACGGTCATCTTCGCCTGGCTCCTTCTTTTTCCGGCTCTCCTTTACGTCACCGTCATCGTCGCCTATCCGCTGGTCGACACCATAATCCTGTCCTTCACCGATGCATCGTTGAAGAAGGTGACGAATTGGGTCGGTTTCGAGAACTACGCGAAGATCTTCAACGACACTTTCGCAGGCGTCATCGTCCGGACTTTCATCTGGACGTTCTTCTCCGTGTCGATCAAAATGATCATCGGCACGCTGGGCGCGGCGCTGTTGAATTCCGCTGTTCCGGGCCGCGCGCTTTTCCGCGTCTTGACCATGCCGCCCTGGGTTGTGCCGATGGCGATCGGCATCTTCATGTGGGGCTGGATGTATAATGGCCAGTTCGGCATGATTTCGGGCATGCTGCAGCGTTTCGGCATCGTCGACAGCCCGGTGGCGTTCCTCGCCTATGGCAGCACGGCCTTCTGGGCGACGATCATTACCGACGTCTGGATCGGCGTGCCGATGGTCACTCTTTATATGCTGGCGGCCATGCAGGCGATCCCGCATGATCTCTACGAAGCTGCCTGGACGGATGGCGCCGGCCGCTTCTATCGCTTCCGCCGCATCACCCTGCCGCTGCTGGTGCCGTCGCTGGTCACCATGTCGATGTTGTCGCTGATCGCCACTTTCAATTCCTTCGATATCATCTGGATCCTGACGCGCGGCGGCCCGAACGGCGAGACGACGACGATGATCATCGACACCTATCGCACTGCGATCGGATCTTACAAATATGGTGAAGGCGCTGCCCGCGCGGTGCTGATCTGCATCTTCCTGTCGATCTTCTGCCTTGCCTATTTCCGCCTGACCAGCCGCTTTTCCACGGGAGCAAAGCAGCGATGAGCCAGCCCGCCATGATCAATCGCTACAAGTGGTACGAACTCATCGGCATCTATGCCGGGATCCTCCTGTTCCTGACCTTCGTGCTGGCGCCCTTCGTCGAGGGGTTCCTGGTCTCGCTGAAGCCGCTCAGCCAGCTTTTCTCGTCGCCCTATCGGTTCATTCCCGAAAATGGTTCCTTTGCAGCCTATCGCACGATGTGGACCAGCGTGCCCGGTTTCGGCTGGTATATCTTCAATTCCTTCCTGATTTCCGGTGTGAGCACTGTCATCGTGCTGATTCTCGTCGTGCCGGCCGCCTATGCCTTCGCTCGTTTCGAGTTCCGAGGTTCTGGCCTGCTGCTCGGCGCCTTCCTGGCAGTCAACATGTTTTCCGGTGCCGTACTGCTGATCCCGCTGTTCCGGCTCATGCGCTCTTTCGGCTTTTTGAACACCTATCTTGCCATGATCGTACCGGGTGTCGCTTTCCTCATTCCCTCTGGGATTTGGTTGCTGCGCACCTATATGATGCGCATTCCGAAGGAACTCGACGAAGCGGCCTTTGTCGATGGAGCAAGCCATTTCTATACGCTGCGCCGCGTCATCCTGCCGATCGCCATGCCGGGCATCACCGTCGTCGCCATTACCACTTTCATCGGTTCCTACGCGCAGCAGTTCATCTATGCGCTCACCTTCAATTCGAAGACGGAATACATGCCGCTGCCAGTTGGGCTTTTTGCCTATTTTGGCCGGCAGGAGGTCGTCTGGAACGAACTCATGGCCGCAAGTTTCGTCGGCATCGCGCCGGCTCTGGTCGTGATCTTCTTCCTGCAACGGTATCTCGTCAGCGGTTTGACCGCTGGCGCGGTGAAGCAATAAAATCAATCAACCACCAGAGAGAACGGGAGCTTAAACGTGACATTCCATTTCAAGACGGGGCTTCTCGCCCTTGCTTTGCTCGGCTCCACCGTGCTTGGCGCCGTAAACGCCCAGGCCGCCGACAAGGAAATCAGCTGGATCTATTGCGGCGACAGCATCGATCCGATCCATGTGAAGTACATCAAGCAGTGGGAAGACAAGAATCCGGGCTGGGCCGTCAAGCCTGAGGTCGTCGGTTGGGAGCAGTGCCAGGACAAGGCAACCACGCTCGCCGCAGCCGGCACGCCGGTTGCCATGGCTTATGTCGGCTCGCGCACGCTGAAGCAGTTCGCTGACAACGACCTGATCGTTCCGATCCCGATGACGGACGAAGAGAAGAAGGCTTATTATCCGGGCATCGTTGGGACGGTTACCTTCGATGGGCAGCAGTGGGGCACACCGATCGCCTTCTCGACAAAGGCGCTCTACTGGAACAAGGATCTCTTCAAGAAGGCAGGTCTTGATCCGGAAAAGCCGCCGACCACCTGGGCTGAAGAAATCGCCGACGCCAAGGCGATCAAGGAAAAGACCGGCATTCCCGGCTATGGCCTTTCGGCCAAGACCTTCGATAACACCATGCACCAGTTCCTGCATTGGGTTTACACCAACAACGGCAAGGTCATCGACGGCGACAAGATCGTTCTCGATAGCCCCGAGGTTCTGGCAGCTCTCCAGGCCTACAAGGACATCACGCCCTACTCGGTCGAAGGGCCGACCGCTTACGAACAGAACGAAATGCGGGCCATCTTCCTCGATGGCAAGGTCGGCATGATCCAGGCCGGCTCCGGTGCCGCCGCTCGTCTGAAGGAAACAAAGATCAATTGGGGCGTGGCACCGCTGCCGCTCGGTCCTTCGGCCAAGGGTCAGGGCACGCTGCTCATCACCGACAGCCTTGCCGTCTTCAAGGGCAGCGGCGTCGAGGACAAGGCGATCGAATTCGCCAAGTTCATCACGTCTCCCGGCCCGCAGGGCGAATACGAACTCCAGGGCGGCGCAGGCCTCACGCCGCTGCGCCCGTCTCCGATGGTTGACGAGTTCGTCAAGAAGGATGCTTCCTGGAAGCCGTTCATCGACGGCATCGCCTATGGTGGTCCCGAGCCGCTCTTCAAGGACTACAAGGGCTTCCAGAACGTGATGATCTCCATGGTCCAGTCGGTCGTCACCGGTCAGGCTCAGCCGGCGGATGCGCTGAAGAAGGCCGCTGCCGATCTCGAGCAGTACAAGTAAGCCTGCAAGTCACCGGGCCGCGCGCAATGCGCGCGGCCTTTGGAGCCCTGCCCGCCCCATGGCGGCGCCGCGCGGAGACAGAGTTTGGGAAAGCTGCACCTTAATCAGGTCAAAAAATCTTACGGTCATTTTGAGGTCATCAAGGGCGTCGAGCTCGACGTCAATGACGGTGAGTTCATCGTCTTCGTCGGCCCGTCCGGCTGTGGCAAGTCGACCTTGCTGCGCATGATCGCAGGTCTCGACGATGTGACCAGCGGCGACATCAAGATCGATGGCGCGCGCGTCAATGATCTGCCGCCCGTCAAGCGCGGCATCGCCATGGTCTTCCAGTCCTATGCTCTCTATCCGCATATGTCGGTGTTCGAAAACATCGCCTTCCCGCTGCGGGTGGAGAAGATGGCGGAGGACAAGCTCAAGGCCAAGGTCGAGAATGCCGCCCGCATCCTGCACCTCGATAAACGCCTTCAGGAAAAGCCGGGTCAGTTGTCCGGCGGCCAGCGCCAGCGCGTCGCCATCGGCCGTGCGATCGTGCGCGAGCCGAAGATCTTCCTCTTTGACGAGCCGCTGTCCAACCTCGATGCAGCTCTGCGTGCCGATATGCGCATCGAGCTCGCCAAGCTGCACCGCCAGTTGCAGGCAACCATGATCTACGTGACGCACGATCAGGTCGAGGCCATGACAATGGCCGACCGGATCGTCGTCCTGAATGCCGGCGAGATATCGCAGGTCGGTGCGCCGCTGGAGCTTTATCACAAGCCGGCAAATACCTTCGTTGCCCGCTTCATCGGCAATCCCAAGATGAACTTCCTGCCCGTCACTTGTACCAATGTCAGCGATGCCGGTGTGGAGGTGGACTACAAGGGCCAGAAGGCCGTACTGCCCGTCACGCCGCGTCCAGGCTTTGCCGGCAAGGCATTGACCCTCGGCATCCGGCCGGAGCATGTCCAGCTTGGCGATGGTGATCTGACCCTCACGATCGTACCGACGGTCGTGGAGCGTCTTGGCGCGCAAACCGTTGCCTATGCCACGGCTGATGGCATCGACGAGAATTTCTGTGCGACGCTGCCCGGCAGCGCCGCCATCCGCATGGACGCACCCCTGAAGACTGGTATCCGCCTCGGCGATTGCCATCTCTTCGATGAAAACGGCCAGGCTTTCGAGCGGCGGGTGGAACTGACCGAAATCGACATGGACCTGCTGAACCGAGCCGCCTCCTGACGGGAGGTGGTGCTGGCCATCCTCGCCCTTCGACAAGCTCAGGGTGAGGATGGGGTAAACCTGGTCCTCAATACGGCTTACCGTTCTTTGGCTACAGCGTAGAGAATCAGCCCTCTTGGTGAGGAGGCCCAAAGGGCCGTCTCGAACCACGAGAGCGGGTGAGGGATCGCCCTACCAGACCAGACCGCGAGCCGCCACGTCTTCGACGCGGGTCACAATGCCATCGCGATGGAACACCATCTGGTCGAAGAGATTGGAAACGACGCAGGTGTGGTTCGGTATGATGCGGATCTTGTCGCCGATCTCAGGACGAGCGCCTGCGCAGTTCGACAGATCGATGACACCATGCTCTTCCGATAGCCCCTTGATGACGGCATCGGGATAGTCGACCACCTGACCGTAATCGGCAAAACCGAGAAGGTCGGAAGTCAAAGCCTTCGAGCCGGCATCGATGACGGCGCGGTCTTCGGTTGGTCGGGAAACGACGGTCGCAAGGATGTGCATGGCGCAATCCTCTTCCCGGCAATGGCCCGCACGTACCATCGAGCGGTCATTATAGATGTAGGTTCCGGCGCGATGCTCGGTAGCGGCCGTCACGAGGTGGGCCTCAAAAAGGCTTGGGGTGCCGCCATTGCTGACGATCGGGCATTCGATGCCATCATTCTTCAGCAGCGCTATGGCTTCGACGAGGAAAGCCTGCGTCGCGGCGGCGTTGTTCGGCTTTGGATAGCTCATCAAGCCACCGAAGACGAGACCGGGCTTGCTGGCGATATGCTTGCCGAGAGCGGCCGCCTGCTCTGGCGATTGCACGCCGCAGCGCGCGCCGCCGGTATCGCATTCGACCAGCACGGTCAGCGGCTTGCGAGCGGCGAACCAGCCGGAAAGGCCGTCAACCGTCACGGTGCTGTCGGCCACGACCTTGAGGCCGGATATACGGTCGTTCAAAGCCGAAAGCCGTGCGAGCTTTTCAGCCCCGATAATATTGAAGGTGATCAGGATATCTTCGAAACCTGCATTGGCGAACACTTCCGCCTCTGTGATCTTCTGGCAGTTGATGCCCTTGGCGCCGGCGGCGACCTGGGCGCGTGCGAGGGCCGGAATCTTGTGAGTCTTAATGTGCGGGCGGAAATTCAGTCCGTGCGCATCCATGTAGGACTGCACGCGCGCAATATTCGCAGCCAGCCGGTCTTCGTCGATGATCGGGCGGGGCGTGGAGAGGCTGTCGATCGTGTCGCCCGGCTTGGGGCTGATTTCCAAGGCGATGTCGTGAGCGATACTCGGAGCCATGTCAGGCGTCTTTCCGTTCTTCTGCAAAGGGGTCCGCCACCATCGGCCAGATATCCTTTCGCGCGCGGCGGTAGGGCGTGCGCGCCGGATTGTTGGGATAAGGCGTTCCTGCGGAGCAGTAAAGGATCTGCGATGCGATCTTCGAGAAAGACGCATAGAAATGATTGGTCGATTTGATGACCAGGATTTTCTTCGTTGTCGGGTCGATGCCCATGACGGAAAACAGGCTCGGATCGAAGCTCTGCGCGCGCGTCGAGTTCAGGATGATGTCGATGCCATCGAGCTGAATATGCACAGCATCGCCGAAGGGCGCGAAGCTCTCGCCGAAGCGCATCTCGGCATTGGGGACAAGGCGGATGATCTTGACGAGGCCGTCGATCGGATTGCCCGTGCCCGGCGCCGATTTCGCGCCGAAGCGCAATGGAATTTCGGCACCTTCGCCGGCCGCCATGCAGATCTGCACCGCCATCGGGTCCCAGATCGTGCCGATCGCCGTGTCGGTAGCGCCGCGATCGAGCAATTCCTGCAGGATGACCGTTGCGTCGCCTGCCGTGCCGCCGCCGGGATTGTCCCAGAGATCGGCTATGACGACCGGACCCGAAGCGGCAGCCATGGCCTCGCTTACCGCCTGCTTCTCGTCGATCTGCGGCATGATGAAGGTGCCGCGCTTTGAGAAGAGTTCCAGGCCGAGATCGCGGGCGATTGCGGAACCTTTATCCGGCTTATTATCGGTAGCGACGAGCAGCTTCGTACCCATCTCCGGCACGTCGCCGGCCATGAAACCATGAATGACCGAAATCGAAAGAATATCGGCGTCACTTTTTTCCATCGCCATAATCTTGTCGACGAAGGAACGCATCGGCTCGCGCGACGTCGGAAAGACATCGATCATGCGGCAGTCGAAGACCGACATGACCGGCTTCACGCGGCCTTCTAGCGTATCGATTGCGATCCGCCAGAGGTCCTCGGCACGATCGACGAAATCCGTATGCGGGAATTCCTTGAAATAGACGAAGAAATCAGCGGCCGCGAGGCGCTTCGCCGTAAGGTGGCTATGCGGATCGAGTTCGGCGCAGACTAGGATATCCGGCCCGACGATCCCGCGCACGCGCGATAGGAAATCACCTTCCGTATCCTCGTAACCATCCGCAACCATGGCGCCGTGCAGTCCGAGAACGACGGCATCGACAGGCATTGCCGCCCGCAACTGCTCGAGAATTTCGTCGCGCAGTTCCTCATAGGTACGGCGATTGACCAACCCGGCCGGATCGGCCCAGGTGGCGGTACCCTCGATCACCTCCCAGCCCTTTTCCACCGCGATACGGCGTCCCACAGTGATCGGTGCGGAACATAGCGTCGGCGTTTCCGGATGCGTGCCCGGCGGCGCATAAAGAGAGGCTTCGAAGGCGCGCCGGTCGACGCAGATAGGAGAGAAGGTATTCGTCTCGGTCGCAAGGGCCGCCGTGAAAATGCGCAATGCTGTCGCCTCTATTCCATGGGGTTCGGCAGATAGCCGGTGAAGCCGCAGATCTTCCAGCGTCCTTCATGCAGGCGGCAGTAATAAAGTGTCTGCCACTTCATCACGTCGATGCCGCCATCCGACTTCTTCAGGCTGCCGTCGAACTTCTTGCGCACCAGTGCCATATCGCCTTCGATCTCGATGTCTTCGAGGGTCGTTGTGATGAAGATGGCCGTGCGCGGATCTTCGGCGAAGGATTGCGTGGCGAAGTCGCGTGCCTGGCGCAGCCACTCGTCGCGATAGGCGGACAGCGTCGGGAAGGCGAGGCGCCATTTGTCCGGGCTGACCGCGCGCTTGCCATCGATGCCGATAAAGCCCTCTTCGACGAAATCGCCCGCGACCATCGACCAGTCGGCGGCAAGAAAAGCATCGATATCGCGCGGGACGAGCATCTCCCAGATCGAATGCCTGGCGGTATCGCTGGCAGGGAAGGGATTCTTGAAAGGATCACGCATAGCATCCGCCGTCATTTAAATTCTTTTCATAATTTGCGATTTTCACTGGCCAAATTCCGCTTTCTATGGTCATTTGTCAACGTATCAAGAAAATAATTTGCAGGAACCGCATGGTGGCCATCGCATGTCACGGTTCCGGCGAAACGAGAACGAATGACGAGCTGCTTCTGCGCATACGCCTGTCCACAGGCGCCGGCGGGATCAGGAAGATTGAGATGGATCGTGTCGCTGACTACGTGTCAAACGTGGGTGAAGCAGCGACGAAGGGGGGCTGATGGATATCTTCACGACCATGCAGGAAGAGAGAGGCCGGCTTTCGCAATCGGAAATCCGTATCGCCGACATCGTCCTCAATGATTTCGAATTCGCCGTCAATGCTTCCATTATCGAGCTTGCGGGCAAGGCGGATGTCTCGCCGCCGACGGTGACGCGTTTCTGCCGACGTCTGGGCTGCGAAAGCTTTTCCGATTTCAAGGTGCAGCTTGCGCGGACAGCCTATGTCGGCATGCGCTATCTGAAGCCCGAGCCGAAGAGCATCGCACCGGCCGACGTTGCCCAGGATATTATTACCAAGGCGCAGAACGCACTCTTCCTGCTGCATCGCGGGCTGGATGTTGCCGCCATCGAGCGGGCGGCGAACCGCCTCGCCAGTGCGGAGATGATCTATGCCTTCGGCTCCGGTGGCAATTCCTCTATGATCGCGACCGAGCTGCAGAACCGCCTGTTCCGGCTCGGCCTTCGCATTACCGCGAGCTCCGACCACAGCATGCAGCTGATGATGGCTGCCGCCGCCAAGCCGACGGACGTGCTGATCGGCTCTTCCTTCTCCGGCCGCAACGCCGAGCTGGTGCGCGCTTTTGCGCTGGCACGCGAAGCCAAGGTGCCGACCATCGCCCTGACGCAGAGTGAAAGTCCGGTGGCCCGCGCCGCCGAGATTACGGTGCCCGTCGACCTGCCGGAAGGAGACAATATCTATCGGCCGACATCGACCCGCATCGCCTATCTGGCCGTGGTGGACATTCTCGCTAGCCTGGTCGCCTATCGCATTCAGCCGCAGGCAACGGTGACGCTGCGCCGTATCAAGCAGCAGCTCGTCACCCATCGCGATGGCGACGACCGTCAGCTTCTTGGAGATTAGAGCAGTTTCGCGAAGTCGGCGACGCTCATCACATTGGGCTCCGCCGAAACAACAACATAGGGTGGCGGATCAAGCCGCTCGGGGAATCGATCGAAGGAATATGATATGAGCAAATCCGTCGCCATCGTCACGGGGGCTGCCGGCGATATCGGCCGTGCCATTGCAAAACGCCTGGCGGATGACCACGACATCATCCTGCTCGTCGATATCGACGAGGCGGCCATGCAGAAGGCTGTTGGAGAACTCGGCCCGGCGGAGCGTTTCGTCACGTTCAAGGCGGATATCACCAGCGATGCCGATGTTGCCGCCATGGCAAAGGCCGCATCGGATCTCGGCGGGGTGAAGACGCTCGTCAACAATGCCGGTGCCGCTCGCGCCGTCAGTCTTCATGATACCACGCCGGCCATCTGGCGTGCCGACAATGCCCTCAATCTCGAAGCGGCTTTTCTCTGCTTCCGCGCCGTCGAGGACATGCTGAAGGCGTCGAAGGGGTCGGTGATCAATATCGCCTCCGTCAACGGTATGGCCGTCTTCGGCCATCCGGCCTATAGCGCGGCCAAGGCCGGGCTTCTGCATTTCACCCGGCTGGTCGCGGTCGAATACGGCAAGTTCGGCATCCGTTCGAATGCGGTCGCGCCCGGCACAGTGCGCACCCAGGCCTGGGAAGCGCGCGCCGCCGCAAACCCGAATGTCTTCGAGGAGGCAAAACGCTGGTATGCGCTGCGGCGCGTCGTCGATCCGGCCGATGTCGCCAATGCCGTCTCTTTCCTCGCAAGTCCGCTTGCCTCGGCGATCACTGGCGTTTGCCTGCCTGTCGATTGCGGCCTGACGGCGGGGCAGGCGGAGCTCGCCCATACTTTCTCCCAGTCCGAGCACTACTGACGGGCTACGCCGAAGGGGAATGGAATACAGCCGTCCCTATCATCCCCAAAACAGCTGGTCTCGCGAGCGCGGGAGTATGGTCGGTCGACATGGACGCGCTTTGGAGCGCCGGCTGGACCTTTATTCATGCTTCAGGCTGCCGAGATAGGTTTTCGGCGGCTTTTGGTGCCTGACTGTTATCGAGCAAAGGTAGGCAGAATTGCATGGTTGTGGCGCCGGAGCGCTCTAGCCTGCGCGCAGCGTCGCCATGTCGGTCGGGAAGAAACCCGCCCAGGCCATCACTGTCACCACGGTAATAACGAGCAGATACCACATGGCGACGTAATCACCGACGAGCCGCCGGTTCAACGCGGCAAAGAGAAGAGCGACACTGAAGGCGAGCCAGAGCAGGTTGCAGACGTGGTCCATTTTATTGTTCCCCTTATTCGTCTTTTCCTCCCTTCGGCAAAAGTTAACGAGATAACGTTGCGCGAGGTAGCGCCATAACGGGATGGAGGTTTGCACACAGCGGGAAGCGCGGATCTCGGTCACTGCCCTGATTGGGATATTTGACTGGTGGTTGCCCATCGCGGTTTCCATACAGAGCGTCTCGTATCCGGTCACATCCGATGAGGCGCCGCAAGAAAATCTTAACGCCCTGCGCAGAGCCCAGGAACATCTCGCCGCTGCTCCCGTTATGGGCTTGTAGCGTAAAGGCGAGGAGGGCTGCCATGGAATATGGTGATTGGAACAATCCCGTCATAGTCGATCTCGATGGCATCGGCCATTTCGCGATCATCACCAACGCGCTGGACGCGGCAAACTGCATGAGCGAGGAGTGGCCGGTCAATGGCGGCCCGGCAATGGATGAGGCCGTGCTGGTTTGCCTCGATGCCGTTCTTGGCAAGGTTTCCGCCGAGCGGTCGCGAAAGGCTTTTCTGGAGGCGGTGCGTGAGGCCGGACTTAGCGTCAGGCCGGATTCGGGAAGCCTTCACTAGTTGATGTAAGACAGGGGCGACAGCCTCCCTCGGCGAGAGGCGCTCAGATTGCCCAGAAGATAAGGCTGAGGATTATGATGACGGCGAGGATGAACCCTATCATCCTCCCTAGTCCTTCGTTGACATTGCCGTTGCCAACAATCAGGTCGTACCAGTCGCTCTTGTGGTCCATCAAACGTCCCTCAGGGTTTGCCCCATTAGGTCGATCTCTTCTTCGATAGTCAATGATTTAAAGACACTGGGCGGCAGCTGTTGACCAGGCATTCATCGCCTGCCAGCGGCGGGCATCAGGGATCCGTTCAAAGGACGATTATTCAGGGATGCCGAAAGGCCGGCTTTCATCCGGATAGCCGATTTCAAGACAAGTTCTTATGAACTCCCGGCGAACCGGAAGCGGCATTGCAAGAGCTCGCTAAATCTTGAAATCTTTGAGAAATCCGTGTTTCTCAAGAAAGGAAATGGTGCCCAGAAGAGGACTCGAACCTCCACGCCTCGCGGCACAGGTACCTGAAACCTGCGCGTCTACCAATTCCGCCATCTGGGCGACGGACACGCATGTAAGGGGGTGGCCGTCCGGTGTCAACAGGGTTTTTGAAGTTTTCGTGGCAATCGTCAAAAAAGCGGGTGGAGCCCGGGTCAAACCCGGGCTGCGGCCCATGCGCTGATCAGGCCAAGTCCCTGTTCCAGCAGGGCCTTTGCCTCGCTTTCGCTCGATGCTTCCACGTAGCAGCGCATTTCCGGCGCGTTGCCGGAAGGGCGGAAATGGATGATTCGGTTATCCACAAGTGTCACCCGCAGGCCGTCGATATCGCTCTTGGAAGCGACCGTCGCGATCGGCTTCAGGAAATCCGAAAGATTGGCGTCGGAGGCGCGCAGATAGGCCATCAGCGCGGCACTGGTTTCCACGGGAAAATTCTCCAGACGGTCGGCGGCGGCAAAGGGCAGGCGGTAGCTGCTGGCAACCGCCGAAAGCGGTTTGCGTGCCTTGGCGGCGGCATAGAGCGTCGCGAGAATCGGCAGAAAGCTGTCGCGCGTCGGCAGCGGCTCGAAGGGTTTTCCCTCGACGGTGAAGCGGCTGGCCGTCAACGTGCCACCATTGGCCTCGAAGCCCATGACATTGGCCTTGCCGGCCGCGATGGCCTCGTCCATGCCGGCGATCACATAGGGAGAGCCGACGCGGGTGCGGGTGACGGCATAGGAACCGGCGGCCTCGATGCCGGAATTCGAGGTGACCGGCGTCACCACAACATCGGCGCCGAGGAAATTTGCTGCGATGAGGCCAAGCAGATCGCCGCGCAGGGGCTCGCCGGTTTCGTCCGTGACCAGCGGCCGGTCACCGTCGCCATCGGCCGAGACGATGGCATCCAGGCCGTGCTCGGGCGCCCAAGCCTTCATGAGGCGGATGGTTTCGGCGGAGACCGCTTCGGTGTCGACCGGAATGAAGCTGTCGGAGCGGCCGAGCGGCACGACGCGGGCGCCGTAATGGGTAAGCACCTGACCGAAGAGATCACGTGCCACCGTGCTGTGCTGATAGACGCCGATGGTGAGGCCGGCGAGGCTGCCTGGAGGCAGCAGGCCCTTGTTGCGCTCCAGGAACAGCGCCTCCGTCTCCGCCGTGCGGTTTTCCGCCTCGGCAGGGGTTTCGTCGAGCACTGAATCGCCAATCGCAAACGCCTCTTCGCTGATCGCCACTTCGTCGCGCTTGTCGATTTCGCCATCAGGTCGATAGAATTTGATGCCGTTGCGGTCGGCGGGGATATGCGAGCCGGTGATCATCAGCGAGGCGGCCTTCAGCTGCAGGCCGTAAAGCGCCAGCGCCGGCGTCGGCAATGTGCCGCAGTCGATCGGCTTCAGGCCGGCCCGCTTCAGCGCGCCGATGCAGGTGGCCGAGATCGCCGGGCTCGATTCGCGGAAATCGCGGCCGACGAGGATGAGGTCGCCCGGTTTGGCATGGCCGTTTTTCAGCAGATGACGGGCAAAGGCCGTCGCGTAGAGCGCCGATGCCCGTCCGGTAAGGTCTGCGGATAGGCCGCGAAGGCCGCTGGTGCCGAATTTCAAGCTGCTCACAGGCAATCTCCCTTGCAATGGTTGGGCTGTTATGGCGCAAGCGGTGGCGGCGATCAACTCATCGTGGATCGATAGGTTCCGGTTGCAGCAGCACTGGTTTTGCCATCGTCATGACCCCAACTAAGATAAGAGGTGCGGCGGCCCGCCATAGGTTCGCAGCGTCTGGAACAGGAGTATGTCATGGCTGTTTTTCATAGGATCGCGTTTGGCTGCGTCCTCGCGCTTGCCTCGCTGTCGCAGGTGGATTTCGCTACGGCCGCCTCGGACTCCCGGAAGCTCATCACTCCGCCGCGCACCAATACGGTCATCTGCGATTCCCGTGGCTGTTTCGGTTTCGGCGAGCGGCAGTTCTACACCCGCCCAGGTCAGCCGCTTCCGATCACGCCGCCCTATAACGGGGGCCTCAATCGCTTTGGCAGCCCGCGAGTCCAGGTTCCTCCGCGCGAAACCTTTACGCCACCGCCGAGAACAGTCTATCCCTCGCCGGCCCAGCAGCTCAAGCGACATCAGACCTGGTGCGCCGAGCGCTACCGGACCTACAATCCCGGCACCGACAGCTATACGACGATCAACAACGGTACCAGGCCCTGTCGTTCGCCCTTCGACTGATGCCCGCGCAGCGGGCCTAGCTCTCCAGCGATGCGCGGTCGGTATGGCCGAGATCGCGTTCGGGGTCGATGACATCCCGCACCCGCTGCTTCAGCTCCTTCGGCCCGGGAAAGCCGCCATCCCGCTTGCGTTCCCAAAGCAGCTCGCCGTCGATGCGGATTTCGAAGACCCCGCCGGTGCCGGGGATCAGCGCCACTTCGCCAAGGCTGTCGGTAAAGGTCTGCAGCAGCTCCTGCGCCATCCAGCCGGAGCGAAGCAGCCAGTTGCATTGCGTGCAGTAGAGAATGGTGATCCGCGGCTTGTCGCTCATCGTCCTGATCCTTCGTTGTTTGCTGAGATCTAGGCTCAACTTTAGTCCGCTGCAAGCCAAAGCAATTCCAGGAAAAGTGCCAGGCGGTTTTCCGTCCGGGATTGCGCAAGGAAAGACGGCCGGAGTGGTTCGACATTTCCGTTGACTGTTGAAACGCTCTGGCCACTTGCCTCTCCCGCCGCCTCATGCTCATCTCCGGTGGTCACATTGCTCGGGAATCAACGGTATGCGCGTCGCCATCATCGAGAATATGAAGAACACCCCGCTTGGCGCTCTCGGTATCGCGCTGGAGGAGGCCGGAGCCGAGCTTGACTGGTTTCGCCCCTGGAGCGGGGAGGCTTTGCCGAAGGACACCTCGTCCTTGGATGCGCTGGCCGTGCTCGGTGGCGAGCAGAGCGCCCGCGACGACGACACCCATCCCTATCTGCCGGAGCTGGCGCGGCTCATGCGCCGCTTCGAAAGCGAGGATAAGGCCGTGCTCGGCATCTGCCTCGGCAGCCAGATCCTGGCGCGCGCCTATGAGGCCGAAAATCTGCTCGGCACCGCCCATGAATTCGGCTGGAAGACGGTCGGCCTGACCGACGAGGGAAGGAAGGACCCGCTGCTCGCCGATCTCGGCGACGAATTCACCATCTTCGAATGGCATGGCGACACCTTTACCTTGCCTGCTGGCGCCACGCGCCTGGCCGCCAACGGCGTCACGCCGAACCAAGCCTTCCGCATCGGCCGCGCCACCTATGGCACGCAGTTTCACTTCGAAGCCAATGCCGCCGTGGTCGAGCGCTGGCGCGACGAATTCAGGGAAACGATCGAACGCAAGGAGCCGGGATGGCTCGAGCGGTATCCGGAACTTGTGGCCAAGCATGCAGCAGCGGCTGAGACGGCCGGCCTTGCGATCGCCAGAGCCTGGGTGAGAACCATAAGAGTGCAGGTGGAGCGTCCTGAGGCGGCCGAGGCTTGAGGGTGGCTGATGATCGGACACGTCCGATCAATCCGATGGCGACATGCCGTACACCGACGATTTTGAAATAGGAGTAAATGACATCATGAGCACGCTGGAATTACCGAGCGAAGGCAGCTGCCGTTGCGGGCAGGTGCGGCTGAAGATCAGCGCCAAGCCGATGCTCACCATGGCCTGCCACTGCACCGGCTGCCAGCGCATGACGGCAGGCCCCTATTCGCTGAGCGCCGCCATCCCCACGCAGGGTTTCGAGGTAACGCAGGGCGAGCCTGTCATCGGCGGTCTGCACGGCGATGTCATCCATCACTATTTTTGCCCGCATTGCATGAGCTGGATGTTCACGAAGCTCGAAGGCGTCGACTGGTTCGTCAATGTCCGCGCCACCATGCTCGACGACACCAGCTGGTTCACGCCCTTCATCGAGACCTGGACGAGCGAAAAGCTGCCCTGGGTGACGACGCCGGCCAAGCACAGCTATGCCGCACTGCCGGCGATGGAGGAGTATGAGGGCCTGACGAAGGAATATATGGCAGGAAACTGAGGTCAAAAGCCTTGGAAAAGAAAGTCGGTCGCGGCGGTAATCTGATCGCCGTGCGGACTCAGATCGGTAACCAATTCTCCTATTTCGGTAAGCGATATAGCTGTCATCAGCTGGGTCGCCATGATGTAGGGCTCGCCAGCGAGAGTAAATTGTGGGTTGAGCCGTGCCATTGGCATAGACACCTCCTCTGCGCGGAGTAGTGGCGCCACCATTCGCGTATTTAGTCTTTCCAGCAAATCAGACTGAAGATCCAACGCGAGAATTCGACTTTGTTTCAGGCGATAGACATGAAATCTCGCCATCAGAACTGTCGGTATTTTCCAAAGGGCAGGCCATGTTTTTCAACATAGGCATTGGCCTGGTCGATTGCTTCGGCATTTTCCAAAAGCCATAGGCGCTCGCGCTCAGCCTTGATGGCGCGCGCTATGCCGTCTTCGGCAGCACGTGAGATATTGATTTTCAACTCGCGTGCGTCTGAAACCAGCCCTTCGTCGAGAGACAAATTTGCAGCTTTTCGCGTCGCTTGGGTCATAAGGCATTCCTCACATTATGCGCATACTATATGCGCATAATGTGTTATTGGGAAGAGCCTCACTCATCCCCCATCTTCAGCGCGGCAATGAACGCTTCCTGCGGGATTTCGACCTTGCCGAACTGCCGCATGCGCTTCTTGCCTTCCTTCTGCTTGTCGAGCAGCTTGCGCTTGCGGGTGGCGTCGCCGCCGTAGCACTTGGCGGTCACGTCCTTGCGCAGCGCCTTCACCGTTTCGCGCGCAATGATGCGTCCGCCGATGGCGGCCTGGATCGGGATCTGGAACATGTGCTGCGGGATCAGGTCTTTCAGCTTCTCGCACATGACGCGGCCGCGCTTTTCAGCCGCCGAGCGGTGCACGAGCATGGAGAGCGCATCCACCGGCTCGGCATTGACGAGGATCGACATTTTGACGAGGTCGCTCTCGCGATAGTCTGTCAGGCTGTAGTCGAAGGAGGCATAGCCCTTCGAAATCGACTTCAGGCGGTCGTAGAAGTCGAAGACGACTTCGTTAAGCGGCAGGTCATAGGTGATCATGGCGCGGTTGCCGACATAGGTCAGCTCGGTCTGGATGCCGCGGCGGTCCTGGCAGAGTTTCAGGATCGAGCCGAGATAATCGTCCGGCGTCAGGATCGTCGCCTTGATCCACGGCTCACGGAATTCGGAAATCTTGACGACATCTGGCATATCGGCCGGGTTGTGCAGCTCGATCTCGGTGCCGTCGGTCATGGTGAGCTGATAGACGACCGAGGGAGCCGTCGCAATCAGGTCGAGATTGAATTCGCGCTCCAGGCGTTCTTGGATGATTTCCAGGTGCAGCAGGCCGAGGAAGCCGCAGCGGAAGCCGAAGCCGAGAGCGGCAGAAGATTCCATTTCAAAGGAGAAGCTGGCGTCGTTGAGGCGCAGCTTGCCCATGGCCGAGCGCAGATCTTCGAAATCGGCGGCATCGACCGGGAAGAGGCCGCAGAACACGACAGGCTGCGCCGGCTTGAAGCCCGGCAGCGGTTCGGCGGTCGGGCGCTTGTCTTCGGTGATGGTATCGCCGACGCGGGTATCGGCCACTTCCTTGATCGAAGCGGTGATGAAGCCGATCTCGCCGGGGCCAAGGCTGTCGACGGCGACCATCTTCGGCGTGAGAACGCCGACACGCTCGATCTGGTACTTCGCGTCCGTGCCCATCATGCGGATGGTCTGGCCCTTGGTCAGCGTGCCGTCGATGATGCGCACGAGAACCATGACGCCGAGATAGGTGTCGTACCAGCTGTCGACCAGCAGCGCCTTGAGCGGTGCCTTCTCGCCGCCTGCGCTCTTTGGCGCCGGCAGCTTGTGCACGATGGCTTCCAGCACGTCGGGAATGCCGAGGCCGGTCTTGGCCGAAATCAGCACGGCGTCGGAGGCATCGATGCCGATCACTTCCTCAATCTGTTCCTTGATGCGGTCGGGTTCGGCTGCCGGCAGGTCGATCTTGTTGAGGACGGTGACAAGCTCGTGATTGTTGTCGATCGCCTGATAGACGTTGGCAAGCGTCTGCGCTTCCACACCCTGAGAGGCGTCGACGACAAGCAGCGATCCCTCGCAGGCCGACAGCGAGCGCGAGACTTCATAGGCGAAGTCGACGTGCCCGGGCGTGTCGATCAGGTTGAGGATGTAGGTTTCGCCGTTCTGAGCCTTGTAGTGCAGGCGCACGGTCTGGGCCTTGATGGTGATGCCGCGTTCGCGCTCGATCTCCATATTATCAAGCACCTGCTCGGACATCTCGCGTTCGGCAAGGCCGCCCGTCGTCTGGATCAGGCGATCGGCCAGCGTCGATTTGCCGTGGTCGATATGGGCCACGATCGAGAAGTTGCGGATATGCGAAAGCGGAGTAGTGGAATTGGTGCTCATGCGCGCCATATAGCAGCGCCGCCCCGCGCCGCAAAGCGGAAAAGCGGGGCTTTGGCTGGTATCTTCACGTTATGTTAGCCTTTTCTGGCTCGCCGCTGCCGAGTGTCACAATGCTCTTGATTCCATCATGCGATCATGTATTTCTCATATAGTAGAATCACGAAGCGTGAGACATGAGTCATGGCGGATGATGATCTGGAACTGGCGATCGGTGCGCGCATCAAGGAGCTGCGCATCACCCGCGGCCTGACGCTGGATGAGCTTGCCAATGCCTCGGCCGTCAGCCGTGCCATGATCTCGCGCATCGAGCGGGCCGAGGCGAGCCCGACGGCCTCGCTGCTGTCGCGGCTTTGCGCAGCGCTTGGACTTTCGCTTTCGGCCTTTTTTGCCGAGGAGGATAAGGAGGTGTCGCCGCTTGCCCGCCGCGATCAGCAGGCGATCTGGCGCGACCCGGGAACCGGCTATGTCAGACGCGCCGTCTCGCCGCCGGGAACCGACTCGAAGGTCGATGTCGTCGAAGTCATCTTCCCCGCCGGCGCGCGCGTCATCTTCCCGCCGAATTCGGCAAGTGCCGGCATGACCCAGCATGTCTGGCTGTTCGAGGGCGAAATGGAGGTGACGCACCGCGACATCGTGCACCGCCTCATGCCTGGCGATTGCCTCTTCATGGGCGTCGGCAATGGCCACGCCTTCCACAATCCCGGCGAGGTGCCGGCGCGCTACAGCGTCATCCTCGATCGCGGCCGTTCATAACACCCAAGGACCTTCTCATGCCCGATATTCGTCTTCTCTCCGCCGTTGAGGCTCGTACTGTCCTGCGGGATCTCTGCGATGTGCTTGCCGATTGCGTCAATGGCGGCGCTTCCGTCGGCTTCATGCAGCCTTATATGCCTGCCGACGCATTGCCTTATTGGCAGAGCGTCGCAGACAGCGTCGAAAGCGGCGGGACATTGCTTTTTGTCGCCGTGATCGAGGGCAGGGTCGTAGGCACGGTGCAGGTGGGCGCAGCCCAGATGCCGAACCAGCCGCATCGCGGCGATCTCAAGAAGTTGCTGGTGCACCGATCCGCGCGGGGTAAGGGACTTGCCCGCCTCTTGATGGAGGCGGCTGAGCGCGAGGCAGCCCGTATCGGCAAGACCCTGCTTGTGCTCGATACGGCAACCGGCAGCGATGCCGAGGCGATCTATCCGCGCCTCGGCTGGCAGCGCGTCGGCGTCGTGCCGGATTATGCGATGTGGCCGGAGGGCGGCCTTTGCGACACGACCATTTTCTATAAGCGCATTGCAGCCTGAGAAGGCTATTCAGGCTGAGAAAGCGGCAAT
Organism: Rhizobium sp. ERR 1071; assembly: GCF_007828675.1. Classification (NCBI taxonomy): domain Bacteria; kingdom Pseudomonadati; phylum Pseudomonadota; class Alphaproteobacteria; order Hyphomicrobiales; family Rhizobiaceae; genus Rhizobium; species Rhizobium sp. ERR 1071. The sequence goes on along the minus strand of NZ_VITM01000003.1, from coordinate 791,995 downwards.
GGCATCCTGCAATGTCGATCCCGCTGTCCATTGCATCGCCTTCCAGCCGAAGTGCCGTGCGGCCTCGATATTGGCCTCCACGTCATCAATGAAGCCGATCTCGCTTGCGGATATCCCGACACGTTCGGTTGCCAGCCGGAAGAATTCGGCTGCTGGCTTCTGATAGCCGAGGGCGGCGGAATAGAAGATGCCGTCGAAGCGAGAGGAGAGCCCGAGTTCGCCCATCAGATAGGCGGCGCGCATATGCTCCTGATTGGTCGCAAGGAACATCCTCGTTCCCCCGGCCCGCAGGGCGGCGAGATCGTCGAGCAGGACGTGGTCCAGGCGGGAATCATTCTCGAACCAGTAGTCGATCAGCGTTCGGGCACTGAGATGAGGAGCGATTTTGCCGAGAACTTCTGCAAGCTTCGGCTCCAGCGCATCGCGGCCGGTGACGATATCGACCCAATAGGTTTTGAAGAACGCCTGTTGAAGCACATCCAGCCGCAAGCCCAGATCGCGCTCCAGATAGGTGAACAGCGGCAATCCGTCGCTTGGCCGGCCGTGCACCAACACGCCGTCGACATCGACCATCAGGAGTTTCATGCGGCCGCCTCCAATTCCTCAAACGCAGGCGGAAGGTGCAGTTGTTTGCAGCAGCATTCAAGATTGCATGTCACCCTTTTTTCTCGGACGCGATGCATGTAAGCCTTCGTGTCATCAGCAGAACTAAGTGGGCGATGGGGAGGCGAACATGCGGGTCATCTATTCGGAGGATCACAAGCTCAGAGACGCGAAGACCGAGCTGCATGATGGCCAGCTCGTCACACCCTTCGAGGCGCCCTTCCGCGCCGAATGGATCCTTGCCGCCGTGAAGGAAGCCGGCTTTGCCGATGTGGTTGCACCTCATGCCCACGGGCTGGAAACGGCGCGAAAGGTGCATGATCCGGCCTATCTCGATTTTCTCGGCGCGGTCTGGGAGCGCTGGGTCGCCGCCGGCTATACGGGTGAGGCGATCGCCAATTCCTTTCCCGTCAGGCGCACCAGCCAGCGCGTGCCTGACAATATCGTCGGCATGATCGGCCATTATGCCAACGCGGCCGATACCTCGATCACGAAAGGGTCCTATGAGGCGGCGCTCGCTTCCATGCGCTGCGCTCTGACAGGCGCCGACTGGCTCAACGCCGGCAACCGCTTCGTCTTCGCACTTTGCCGGCCGCCCGGCCATCATGCCGGCATCGATCTCTTCGGCGGTTATTGCTTCATCAACAATGCCGGCGTCGCGGCGCAGCGGCTGCGTGATCACGGCGCGGCCAAGGTGGCGGTGCTCGATGTCGATTTCCATCACGGCAACGGCACGCAGGACCTTTTCTACCGACGCGGCGATGTTTTCACAGCGTCCTTGCATGGTGATCCCATCCACGCCTTTCCCTATTTCCTTGGCCATGCTGATGAGGAAGGCGAGGGTGAGGGCTTGGGCGCCAACCGCAATTACCCCATGCCGCGCGGCACGCTTTGGGAGGTCTGGTCGGCGGCGCTCGACGATGCGCTTGCCCGCATCAAGGCCTTCGGTGCGGAGGCGATCGTGCTTTCACTCGGTGTCGATACGTTCGAGCGCGATCCGATCTCCTTCTTCAGGCTGACATCGCAGGACTTCATCCGCATGGGCGAGCGGGTTGCTGCCGCAGGCCTGCCCGTCCTCGTCTGCATGGAGGGTGGCTATGGCGTGCCCGAGATCGGGCTGAACGTCGCCAATGTGCTGAAGGGTCTCGAAGCCTGAGGCGTCTTGCATCAAAGTGCCTGATCGCAGGATGAAAAGTTTGAATTTGCCACTGCATGGCCACGCCTCTAAAACGCCGCCTAGTTGGGGGTGTTTATGGAACAGAAGCTTGTCGACAGTGGATCGGATGGCGGCGCGGGGCTGATGCCGCATCCGGATGTCGCGCCATCGACCGGCGGCATTGCTGCCGGCGTGCTGATGTGCGTGATGTCGATGTCGTCAATCCAGTTCGGCTCGGCCCTGTCGGCTCCGATCATCAACGCCTATGGGCCGGCGGGCGCAACGTGGCTGCGGCTCGTCTTCGCCTCCATCGCGTTGGCGATCATCGTTCGCCCGAAGATCACGAGCTACAGCCGCTCGCAATGGCTCGGCGTGCTGGCGCTCGGCACAGTCTCGGCGCTGATGACGACTTCTTTCTTTTCGGCAATCGCGCGCATTCCCCTAGGGCTTGCCGTCGCCATCGAATTTCTCGGGCCGCTGCTGGTTGCGACCCTCGGCTTCGGACTCAGCCGCCAACTTCTCTGGCCAATCCTTGCGGCAATCGGCGTTCTGCTCCTGGCCTATGATGGCGAAGAATGGGTCGGCAATCTCCCCGGCATTCTCTTTGCCATCGGCGCAGGCGCGGGCTGGGCCTGCTACATTCTTTTGACGAAGAAGGTCGGCAATGCCTTTCAGGGCCTCGAGGGGCTTTCCATGTCGCTGCTGGTTGCAGCGGTCGTTTCCACCCCCTTCGGCTTTGCCTCGGCCGTCCCGCATCTGACGGCCTTCGGCCTGCTCGAAATAGCCGGGCTTGCGCTGCTCGTTCCGCTGATGCCCTATGTGCTGGAAATGGTGGCGCTGCGGCGCATGCCCACCTCGTCCTTCGGCATCCTCATGAGCCTCGAGCCTGCCATCGGCGCCTTTGCCGGCTTCGTCATCCTGTCGCAGCCGATGACGCCGTCTCAGATGTTCGGCACCGCGCTTGTTGTTGCAGCCAGTATCGGGGCGACGATCTTCGCTGCGAAAGGCTAAGACTGGCGGGGGGTAAGCCGTCGTTGCTTTGAGTTTGGCCCGGCAACTCTCCGTCAATCCGCGGCTTGAAGCCTGGCGATCTGGGGTGCAACGATTGCGATGAACAGTTCTGGATCGCCGAAAGCTCTCGCCGAGAGCATTGCTCCATGAACCGAGGCCATCAGGATTTGCGCCTCTTCCTCGGGCCGTTTGTTCAGCCGGAAGAGGCCATTCTCGCTTCCCGCCTGCAGCACCGACGTAAGCCATACGGCGAGGCTATGAAAATGGCCTCGCACCTGGGATGCGACCTCTTCCGGCAGCATCTGCATCTCGCTGGCAAGCATCGCACAGACGCAGAAGGGCAGGGAGGCGTCCCGAATGCATGAGTGCCAGTAGCTCACATAGGCCTGCAGCTGTTCAGCGGGGCTCGAGATGCTTTCGCGCAAAGACTTCAGACCCGCTTCCGTCTGCTGCCTGTAACGGCCCACCAGCACCGAAACTAGTTCGGCCTTTGTCGGAAAGTGATGGTGGATGCTTGCCTTCCGGATGCCGATCGCAGCGGAGATGTCGGCATAGCTGAAGCCGTTGTAGCCTCCGGCCACGATAAGAGCCTGCGCAATGTCGAGAATTTTTTCTGAAGTGGAAGCTATTGATTTCATATCGCTGCCTACCTTTTGGTAGGCTGGTTGTCAAGATTGCCGCACCACTTCTGGCTCTCACGAAACGGTGTTCGAGCCTGTGTTGACTTAGTGAGTGTATCTTCCTACTAGTAGGTAGGTAAATACAAGGAGCCTCCCGATGCAAAGTCGCATTTCATCGCAGCCCAACTGGCTGCAATCCTACTATTTTACACGTGCCCTGTTCTCGATCGTCTGGATTGCAGCCGCGATCTTCCTCAGCGCAAAACCGCCATCCGCCGCGTTTCTGCTGGTGATCTATCCTGTCTGGGATGCCCTCGCCAATCTGGTGGACGCCCGGGTTAACGGCGGCCTGAAGGTCAATCCGTCCCAGGCGTTGAATGTTGTCGTCAGCATCGTCACGGCGCTCGCCGTTGTCGTGGCCGCCTACAATAGCACCTATGCCGTCCTGGCCGTGTTTGGGGCTTGGGCGATCCTCTCGGGCTTGCTGCAACTCTACACCGGCGTGAGGCGCTGGCGTATCTACGGCGCTCAATGGGTAATGATCCTGAGCGGCGCGCAGTCGGCGCTTGCTGGCGGTTTCATGCTCAGCCGATCCCTCGGCACGGTCGAGCCGACCATTCTGGATATCGTCCCCTACGCGGCGTTCGGAGCCTTCTATTTCCTGCTTTCCGCAATCTGGCTTGCGGTCACGGCCTATCGCAAAGCACATGCATAGGCGCTACCCGATCTTGTGGCGGCGAGTTTGAAGTGACTTGCCGCCGTATTTTCGCGCGGCCTGCCTTAAGCCGTCGTTCTCGCGGGATCGTCCAGCGCTGGATTATAGAAGAGTGAGAGCGTCAGACTCTTGGCGATGCGCTCGGCCGTCGCCATGAACCAGTCTCTTGCCTCTTTGGAAGGCGCGATATCGGTAAGGGTTTCGGAGAAAAGCGCCAGCCATTCTGGAAAGAGGTCGGCGGCGATGCCCTCGACGCCGAGATGCGCCTGGACCGGTTTGCCGCCATAGGCGCCGTTCTTGAAGGCAACGGAGGACCAGAAGCGCTTCATCTTTTCCATGTGGTCGGGCCAGCGCCCGGCAAGGCGCCCGTCGAAGACCGGTCCGAGCCGGGGATGCGCCTGAACGCGCCCATAGAACGTGTCGACCAGCCTGTCGATGAAGGCGGGATCGATGCCCATCCGCGCCATCTCCGCCTCGGCCCTTTCGCGGATGCCGGCAAGATGGGCGGCGCGAGCCTGTATCTCGTTTTCCATTATATTCTCCGGGTGCCGGCGCGTGGAGAACCGCTGCTCCGACGTCTTTCAGGTCCCTATGTATGCAATTTCTCAGCGCGACCAAGACGTCATGGAGATGTTGCGGCAATCTGTCAAAGTCGCGCTGCTATTTCCGCGGCCTCGTTCGGCGGGCCACAAATTTTCCGGCACGATTTTCCCTCCGCAATGACGTCTCCGTGCTTGACCAGCGCAATTGCCGACTTTAGAATTAGAATAATTCTAAAGTTATGAGGTTGCCCCGATGCTGCTAGGCTTATTTCGCCCGTCGAAACGTCCCTTCACCTCTCTTTCCGAACAGGAGATTTTGGCGATTGCCATTGCGGCAGAGGAAGACGATTCACGCATTTATCTCGCCTATGCCGATACGCTCCGCCCGCATTATCCCGAGTCCGCCAAGGTTTTCGAGGATATGGCCGAGGTCGAGGATACGCATCGCAAGACATTGATCGACATGCACCGCCGCCGCTTCGGCGAGCGTATCCCGCTGATCAGGCGTGAGCATGTGCGCGGCTTTTACGAGCGCAAACCCGATTGGCTGCGCAAGAACCTCTCCCTCGATGCCATGCGCGACGAGGCCGAGGCGATGGAGCAGCAGGCCTATAATTTCTATGTCGAAGCAGCCAAGCAGGTATCCGATGCCTCGACGCGCCAGCTTCTCGGCGATCTCGCACTTGCCGAGCAGGGTCATGAAGATGTTGCCCGCCTGCTTGGCGAGAAGCATACGCCGGAAGAGGTCAAGCACGAGGAAGATGCGCAGGCGCGCCGCCAGTTCGTGCTGACCTATGTGCAGCCGGGTCTCGCCGGGCTGATGGATGGCTCCGTCTCCACGCTCGCGCCGATCTTTGCCGCCGCCTTCGCCACGCAGCAGACCTGGCAGACCTTTCTCGTCGGCCTTTCGGCTTCGGTCGGCGCCGGTATCTCCATGGGTTTCACCGAGGCAGCCCATGACGACGGCAAGATCTCCGGTCGCGGTTCGCCGATCAAGCGCGGCCTTGCCTGCGGCATCATGACCGCGCTCGGCGGCCTTGGCCATGCGCTGCCCTACCTTATCCCGCATTTCTGGACCGCGACGATTACGGCCGCAATCGTCGTCTTCTTCGAGCTTTGGGCCATCGCCTTCATCCAGAACAAATATATGGAGACGCCGTTCCTGCGGGCTGCCTTCCAGGTCGTCCTCGGCGGCTCGCTGGTGCTGGGTGCCGGCATTCTGATCGGAAATGGGTGAGACGCGTTCGGCATAGCCGACGAAACGATCCGGTGAATCGTTTCGAGCGCCGAACGCCCCGAGCCCAGGCGAAGAGCCGGCGGTGAGGGACGGGCAATGTTTTGTGGTTTTGTCGCCCCCGAAAGGGCAAAGACACTCCGAGATCACGAAATGTTAAATTTCGGAACGCCTTCCGCCGCCACCGGTTAGCAACACGAGGCCGCTCTTGGCCTCGTCTGCAAACCAAAGGAGATGATCCAATGGCAAACCAAGGTGGAACCCACGAGCAGCATGTGAAGGCTGGCCAGCAAAGCCACAAGCGCATGGACAACGACAACACCAGGAATGCTTCGTCCACCGGCTCCCGTGAGCAGCACTCTGCCAGCTCACGCGGCGGCACCCACGAGCAGCACGTCAAGGCCGGCCAGCAGAGCCACAAGAACTCTTGACGCTCGTGGTAGTAGCAAATTCGTCCGCACACAGGAGTGAGGACGGGTCTTATTACAAGACGAAAAAGCGAAAGGCCGGTCCGATGGGCCGGCCTTCTTGTGTAACGAGAAATTAGCTCGCGCTTACTTGACGGCGCCAACCAGGACGTCGTTGCCGTTCTCGATGGTGACCCAGCGGCCGGCATTGAAGCTCGCCTGACGCTTCAGATAGGAATAGGGAGTTTTGGTCCAGACCTTGATCTCGTCCTCAAGGTTGTCGAGGATAAAATCGCCCTGCTTGGTGCGCAGCGTCAGCACCGCATGTCCTTCGCCATCAGGCTTGCGAACGACCGTCATCAACAGGTTGGAGGCGGAAATGCCGCTCTGGATGAGGAGCTTGCGCTTCAGCAGGGCAAAATCCTCGCAGTCGCCAGCGGTCTTCGGATATTCCCAATATTCCTCCTGGCCGTAGACTTCCATGTCGGTCGCCGGGCGGATCGTCTTGTTGACGCGCAGGTTGATCTGGTTGACGAGAGCCCAGGCGGCCGCGTTCATGTCGACGGGACCGACATTACGGGTCGGACCGCATTCGTCTGTATGTCTCTGACAGAAGTCGTAGTGTCCGATCGGCTGGGAGGTCACGTTGCCGACGGTCATCGAAACGCCCTGCTGAGGTGCCGGCATCGCCGCCGACGACATCGCAACTATAGCAGCGAAGGCAATCAACAAGCCCTTAATACGCACGCCCACTATCCTTGTATCGTCCCTGCATTTGTTAACAAATTGTTAATGTAGGGGGGTGCGCGAAGTCAATCGTTACTTAAGTGTTAACACCGGAACCGGCTCCTATGGTTAATTTCGGCACAATCAAGGAGATAGTTGCCATAATTTCCTGCTGCCTGCGATTACGCAAGCGCGCCCCCGAGGCCGCCGGAAAAGGGGCCAGCGCGCTGAGAATTTTGCAGATATCTATTTGTTTTTATGGCGCTTTATGTAGTGCCAACGTCTCGGCCACAGCGAGCATGCGCTCGATGTCCTGCGGCCGCGACAGGCGATGATCGCCGTCGCGCACAAGCGTTAACACGACATCGTCCGCCGGCAGATGCTCGACCAGCTTTAACGAATGCGAGAAAGGCACGTCTGCATCCTGCATGCCCTGCAATATATGTACCGGGCAGCCGGTCTCGATGATGCCAGTCAGCACGCGATTGGCGCGGCCGTCCTCGATGAGGGCGCGCGTGAAGATGTTCGGCTCGGGGCTGTATTCCGAAGGCTCCTCGAAATAGCCGCGCTCCGCCAGCGAGCGCCGCTCGACATCGGAAAGGTTCGGCTCGATGAGATCGATGGTGAAATCGGGAGCAGGCGCGATAAGCACGAGGCCGGCGATGGCGGCTGTCTTTTTGCGTTTGCGCAGTTCCTGGATGACCCTGAGCGCGATCCAGCCGCCCATCGACGAGCCGACGAGAACGATCTTCTTCGGCTTGGTATGATCGATGACGGCAAGTGCCTCTTCCAGCCAGCGCGAAATCGTGCCGTTGGTGAACTTGCCGCCGGACTGCCCGTGGCCGGAATAGTCGAAGCGAATACAGCCGATACCAAGCCGCTCCGCCAGCGCATCCAGCTCCACGGCCTTGGTGCCGCTCATGTCGGATCGATAGCCGGACAACCAGACGAAGCTGACATTCCTGGCACCCTTACCGGCGGTGCGCTCGATGATGGCGATCTGGCGCTCGCTCTCGCCCGTGCCAACGGGAAGGAAGGTCGGTTGGATGGATGTGGCGGTCTCGGACATGGAAAACTCCCGGATTTTCTGCCCTATAGAACAGATTCGCGTCCGCGTGACCTGAAAAATCCTCGATCTTTTCGCTGTAGTTTCTATATAAAGGGAGAAGGATACTGTGTCCTTCGCGCATCTCGCGCTTCCAGGACACTCCATTGACACGCGGGAGGTGCTTTTTTCCTGCTGTCATGCTATTGACTTCAACACAGCTTTTACGACATTTCCGTCAGTTGCGCCGACGGGGAGCGAGAGGCTGCAGCTATCCGAAACAATTCGTGGAGAATACGACCATTCGCAGACCTTTTAAAGCCGACGCGCCCGTAAAGGACGGGCCGCGTTCCAACAGGGAAATTCGCATTCCCAAAGTTCAGCTCATTACGGCTGACGGCCAGAATATGGGCATCGTCCCGACCGACCAGGCATTGAGAATGGCAGAGGAGGCCGGTCTCGATCTGGTAGAGATTTCCCCCAATGCTGAACCGCCTGTGTGCAAGATCCTCGATCTGGGCAAGCTGAAATACGCCAACCAGAAGAAGGCCGCCGAGGCGCGCAAGAAGCAGAAGATCGTCGAAGTCAAAGAAATTAAGATGCGTCCCAACATCGACACCCATGACTATGAGGTGAAGATGAAGGCGATCGGTCGTTTCTTTGAAGAAGGCGACAAGGTGAAGGTGACCTTGAAGTTCCGCGGCCGCGAAATGGCCCATCAGGAACTTGGCATGAAGCTGCTTCAGCAGGTCAAGGAAGATACGATCGAGATTGCCAAGGTAGAGGCCGAGCCCAAGCTCGAAGGCCGCCAGATGATGATGGTGCTTGCGCCGAAGTGAGGCGCAAGTCGGAGTAGAGAGGCCGGAGCCGTCCCTTGGACGGCTTTTTCCTTTTCTGCGGCAGGGGTCGATGCCTGTCATCGATCTGCAAAGATTCCCGCATTCGCACCGTTGCACTTCGGGGCAAGTGCGGTTATAAGCGCGCGTCCGAACTGACCGGCAGGGCATGCCGTGGCAGTTCAGAATGCTGGTGGAGCGGTTCGTCACCGTATCCGCCGTTCAACAACAAACGCTCCGGCACCTTGTTGCAGCCCGGCCAGTCCGGATCTGTGGGAAGGGCTTTAAGCAAAGCGCGCCAGGAAGCATCGAAGGAGTAGCAAAATGCCCAAGATGAAGACGAAGTCCTCTGCCAAGAAGCGGTTCAAGATCACCGCATCCGGCAAGGTCAAGGCAGCCGCTGCTGGCAAGCGCCACGGCATGATCAAGCGTAGCAACAAGTTCATTCGCGATGCCCGCGGCACCATGGTTCTCGCAGAACCGGATGGCCGTAAGGTTGTCAAGAACTACTTGCCGAACGGTCTCTAAGACTATTCGTAACGCTATAGACTAAGGAGATCATGAAATGGCACGCGTAAAAAGAGGCGTTACCGCCCACGCCAAGCACAAGAAGGTTCTGAAGGCAGCCAAGGGCTTCTACGGCCGCCGCAAGAACACCATCCGTACCGCCAAGGCCGCCGTCGACCGTTCCAAGCAGTACGCTTACCGCGACCGCAAGGTCAACAAGCGCAACTTCCGCGCCCTCTGGATCCAGCGCATCAACGCTGCCGTCCGCGAATTCGGCCTGACCTACGGCCGCTTTATCGACGGTCTGAACAAGGCTGGCATCGAAGTCGACCGCAAGGTTCTCTCCGACATGGCAATCCATGAGCCGGAAGCTTTCGGCGCCCTCGTCGCTGCCTCCAAGAAGGCACTTGAGTACCTCAAGGACGCTGGCACGAAGAACGAGTTCGAAGCCGCCGTTGGCTAAGAGCGTCTACTAGACAGTTTTTGTCATATTTATGAAACCCGCGCTTGTGTAACTAGCGCGGGTTTTGTATTTTTTGCAATACAATCAATTTGCGATAGTCACCTTGAGGATTCCCGGTATCGGGAATGGGTGAAATTGTTGAATGGCAAGACTGCGGAACTGAACTTCATACCCAATCTGAACGGTAAGGACATAGAGGCCTTGCTGACGGTGCTGGTGAACGGTTCCAGCCGTGTCGAGCGAGTTGCCCTTTCTGCCTGTCAGGTCTGGATCAAGCGATACGGCACGAAGAAACCCTCTACCTGGCGTCATCTGCAGAGGGTCTTTTCACGCATTGTCCCGCTCGCCTTCCTGCGCCCCTGCGCCTATCTGTCTGCGCGGCAGATGGCCGAGCGGGAAATGCAGCGCATCGGCTTGTTCAGGCAGCGGGGTGTAGCCGTTCCGGAGGTTCTCTACGCTTCGAATGGCGCGCTTGTTCTTGCGGACGCCGGGATCACGGTTCAGCGCCGCCTTGCGCAGCTGAAGGAGAGCGATCCCGCTGCTCACGATGAACTCATGGTCGCTTGCGCTGCCGAGCTCGGCCGGCTGCATGCCAAGGGGCTTTGTCATGGCAGGCCCTATCCGCGCGACATGTTCTTCGCCGGCGATCGGCTTGGCTTCATGGATTTCGAGGAGGACCCGCAGACAGTCATGTCGCTTGCAGTGGCGCAGGCCCGTGATATTTGGCTGCTCTTCCTGCAGATCGCAACCGGCGCTCGCCTCGGGCTTGCGACGCAGAACAGAGCCTATGAAGCCTGGTCGGAGCAGGCACCAGCGGCTGCGCGCGCCGAGCTTCAGCGCATGATTCGCTTTCTAGGCGGTTTTTTGTTCCTTGCCCGGTTGATTGGCCGCGTGCACATGGGTAGTGATCTCCAGCGCTTCATCGTTGCGACAAGCTTTCTGATGCATGCGTTCACCACTTATTCCGTGGACTGAGAGCCCGATGGCCCCTGGTCCGCAAGGCAGGACCAGATGACGGAACTCGTAACACTTGAAACCCAACTCATGGCCGAGGTGGCCGCGGCGAACGACGAGCAGGCGATCGAGGCGGTCAGGGTTGCTGCGCTCGGCAAGAAGGGCTCGGTTTCTGAACTGCTGAAGACGCTGGGCTCGATGTCGCCGGAAGAACGGCAGACACGCGGCGCGGCCATCAATGCTCTCAAGAATTCCGTCACCGATGCCATTAACGCCCGCAAGGGCGAGTTGCGCGATGCGGCGATCGAGGCGAAGCTGAAGGCGGAGACCGTCGATGTCAGCCTGCCGGTTCGCTCCTCGCCGGCCGAACGCGGCCGCATTCACCCGATCAGCCAGATCGTCGACGAAATCACCGCCATCTTCGGCGACATGGGCTTCTCGATCGCCGAAGGTCCCGATGTCGAGACCGATTATTATAACTTCACGGCGCTGAACTTCCCGGAAGGACATCCGGCCCGCGAAATGCACGACACCTTCTTCTTCCAGCCGGATGAAAAGGGTGAGCGCAAGGTGCTGCGCACGCACACCTCGCCGGTGCAGGTGCGCACCATGGAAGCGCAGAAGCCGCCAATCCGCATCATCATCCCGGGAAAAACCTACCGCCAGGATTCGGACGCCACGCATTCACCGATGTTCCATCAGGTCGAAGGCCTCGTCATCGACAAGACGGCGAACGTCGCCAACATCCGCTGGGTGCTCGAAGAGTTCTGCAAGACCTTCTTCGAGGTCGACAATGTGACGATGCGCTTCCGCCCGTCCTTCTTCCCCTTCACGGAGCCGTCCTTCGAAGTGGATATCCAGTGCGACCGCTCCGGCCCGATCGTCAAGTTCGGCGAAGGCACCGATTGGATGGAAATCCTCGGCTGCGGCATGGTGCATCCGAACGTACTGCGCTATGGCGGTCTCGATCCGGACGAATATCAGGGCTTTGCCTGGGGCATGGGCCTCGATCGTATTGCCATGCTGAAATACGGCATGCCCGACCTGCGCGACTTCTTCAACGCCGATGTCCGCTGGATGAACCACTATGGCTTCCGCCCGCTCGACATGCCGACGCTGTTCGGCGGCCTGAGCGCGTAAGGAAGGGATAAAGCACATGAAATTCACACTCTCCTGGCTGAAAGAGCATCTGGAAACCGACGCCACGCTCGACGAGATCTGCGCCCGCCTGACGATGATCGGGCTGGAAGTGGAAGAGGTCGACGACAAGGCGGCGTTCAAGCCCTTCGTCATCGCCAAGGTTCTCTCGGCAGAAAAGCATCCCCAGGCCGATCGCCTGAAGGTGCTGATGGTCGATACCGGCAGCGGTGCGCCCGTTCAGGTCGTCTGCGGCGCACCGAATGCGCGCGCCGGCCTCGTCGGTGCCTTCGCTGCCCCCGGCACCTATGTTCCTGGTATCGATGTGACGCTCGCCATTGGCAACATCCGCGGTGTCGAAAGCCGCGGCATGATGTGCTCGGAAAAGGAGCTGGAAATCTCGGACAGCCATGACGGCATCATCGACCTTCCGGAAGATGCGCCTGTTGGCACGAGCTTTGCTGCCTATGTCGGTCTTGACGATCCAGTCATCGAGATCAATCTGACGCCGAACCGTCCGGATTGCACCGGTGTCTATGGCATCGCCCGCGATCTCGCTGCCTCCGGCCTTGGCACCCTGAAACCTCGCCTCACGCCAACCTTTCCTGTCCAGGGCGAAACGCCGACCGAGCTCAAGATCGAGCTGGATGATGCGCGCCTGTGCCCTGGCTTTTCGCTGCGCCTCGTGCGCGGCGTCAAAAATGGCCCGAGCCCGAAGTGGATGCAACAACGCCTGCTCGCCATCGGTCTCCGTCCGATCAGCGCGCTGGTCGATATCACCAACTACATGACCTTCGATCAGGGCCGGCCGATGCATGTCTTCGACGCCGCCAAGGTCAAGGGCAATCTGGTCGTGCGCCGCGCCAGGGACGGCGAAACCGTGCTGGCGCTCGATGAGCGCGAATACAAGCTCAACCCCAGTAACGTCGTCATCGCCGATGACAACGGCGTCGAATCGATCGGCGGCATCATGGGCGGCGAGCATTCCGGCTGTGACGAGAACACCACGGACGTGCTGATCGAATCGGCGCTCTGGGACCCGATGAACATCGCCAAGAGCGGCCGCAGCCTCGGCATCATCACCGATGCGCGCTATCGTTTCGAGCGCGGTGTCGATCCGGAATATATGGTGCCCGGCCTTGAGCGCACGACGGAACTGGTGCTTGCCTGCTGTGGTGGCACGGCCGCCAAGGCCCGCGTCGAGGGCTACAAGGGCTATGAGGCAAAGGTGGTCGATTTCCCGCTATCGGAAGTCAAGCGCCTGACCGGTCTCGAAGTCTCGGCCGATGAGAGCAAGTCCATTTTGACGAAGCTCGGCTTCTCGGTCTCCGGTTCGGGTGAGCGCATCTCGGTCGCTGTTCCCTCCTGGCGTCCGGATGTCGATGGTAAGGCTGACTTCGTCGAAGAGATCATGCGCATCCATGGCGTCGACAATATTAAGCCGCAGCCGTTGGCAAGCCACACCGCCGTGAACGGCAAGATCCTGACGACGCTGCAGATCCGCACGCGCACCGCCAAGCGGGCGCTCGCTGCGCGCGGCATGCTGGAAGCGGTCACCTGGTCTTTCATCTCGGAAGATCAGGCCAAGCTCTTCGGCGGCGGCTCCAACGCGCTGAAGCTTGCGAACCCGATCGCCGCTGATATGTCCGACATGCGTCCCTCGCTGCTACCGGGTTTGCTTTCGGCCGCGCAGCGCAATGCCGATAAAGGCTATGGCGACGTCGCGATCTTCGAAGTCTCTGGCACCTATGAGAACGATAGGCCCGAGGGCCAGCGTCGTGTTGCCGGCGGCATCCGCCGCGGCACGGCAACGCTTGCCGGCGCCGGCCGGATGTGGTCGAACGCAACCAAGGGCGGCGGCAAGCCGGTCGATGTCTTCGACGCCAAGGCCGACGCTTTGGCCGTCATCGAGGCCTGCGGCCTGCCGATGGGCAATATCCAGATCGAGCAAGGCGGGCCGGCCTGGTATCACCCCGGCCGCTCCGGCACCATCAAGATGGGGCCGAAGGTCGTGCTCGGCTATTTCGGCGAATTCCATCCGAAGACGCTGGAAGCGCTCGACGTGTCGGGTGCTCTCGCCGGCTTCGAAGTCTATATCGATGCCATGCCCGAACCAAAGAAGAAGGCGACCCGTACGAAGCCGGCGCTGGAGCTTTCACCCTTCCAGGCCGTCAAGCGTGACTTCGCCTTCGTGGTCGACAAGTCGGTGGAAGCCGGCGCGATCATCCGCGCTGCGACCGGTGCCGACCGCAAGCTGGTCACCGGTGTAAACGTCTTCGACATTTTCGAGGGTGCATCGCTTGGCGAGGGCAAGAAGTCCATCGCCATCGAGGTGCAGATCCAGCCGGCAGAGCGTACGCTGACTGATGAGGATTTCGAGGCACTGACCCAGAAGATCGTGGCAAACGTCACGAAGTCGACGGGTGGGGTGCTGAGAGGGTAATCGGCTGCTGCAGAGTTCGCGGAGGGTGAGTTACCCCCCTCTGTCGCTGTCGCGACATCTCCCCCACAAGGGGGGAGATTGGTAACTCGCGGCGCTCGCCTGCCTCAAGCTGACACCGCATCTGCTGAAATTGAAGTTGCTACTCCAACGAAGGTGAGCGGCAAACTCCCAACAATCTCCCCCCTTGTGGGGGAGATGTCACGAAGTGACAGAGGGGGGTATCAGACGCTCGGCATAGAAGGCGCACGGCTCGGAACGCCCACCTACCGATGCAGATGATAAACCTTGTTCACCACACTCCACCGCCCATCGATCTTCACCAGCGATAGATAATCCGAAAACCGCATGCCGGCGAATTCGTCGACGACCTTGACGGTTGCCGCATCGCCTTCGATGTCGATCAACTCGATCTCCATCAGCGGTATGGTGCCGGGCGGCGCGCTGCCTTCCTCGACGATCGCCGCGATAAATTCATCCCGCGTCATCCATTCCACCGCGCCCTGGTAATTGCCGATGATCGCTGCTCGCGGATGGAAGGCCTTGCGCAGTGCCGGCTCATTCGCGAATGCCATGCCATCGACATAGAGATGAACGACCGCACGGATTGCCTGCTCTTCCGACATCTCGTCATTCCTCGTTTGAGTTATGCCTAAGATATCATAGACGCCGGCGGCTGACAAAAATGCGAGGTCGTGATCGCAATGATTTGACTTATATTATTCGACAAAAACCCGCACGCTTGCCGCACGTCCGGCGGCATCGATGACGGTCAGCGTCGAATAGCCGGCGCCGTCGGGCGTCCATTGATTGGTGCGTCGGCGCGACATGTCGGGCAGCGGCTTGCCATTGGCGAGCCAGCGGAACGGCGCCCGCCCGCCTTGCAGCTTCAGCGCCAACGGCATGATCTGATCGTTGCTGCCGCTGGCGCCGAGATCGACGCGCGCGCCTTCCGGCGGGTAGACGATCTGCGGGGCGGGCTCGCGGCTGGACGCCGCCAGCAGCCCGGCGGCGGTGACGGAAAAACGCCGCTGGCTGATCGGCAGTTCGGTCGGCGCGATGCGCACGGCGCCCATAGGAGCGGCAGGGAAGGGGGTTATGGCAACGCCGGATTTGGCAAAGGCTTCGAACAGGATGGGAGCGGCGGAAACATAGCCCGCCAGCCCCGGCACGGCGCCATTGTCCGGACGGCCGACCCAGACGCCGAGTACATGCGCGCCGTCATAGCCGATCGACCAGGCATCGCGGTTGCCGTAGCTGGTGCCGGTCTTGTAGGCGATGCCGAGCTGCTTGCTGCCGCGCGGCGCGATGATGTCGGAGAGAATGTCGGTGATATTCCAGACCGCGATCGGCTCCATCAGCGGCTCGCCGTCGATCGGCCCCGGCTCGTCCTGAACGCCATCGCCGATCCGCACCGCCTTGCCGCGATTGGCAAGCCCGGCATAGAGCTGCACGAGGTCCTTCAGCGTCACGCCGACGCCGCCGAGGCCGATGGCAAGCCCGGGCGCTTCGTTCGGCGGCAGCTTCGGCTTCACCTCCGCGCGACGGAAGCGCACCAGCAGCCGCGTCGGACCTACGGCATCGAGCAGCCGCACGGCCGGCACATTCAACGACAATTGCAGCGCCTGCCGTACGCTGACATCGCCCTGGTAGCTCATGTCGAAATTGCGGGGACGATAGCCGTAGAAATCGGCGGGGCGATCCTCGATGATCGTTTCCTGGGCCACATAGCCCTGCTCGAAGGCAAGGCCGTAGATGAAGGGCTTCAGCGTAGAGCCGGGCGAGCGCAGCACCCGGGTCATATCGACCCAACCGGCGCGCGAGGAATCGAAATAATTGGCCGAGCCGACCTCGCCGATGATCTCGCCGGTCTTGGCATCGGCCATGATCATCGCGACCGACACCTTCGGCCCGAGCCGCTTTGCCGCCGCATCGGCAACGGCTTCGAGGCCCTGCTGCACGTCGCGCCGCAGCGTCGTCTTGTGCTTGATAATGCCGGGCTGTTTGCGCAGCGTAAGTTCGGCCAGATGCGCGGCATAGGCCGGGAGTTGCCGACGCTGAGCCGGAATGGGGGAGAGCGAGGCGCGCTCCGCTTCGCCTTCGCCGATAACAGCTGCCACCGCCGCACGCTCGAGCACGCGATGGCGGGCAGCCTGGGCTGCCGCGAGATTGCGGTCCGGCCGGCGCTTTTCCGGCAACTGTGGAAGCGCCACGAGCAAGCCTGCCTGCGCGACTGTCAGGTGTCGCGGCTCCTTGCCGAAATAGGCAAGGCTCGCCGCGCGCACGCCTTCCAGATTGCCGCCATAGGGAGCGTGCGTCAGATAGAGATCGAGGATCTGTTCCTTGGTCAGCCGCCGCTCGATCTGGATGGCACGAGCGACCTGCAGGAGCTTTGCCGTCATCGAGCGCTCGCTGCGCGGCTCGATCAGACGGGCGACCTGCATGGAGAGCGTCGAGCCGCCGGAGACGATGCGGCCATGGGTGAGGAGCTGCAGGAAGGCACGTCCGATCGCCATCGGGTCGACGCCGTGGTGGTCGTAGAATCGCCGGTCCTCATAGGCGACCAGCATGCGCAGATATTGCGGATCGACATCGGCAACGCCGGTCTTCAGCCGCCAGCGGCCCTCGGGAGTGGCGAAGGCGCGCAGGAGATCGCCATTGGCGTCGAGCACCTCGGCCGAAACCACGCGGGCATTGTCCAGCGGCGGCGGATAGGCACGGTCCGCAGCCTCCAGGCCGAAGACCAGAGCCGCCACTGTTGCGGCAGTGGCTCCAAAGCCGATCGCAATTTTCCACTGCGCCTTCATGTCTGCTTCTTACTGCTGGGCGCCCAGCACCTCCATGCGGCCCATCGCCGTGCGGGCCGAAAACTGCGGACGATACATGTCCTCGACGCTTGCGGCCGGATGATCGTAGACGCCCGGGGTTACGGCGCGCACGACATAGGCGAAGGTCATGTCACGGTCCGCGCCCGAACCCTGGTCGAAGGCGGCGACAAAGCGGTCGTTGCGGAATTCGACATGGGCCGGCTGAACTTCGCTAAGCCAGTCGAAGTTCGACAACTGGGCGCTGTTAACGATGCTCGGATTATCGATCTCGAAGCCTGCCGGCAGGAGATCGGTCACGAGGATGCGCTGTGGCCAGTCATTGTCCTCGGTCACGTGCAGCACGACCACGTAGCGCTCGTTCTGCTGTGCCTGGCTGACATTCGCCTCTTCGCCATCGAGCGTGTAGTACTTGCGCTCGATCTTGAAGCCGTTGCCACCGGCCGGCAGCGGCGCGACCGGAGCTGCCACAGTGGTCACCGCAGCCGACAGCGGCTGGCGCGTCGTGTTGGTGACGGTCAGCGGATGGCCCATCAGCGCATCGCCGGACATCTGCGCCATATAGGTGCCGCTATGGGCAGCACCATTGACGTCGATCGTCAGGCCGTCATCGCCGTTCTGCAGGGCGCGGGCGGCGAGCAGCATCCAGGTCTGTTCCTGGGTGCTGGTATATTTCCGGCTCTGCCAATCCTTGGCGACGACGCTGGCGAGTTCCGGAATGATCGGCGGCACCGGGCGGCTTTCGGCCGCCAGTGCCAGCACGGCCGCACCGTCGCGCAGCGACGAGCCGTAATCCGAGCGGACGAAGCTGACCTTTGTGACTGCCGCCTTCTGCGACATCTGCAGCGAGTCCACGAAAATGTTGCGAGAGCGCTGAGCATCCCCATAGAGCGCGAGAGCCGCGGCCAGATGCGCCTTGGAGAGCGGCGTCGGGAAGTCGTTCAGCATCGTGTCCGCATAATATCGCAGATCGCTGATCGAGGCCTTCTTGTTGCGCGCCAGTACGTAGAGCGCATAGGCGATCTCGTTTCCGTTGTCCTTGACGTTGGTATTGGCGCTGAGCGCATTCTGGAGGTTTTCGAGGCCCTGCACCATCGCCTGGTCCGGCACGTTGTACTTCTGCTCGCGGGCGCGGGTCAGGAAGTCCATGACGTAGGCATCAAGCCAGAGATCGCCCGAGCCCGGTCCCCAGAGACCAAAGCTGCCGGTCGAAGACTGGTAGGACAATTCGCGATAGATCGAATCCTGCACGCGCTTCTGGATCTCGGCGTCATCGGCAAGGCCATTCTTGATGGCCATGTCGCTGAAGTAGAGCAGGGGCATGGCGCTGCTCGCCGTCTGTTCCGCGCAGCCATAGGGGTAGCGGCTAAGGCTCATCAGCAGCGCCGGCACATCGAAGGCGCTGGAGCGGCTGACATTCACGCTGACAGAGGCGCCGGGTAGCACGCTATCGGCAAGAAGATCGGCATTGACGGTGAGGCTCTTGCCGGGGGCCAGCGCGATGACGCGCCGTTCGGTGACCGGCAGCTGCGACGGACGAACCGGGATATCGACCGATTGATCGAGCGACATGCCCGAAGCATTCGACAGCTTGATCGAAACCGTGCCGTCGCCCGGCTGTCCGCCGGTCAGCGGCAAGGTGATCGCGTATTTGCCGCCGGTTTCGAGGTTGATCTTCTGTTGGGTAGCGTTTGCATCCACCGTCACGGCGCTATTGCCTGTTACCGCGAGCGTGTACTCGCCGGCAGGCGCATCGGTGTTGGCGACGTCGAGACGCAGGTTGGCCTTGTCTCCGGGCGCCAGGAACTTCGGCAGGCTGGCGGTGACGACGACAGGATCGCGGATGATGACGTCCTGCGTCGCGTGACCGACGCCGGCCTTCGACCAGGCAACCGCCATCAGCCGCGCCGTGCCGTTGAACTGCGGAATGTCGAAGCTGACATTGGCCTTGCCATTGGCATCAAGCTTTATGGGACCGGAGAAGAAGGCGATCAGCTTTTCCTTCGGCGGGCTTGCTTGTAAAGCCGCCTGTCCGCCGTCGCCGCCGGTGCGCAGCTTGCCGGTGGCGCCGAGCGAGCCATCGATGAGGCGACCGTAGATGTCGCGGATTTCGAGGCCGAGCTGGCGCTGGCCGTAATACCAGTCATCCGGTGCCGGCGGCTGATAACGCGTGAGATTGAGGATGCCGACATCGACGGCGGCGATCGTGACGTAGGCGTCCTCGTTGGCGCCTGCGCCGGCGACCTGCAGGCTGATATCAAGCGGCTGGCGCGGCAGCGTCTTCTGCGGCGCGTCGATCTTGATCTGCAGCTTGCGTTCGCCGGGATCCACGGGAGCCCATTTGATGCCGATGGCGCGCATCGGCATCCGGCTTTCCTGGGCTTCGCCCGGGCGGAACAGCGTGGCCGTCAAGTATGTACCCGCGCCCCAGTCGGCGGTCACGGGAACGTCCACTTCGCCGCCGTTGGCGCCGATATCGGCATTGGTGACCGAGATCAGCGTCTCCGAACCGGCCGTCACCATCAGCTGGCCGGCATAGCGCGAAGTAACCTTCAGCTTGGCCGTATCACCGACATGGTAGCTCTCCTTGTCGAGCGCGATTTCGAGCGCGTCAGGCGTTTCCGTTGAGGTGGAGGCGACATACCAGCCGGCATTGAACTCGACGCTCGATTCCGGGCCGTTCGCGTCGGCGGTAGAGACTTCGAGCCGGTAGCGGCCCCAGGTAACGGGCATGGAAATCGCCGCGCCGTCCGTCGTGGCATTGACCGTGCCGACCGCCACCTGCTTGGTGGACATGATCGGCTCGAACTTCCAGCTGCTGCCGTCGCGATACCATTGATAATTGCGCTCGACGCTGAGCAGCTTCCAGGTCAGGCCCTGCATGGCCTGTTTCTGGCCATTGGCGTCGACAACGATGACGTGGAAGTTGCCGACGGAGTTTTCCCCGAGATCGCCGTCGAATTCCGGTTTGATGCCGATGCGCGGCCCATCTGCCTTGACGGGCAGCGTCAGCGAGCGCTCGACGGCGCGGCCGCCGGCTTCCTGCATGCGCACCGTGATATTGGCGTTCAGGAGCTGCGTGGTCGAGGGCGTATCGTTGATCGTGACGTTGAAGGTGGTCTTGCCGTTTTCATCCAGCGCCTGCAGGTCTTCAAGGGGAACCTGCGTGCTCTCGGCCTTGCTGTCGCCGCTGCCGCTGTCCTCGTCGTCATTGTTTGCGTTTGCCTTGCCGGCGCCTTCGTCGGCGAGGCCGAACTGATAGCCCTTGTAGGCGTCGCTCTGGCGCGTCGGCTTCAGCGTCACTTCGCCTTCCAGATTGAGGCCGGCGGCCGGTGCGCCATAGAGATAGCGTCCGTCGACATTGATCGGCGTCGGCTGGCCGACTTCGATCTCCTTGGCGTCGCTCTTCATGTCGAATTCGATGCGATCCGGCACGAAATCGTCGACGAGGAAGGTCTGTGAGCCGATAGAGGAACCCTTCGGGTCGGTATAGATATTCATCGTCCAGGTGCCGCGCATCGAGGTCTGCTGCAGCGGCAGATCGACATTATAGCCGCCCAGCTTGCCGCCATCGGTGACGATGCGGCGATCCTCGACGCCATCCGGGCGGAGGAAGACGAAGGTGAGCGGCAGGTTTTCGACCGCCGTCGAGCTGACGTCGCGGGCAAGGGCGGAGGCATGCACCGTCTCGCCGGCACGGTAGATGCCGCGTTCCGTCCAGGTCAAAAGATCGATCGCACCAGGCGCGGTTCGACCGGCGACGCCGCGATCGGAAAGATCGAAGCCGGCGCGCGTCATGTCGAGGAAGACATAATCCTGATCGCCGTTTTGGGCGGTAATCACGACCGGCGTCATGCCAGCAGTACCGCGCATCAGGCCGGCGCTGAAGACGGCGCGTCCGTTGTCGTCGGTCTTCGCCGTGCCGAGGATTTCATTGTTCTTGGCGAGCAGCTGCAGCTGGATGCCGGCCAGCGGCTTGGCGCTGCCGAGCGAGCGGGCGAAAACGTTGAGCCCGTCGGTGCCGGCATAGGTGGTGACGCCGATGTCGGAAACGACGAACCACTGCGTCGCCTGCGGGTCCCATTCATGACCGCCGCTCTCGGGCGCAACCGCCGTCAGCACATAGACGCCGGGCTTGCGCTTCGGTAATGCCTCGTCCACAGGGAAGCTGGTCGCGACTTCCTTGTTGAGTTCCTGCTTGATCTCGATGGCGCCCTGCCAGACCAGCTCGCCATTGGTGTCCTGGATAGTCTGGGCGCTGTAGCTGTCCACCTGTGTCAGGAACTGCGAGTTGTTCAGAAGCTGCGCGATATTGCGGTCGCCGATGCGATAGAGCTTGAGATTGGCCGTGTTGGCGTTGACCGAAACGATCGGGATGCCGCGGCGTGCAGTCGAAGGCAGGACGAAATTGTCGCCGGTGAAGCGCAGCGAAGCCGTGCGATCCTTGACGTAGATATCGACATTGACCTGCGAGGCGAGGTTTTCATCCACGGAGGAGGGCAGGCCGGCGCGCAGCGAAATGCGATAGTGCTGGCCGAATTCCAGGCCTTCGACACAGATCTGGTTGTCCTTGGCGTCGACACCCTTCGGCGTGGCGTCGTTGAGGGTGACGAAGGGCGTGTAGTCGACGCCGCTCTTCACCAGCTTTTCGGAGAACTGCACGCAGGCGCGGGGCGAGGCATTGTCGTTGTCGAGCGTATTGCCGGTCACGCGGAAGCCCTGGCGAGCCAGAAGATCGTTATAGGCTGCCTGGACGGCGGCGGAGCTGACGAGATTGAGGCTTGCCTTGTAGGCGCTGAGCGCGGGGCGATAGTTCTGCGCGTTCTTTAGCGCTTCGGCGAGCACAGCCAGCGCATCGGCGCGGCTGCTCGTCGTGCGGGTCAGTTGGTAGCCGTTGAGCGCGGCATAGGCGGCCCGCGTGGCGACGGACGTGTCGTTCGTGATCGTATTGGCGGCGCGCGCCATCTCGATCCACAGATCACCATTGTCGGGATTGATTGAAAGCGCGCCCTGGAAGGCGTTTAGGGCATCGTTGACATTGCCCGAAGTCAGTTCGATGCGGCCGAGCGCGATCAGGCTTTCGACGCCCTGGCCCTTCAGCTCGTTGCCGAGCGTCAGCGTGTTCTTTGCATCGCGCGCGCTCTGGACGAAATTGTCGGAAAGGAAGGAAAGGGCAGGGGCAGCGCCGATATCCGGCTCGCTGGTGGCGGCCGTCTCGACGATCTTGCCGGCGATCGCGCCGGGGAAACTGTTGAGCTGATTGAAGTCCGACTTCATGAAGCACCACTTCACCTTGGGATTGTAGGTGAAGGCCTTGCAGGACTTGTCGCCGATGCAGGAGGCGGAGCACTGATCCAGCGTCACATTCTGCTCTGTGCGCAGATCGAACCCGAAGTAGTCGCCATCCTTCGTGGTGACCACCTGGCGCTTGACGTCAGCGGCGACCGAAGGGGTCAGAGATGCGAAAGTGGCGAGAAGAAAAGCAGAGAAGCCGATAAACGCGCGCCTAGACATAAGTCCTCCCCACGCTGCCCGTTTTTGATGGCGGCAATCTTCAAATTTCGCACCCGTTTGTCAACCGAGCGTGGAGCTTTCGAACGAGCTTCGCGTCCATGACGATCAATCTAGGAATTTGAAAAAGCCTGCAATTCAGGCGATTCGCATGTTCGGCCATCTTCTCTGCGATGCTTCACTTTTCTTTTCGGTCCCAAAAAGACACCGACCTTTGCGGCCGATGTCTTTGTGTGGGCAGAAGGAGCAGCCCGTTTGTCATATATTCGTCATCGCCAGGGAGGCATCGGTGTATCGTTTGCCGGCGACCGTTTCGGGCGAGATGATGCCACCAAGTTCCTTCAACTCCTGCGGCGACAGCGCGATATCGGCAGCGGCGGCGTTCTGCTCGAGATGGTGCAGTTTGCGTGCGCCGGGGATCGGCACGATGTCGTCACCCTGATGCAGCACCCATGCGAGCGCCAGTTGTGCCGCCGTGACATTCTTTTCTTCGGCAAGAGCTTGAAGCCTTGCGACCAAGGCCGCGTTGGCATCGAAATTCTCGCTCTGGAAGCGTGGCAGCGAGCGGCGGAAATCGTCGTCGGCGAGATCCTCCGTCTTGTGGATCGCTCCGGTCAGGAAGCCGCGGCCAAGCGGGCTGTAGGGCACGAAGCCGATGCCGAGTTCGCGGCAGGTGGCGAGCACGTCTTCCTCGGGATCGCGGCTCCAGAGCGAATATTCGCTCTGCACTGCAGCGATCGGATGTACGGCATGGGCGCGGCGGATGGTGGCAGAGCCGGCTTCGGATAGGCCGAGTGTGCGCACCTTGCCCTCTTTCACAAGCTCCGCCATGGCGCCGACCGTATCTTCGATCGGCACATTCGGGTCGACGCGATGCTGGTAGAAGAGGTCGATGACATCCGTGCCAAGTCGCTTAAGGGAAGCTTCGGCGACTTCCTTGACATGCTCGGGCCGGCTGTCGACGCCGATCATCGCCGCCGGGCCACTTTTCGTGAGATCGAGCTTGAAACCGAATTTGGTGGCGATGACAACGCGGTCACGCACAGACTTCAGCGTGCGGCCGAGCAGCTCTTCATTGGTGAAGGGGCCGTAGACCTCGGCGGTATCGAAAAAGGTGACGCCGAGATCGACGGCGCGATGGAGCGTCTTGACGGATTCGGTCTCGTCGGTGGCGCCATAGGCAAAGCTCATGCCCATGCAGCCCAGTCCAACGGCGGAAACGGTGAGATCCTTACCTAGCCTGCGGGTTTTCATGATGTATTCCTTCTTGAGACGTATGGGAGCGACAGGGGCTCGTGTCCGCTGCCTACGAGTTCAAGTTAGGGTTCCGGACAATGAATGAAAATCCATGCAAATTCTTACAGGTTGTTCTATAATTTAGATCAATGAACAGAACACAGCTCTCTCAGCTTGCGGTTTTTGCTGCTGTCGCCGCCCATCGCAGCTTTCGCGCTGCCGGCAAGGAATTGTCGATCGCGCCATCGGCGGTCAGCCACGCCGTCTCCAGCCTTGAGGAAAGCCTCGGCGTGCGGCTGCTTGCCCGCACCACGCGCAGTGTGCTTCCGACCGAGGAGGGGCAGGCGCTATTGCTACGGTTGGGGCCGGCCCTGGAGGAAATCGATATCGCGCTTGAGGATGCGCTTGCGACCCGAGGCCGCCCGGCGGGGACGTTGCGCATCACCGCGCCGCGTTTTGCCTCTGACCTCCTGATGGCACCTCGGCTTGGCGATTTCCTCAACACCTATCCCGATATCACGCTCGAGATCGCCAACGAGGATGGCTTCAGCAATATCGTCAAGGAAGGCTACGATGCCGGCATCCGGCTGGCGGAGAGTATCGAAGGCGATATGATCGCGGTGAAGGTCTCTCCGGATATACGCACGGTCATCGCCGGGTCGCCTGCCTATTTCGAGAAGCATCCGAAGCCGCTGCATCCACGCGATCTCGTCCATCACCGCTGCATCAAGCGGCGATTTACCGATGGCTCGATCTATCGCTGGGAATTCGAGAAAGACGGCCGCGAACTGGTCGTTGCCGTCGATGGCCCCCTGATCGTGATCGAGGATCGGCTCGGCGTTTTGGCCGCCCTCAATGGCGCCGGCCTCGCCTATCTTTTCGACATTCGCGTGCAGCAGGAATTGGCCGAGGGCAAGCTCATCCGCGTGCTCGAGGACTGGTGCCCGCCCTATCCCGGCTTCTGCATCTACTATCCGAGCCGCCGCCAGATGCGCCCGGCGCTCAGAGCCTTCATCGATTTCTTCAAATATACCGGACCCTGACATAGCTGCTGACAGAAATCGGGTGGCGGCAGTGCCATAACTCGTCTCGACTGATCGAATGGTTTCAGGAAGGGATTATAGCGATGAGAAAACCGGGATCGATGAAGGGGCTTGAGGAGCTCGGGCGCGTCAGGCTGTCGAAGAATTTCTTCTTTCGCGATTTCCTGCATTCGGAAATTGCGGATTTCTATCGCATTCCCAACATCCCGGAAGATCCCGATTTGGCGATCGAAACCGGCCGCCGGCTTTGCGAGGAATTGCTGGAACCGCTGGAGGCGACATTTGGCCGGCTACATATCCGTTCCGGCTATCGCTCACCCGAGGTCAATGCCTTCGGTAACAGGAATGGATTGAACTGCTCGACCAATCCCCATACCGCCGCGCACCACATCTGGGATATGCGCGATCTCGATGGCTGCATGGGCGCGGCCGTCTGCATCGTCGTGCCCTGGCTGATCGATCACCATAGTCACGAGGGCGATTGGCAGAGGCTCGCCTGGTGGATCCACGACCATCTGCCCTATGCCTCGCTCTGCTTCTTCCCGAAACTTTGGGCCTTCAACATCCAATGGCACGAGCGGCCCAAGCGGGCCATTCAGAGCTTCGTCAGTCCACGCGGCATGCTGACCAAACCGGGCATGGCCAACTGGGAAGGCGACCATTCCGCTCATTACGAGGGTTTTCCGAAGCTTAGAAGCTGATGCGATAGCGAATATGCCCGTCGCTCTCAACATAGGTGTCGTAGAGCTTGCGGGCGGTCGCATTGCCCTCTTCCGTATGCCAGTAGAGACGTGCCCAGCCGTTCGTCTTGCAGAGCGCAACGAGATCATCCAGCAGCGCCCGGCCGACGCCGCGGCCTCTGGCGCTTTCGTCGACGAAAAGATCTTCCAGATAGCAGTCGGGCGCGCGCACCCAGGTGCCCTCATGCGTGAGACTGAGGGTAAAGCCCTTCACTTCGCCATCGACCTCGGCCACGCGCATGAAGATCGCCGACGCCGGATCGAAGACCCTGCGCCAGGTCGCATCGGTGATATCAGGCGCGACGGTGACGCCATAGAAGGCCAGATAGCCGTCCCAAAGCGCGCGCCAACGGGCTTCGTCTTCGGGTCTGGCGTCGCGGATCGTCACCGTCATAGGCCTGCCTTTCTTATTCGCCGGCTGCGTCGAGCAGACGCATGGCGTCATCGGAAAGCGAAAGCTTTGCCGAATTGATGAGCGCGTCGAGCTGGCCGAGGCTGGTGGCGCTGGCGATCGGAGCGGTGACGCCGCGCTTGCGCAAGAGCCAGGCAAGCGCGATCTCGGCGGGCTTGGCGCCGGTTTCGGCTGCAACCTTGTCGAGGGCTGCGAGGATGCGCAGGCCCTTGTCGTCGAAATAGGCGGCAACCCGGTTCTCGCGTGCCCGTCCCTCCGTATCCGCCTTGGTGCGGTACTTGCCGGTCAGGAAGCCGGCCGCGAGGCTGAAATAGGTGATGACGCCGATCTCTTCCTTGACGCAGAGATCCGCAAGCGGACCTTCGAAGCTATCGCGGGCGTAGAGGTTATATTCCGGCTGCAGCACGTCGTAGCGAGGCAAGCCGGCCTTTGCGGCAGCATCGAGCGAAGCCTGGAGCTGCGTCGCATCGAGGTTCGAGCAGCCGACATGGCGGATCTTGCCCTGTTCCTTCAGCTTGGCATAGGCGGCGAGCGATTCCTCATGCGGCGTCTCGGGGTCCGGCCAGTGCGAGAGATAAAGGTCGATGTGATCGGTCTGCAGCCGCTTCAGAGAAGCCTCGGCCGCCTCGATGATATAGCCGGCCTTGAGGCCTTTCTTGCCCGGCCCCATCTCCGATCCGACCTTGGTGATGATGATGGCCTTGTCGCGCGAAGCGCGGCCCTGCTTCAGCCACTTGCCGATGATCTCCTCGGAATCGCCGCCCTTGTTGCCGGGGACCCAGCGGGAATAGACGTCGGCCGTGTCGATCGTGTTGAAGCCGGCATCGAAGAAAGCGTCGAGCAGTGCGTAGGAGGTTTTCTCATCGGCCGTCCAGCCGAAGACGTTGCCGCCGAAAACGATGGGGGCGACAAACAGATCGGTTCGTCCAAGCTTGCGCGTGTCCATGCTATTTCTCCAGGTCATTTGAAAGGTAAACCGGCGAGCGGACGCCGGAGGAAGGGACAAGGCAGGCTATCGGCCTTTCGCGGCGAAGACCACACACAATTTCTTTATTCCGTTGTCGAGCGCCGATAGTGGCTGGGCGGCAGCGCGTTGTATTTCGACCAGACACGCCGCATATGCCGCGGCGAGGCGAAACCGGATTTTTCCGCCACGCGCTCCATATCCAGCCGCGAATTGGCAAGCACGTCGCGGGCCAGCGTCACGCGCATCAGATTGACATAGGCCGTCACCGACAGGCCAGCATGTTCCTGAAACAGCCGCGAAATATGCCGTGCGCTCATTGCGCCGATGCCGGCAAGCTCGGCAAGCGACCAGCCGTGGGCCGGATCGGCCATGATCGCATCCTGAACGCGATGGATGGCGGGGTGGACGTGGTTGCGACCGCTGAGCCAGGGCGAGAGCTGCGGCTCGGCGCCGGTCCTGCGCATATAGACGACCATGTGCCGGGCAATGGTCAGAGCCGTCATCGGTGAAGTCAGCTTGGAGGCGAGATGCAGCATCAGATCGGTGCCTGTGGTGATGCCGGCGCTCGAATAGCGATCGCGGTCTTCGACGTAGAGCCGGTTGTCGAGAACCCTGGCCGTCGGAGCAAATTCCCTGACTTCGTCGAGACAGGCGGCATGTGTGGTGCAGGCATAGCCGTCCATCAGCCCGGCGCGGGCGGCGAGCACGGCTCCGGAGCAGATGGTGACGAGGGTGATGCCCGGACGGATCGCGCTTTTCAGCCACGCCGCGAGCGTGGCTAGCTCCGGCTCGATATCCTCGGCATCGTCGGGCGGCGTGACGCTGCCGGACAGGATGACATAGGCGCCATCAGGAATGTGATCCGGCAACGGCCTGAGATCGGCAAGCGTCAGCCCGACCGAAGTCGTCTGTGACGGCTGGGCAGCGATGAACTGATAGTCGAACAGGACGTCGTCCTGTTCGATATTGGCGCGGCGTAAAACCTCCACCGGCCCGGCCACGTCCATCAGCAGCGTATAGGGCGGCAGAAGCACGTAGACAGGAATGAACCGCCGATGGAGGCGCCGGTCGCTTTGGATCATGCGGCATTCCGGATCGTTGCATCGGCGAGCGCCTCTTCGACCGTTGCGATACGGGCGAAACGGCCCGACAGCACCAGTTCGCTGCGCTTCTTGATATCATCGACGCTGAAGACCGTGCCCGAGGCATGTGTCATCGGGAAGGTCAGCGTCGCCTCGGTGACATAGTCGACCTCATAGCCGAGATCGGAGGCGTGCCGGGTCGTCGTCTCGCAGCATTGCTCGGTGCGGATACCCGAGACGATCACCTTGCGGATGCCGTTTGCCACCAGCCAGACTTCGAGACCGGAGCCGACGAGCGCCGAATGGCGGCGTTTGTGGAAGACGGCATCGGCCTCCAGCGAGATCTCATCGAGCTTGCGCACATAGCCGCTCTTCAGGCTGAAATGCGCGTCGCTGTCCTCGATATGGAAAATCTGGACGACGGGAATGCCTCTCACCTTGGCGCCATTGATCAGCGCCTGCAGGCGGTCGGTAAAGACCGGCAGGTCGTCCGTTCTCCAGTAGGGACGCTGGCGAAAGGATTCCTGGACATCGATGACGAGCAGTGCGGTATCCGCATGGGACATTTTCGTATCTCCTGTGCTTGAAGGATAGCCGAGATTAGGCGTCGCTTGAAAGCTTCGAAAGCCATCTGGCGGACAGAAAAGGGACAAATACGGACATGGTGAGATGGTCCTTATGTCCTCGGGTTCGCGCCTGTGGGCCGTCTCGGGCGTTGCGCCTTCGGCAGGGGCCGAATAAGATTGGCGTCGATTTCATTCAGAGCGGAATGCCCCGTTTCGCTTTACCCCACCGTGTTCACAAAGGATCCCGCCGGAAAGCCCGTGTAGCGATCATCGCCATGCGGCCGTCTGCTTCGGGACAATGCTTCAGGAGAGAGATCATGCTGCGCTTCGGAATTCTGTCGACGGCCAAAATCGGCCGCGATCTGGTCGTGCCCGCCATTCAGGATGCGGAAAACTGCGTTGTGACGGCGATAGCCAGCCGTGATCTCGCCCGCGCCCGGCAGATGGCAGACCGCTTCTCCGTGCCGCATGCTTTCGGCTCCTATGAGGAGATGCTTGCCTCCGACACGATCGATGCCGTCTATATCCCGCTGCCGACCTCGCAGCATGTCGAATGGACGATCAAGGCTGCCGATGCCGGCAAACACGTGCTCTGCGAAAAGCCGATCGCCCTCAAGGCGGATGAGATCGACAGCCTGATCGCCGCGCGCGATCGCAACAAGGTGCTGGTGACGGAAGCCTATATGGTCACCTATGCGCCGGTCTGGCGGAAGGTTCGCTCGCTGCTGGTGGACGGTGCCATCGGCCGCCTGCGCCACATCCAGGGCGCCTTCACCTATTTCAACCGCGACGCCGGCAACATGCGCAACATTCCTGCGCTTGGCGGCGGTGGTCTGCCCGATATCGGGGTCTACCCGACGATCAGCACCCGCTTCGTCACGGGCCGCGAACCCCTGCGTATTCAGGCGGTGACGGAGCGCGACCCGGAATTCGGCACAGACATCTATTCCAGCGTCAAGGCAGATTTCGGCGACTTCGAGCTGACCTTCTATATCTCGACACAGATGGCCAATCGCCAGGTCATGGTCTTCCACGGCACGGAAGGCTTCATCGAGGTGAAGTCGCCTTTCAATGCCGACCGTTACGGCGCGGAAGAGCTGGAACTGACCAATCGCGGCCATTCGGAATCACAGATTTTCCGTTTCCCAGACAGCCGCCAGTACAGGCGCGAGGCTGAGGCCTTCGCCTCTGCTGCGGTTGGTCAAGGCGCAGAGGTCGTGTCGCTGGAAAGTTCGAAACTCAACCAGAAGGTCATCGACGCCATCTACCGCGCCAGCGAGAAGGATGGCTGGGAGCCGGTCTGAGGGCGTTCCTTATTGTCTGACGCAATTCCCGGAAAACCGCTGCGCACTTTTCCGGGAATTGCTTCAGGAATTTTGTCGGTGGCGGAAGACGAAGCGTGAATAGCCGAAGAAGCTGAACGCCGTTGCCGCCGCTGATGCCAGCGTCAGCGCAATGATCGGTCTTAATGACGGCTCGGTCATCAGCAACGAGCTGAAAAGGGCGTAGTTCAGCAGGGCCGAGGTCAACCCGACCGAACCGTAGCGGAAGCCCTCCGCCGCAAGCGAGCGGTCGGACCGGCCGAAGGTGAAGTTGCGGTTGAGCACCCAGGTGGCAAGCAGCGCACTCGGGATCGAGATGGCGCGGCCGACGAAGGGTCCGAAAGGCGTAAACCACAGCAACAGATGCAGCACGCCCGCATCGACCACGAAGCCGACACTGCCAGCGATCAGGAAGCGAAAGAGCTTCTTCATGCAGCCTTGGCCCTTTTCTTCCGGCTTGCCGGCTTTTCGAGCTGTGCCACGTAAACGGTCCGGTCATCGCCGCTTTCACGCGAGGACGGTTTCGGCAGGCTCATATAGTGGATGCGTAGCTGTTCGGCGCGGGCGCGTGCCACGGAATCGAGGATGATACCGGCCGTAAACAGCATGAAGGCGATCATTGTCAGTGCCAGGGAGAGCATCCAACTCGGCATGCGCAATACCTGTCCGGTTTCGAAATACTCGATGAAGACCGGGATGGAGAAGCCGATGCTGAGCTCCATGGCAATGGCGCTCAGGATGCCAAAGAAGGCAAAAGGCCGGGTTTCCTTCATCAGCATCGCGAACATCCAGAGGATCTTGCCACCGTCGCGGAAAGTGGAAAGCTTCGAATGCGAACCTTCCGGCCGTCGTCCGTAATCGAGTTCCAGCTCGCTCACAGGCAGCTTCAGCCTGGAGGCATGCACCGACATCTCGGTCTCGATTTCAAAGCCGCCCGAAACGGCCGGAAAACTTTTGACGAAGCGGCGCGAGAAGGCGCGGTAGCCGGAAAAGATATCCGTGAAATCGGCACCGAATATGGTGCGATAGAGCCAGTTGAAAATGCGGTTGCCGAAGGCGTGTCCCTGCCTGCCTGCATCATTATGCACGTTGCGTCGCGTACCGACCACCATATCCGATCCCTCGGTCAGCAGCGTGCGGATCAGCTCTTCTCCGTCCTCGGGCGCATAGGTTCCGTCGCCGTCGGCCATCAGATAGATGTCGGCTTCGATATCGGCGAACATGCGGCGCACCACATGTCCCTTGCCCTGCCGACGCTCGCGCACGACGGTTGCGCCGGCGAGCATGGCATGCAGCGCGGTGCCGTCGGTTGAATTATTGTCGTAGACATAGATCGCGGCCTGCGGCAGTGCCTTGCGGAAGCCGCGCACGACCTCGCCGATCGTTGCGGCTTCGTTGTAGCAGGGCAGGAGGACAGCGATGTTCAGCTTCTCATTCGACATGGTCTTGGCCGGTTGCTGCGTGTGAAGTCAAGTCGAGGCCCGATTGACGATCCGGACGAGAGCTTATCCCGCTGGCTGTTAATAAGACCCTATGGCTGCGAAATAAAAAAGGCGGGGTACCGGCGTTGTGAAAAACATTCTCGTGATGAAAGCGGCTGAAGGCAGCAGCTTTACTTTTTTTTGATCGGCAACCGTTAGCGTATCGCCCCGACTATCCTTTCAACATGGGGTTCACCGAGATGGCGCAAACGCTGGCAATGCCGCCCGAGGCAGCCGGAACGGCAGAGAAGAAGGCGCCCATGCGCTGGTCTCATCCTGCTTTCGCTGCGCTCGTCTATGCCGCCATTGTCATCGTCGCGCAGCTTATCATTCATCGCAACCTCACGGACTATGTCGGGCCGGATAATGACGACGCCATGCGCCTTGTCGAAGTGCGCGATTTTCTCGCCGGCCAGGGCTGGTTCGACATGATGCAGTACCGTCTCGGCCTTGCGGGCGGGACGCTGATGCACTGGTCGCGCTTCATCGATCTGCCGATCGCAAGCCTCATCCTCTTCTTCCGAATGTTCCTTTCACCGGAAAGCGCCGAGGCGGCGGCACTGACCGTCTGGCCGCTGATGCTCGTCCTGCCGCTGATGTTCTTCATGGGTCTTGCGGGCAGGCGGATCGCCGGTCTGCAGGGCATGCACTTCTCGCTGATCCTGACGGCACTCTTCGTTCTGCTCTCGCCGCGCTTCGTGCCGGGCTCCATCGATCACGATAATGTCCAGCTCGGCCTCGTCGCGCTCACTGTCGCAATGCTGGTCGACGAAAGTTACAGGCCTCGCAACTTTGCAATCGCTGCCATCGCCCTCGCCGCCCAGCTCGGTATCGGCGCAGAGACGACGCCCTTTGTCGCCATCGCCTGCATGTCTGTTGCCTGTTTGTGGGCTTGGAAAGGCGAGATATTCGCACCCGCTGCAAAAGCTTTTGCGCTGACGTTGACGGTTGCCGTCAGCGCCGCCTTCTTTTCGCTGGTGCCGCCGCGCCTTTATTCGATGGTCACATGCGACAATCTCTCGCTCGGCTTTTATGGCATTACCAGCGCCGGCTGCGTCGGGCTTCTCCTGTCGTCCCTTTTTGCCAGCCATCTCTCCCGCCCCTGGCGCATTGCAATTCTCGCGGCCAACGGCGCATTCGTGTTGGCTACGACAGTAGCCCTCGCGCCGCAATGCCTGCGCAATCCGCTTTCCGATCTGGATCCCATGCTGGTGGATCTCTGGCTCAGCAGAGTGAGCGAGGCGCAATCGATTATCTCCGTAGCCCACCAACAGCCCGATACGCTCGGCGTTTTCTACGCAACGGGTCTTCTGGCGATGCTCGTCTGCGGCTTTCGTATCCTGCGGGGCAACCGCGCGAGCCTCCATGCAATGCTGATGGCACTGATCGCGATCAATTGGGTGATTACGCTGGTGCAGGTGCGCGGAGCCGAATTTGCCAATCTCCTGGCCATTCCGCCATTGGCGTTGTTGATTGCCGAATTGCGAAAAGACTACATGGCCGATCCCAGAAATCTGCGTTCGATCCTGCTCTATGCAGGGACGCTATTGGCCTCTGTCCCAGCCGTTTGGGCCGTGGGCGGCGCGCTTGCAAGCAAGGGGGTCGTCAATGGTTTTATGGTCGCAGCGCCGGTCAAGGCGGAAGAGACTGCCAATTGTGCCTCCAGGCAGGCTCTGGCACCGATTGCGGGTCTCGAGCCGGGCGTCGTCGCAGCGGCCTCCAATATGGGAGCGCCGCTTCTGCGCTTCACGCCGCACCGTACCCTTTCCGGTCCCTATCATCGCGATCCCGACGGGATGCTGGCCGAGCTGCATATCGGTCTTGCAGAGCCGCAACGGGCGGAAGCGCTTCTGCATGAGGCAAAGGTGACGATTGTCGCCTTCTGTAAGAGGGATCCCCAGGTGGAGTTAGTGAGTGAGCGGGCGCCGAAGGGGCTTTATGCGCAGCTGACTGCCGGGCATATCCCGGTCTATCTGGAGCCGATTGCGGCGCCGGCGGAATCGGATGTGCGGTTCTTCCGCGTCAAGCCGCAGGATTGATTTGGAGCGTTTCAGCTCCTCCTGGATTCTTTGAATCACTCCGCGTCACTTAAATTGGCGAAATCGCCAGACACTTCCTGACGTTGCTTTTAAGCGCGGCGATGCTCCACCATGTCGATGGTGACGAGGTAACCGATGAAGCCGAGATTGTAGCCGCCGAGCGCGATGAACAGCGTCGTCAGCGGCGGCGGAACGATCGATGTGGCGACGGCGGCCATGAAAGCGATGCTCACGAGTGCCACGCCGAGCAGCGCGCCGATCGTCGAGCGCTGCAGGCCGGCGGCAATTCCGATGATCGTGGCGGTCGCGAATATCATCGCTCCATATCCTCTTTACCAAGAATCAGTTTGCACAGGTTTACGCGCAGATGGCTAAGAAAGCCTTTGTCAGCAGGGTTAACGCTTGATGAAGCAATAGGCTCCGCGCCCTTTGTGAGACATGCAAGGAGGCGGAAGCATCTCAAGTATGCGCACAATCCCGTCTTTCGATCGATTCAGACTTAAGCGGTATGAAGCAGGCTCCGCATTTACCGCGACATCGGGTAGAAGGGGGACATGAGCAGCTTTTTTGAGAATGATTCGCCTTCGAACCTGACGGAATACTCCGTCTCGGAACTATCCGGATCGATCAAGCGCACGGTCGAGAATGCGTTCGACCAGGTGCGTGTGCGCGGGGAAATCTCCGGCTATCGCGGGCCGCATTCCTCGGGGCACGCCTATTTCTCGCTGAAGGACGACAGGGCCCGCATCGATGCGGTCATCTGGAAAGGCACGTTCTCCAAGCTGAAATTCCGCCCCGAGGAGGGGATGGAAGTCATCGCAACCGGCAAGGTGACGACCTTTCCGGGCTCATCGAAATATCAGATCGTCATCGAGACCCTGGAGCCGGCAGGCGCCGGCGCCCTGATGGCGCTCCTGGAGGAACGCAAGCGCAAGCTCGGCGCCGAGGGTCTCTTCGATCCCGAGCGCAAACGCCGGCTGCCCTTCATGCCCAAGGTGATCGGCGTCGTCACGTCGCCGACCGGCGCCGTCATCCGCGATATCCTGCACCGTATCTCGGATCGTTTTCCGGTGCATGTGCTGGTCTGGCCGGTCAAGGTGCAGGGTGATGGCTCTGGCGATGAGGTGGCGAACGCCATTCGCGGCTTCAACGAGTTTGCACCAGGCGGCCCGATCCCGCGCCCGGATGTGCTGATCGTCGCGCGTGGCGGCGGCAGTCTGGAGGATCTCTGGAGTTTCAATGACGAGGCCGTCGTTCGCGCGGCTGCCGCGAGCGAGATTCCGTTGATCTCGGCTGTCGGCCACGAGACCGACTGGACCTTGATCGATTATGCCGCCGACGTGCGGGCTCCGACGCCGACGGGCGCGGCGGAAATGGCAGTGCCCGTCCGGGCCGAACTGGAGGCGCAGCTTGCAAGCCTCGCCGCCCGGCTGCAGGGCGGAATGACGAGGCAGATGGATCAACGGCGGCAGGCGGTCCGCGCGCTGCTGCGCGCCCTGCCGTCGCTCGACCAGATCCTGGCTCTGCCGCGTCGCCGCTTCGATGAGGCAGCCGCCGGTCTCGGCCGCGGCTTGGAGCTGAACACGCTGAACAAGCGCCGTTCCTTCGAGCGTACGGCCTCGCAGCTGCGGCCGGATATCCTGTCGAACCGCATCGCCGAGCGTCGCCAGCAATTGGGCGAGCGGATGACCCGTGCCGAGCGGACCATCGAACGCATGCTCGACCGGTCCCGTGCCCGTATCGAGCGCGCCGATGCCGTCTTCGCCACGCTGCCGTCGCGCCTCGAAGCGCAGACGGGGAGGGCTCGCGATCGTCTCGGCAATCTCGTCCGTCACGCCGATACCGCCATCCGCCATCAGCTGACCCGAGCGCGCAGCGAACTCACGGCGCAGGAGCGCATTCTGCAGTCGCTTTCCTACAAGAATGTCTTGAAGCGCGGATACGCTGTCGTGCGCGACGAGGATGATCGCCCGGTTTCGCTGGCCGCGGCCCTTTCGACCGGTGCCGCGATTTCGATCGAGTTTGCGGACGGCCGCATCGGTGCAGTCACCGGCGATGATGTCCCCCCACCGTCTTCATCCACGCCGCCATCAGGCACTGCGCCTTCGAAGAAACGCGCCACCAAACCGGCCGAGCCTGCCGCGCCACCGAAACAAGGAAGCCTCTTCTGATGCGTATCCTGCTGGTGCTGGCCCATCCGCTGGAGGATAGTTTTGCCGCCGCCGTGGCAAAGCTCGCGCAGGAGACGCTCGTCGCCGGTGGGCACGAGGTCGATCTGCTCGATCTCTATCGCGAGGGCTTCGATCCGTGCCTGTCCGTGGCCGAGCGGCGCGGCTATTTCGACCAGCCTTACGATGTCTCAGGTGTCAGCGATATCGTCGCGCGACTGCGAGCGGCGGAGGGACTGATCCTTGTCTTTCCGCAATGGTGGTTCAATTTCCCGGCGATCCTCAAGGGTTTCTTCGATCGCGCCTTTGCGCCCGGCGTCGCCTTCACCCATGATCCGGCCGGCGGGCGCATCGTGCCTGAACTGACCAATATCCGCCTGTTCTGGGCGCTGACGACGACAGGCTCGCCCTGGTGGATCGTGCATCTCTATATGGGCAATCCGGTGCGGCGCCTGTTGAAGCGCGGCATCGCCGCCTTCTGCGCCAAACGGCTCAATTTCCGCATGCTGGCGCTGCATGACATGGACCGCGTAACCGAAACCGGGCGCAAGGCGCATCTCGACCGTGTCAGGAAAGCGCTGGCGACGATCTGATCCTGCGCTTCAGCCAAAAAAATGCCGCGGCAGAGATACCGCGGCACGATCGCATTCGAATATCTGAATTGGGTTATGCCCACTCGCCCTTGCGCATGACGGGTACGCGCGAGCCATCGGCATTGATGCCGTCGATATCAACCTTATCGGAGCCGATCATCCAGTCGATGTGAATTAGGCTGGAATTGCCGCCCTGCGCCTTGATCTGCTCCTGGCTGAGCTTGGCGCCATCGATGAAGCACTTGGAATAGCACTGGCCGAGCGCGATGTGGCAGGAGGCGTTTTCGTCGAAGAGCGTGTTGTAGAACAGGATGCCGCTCGCCGAAATCGGCGAGGAATGCGGCACCAGCGCCACTTCGCCGAGCCGGCGCGCGCCTTCATCCGTGTCGAGCACCTTGTTCAGCACTTCTTCGCCTCGCGTTGCCTTGGCCTCGACAATGCGGCCGCCTTTGAAGCGTACCTGAATATTGTCGATGAGTGTGCCCTGATGCGACAGCGGCTTCGTCGACGAGACATGGCCTTCGACACGCAGCGCATGCGGCGTGGTGAAGACCTCTTCGGTCGGGATGTTCGGATTGCAGGTGATGCCGTTCTTGGCGGTAGACGCGCCGCCATGCCATTCATGGCCATCCGCCAGACCGACGGTCAGGTCGGTGCCGGGTCCCTGGAAATGCAGGGCGGAAAAACGCTGGCCGTTCATCCAAGCCGAGCGCTTGTGCAGATTGGCATTGTGCTCCGTCCAAGCCGCGATCGGATCTTCGACATCGACGCGCGAGGCAGAGAAGATCGCCTTGGCAAGTTTTGCGACCGCGATCGCCTCCGGATCATTCGGGAAGACCAGCTTCGCCCAGGAGGGATTCGGGTAGGAGACGATGTTCCAGTTGGTATCGAAATTCGAGATCTTTTCCAGCGCCGGCTTATAGGCGGCCGAATTGGCGCGATTGGCACGCGCCACCTTGTTCGGGTCCTGATTGGACAGGAGCATCGGGTTGTCACCGGCAATGGCGAGGCGTGCTGTGTTGTTGGAGAAGGCCTTGGCCATGCCCTCGTAAAGCCACGTCGCGGCCCGGTCGAAGCTCGCGTCCTGGCCGTATTCGTAGCGGGCGAGCGTCGTCTCTTCGTCGGAATAGAAGGTCGAGACGAGGCCGGCGCCGGCCTTGTAGGCTTCGCGGGTGATCAGCCGCACCAGCGGCATCGCCGCCACCGGCGCCGTCATCAGCAGATCCTGGCCCGCCTGTAGCTGCAACCCGACCCTTACGGCTACTTCCGCAAGCTTTTCCAGCTTGGCATGATCGACGGGATGATGGTTGGGGATGGCTGATGTCATGGCGAAACCTGCGTGCTTGCTATCGAAAGATGGTCCAAAGACTTAGACCGGTTTGCGGCGAAATTGAAGGCGCTATGTCCGATCTTGAAGATCGTTAGGCAATCAGGGGTGCAGCCTTGGCTTTAAGAGCGCTCAAGGCATCCTGCGGACTGAGGCGCACCTGCAGCCCGCGCTGGCCGCCGTTGATATAGACGTAGGCTTCGGTCATCGCCTGCGCCTCGATCGCCGTCGGCACGATCTTCTTCTGGCCGAAGGGGCTGATGCCGCCGACATGATAGCCCGTCAGACGCTCGGCATCCGCGGGCTTCATCATGGCAGCCGATTTGCCGCCGAAGGCTGCGGCGAGCTTCTTCATGCTGACTTCATGATCCGAGGGCACGACAGCGCAGACAGGCTTGCCATCCACCTCCGCCATTAGAGTCTTCAGCACGCGGTGCGGCTCTTCGCCCAGCGCCTCTGCCGCCTGCAGACCGACACGCTCCGCATTCGGATCGTAGTCATAGGCATGCACGGTAAAGACGACTTTCGCCTGGGTCAGGACTTGCGTGGCGCGGGTGGTTTTTGACATTGCTTGCCTCTAGGCCGCCTTGCCGAATGCAGCCGCATAAAT
This sequence comes from Rhizobium sp. ERR 1071, assembly GCF_007828675.1. Classification (NCBI taxonomy): domain Bacteria; kingdom Pseudomonadati; phylum Pseudomonadota; class Alphaproteobacteria; order Hyphomicrobiales; family Rhizobiaceae; genus Rhizobium; species Rhizobium sp. ERR 1071. The sequence continues at coordinate 753,677 of NZ_VITM01000003.1, read as the reverse complement.
ATCCGGCTTGAAGCCGATGAGCAATTTGCCGTCCGCTTCCAGCACCGGACGCTTGATCATCGAGGGCTGTGCCAACATCAGCTGAATGGCCTTGTCCTTCGAAAGATCGGTGCGGTCCGTTTCCGGCAAGGCCTTGAAGGTGGTGCCGGCGCGGTTGAGCACGACTTCCCATCCCGCTTCCTTCGTCCAGCGCTCCAGATGTTCCCTGTCGATGCCGACGGCCTTGTAGTCGTGGAAGTCATAGGCAATGCCGTGGCTTTCGAGCCAGGTCCGGGCCTTCTTCATCGTGTCGCAGTTCTTGATGCCGTAAATGGTGATCGTCATGGCGAATCCGTCTTTTGCTGTCCAATAGCGCATAGCATGCGGATAAAGGCGTATGAAAGCCGCTCGGATGGGGAAGCGGTTCTCTCACCCGTTGCAGTTGCCAACGATATTCGCATAAATATGCAGCATGCATATTTATGGTGCGGGTTGAAAGCATGGCGACGAACAAGGAAATATTGCGGCTGGAAAACCTCTTTGGCGCCATGAGCCTTGCTCTGGTGGACAAGATGGAGAGGGCTTTCGCCGATGAAACCGGCCTTGGCCCACGCGCGACGGCCGCACTCGTTCAAATCGGCACCGAGCCGGGCCTGACGATCGAGACCCTGCGGCGGATGATCGCGCTCTCCCATTCCGCCACTGTGCGCCTGGTCGATCAGCTGGTGGCGTCCGGCCTCGTGCTGCGGGGCGGCGGCGTCGAGGGTGACAAGCGAGCCCGCGCGCTGCAGCTGACAGAAAAAGGCCACTTGTTGTTTGATAGAAGTCTCTCCGCCCGCCAAACCGTCATCCATCGGGCGTTTGGCGTTCTCAGCCCGGAGGAGACGGCCGAGTTCGGCCGCTTGGTCGAAAAGCTGCTGCCCGCCTTGGTCGATCTCGGCGATGACCAGGATGTGGTCTGCCGCGTGTGCGACCAAGGCGTTTGCGATCAGGATCGCTGCCCGATTGCCTTCATGACATAGGCCCGGAACAGCGTCTTGACATTTTCATTATATATATGCACACTGCATACATATATTTCGAAAGGCGATGAATTGTCGCCCTCGATGACATGAACATTGCCTGCATCAACTCGATCGGAGGCATGATCGCGATGGAAAATCGTACAATTCTTGCCCGGCTAAGGGGTAAAGCGCGTGCCGCGCTTGCCGGAACGCAGCATCGTGTCAATCGTTTCGGTGTGCTTCTCCGCGAGGCGGCGGCGATCGCTTTCATCATGCGCTGCAAGGTGATCGATCGCCGCTAAAGGAAATCAATCCTCAAGTGTCCCCGGTTTGCGGGCGACGGAGCTTGGTCTGTCCGAACCGATCTTCATCAGATCGCCGCGCCGGCGCACCAGCCGGTCCGAAACACGGGTGACGATCAGACCCGCTTGCGGCGCGCGGATATCGATGGCGCCGTCCGGCATGCCCGGCGCGGTGATGATCGTCGCCAGCAGATCACCTTCTTCAACGCGCTCGCCGATATTGCGATGGAAGAGCACCGTGCCGGCCTGTGGTGCGCGGATCATTTCGACATTGTCGAGCGGCACGGCCGGTCCGCTAAAGGAGGTGCCGGGCGCGACGCTGTCGTCCTGTACCGCGCCACGCGCGGCCAGGAAGCGCCAGAGCCCTTCGGCATCGTTCTTTGCCATTTCGGGATAGACATCGCGGGTGCCGCGCAATTCTACCGTAACTGAAAGCTTGCCCGGCAGCCTTGCCTTCTTCTCCCCCGGCACTTCGTATTTCCAGGCGAAGCTGACGGCCTCCTCGAAGGCCGAGCTTTCACCATCCGACAGCAGTACCGCATCCATCTTGAGCGCCGCGGCAAGATCGGCGGCTTCAGGCCAGAATGCCTCGTCGATATAGGCATATTGCAGGGATTCGTCATCGCAATGCAGGTCGATCACCAGATCGGCACCGAGCGCCATATGGATCAGCTGACGTTTCAGCCGATCGACGGCGGGGTAGCGTTCCAGATTTTCGATCAGGAGATCGCGGTCGCGAAGCGAGATCAGCGGAAAGTCGCGGTTGAAGTTGGTGCGCGAGCCCAAGTCGAAGCGCCCTTGCATCTCGCCGAAATGCGATTGCGCCGCGCCGATCGGATTGGCGTGCGGCACCACGATGATATCGCTTAGAATGGCGCCTTCGGCTTCCGCTTTCCGAAGCCGCTCACAGAGGAAATGCACCAAGGCCGTGCCCGGCAGCTCGCCTGCATGCAACGCGGCCTGAATATAGATCTTCGGTGCGTCTGCCTTGCTGCCGGCAAAATGCAGGACCGGCAGCCGCCAGGCGATCCCCGGAGTATCGCCTTCGATGACGATTTCGGTGACGTTCATGGGCGGGCCTCCTGCTGATGATGATCAGAGACCCATATCAAGCCTTAACGGCAGCCTGCAACCGTTTGTCGCCACATGCCAAAATCAGGACCGGGGACAAACAGCGCCAAAACAGCTTTCAGCGGCTGCCATTCCTGCGCAGGCAGAAGCTCAGGATCAGGCTGAGCAATACCGCGCCGACACCGAAGGAGAAGGGTGCTGCATAACCGAGATGATCCGCGAACAGGCCGGCGATAGGGCCGGTGCTCCCAAGCGACACGTCGAGGAAGATCGAATAGAGCCCGAGCGCGACGCCACGGTTCTGCGGCGGGATACGTTCCATGGCCTCATTGCCGAGCGCGGGGAAGACGGGCGCAAAGCCGGCGCCGGCGAGAGCCGCGCCGATGATGGCGACTATCGGCGATGGCGCGAAGGCAAGCGCCGCCAGGCCGATGATCTCGATGACAAGCGAGATGCGCACCAGCGGCAGACCGCCGAAGCGGGCGACAGCTTGCGCAAGACCCAGGCGCACGCCCATGAAGGCAAGGCCAAAGGCGCTGAGTGCAAAGGAGGCGCCTTCCCAGCTACGGCTATGGAAGAACAGCGCGACGAAGGCCATGACGACGCCGAAGCCGCTCGAGGCAAGCGCAAGCGCGACGCCGTACGGTGCAACGCGGCTCAGCACCTGGCCGGTGCCGATGCCCTTTTCCTTTACGCCCGGAACCGGCGGCCGCGTTTGCGCGAGCATAAAGCCGGCAACCGCAAGGATGATAGTGACGACGCCGATGGCGAAGAAGCCGTATTGCCCTTGCAGCCAAGCGCCGATCGGGGCGGCGAGCGCAATGCCGCCGTAAGTGGCGATGCCGTTCCAAGAGATGATGCGCACGGTTTCACGCGATCCCATCAGGCCGATCGCCCAGGTGATCGCCGCCGTGCTCACCCAGCTCTCGCCGATGCCGAGCGCCAGCCGTCCCGCAAGCAGAAGGGCAAGGCTTGCTGCCGGGACTTGGATCGTAAAGGTGGAAGCGATGGTGAGCGCACCCGACAGACCGTAGGCAAGGAAGCCCAGAAAGACTGAGCGGCGGGGTCCATATTGATCGCAGAGCCGCCCGACATGGGCGCGGCTGACGATGGTTGCGACATATTGCGTGCTGACGGCGATGCCGGCCCAGACGACGCCGAAGCCGAGGCTGCTGTCGACATAGGTCGGCAACACTGCAAGCGGCAATCCGATGGCAAGGTAGCCGAAGAATGTCAGCGCCACGATCGATATGAGGGACAGGGTCGAAGTGGACCGGATGGTCTGGGAAGCAGTGTTCACGGGATATCGCCTGTGGGCACCGGCAGCGGTGTCCATGCTGTTTGCCACGAAGGATCGGGTTCGTATCGGATAGCCATGACGGCGGCGGCCTGAGAGCTGTACGTCGCCATATGCAACCGGTATCAGGCAGGAGCAGGCATGGTCAACGAATTGCTGCCTTGCAGCAAAAACCATTGACGGGATGAATGGATTGTGCGTCGAAGATAAAACACCCCATCGCCCCGCCGCCCCATCGCCCCGCCGCCTCATCGCAATGAGCGGAGCCTGCCAGGAGGCTCCGCTCACCGGGCGTCACATCGTCAGGACGACGCTGGCCGTCGTTCGGCCCGCTTCGAGGTCGGCATGAGCTTGGGCGGCATCCTTCAGCTTGTATTCGGCGCCAATCGGGTTGACGAGCCCGTCCTGCAGCGCCGCCATCAGCGCCGTTGTGCCCTGGCGGTAGAGGTCCGGATCGCTGGCATAGGTCAATACGCTCGGGCGCGACAGGCCGATGGCGCGAGGCGCGGTCAGCTCCTCTATCTGGATCGGGGGAATAGGGCCGGCCGGCTGGCCGAGGCTTGCGACCATGCCGAAGGGGCGGACGACCGCAAGTGTTTGCGAGAGCATGGTGCCGCCGATCCCGTCGACGGCAAGATGTACGCCGCGGCGATCGGCTATGCGGCGTGTTTCCTGCCCCCAATCCTCAGATGTATGGAGGAGAACCACGTCGGCTCCGGCCTCATGGGCAAAGCCGGTCTTGGCTTCGGAGCCGACCGTGGCGATGACGTTTGCCCCGATCCGCTTGGCAAGGCGGATGAGGAGCTGGCCGAGGCCGCCGGCGCCGGCATGCACCAGCACCCATTCGCCTGCTTTCACGGGATAGACCTTCTGCAGCACCATTTGCGCCGTCAGCCCGCGCAGCATCGTGCTGCCGGCAGCCCGCTCGCTGACGCCGTCTGGCAATTTCACCAGCCGAGCGGCGGAAAGAGTGCGCACCTCGGCATAGCTGCCGAGGGGATGGCCGATATAGGCGACGCGGTCGCCGACCTTGAGCCCTTCGACTTCCGGGCCGATCGCCTCGATGATGCCGGCGCCTTCGAAGCCGAGCACGCTCTGGCCGGGTGGGAGCGGATAGAGCCCGGAACGGACATAGATGTCGACGAAATTGACGCCGGAAATGCTCTGGCGGATCCGCGCCTGGCCGGGGCCGGGTTCAGTGACTGGTAGATCGACGGCTTTCATGGCTTCGGGTCCGCCGGGACCGGTAATGGCAATCGCTAGGGGCATAGACAAGTCTCCTTTCAGGAGATCTTTGACCATAAGCGTCGACCTGAATAAATTCGGTATGAACTCACCATATCTGTGCAATAATGCACCGATGATTGATTGGCAGGACCTTCACCATTTCGCCGCTCTCGCTCGAACCGGCTCCCTCTCTGCGGCGGCGCGCGAGTTGGGTGTCGACCATGCAACGGTCGGCAGGCGCATTGCGGCGCTGGAACGTGCGCTCGACCTGCGCCTCATCGACCGGCGGCCACGCACCTCGCCCTTGACGGCCGATGGCCGCGCCATCGCCGAACTGGTGGCGGGCATGGAGGAAAATGTCGAGGCCATCAGACGTTATTCGAAGAGCGCCGTCGCCGGCCTTTCCGCCGCGGTCAAGGTCAGTGCGCCGCCATCGATCGCTGCCCACCTTCTCGCTCCGAAGGCGACGCTTTTTCGTGAAGAGCACCCCGATATCACGCTGACCATTGCCGGTGTCACCCGTCGCGCCGCGCTGAATTACGGCGAGGCAGATATCGCCGTTCGCATGACCAGGCCGGAGGAAAGTGACCTCCTGGTGCGCCGCATCGGCGTCATGCGCTTCGGCCTCTACGCCATTCCGAGCGTGGCGCAGGTGCCGGAGAAGGATTGGGTGTTCATCGGTTACGATGCGGCGATGGAGCATCTGACGCAGCAGACCTGGCTGCGCAGCCTATTGGAAGGCCGCCCGATCGTGTTCCGCGCCACCGATGTCTTCGGCCAGCTGGAGGCTGCCCGAACCGGCCTCGGCGTCGTGGCGCTTCCCGCCTTTCTGGGCGATGGCGAGCCGGCATTGGTACGCCTGCCGGTGGCGGTGCCGTCGCCTGCGCGCGACCTCTGGCTCGTGACATATCCGGATCTGCGCCGCTCTCCGGCGATCCGCGCCGTCATGGATTTCGTAGCCGATACCATCGGGCGAAGCTGTCCGTTGCGCAACGGCAGCGATGCCGCAGCGTGACACACTGGTTTTGCTTATCATTTTCCTGTTGCAGACCAGACGCGAATCTCTATCCATAAACGGATGCGCCATCCCTATGGTCGGTGATTGATGACGAAGCTGAGCAGCTGGTTCGTGGTGGACAGGGCGGATCTGGTCGCGGGCATATCGGTTGCCGGACTGATGCTGCCGGAAGCGGTCGCTTACGCAGGCATTGCCGGCCTGCCGCCGCATCGTGCAATCCTCGCCGGCATCGCCGGATGTCTCGTCTATGCCATATTCGGCCGCAGCCGCTTTGCCATCGTCTCTCCCACATCCTCGTCCGCAGCCATTCTCGCAGCCACCTTGGCGGTGGTGCCGGGCGATGCCACGATCAAGGCGGGGCTTGCCACGGTCGCCGTGGCGCTCGCCGGCATTCTCTTCGTCATCGCCGGTGCCTTGCGGCTGGGCGGTATCACCGGTTTCATCTCGCGGCCGGTCCTGCGGGGCTTCGCGCTCGGGCTGGCGATCACCATCATCCTGCATCAGCTGCCGATTCTGGTGGGCGTGCCCGTGCAGGGCTCGAATATCCTGAGCTACGCGGCGGCACTCTTCGGCGCTATTCTGCAGTGGAATCCGATCAGCGTCATAGTCGGCATCGTCGCGTTGGCGGCATTGCTGCTCTTGAAGCGATTGCCGGGCATTCCCGGCGCTTTCCTCGTGCTCGTCGCCGGCATCTTCACCTCCTATCTGTTCGGCTTGGAAGGCCATGGCGTCAAGCTGGTCGGCCCCATCGAGATCCTGCCGCAATGGCCGTCGCTGCCGGACGCCAACTGGACCGCCTATTCGCGGCTGGTACAGTTCACCGTGCCTCTGGTCCTCATCCTCTTTGCTGAGTCCTGGGGAACCATGCGAGCACTCGCCCTGCGTTATGGCGAGACGCTTGAGGTCAATCGCGAGCTTGGAGCGTTGGGCGCCGCCAATATCGCCAGTGCCGTCGTTCAGGGCATGCCAGTCGGCGCCGGTTTTTCCGCAGGCTTCGCCAGTGAGGCGGCTGGCGCGAAGACGCGAGCGACGACCGTTTTCGCTGCAATCGGCCTGGCGATCCTGATTGCCTGTGCGGAACCATTGGTGGCGCTTCTGCCAGAACCGGTGCTCGCCGCCGTCGTGATCGCGGCCCTTACGCATGCGCTTGACCCCAGCCCCATTCTGCGCCTGCTCCGCCTGCATCGCGATTTCTACGTGGCAGTGGGTGCCGCTGTCGGCGTGCTCGCCTTCGGCGTTCTCAATGGCATGCTGCTGGCGATCGCGCTCTCGCTTGCCGCCATGATGCATCGTCTGGCCTCGCCGCATGTCGCCCGTTTGGGGCGGCTCAACAACGGCCATGACTTCGTCGATGTCAGTAGGCATGACGATGCGTCCGAGATACCGGGCATTGCCATCTGGCGCCCCGGCGAAACCCTGTTTTTCGGCAATGCCGATACGATCTTCGGCGAGATATTGTCCGGCAGTCGCAACGAAGCCGGGTTGCAGGCAGCTATTCTCAGCCTGGAAGAAAGCTCCGATATCGACAGTACGGCGATGGATGCCTTGATGGAGTTCGACAGCGCGATGCAGCGAGCCGGCCTCCGCGTCCAGTTCGCCCGTGTGCATGACCGCGTTCGCGATCTCATGACGGTCGCGGGCATGGTCGACGTCGACAAGCGCTGCAGCTTCAGCGTCGATGATGCCGTGGCCGCGGTGATGGCGGCAGTTGAACCTGTTCCGAAACCGTAAGCGCCAGATTCAGAGCAATGGCCAGTGCCAGACATGGCCATGCTCGCCGTCGCCCTGAAAGCTGTTGACCAGCGTGAACGTTTTGACTGTCCAAGCAATCGGCTCTTCCAAAATCACTTCGGGAAGAATGTGGTTGCAATAAAACAGCGTCATGTGGGGTTGGAACGAAGTGGATATGCCGCTTTCAAAGCCCATACTTTGCATTGCAGTATCCAATTCCCGACGGAGTGTCGTTAGCCCCTCGTTTCCCTCCCTACACCAGAGTACATATTGACGGTTGTTGCCGTTGCCGAATGTGCCTGCCCGATCGAATGTCAGGGGAAACGATTTTAAGCAGATGGTTGACCCGGCCTCTAACGCAGCGAAGGTGGCTTCCTCCTGGGAGCGAGAGACAATGTCGATGGGATAGATGGTGGCATGGTAGAGATCATGCTTTCTGGCTGTGCGCATCAATCCATTTCGCCGACTTTGGTCGACGGTCATTTCTGCAGCCAATTTAGCGATTTCCGGGTCCGGCAACGCCGCAAAGTAGAGAGCTTGCCGACGTTTTGGCGGGCTTTTGTCCTTGCGATTAATTGGCGGTTTGCCGAGATCAAATGATAATTGATCGATGTGCTGCATGGCTTCATTCAAAACCGGCTTGGCTTTGCCTCCTTTTTCCCTGATCTCTAAAGCATATGACTCAACGACAAGGATTTCAAGAACAAAACGAGAACAAATGGCAGATTCATAAATCAGAATACCGACATCCTCGTTTCAAAAATGCGATCGAATAAAAGTCCTGTCTGATCTGTTCATTCCAAGCGAGGCTTGCTCTCCATTCTCTCCAACAAGGAATGACCGTCTATGTTTACCAGGGCCATCTTTTCAGCCGTATTTCTCGTCCTCATCGGGCTCAGCATTTCCGCTTGCTCTACGTCGGGAGATCACAATTCCGGCGGCGGCATGACGCTGAACGCGCCTCCGACTGGCGGCGGATATTGATCCCGTTCTGTCAATCGCCCTGAATCCGCTCGGCGGCCGTCAAAACGGTGGCAATTCCCGATCTTTGCAAGAATCGGGTTGAATTCGAGGCTCCCGAGGACGATTTTGATGACAAGTGGAAACACGGGAGCTTTCGTCATGAACGAGACAAGGCAAAATTATCTGATTTTCGAAACCGCCGGCGGCTTCTGCGGCATCGCCTGGAATGATGTCGGCGTGCTGCGCTTTCAATTGCCGACCAAGGATGCGGGCGCGACCGAACGCCTGCTTCTGCGGCGTTTGCCGAACGCGCAGCCCGGCGCGCCGAGCACGGAGATTGCGGGAGTGGTCGCCAAGGTGAAACGCTATTTTGCCGGTGAGGAGATCGACTTTTCCGACGTCACGCTCGATCTCGGCGAGCAGGACGCCTTCTTCAGACAGATCTACGATGCCGCCCGTCAGGTCGCTTGGGGCCATACGACGACCTACGGCACATTGGCCAAGCAGCTTGGAGCAGGGCCGGAAGCCGCGCGCGATGTCGGGCAGGCCATGGCGAAGAACCCGGTGGCGCTGATCATTCCCTGCCATCGCGTTCTGGCGGCTGGCGGCAAGATCGGCGGCTTTTCCGCGCCGGGCGGCTCCAACTCCAAGGCTCGCATGCTGGAGCTGGAAGGCGTTCAGCTGGCGCCGCCGAAGCCGGTGCAGCAGTCGCTGGCGTTTTGAGCCAGTCGATCCGGGTGTGCGGCTAAAGCTGCCCGCCCCCTATTCCTTCGGCTGACGGGCGCGGGAGAACAACAGTGTCTGCTTGTCATTGAGGCGCATTGGCTTCGGATCGCCATAGCCGGCTTTTTCGGCAACACGGATCGAGGCCGCATTGTCGGGCGAGATCAGGCAGACGCTGCGATCAAATCGCGGCTGCTGGTCGAGCCAGGCGACGGCGGCCGCCAGGGCTTCCGTCGCAAAGCCTTTGCCATGCGCCCACGCGGCCAGTGCCCAGCCGGCCTCCGGAATACCCCTGATTGGCGGTTCCATCACCCTGTGAAAGTCGGCAAAGCCGAGATCGCCGACGTAGCGGCCGGAGGATTTTTCGCGGATTGCCCAATAGCCATGCCCGAGCAGCGGCCACAGACCATGATAGGACAGCATCCGCATCCACGACTCCCTGGAAGTGGAGACCACATTGCCGAAAATATGCCTCACGACCAGAGGATCGCTCCACATGCCCGCAAGCGGCTCGAAATCATCGACCGTATGTCCCGTCAGGATAAGCCGTTCGGTCTCAAGTCGCGGCGGAGAAAGCGTTACTTCCATAAAGGCAGACCTTTGAGTTAGCTTTGGGCATTCTGCTGCAGGCGCTCCGCAAGCGCATCCAGATCGGGCAGAAACCAGACCTCGCGACCCCTATTGGATTCATACACGAAATCGCGCAGGGCATTACTGCTCGCGATCCATCCGGAGACGTCGCCGAGAATGACGAGCTGCGAACGATAGTTGACGAATTTCTGGATGATTGCGCCGGCAATGCGGGTTGAGAGCCGGAAAAACTCCTGGCTCAGCCGTGATGTCGGAACGACCACCAGCTGTGCTTCAGCGTCCCATGCAGCGCTGACCCAGTCATTCACATCCCTTTCGCTGGCGAGGAGGGGACCGTCGTCATCGCCGATAACGACTTTTCGGCCGGAGAATTCTTTGACGGTGTACATGCTGGTTCGACTTTGCATTCCATCGAGGGAAAGGTTGTTTGTTGTTGCTCTAAGTTGATAGTGGTTTCAAGGCGTCAGTCACCATCCTTATGCTTCATTGATATCCGCAATTCTTTTTCGGAGATCGGAGCCAAATCCTAGCCTAACGCGTTATCGCCGCTGCGTCATATCACTTGATCTGGTGATCTCATCCGCAATAGGACGATGAAGGCGAGAATGTGACTCACAAGGAGCAGCGGCACGTAAAGCGTCGGTATATAAATGCCTGCGCCGAAGAGACCGGGATTTCCGATTTTCGTTACGCCCATGTAATAGGCATTCAGAAGATCCAGAGTTCCCCAAATGTTGAATATCCAGACAGCCGGAATGGCGATCGGCGACCGCCAGGAAAGGGCGGCCATGGAAGCGAGCGCGAGTATAGCCGAGATGAGATCGCCCCATCCGACCTTGTTGGCAAAATCCGAGCTCAACTGCGGAGATACGAATCCGGATACCAGAAAATTCATCCCCAAGAACCGGAACGCATGGAAAGCAGCAAGAAGTCTTAGAGCCTCATAACGCCGCATTGTGCGAAGCGCTGGCCAGACATAGACATAGGCTATCACCGAACTTGTCAGGAAGGCGCCGGCGACACTTAGAACGAATGGGAGATTGAGTTCCGGTGGCATCTCGGTTTCCTTCGTGTTTATCTTTCTGGTCTGACGGCATCGAAATCAATAAGTGTATTTCGCTGCCTTCGGGCGTTTAGGCATTGGCCAAGAGCAGGCGGAGCGGCAAAAGCGGACCGATCGCGATATATTCGTGATCCATGAGATTTTGCTTGGCCAACGGCAAGCCTTCCATGATTGCGTGAGCGTCGGCGACATCTCTCGAATCCAGCAGGAACACGGCTCCCCGGCCATCGCCTCGCGAATACCATTCGCGTATTTTTCCATCGAGATAGAGCTGCGCGGTCCGCCGGATTTCATCTGGCATGATAGCCATCACCCGCTCGCGTGTGACGCCCGCCTTCACGGTGAGGATGACCATCACTCCGGTGACTACGGGTGAGACGGCTTGCGCTTGAGCAGGGGTTGCGTGATCGTTCATGGAAGTAGCTCCTGTGAGAGTAAAGACCAGGAAGAGGTTGCAGAGCCGGGACGTCACAAACGTTCGGGCTTGGCGTTTGCGATGCTCCCGATTTGCAACTCACGTATAAGGCCACTTTCCATGAGCGACTATTCTCGATAATGTCGACGAGTTATGAAGCAGAACTTCACAGTCAGGCAGGGTGCACTCGATGGCGTGGAAGCCTTTCTGAGCGTCGCCCAGCATCGTAGTTTTCGCAAAGCAGCGGCCGAGCTGGGGGTAACGCCATCGGCAATCAGCCAGGCGGTACGCTCACTTGAGGCGCGCGTCGGCGCCGCACTTTTTATTCGCACGACGCGCAGTGTCAGCCTGAGCGAAGCCGGCGAACGATTTCACTTGCGCGCAAAGCCTGCTTTCGAGGAGCTTGTCGCGGCAAGCGAGGTCGCGCGTGACCTTGGGCAGCGGCCTGCGGGACTGCTGCGCCTCACCGTACCGCGGGCAGTGATGCCAATCCTGCTGGAGCCGCTGATCGCATCCTTCTGCCAAGCTTATCCTCAGGTCGAGGTGGAGATCGCCGCAAGCGCAGATCTGGTCGATATCGCTGCCGAGGGATTTGACGCCGGCATCCGGCTGGGGCAGTTCATTGCCGCTGACATGGTTGCGGTTCGGCTTACCCCGCCCTTTCCGCTGGTGGTCGTTGGTACCCCCGAGTATCTTCGCCGGCGGGGAAGGCCCGAACGTATCGATGATCTGCGCCAGCACGCCTGTTTGCGCATGCGCCGCTCGGACGCGTCGATCGCACCATGGTCCTTTGTCGATGGCAACAGGCCGATCGAGGCAATCGTCTCAGGCCCGCTGATTGCTCGTGATTTTCCCACCATTCTTGGTGCGGCCGGGGAGGATATGGGACTTGCACAAGTGCCTGAGCCGATTGCCCTGAGCCTGATGAAAGCAGGCAAGCTCGTGCAGGTTCTGGAGTCATTCGCGCCGTTGGCGCCGGGAGTGTTTCTATACTATCCCAACCGCCATCAAATGATGCCGAAGCTGCGTGCTTTTATTGATCACGTAAAAAGCCATTCGGGCACTATCAGCAAAACACAAAGACGCATCGATGACAAACGAACACGCGAGGCGAAAAAGCGCTGATGTCGGAGGCGTTGACCGGCTTGAACCGGATTGAATTGAAGTTACCAGGTGCTGCGGGCCAGGATGTGAGGTCTCGACTGCGGTTGCAAGGGCGCCATTGCATCTGATACGTCGCGTTGATCTGTTTCATTCAGCGCTACCATCTCCTCATTTCCATTCGGTTGTCTGGATGTATTCTAACGCTTTGTTTTAATGTGTTTTGGAACTAAAAGTCGTGCGAGACCGTTTATCTCTGACTTTGACACGGCGCTGACGTCGTGACCGGCCGGCTGGGTAAGCGGCGCTTTTGAGGAGTGTCTTAATATGAGGATTTCATCTGGATTTCGTTCGGTTGCGGTTGCCGCTATTGCTGCTGCGGGGATCGGCTTTGCCGGCGTCGCGCATGCCGATAGCGGCACGATCCGCTTTTCCGTCTACAAGGCGGCTTTTTTCGTCGGCGGCTCCGGAGGCGAGGGCACGCTGACCTTCCATGGCCGCAAATATCCCATCTCGATCGGCGGCATCTCGGGCGGCCTCGCCTTTGGTGCCTCCAAGACCTATTTCCAGGGCACAGTGCGCAATATTCGCCGCGCCCGCGATGTAGGCGGTGTCTACGGTGCCGCCGGCGGCGGCGGCGCGATCGGCAAGGGTGCTCAGATGATCGTCATGACCAATGACAAGGGCGCCCAGCTCGAACTGACGGGCAGGCAGGTCGGCCTGCAGGTCAACGCCGATCTCAGCGGCCTGAGCATCACCGTGAAGTAAGGTCACCAGTCCAAGCCTATGGTGCAGAAGAGCCCGATCGGCGGAATTAGCGTTCGGGCTTTTCAGGAGAAGGTATGGTTTCCTCCTTCTTTCCATGCCCTTGAAGCGCGCGATGAACAGCTTCTCCGTCGGTGCGAGATGTCGCATAGCCGCCATCCTTGACGAAGTATCAAGCCAGCCCGCTGGCACCAGTACTGCGCTGGTCATTGGAAAGGGCCTCGATGACGTTGTCGTGCTGGCACGGGGAGAACGACCGCTGCTCCCGGCATTGCGTAAAAACAAAAGGCTCTAGACGAGCACGGCACCGCCATCCACGATTACGGATTGGCCGGTGACATAGGCATTGCGCATGAACGACAGGTACGCTTCAGCGATATCCGACGGCTCGCCGACACGTCCCACGGGCAACTTCCCGCCCACCGAGCGGAAGATCTGGTCCCGTGCCTCGGATGGGATACCGGACCACAGATCGGTGGCAACCATCCCGGGCGTCACAACATTGACGCGCAGAGGCGCGAGATCGAGGGCAAGCGCGCGCGTCAGGGATTCGATTGCGCCGCAAATGCTTGCCGCGAAGGCAAAACCTGCCGGCGGCCGCCGGGCCGAGGTTCCGCTCGTCAACACGATAGACCCGCCATCGCGCATGTGTGGCTGTGCTGCCTTCACGGCAGCGACCGCACCCCAATAGCGCAATTCAAAAAAGCTGCGTGCGGTCGCCAGATCGATTTCGGCGACGGGCTTGCCGAACGGCAAAGGCTCGCCGGCAGTGAAGACCAGGTGGTCGAACGCGCCGAGCGTCGTGAAGAATGCCGAGAGGGACTCCATCGACCTTACATCGACGACCGCACCTGTGGCGGTTCCTTCCGGTAAACGCGTGATGGCGCCCGCGACATTCTCTTGTTGGCTGGAAGCGATGATAACATGAGCCCCTTCATGGACGGCTCCTTGAGCCACCGCAAAGCCGATACCACGAGATCCGCCAAGGATCGCGACCCGCTTGTTATGCAACATGACTTTTCCTTTCGCAGATGCGGATGGGTTATCCGTTGAGTGCGGCCCGCCTCTTGAAGGAAAGACTACTTCGATCTAATCATTCGATCGATAATGTATCTGCCATATTAATTTATCAATCGGCCGAAATTTGGATCCTTTTCTCGACCTCATCCATTTGCTTCGCCCGCGCGCCACGCTCTGGGGCGGGATCGAGGGCTATGGCCGATGGGCCGTGTCGTTCCGCAATCGGGACGACCTGCTGTTCTGCTGGCTGGAGCGCGGCGCCTGCCAGCTGATCCGAGCCGACAAGGAACCGCTCCTGCTGCAGGAAGGCGACTTCGTCCTCATCAGAACCGACAAGAGCTTTGTCCTTGCCTCGGACGCGCAAGCTGTCGCTCAGGACAGCGAGGCGATGGTCGCAACCACAGGTAAAACGCTTCTGAGGATGGGTGCAGGCTCGGAAGCGCCTGTGGTATTACGTGGCGGGCGGTTCGTCTTCGACACCGCGAACGAGGGCCTCCTCACCTGGCTAATGCCATCCTTTGTCCATGTCATGCGTGATGACGTCTCCTCTTGGCGTGTTCGCAGTTTGCTGAGTTTGAACCTGTCGGAGTCATCGCAACCGAGAGCCGGTAGCGACTTCGTCATTACGCGCTTGATGGAATTGACATTTGTCGAGATTCTTCGCGGCGCCGTCCCTGACGCAACCCGGGAGCACAGGGGCTTGCTCGCCGGATTGAATGATCCCGTGACAGCCCGGGCGCTGACGGCACTGCACGAAGACGCCGCGAAAGACTGGACGCTGGCAGACTTGGCGCGGCTCTGCGGTGTTTCCCGATCCAGCCTTTCGAGCCGGTTCCGCAGCGTGGTCGGCATGGCGCCGATCGGCTATCTTCAGCACTGGCGCATGGCCGTTGCGAAGGATGCGTTGCGTCGCGGTGACAAAACTATTGGCGAGATCGGGCTCGCCATAGGCTTCCTGTCACCAAGCGCCTTTAGCACCGCCTTCACCCGATTTGTCGGCGTCTCGCCCAAGACGTTCGCCGCGCGGGAGCGCCAAGCCCCGTCGTGAACATGTGCCCTCGATAGCAATTGTCCCGATCCAGCCACCGTTCCAGGCGCACGCGCGCCTGGAGCCGGATGATTTTAGGTCGAGCCGACCTAAAATCTGAAATCCGTTCCCGAACCAAAAAAGTAGAGCGTGATGTCGTTCGAAATCCCCTCATACTTTTAGGCATCACGCCCTAAAACAGGGACCGGAAGCGGACAGACCTAAACGAGAGGAGCATCCCTTTTGAAGCCAGTCGATGCTTCGATGGAGCGATGCAACAAAGCCGGAATAGATACTCCCTGTTGATCCAGGCGGGGCGTGTAAGCCTTCTCGAGTCGCTCCGCCTCCTCGTCGCTCAACACGACCGACAGCGAAGCCACGGCATCGTCGATATGCTTGGTCTTCAGTGCGCCCACGATCGGCGCAGCGACCACGCGATTTCGACGTAACCACGCCAGGGAAATCTCGGCGGCGCCGACATTACGTTCCGCGGCGATGGCATTCACCGCTTCGACGATTGCCCGATCGCTGGCCGCCGTATCCGGATTTTGCTGGGCACCGGACGGTTCGGTCTCCGTCCGCGTCGTCGTCATCCCCCATGGGCGGGCCAATTTCCCACGCGCGAGCGGACTGTAGATCAGGGTCGACACACCCTCATCGGCACAGAGCGGGATCATCTCGCGTTCTTCTTCGCGCGCGACCAGATTGTAATTGTGCTGCATAGAGATGAAGCGCATCCAGCCGTTGGACTGCTGGATGTGCAACGCTTTGGCAAACTCCCACGCCTTCATCGACGAGGCACCGAGATAGCGTACCTTGCCTGCTTTCACGGCGTCGTGAAGCGCTTCGAGCGTTTCCTCCCACGGGGTCAGCTGGTCGCGGCGGTGTATCTGGTAGAGATCGATATAGTCCGTGCCGAGCCGCCGCAGGCTGTGATCAAGTTCAGCCATGATGGCCTTGCGCGATAGCCCGATCGCATTGGGGCCGTTGCGTGTCGCGCCCGCAACCTTGGTGGCGATGACGACAGCATCCCGGTTCACGAAATCCTTGATCGCGCGCCCGAGGAATTCCTCGCTTGTGCCGGTGGAGTACATGTTGGCTGTGTCGAAGAAGTTGATCCCGGTCCTGAGGGCGTGATGGATCAACTCCCGGCTCGAGCTTTCTTCCACTGACCAGGCCGGATGGCCCTTGGCCGGATCGCCGAACCCCATGCAACCGATGCAGACGGGCGACACGTCGAGTCCCGAGTTGCCGAGCTTTACATATTGCATAAACGCCTCCACCGTATAGAAACGGACATATGTCCGATTTCTCGATATGGATATGGACAATTGTCCGTTTAGTCAAGGCTGATGACCGAAACCCATAAGCGTCGCGCCGACGCCCGCACCAATCGCGACCGCATCCTGGCTGTCGCACGAGACGCCCTTGCAATCGATCCAACGGCCTCGCTGCATTCCATCGCCAAGGCCGCGGGCGTGGGGCAGGGCACGCTGTACCGCCACTTCCCGACCCGGGAATCGCTCGTCCTCGGCATCTATCGCGACAGTATCGACGAGCTGGTGAGCCTCGCACCGTCGCTCCTCGAGGCGTTCAAGCCACTCGAAGCCTTCCGAAGATGGGCGGAGCGGTTCGTCGATTACGGCCGCAAGAAGCACGGTGTCGCGGATATGCTGCGGGCCGCCATGACCGACCAGGACTTTCGGGAAACCTATTGGCCCATGGTCGACGCCGTCAGGCTTCTGATGGACGCTTGCGTCGATGCGGGCGAGGTCTCGAAGCCGGTCGACGCCGAGGACTTTCTGCAGTTGCTGGCCTTGCTCACCCAACTACCGCCTACAGCGGAAGGCACAGCACGCAGCGAGCGCCTACTAAAGCTAGCCTTCCACGGGCTGGAGCGAAGTGAGGATCACTGAGGCTGCCGGTAACTCGGACGATTGGCAGCTTACTCGTCGCTCACAGCCAGAAGCCGATTGACCTCCAAGGTCCCAAACGTAGCCGGCGCAATTGTAACGTTGAGGAGAAATCCAGCCGGTGCGCGCCTGCGTCAAAAGGTTAGCGAAGGGCCTGGCTGTCGCTCAATTGCTATTCCGTGCTACCGACGGAGCAACTTACACTACAATAGCCAAAACTATCTGGCTGTATCCCCCGTCACTCCCACTCGATCGTGCCGGGCGGCTTCGAAGTGACGTCGTAGACCACGCGGTTGATGCCGCGGACTTCGTTGATGATGCGGGTCGCGGCGCGGCCGAGGAATTCCATGTCGTAGTGATAGAAATCCGCCGTCATGCCGTCGACGGAGGTGACGGCGCGCAGCGCGCAGACGAATTCGTAGGTGCGGCCGTCGCCCATGACGCCGACGGTTTGGACCGGCAGCAGTACCGCGAAGGCCTGCCAGATCGCGTCGTAAAGGCCGGCCTTGCGGATTTCGTCGAGATAGATGGCATCGGCTTCGCGCAGGATTTCCAACTTCTCGCGCGTGATGCCGCCCGGACAACGGATCGCGAGGCCGGGACCGGGGAAGGGATGGCGGCCGATGAAGCTGTCGGGCAGGCCAAGCTCTTTGCCGAGCACGCGCACTTCGTCCTTGAAGAGTTCGCGCAGCGGCTCGACGAGCTGCATCTTCATGCGCTCCGGCAGGCCGCCCACATTGTGGTGCGACTTGATGGTGACCGAGGGACCGCCGGTGAAGGAAACGCTCTCGATGACGTCGGGATAGAGCGTGCCCTGGCCGAGGAAATCAGCGCCGCCGAGCTTCTTGGCCTCATCCTCGAAGGTTTCGATGAAGAGCCGGCCGATGATCTTGCGCTTGGTTTCGGGGTCGGAAACACCCTCGAGCTCGCCGATGAAGCGGTCGGAAGCATCGACATGGATCAAATGCAGATTGTAGTGCTCACGGAACATGGCGACGACGTTTGCCGCCTCGTCCTTGCGCATCAGGCCGTGGTCGACAAGGATGCAGGTCAGCTGATCGCCGACTGCCTCGTGGATCAGCAGGGCGGCAACGGAGGAATCGACGCCGCCGGAAAGAGCGCAGATGACGCGCTTGTCGCCCACCTGATCGCGGATCGCCTGCACCGCCTTGGCGCGGTAGGCCGACATCGACCAGTCGCCCTTGATGCCGGCGATGTTGTGGATGAAGTTGCCGATCAGCTTGGCGCCATCGGGCGTATGCACGACTTCCGGATGGAACTGCACGCCGTAATATTTGCGCTTCTCGTCGGCGATAAAGGCGTAAGGCGCATTCGAGGACGTCGCGACCACTTCGAAACCTTCCGGCAGCGCGGTGACGCGGTCGCCGTGGCTCATCCAGACCTGATGGCGCGAACCGTTGGACCACAATCCTTCGAAGAGAGCGCAATCCTTGTCAACTTCCAGGAAGGCGCGGCCGAATTCACGGTGATGGCCGCTCTCGACCTTGCCGCCGAGCTGCATGCACATGGTCTGCTGGCCGTAGCAGATGCCGAAGACCGGGATGCCGCTGTCGAAGATGATCTGCGGCGCCCGCGGCGAGCCTTCGTCCACGGTCGAGGCCGGACTGCCCGACAGGATCACGGCCTTCGGCTGCAGCCGCTTGAAGCCGGCTTCGGCGGATTGGAAGGGAACGATTTCGCAGTAGACGCCCGCTTCGCGCACACGCCGTGCGATGAGCTGCGTCACCTGGCTGCCAAAATCGACGATGAGAACGGTATCGGGATGTGCTGTCTGGGTCATGACGAGCCTTTAATGAAAAGCGCTTTCCCTGGCAATCGGGCAAATCACGCGAGAGCCGATTTTATTGTCCCGATTGTCCTTACTTCGCTTAGTTTCTGGCCCCTCAGAACCAGAATACGCCGTCTTCCAGCGCCGTAAACAGGCCGTCGACGGCATAGGAGAGTTTGCGGTCGATCACATGCAGATATTCCGTCCAGTCGGAAATGTGCTGCAGATCGACCTTCCCGTCGGAAATGCCCCGCAGGCCGATCAGCGGCAGGCCATAGGTCTGGCAGGCGCGCAGCACCGCGAAGGTTTCCATGTCGACCATGTCGGTGCCGATGCGCTCATAGGCCTCCGCGCCGGAGACGATATTGGCGCCGGTCGAAAGGCTGCCCTCCGCAATGGTCGGGATGCGCAGCGGCAGTTCGATCGTCGCGGGCAGATCGAGAAAGGGCGTACGGCCTTTCTCGAAGCCGAGCGGCGAGGCATCCATGTCGCGGTAGGAAACCGAGGTGACTTGGTAGACTTCCGTCTGTTCCAGCCTGGCGGAACCAGCCGAGCCGAGCGACACCACGAGATCGGGAAGATCGCCCTGAGCTTCGAGCTGCGCGAAGGCGCGGGTAAGCGCGATGGCCGCCTCCACCGGCCCGACGCCGGTCATCAGCGGATCGATGCGCGAGCGCAGGAACGGGCCATACTCGGCCTCGGCCGCCATGACGAACAGGATCGATTTGCCCGATACCCGCTTCAATTCGAATTTCATCCGCTAATTCCCTCTCTGCCCCGGATGACCATCATCGTTCCCGTCATCGAGGCGATCAGCTTGGCTGGCCCATCGCCGATGGCATAGCCGCGACCGTCGGCGACGATGATCGTCGTGCCGGGCTTGGTGACATCGCCGCGAAACAGGAAGCGCTCGCCGCGCCCCGGCGACATCAGATTGATCTTGAATTCGATCGTGAGGATCGATGCGGAAGGGTCGATGACGCTATAGGCGGCAAAGCCGCAGGCCGAATCCAGCGCTGCGGCAATGATGCCGGCGTGCAATATGCCATGCTGCTGCGTCAGCTTGATATCGAAGGGCAGCTCGATCTCGACCGTTCCGTGTTCGACGCGCGTCAGCTCTGCGCCGATTGTCCCCATGGCGGCCTGCCGCTCGAAGCTGGTCCTGATACGGCTCCGAAAATCGCCGCTGGTCCCCGTATCGTCTGCCCCTGTCATGCCGTCCCCTTTCGCGGGTGCGAAATTGGCACGGGGAGGCGGTTTGGACAAGGGTTATCCGGTGGAAAAGCGGAGGCGTTCCAGCCTCCACTCCGGACATCGAATTTCCACGATCGGATCGTCATGCTATCCGAAGCGATGATGCTTGTGGTGAGGGCGCAGATGACGACGATCCGGCAATCGGTGGATGCCTACGAGACCTGGATGCGGGCGCAGCTCGGCGCCGATCTGGTCGAAGCGGGTCTGGCAAAGAAGCACAAGCTGATGAAGGCCGACAGCTTCTCCTTCCTGCGCGGTACCTATTGGCGCTGGGCGGAAACCATCCTCGACGTCTGCCCCGAGCTCAAGAGCGCGCCGCAATTGCTGGCGATCGGCGATACGCATCTGGAAAATTTCGGCACCTGGCGCGATGAAGAAGGCCGCCTCGTCTGGGGCGCCAATGATTTCGACGAGGCGGCCGTCATGCCCTATGCGCTCGATCTTGTACGCCTTGCCACGAGTGCCATGCTGGCGCGCGGCGAGGATGGCCCGACGCTGCGTGTTGTTGCCGACAGCATCCTTGCCGGCTATCGCCGCGGACTGCGCCAGCCGTCTCCCGTCATTCTCGAGCGCGATTACAAATGGCTGCGCAATGCCGTCTTGCTGCCGAATGCCGAGCGCAAGGCCTTTTGGGAGAAATACCGCAACCTGCCGCCGGCGACGGATCCCGTGGCGGACCGCTACCTCAAGGCACTGCGCAAGGCATTGCCCGAACCAGCGACGACATTCGAGCCGAAACCGCGTCTGGCCGGCACCGGCAGCCTGGGCCGTCCGCGCTTCATCGCCTATGTCGAATGGCGCGGCGGCCCGGTACTGCGCGAGGTCAAGGCGCTTCTGCAATCCGGCTGGTCGCTGAAGCACGATCCGTCGGACAGGACGATCCGGACGGGTATTATCGCCGGCGGGCGGGCGCGCTCACCCGATCCGCGCTATCAGGTGGACGGAGGCTTGCTGGTGCGCCGGCTCTCGCCCAACAGCCGCAAGATCGAAGTCGACGGTGATGCCGAGGTGCTGCTGTCGCCTGACATGCTCGATCTGATGGGGTTTGAAATCGCCAATTGCCACGCCAACGATGCTTCGCTCGTTCCCGGTATTCTGGCCGATCTCGATGCGCGCAATGCCGATTGGCTGCGTGTGGCCGCCAAGGCGGCGGCCGCAGCGGTCACGGCGGAGCAGGCGGAATTTGCGGGAAGAGGCTAAGGCCGGCGAACCGGTCAATGCCCAGCAGCTTCCAGGATCAGATGGGCGATTGTATCGGGATGCGAGATCAGCGAGAGATGGCTGGCCTTCACCTCGATCGTCGTCGCGCCCATCCGCTTGGCCATGAAGTGCTCCAGATCCGGATTGATCGTCCTGTCTTCGGTGGAGACCGCATACCAGCTGGGCTTGCTGCGCCAGGCGGCCTGCGTGGTCTTGCCGGACAGAAGCGCCTTCTGGAAGGGCTGCTGCACGGCATAGAGCACCTCGGCCTTGGCCTTAGGCAAGTCGCCGGCGAAGTCGCGCAGGAACGCTTCCTCGGTCAACCGTCCTTCGTCACCATCAAAGACGATGCCGGCTGATGCCGGCGGTGTCGGATATGTCTTGGCGAGCGCCGTATAGTCTTCGCCGGCATCCGGTGCGCGGGCGGCGACATAGACGAGCGCGGAAACCTTCGGATGCACACCGGCTTCGGTGACGATCATGCCGGAGAAGGAATGGCCGACGAGGACAGTCGGGCCGTCCTGACGATCGAGAACCCGCTGCGCGGCCCCCACCGCTTCCGGAAGTGTCGTCAACGGATTTTGTACCGCCGTGCAGTTCAGCCCCCTGGACTGCAGCCGGGCGATAACCTCCGTCCAGCAGGAGCCGTCTGCGAAAAGTCCGTGGGCCAGGACGACATTGCGTGCCTTCAATGGCGCAGACTTAACCGCTCCGGATGCGGGTTTCGCATTGCTGGCGGCCACGCCGCGCGCGGAAACGAGGGAGGCAGCGGCGCCGGCGATAATGGCGGTCGAGAAACTCCGTCTGGTCATCATCATGATCGTGATCCTTATGGTTGGAGGATTAATAGGCGCCAGAAAGCCGTCCGCGCCGAATGTCGGAGCGGCAAAGCTTCTGAAATTCTGTATGTCTCGGAGCGGCATATGATCAAACGCGCGGATCAAATATGGCCGATCCTGTATTCCTGTTCAGCGTCGAGCTTACCTTGTGTATGCAAAGCGGAGACTGTTGATTGTTTGTGTATTCGAAGTGGCGGATTTGGTCAATAATTGGATGCGTAACGGTTGCGTGATGGGTTATATGTATGCGAACACAATGAGGTGATATGCTTTTGCATACAGCCTTGGTTGACCTTGCCGAGGTAGGAGCGATGGTGGGCGACGTTGTTGAAGATCGCGAGTTGCTGTCGGAGCGTATTCACAGCCCGAAACCATCGTGCAGGCTATAGCAGAAGAGGATGGGGAAATGGCGTCGCGGCCCATGTGGAGACATATGCTGAATGCCGCGACGGCATTGCGGCGCTTTATCGAGGCAGCAAGCTTACCTGAGCATTGCAGCCAAAGTCCGGCTCAGCCGCGGGCGATCCGCACGATATGCTGATCCCAGGCGACATCGCTGTGCGCACCGAGGAAATTGCCGTCGTAGGATGAGACGGCAAAACCATGCCGTGCCGGCGCGATGCCGGCCGCATCGGCGATGCTCTCCACCTTCAGCACCTGGCCCGTCGGCGCATCCAGCGTAACCGAGGTTCCTTCGATCGGTGATGTCACGCCGACCAGATTTTCGGCGCGATTGACGGCGATGGCGCCGACGTAATTGCCGAGTGCCCGCGTGGTCTCGTCGGGCAGGGTGACGAAACTCAGGTCCTCGCCTCTCGCGAAATGGCCGACAAGCGGCGGCAGGTCGTTGCGATGCCCTTCATATTGGCAAGCGAACCAGACGCGGCCACTGGCGTCGATATCGACATGCCGGGTCGAGACCTGCGCATATTGCGCCGGCAGCGTATGTTTTTCGATCAGCTGGCCGCTCGCGGCGTCGATCAGCGTCAGCGACGGTTCCATGTGATCGAGGTTGAGCTTGGTGCGGCCGAAATCCGGATGGGTCTCGATGCCACCATTGGCGACGATCAGGAATCTGCCATCGTCTGAAACCGTCATGTCGTGCGGGCCGACGCCATAGGTCTCGTATTCGCCGATGCGGGCAAAACGGTTGCTGCTGTCGTAGAGCCCGATGATGCCGCGATTATTGTCGAAATCATTCTCGCTGGCATAGAGCAGCCTGCCATCCGGCGAAAACGTGCCGTGCCCGTAGAAATGCCGGCCTTCTCTAGCGGAAATGACGATCGGCTCGGCCTTGTTCCAGGGATCGAAGATCATCGCATAGGTGCCGGGCCGGCGCGCGAAGGCGACGGTCTTGCCTGTTGCCTTTGAGAAGGCCATGCCATGGGCGCGGGCGGGCAGCGCCACCTGATCGATGATGCGCCCCTGTTCGGTCACCGTCGCAACGGCGAAGGAGCCGTCGGCGGCGCGGATGCCGGAGGCATAGACAGCATCCGCCCGCTCCAGCCCCATCAGCGCGCTAGGCTTCAGAGCTGCAAGGAAGGTCAGCCCCGCGGCTTTGACAAAAGCTCTCCGATCGATCAGGCCGCTGCGCATCGCCCTCAGTCTCCGTCTGCGAAGGAGAAGCCGGCCGAAAGGCCGATGGCGCCGCCGTACTCGTCGCTGAAGCTGGTGGCGAGATCGCGGCTGACGGAGAGCAGCTTGTCGATCTTGGCGCGCTCCGCATCGTTGCCGATGGCCGCCTCAATATCCGGATTGATCGATGACGCTGTCGTGGCAAGCTCATTCAACAAGCTATCGATCTTGGTGGCGACGGCGCGCTTGTCTGCCGGCAGCAGGCTTGCCATGTCGGCCTTTTCCCAGAGCGTCTTCAGGCCCTCGATATTGCCCGTAAACGAGGTCCATGTATTGGCCGAGCGCCAGTAGATCGCCATCTTCGGCCGCGCCGCCGCCGGATCGCCCTTGTAGAAGGTTTCCAGCCGCTGGTCGCGCATATTGGCGGCGCTGTGCACGAGGATGCCGAGCAGTGCAGTGACGGCCTCCTTGTTATCCATGAAATCGTCGCTGGTCTTGCCCGGGAATTTCCAGGATTTCTGCACGCCGTCGGGCGCGTCCCATTCGTCGGCGATTTCCTTGGCGGTGTTTTCGATGTTGCCGGCAACCGCCGCGCCATAGCGGCAGCGGAAGCTCTGCTTCTCCTTGCCGAGGACATCGGAGCCGTTGCCGAAAAGTACATATTCCAGCGCCGTCATGCTCATCAGCGCCACGCTCTTGCCGGCGACGGCTTCGACGGTCGTATCCTGCTCGTCCGCTTTGGCGATCAGCGCCTGTACCTGCTTGAGGCCGACACCCTTGCGGTCGGGATAGAAGAGGATGTGTTCGAAGCGGTTCTGTTCGATGATCGGGCCGGTATCGACGATCTCGATGCGCGACCAGCTCTTCACGGTGTCGCCGAAAGCCGATTTGGCGCCGGAAAGGGTGGCGTCCGTGGGATCGGCGCAAAGCGTCTTCATCGCGACAGTCAGTTTCGAGGCGGAGTCGTGCATGGCGCGGTAGCCGGGACGAATCACGTCATCCACCGCCTTCTGCAGAGTGGCTGGCACCGCTGCCTCATTCAAGCCCGTACCAGCGGTCGTCGCATCCTCGGCATGGGCAGGCAGGGCCGCAACGGTAAGCAGCAGGCCGAACGCAAGGCATTTCCATTGGCGCATCAGAGGGACTCCAGAAAGTTGATGAGGGCTTGCCGATCGTCCTTCGAAAGACCGGCGAATGCGTTGCGGGCTTTTTCCGCCTCTCCTCCATGCCAGAGGATGGCTTCGGTCAATGTCCGGGCGCGGCCGTCATGCAGATAGGCCTGCCGGCCGCTTACCGTCTGTGTCAGGCCTATACCCCAGAGCGGCGGCGTGCGCCAATCGCGACCGGATGCCACGCCCACCTGCTGCCCATCCGAAAGACCTTCGCCCATGTCGTGCAGCAGGAAATCGGAATAGGGCCAGATCAGCTGGAAAGCCTGCGGCGAAACCTTGCCGTCGCTGCCCTTCAAGCCGTCCCGCGTCACGAACTTCGGTGTGTGGCAGGCCGCACAGCCGGAGCGGTAAAACATCTCCTTGCCGTGCAATACGGCGGACTGGCTCGTCGCGCGTCGGGCCGGCACGGCGAGATTTTCGGAATAAAAGGTGACGAGGGGCAGCACGGGGTCCGGCGCTTCCGTGTCGCCCAGCCGCTTCTGCACGCCAGTCGGCATTGTCAGGCAGTGGGCTTCCTTGGGCGTGCAGTCGCCATAGGCGTTTGGCCGGTCCGGCGTCGAAATGCCGATATCGGCGGAAAAGGCGTCGGCCACCTGGTCGCGCACGGTGGCGTTCTGTGCTTTCCAGCCGAATCGGCCGAGCGCGATCTTACCAGTGCGATGATCGCGGACGATGGCGGGGCGACCGCGTATGCCGGTGCCTTTCCTGTCGTCCGGGTCGGCATTGGCGAGAATATCGGCATCCGGAATGGCTTCGATCAGCCCGAGCCCGATCATCGGCGGCGCGATACGTGGCGAAAGGGTGGTGCTTGCATCCATCGGCCCGTAGGCGAGATCGCTGACGTCGTAATGGGGCTTGCGCAAGATCACGGTTTCCCCGCCGGCAAGCGTCACCGTCTCCTCGCTATAGCTGACGGTCACCTTGCCTTCGGCCGCAAGGCCGGGGACGGCTAGATCCTGCAGCTGTGCCCCGTACGTCGAATCCGGAAAATTGAGCGCGTGAAAATCCTTGACGGCCTGCTCTTCCTCTGGCGTCACGGCAGGCCGTGCAAGGCGCAAGACCATCGAGGTCGCGGCAGCCCCCGCTTCCTCGGGCGGATGGCCGCGCCCGTCGCGGATATGGCAGCTCTGGCAAGAGCGGGCATTGAACAGCGGCCCCAGGCCGTCGGATGCTTGCGTGGAGGAGGGCGCGGAGACCCAAAGCTTGCGGAAGAGTGCATTGCCGAGATGAAAGTCCTGGCCCTGTTGTGGGTCTAGCTTGGCGGAAGGCTGGGAGAAAATATCGCGCGTGACCTTGTCGATCGAGGTCAGGCCGCCGCCCTGCATCGTTTCATAGGGTTCGGCCTTGAGGAAGTTGCTGGTTGCGCGAGTCACGTCGCGCACGCGCTTCAGCTCTTCCGTAGAGAGATCGCTACGCGTGCTCGGAAAATCGAGAATATCGGCGGCTGCCAGCGTGATGGAAAAAACCAAAAAACCCGCAGCGAGGGCGGGCAAAAGGGCGCGATTGGCCGGGATGCGTGTCATGGGTGTCGGGGCGGCAACGCCTTGTCGCGCTGCCGCCATCCCTTATTATTTCTTGGTGAAGACGGCGTTCGGGTTGTCCAGGCTGTCCGAACCTTCGAGCTTGATCGTGCCGAGATCGAGAGCGGCGATGACCCGCTGGATGCTCTTCGTCTGGTCGAGCAGGCCGTCGATGGCCTTCTGCACGGTGGCGTTGCCTTCCTTGTTGCCCTCGCCGATCATCTGATCGTATTTCTCGACCGTCTCGCCGCGATGCACCATCGCCTTCATGGCGGCAAGCGTCGCGTCGAGCTTGCCTTCCATTTCCTTGTCGAGCGCCGGATCCTTGGCCTTGACCAGATCGTGCAGCGACGGGCCTTTCAGCTTGGTGCCGTCGACGCGAGTGTAATTGCCGGTATAGGCAGACGCGATGCCGATGGCGTCGCCATTGTGCTCGTTATAGGTATTGTCGGAGAAGCAATCCTGCTCTTCTTCCGGATCGTGCAGCAGCAGGCCGAGCTTCATACGCTCGCCGGCAAGCTCACCATAGGAGAGCGAGCCCATGCCGGTCAGGATGGTGGTCAGGCCGGCCTTCGGATCGGCTTCCACATGCTTGGTGGCTTCGCCGTCCGCCGCCCACTTGTCGGTCATCTCCTGCAAATCCGAAACCAGCAGCGTCGAGGCCGATTTCAGATATTCGGCGCGGCGGTCGCAATTGCCGTGCGTGCAATTCTTCAGATCGTAATCGGTGGCGGGACGTTCGCCGGCGCCGGCACCCGTGCCGTGCAGGTCCTGTCCCCACAATAGGAACTCGATGGCGTGATAACCCGTCGCGACATTGGCCTCAACACCGCCGGCCTGATGCAGCGTGCCCGAGAGGAATTCCGGCGTCAGATGCGAGGCGTCGACATCCTTGCCGTTGATCTTGATCGTCTTGTTGGCGATGACGTTCGCGACATAGAGCGCGTTCTCATCGCTTTCCGTGCCGTAGGAGGCGTCGACATAATCGATCAGTCCCTCGTCCAGCGGCCAGGAATTGACCTTGCCTTCCCAATCGTCGACGATCGGGTTGCCGAAGCGGTAGACTTCCGTCTGCGCATAGGGAACACGGGCCTTGATCCAGGCCGCACGTGCCGCCTTCAGCGTCTTGTCGCTGGGGTTGGCGAGCAGAGCGTCGATCGCCTTGTCGAGTGCTTTCGCCGTCGTCAGCGCATCCTCATATTTGGCATGTGCCAGGTCCGCATAATGCTTGAGAACGGCGGCCGGCTCGGGAGCGGCTGCAAGAGCCGGCAGGCTGAATGCGGCGGTCGTGATCACGGCCACCGCGAGCGCGGCGCCAATTCTGTTTTTCAGTTTCATGTTCCTCTCCTGTGACAGCGGGGGCACCGTCAAAACTTGGCAATTTGTGTCATGTATGAAAAACAAACTTGTGTCAAACGCTCTAGTTTAGAACGATTTTAAGGCGAGAGACCAAGGGTTTAACGTCGCAAGCGAAATGGATTCGCTCGCGAATGCGCAGCTATGGGGCGTTTGATATTACGTCGGCAGGGCAGTGGAAGCAGGCTCGCTCGCCGCCAGCTCACATTTTCCGTTGAAGGCGGCTGAAGAAGAAGCCGTCGGTATCTGTGGAGGCCGGTGTCAGGGTAATGGTCTTGCCGTCGGAGGAGCGCGGCTTTGCGGCATCCTTGCCGAACAGCGTCTCCCAGGAGCTCAGGGTTTCCACCACTTCGAAATCCGGATTCTGGGCGGCGAAACGGTTCACCTGTGCCTCATTCTCCTCCGGCAGCACCGAGCAGGTGACATAGAGCAGAGCGCCGCCGGGGCGGACGAATTCGCCGGCCTGCGCCAGGGCTTCCTGTTGCTGGCTGGTGCGTTCGTCGAGGTTTTTCTGTGTCAGCCGCCATTTGGTATCGGGACGCCGCCGCCAGGTGCCGGTGCCGGTGCAGGGAGCATCGACCAGAACCTTGTCGAACTTGCCGCGCAGTTGAAGCAGGCCATTGCGGTCGTCGTGGACCTGAACGTTGCGGGTGCCCGCTCGCTTCAGGCGCTCTATGATCGGTGCCAGCCGCCGCCGGTCGCTGTCATAGGCATGGACCTGGCCCTTGTTGTGCATCGCGGCCGACATGGCGAGCGTCTTGCCGCCACCGCCGGCGCAATAATCAAGCACCTGGTCGCCTTCATCAGGCAGGACCAGATCGGCGACGATCTGCGAGCCTTCATCCTGCACCTCGAACCAGCCCTTCTGGAACGAAAGTTCGGCCGTGACGTTCGGCAGGCGGGAGGCGCCTTCACCGGCCGGAATGCGGATGCCGAAACGGGCGATGTTCGATGGCTGCCCGCCGGCGCGCTCCAGTGCCTTCACGACTTTGGCGCGCTCGGCCTTCAGCGCATTGGCGCGAAGGTCGAGCGTCGGGCGCTCGGCAAGGGCTTTGGCTTCGGCAAGCCAGCCATCGCCGAAGGCTTGGCTGAAGGAGGGCTCGACCCATTCGGGAATATCACCCTGGACGTGACGAGGCGCATCTTCGAGCTTGCGGGCCGCAAAGGCGGCCAATGTTTCGGCGCTCGGCGCCTCGGGTGCGAATTTATCGCCGTCCAGCTCGGCAGCCAGCGCCTCCGGCGTCAGGCCCCATTGGCGGAAGAGTACGGCATGGGCAAGCGCGGACGCGCTGTCGTCTTCCATCAGCCAGGCATGCGAAAGCCGCATGCGCAGGGCGTCATAGACGATGTTGCCGATCGCGGCCCTGTCGCCGGAGCCGGCGAAGCGATGGGCCAGGCCCCAATCTTTCAGGGCATCGGCCACCGGTCGCTTGCGCGCTTCGATATCGGCAAGAACTTCGATGGCCCCCTGCAATCGGCCGCCCAGACGCATTCACACTCTCCTGCTCGCGCATGACCCGGAACCCGTTGGAGCTCATCTTGGGACTCGGCGCCCTACCAAAAATCGCTGACGGCTCGCCAATCCGCGTAAATAGTGCCCAAGGCGGCGGATTTTGAGACGTCTCAATCGCGTGGTAGCCGCGATTGGCCGAGAGAGCAAGCGTCATGCCGATTTGCCGGATGGTTCCGGCTTGCGGCGATTACTTCGAGGCGACGACCTCGTAACAGACTTTGGCGGTACCCGAAGCGACCATGCCGATGTTCTGTGCAGCAGCGCGGGAGAGATCGAGAACACGTCCGCGAATGAAAGGCCCACGGTCGTTGATGCGAACGACGACGCTGCGGCCATTGTGCTTGTTGGTGACCCGGAGGCGCGTGCCGAAGGCGAGCGAACGATGGGCGGCAGTAAGATTTCTGGAACTCATACGTTCCCCGGAAGCAGTTCGGGAGCTTCCCCCGTACCATGAAGCGCCTCCGCAGCCAGCGGATGCAAATGCCGGAGTCGAAACGACAGCAATGGAGGCGGATATAGTTGCGGCGATTGCCAAAGAACGTGCGATTTTCTTCAAACCGATTTTTCCCTCAAGCTATTGAACTTGCGCCCTCGGTAGGCGGCGGGGCTTAAATCAGGCCAAAAATGGCGAAAAAGTGCCACCATCGATCACGGAATGTTACAATCTGTAATATTTGTGATGTTAAGGGAATACTAGGGCTATTCAGCGGATTTGCTTGATTGTGGAAAAAACCCAATAAAATCAGTTAAAAATGGAACGAATTTTCTCGTAAGCATCGACCGATGCCAGGCATCACAAAAATCGGAAAAATAATTTTCCGGCTTTGCCATAATCACTGCCGCACTTGTGCAATTTTAGAGTCATTAACCATAAATGCGGAGCAAATTGAACTAAGGCAGCCGGCTAAGTAGGAATTTTCATGCGATATAGCGGGGATACCGGGAGCGATTTCTCAGCCGCGCCATGCTCCAGAGGACCAGAGTTCGGCAAGCGACATGCGATACTCTGGGTAGCGGAACTGGAAGCCGAGCGCGCGCAGTTTCGCGTTCGAAACGCGCTTGTTCTCGCCATAGAAGGAGCGTGCCATCGGCGTCAGCTCAGCTGTTTCGAAAGGCTGTTCCGGTGGCGGTTCGACGCCCATCAGGCGAGCGGCCTCGGCAACGACATCCTGCGGCGGTGCAGGTTCGTCATCGGTGACATTATATATGCCGCCGAGCTTGCGATCGGACAGGAAGCGGGCGCAGGCGCCGATATCCTCGACGCGGATGCGATTGAACACCTGGTTCGCCTTGATGAGCCGCCGCGCGGTTCCCTTTTCCAGATTGCAGAAGGCATTGCGGCCCGGGCCGTAAATGCCGGAAAGCCGCAGCACGGCAACGGGGAGGCCGAGCCGGATGCCGACGCGCAGCCAGCCGTCTTCTGCCTCTACCCGCTCGACGGAACGATCGGCGATTGGATGCAGTGATGTCTGCTCGCTGACCCAGGCGCCCTTGTGGTCGCCATAGACGCCGACGGTCGAGAGATAGCAGATCCATTCCAGCTTCGGCATCAATGCCTTGAGATTGAGCTGCGCCAGCCGCAGTAGCGGATCGCCTGATTTGCCCGGTGCGATCGATTGCACCAGATGCGTGGCGCTTTGCATCGCCTCCGAGAGAGCCGGGTCGAGGGTCTCGCCATCGAAGACGAAGGCTTCGATGCCATCTTTCGTCAGCTGCTCGGCCTTGTCGGCGGAGCGGGTCGTGCCGGTGATGCGAATGCCGGAGCCGGCGAAGGCCTTGGCGATGGCCGTTCCGGAATAGCCGCAGCCGAAAATCATCATATGCATCACGATACCCCTGCCAGTTTCCATTCGGCGCGGACTTCTTCGTCCGCCTCGTCATTTCTTTCTGCCGCAAACGCGTGGAATTCGCCAGCCGTCATCAGCCGGGACAGCGCCCAGACCGCCATGCCGCGCACGACTGGCGAGGGGTCTCCAGCCAGTTGGCGACATCTCTCTATAAGGAAGCGATCGCGCGAATTGCCGGCAGCGATCAGCACATTGCGGATGAAGCGGTCGCGACCGATGCGCTTGACCGGCGAACCGCTGAAGAATGTGCGGAAGCTTGCATCATCCAGATCGAGCAGGAAGGCGATGGACGGTTCCTTGAGATCATCCCGAGCCAACAGCTTCATCTCCGAAGCGGCACTGGCGAACTTGTTCCAGGGACAGGCGGCAAGACAGTCGTCGCAGCCGTAGATGCGGTTGCCGATCAACGGCCGAAGCTCAGGATCGATCGGACCCTTGTGCTCAATGGTCAGATAGGAAATGCAGCGACGCGCATCGAGCTGATAGGGGGCCGGGAAGGCAGCGGTCGGGCAGACGTCAAGGCAAGCCCGGCAGGAGCCGCAATGGTCTATCTCCGGCTCATCGGGCTCGAGATCGGCCGTGGTGAACATCGAGCCGAGAAAGAGCCAGGAGCCAAAGCCACGGCTGACGAGATTGGTATGCTTGCCCTGCCAGCCGAGGCCGGCAGCCGCTGCCAGAGGCTTCTCCATGACCGGCGCCGTATCGACGAAGACCTTGACGTCCTCTTTCGAGCGCGCCGCGAAGCGGGTGGCGATCTCCTTCAGCCGTCCTTTGATGACATCGTGATAGTCGCGGTTTCGGGCATAGACGGAGATTGCCGCCCTGTCCTTCTTCTCCAGAATGCCCCGTGGATCTTCGTTAGGGCCGTAATTGAGGCCGAAGACGACGATGGACCGCGTCTCGCTCCAGAGTACGCGCGGATCGCCTCGGCGGTCGCGGGTCTCCTCCATCCAGCCCATGGTGCCCTGATAGCCCTTGTCGAGAAACTGGCTGAGCCGGACGGCCGCTTCCGGAATGGCATCCGGCCTGGTGATGCGACAGAGATCGAAACCCTGGGCTCGCGCTTCCTCTCGCACGAAAGCCGTCAGCGTGCTTCTGCGCTTGTCCACTTTTTCCGTTTCGCGATCATCGGGCATATCGAGCCCTCGTCATAGCAATTCCAGGATAAGGTGCGTTAGCGGTTTTCCGTTCGGAATTGCGTGAAAAACGCTCTAGAAATCCAGATCGGCGTAATGTGAGACCGGGGTGACACCGCGCACACGCTCTGCCAGGATCGGCCTGAAGGAAGGGCGCGACTTCAGCCGCTGATACCATTCCTTGGCAACGGGCGATTCCGTCCAGTCGATCTCACCCAGATAATCTAGCACGGAAACCGAGGCCGCGGCGGCGAGATCGGCATAGCTCAGCCGCTCGCCGGCCAGCCACTGCCGCGAACCTGCGAGCCAGGAAAGATACTTCATATGCTGGCGGATATTGCCGCGCGCCATGCGCATGACCTTGGAATCCGGCGCGCCGCCGCCCTGTTCGGCGGTCATCTGAAGCTTGAAGACGCGCTCGCGCGTCAGCGGCCGCGTCACATCCTGCTCCATCTTCTGCATGAACCATTCCGTCAGCCGGCGGATTTCGGCGCGCTGGAACGGATCTTCGGCCAGAAGCCGGCGGTCGCGCTTCAGGACACCATGCGTCTCGTCAAGATATTCGGAAATGACCGAGGCACCGCAGAGCGCCCGCATGCTGTCATCGACGTAGACAGGCAGGGTGCCAGCCGGGTTCAGCGCCAGGAAATCGCGGCGCTTTTCCCAGGTCTGTTCCTCGATCAGCTCCGTCTGATAGCCATATTCCGTCAGGATCAGACGAACGAACCGGGAGGAAGATGACATTGGGTGATGATACAGCGTCGGCATTGGTACTCGGGTGTTTCTGATTGATGCTACGGAAGTCTTTTCGGTCGCGATCCTGCGGCCCTAGTCATTTGTCATCGGTTGAAGCTATAGGATCTTGGCCTAGTTTGCACAAGCGAATCGGGCCGCCCTGCCGTTAGACAAAGGACACGATATGGCTGAACAAATTGTTATCGCGTTGGTTTTAGGCCTTGTAGAGGGGCTTACGGAGTTCATTCCGGTCTCCTCGACAGGCCATCTGATACTGCTTGGACATTTTCTCGGCTTCAAATCGGCCGGTACTTTTGAAGTTTTGATCCAGCTCGGCGCGATTCTCGCCATTCTGCTTGTCTATTTCAATCGCCTTGTCCAGATCGCCAAGGCGCTGCCCGTCAGCGCCAAGGCTCGTCACTTCGTGCTCGCAGTCCTATTCGGCTTCCTGCCCGCCGCCGTCATCGGCGCACTGGCGCATGATTTCATCAAGACCGTGCTGTTCGATTCGCCGAAGGTCATCTGTATCTCGCTGATCCTCGGCGGCATCGTTCTGCTCGTCATCGACAAGATCGAGTTCAAGCCGAAATACACCAGCGCCTACGAATTTTCCTGGCCCATGGCGGTCAAGATCGGCTTCTTCCAGTGCCTGGCCATGATCCCGGGAACGTCGCGCTCCGGTTCCACCATCGTCGGTGCCCTGCTGCTCGGTGCCGACAAGCGTTCGGCCGCCGAGTTTTCCTTCTTCCTCGCCATGCCGACAATGGTCGGCGCCTTCACGCTGGATTTGTGGAAGAGCCGCCATGATCTCAGCTTTGCCGATGGTCAGCTGATCGTCATCGGCTTCTTCATGGCCTTTATTTCGGCGCTCTTTGTCGTGCGTGCGCTGCTCGACTTCGTATCCCGCCGTGGTTACGCCCCTTTCGCATGGTGGCGCATTGCCGTCGGCGCAATCGGCCTCATCGGTCTCTATTTCGGCTGAGACCGATCGTTGGTGCTGATATCCTGAAAAAGTGAAGGCCGGTCAAAACCGGCCTTTTTCATACCCGATCAGTTTCGGGAGGACGCGTCGATGGAACTCGTCGTGCAGGGGTCGACGCCGTAGGTCGGCGCACATTCGCCCTTGATCGAGGCGATGCTGCCGCGAGCCACGAAGGAGCCTGCGAGAATCACCAGTGCCGCGCACGCAAACAAAAGCGCGATAGACTTGCCCATCGAAGAATGCCTTTCCGCAGAAGTGTGAAGCGCGCCACGGACCGGTCTGTTGTTCGAGTCTGAGACGCGCGGCTGTGTTAGTCAGTGAGATGAGCAATAGCAATAAATGTTCATATTAAATTTGACGTTAATGCTACTATTTCCGCACTGCGTCTTTTAAGCAACGCTGAGCTGTGAATGGCGGCGGCCCGCCAGCTTGCTGGAGCAGGTTTCTGCCGTTGAGGAGCAATAAAAAACGCCGCCCAGCAAAGCCGGGCGGCGCATGAATTCGTGGAACAGCCGAATCGTCAGGCGGCTTTGCCAGAGCCGGTGAACTGGCCCTGCGGACGGTAGCGCACCAGATAGGACGGCAGCACGGAGACGAGCAATGTCGGCAGCAGGCCGATGCCCTTCAGAGTGCGTCCTTCCGCTTCCGCCTGCTTGGAAACGACGTTGTCGCTCTTCAGCAGCGTTACCTGATCGGCGGTGATTGGCGGCTTGATCAGCGGCACCAGCGAGGCGATCGAGCCGATCAGCGAAGCCAGGCCGAACGGAATGGAGACGAGCGACTTCTTCCGGTTGATGACTGAAAGCGTGGTCTCGAGACATTCGCGGAAGGACAACACTTCCGGACCGCCGAGCTCATAGGTCGTGCCGGCCTTCAGTTTTCCGTCGACGCTGCGGGCGACGGTTTCCGCGATGTCCTGCACATAGACCGGCTGGAACTTGGTCTTGCCGCCACCAATCAGCGGCAGGAAGGGCGCGGTGCGCGACATGTCGGCGAACTTGTTGAAGAATTCATCTTCCGGACCGAACACGATCGAAGGACGCAGGATGATTGCATCCGGCTTGATCGATAGGATGGCGGCTTCGGCGCGTGCCTTGGTTCGGGCATAGGCCGAGGGCGAATTGGCATCGGCGCTGAGGGAGGAAATATGCGTCAGCGAAGCGCCGGCATTGCGGGCGGCTTCCGCAATCGCCTTGGCACCGAATTCCTGTACAGCGTCGAACGTGTTGCGGCCGCTTTCGGCGAGAATGCCGACGCAGTTGACGACATGCTGAGCGCCTTCAACGGCACGGTCGATGGAATTGCGGTAGCGCACATTGGCCTGGACGATCGAAATCTGGCCGAGATTGCCGAGCGGCTGCAGGAAACCGGCAAGATCGGGGCGGCGAACAGCGACACGGATGCGATAGCCGCGCTTGGCAAGCGCACGCACGGTGTGTCGCCCGATGAAACCTGATCCTCCGAACACGGTGACGAGCGGCGGGAGGTTGGACAGGGTCATGGCAGGCTCCTCGAAAGGCTTTGATTGGGCTTATCTGGTTTCGTCTTAGCCGATCCGCGCGCCGAGGTGAAGTGCTA
The DNA here is from genome assembly GCF_007828675.1 of Rhizobium sp. ERR 1071. NCBI lineage: Bacteria > Pseudomonadati > Pseudomonadota > Alphaproteobacteria > Hyphomicrobiales > Rhizobiaceae > Rhizobium > Rhizobium sp. ERR 1071. Next base: position 717,971 of record NZ_VITM01000003.1, on the reverse strand, counting down.
TCGCGCTGCATTGCAGCGTCGGCTTTTCAAGCGATTTAAACCCCTTCGACGACCACCATTTCCGCGTCTGCCACCTGCTGCCGGATTTTGGCCGCGATCTGGTATTCCGGCGAATTATAGCAATCGACGGCGTGCTGCAGCGACGGAAACTCGATCACAACGTTGCGGCCGCGCGCCTGTCCCTCAAGCGGCGTGAAGGCGCCGCCGCGCGCTAGGAAATTCGCGCCGTACTTCTCGAAAGCGGGTTTCGCGGCTGCGACATAATCCTTGTAGCGCTCGGGGTCGCGGACATCCACGCGCGCGATCCAATATCCCTTTGCCATATCGACCTCCCGGATTGTTGTGGTGGTTTAAAGTGCAGCGTCCATTTCGGCGAGAATGGCGTGGGCGGCTTGCCTCGGATCGGCCGCCTTGACGATCGGCCGTGCGACGACCAGATGGCTGGAGCCGGCCTTGATGGCAGCGGCCGGCGTCATCACGCGCTTCTGGTCGCCCTTATCGCTCCCTGCCGGGCGGATGCCGGGGGTCACCAGCGCCATATCCGGCCCGATGATCTTGCGGACGGCGGCGGACTCTTCGGCCGAGCAGACGATGCCGCCCATGCCGGCCAGATGGGCCTGTTCGGCCCGGCGCAGCACCAGCGTATGCGGGTCATATTCGTAACCGGCGGCGATCAGATCGCCTTCGTCCATCGAGGTCAGCACGGTGACACCGAGCAGGCAGAGGTCGGAGCCCTTCGCCGCTTCGACAGCCGCCTTCATGGCTTTCGGATAGGCGTGCAGCGTCAGCATCGACATGCCCATCTTGACGATGTTTTCCACGCCGGAGGCGACAGTATTGTCGATGTCGAGCAGCTTCATATCGAGGAAGATCTTCTTGCCGCTGGCGGCAAGGTCGCGCGCGAATTCTAGGCCGCCGGCAAAGGCGAGCTGATAGCCGATCTTGTAATAGAGAATATCGTCGCCGAGGGCGCCGACCACTTTTTCGGCCTCCTGAAGGTTTGGAACATCCAGTCCAACGATCAAGCGGTCGCGTGCGGTCATATCAAGCCCATCCCATCCAATCTTCCATGGGTGTCCAGTCGCATGAGACGGCGCGCTTCGCAAGATCGAAACAGAAAAGATTGCCGCCCCCTGGCGGTTGATCCCCCTGCCGCGCGATCGGCTTTCCCTCCAGATGGCATTTCAGCAGCGTGCCGACGCCGCCATGGCCGACGAAGGCGATCGGCACGTTCGGATCGTGCCGCGCAAGAACGGCCTCGACGTTGGAGACGATTCTCGCCTGTGCATCGACGGCGCGCTCCCAGCCCTTGAAGCTCTCATGCGGGTTGGCGAAGAACCAGTCCGCTGCTTTCTCAAACTCCGGCGGCGCCAGAAAACCTGTGGCACTGCGGTCGTTTTCATGCATGGCCTCGATGACCTCGATCGGCGCACCGCTTGCCGTCGCCAGAGCCTCGGCCGTCTCGATCGCCTTGCGCTCGCCGCTGGAGACGATGAGGCTCAGCTTGCCCGCCCAAGGCCGGCTTGCCGCCAGCCGCGCCCGCTCGGCGCCAATGTCGGATAAGCCCCATTGCGGCACCGGCACATTCGCGTCGATGCGCACCTGCGGATGCGTAATATAAAGAGCGTACATGGATCTCTCAGCGATTGCCTCAGCCGCGGCTATAGACCCATAGCTGGGCCGGCGGAATATTGCGGACGATGAAGTCGTAGTGGCGGATATGATAGCGATCCGGCTTGGCGATGATCGGCGAGACCGGGCCGTAGGAGATCTGCACCACCGGCCGGCCGGCCGGCATGCGGTCCAGCAGGCTTTCCAGCAATGCGACGCGCGCCTTCATCGGGAAATTGAGGAGAGGAATGCCCGAGACGACGGAATCGAAGGTCTGCCCGCGCAGTACGCCGAGCGTCTCATCGAGATCGAAGGCATCGCCATTGATGAAATTGACGCCGGGGTAACGGCGGACGAGATGATTGTAGAAATCGGTGGAATATTCGATGGCGACGAGATTTTGCGGCTCTACACCGCGTTCGAGGATCGCCTTGGTGATCGCCCCGGTTCCCGGCCCAAGCTCCAGCACAGGTAGACCTGATTGCGGGTTGATGACACCAGCCATCTTGCGGGCCGTGATCGACGACGTAGGAACGATCGAGCCGACGGTCTTGGGGCCTTGCATCATGCCCTTGAAGAAGCGGATCTCCTCGTCGAATTTCTTGCCTAGCCGTTCCTTGAGACGCAGCGCCATGCTCTCCCCCCATCAGATGTTACCGTCGCGACTTACATATTGCTTCTCTAGGATCTTGCAACGGAATGACGCAATAACAAGAGAAAATGTCGCAATCGACAAAAGACCAAATAAAAGCGCCCTTGCGTAGGTTAAACGCATGAAGGGCGCTTTAGTTTCGCTACACCCGCATCGGCATCAGCACATAAAGCGCGTCGTCCCCGGCCGTGTCGCGGATGAGCGTCGGCGAACCGGCGTCGGCCAGCAGGAATATGGCCGCGTCGCCGGAAAGCTGCGCGGTAATGTCGAGCAGGTATTTGGCGTTGAAGCCGATTTCCATCGGGTCCATCTCGTAACCGACGGCAACCTCCTCGGTCGCACTGCCCGAATCCGGATTGTTGACGGTCAGCAGCAGCTGGCCGTCAGACAGAGCTAGCTTCACAGCCCGGCCGCGCTCCGAAGAGATCGTCGACACGCGGTCGACGGCCTGGGCGAAGGTCTGGCAATCGACCCGCATTTCCTTGTCATTGTTGGCCGGAATAACGCGCTGATAGTCCGGGAAGGTGCCGTCGATCAGCTTCGAGGTCATGACGATGGAACCGATGGTCAGGCGGATCTTCGCGTCGGAGACTTCGACGGTTACGATCGCATCCGGCGTGTCCACGAGCTTCTGCAGTTCACCCACCGTCTTGCGCGGGATGATGATCCCGGGCATGCCTTCGGAGCCAGAGGGAGCGCTGACATCGGCGCGTGCCAGGCGATGGCCGTCCGTGGCGACGGCCCTGAGCTTCAGGTCGCCGCCGCTTTCGATGGTGTGGAAGAAGATGCCGTTGAGGTAGTAACGCGTCTCCTCCGTGGAGATCGCAAACTGCGTGCGGTCGATGAGCATCTTCAGATCGCTCGCCTTCAGCTTGAAGGAATGGCTGAAGCTGCCGGCAGTGAGATCCGGGAAATCGGATTCCGGCAGGCATTGCAGCGAGAACTTCGAGCGCCCGGAGGCAACCGTCATCGAGCTGCCATCGGTGTTGGTGGCGAGAAGCACTTCCGAGCCGTCGGGGAGCTTGCGCACGATATCATAGAGCAGATGCGCGGGAACCGTGGTGGCGCCGGCCTGTTCGACATTCGCGGGCGTTGCCTCGGTGATTTCGAGGTCAAGGTCGGTCGCCTTCATGTCGAGGTTCGTGCCATCGGCCTTGAGCAGCACGTTGGACAGGATCGGGATCGTGTTGCGACGCTCGACCACGCGATGCACGTGGTTCAGCGACTTCAGGAGGTTCGACCGCTCAATTGTAATACGCATGGATGCTACCGCTTTCGACCGTGACTAGCCGGGCGGCCCGAGGCGCCCGAGCGACATGTTTTCGGACAAGGCCCGAAAGATTGGACAGGCAACTTGGCAGACTTCTCCATCCGAATGCAAGAGGCATAGACGTTTTGCCTAGCGCCAATTCGCCATTTCGACGGCAATGCTCCACAGGAATTGCGCCGCTCTTGCCGTCTGTGCGCACCTCGCCCATAAAGGCTGCTTATCCGAGATGAATTCAGGACCGGCATGAGCGAAGACCAATCAGGCAGCGGAGCGCGCAGTTTCCGCCTGCATAACAATCAGATCCTGGCCCGTCCTCTCGAACCGGCGCTCTATCTGGTCGCCACCCCGATTGGCAATCTCGGCGACATCACGCTGAGGGCACTGGAAACGCTGGCTGGTGCCGATGTGCTCGCCTGCGAGGATACGCGCGTGACGCGCGTCCTGCTCGATCGCTATGGCATCCAGAACAAGCCCTACGCCTACCACGAGCACAACGCCGACGAGGCCGGGCCACGGCTTCTGCAGGCTTTGGAGGCCGGCCGATCTGTCGCGCTGGTCTCCGATGCCGGCACGCCGCTCGTCTCCGATCCTGGCTACCGCCTTGCGGTGCAGGCGATCGAAGCGGGACACAAGGTCGTGCCCATTCCCGGTGCCTCGGCCCCTCTGGCTGCTCTGGTCGGCTCCGGCCTGCCGAACGATGCCTTCTTCTTCGCCGGTTTCCTGCCTGCCAAGGATAAGGGCCGCCGCGACCGTCTGGCCGAACTGGCAGCGGTGCCGGCGACCCTCATCTTCTTTGAATCGCCGCATCGCATTGCCGCCACCCTTGCCGCCGCCGCCGATGTGCTTGGCGGTGAGCGCGCGGGCGCCGTCTGCCGCGAGCTGACGAAGACCTTCGAGGAATTCCGGCGCGGCACATTGTCCGAACTCGCGTCATTCTTTGACGCGGTCGACAATGTGAAGGGCGAGATCGTCTGGCTTGTGGGACCGCCAGCGGAAAGCGTTGCCGCGGAGGCCGATGTCGATGCCATCCTCGCCGATCTCTCAGGGACGATGCCGACAGCCAAGGCCGCGACCGAGGCTGCGCGCCTCACTGGCCTACCGCGAAAGGAGCTGTACCAGCGCCTGCTCGACATGAAGGAGCGCCATGGCTGATACGAAGCCCGGGTCCGGCGAGAAGCTGAAGCGACAACAAGCCTGGCGTCGCGGCCATGTGGCCGAATATCTCGCGGCTGCCTTCCTGATGCTCAAGGGCTATCGTATCCTGGCGATCCGCCACCGCACCAAGCTTGGCGAAATCGATATCGTCGCCCGCAAGGGCGATCTCGCAGTCTTCGTGGAGGTCAAATCGAGGCGAGGGGCGCAGGAGGCGATCGACGCCGTTTCCTTCTCGTCGCAAAATCGCATCCGTGCCGCGAGCGATCTCTGGCTTGCCCGACAGCCGGATTTTGCCCGCCTGTCGCAACGCTATGACATCGTCGCCATGCTGCCCGGCCGCTGGCCGCAGCATTTTCCGGATGCGTTTTGAACACGGCGTTACAGGACCGTCATAAAATCAGCCTATTGCCGGACCGATAAGCGTTTGCGACTTCCGCCGCGCTCACAATGCTATTTCGACAGGCTTCAATATGATCCGCAACATCGTTTCCGCATTCACCGTTCCCTCGCAGGAAGAGCGCGAGAGCTTTATTTCACTCGAAAGGACCGCGGTCGTTCACGCCGAGAAGCTTGCATCGCTCGCCTGCCTGAATGCGGTGCGCGTCGGCGGGGCGGATGCCAAGGTCGAGGTTCTCTCCTTCCCCTTTACCGTCGCAGCCTGGAATCTGGAGCGCTGCCTCTTTCCCGAGGAAAGCGCGGCCAAGCTGCGGGAAACCAGCGCGCCGCTCGTCCTATTGTCGGAGATGGATTATGGCATGGCCCGCACCGAGCAGCGCGACCCGACGGTCATCATAGCTGGCGAACTCAGCATGAATTACGCCTATGGTGTCGAATTCCTCGAACTCAGTCTCGGTTCGGAAATCGAACGCTCCTACTGCAAGGACGATTTCAATGAGAAGGGCTTTCACGGCAACGCCCTGATGGCCTCCATCGCCCTAAAGGATGCCTTCATGATCCGTCTGCCCGGCGAGGCCGTCTGGTTCAATGACAGCAACGAGCAGCCGCGCATTGGCGATCGTTGCGCTGTCGGCGCCATTGTTGAGACAGAAGCTGGTCCCATGATCGCCGTTTCCGTTCATCTCGAAAGTGTCGCAACCGCTGCCTATCGCGAGCGGCAGTTGGCGGCGTTGATCGATGAAGTCGAGGCCTTCGCACCCGGTCTGCCGATCTTGATCGGCGGCGATCTCAACACCGGCAATCACACCGGTGGCGATTATTCGACCGATACCCTATTCGCCATGGCCGAAGGCCGTGGTTTCGAATGCCATGGCGGACCGCTCGATCAGACAAGCACGCGCCCGAGCCTGATCACGCGCTTTCCCGATCGCACCATGAAGCTCGACTGGTTCATCACCCGCGGCTTGAAGATCGGCGAAAGCCACCTTGTTTCCTCCCTGAACGGAGAAGGCAAGCCGCTCTCCGACCACGATATGGTCGTCTGCACAATCGAGGGTTTTTCCGCCTGATCGCTGCAATCGTTAAAATGCGTGCGGTTTCATGAACCGTGCCATTACCGCTTCCATGCGATGAGATCGCAGACGCACATGGAATTTTGGGGGATTGCATGGTCTTGAAACTGATGTTGGCGAGCATGGCGGCCTTTGCCACCCGTGCCGCGCCGATCGTGCTCGCGATGCCGCAGTCGAAGAGCTTCGTGGCGGGCGCCAGCAACGAAATGGAAATGAAGCCATCGCCGATCGAACCCTCCTGGGTTTTGTCGGGTAATCCGGTCGCCCGTATCGCCGAGCACTCGCGGGGGCAGGACGATGCCGCAATGACGGCGCTGTGGGATTGCACCGCGGGCGAGTTCCGCTGGTATTTCGGCTGGGACGAAACGGTGATGATCCTTGAGGGCGAGGTGCATATCACCACGGAAGACGGCGTCGAGCGGACGCTCAGCGCCGGCGATGTCGCTTATTTTGCCGGTGGCACCTGGGCGACATGGCGCATCGATCGCTACCTGCGCAAGGTTGCCTTTCTGCGCAAGCCGTTCCCGAAGCCTCTGACCATGGCTTATCGCCTGCGCAACTTCGTCCGCCAGGGCGGTGCACAAGGCCTTGCTGCCTAAGCGGGCCACTTGAGGGAAGCCATTGAATAGCCGTTGCGTTTGCATGCAGGCCGACCTACATCTGTCCGCAAATCCGAACGAGGGCTGACTATGGCTGGTATCAAGAATGTTGCGGTCCAGATGGACCATGTGAAGAGCATCAACATTGCGGGTGACTCCACCTTCGCCATGAGCCTCGAGGCGCAGAACCGGGGCTACAAGCTCTTCCACTATACGCCGGAGCGGCTCAGCATGCGCGACGGCAAGATCTATGCCTCGGTCGAGCCGATGATCCTGCGCGACGTCAAGGGTGATCATTTCGAGCTCGGCGAGCCGGAGCGCATCGATCTTTCCACCATGGACGTGGTGCTGCTGCGCCAGGACCCGCCATTCGACATGGCCTATATCACCTCGACACATCTGCTCGAGCGCATCCATCCGAAGACGCTCGTCGTCAACGATCCGGCCTGGGTGCGCAATTCGCCGGAAAAGATCTTCGTCACCGAATTCGCCGATCTGATGCCGAAGACGCTCATCACCCGCGATCCGGCTGAAATCCGACGTTTCCGCGATGAAATGGGCGATATCATCCTGAAGCCGCTCTACGGCAATGGCGGCGCCGGCGTCTTCCACTCGACGCGTGACGACCGCAATCTCTCGTCGCTGCTGGAAATGTTCGGCCAGCTCTTCCGTGAGCCCTTCATTGCCCAGCAATACCTGCCTGACGTGCGCAAGGGCGACAAGCGCATCATCCTCGTCGATGGCGAAGCTGTGGGCGCGATCAACCGCGTGCCGGCAGAGCATGACGCCCGTTCCAACATGCATGTCGGCGGCCGCGCCGAAGCCACCGAACTAACAGCGCGCGAACAGGAAATCTGCAAGCGCATTGGACCGGCCCTGAAGGAACGCGGCTTCCTGCTCGTCGGCATCGACGTCATCGGCGACTATATGACCGAAATCAACGTGACGTCGCCGACCGGCATCCGCGAAGTCAAACGTTTCGGCGGCGCCGATATCGCCAGCCTGCTCTGGGACGCGATCGAGGCCAAGCGAGCCTGATCGGCAGTTCCCCGCCACGCTTTCGGCTGAACGATCTAGTCACCCCGCATGTCGTTGATTTCGATATGCGGGGTGAAATTTTTGTTCGTTTATTGTTCTTGTTTCATTCTTTGTCTTATGCCAGATTGCAACCCGAAGTTTGCTGATCGGGGCACGTAACGGCAAACGGGTTCGGCGACAGGGGATAGGGAATGGTAGCGCGCGTCAGTACGGTGGCATTTCAGGGCATTGAGGGCGTACCCGTCGAAGTGCAAGTGATGATCGCGCCGGGCAAGGTGCTGATGCATATCGTCGGTCTGCCGGACAAGGCTGTCGCGGAGAGCCGTGAGAGGGTTCAGGCAGCACTACATGCCTCTGGCCTTGCCTTGCCGCCGAAGAAAGTCACTGTCAATCTTGCACCGGCGGACCTGCCCAAAGAGGGCAGTCATTTCGATCTTGCCATCGCGCTTGGTCTGATGGCGGCGCTCGGCGCGATCCCAGCCGATGCCCTGTCCTCCTACACCGTCATCGGCGAACTCAATCTCGACGGCACGATCGCGCCCGTTGCCGGCGCTCTTCCCGCCGCGATCGCCGCCAATGCCATGGGCAAGGGGCTGATCTGCCCGGCCGAAAGCGGACCGGAAGCGGCCTGGGCCGGCAAGGAGATCGATATTCTGGCGCCGCGCAGCCTGATTGCGCTCGCCAATCATTTCCGCGGTACGCAGGTTCTCTCGCGGCCGGAGCCATCCGTTCGCGCCAATGCCGCCAATCTACCCGATCTTGCCGATATCAAGGGCCAGGAAAGCGCCAAGCGCGCGCTGGAAGTGGCGGCCGCCGGTGGCCATAATCTGCTTTTCGTCGGGCCTCCCGGCTCCGGCAAATCCATGCTCGCCTCGCGCCTGCCGTCGATCCTGCCGCCCTTGTCGACCAACGAGTTGCTGGAGGTGTCGATGATCCATTCGATCGCCGGCCAGCTTTCCGGCGGCAAGCTCTCGGACCGGCGGCCCTATCGCGCACCGCATCATTCCGCCACCATGGCGGCGCTCGTCGGTGGCGGCCTGCGCGCCAGGCCGGGCGAAGTCTCACTCGCCCATCACGGCATTCTGTTCCTCGATGAGCTGCCGGAGTTTTCGCCGCAGGCACTCGATGCGCTGCGCCAGCCACTGGAAACCGGCGAGTGCGTCATTGCCAGAGCAAACCACCGTGTCTCCTATCCGGCCGGCATCCAGCTTGTCGCGGCGATGAACCCCTGCCGCTGTGGCATGGCCGGCGAGCCGGGGCACACTTGCGCCCGAGGACCGCGTTGCGCTTCCGATTATCAGGGCCGCATTTCCGGCCCCTTGCTCGATCGTATCGACATCCGCATCGACGTGCCGGCAGTCTCCGCCGCCGACCTCATCCGGCCGACAGCCTCGGAAAGCAGCGCCGATGTCGCACTCCGCGTTGCACGCGCCCGCGAGCGGCAGCGGGAACGCTTCGAACGAGCCGGCATGAAGGATGTCAGCACCAATGCCCGCTGCTCGACGGCGATGATCGAGACCATCGCCGAGCCGGATGCCGCCGGCCTGCAATTGCTGCGCGATGCGGCCGAGAAGATGAAATTCTCCGCCCGCGGCTATCATCGCATTCTCAAGGTGGCGCGCACTCTCGCCGATCTCGACGACAAGCCGACCGTCGGGCGCATCCATCTCGCCGAAGCCATCTCCTATCGCATCGCCGGAGAGCGGCTGACCGCGCATGCCTGACAATGCGGGACTCTACAGCATCTGATCGTCTCCAGCCGGCCTAATGAAAAAAGGGGTGCCGAAACCCCCCTTTTTCCAAATCAAGATGGCGAATGGCTTTGTCAGCCACCGAGACCCTCGAAGAGCGCCGTCGAGAGATAGCGCTCGGCGAAGGACGGGATGACGACGACGATAGTCTTGCCTTCGTTTTCGGGACGCTGGCCGATCTTGATAGCCGCCGTAAGCGCCGCGCCGGAGGAAATGCCGACCGGCACGCCTTCGAGCTTGGCGACGAGCCGCGCCTGCTGGAACGCCTCGTCATTGCTGACGGTCACTACCTCGTCATAGACATGCGTATCGAGAACTTTTGGTGCGAAGCCGGCGCCGATGCCCTGGATCTTGTGTGGGCCGGGATTGCCGCCGGACAGAACTGGCGAATCCGCCGGCTCGACGGCGATGACCTTGATGTCGGGCTTGCGTGCTTTCAGCACCTGGCCGACGCCGGTGATCGTGCCGCCGGTGCCGATACCGGAAACGAAGATATCGACCTTGCCTTCGGTGTCGTTCCAGATTTCTTCGGCCGTCGTCTTACGATGGATTTCCGGATTGGCCGGATTTTCGAACTGCTGCGGAATAATCGCATCCGGCAGCGACGCGGCCAGCTCTTCGGCCTTGGCGATCGCGCCCTTCATGCCCTTCGGTCCCTCAGTCAGCACCAGCTCGGCGCCAAGCAGCGCCAGCATCTTGCGACGCTCGATCGACATGGTTTCCGGCATGGTGAGGATCAGCCTATAGCCCTTGGCGGCAGCGGCAAAGGCGAGCGCAATGCCCGTGTTGCCCGAGGTCGGCTCGATCAGCACCGACCGGCCGGGAGCGATCTTGCCCTGGGCTTCCAGGCTTTCGATCATGGCGACGCCGATACGGTCCTTCACGGAAGCGATCGGATTGAAGAACTCGAGCTTTGCCAAGATGTTGGCCTTGACGCCCTTCTCCTTCGCCAGCTTGTCGAGGCGCACGATCGGCGTATCGCCGATGGTCTCGGTGATCGAGGCATAGACGCGGCCGCGGCCGGGTTTGCGGGTGTCGGACATGGGTAGCTCTCCCTATATTGGAATTATGCAATGACAATAGGATCAAACGCCCGCGGAAACCAGAGTGCGCAGCCGTTCCTCGCGTAAAGCACGTGAGAAAAGAATCTCATAACGGTCTTACTTGAGGATGTTTTTTTCAGGCGGTGCGCATGGCGATGAAGGCAGCGGTCGCGGCGAGGATGCTGGCGGCGACCCGGTTCAGGATCTGCAGCGCCCTCGGCTTCTTGAGAAAGGTGCGCGCTCGCGACGCCAGCAGCATATAGGGCACCAGAACGATCAGCAGGACGATGAAAGTCGCCGTCACCAGCGTCGCATATTCGCGCAGCCCGATGCTGTCGATATCGATCAGGGTCGGCACCAGTGCGACGTAGAAAAGCATGGTCTTGGGGTTGCCGAGCGTGACAAGCAGGCCGGAGAGGAAGGACATGCCGGCGCTGTTCGATTTCTTCGCGGCGATATCGGCCGCAAGCAGGCCCGCCGTCCAGAGCTTCCAGGCGATATAGCCGAGATAAAGCGCACCGGCGATCTTGATGACGATGAAGACCTCGGTGAAAGTCTGCGCGACAAAGGCAAGCCCGAGGATGACGGCCGTCAGGTAGATCGTGTCGCCGAGCACAAGGCCGAGGCCCATGAAGAAGGTCTCGCGAAAGCCGGAGCCGAGGGCGCGCGCCACGATTGCCGTGATACCGGGACCTGGGATCGCAGCGGCGATGAAGAGGGCGCCGCAATAGGCAAACAAGGCCGCGAGCGTCATGGAATTCTCCTCCTGAGATGGTATTCGCTCTATCTCACCACCTTTGCGTTTTCAAGCGATTGCGCCGGTGCAGCGAACATATTACCAAGGCATTAACGCCGCGTCGCAACTGCTTTGCACAAGGATATCATGTCTTCCGCATTGCTCCTGATCGATCTTCAGAACTCCATCCTGACGGGCCTCGGCACGCCGGATCGTCAGCCCGTGATAGATGCCGCACTGGAGGGGGTTGTCACTAGGCTGGCGGCGCTGAAGCACAAGGCGCGTGCCGCCGGCATTCCCACCTTCATCGTCCAGCATGACGGCGGTCCCACCCATCGTTTGGCCAAGCGCAGCGAAGGCTGGCAGCTGCGCCGGGAAGTCGCGCCGGAAGCCGGCGATGCCGTCGTGCACAAGACGAGCTGCGATTCCTTCTTCGAGACGGATCTGGAGGCAAAGCTGCGAGCGCGCGGCGTCACTCATCTCATCGTCGGTGGTTGCATGACGCAGTTCTGCGTCGATACGACCGTGCGGCGCGCCGTCTCACTCGGTTTCGATGTCTCGCTGATCTCCGACGGACACACCACGGCGGATATGGGCAAACTGAGCTCAGAAGAGATTGTCACCCATCACAATATGCTGCTTGACGGTTTCGATGCCGGGCCGCATGAAATCAAGCTGGTTGCATCCACCGAAATCTCCTTCTGAAGCCCTTCCTGCCGGAGCCTCCATGCCGCATCTGACCAGCATGATCACCTTTGCCCTGATCGCTCTCGGCATGGTGCTGACACCCGGGCCGAACATGATCTATCTGGTGTCGCGCTCGATCTCGCAGGGACCTGCGGCAGGCCTGATCTCCCTTGGCGGTGTCGCCTGCGGCTTCCTCTTTTACATGCTCTCGGCCGCACTCGGCATTACCGCTTTCGTCTTTGCCGTGCCTTTTGCCTATGATGCGCTGAGGCTGGCGGGTGCCGCCTATCTTGGATGGCTCGCCTGGAATGCGCTGAAACCCGGTGGCCGTTCGGCCTTTCAGGTGCGCGAGCTGCCGAAGGATAGCGCGCGCCGGCTCTTCACGATGGGGCTGGTGACCAGCCTGCTCAATCCGAAAGTGGCGATCCTTTATTTGTCGCTGCTGCCGCAGTTCGTCGATCCTAGCGCCGGCAGCGTCTTCACCCAGTCGATCATTCTCGGCTTTGCACAGATCATCATCAGCGTGACATTCAATGCTATCTTCGCGCTGAGTGCCGGCTGGATCGCGATGTTCCTCACCCGCCGTCCGTCCTTCGCGCTGGTGCAGCGCTGGCTCATGGGCACTGTGCTTGCCGGGCTCGCTGTGCGCATGGCTTTTGAGGCTCAGCGCTAATGCGAGTTGTGACAACAGCAGTCACCGCCGGTCTTCTGATGTTAGCAACCTTCGCGCCGCCTACCTCGGCAGCGGAGAAGGACGTGCAGACGATCGTCTTCATGCGCCATGGCGAAAAGCCGGAAGCAGGTCTCGGCCAACTGAGCTGCCAAGGTCTCAACCGGTCTTTGGCTCTGCCCTCGGTGCTAAGCAAGCTCTTCGGCAAGCCTGCTGCGATCTTTGCGCCGGATCCGTCGAAGCGAAAGGACGATTCTGGCACTTCCTACGATTACATCCGGCCGCTCGCGACTATCGAACCGACGGCAATTGCCTTTGGAATGCCTGTCGATACCAGCTTCGGCTATAAGGATATCGATGATCTGAAAGCCGAGCTGAAGAAGCCTGCCTATGCCGGCAAGCTGATCTTCGTCGCCTGGGAGCATAAGCAGATCGTCGATCTCGCCCGCCAGCTGATGAGCGAGAATGGTGGCGATGAAAAAGCGGTGCCGAAATGGCATGGCAAGGATTTCGACAGCCTCTACGTGCTGCGGATCGGCGGAGGCAAGGCGGGATCGGCGGCAACATTCGAAAAGATGGCGGAAGGTCTCGACGATCGCTCCGAAGTCTGTCCGAATCCGGCTAAGTAAACCTAGAACACCGGCCGCATGAAGCTGCGTTCGTAGCTGAGGATGCAGCGCGTTTCCTCGCCATAGGCAAGAGCTGCCTGGCACTCCGCATCCTCGGGTATTTTCAGCCGATATTCCTCATAGGCAGCAAGGCTCGGGAAGCTGAAGAGCGCCAAGGCGATGTTGCTGGCGCCTTCATGCGGCATGAAATAGCCGTGATGCGTGCCGCCCATACGGTTGACCAGCGGAATCCAGAGCTTGGCGTAATGCTCGAACTGGGCAAGCTTATAGGGATCGATAACGTAGCGAAGATAGCAGGTGATCATTCGGCGGCTCCCTTGGAAACATGGTGGTTTCTATTCCAGGGCAGGGGGATCGTCCATCCCAGATTCATGCCGGCAGCAGCTGCGAGAATGATGACTGCGCCGAGGATCTGCGCCAGGCCAAGCACATGGCCGAAGGCGAAGCGATCGACCACGATGGCAGCGATTGGATAGACGAAGGAGAGCGCCCCGGTCAGATGCGTCGGCAGCTTCTGAATGGCGCCATAGAGCAGCACATACATCAACCCGGTATGGACCACGCCCATGGTGACGAGGATCGACCATCCCCCGGCATCCTGGGGGGCGGCCGAGAAATCGGTAAAGGGCGCTAACATGAGGATGCCAGTAGAGACCTGAATGAGCGCGATCAGGTGTGGCGGCGTACCTTTCAGCCATTTGGCGGCGATCGCCGCCAGCGCATAGAAGAAGGCCGCACCCAGCGAGAGCAGGATGCCGATCGCATAGCTTCCACCACTCGCTGCCCCCGCCGGCTTGCCTTCGACGATCACGGCCATGCCGGCAAAGGCGAGGCCTAACCAGAAGAGCTTGGTGAAAGTGATCCGTTCGCCCAGGAACAGAGCGCCGAGACCCAGCAGCATGAAGGGCTGCGTGTTGTAGATGGTCGTGGCGATGGAAATGGAGGCGTGGGAATAGGCCGCGAAAAGCAGCAGCCAGTTGAGCACGATGGCGATCCCGCCACCGACGGCGATGGAGAATGTCTTCAGATTGAGGATGCCGGGACGCAGCAGGCCCATGGTCCCGCAGATAACGAGCAGTGTCAGCGCCCCGAAGAAGCAGCGCCAGAAGACGACGCCAGTCACGGCTTGCCCGGATATCAGCACGAACCAGCCGATGGTGCCTGAAATCAGCATCGCCGCCGTCATTTCCACCGTGCCGCGCTTAATCTCGCTCATTGCCTTTGCTCCCGTCTATCTACGCCAATCATATTGCGGTATCGGAGCCGGTGATATAGGTTTAGTAAGGCAATAGAGCTCATATGCCTAAATAAATGAGGGTGAATGATGGGTGTTCCTAATGCAAGCCTGGGTCTGGATGAGATCGATCAGCGGATGCTGGAGTCGCTGGCGCGCAATGCCCGCATATCGCTGAAGGAACTGGCGGAAGCGGCCGGCCTGTCGTCGCCGAGTGCGGGGGAACGTCTGCGGCGCTTGGAGGAGCGCGGCATCATCTCGGCCTTCACCGTCGATATCGCGCCGGAGGCGATCGGCTATCCCCTGCAGGCGATCGTCCGCATCCGGCCTCTGCCTGGCCAGCTGCATGTCGTCGAGCGGATCATGCAGGAGACGCCCGAATTCATCGAATGCGACAAGGTCACCGGCGACGATTGTTTCATCGGGCGCCTGGTGGTGCGGTCGATGAGCGAGCTCGATGGGATATTGGACAAGATCACCGAGCGGGCCGAGACGAACACATCGATGATAAAGGCGACACCGGTCAAGCGCCGGCTGCCGCCGCTTTCGCGCTAGAGCAATCCTTGGGAAAGTGGGCAGCAGTTTTCCGTTGGGAATTGCAGAATCCAACAAGCTAGAGCCGCTTAACGGCTCTAGAATTCCGCCATGGGCGAAAGCATGAGCGGCCCGGCAATATCATGGGCCGCTTTACCGCGTGCCATTAGCGTCGTGTAACCTTCGTAGGGCTGCAGCGATACCGGGCAATCCAGCCGATCCGGTGAAAAGCAGATCTCGATGCGATCGGGTTCGATATCAAGCGCGGACAGGATGGTCGCCAGAGAGGGGATGGCCGTTGCCACGACATCGAGAAGCCAGAGAGTCGCGCCGTCGAACGTCCATGCGATGACCACGTCATCCCCCAATGCCGTCAGGCGGATCGCGGCGTTAAAGGAGGCATTCAGCAGAAACATCTCCGTCTGTCTGACAACGGCAAATTGGGCAGAGACCGGCTGCCGGTTTTGCAGCAGCGTCTTGATCAGGCGCAGATCATCGGGCGCTTCGAGCGACAGTTGCCGGGCAGTCGAGCAGGCATTTCCAAACTTCGGCATCTCCGCGACGAAGACATGTTGCGGTAGAGAGCGAAAGCCGTAACGCGCATAAAGCGCAGGCTTGTCGGTGAGCAGGAGATCGAGCTCGTAGCCCTCCGCCTGGGTGCGAGCAAAGGCACGCTGCATGAGGTCGCGATAGAGCCCGCGCCCACGCCATTCCGGCCGCACCGCGCCGGACTGATATCCCGCTGCCCTGACGGTACGGCCGTTGACGATCAGCGGCATGGAGAAGGCGGTGAAATTGGCGATGCAACGGCCATCGGCATCGAAATAGCCAAACGGCATGCTTGTGGGATCAGGGCCACCCAATCGATCCTGAATACCGACGTCGATGGAGAACGTATCTTCAAGCAGGTCGACAAGACCCTTCCACGCAGCTTGATCGCCGAAATAGTCCTGTCGTAAGGTCAGGCCATGCGTCTGGGCAATCTCCGACATCACACGCCGGTCGAGCCGAAACCGCCTGCGCCGCGCGTGGTTTCGCTGATCTCCGCAATCTCGGCGATACGCACCTGCATGACTGGCGCTATAACCATCTGCGCGATGCGCATGCCGCGGGTGATCTCGAACGGCTCCTCGCTAAGGTTGGCCAGTAGCACCTTCACTTCGCCGCGATAGTCGCTGTCAACTGTGCCGGGCGAGTTCAGGCAGGTAATCCCATGCCTGAAGGCAAGCCCTGAACGCGGGCGGATCTGCGCCTCGAAGCCTTCAGGAACTTCGAAGACAAAACCCGTTGGGACGAGAACCCGATTCCACGGTGCGATCGTCAGCGTCACACCATCATCGATGGCAGCGCGCAGGTCCATACCGGCCGCGCCCTTGGTTTCGTAGGCGGGTAGTTCCAGGCCCTCCCCATGCGGCAGGCGGACGAGGTTCAGGGTCGGAGTGATGTCGGTGTGAATGGTCATGCGGCAATAGTTTGCGTTTGAAAGCCGGAGGTCAATTGCATTTGGGGCTTTGAGTCGCTAGATACGGCCGCAATTCACAGGATTCACACGCATGGCTGAAAGTCTCGCCGAGGCGGTTTCCCGCCGCCGCACATTCGCTATTATCGCTCACCCGGACGCGGGTAAGACAACGCTCACCGAAAAACTGCTGCTGTTCGGCGGTGCCATTCAGCTCGCTGGTGAAGTCAAGGCGAAGAAGGATCGCATGCAGACGCGCTCCGACTGGATGAAGATCGAGCGCGAGCGCGGCATCTCGGTCGTGACATCAGTCATGACCTTCGAATATGAAGGCAACGTCTTCAACATTCTCGATACGCCCGGCCACGAAGACTTCGCCGACGATACCTACCGCACGCTGACGGCCGTCGACGCCGCGGTCATGGTCATCGACGCCGCCAAGGGTATCGAGCCACGAACGCTGAAGCTGTTCGAAGTCTGCCGCATGCGCGACATCCCGATCATCACCTTCATCAACAAGATGGACCGCGAAAGCCGCGATCCCTTCGAAATTCTCGATGAAGTCGAAGAGAAGCTGGCGCTGGATACGGCTCCGGTCACGTGGCCGATCGGTCGCTCCAAGACTTTCTGCGGCTCCTACCATCTGGCTGACAATACGGTGCGCGGTTCCGATACCGAGGTCGAGGCGACCAAGGTGAACGGCCCACAGGCGGTCGCCGACCGGCTGCCGGAAAACGAGCGCCAGGCCTTTATCGACGAGACGGAACTGGCGATCGAAGCCTGCCGTCCCTTCGACCGGGTCTCCTTCCTCGAAGGCCACATGACACCCGTCTTCTTCGGCTCGGCGCTGCGCAACTTCGGCGTTCGTGATCTCATCAATGCGCTCGGTGCATTCGCGCCGCCGCCGCGCGATCAGGTCGCCGATATCAGGACGGTGCACGCCACCGACGACAAGATGACGGCCTTTGTCTTCAAGATCCAGGCCAACATGGACCCGAACCATCGTGACCGTATCGCCTTTGCCCGCATCTGCTCCGGCAAGCTGGAACGCGGCATGAAGGCGCGGCTGTCGCGCACCGGCAAGCAGCTCGGTCTCACCGCGCCGCAATTCTTCTTCGCCTCGCAGCGCCAGCTCGCCGATACCGCCTATGCCGGCGATGTCGTCGGCATTCCGAACCACGGGACCCTGCGCATCGGCGATACGCTGACGGAAGGTGAATCGCTCGTCTTCCAGGGCGTGCCGAACTTCTCGCCGGAAATCCTGCGCCGTGTTCGTCTTGAAGATGCGATGAAGGCAAAGAAGCTCAAGGAAGCCTTGCAGCAGATGGCCGAAGAAGGCGTCGTGCAGCTCTTCTCGCCCGAAGATGGCTCACCCGCCATCGTCGGCGTCGTCGGCGCCTTGCAGCTCGATGTGCTGAAGGAGCGCCTGATGGCCGAATACGGCCTGCCGGTGTCGTTCGAAATGTCGCGCTTTTCGGTCTGCCGCTGGATCTCGGCCGACCAGTCCGCCGATCTCGAAAAGTTCGTCACCGCCCGTCGCGGCGACATCGCCCGCGATCTCGATGGCGATCCGGTCTTCCTCGCCCAGGACGGCTTCTCGCTGCGCTATGAAGCGGAACGTTACCCGGCTATCAAGATGGCCGCGATCAAGGAATATCACGCCGTCAAGGCGGCTTGATATCGAAGACGTTGCAGCCGCAGGCGACGAGCCTGTGGCTCACGGCGCTATTGTACTCATCAGCTCCGCGTAGCGCACCTCGGTGGCCTCATCCAGCGGAAACATGCATTCGACCCGCAGCTCCTGCGTCGTGATCATCTGCGCGGTGCCGACCGTCGTCACCAACGAGAAAAATCTCAGGACATGCCTGTCCTTCACGAAGGACAAAGGGATCAGCGGCGCATTCTCGATAGCCGGCGATGTCTGCCATTCGGCATTCACATCGGGGTAGGCGAGCAGACTGTCGATCAGCTCCTTCGTCCGTCCGTCGATGACACGGCCCACGGACTCGCGGAAGACGCGCCCCAAAAGGCTTTCTGCCGTCTTCTCCCAATCCGCAATGAAGGGCCGCATGCCCAAGGGGTCGAACATGAGATGCAGGAGATTGCGCGGTTTCGGGCGGGCATCCATGTCGGTGAACTGGCCGAAGAAGCGAAGCGTTGCATCATTAGTCATCAGCACATTCCAGTAGCGATCCATCACGATGGCCGGAAAAGGCTCGTGCTGGCGAAGCATGCGTTTCAGCGCATTGGTAATGCCCTGCATCTCCTGATCATCGAAGCTTCCTTCGGAATAGATCGGCGCATAGCCGGCGGCGAGCAGCAGCGTGTTGCGCTCGCGGAAGGGCACGTCCAGGGCATCGGCGAGTCGCAACACATTCTGGCGGCCGGGCGTGCTCCTGCCGCTTTCGATGAAGCTGATCTGGCGCTGCGAAATGCCGGTGTCGAGCGAAAGCTCGAGCTGGCTCTTGCCACGCGTGTCGCGCCATGCACGTAGCTGCGGTCCCAACTCGTTTGGCAATCTCAGTTCTGCGGGGAAAGAACTCATCCTGCAAAGCCTCGCTTCGTCCGTTTGGTATGGCGGGGCTGTATTCGACATCCCCGCCAGCCTCAGTTCTTATGAGAAGGCAACAGGTCCGACCGAACCGTACCAGTGGCGCACTTTCGTCGGATCTGCCTCATCCATGTAAAAGAAGTGCGTCATGACCGGCTTGACCACCGCCTGCGTGCGATCATTCGGGCTCATTGTGACGGTTCCTCGGAACACCTTGAGCGATCCGGCGTCCCAATATTCGGTGACATCATGCAATGCCGTGAAACCGGTGTCGATGAAGGCGCGCAAATTCCGGCGAATGGTTTCGCGTCCCTTCCAATCGGCAATGCCGAGATTGCATGTGGCGTCTTCCGCGAGACAATCAAAGCCTTCGCCGAAGGTCTTGTCGTCGATTTCGCGCCAGAAGGCGAGCAGCCATTGCGGGGCTTCCGTCTTGGTGAATGACATGGTCGTCATGGAATTCTCCTAAGCCTGCCTTTGGAATGATGTCGTGGCCATCGACGTCATCCCGGAAGGCTTTCTTTCGTTGAAGGGCTGAAAAGCTCTTCCTGCAAGAAGGTGGTCGTTAGATACCCCGAGACGGATGCCGTTCTCAATTACATGCGATGTAATGAAAGCATGGTCCATGAGCTCTCAAGTCGAGGTGATTGGTTCGGATGCGTTTCATTTTGGAATAGTGCCATCGCGATGTTCCATCCGATATAGCGCTATGCCATAGTGCCGCCCCGAGGTCCCCTCGATCAGAACGAGCAGCTTTCATGATGAAATTTCTTGCGGTTCTTGCTCTGGCCGTTGTCGGTCTGATGCCGGTCGCAGCCGAGGCGCGAATCATCACCGATGCGGCCGGACGCACGGTATCTGTGCCGGATAAGATCAACCGCATTCTGGTGGCCGGGCCGCCGGCAACAGCGCTGGTCTATGTGCTGGCGCCCGAAAAACTGGTGGGTTGGGTTCATGCCCCTGATGATGCCGCCAAGGCCTATCTGACGCCATCGGTGCGGTCGCTGCCGACAATCGGGCGCCTGACGGGCAAGGACGGCACGATCAGCACGCAGGCAGTCATCGATGCCAAGCCGGACATCATTCTCGATGCCGGCACGGTCGACCCGACCTACAAGGCGCTCGCCGACAAGGTGCAATCGGAAACGCACATTCCGTATATCCTTGTGGATGGCAGCTTTGCCCGCACGGCCGATACGCTTCGCGACGTCGGAGCACTGATCGGTGTCGAGGACCGTGCGAACAAGCTTGCCGACTATGCCGATTCAGCGATCAAGGATCTGAACGACAAGCTCGCGACGCTGCCGAACGATCCACGACCACGCGTCTATTATGGCCGTGGTGCCGATGGCCTCGAAACCGGGCTTTCCGGCTCGATCAATCTCGAGATCCTCGATGCCGTTGGCACGATGAATGTCGCCGCCGCTGCCGGCAAGGGTGGCCTCGCCAAGGTGACGCCGCAGCAGGTCGCCGGCTGGAACCCAGATATCATCATCGCCGAGAGCCCTGCCTTTGCCGCTTCGGTGAAGAGCGACCCGCAATGGGCCGGCATCAAGGCTGTCAAGGACGGCAAGATCTTCGTACCGCCGTCTCTGCCTTTCGGCTGGTTCGATTCCCCGCCCGGCGTCAACCGGCTGCTCGGCGTGCGCTGGATGGAGAAGTTGCTCTATCCGAAGCTCTTCCGCAGCGATTTTTCCGACGATGTGAAGGAATTCTACAAGCTGTTCTACCAAGTCGATCTGACCGACGATCAGCTGGCGGCATTGCTGAAGGGCATGAAGTAACCACTCTGATAAGGAAGGCGTTCATGGTCCGGGAGAACGAAATTCGCGAAAACGAGGTGGCTGTCGAGCCGCCCGCAGCCTCGGATGCCGGTCTTATCTTCATCGGGCGCATTTCGACGCCCTGGACATCGCGCATGGAAACGCCGCGTCAGGGTCGGCACGACGGCCCGATCTGCCGGATCGAGATCTTCGAGCCCTGGGTGGCAGCGTTGAAGGGCGTGGATGTTTTCGAGCGGCTGGAGGTTCTCTATTGGCTGGATCGGTCTCGCCGGGATCTCGTGCTGCAGAGCCCGGCTAGCAACGGCAAGGTACACGGCACTTTTTCGCTGCGCTCGCCAGTACGGCCGAACCCCATCGGCACCTCTATCGTCAAATTGGAAGCCGTCGAAGGTGCCGCGCTGCTGGTGCGTGGCCTCGATTGTCTTGATGGTACGCCGCTACTCGATCTGAAGCCGGATCGCACTCTGTTCAAACCGATCGCGCCGCCACAGCCCGGAGATTTCCAGACCGGCGACGGCGAGACGGTGCATTACTGCCAGAAGCGCGATGCTTAATTGTTTCACGCAATTCCTGACGGAAAACCGCTGCGCACTTATCCTGCAATTGCTTTAGTCGACTGCAACCATCACGTCAGACGCCTTGATCACGGCATAGGCTGAGGAGCCTACCGTCAGGCCCAACTCGTCGACAGCCTCGTTGGTGATCGAGGAGGTGACGATCGAGCCGTTGCCGATATCGATGCGGACATGCGCCGTCGTCGCGCCCTTGGTGATTTCAACGATCTTGCCCTTGAGGCGGTTTCTAGCACTGATTTTCATGGATGTTTCTCCCTTGTGACCGGCGCGACAATATCGTCGTCTCCGGCGACGGGCCATCGAAATCCTATTCGCCGCGCGGATAGCGCTGGTTTTCCTCCAGCACGTTGAGGTCCATATGGTTGCGCATGTAGCGCTCCGAAGCCTTTTGCAGCGGCTGATAATCCCAGGGGTAGTAGGCGCCGTTGCGAAGCGCCGTGTAGACGACCCATCGCCGTGCTTGGCTCTCGCGCACGGCAGCGTCGAAACTTGAAAGATCCCAGCGGGCCATGGCCTGCGCCGTCAGTCTCTCCAGCGTTTCCGTATAGGCCGGGTCGCCTGCCAGATTGGTCAGCTCCTTCGGGTCCGCGTCGATGTCGAAGAGCATGGGTGGATCCTTCTCGCAAAGGGTCAGCTTGTAATTGCCGTCGCGTAAGGCCACCAGCGGTGCTTCCGAGCCTTCCGCGGCATATTCCATCGGCACGGGACTGCGGCCTCCGGTTCCAAGAGCCAGCGGCGTCAAGTCCTCGCCATCGGTCCAGCGGTGCAGCGATGCGATGTCGATCCCGGCAAGGGCGGCAAGCGTCGGCGTCACGTCGAGCGTCGAAACTGGATGGTCGATCCGCTTCGGTTGCCAGCCGGGGGCTGCGATCATCAGCGGCACGCGGGCCGATCCTTCGAAGAAGTTCATCTTGAACCACAGGCCGCGCTCGCCGAGCATGTCGCCGTGGTCGGAGACGAAGAGGATGATCGTGTTGTCGGCCATGCGGCCGCGCTCGAGCGTGTCCAATATTTCGCCGATCTTTTCGTCGACATAGGAGATATTGGCGAAATAGCCGCGGCGTGCCCGGCGGATCTGTTCCGGCGTGATGTCGAAGGCGGTGTGGTCGCAGGCCTTCATCAGCCGCTGTGAATGCGAGTCCTGTTGCTCGAATGGAATTTCGCCGACTTCGGGATCGAGCGCCGGGCAATCTTCATAGAGATCCCAGAAGCGGCGGCGCGCGACATAGGGGTCGTGCGGATGCGTGAAGCTGACCGTCAGGCACCATGGCCTTTCGTCTTGGCGGCGAGAGAGGTCGTAGAGCTTGCGGGTCGCGTGATAAGCAACCTCGTCGTCATATTCCATCTGGTTGCTGATCTCGGCGACACCTGCCCCGGTCACGGAACCGAGATTGTGATACCACCAGTCAATGCGCTCGCCGGGCTTCGTATAGTCCGGCGTCCAGCCGAAATCGGCGGGGTAGATGTCCGTCGTCAGCCGCTCCTCGAAACCGTGCATCTGATCCGGACCGACGAAATGCATCTTGCCAGAGAGTGCTGTCTGGTAGCCGGCGGCGCGCAGATGGTGGGCGAACGTCGGAATGTCCGAGCAGAATTCGGCGGCATTGTCATAGACGCGCGTACGACTCGGCAGTTGACCGGACATGAAGGAGGCGCGTGCCGGCGCGCAGAGCGGGCTTGCCGTATAGCTATTGGCAAAGCGAACGGAGCGCTTCGCCAGGGCCTTCAGGACCGGCGCATGCAGGAACTCGGCCGGGCCGTCGGGGAAGAACGTCCCGTTGAACTGATCGACCATGAGGATAAGGATGTTTGGGCGGGACATGCAGATGTCTTTCTTGCGGGTCAGAGGCCGATGGCGGCTTTGACGGCCTCGAGGCCAGGCTTGCCGTCGATAGTGGTGACGCCGGAAAGCCAGGGCGTCAAGGCGTCCGGATGCGCCTTCAGCCAGGCAGTGCCCGCGTCCTTGGCGCTCTCGCCGCCGAGGATCGATCCCATCAGCGAATTCTCCATGCCGATGTCGAAGGTTAGGTTATGGAAGAGCTTGGCGGCGTTCGGGCATTGCGCCGACCAGCCGGTGCGCGCCAGCGTGTAGACCTCGGCGCCGCCGTAATTCGCGCCGAAATAGGCATCGCCACCGGAAAGATAGGCAATCTTGAAGCGCTCGTTCATCGGATGCGGCGCCCAGGCGAGGAAGACGATCGCCTGCTTGTCCTTCGATGCGCGCTCCACTTGCGACAGCATGGCCTGCTCGCTCGATTCCACCAGTTCCCAACCCTTCAGGCCGAAGTCGTTAGCGTCGATCATCTTCTGGATATTGGCATTCGCGGGCGCGCCCGGCTCGATGCCGTAGATCTTGCGGCCGAAATCGTCGCCATACTTCTGCAGGTCGGAAAAGTCTTTGATGCCCTTGTCGGCGACGTAGGTAGGGACGGCGAGCGTGAACTTCGCGCCCTGAAGGTTACGGTTTAGCACTTCGGCTGCCTTCGCCTTGTTGAGATCGTCGACGAAGGCCTTCTGCGCCGGCATCCAGTTGCCGAGGAAAACGTCGATCTCGCCTGTCTTCATCGCCTGGTAGCCGATGGGCACGGAGAGCGTCTTGATGTCGGGCTCGTAGCCGAGCGCGGTTAAGAGCACGCCGGTCACGCCGTTGGTCGAGGTGATATCGGTCCAGCCGGGGTCCGAAAGGTGGATCGTCTTGCAGCTGTCGCCATCAGCCCGGGCGATGCCGGCAAGGGAAAGGACGGAAAGAAGAGCGCCGGCGGCGAGCCGGCCCATTGCAGACATGCGCATGACGAAAGTTCCCTCTTGTTATTGGATTATTTTATTGAACATCACTAGAGTCGCCGCTGTGAAGCAGGCATTTTTCGATAGATGCCAAAAGGAAATTTTATGGCTGAACGTTTTGTCGATCTCGGTTGGCTGCGGATATTCCTGGAAGTGGGCCGCTCCGGCAGCCTCTCCGGCGCCGCTGCAGCGCTTGGCCTGACGCAACCGGCCGTCAGCTATCAGATCCGCCGCATCGAGGAGCAGATGGGTGTGCCCCTGTTTCGCCGCCAGCATCGCGGCGTTGTGCTCTCGCCGGAAGGGCAGCGCCTGTTCGAGATCGTCGAAAAATCCGTCGGCAGCGTCGACCATCTGGTGCGCAGTTTCCGCGCCGAGGCGGAACGGCCATCCGTTCGCCTGCGCACGGATTATGCTTTTTCCGCGCTGTGGCTCATTCCGCGCATGCATGCGTTCCGGTTGCTTCACCCAGAAGTGGATATCCAGATCGTCGCCACACAGCGGCTGGATCGTGGCGCGCCGGAAAGTGGCGATATCGCCGTCTTCTTCGGCACGCGCAGCGAATTCGGTCCCGCCGCCACCTTGCTTTTGCCGGAAAAGGTCGTGCCGATCTGTACCAGGGGTTTCGCGGAGCGTCACGGCCCGTTCACCGATCCCTCGCAGCTCGCAGGCACCACGCTCGTCCATCTCGATTCGGAGATGCCATCGCCCTGGTTCGACTGGGAAAGCTATCTTTCTGCCTTCGGCATTGCCCGCGACGCCTATGCCGGCCGCGGCGATCTGCGCTTCAACACCTATTCGCTGGTTGTGCAGGCAGCGCTCAGCGAGCAGGGCGTTGCCATTGGCTGGATGGGCCTTGTCGATTCTCTGCTTGCCGCCCGGACGCTAGTGACGGCCGGCCCGATGCTGGAGGCGCCGGAGCGCGGTTATTGGCTGCTGCCGCCGGCCGCCGCGAACCCGCAGGCGGAGCGGCTGGCGCAATGGCTGCTCACCGAAGCCGCCGCCGGATGATCATTATGCTCTATTCCGCCGTAAGATCGGCAAGAAACGTCTCGCACCAGCGCGATACGTCATTTTCAAGCAGATAATCCATCATGCCGCGCCAGCGTTCCTGCCGCTCCTGCAGCGGCATGTTGATGGCGCGCGCCAGCGCATTGGCGGTGCCGTCGACATCATAGGGGTTGACCAGCAGAGCACCTTTTAGCTTGCGCGCCGCCCCGGCAAAGCGGGATAGCACCAGCACGCCGGGATTGTCCGGGTCTTGCGCCGCGACATATTCCTTGGCGACCAGATTCATGCCGTCGCGCAAGGGAGTCACCAGCCCAACCTTCGCAAGCCGGTAGAGGCCGGCCAGGATCGGGCGGCTGATCGAGCGGTTGATGTAGCGGATCGGCACCCAGTCGACCGTGCCGATCGCACCGTTGACCCGGCCGGCCTGTTCGGCGACCGCGTGCTGCATCGCCTCATATTCCGGCACTTCCGAGCGAGATTTCGGCGTGATCTGCAGATAGGTGACGCTGCGCCGATGCGCGGGATTGTTGGTAATGAAGCGCTCGAAGGCATCGATGCGCTGCGTGATGCCCTTGGAATAATCGAGCCGGTCGACGCCGAGGATCAGGTCGCGGCCTTCAATGCTTTGCCGCACCTTCTGCACCATGCTATGCGACGCGGCCCTGCGGGCGAATTCGGCAAAGCCCGCCGTCTCGATGCCGATCGAATAGGCGCCGCCGCGAAAGTCATGACCGTGCGCGCTGAAATGGCCGGGGCTTTTCTCGATGCCCATTCCCTCGCGCTTCAGGCAACCTGCAAAGTTCTCAAGATCATGGTCCGTCTGAAAACCGAGCAGGTCGTAGGAAGAAAGGCCACGCATGATCTCCTCATGCACCGGCATGGCAAGCACGACGTCCGCCGGCGGCCAGGGAATGTGCAGGAAGAAGCCGATGCGGTTCTTCAAGCCCATCTGCCGCAGCTCTGCCGCCAGTGGAATGAGATGATAGTCGTGCACCCAAATAATGTCGTCAGGTTCGATCAGCGGTGCGAGCCGGTGGGCAAAGAAGCGGTTGACGCGGAAATAGCCGGTCATTTCCTTGCGGGCATATTCGGCGAGATCGAGCCGGTAATGACAGATCGGCCAGAGCACGCGGTTGGCAAAGCCCTGATAATATTCCTCGACATCGGTCTGGGTAAGATCGGTCAGCGCATAGGTGATGTTGCCGTCCTGCGTCATCTGCAGCGGCTCAGGCTCGACGTCGCCGCTCGATTTGCCGGACCAGCCCATCCAGATGCCGCCGCGCTCGGCAAGGGCTGCCTGCAACGCCACGGCAAGGCCGCCCGCAGCTGCTGCGCCCTTGTGATCGGGCACGGAAACGCGGTTGGAAACGATGATGAGACGACTCAACGGTAACTTCCTTTCGAGAAGGCTGGGATCGGTGTCGATGTGATCGACGGATTACTTGACGAGTGTTCCCAGCACGTCTCTTAAACGCGCAGGCGAGCCAATGGATGCACGCGCAAGCGTTTTTCCGTTGGCATCGCCGATGCGCACGGATTGGCCGCCGAGACGGTTGGCGGCGGCAAACATCGTCTCGTCGGTCACGTCGTCGCCGATCGCGACCGGGCGGCGCCCCTCGAAAGGCGTTTCGGCAAGAAACGCCTCGACGGCATGTCCCTTGCTGGCGTGGGAAGGGCAGATTTCAAGGACCATCTTGCCGCGCTGAAGGTTCCAGTCGGGACCGGCTTCCTCCAGATGGCGTTGCATGACTTCGCCGATTTCGGCCTCGTATGCGGGTGCGTGCCGAAAGTGAACCGCGACCGCAGCCCCCTTGTCCTCGACAATGGCGCCGGGCCAGGCGAGCGCTTCGTGCCGAATGACCTGCTTCATCTCCTGGAAGGCAGGCGGAATATGCGCGCGCCGCAGCCGTCCCGCCGCATCGCGGCGTTCCGCGCCATGCAAGCCGGCGACGGGAAAGCGGAATGGGGCAAAAAGGGGATCGACGAATTCGATGGCGCGGCCCGTCACCAAGGCGAGCGCGCCTCCAAGCTGACGAGAGAGCGCATGCAGCGTGCCGGGCAGATAGTCGGGCACGACGATCGCTTCCGGCCTTTCGGCGAGATCGAGCAGGGTTCCGTCAATATCGAGGAACAAGGCCCAGTCCTGCGGATACAATGAGAGTGCGGTAAGGGCCGGCTCGTTCAGCGGCCTCTGTTTGGCTTCACCCTGTTCGGGCTGTTCCTGAGAAGACATGCTGGGTTAGCTAAGGCGCTCTTCTCGTTTGGCAAGGCAAAAAATAACAGCTCAAAATCAAAAGGGGCCGCCTTAAGCGACCCCCCATGAGCTTTGGCCCGTAACTGGCCTGAAGCGGCGAACGCTTCGGGAAGGTGTTGATCAGAGCGAGGGCTGCCTCGCAACGCTCACAACCATTTCCATGCCGTATACAAAGACCGAAATCTCACTAGACATTGGATCACCTTCCTTTCGTTACGTTTCAGACAAGCTTAACGTAGCTCAAATTTGACTTGATGCAAGAGGCACGGCCTCGGGGAGCTTCACACTTATTGTCGCAGTGAAATGTGTTGCCCGCCGCATCTCGAGCAGAGCCCTGCCGTAGCGGCCTTCACGAAGAAAATGTTGCGATGCGAAACGTGAACGGACGAAGCGTCAAATATCTGTCATCTTGCGCTGCACGGGATGGAAAATTAAGACTTTATTACCCATTCCGCATAAACAATCGTCCTAGAGCCGGATGATTTTAGGTCGGCTCGACCTAAAATCTGAGCCGCTCTGGAATCGAAGAAGTAGAGCGTGATGTCGTCCGAAAACCGCCTACACTTTTCGGCATCACGCTCTGGATTTGCCATTCTCCCGCGGGACAGAAAGACAGCGGGAATCGGAGTAGAAGACGCATGTGTCGCTGGGCAGCCTATCGTGGAGACCCCCTCTATCTGGAGGAGCTGGTGTCTTCGCCCGCCCACTCCCTGATCGAACAATCCCATTGCGCCACGCGCGCCAAGACGGCGACCAATGGTGACGGCTTCGGCATCGCCTGGTATGGCGATCGGCCGGAACCGGGCCGTTACCGCGATATCCTGCCGGCCTGGTCCGATTGCAATCTGAAGAGCCTGGCGCGGCAGATCCGTTCGCCGCTCTTCCTCGCCCACGTCCGTGCTGCCACAGGCGGCGGCACACGCCGCGACAATTGCCATCCCTTTGTTTTCGAGAACTGGTCATTCCAGCACAACGGCCAGATTTCCAATTTCGACCGCCTGCGCCGGCCGATGGAAGCCATGCTCGACGACCGGCTGTTCCATGCCCGCAGCGGCACCACCGATTCCGAGCTCCTGTTCCTGTTGGCGATGCAACTCGGTCTCATGACAAATCCGACCGCGGCGATCGCGCAGACCATCGGCTTCGTCGAAGGCCTGTCGCTGCATCTGACGGGTTCGGTACTGGTGCGCTTCACGGCGGCCTTCTCCGACGGTAAGTCGCTCTACGCCATCCGCTATGCGACCGATCGCAAGGCGCCGACGCTGTATGCCTCTCCGGTCGGGTCAGGCTATTGCCTCGTGTCGGAGCCGCTGAACGACGATGTCGATGCCTGGCGCGAGATCCCCGATGGCAGCGCCGTTCTGATCGACGATACGGGCGTCCATGTCACGCCCTTCCAGCCGGAAGAGCATGCCGCCGGAGAGATCCGGACGCCGGCTGCTATTCCTGCTTGAGCTGTTCCGATATCAGCGCCGCCAGCCGCACCGCCACCTCATCCTTGTCGAGATCCGGCCACTGCTCGACGCCGTGATGGCTGATAATCTTCACGCGATTGCGCGTGCCGCCCATGATGCCGGTTGCGGGCGAGACGTCGTTGGCGACGATGAAGTCGGCGCCCTTGCGCTCCAACTTCGCACGGGCATTGCTCTCGACATCCTGGGTTTCGGCCGCAAAGCCGATGACGAGTTTCGGCCGCTGTGTATGATGGCCGACGGTTTTCAATATGTCCGGATTTTCGGTGAGCGCCAGCGTTGGGATCGATTCGCCTGGATGCTTCTTGATCTTCTGATCGGAAGCGGAAGCGACGCGCCAGTCCGCGACCGCGGCCACCATGACGGCGATATCGGCCGGCAGAGCAGCCAGAACGGCATCGCGCATCTCGTCTGCCCGTTCGACGTGGATCACGTTGAGACCGACCGGATCGGGTATGGTGACCGGGCCGGAGACGAGCGTGACATCGGCGCCGAGCGCAGCAAGCGCCGCTGCGATGGCATGGCCCTGCCGTCCTGACGAGCGGTTGGCGATGTAGCGCACGGGATCGATCGGTTCATGCGTCGGCCCGGAGGTGACGACCGCCTTCCTGCCGGCAAGCGGCTTGGTGCCGTCATCCAGCCGACGCTCGACGGCGGCGACGATATCGAGCGGCTCCGCCATCCGGCCAGCGCCGCTCTCGCCGCTCTCGGCCATTTCGCCGGTCATAGGACCGACGAAGGCGATGCCGTCGCTGCGTAGAGTTTCGACGTTGCGCCTGGTGGCGGGATGGGCCCACATCTTCGGGTTCATCGCGGGGGCTGCGAGGACTGCCCGGTCGGTGGCGAGCAATATGGTCGAGGCGAGATCGTCGGCCAGCCCGTTCGCCATCTTGGCGAGCAGATCGGCAGTCGCCGGCGCGATCAGCACGAGATCACAGTCGCGCGCCAGCCTGATATGGCCGACATCTTGCTCGTCCTCTCGCGAAAACAGATCGGTGAAGACATGGTCGGCGGCCAGCGCGCCGACGGCAAGCGGCGTGATGAACTGCTGCGCACCAGCCGTCATGACCGGCCGGACGCTTGCGCCGCGCTCGCGCAGCCGGCGGATGAGATCGAGGCTTTTATAGGCCGCGATACCGCCGGAGATAATGAGAAGGATGCGCTTTCCTGCGAGAACCATGCCTGAACCCGTCGCCTGTTCTTTTGCCGACAAGCCTAAGCCTTTGGTGTGTCATAGGCAATCGCCGCGTGCTTCCATCGAGCTCGGCGTGTCGGTGATTGCGATGCGGGCGATCGGATTTTTGGCTATTTGCAGCCAATGATCACGCCGGCATCACCGACTTGTCATTTGCGGGCATCTTCGCCCTCGACGAAAGTGAACGTGTTAACGACCAAAGGAGCAACGCTTTGAAACTGATGAAAGTCGCGGTCATCGCCCTGCCAATCATGGCTGCCGCCATGCCGGCCTTTGCCGAGCGTGCCTATTCACCACAGGAGCAGAAGAACAAGGAAATCGTTCTGGACTTCTACCAGAAGGCGCTAAACGACAAGGATTTCGACGCGGCTTCCAGGTATCTCGGCAAGTACATCCAGCATAATCCTCTTGCCGCCGATGGCCCCGAAGGCCTGCGCGGTTTCCTGGAGTACCTAAAGAAAAACTATCCGCAGTCGAAGAGCGAGATCAAGCGCGTGATGGTCGATGGCGATTATGTGATCCTGCGCGTCCACGCCATTCGCCAGCCGGGCGACCGCGGCAGCGCCATCGTCGATATCTTCCGCCTCGAGGACAACAAGATCCAGGAACATTGGGACTCGGTGCAGCCGATCCCCGAGACCTCGAAGAACAGCAATACGATGTTCTGAGCGGAAAGGCCGTGGGAAATAGAATCCGCGGCTCGTTCAAAGCATTCGAGCGACCTGATCCCGCAACCATTTCCTATGTTGCGGGATTACGTCCGCGTTCCGAAGCTGCCGGCGCGATCATTGTGTCGGCAAAACACTCGGTCAGGTACGCGTGATCGACAGGCCGCCGTCGACGAGCGATGCCGTGCCGCTCACGAAGCTTGCGTCATCGGAGGCGAGATAAAGGACCGAGCGAGCGATCTCTTCCGGGCCGGCGACGCGCTTCAGCGCATGCAGGTTGGTGATGAAAGCCTGCTTTTCGGCCGTGTCGTTCATATCGCGATACATATCGGTATCGACCGCACCTGGCAGGACGGCATTGACGCGGACATTCTGCGGGCCGAATTCGGCGGCGAGCGTTTGCGTCAGGCCGATCAGGCCGGATTTGCTGGCGGCATAGGCGGCGACGCCCGGGAAGCTGACCGTGTGGCCGACAAAGGTCGACGTGAAAATCACGGAACCACCGCCGTGCTTGATCATTTCGCCGATTTGGTGCTTGGCGGCTAGGAAGGACGCGGTGAGGTTGATCGCCAGCGCTTCGGAAAAGCCTGCCTCCGAAACCTCGGTGCTGGGACGGGCCTCGCCGAGCGTGCCGGCATTGTTGAAGGCGATATCAAGCTTGCCGTAACGCTCGACTGCAAGGGTGACCAGCGCCTTGTGATAGTCTTCTGAGCGCACATCGCCGGCCAAGACGGCTGCTTCTCCGCCGGCCGCCTTGATCTCGGCGGCAAGGCTTTCCAGCTCCGCAACACGGCGAGCGCCGACGACAACCTTTGCGCCTTCGGCGGCAAAGAGCTTTGCCGTGACGCGGCCGATGCCGGAACTGGCGCCGGTGACGATTGCGACTTTTCCATTCAAGCGGTTCATTGTTCCATCTCCTGTGTAAGGACGTGTCTTTCGGTTTGTCCGATACGAGGAAGATGGCCTTTTTCGATCGTTCGGATTAGTCTTCAAAAAGAGGAATTCGAATTCGGAGTTTCCGAACGATGCTGAAGATCGACGGGATCGTGACGTTCGTAACTGTAGCCGAGGCCGGCTCGATCAGCGAGGCGGCGCGGCGCCTGCGCCTGTCGAAATCCGTGGTCAGCGAGCGCTTGTCGGAAATGGAGAAAGCATTGGGGGCAACCCTGCTTCACCGCACGACCCGCAAGCTGACCCTGACGGAAGATGGCACCGCTTTCCTGCAGCGCGCCACACGCATCGCGCAGGAGGTGCGCGAGGCGGCGGCCGATCTTGCCGAGCGGCGCGGCACGCTGATGGGGCCTCTGCGCATTGCCGCACCCGTCACCTTCGGCCGCCTGCATCTGGGGCCGGCCCTCTATCCGTTTCTCGCCGATCATCCAGAGATCGAGCTGACGCTCGATCTCGACGACCGTCGCGTCGATGCCGCCTCGGATGGCTATGATGCGATCATTCGCCACGGCCTGATCGCCGACTCGCGCCTCATCGCCTGGAAGCTCGCCCGCAGCCGCCGCCTTCTCGTGGCCTCGCCGGATTATCTCAGTCGTCACGGCAAACCCACGTCGCTCTCCGATCTTGAGGATCACCGCGGGATTTTCTACACGAATCGCGGCGTCGCGGACTGGCGTTTCGAGCGACCAGAGGGCGCCGTCGTCATTCGTGCGAAGCTGGCACTGGGTGTCAACAATGGCGATGTCCTCCACGATGCCGCGATTGCCGGCCTCGGTATCGCCTTGCTGCCGGCCTTCATTGCCGCGCCTTCGGTGAGGGACGGGCGGCTTGTCGAGATCGATGTCGGCTACCGGCCGGAGCCGGAATTCATCTTCATGGCCCATCCGGAGGGACGCAATCCCTCGGCCAAGCTGCGCGCCATCGCCGATCATCTGAAAAAAGCGTTCGGCGATCCGCCCTATTGGGAGCGGAACAAATAATTACGCAATCAGGCTCATGAGGTTGGCGATAACAGGTGATCGCTGCGCCTTGAGGCTGGCAAGACCGAGCCGCGCCACGACCGACGGCCCATCGATTTGCCGATAGGCGACGCCGTCGAGCTTGATTTGTGCGATCGAAGCCGGAACGATGGAAACGCCGAGATTGGCGGCGACGAGATTGACGACGGAGGGGATCTGCGGCGCCTCCTGCGTCACTACGAGGTCGAAGCCGGCTTCGCGGCATGCAGCGACAATGTCGTCATAGAGGCTGAGCCCCACCATGCGCGGAAAGAGGATGAAGGGCTCGCCCGCGAGCGCCGCAACCGGCACGCGTTCCTTTTTCGCAAGCGGATGATGGGCCGGTAGCGCGATCAGCATCGGTTCGTCGGCAAAGCGCTTCAGGCGAACATCCCGCGGATCCTCCAGGCCCGGGCGAATGAATGCCGCGTCGATCTCACCGCGCATCAGCCGCTCCATCAGCGCATTGGTGTTCATCTCTGTGAGTGACAGCCGCACCTCCGGCCAGTGCCGCCGAAACTCGCGAATGGTTGATGTGACGATGGTGTTGAAGGCGGAGGAGGCGGTAAAGCCGAGCGACAGGCGGCCGATCTCGCCGCGATTGGCGCGCTGGGCCGCGAGCTTCGCCTTTTCCGCAGCATCGATCGCCGTCCTCGCCTCGGCCAGAAAAGCCTCGCCGGCAGCCGTCAGTTCTGCGCCATGCGGCACGCGATGGAACAGTTGCGCGCCCACCTCGTTTTCCAGGTCCCGGATCTGCTGGCTGAGCGGCGGCTGGCCGATGCCGAGACTGGCCGCCGCGCGGGTGAAGTTTCCCGCTTCCGCCAGCGCCAGAAAATAGCGGATATGACGCAATTCCATCGCTATCTCCAAAAGCTATTAAGATCGCCTGTTCCATATATTGGACTAATGGAGCTGGTCTGGCTAGATTCCAGGCAAGAAAGGTCAGGTGCCACCAATGTTTCGCGCCGTAAGTCAGCAGCAAACCACTGCGTCCGAAGTTCCCTCCCGCCCCGAATTGACGCTCGTCAGGAACGAGCCGCCGGCCGAGACCCGCCAGTTTCTAACGCGCGGCACGCCTGCCTTCCGCCGCGCGACCATTGGGCTGTTTCTCTCCGGTTTCGCCACTTTCTCGCTGCTCTATTGCGTCCAGCCGCTGATGCCGATCTTCTCTGAGGATTTCGGTGTCACGCCGGCTGCAAGCTCGCTCTCGCTCTCGCTTTCGACTGGCTTCCTGGCCTTCGCGATCTTCGGCGCAGCCGCCGTTTCCGAAAGCCTCGGCCGCCGCAGCCTGATGTTCATTTCGCTGCTCGGCGCGGCCGTCTGCACGATCATCTGCGCGGTGTCGCCAAGCTGGCATATGCTTCTCGCCGTCCGCGCTCTTGAGGGCTTTCTCTTGGGCGGCGTGCCAGCTGTCGCCATGACCTATCTGGCCGAGGAAATCGAACCGCGCGGCCTCGGCGGCGCCATGGGCCTCTATATCGCCGGCAACGCCTTTGGCGGCATGGCCGGGCGCGTGGTGACCGGTACGATCGCCGAATATCTGAACTGGCGGCCGGCATTGGCAGCGGTCGGCATTCTCGGCCTTGTCGCCGCCGTCGGCTTCCTCTATCTCCTGCCGCCTTCGCGCAATTTCACCCCGCGCAAGGGCTTCGATGTGGCCTTCCATCTGAAGGCCTGGAGCTGTCACTTTGGCAATGCCGCGCTGCCGCTGCTCTTTGCCATCGGCTTTCTCGTCATGGGCTCCTTCGTCACCGTCTATAACTATGCCGGCTTCCGTTTGGTCGCTGACCCCTATGATCTCAGCCAGACCGAATTGGGCCTGATCTTCACCGCCTATCTCTTCGGGATCGTCGCATCCTGGGCGGCCGGCCTGCTCGGTGATCGCATCGGCCATTTCGTCGTGCTGCCGGTGGGCGTGCTGATCGCCGCACTCGGGGCGGCGGTGACGCTTTCCAGCTCCTTGCCGCTGATCATTCTCGGCATCATCCTGGTGACGATCGGTTTCTTCATGACCCATTCCGTTGCCAGCGCGCTTGTGGGGCGGCTGGCCCATGGCTTCAAGGGCCATGCCTCCTCGCTCTACCTGCTGGCCTATTATCTCGGCTCCAGCATTGCGGGCTCGGTCGGAGGCTATTTCTGGCTTGCCGATGGCTGGAATGCCGTGGTTGCCTTCATCCTCGTCATGCTGGCACTCTGTCTCGTCAGCGCTCTTGCCGTCGCCAGGCTGGCGCGTCGTTGACTCAGGAGGCCGCCATGATCCGCATCGACCATCTCGATCATCTGGTGCTCACGGTCGCGAGCATCGAGGAGAGCTGCGATTTCTATGCCCGTGTCCTCGGAATGGGCGTTGAAACTTTCGGGGAAGGCCGCAAGGCCCTGACCTTCAGTAATCAGAAGATCAATCTGCATCGCGCCGGACATGAATTCGAGCCCAAGGCTGAACGGCCGACACCGGGCTCGGCCGATCTTTGCTTCATCAGCACAACGCCTCTGGATGAGGTCATTGCTCACTTGCAGGCAGAGGGCGTTGCGATTGAGGAAGGCCCGGTGCGCCGAACCGGTGCGACCGGCCCCATTCTCTCGGTCTATTTCCGCGACCCCGATCAAAACCTGATCGAAGTGTCCAACGTCATTCCCTGAGATTGGGCGTCAGAAAGCCCTTCTTGACATCATTTGTTTGTATCATATATTAAACCAATAAGTTAATTAACTTCATGGTTTATTGAGTCGTATGGACACATTGAGCACAACCCTCTCGGCCCTTGCCGATCCTACCCGCCGGGCGATCCTGGCGCGGCTGGCGACCGGCGAGGCATCCGTCTCGGAACTGGCCGAGCCCTTCGATATGTCGCTGGTCGCCGTTTCCAAGCATCTGAAGGTGCTGGAGAGAGCCGGCCTGATTTCGAAGGGAAGGGAAGCGCAATGGCGACCCTGCCGACTGGAGCCCAAGCCGCTGCGGCAGGTCGATGACTGGCTGGAAAGCTACAGGCAGTTCTGGAACGACAATCTCGATCGCCTGGAAGCCTATGCGGCGCTATTGCAAAAGGGAGGAATGGATGACCCCAGCAATTGAGGGCGGCAGCATGCGGCCGCTACGCGAGATCGTGCTGACCCGCGAAATAGCCGCACCGCGCGACTTGCTGTTTCGTCTCTGGACGGAGCCGGAGCATATGGTGCGCTGGTGGGCGCCCCAGAACATGACGGCGCCATCCATCTTTGTCGACCTGCGGGAAGGGGGCGCCTGGCGGCACTGCATTCTCACGCCGGAAGGTAGGGAATATTGGAGCCATGGCCGCTATCTGGAGATCGTACCGCCCGAGCGCCTCGTCTTCACCTTCGCCTGGGAAAATCAGGAGGGTAGGGCCGAACATCCGATGCAGGTGACCGTGGAATTCCATGAGCTTGGCGAGAAGACGCGCCTTGTCTTCCGAAAGGCCGAATTGCCTGACGACAGAGAGCTGAAGCTTCAGACTGGCGGCTGGGAACAGGCGCTCGACAAATATGTCGCTTACGCAGAAGCCACCTCAAGGGAAGGATGAGAGTGATGAAAAAGACCTATCACGGAAGCTGCCATTGCGGTGCCGTCGCTTACGAAGCCGATCTCGATCTGCAGGGCGGCACCTTCAAATGCAATTGCTCGATCTGCAAGAAGAAGCGCAATTGGCTGGCTGTCGCCACGCCCGCCGATTTCCGCCTGACCTCGGGCGAGGACAGCATTGGCGAATATCAGTTCGGCCCGCGCATTCTTCATCATCTCTTCTGCAAGACTTGCGGCATCAGCTCCTTCAACTGGGGTGAAAATCCCGCACTCGGCGGCAAGTTCTATGCGATCAGCATCAGCTGCCTGGACGATGCCACCGATGAGGAACTCGCCTCGCTTCCCGTCGGCTACTTCGATGGCCGCGACGACCGCTTCGATCGTGCACCGGAAGAAACGCGTTATCTTTAGCCGCTCGGCAAGGACTCCCAGTCTTCGAAACGCAGCTTTTGAACCCGTCCAAATTCTCTGACATTGTGCGTTATCAGGATCAGATCGCGGGCGACCGCTTGTCCCGCGATCAAAACGTCGTAGGCACCGATCGGTGTGCCGAGGGAAGCAAGGCTTGCGCGAATTTCGCCGGCTACACGGGCATCTTGCTTATCGAAATCCAGCGTCTCGAATTGCAAGGCATCGACACGTGCCAGATTGTCGGAAACGCGCTGCCCCTTATAGGCACCATAAAACAGCTCGTGTGCGACGATGGCCGGAATGGCGAAATCCTGCGGCTTGTGCCTGCGAAGCTCGTTGACGAAGCCCGGGTGTCCTTTCATCAGCGCGATGACGGCATTGCTGTCGAGCAGATATTTCACTTGAAGATATCCAACTCGGGGCGTTGCTGCTCAGCCGGTTGCTCGGTCGCTGCTTCTACAAAGTCATCATCGATCGGGCCTGTTACGGCTTCCAGCCAGTCCCAATCTTCGGGGATCGGCTCCAGAATGATTGCCTTTCCCTGCCGGCGGATGCGCACTTCCTCGCCGTCGAGGCGGAATTCCTTCGGCAAGCGCACGGCCTGCGACCGGCCGGACCAGAAGATCTTTGCGGTGTCCATGCCATAACTCCCTTGAGATATGACATTGATATATAGCATCTCAAGTCTGATTTCAATTCGAGGCGTCACGATCCCGATCTTGTCGCGAGCCAAATGACGTGGCGCGCGCCTGTCTTGCCATTGGCGCGCGTATTGACCACCTCGGCGGCAAAACCGCTGTCGCGCAGCCGCCGTGTGAAGCGGTCGTCGGGTCCCGAAGACCAGACGGCGAGGACGCCGCCGGAACGCAGCGCATCGCGCGCCGCTTTCAGGCCCTGATAATCGTAAAGGCCGTCATTAGCTTCGGATGTGATGCCATCCGGCCCGTTGTCGACATCGAGCAGAATGGCGTCGTAGGCCGCCTTGCGAGCGCGGATGAGTGGACGCACATCCCCTTCATGAATGGCGACGCGCGGATCATCGAGGCAGCCGTCGAAGACCGTTGCCATCGGCCCGCGTGCCCAGGTCACGACAGCCGGAACCAGTTCCGCGACCGTGACCTTGGCGTCCGCACCGAGTTCGCCGAGGGCAGCGCGCAGGGTAAAGCCCATCCCGAGGCCGCCGATCAATATGTGCGGCGCCTTCCGGCCCTTGATCTTCTCGCAGGAAAGACTGGCTAGCGCGCGCTCGGAGCCGCTCAGGCGGCTGTTCATCAGCTCGTTGGTGCCGAGCATGATGGAAAATTCCTGGCCGCGCTGCTTCAGGCGCAGCTCACCGCCGCCAGGGATTTTCGCAGTGTCAAGCAAGGTCCAGGGGATCACGGGCAACTCTCAACTCATTTTGAATTGCCCGGACCATAGTCTTTCGGTGCCGCTAAGAACAGACGCGCTTATCCCAAACGGATATAGGGCACATCCTTTTTCGCAACTTCATCAAGCGCTTCCTCATAGCCGGCATCGGCATAACGCATGACGCCGAGTGCCGTGTCGTTGGTCAGCGCGTGGTCGAGCCGTTCGTCGGCGGCTTGCGTGCCATCGGCGACGACGGTGACGCCACAGCTGGTCATATAGCCGGCATAGCCGCCACCGCCGGAATGGACGACGACGAGATCGGCCATGGACGAGCAGAGCATCATCGCGTCGATCAGCGGCCAGTCGGCAATCGCGTCGGAGCCGTCCTTCATGCGCTCGGTCATGATGTTCGGATGGGCCATGGCGCCGGCATCGAGATGGTCGCGCGAAAAGGCGATCGGCCCCTTCAGCTCTCCGCCTGCCACAAGCTCATTGACACGGAGGGCAAGGGCGGTGCGCTCTCCGTGGCCGAGCCACGCGATACGCGCCGGCAGCCCTTCGAAGGGCACGTGCTGACGGGCGAGCTTGATCCAGTTGGTAATGATCTTGTTGTCCGGGAACATTTCCAGCAGCAGATCGTCGATGCGCGCGATATCGCTTTCCTCGCCTGAAAGCGCCATCCAGCGGAAGGGCCCGATGGCACGGCAGAAGAGCGGCCTGAGATAGGCTTCGGTGAAGATCGGAATATCGAAGGCGTTCGCAACGCCGCCTTCCTTCGCCTGTGTGCGGATCAGGTTGCCGTTGTCG
Source organism: Rhizobium sp. ERR 1071 (assembly GCF_007828675.1). Taxonomy (NCBI): domain Bacteria; kingdom Pseudomonadati; phylum Pseudomonadota; class Alphaproteobacteria; order Hyphomicrobiales; family Rhizobiaceae; genus Rhizobium; species Rhizobium sp. ERR 1071. The sequence goes on along the minus strand of NZ_VITM01000003.1, from coordinate 679,088 downwards.
AAGACTTCGGAGCCCTTTTTCTGAAAGTCCAGCATGGCCTTCACATGCTCGACGATCGAGGCGCGGCTTGCAGCCATGAGCTGACCCTGGCCATCGTCGCGGAGATCCCGAACTTGCTGCAGGCTCATGCCCTTCGGCACATAACCATAGACGAGATCGTGGGCCGAGGTCTGGTCGGTAACTATATCGGGCACGATGCCGCGCCGCGCAATCTCGGGATAGATTTCGGCGGCATTGCCGACGAGGCCGACGGAAAGCGCCCGCTTTTCCTTGACGGCGGCGTCGATCATCGCCAGCGCCGAATCGAGATCCGGAGCGATTTCCTGCAGGTAGCCTATTTCCTGGCGCTTCCTCGCGCGCTCGGCATCGATATCGACGCAGAGGATCGCCGCCCCCGCCATGCGACCGGCGAGCGGCTGCGCGCCGCCCATTCCGCCGAGACCCGCCGTCAGCACAAAGCGGCCGAAGAGATCGCCGCCAAAGCGGCGCTCGGCGATTCGCATGAAGATTTCGTAGGTGCCCTGGATGACGCCCTGGCTGCCGATATATTGCCAGGCGCCGGCCGTCAGGCCACCCCAACAGATCAAGCCCTTGCGCTGCAATTCGTAGAAGACTTCCGCCTTCGCCCATTGCCCGACGATGTTGCAGTTCGCCATGATAACGAGCGGCGCCTTGTCATGCGTGCGGATGAGGCCAATCGGCTTGCCGGATTGGATGAGCAGGGTCTGGTTCTCATCCATTTCGGTCAGCGCCTTGACGATGCCCTTATGCGCCGCCCAGTTGCGCGCTGCCTTGCCGAGGGCGGCGTAGACGACGAGATTGTCGGGATCTTCACCGACCGAAAGCACGTTTTCGAGCAGGCGCAACAGGGCCTCCTGTCGCCAGCCCTTGGCACGCAGCTCCGGCCCGCCCGGAATGGGGAATTTCGGGTGACGTGGATTGGCTTTCGGCATGATTGCTTTTCCTCTTGTTTGATAGTCTCTCCTTCTCCCCAGCGGGGGTTCGAAGGACAGGTCGAGACCCGTGGCTCGACCCCGGTTGGTGGCCCGAAGGGTCGGATGAGGGGGCGATGCGGCACATATCGTCTTCGCGTACCGCTCAGACGTTCGCTCCTTAGTCTCTCATCCCCTCATCTGTCCTGACGGACATCTTCTCCCCGCTGGGGAGAAGAGGAGTGTTCTTCAATACGCGTTCACTTCGGCGGCAGGCCTTCGACGAAGTCTAGCGCAGCCAGAAGCAGCCGCTTGCGCAGCATGTCATTGCCATAAGCGTCCGGCCCGGCGCGCACCCATCCCAGCATTTTTCGGCCGCCCAACTGCATGGGTTTGACGTCACGCTGCTCCAGCGCCCAGGCATCATTGCCTTTGCCGAGGCGGATCAGCATCCCATCATCACGGGCGCCGCACATGAGATGGCCATTGAGCAGAAAGGCCCAGCCGCCGAACATTCCTTTCTCCCTGAGCCCGGGCCGTCGCCCGAGCTCTTCTCTCAGCAATTCTTCAAGACCTGTGTCACGAGCCATCTGCGCCTCCCGCGCTTCCAAGCTTTCCCGTCAGTTCTTCTTGCCGGCCAGAGCGTATCTCGCGATCTCGATACCCATGGCTTTTTCGACAGAGGGATAGACCGTGGGGTCGAGCACGCTGGCAGACAGCGGAATGATATCCATCGGTACATGCAGGATGAAGACCGTCATACCCTCGTGCAGCTGGCCGACGCTCAGAGGTTCGCCTTCCGGCGACAGCGTGGTGATGACGGAGGGGAAGGTTGCCAGGCGCTTGCTGCCGGCATCCTCGACGGCCATGTATTCGTTCATCACATGCATGATGACGGCCTTGTCGCCGCTGCCGACCGTAATGGTGCCGATGTCGAAGGCTTCCTTCGTGTAGACGACGTCCTTCTTTGTGATCGTACCTTCGGCCAGGATATGGCCGCCGGTGGTCTTGCAGATGGCGTCGATGACGGCGTTGCCGCCTTTCTTTTCCGCCTCGATGATTGCCTCGCCGAGCGAAAGCGCCATGGAGATGCCGCCGAGCGCCGCATGGGTGCGGACGTAGGAAGCGCGAAGTGGGTTGCGGCAGGAGGCGATGAAGCCGCCGGATTGATCGGAGGCCGCACGCAGGATCGGCGAAATCTTCGCCGTCGCGCCCTTCACGACCAGTTCGATATAGCGGTTCTCGGCGCGGTTGCCGCCGACGGCGGTCTGGATCATCTGCTCAGGCGAGCCGGCCATGCCGATCGATCCCATATCACCAGTCGGGTGGGCGCGGATGTCACCCACCGCGTCCACCACCTTCGTTCCGAGAATGGCCGACGGTAGCCAGCCGTTCAGCGTCGAGGACCTGCCGTTCTGGCCGATGATCAGGCCGGAAAGCTTTTCGCCAAGCTCGTCCTGCAGCAGCTGCACGGCTTTCACGTAATCGATGCCTTGCATTTCCCACGGGGTGGTGGAGGCCGGCGCGCCGATGGCGGCAGCCGTGGCGATCCAGTCGCTGTCGTTCAATTCGTCGATCGACACCAGCTCCGGCTTGCCGACATTGACGGCTGCATAGCCCAGCATGCGGCCATGATCGGCCCAGCCGCCACCGCCTGCGGCGTAAACGGAGCCGCCCTTGACGGCCGCTTCCACATCCTTGGCAACGAGTATGCGTCCCATCGGCTACTCCCGGTTCTGTTTGAGGTTCTTGTCCATGTCGCGCACCGCTTCGAAAAGCACGGCGGCGCCCATGGCGATGTCGTCCTTCTCGGCCCATTCCTCGGCGCAATGGCTGCGGCCTTCCTTGCAGGGCACGAAGATCATGGCGGCCGGCGCGACCTTAGCGATCCAGGCCGTGTCGTGACCGGCGCCGGAGGCCATACGGCGATGTTTGGCGCCGACAGTCTCGCAGGCGCGTTCGAGCGTTTCGAGCAGTACCGGAGCGCCCGGCGTCGGCATGTTGTCGGAGACACGCACCGGCGGGTTGATCGTCACGCCATAATCGGCGGCGATGGTCTTCACCTCACCGTCAATCCAGGCCAGGAAATCCTCCATGTCGCGGCGGATTTCGGCGCGGCCGTCGATCAACAGCACGACCTTGGATGGCACGACATTGGCGGCATTCGGCTCGATGCGGAATTCGCCGACGGTCGCGGCGAAATGGCCCGGCGTTTTCGCCTGCTCCGCCGCGCGTTGACGAATATCGAGGACGAGCTGCGAGGCCGCCACCAGCGCATCTGCACGGCGGTCCATCGGCGTCGTGCCGGCATGATCGGCGCGGCCTTCCACGGTGATTTCGATGCGGGTGATGCCGGCGATCGCGGTGACGATGCCGATATCCTTGTTCTCGGCTTCCAGCACCGGGCCCTGCTCGATATGCAGCTCCAGGAAGCCGGCGAGATCCGGCCGCTTCTGGGAGAGCAGCACGGAGGGATCACCGCCGACTTCGGCAATTCCTTCAGAAAGCGTGCGGTCGCCGCTCACGCGGGAGAGCCACGCCTCGGGGATCTGCCCGGTCATGCCGCGGCTGCCGATGCAGGAGACGCCGAAGATGCTGACTTCTTCGGCGAGGAAATCGACGATTTCCAGATCATGGTCGAGCTCGATGCCGCGATCCTTCAAGGAGCGCGCAACTTCGAGCGCTGCGATCGTGCCGGCAATGCCATCGAAACGGCCCCCGTCGGGCACGGTGTCGGAATGCGAGCCGACAAGGATCGTTCCGAGGCCAGGCTTGGCGCCGGTACGCCGGCCGATCAGATTGCCGGCGGCGTCGATGCGGGTCTCAAGCCCTGCCGCCTTCATCCGTGCCTCGATATAGGCGCGCCCTTCGAGGAAGAGCGGCGAGAAGGCGCGGCGGGTCCACGGGTGGCCCGGATCGGTAATCCTTGCCAGCGCATCGATATCCTCGGCGATGCGATCGGCGTTTACGGGCAGGTTGTGGCGCTTGGTTTCGGTCATCAGGCTGCATCTCCGGCAATGACTTGGCGAGGCAAGGGACGGACAAAGCTGCCGGAGCCGGGTTCGGCCAGCACCTTCTGTCCCTCGGTGATCTGCTTGCCTCTAAGATAGGCGGCGGACACAGTCCAGGGCAGGCGGATGCCGTTATAGGGGCTCCAGCCGACGACGTTATTGCCGCTGGCCGCCGCGTCATAGATCGTTTCGCGCGGTTCCAGAACGACGATATCGGCGTCCTTGCCCGGCGTCAGCGCGCCTTTGATATGGTCGAGGCGGAAATGCTTAGCTGGGTTTTCCGCCATCAGCTTCGCCGCCCAGGTCAGCGGCACGCCGCGCTCCAGAGCACCCTTTACGAAGAGCGGCACCATGACCTCCAGTCCCGGCACGCCGGAAGCATTCGCCAGCATATCCGGATTGGTTTTGCGGTTTTCCGACCAGCTGACATGATCGGTCGAGACGAGCCAGACATTGCCCTCCGCTACCTTGCGCCACAAGGTTTCCACTTCGGCGCGGGGGCGGATCGGCGGATTAATTTTCGCCTTGCCGCCGAGGCGCCTCACATCGTTTTCCTCATCGAGCGTCAGGTAATGGATGCAGCACTCGACCGTCGCTTCGAAACCGTCGCGGCGATAGGCGCGGGCGATGTCATAGCCGCGCCCCAGCGAGCAATGCACGACATGCGCTGGGCAGCCGGTATCAGCGCCCGTCTCGAAGATCGTGTGCATGGCCAGAAGCTCGGTGATAGGCGGGCGGGACAGGCCGTGGGCGCGATAGTCGGTGATACCGCTCGCCTTCACCTGCTCCATGTAGGTGCGGACCGCTTCGTCATCCTCGTTGTGCACGCCGGCTGTCAGGCCCGTGGGCGCGATGGCGGCAAAGCAGGCCTCGAGCAGGGCGGGCGGAATGCGCGGGAAACGCTTGGGGTCGGTGCCGAAGGTGGAGAATTTGAAGGCGGCCACACCGGCCTCGACCATTTCCGCGATGCGCGCCGGGCCTTCCTCCGGATCGACCGTGCCGTAGAGGGCAAAGTCGACGCGCGATTGCGGCGCGGCATGGTCGATCTTCTTCTTCACCGCCGCTGCCGAGCAGACGAGATTGCCTTCGTCATAGGGCATGTCGACGATGGTGGTGACGCCGCCGGCCGCTGCAGAGCGGGTCGACCAGATGAAATCCTCCTGGTCTTTCTGCGAGAGGGAGTGAACTTGTGCGTCGATCGCACCAGGCAGGATCAGCGCCTTGCCGAGCAGATGCCGCTCGCGCGCGGCCGGAGGCACGCCGATGCCGATCTCGGCGATCTTGCCGTCACGCACGGCGACATAGCCGGCTTCCACGATGCGTTCAGGCAGAACCACAGTGCCTTGCAGAACAAGATCGAAATCGGCCATGTGCATTCCCTCGCTCGTCGGTTGGTTCAGATGGCAATGGTGTCGCGATAAAGCCGCTCTTCGACCCGCTCCAGCGAGCCGAGCGCGAAGAAGTCATCATAGGCGATGATCGGCTTGTGGGCGATCAAGTCAGAGACGAAGGACTCCGAGCCGAGCTCCTCCTCGATCGCCTCGACTTCGGCCGAAAGTGGCCGGTCGACGACATAGAAGTCGGCATGCTTGCGCACCACGTCATAAAGCATGCGCGCAACGCCCTCAGGCTTGTCGCCGAGAATATCCATTGCTTGCGCCGACAGCAGGGCCTCAAGGGCGGCAAGACGCTTCAGCGCCCGCATCTGCCGCTCGAAACGTTCGATCACAAGCGGCAGGAAGGCGGCTTCGTCCTCCATACCTGCCGCAACCACCAGTGACTGTGCCGAGACCGGATTGGACATGGAGAGCACGCGCGAGAAGATCTCGCCGGCAAGCTTGATGATCGGGCCGAAGCCGGTCGCGATCCTGCCTTCGGGCACCAGATTGACGGGCAGGCCGCGCCGCTGGCCGTTGCCGAGCAGGACGCAGCGATTGAAGGCATTGCGGGCGGCATGGGCCATGCAGATGACGGCCGCTTCTAGAAGCACGGTGACATCGAGCGGAAGAGAGCCGCCCGAGGTCATCACACGGCCATCGACGATGACCGGGTTGTCATCCGAACGGCCGGTCGCGGCCAGAATCTTATGGCCGGCGGTCAGGAGGTTTTCGATGACGGCGCCGAAGACCTGGGCGATCATGCGCAGGCTGAGCGGGTCCTGCACATGGGTCGCAACCGGCCAGGGCCATTCTTCCGAGGCGTTACAGAGCCAGGCACCAATCAGGGCTTCGCGCGCGGTGCCGACATGGCGCACGGAAATCCACGGATCGCGAGAGGCGCCGAGCGCGCCAGCCGCCATCATGCCAGTCGCAAGCAGCACGCGGATCGAGGCGGCGGCGTTGCGGGTCGTCTCGGCAGCGGCTGCGAAGCTGACCGCATTGACGCTGAGCGAGGCCAAGCTGTCGCGCGGCATCATCCTGACCGGAGCGATGCCGGCGGCATCGAAGGCATCGGCAGCCTGCATGCGTCGGCCGCGATAGACGGCTTCGCCAACGCCGGTCAGAACCGCGCCGATCTGGCCCATCAGACCGATATCCGCGCAGCCGATCGAGCCCGTGCGCCTGACGACGGGAATGACATCCGAGCTCAAGAGCTGCAGATAGGCTTCGATCAATTCTTGCGAACAACCGACCTGACCGGTGAGAGCCGTATTGACGCGGATCGCCATGGCATTGCGGACGACCGACATGGAGAAGGGGGCGCCTGTGCCGAAATGATGGGCGCGCACGAGACCGAGATTGAAGGCATCGAGATCCTCGGGGGACCATTCGACATCTTTCATGGCTCCGACACCCGTTGTCGAGCCGTAGACCGGCATGCCCGATTGAATGGTGCTTTCGAGAACGTTGCGCGCCAGTCGCACCCGCGCCATGCCGCTTTCCGATGCCGACGGCAGCACCGCCCCCGCGCCGATCCGCACCAGATCGCTGAACCCAAGGGGTTGCCCGGTGAGTTCGATGCCGGCTCTCTGACGCTCCATCTCTGCTGTTCTCCTTTTTTGCAAGGCTATGCGAGCCTTATCGTCAATGGGATATCCCAAATGGCGAACACCTTGATCCGTGCCGGACAGACTGATTTTGGGACGAGTGCGCACATCGCGCAACTCTATGTTTGCGCGCGCATGCGGCTTCCCGCACCGGCCAAGCTATTTCGGCCGGGGCGAGAAAGAAGCATCAGAAAGCTTGGCGATCAGCCAAGATGCCAGGCGATGTAAAGCAGCGTCAGCGCAATCACCCAAAGCGCGAAGCGGCCGGAGCGGCTGTGCTTGGCCTCGGCCTTGCCGATCGCTTCGGCGGTCTGCGGATCGAAACGCAGGCCGTTTTCGCTCATATGCAGCAGTTCGTGGTGGAATTTTTCGGTCTTGGCCGCAATCTCAGGCGCGGCTTCGGCGAGCTTCACGGCTGCCTTCAAACCATCCTTCAGATCGGTCATGATCCGCTTCGGGCCGAGATTGGTGCGGATCCAGTCGCCGACCACCGGTTCGGACGCCTTCCACATGTTGAAGCGCGGATTGAGCATGCGCGATACGCCCTCGACCACGACCATGGTTTTCTGCAGCATCACCAGTTCGGGCCGCGTTTCCATGTCGAAGAGTTCGGTCACTTCGAAGAGCAGCGTCAGAAGCTTGCCCATGGAGATGGTTTCGGCCGGTTGGCCATGGATCGGCTCGCCAATGGCACGGATGGCCTGCGCAAAACTCTCGGTATTGTGATGGGCGGGCACGTAGCCGGCTTCGAAATGTACTTCGGCCACCCGGATATAATCGCGGGTGATGAAGCCGTACAGGATTTCGGCGAGGAAGCGGCGCTCCTTCTTTCCCAGGCGGCCGACGATGCCCATGTCGACGGCGACGATCATGCCGGTGGGATCGACGAAGAGGTTGCCGGGGTGCATGTCGGCATGGAAGAAGCCGTCGCGCAGTGTGTGGCGCAGGAAGGATTGGATCAGCGTGTCGGCGAGTGCGTTAAGATCGTGTCCGGCGGCTTTTAAGCCCTCGACGTCGGACATCTTCACGCCGTCGATCCACTCCATGGTGATGACGTCGCGGCCGGTGCGTTCCCAGTCGACCTTCGGAACGCGGAAGCCGGGATCCTTCTCAGTGTTTTCGGCGATCTCGGAGAGTGCAGCCGCTTCCAGCCGCAGATCCATCTCGACCTTCGTGGTCTGCTCGAGCGTCTTGGTCACTTCCACGGGCCGGAGGCGCCGGCTGGAGGGCATGAACCGCTCCTGCATACCCGCGACGAGATACATTGCCTTGATATCGTTAGAAAAACGCTGGCGCACGCCAGGCCGGACCACCTTGACGGCAACGCGCTTGCGCCCTTCGGCCGTGTCGACCTCTGCCGGATGCACCTGCGCTATCGAAGCGGCGGCAATCGGCTCGCCGAAGCTGGCGTAGAGATCGTCGATCCGCCGCCCGAGCGACGCCTCGATCGCTGCCGTCGCCATAGTATGCGGAAAAAAAGCCATCCGGTCCTGAAGCTTCGACAGGTCGTTTGCCATGTCGACGCCGACGACATCGGGTCGAGTCGCCAAGAACTGGCCGATCTTCACATAGGAAGGCCCGAGCCGCTCGACTGCCTGGGCAAGCCGGTCGCTGCGGGCCTGGCTCTTCGCCTTGCGGCGGGCAAAGATGCTGACGAAGGATTTGGCGAGGCTGACGGAGGGCGGCAGCCCTTCCGATGGCAGCGCCATGACCACGCCTTCGCGCACGAGCACCCAGCCGACCCGAACAAGGCCGAAATATGCGCTGAAAGCACTCATATCGTCTCAAGGTCTCGGAATATGGAGGCCAAAAGCCGGATCGGGTGACTGGATATCATGCTTCAGAGCTTCCAGCCGGAGTGCAGCGCGGCAATGCCGCCGGTGTAATTGGTGAAGCTCACGCGCGCGAAGCCAGCCTCGCGGATCATCGTCGCGAAGTCCTGCTGGTTCGGGAACTTGCGGATCGATTCCACCAGATATTGATAGGGCTCGGCATCGCCGGTGATCGCCTTGCCGAACTTCGGAATGGCGTTGAAGGACCAGGCGTCGTAGACGCGGTCGAGCAGCGGCAGGTCGACTTCGGAGAATTCGAGCACGAGCAGCCGGCCGCCGCGCTTCAGCACGCGATAGGCTTCCTTCAATGCCACATCGATATGTGGAACGTTGCGGATGCCGAAGGCGATCGTATAGGCGTCGAAGGAATTCGGCTCGAAAGGCAGTTCCTCGGCATTCGCCTCGACGAAAGTGAGATTGTCGGAGAGCTTCTTCTTTTCAGCGCGTTCGGCACCGACGCCCAGCATCGAGCCGTTAATGTCGAGCACCGTCGCGTGCGCCAGCCGGTTCGAGGCCTCGACAATCCGGAAGGCGATATCGCCCGTGCCGCCGGCAACATCGAGCACCTTGTAGGCGGGATCCTTGCGCGGGTTGAGCGCCGCGACCATCGCATCCTTCCAGGCGCGATGCATGCCCATGGACATGACATCATTCATGACGTCGTAGCGCTTGGCGACCTTGTGGAACACCTCGTTGACGAGGCCCTGCTTTTCACCATCGGCTACTTCGCGGAAGCCATAGGATGTTTCCATGCCGCCATCGGCGGAGGTGCGGCTGTCTGCCATCGGCTCAACTCCGTTACATTACAGCGCCGCGCGTCATTTATGGCGCGCAAAGGTCGCTGTAACACTTTAAACTTGCTGCATAATTCTCTCCTTAAATCGATTCCGGTCTAAGGAATTATGCAGTATTCAGCGGCGGACCATAGCGAAATCGCGTTTGCCACGCTATCTCATCAGCCAGATCAACAGCCGCAATGCTTTGGCCTATAGCTCAGATCATAAGCGGTTGAAACATAAAGATGGATAGCCATGCCGGAATTACCAGAGGTCGAAACCGTCAGACGCGGGCTGGCACCTTCCATGGAAGGTGCGGTTCTCAAGGAATTGGAGCTGCGCCGCAACGATCTGCGCTTTCCTTTCCCTGTCGATTTCGCTGAGGCCGTTTCGGGCCGCGGCATCGCGTCGCTGTCGCGCCGTGCCAAATACCTGCTGATCGATCTCGACGATGGCAAGACGATCGTCGCGCATCTCGGCATGTCCGGCTCGTTTCGGGTCGAAGCCGGTCGGGAAGCGCGAACGCCGGGCGAATTCCATCATCCCCGTTCCAAGGACGAGAAGCACGATCATGTGGTCTTCCATCTGGCGAGCGCTGGCGGTGATGCGCGCGTCATCTATAATGACCCCCGTCGCTTTGGCTTCATGGACATGGTCAGGCGGACCGAGATGGCCAGCCATCCCTTCTTCCGCGATCTCGGGCCGGAACCCACGGGTAATGAACTCGATGCCGATTATCTGGCTAAGCGTTTCGCCGGCAAGGCGCAGCCGCTGAAGAGCGCGCTGCTGGACCAGAAGAACATCGCCGGTCTCGGCAATATATATGTATGCGAGGCGCTGTGGCGCTCTCACCTGTCGCCGTTGCGTGCCGCCGGCACGCTGGTTATGGATACCGGCAAACCGACCGAAGCGCTGCTGGCGCTGGTCGAGGCGATCCGCGAGGTCATTGCCGATGCGATAGCCGCAGGCGGTTCGTCGTTGCGCGATCATATCCAGACGGACGGTTCGCTCGGCTATTTCCAGCATTCCTTTTCCGTCTATGATCGTGAAAGCCAGCCTTGCAGTACGCCCGGTTGCGGCGGTACGGTCAGTCGCATCGTCCAGGCGGGGCGCTCTTCTTTCTACTGCGCTTCCTGCCAAGGCTGATTGAAGGTCCAAAGCTGGTAAAAGGGAGAGAGACGTGGCTTACGAAACCCTCATCGTCGAAACACATGGGGCCGTCGGTCTCATCAGGATCAATCGGCCGCAGGCGCTGAATGCGCTGAATTCAACGGTCCTCTCCGAATTAAAGCAGGCCTATGCCGCTTTTCATCTCGATGATGCCATCGGCGCGATCGTGCTCACCGGCTCGGAAAAGGCCTTTGCCGCCGGCGCCGACATCAAGGAAATGCAGTCGCTCGATTTCGTCGACGCTTACAAGAATGACTTCTTCAGCGGCTGGGCCGAGATCGCCAATGCCCGCAAGCCCGTTATCGCGGCGGTCAGCGGCTTCGCGCTCGGCGGCGGCTGCGAGGTGGCGATGATGTGCGATTTCATCATCGCATCGGAGACCGCCAAATTCGGCCAGCCAGAAATCACGCTCGGCGTCATCCCTGGCATGGGCGGCTCACAGCGTCTCACGCGCGCGGTCGGCAAGGCAAAGGCAATGGACCTGGTATTAACAGGCCGGATGATGGATGCGGAGGAGGCGGAGCGTTCGGGCTTGGTGGCGCGTGTCGTGCCGGCGGACAAGCTCTTGGACGAAGCGCTGGCCGCCGCCGCCAAGATCGCATCGCTATCGCTTCCCTCAGTGCTGATGGCCAAGGAAGCGGTCAACCGCGCTTTCGAAACCACGCTTGAGGAGGGGTTGCGCTTCGAACGCCGCCTGTTCCATAGCCTGTTTGCCACAGAGGATCAGAAGGAGGGCATGGCGGCCTTCGTTGAGAAGCGCAAGCCGTCCTTCAAGAACCGCTAAGGGTCGGGATTCAGGAATTACGCGGGTTTGGCGAGAATCCGCGTTGACGCCGCGGCTCATTCCGGTTATATGCCCGCCACAGTTTGGAAAGCCGCTCTGGTTTTCCGCAATTGCTCCCGCATTGCTGGATGAAGTGGCCATGGGGCCCGCGCCGCAAGGATGGAGTTTTGTTCGAATTCTAAGAGAGGCATACATGGCCAATACTACCTCGGCGAAAAAAGCGACCCGCAAGATCGCCCGCCGCACCGATGTCAACAAGGCTCGTCGCTCGCGCGTTCGCACGTTCGTTCGCCAGGTCGAAGAAGCCATCGCATCGGGTGATGCAGATCGCGCAAAGGCAGCTTTCGTTGCTGCTCAGCCGGAACTGGCTCGCGCAGCCACCAAGGGCGTGCTTCACGCCAACACCGCTTCCCGCAAGGTTTCGCGTCTTGCCAAGCGTGTGAAGGCCCTTTCGGCCCCGACTGCATAATCTTTCGTTAACGATTTAATCGTTAGAGTTAAGCCCGGCCCTCGCGCCGGGCTTTTTGGATTCGGCCAAAAAAATGCCGCATTGCCAAAAATGGCCGGTCGATCATGTCATTGACGTGACAGAAATATACCTTTGGAAACAAAGGGTTGCGGCAGGATATCCCAGCGCTGGGTGATCTGCATGACGCATTGCCGGCTCACAACTGAGTCAAGGGATTTTTTATTTTTTTTCTTTTGAAAGCTGTGGGAATCGCGTTCGACAGGAATCTCTTTGATTCAACAGCGATTCTTTTTTGAAGGGCTTGTGACAGTCAAAAATGGCCTCCGGAGTCAATGGCCGCCTCTTAATTTTGTGTAAAATTCATCGTTGATATCTGCCTTCGATCCTGCCTAAATGGATTTCAACAAGGGGCGCGGATCTCACCTTAAACGGCTTCGGCAAACACCGTCACATATGGCGGTGGAGGTGGTTTTGTCTCTTGTGACGGAGCAGTTCAGTTCCGTTTTTTCAAACAGTTGACGAGTAAGAACCGGAAGCGGCGACGCTTGCGGAACGAGGAAGCTTGTCTGTCCTTTGCGGCCCAAATCATTGGCGTGGCTGCGGGGAGGGGAGAAAAATTGACAGCCATTGGAGCGGTCAGTCGGAATACGAGGGCCGATTGATGCTCCGGTTACAGACGCCGAGACGAAGGCTGCTTTAAAGAGCGGTTTTTGCCACAGTGTTCCTGTAAAGCCCGCAGGCCGGGCGTGGCTGATGAACCGGTATGCGGCGCAGCTTGGACAACGAGCGTGACCGTCATGCCATGGCGAAGAACCAAGGGCGGCAGTGATGTGCTCCCGCCCTATAAAGAGACTGTGGAAGGCGGCACTATATGCAGATACATACGAGGGCGACGGGTGCGTTGGAAAATGGGGACAATGCGCAGGCGTTCGGTGCGGTTTGCTTAGAAGCGGCGGGGGAAAAGGGTGACGTGGCGCAAAGTAACTTGTTCGAGCGCGTCAGCGCGCGCTTGAAGGCTCAGGTCGGACCCGATGTCTATGCCAGCTGGTTTGCGCGGCTCAAGCTTCATTCGGTATCGAAGAGCGTCGTTCGCCTCACGGTCCCGACGACATTTCTGAAGTCCTGGATCAACAATCGCTATCTCGATCTCATCACCAGCCTGTTCCAGGCTGAGGATGCCGAGATCCTCAAAGTCGAAATTCTGGTGCGCACCGCGACCCGGCAGGGCGCGAAGCCATGCGCCGATGAGCAGCCGGCGGTGCCGGATCAAACGGCTGTCGCGCCGATCCGCCGCGCCGTCGCCCAGCCGGCTGGCCAGGTGGTTGCCCAGGCGGTGAGCGCGGCTGCGGCTGCCCGGCCCGCGACGGCGGGTGCGCCGCTCTTCGGCTCTCCGCTCGATTCCCGCTTCACCTTCGATACGTTCGTCGAAGGCAGCTCGAACCGCGTCAGCCTTGCCGCGGCAAAGACCATCGCCGAAGCCGGCTCCGGCGCCGTGCGTTTCAATCCGCTCTTCGTCCATGCGACCGTTGGTCTCGGCAAGACGCATCTGCTGCAGGCGATCGCCAATGCAGCGGTGCAGAACCCGCGCGGCCTGCGTGTCGTCTATCTGACGGCGGAATACTTCATGTGGCGCTTCGCAACCGCTATCCGCGATAATGACGCGCTGACGCTGAAGGACTCGCTGCGCAATATCGACCTGCTCATCATCGACGACATGCAGTTCCTGCAGGGCAAGATGATCCAGCACGAGTTCTGCCATCTGTTGAACATGCTGCTCGACAGCGCCAAGCAGGTCGTCGTTGCTGCCGATCGCGCTCCCTGGGAGCTGGAATCGCTCGATCCCCGCGTTCGTTCGCGCCTGCAGGGCGGTGTAGCGATCGAAGTCGAGGCGCCGGACTATGAAATGCGCCTTGAGATCCTCAAGCGCCGTCTCGATGCTGCCCGTCAGGATGATCCGTCGCTGGAAATCCCGGCCGAAATCCTCTCGCATGTCGCCCGCAACGTCACCGCCAGCGGCCGCGAGCTGGAAGGAGCCTTCAACCAGCTTATCTTCCGCCGCTCCTTTGAGCCGAACCTGACGGTCGAGCGCGTCGACGAGCTGCTGGCGCATCTGGTCGGCTCCGGCGAGCCGCGCCGCGTCCGCATCGAGGACATCCAGCGCATCGTCGCCCGCCACTACAATGTGTCGCGCCAGGAACTGGTTTCGAACCGCCGCACGCGCGTCATTGTAAAGCCACGCCAGATCGCCATGTACCTGTCGAAGACGCTGACGCCGCGTTCCTTTCCGGAAATCGGCCGTCGCTTCGGTGGCCGCGATCACACCACGGTCCTGCATGCGGTGCGCAAGATCGAGGAACTGATCGCCGGCGACAGCAAGCTGTCGCACGAGATCGAGCTGCTGAAGCGTCTCATCAACGAATAAGCCGAGCGATCGGCATTCACCACATAGTCTACGGCCGGCTTGATCGCCGGCCGTTTCTTTTTGCGCTCCAAGCGCACTTTAGGTCGGCGGCGTCGTGCGCGATACCTCTGAAAATAACCAGGCGCGCAGGGCCGCGACGGCCGGCCTTTCCAGCGCACCCGGCTGATAGACGAGATGATAGGCAAGCGCGCTCGCAAATCCGGTCGGGAAAGGCGCAACGAGCGTGCCCTCAGCCAGCTCCTGCTCCACGAAGGACCGGCGCATCAGCGCGATGCCGAGGCCTGCCTTCATGGCGTGATAAGCGCCCATGCCATCGGTGAAGACCGGTCCGTGCATGGCATCCACCCGCGTGGCGCCGACCGCCTTCAGCCAGAGCTCCCAGTCGCGCCGATAGACATCGTGGATCAGCGTCAGGCCGGCCAAGTCATCGACAGCGGGAGAGGGGCCAAGCGCCGCTGCCATTTCCGGCGCGCAGACCGGCACATATTCATCATCGAGAAATCTCTCGCTTGCCAGTCCCTCGTAGCCGCCGAGGCCGTGGCGAATGGCAATGTCGATCCCATCCCGCTGGAAATCCATCATGCGATAGGAAGCGCTGATGCGCAGGTCGATATCGGGATGGGCCTCCTCGAAGCGCCGCAGCCGCGGCACCAGCCAGTGCGTGGCAAAGCCGGCAGTGCAGGTAAGGGTCAGCACCGTATCCTTGGCGCGCATCGCCAAGGCCGCTGTCGCCTCGCGGATGAGGCGGAAGGCCGTTCGCATTGTCGCGAAATACTCGGCGCCTTCACTCGTCAGCGCCAGGCTGCGGGCTCGCCGCTCGAAAAGTCGTACCCCGAGGCTGCTTTCGAGGTCGCGGATCTGCAGGCTGATGGCGCCTGGCGTCACATGCAGCTCGCTTGCAGCCAGCGTCATGCTGAGATGCCGGGCGGAGGCCTCGAAGGCGCGCAGCGCCGAAAGGGATGGCAGTTGATCCATGATGATTGAGCTCAGCTAAACCATAATTCGAAAAAGACTCGTTTGCCAGAGCCTCCATATAGCGCGATTATTCCAGCAATTACGGTGGTTGGCAATCATGTCGCGATTGGCAACAAATAAGTAAAACTCAATTAGCGCTGGAGATGATCAGATGGCACAGAAATCCATGGGCGCGGTCGAATGGAGCATGCTGGTGGGGCTATCCATCCTATGGGGCGGCTCCTTCCTGTTCAACGGCATTCTGGTGCGTGAGCTGCCGCCCTTCACCATCGTCACGGCGCGCGTCGCACTCGCCGCCATTGCTCTGCATGTCATCGTGCGTGCCACCGGACATGCGACGCCGAAAGACCGTCAGACCTGGCTCGCCTTCTTTGGCATGGGCTTCCTTAACAATGTCATTCCCTTCCTGCTGATCGTCTGGGGGCAAACCCATATCGCCAGCGGGCTTGCATCCATCCTCAATGCCACCACGCCGCTCTTTGCCGTGGTCGTCGCCCATTTCCTGACGGAGGATGAGAAGATGACCGGCAACCGCCTGCTCGGCGTCATCGTCGGCTTTGTCGGCGTGGCCCTGATGATCGGCCCCTCGGTGCTGACGAGCCTCGGTTCCAACGTGTTGGCGCAGCTGGCTGTGTTGGGCGCTGCTTTCAGCTACTCACTCGCCGGTATTTTCGGGCGGCGCTTCCGCCGCATGGGGCTGGCACCGATCATTCCGGCCGCCGGTCAGGTTACGGGCTCGGCGATAATGCTGCTGCCAATCGCGCTCTTGGTCGATCGCCCGTGGACGCTGGCAATGCCGTCCACCGAGACTTGGGCGGCGCTGGCCGGCCTGGCCATCCTGTCGACCGCCATCGCCTATGTGCTGTTCTTCCGCATCCTGGCGACGGCCGGCGCCACCAATCTGATGCTGGTGACTTTCCTGATCCCTGTCAGCGCCATACTGCTCGGCGCGCTCATTCTCGGCGAAAGCCTGCAGCCGAAGCATTTCATCGGCATGGCCTTGATCGCGGTGGGTCTGGCGGCAATCGATGGCCGCCTCTTCACCCTTCCCTCGAGGGTAGGGCCATTGCATATGAAATAGAAGGTGCCCCTCACCCCAGCCCTCTCCCCGTTTTGACGGGGAGAGGGGGCGATCTCATCAACTCCCTTCGCCCCGCGTGCGGGGAGAAGGTGGACTCGAACAGTTGAGCGAAGCGAACTGTGAGAGGACGGATGAGGGGCTAACCTGTCCATATGCGATTACCCTTCCCTTGAGGGGGAGGGTCGGCACGTAGTGCCGGGGTGGGGCGATCTCGTCAACAGCCGAGTCATCATCTCACATGCGGGATCACCCCCATCTGCCGCTTCGTGGCGCCCCTCTCCAGGAGAAAGTGGTCAGCAGGCGAGATCGGCGACGACCGAGTCGAGCACCAGCATTCCCGCCGGCGTGCAGCGCAGGCGGGAATTGCCGATCCGCTCTATGAAACCGTGTTCCAGTAAAAACGCCTCGCGTTGCGGGTCGGGATCGCGGCCGGAAAGCTGCTGCCAGCGGGCGAGATCGACGCCCTCCCGCAGCCGCAGGCCCATCAGCAGCAATTCGTCGGCCTGTTCATCAAACCCAAGCATTTCCTGGTCGACCATGCCGTGCCCGTCCCGCTCGACCATCTCGAGCCAGCTCTCAGGCTTGCGCTCGGTCGCGGTCGCCAGCTTCTGCGGGCCTCTGGTAAGGCGGCCGTGGGCGCCGGGGCCGATGCCTGCATAGTCTCCGTAGCGCCAATAGGTGAGATTGTGCCGGCTCTCGGCGCCGGGGCGCGCGTGATTGGAGACCTCATAGGCCGGCATGCCCTCGCGCTCGGTGATTTCCTGCGTCGCTTCATAAAGCAGCGCCGACTGATCGCCATCGGGCACGATCAGCTTTCCGGCCTTGTGAAGGCCGTAGAAGGGCGTGCCTTCCTCGATCGTCAGCTGATAGAGCGAGAGGTGATCGACCGCATAGGAGATTGCCTCTTTTAGCTCGCGCTCCCATTCCTCGACGGTCTGGTTGGGGCGGGCATAAATGAGGTCGAAGGACATACGCGGAAAGATCTCGCGCGCCAGCCTAATCGCCTTCAGCGCATCGGCGACATCGTGCAGACGTCCGAGGAATTTCAGGTCGCGGTCGTTCAGCGCCTGCACGCCCATCGATACGCGATTGACGCCAGCGGCGCGATAGCCGCGAAAGCGCTCGGCCTCGACGCTCGAGGGATTGGCTTCCATGGTGATCTCGATACCGTCGGGCACATGCCATGTCCTAGCAATGCCATCGAGCACCGCGCCCACCGTTTCCGGCTTCATCAGCGAAGGCGTGCCGCCGCCGAGGAAGACGCTTGTCACTGTCTTCGGGCCGCTGATCATGCGCATCGTCGCCATTTCCTTCAGAAAGGCGGCAGCAAAGCGCTCCTGATCAACAGGCTGATGGCGGACATGGCTGTTGAAATCGCAGTAGGGACACTTGGCCGCGCAGAAGGGCCAATGCACATAGACGCCGAAACCGGGTTCGCCGGTATCGGGCAGCAATTGCGCCCCGTGCATCAGATCTTGTGTGTCCACGATTTCCACGGGATTAGCTTACGCCTCCAGGCAGGTTTCGACAAAGATCTTGAAGGCGCGGGCGCGGTGCGACAGCGCCTGCTCGTCGCCGGGCTTCCAGCCATGCTTTTGCTCGGCGCTCATTTCGCCGAATGTGGTCTGGTATCCCTCCGGCTGGAAGACCGGGTCGTAGCCGAAGCCTTGGCTGCCGCGCGGCGGCCAGACGACCGTGCCTTCCACTTCGCCGCGGAAAAGCTCGGTATGTCCATCGGGCCAGGCAAGGCAGAGCACGCTGACGAAGCGGGCCGTGCGGCTCTCCGGCGTGGTGGCGCCGGCCTTTTCCAGGGCGGTTTCGACCTTCCGCATGGCCATGGCGAAGTCACGCGTCCCGTCAGCCGTCTCCGCCCAATTGGCCGTATAGACGCCGGGATCGCCGCCGAGTGCATCGATAACCAGACCGGAATCGTCCGAGAGTGCCGGCAGGCCGGAGGCATTGGCGGAGGCCAGCGCCTTGATCGTCGCATTTTCTTCGAAGGTCGTGCCCGTTTCGTCCGGTTCGATGAAGTTGAGATCGGCGGCGGACTTGGCGGTAAAGCCGAGCGGCCCGATCAGATCGCGGATTTCCTGGATCTTGCCGGCATTGTGGCTGGCGACGACGATAGTCTTAGTATCGAGCTTGCGCATGTGCTGTCCTGTCATAGGCCCCAGATGCGGGGTTCGGCGCATTCCAGACTGTTGCCGGCCGGATCGCGGAAATAGATCGAACGGCCGCCATTCGGCCAGTGAAAATCGGCTTCGATATCGACACCGGCAGCCTTCAGCTTCTCGGCCATGGCCTCGATATCGTTGCCATCGACACGGAAGCAAACGTGACCATGACCCTTAGTCCCATGCGGCGGCACGGGCAGGGCGCCCGGCTCGTGCGGCTTGACCGTTTCTTCACTGTTGAAGATCAGGAGCACACCCGGCCCGCAGCGATAGAAGACGTGGCGGTTGCCGCCTCGCGATATCTTTTCCAAGCCGAGTATGCCGCCATAAAAGGCTTCGACGGCATCGAGATCGTCTGCATAGAGGGCAGTTTCAAGAATGCCTGCGAGGGCCGGGTCAGCCATTCAAGATATCCTCAGGCGATGGCCTGCTTCTGCAGCTCCACCAGTTCGGCAATGCCGTTCTTGGCCAGATGCATCAGCGTGGCGAATTCCTCTTCGCTGAAGGGCGCGCCCTCAGCCGTTCCCTGGATCTCGACGATGCCGCCCTTGCCGGTCATGACGAAATTGGCGTCGGTCTCAGCCGAGGAATCCTCGAGATAATCGAGATCGATGACAGGCTGATCGGCAAAGATACCGCAGGAGATGGCGGCGATGTGATCCTTCAGCACGCGCTCGACCTTGACCATGTTGCGGCTTTCCATCCACTTCAGGCAGTCGTAGAGCGCGATCCAGCCCCCGGTGATCGAGGCCGTGCGTGTGCCGCCATCCGCTTGGATGACGTCGCAGTCAACGGTGATCTGGCGTTCGCCCAGTTCCTTGAGGTCGACGACGGCGCGCAGCGAACGGCCGATGAGGCGCTGGATTTCCTGCGTGCGGCCCCCCTGCTTGCCGGCGGCGGCTTCGCGCTTCATGCGCTCGCCGGTCGCGCGCGGCAGCATGCCATATTCGGCCGTGACCCAGCCCTTGCCGCTGTTGCGCAGCCATGGCGGCGTCTTGTCTTCCAGGCTTGCCGTGCAGAGCACATGCGTATCGCCGAATTTTACCAGGCAGGAGCCTTCCGCATGCTTGGAAAAATTGCGCTCGAACGACACCTTGCGCATCTGGTCGGTTTTTCTGCCTGAAGGCCTCATTCCACTCTCCTGAATGTTCGTTGACCGCTTCTACGACCCGCAGGCCGCTTTTGCAAAGGAAAAGCAGGCCGGAAAGACGCTCGGCGGCGGCGGCGACATTTTTCCCTTTTGCCATTGCTAACTGAATGATTATATTTTGCCTAAGGCTCAACGGAATGGATCTGACAGCGAAATGGTATTCACGACATCGTCGGTCTCGGATGTCATTGCTGCACTGGACGAACGCTCCAAGGAAATCTTCCGCCGCATCGTCGAAGGCTATCTCGAAAACGGCGAGCCGCTGGGTTCGCGCAATCTCTCGCGCCTGCTGCCCATGTCGCTGTCGCCGGCTTCCGTGCGCAATGTCATGAGCGATCTGGAGGAGCTGGGACTCATCTATTCGCCGCATGTGAGCGCCGGGCGCTTGCCGACTCAGGTCGGTCTGCGCTTCTTCGTCGATGCTTTCATGCAGGTCGGGGATCTCTCCGCCGAGGATCGAGCCAATATCGATCGGCAGGTGCGCGGCGGCAATCGTGACCAGCCGGTGGAATCGATGATGTCGGAAGCAAGCCGGGTGCTATCGGGCATTTCGCGCGGTGCCGGGCTCGTCATTACCTCCAAGAGCGATCCCGTTCTCAAGCATGTGGAATTTATCCGGCTGGAGCCGACCAAGGCGCTCGCCGTGCTCGTCGGCGAGCACGATCAGGTCGAAAACCGCATCATCGAGCTGCCGGCCGGCACGACCTCGTCGCAGCTGACGGAGGCCGCCAACTTCCTCAACGCCCATATGACCGGCCAGACGATGCCGGAATTGCGGCGGCAATTGCAGAGCCTCAAGGAAAGCGTGCGCCAGGAGCTGGACAGCCTGTCACATCAGCTGGTTGAGCGCGGTATTGCCGTATGGTCCGGTGGCGATGACGACGGCAAGCCGACGCAGCTGATCGTGCGCGGCCACTCCAACCTGCTGGCCGAAATCGGCGGCGCGGAGGATCTGGATCGCCTGCGCCTCCTCTTCGATGATCTCGAAAAGAAGGACAGCCTCATCGAGATCCTCAATCTTGCCGAGAGCGGACCGGGCGTGCGCATCTTCATCGGCTCGGAAAACAAGCTCTTCTCACTGTCCGGCTCCTCGCTCATCGTCGCACCCTATCGCGACGAGGACGATCGCATCGTCGGCGCGGTCGGCGTTATCGGCCCGACGCGGCTGAATTATGCGCGCATCGTGCCCATGGTCGATTATACCGCTCAGCTGATTTCGCGGCTGTCCCGGCCTGGAATCTGAGGAGCGGATTTAGCTGCTGCGGTCAATCGGGAAGCAAAGTTCCAGATCCGCCCATCTCGGCTGGAAAGTCCTTCTGCTTTGGCAGCCCGTCTCTCAGATGCAGCACTGTCGTCTCGTAGTTGACATGCATGCCAGGCTGAAAATCGAGGTCGGGAAGGACCGCTGCATAGACGTCCGTGACGCCCCACGGCGGATGCTCGGTCAAAAGATGGCCGCCGCAGACCGTGCACCACTTGCGCACGCTCTTTTCGGTTTTCTGATAACTGCCGATTTTGTCCGTGCCCTTGGTGATGTGAACGGCTTCCGGCGGCCAGAGCGAGAAGGCATTGACCGGCCCTGCCGACCATTCCCGACAGGAGTCGCAATGACAGTAACCCATCGCCATTGGCTCGCCATCGACTGCGATTTCCACCGCGCCACAGAAACACTTGCCTGAAAGGGATTTGCCATTAGACATTGATGTCACCTCACGCTGTGCTGAGACGCAGTTCAGCATACCACCAGGAAGGAGGGCTGAACAGTCGACGTCTTGAACAGCGTCCGGGAGCGGCGAGCCGTATTGCCGCCGCCGCAAAGCCAGGATTTGGCTGTTCTTCTCGACAAAGCCTTGATTTTTTCCGGCCAAACCTCGATATCGGGCACATCCAAAGACCAAGCAATTCGGAGACCGTCATGACCGACGAAACAACAAAAACCGGACCTGACGCCACGGCGGCTGACACGTCAGCGGATTTCGCGCAGGATGCAGCGGAAACCGTTGATGCAGCCGAGCCGTCTCAGCCAGATCCGGTTGAGCTGCTGAAGGCCGAGAACGGCGAACTGCGTGATCGCTACCTTCGCCTTGCTGCCGAGATGGACAACCTCCGTCGCCGCACCGAGCGCGACGTGAAGGATGCAAAGTCCTATTCCGTGGCAAGCTTTGCCCGCGACATGCTCTCGGTGGCCGACAACCTGCGCCGCACGCTGGATGCCATTCCGGCCGACGCCCGTGATGGCGCCGATGCCGGCCTGAAGACGCTGATCGAAGGTGTCGAGATGACCGAGCGTTCAATGCTCTCGGCCCTTGAGCGTCACGGTGTGCGTCAGCTCGAGCCGATCGGGCAGAAGTTCGATCCCAATTTCCATCAGGCCATGTTCGAAGTGCCGAACCCGGAAGTGCCGAACAACACTGTCGTCCAGGTGGTGCAGGCCGGTTTCGTCATCGGCGACCGCGTTCTGCGCCCGGCCATGGTCGGCGTCGCCAAGGGTGGCCCGAAGATCGTCGAAAATGCCGAGCAGGGCGCCAACAGCCCGCTGGACGAGAAAGACGCCTGATCTTTTTTGGCAACGCCAATAAAAGAAGAGAGCCGGACGATCTCGGATCATCCGGCTCTTATTTTTGCCTTGGTCCAGTGTAATCCAAGCGGTTAGGCGGCGTTGGATGCCTGCTCTTCGTTGAGGAAGGCGTAGATGGCGGTGGCGGAATCGGTGGCGCGGAGCTTCGCGACGAGATCCTGGTCCCGCAGAACGCGGGCGATGCGCGAGAGCGCCTTCAGGTGGTCCGCGCCGGCACCTTCAGGTGCGAGCAGCAGGAAGACGAGATCGACAGGCTGGTCGTCCAGCGCCTCGAAATCGACGGGCGCTTCAAGGCGCGCGAAAATGCCGGCGATGGACTTGATGCTGGCAAGCTTGCCGTGGGGAATGGCGATACCGTTGCCGACGCCGGTGGAGCCGAGGCGCTCGCGCTGCAGCACGACGTCGAAGATTTCGCGCTCGGGCAGTCCGGTGAGCTTGGAGGCTTTGGCGGCCAGCTCCTGAAGCAGTTGTTTTTTGGAATTTGCCTTCAAGGCGGGGATGATCGCATCTTGCTGTAGCAAATCTGCCAATGCCATTCTCTTTATCCTTCGTGTCGCCGAGAACCGATGACGGGCAAGCGGCGGCCAGCTGCGATGATGCGCAGCCGCCGCTTATCTTCTATTCTCAGCCTTTGATATTGGCTGCGTCGATCCAGCCAATGTTGCCGTCCTGACGGCGATAGACGATGTTCAAGTGTTCGTTGCCGGGGCTGCGGAAGAGCAACAGCGGCTCGTCGGTCATGTCGAGCGCCATCACGGCGGTCGCCACCGACATGGTTTTCAGTTGTTTCGTGCTCTCTGCGACGATTGCCGGCGCGAAGTCGGCAGGGATCTCCTCGTCGTCATCGGGAACGCCGTCCATGACGGTATAGGCGACTTCCGCCTGACCGTTCACGTGGTTGCCTGCCTGATGGTCCTTGAGTTTGCGCTTGTAACGACGCAGACGCTTTTCGATGCGCTCGGAGGCAGCGTCGAAAGCAAGCTGCGGATCCATGGCTTCGCCGGCAGCATGCAATACGACACCGCTATCGAGGTGAAGCTTGCAATCGGCCGCAAAACGCGAACTGGACTTCTGCACAGTTACCTGACCCGAATACCCCCCGTCGAAGTATTTGGTCACGGCCATACCGATCTGGTCCTCGATCCGCTGACGGAAGGAGTCGCCAATTTCCATATGTTTACCGGAGACACGCACACTCATGGAGTTTCCCTTCTTGTAGTGGTTATTGCGCGTATCAGTTTACGCCAAGCCTCAAGCTCATCCAAGCACTTCACGCAGTCAAAGGCAAATTGCGTATATCGACCGCCTTTTGGATGGTGGGGATAAGTTTCATGGTCGTGCTGTCCTGCAGCGATTGCGGCGGGCTTCTAGCCCTGCCTCATACGAAAGTCAACTGCATCTTAACGGACCGTTAGGAGTTTGACATCCGGTGGTTGAAGGTTGCCGGCCGTCAGAAACCAGAAACTTTGGCTAGAGCCCGCTTCTCTCGGCGCCGTTGCACGGAGGAGGGGATGTTCATGGCTTCGCGGTACTTTGCAACCGTGCGGCGAGCAAGCTCTATCCCGCCCTTCTTCAGCGTATCGACGATATCGTCGTCGGAGAGGACCGCATCCGGGCTCTCGTTCGAGATCAGCAGACGGATCTTGTGGCGCACGGCCTCTGCAGAATGGCTGTCTCCGCCCTCGACGGCGCCGATCGAAACCGTGAAGAAATATTTGAGCTCGAACAGCCCGCGTGGCGTCAGCATGTACTTGTTCGAGGTCACGCGGCTGACCGTCGATTCATGCATCTTGATGGCATCCGCCACGGTTTTCAGGTTGAGCGGCCGCAGATGGTCGACGCCATGCAGTAGGAACGCGTCCTGTTGCCGCACGATCTCGCTTGCCACCTTCATGATCGTCTTGGCGCGCTGGTCCAGGCTGCGGGTCAACCAGTTGGCATTCTGCAGGCATTCCGAAAGAAAGGCATGGTCCTGGCTGGTCTTGGAGACGGAGGCGAAATAGGACTGGCTCACCAATACCCGCGGCAGCGCATCGGGATTGAGTTCTACCAGCCAGCTACCGTCCGCAGAGGGACGCACGACGATATCGGGCATGATCGCCTCCGATATGTCTGTTTCGAAACCGCTGCCGGGCTTCGGGTTGAGCTGGCGGATTTCCGCCATCATGTCGAGCAGGTCTTCCTCATCGACGCCGCAGAGCCGCTTCAGCGTGGCGAAATCGCGCCGGGCAAGCAGCTCGAGATTCTCGATCAACCGCTCCATGGCGGGATCGAAGCGATCCTTCTGCCGGAGCTGGATTGCCAGGCATTCGCTGAGGGAGCGGGCAAACACGCCGGGCGGATCGAGTTGCTGTAGGGCCTCCAGCACGCGCTCGACGTCGGCAGGCGTCGCACCGAGGCGTTCGGCCGTCTCACCGAGTTCGCCGCGCAGATAGCCACAGTCGTCGAGTTGGTCGACGAGATGCTGGGCGATCAGCCGGTCGCCCATGGCGGGAAGAGAGAAGGGAATCTGTTCGTTGAGATGATCGCGCAGCGACACCTGGCCCGCGACGAAATCGTCCAGGTCGTAGCCTTCACCGGCATCGCCGCCGGGCATGGATTTCCACTGGCTGAGCAGCTCCGGCGCATCGGCGCGCTGCGGGTTGCCGTCATCGGGAAAGACGTCGCTGAAATTGGTGTCGAGCTCGTCGCTTAGCCGGTTGGCGTTGCCGGTATTGTCGCTCTCGTACCAGTCGCTCGCAAGATCGCCGGCATTGCGTTCGGAGCCATCCTCGCCATGGGCTTCTTCCATGGTCTCGAAGCGTTCGTCCCTGGCCTCGCGATCGCCGCCGCTGCCTATATCCTCGTCATTTGACGCAAATTCCAGCAGCGGGTTCTTTTCGACTTCCTGTGCGATGAACTGCGTGAGCTCGAAATGCGTCATCTGCAGCAACTGGATGGATTGCATCAGTTGCGGTGTCATCACCAGGCTCTGGCTTTGGCGCAGGAAAAGATTGGCCGATAATGCCATGGCGGACGCGGGACTCCCCTTGAACTCCTCGGGAATCCGCGCCTCTTTTCACTAAAATTCTCGCGAAATTCCAACTGGCCCAAAAATTGCTTTTTTATTGGATTTGGTCAAGCGGAACTGTGAAGCCGAAGTAAATTTCCGGCGCGCGGTAGCATTCGCTAATATTGGCGGATGGGAGGAAGGAATTTCAGCCTATCAGAGGCTGAAATTGTCACCCAGATACAGCTTGCGTACTTCAGGATTGCTGACGATGTCGTTCGCCCTGCCATGGGTGAGGACTTCACCCGCATGGATGATATAGGCGCGGTCGATCAGGCCGAGCGTCTCGCGCACATTGTGGTCCGTGATCAACACGCCGATGCCGCGCGCCGTCAGGTGATGCACGAGGTTCTGAATGTCGGCGACCGAGATCGGGTCGACGCCGGCAAAAGGTTCGTCGAGCAGCATGAAGGTCGGATCGGTGGCCAGCGCGCGGGCGATTTCCAGGCGCCGCCGCTCGCCGCCTGAAAGCGCGATCGCCGGCACGCTGCGCAGATTGCGAATGTGGAATTCCTCCAGCAATTCGTCGATCTTGCGCTCCCGCTTCGTCTTGTCCCTTTCGTGGACTTCGAGCACGGCGCGGATGTTTTCTTCCACGGTCAGTCCACGGAAGATCGAGGCTTCCTGCGGCAGGTAGCCGACACCGAGCCGCGCCCGGCGATACATCGGCATCGAGGTAACATTGTTGCCGTCGATCTCGATCGTGCCTTCATCGACCGGCACCAGTCCGGTGATCATGTAGAAGCACGTCGTCTTGCCGGCGCCGTTCGGCCCCAGCAGCCCGACTGCCTCGCCGCGGCGCACCACCAGCGAAACACCGTTGACGACACGTCGCGTCCGGTAGGTCTTGGTGAGGCCCCGGGCGATCAGCGTGCCCTTATAGCGTGCCTTGTCCGCGGCCGGTGCGCTCGATGCCGCAGAAGACGGCCCGGGCACGCCGGGCAAGGTGGATGTGGTCGATGTCGTCACGAGGGGGCCGGTATCAGTTTTTCTTTTGTTGTTGTTGCTGCACTTGCTGCGACTTCGGGTCGAGCTGAATCTGGACGCGACCGCCACAGGAATCCAGCTGTGCTTCACCCGTCGCCATATGCACGGTGAGCTGGCAGCCTGTGAAAACATTCGGTCCGTCGGTCAGAACCACCTTCTTGCCCTTGAGGATCGCAAGCTGGTTGGCCATGTCGAAGGAGCCGTCCTCCGCCGTCGCCGTCTGCGTTCCGGAAACGAGGTAGACCTTGTCGGTGACCAGAATGTGGTCGATGTTGGCATCGCCCGACACGAGCGACTGGTTCTGCTCCTTGGCAGCCTTGGCGACCGGATTGTCGGGCTGCTTGGCATCTCCTGCCTGCTTCTTCTTATAGAAGACCGTCATCTTGCCGGCCTGCATGGTCGTGGTGCCCTGGACCACCTTGACATTGCCGGTGAAGACCGCCTGGCTCTCCTGGTCATGGATCTCGAGCTTGTCGCTTTCGATCTGGATCGGTTGATCCTTGGAGAGGGCAAGACCCGGCATCGAGCTGGTCGTCGACTGCGCGCCGGCGCTTGCGGCCGCAAAGAAGGCGGCTGCGCCAAAAGCACAGAGAAGGCCGGCCTTGCGCAAGCCGGAATTGAAAATTGAATTAGGCCAATACTTTATCATGAACCGCCCGGCTTCTGTTGGCTATCTGAATTATGGAGAGCGGCAGGTTCGATGTTCATCCGAACCTGCCCGTCGAATTCGATTACGCTCCCCTTATCCGTCATCTTGAGCGAACGCGCAACAACCGACATACCACCGCGGGTGATAGCAACCTCGTCCTGGCTGGAAAGGTCCCCCTTCTTCACATCCAGGAAGGCGGTCTTGAATTCGGCGTGCAGCCCGTTGTCCATCAGGATGGTAAAGGGCTCGGTCAGCTTCAGTGTATCGGCCTGGCGGTCGAAATCCGCGCTCGCGGCCGTAACATGGGCGATCACGTCGGTATTGACCGGCATTGATGCCTTGATGGTCTTGAGCGTGATCATGTTGGGATTCTTGATATCCTGAAGCGCTTTTTCGGCAAGCAGCGAGTAGTTGATACCATCCTTGTTGCGCCCGGCAATAGCGGGGCGTTCCATGACGACCTTGCCATCCTCGATCTTGGCGCCCTCGATCTGAATGTTTGCCGGCAGATAGGCGCGGATGACAGAGACGGCAATAAAAAGGAGTGAGATGATGATGGCGGCAAGCGGCAGCAGCACCCTGAGCCGCTTTACGCGGTTAGAATGGAAAATCGCGTCTTTATACGCGTTCCGTTCCGGCACCGAGCGTATTGCCTCGCCGGGGGGCTCGATCGTATTGAGCATGCAACAGGTCCGTCTTTTATGATCCGGAGAACCGCATTCACGCTATGCGAGGCTGTGCCAAAAAGCCCTATCGGATCGTTTCGCATTATTGCACTGGCTTGCCAATATGGATTTTTTCCTGCTGTGGGCGAATTTTAGCAGAAAAATATACCATAAGCCGGTTTCATCAGGTCGGGCGATGTCCTATCTCATGAACCAGCAGAGCGGCGTCCGTCGACGACATCGAAAACGGGAAACGCTTTTCTCTAAGGATTGTGCCCGTTTCAAGGTGTCATACATCCGGTTTGTGGCGCTTTCAATTTGTTGCAGGGAGAAATAAGGCGTGATGGACAGTTCTGCAATCGCGGATCGGCGACAATTGCGCCGCAAGGTTGGTTTCTGGCGCATTGTTGCCGTTTTGCTCCTTGTGGCATTGGGTTTTGCGCTTTATCGCTTTGTTTCGGCCGACCTGCCGGATGCGCGGGGCCCGCAGATCGCCCGCGTCAAGATTTCCGGGCTCATTCAGGATGATCCGGAGCTGCTGGAGCGGCTGAAGAAGATCCGCGACAATGATCAGGTCAAGGCGCTGATCGTGTCGATCTCTTCGACTGGCGGAACGACCTATGGCGGCGAACGCATCTTCAAGGCAATCCGCGCCGTCGCCGCCAAGAAGCCGGTGGTATCGGACATCCGCACCGTCGCAGCTTCTGCCGGCTACATGATAGCGACAGCCGGCGATGATATCGTTGCGGGCGATACCTCCATCACCGGGTCGATCGGCGTCATCTTCCAGTATCCGCAGGTCAAGGACCTGCTCGACAAGGTCGGCGTTTCGCTCGATGAGATCAAGTCGGCACCGCTGAAGGCCGAACCGTCGCCCTTCCATCCTGCCAGCGAAGACGCCAAGAACATGATCCGCAACATGGTCATGGATAGCTATGGCTGGTTCGTCGATCTGGTGGCGGATCGCCGCAAGCTGTCGCGCGACGAAGTGCTGAAGCTTGCCGACGGCAGCATCTTCACCGGCCGCCAGGCGCTTCAGAACAAGCTGATTGACACACTCGGCGGCGAGGACGAAATCCTCGCCTATCTCGAAACGCGCAAGGTCAAGAAGGGTCTGCCCATCGTCGATTGGAAGCCGGAAGACAAAACTTCGTCCTTCTTTTGGCCAGGTGCCGCTTCCTGGTTGCTAAATCGTCTCGGTTATGATGATTTTATTAAAGGAGAGAGTCTCCAGAAAATCATGACCGATAAGTTGTTTCTTGACGGCCTGCTTTCTGTTTGGCAGGGTGCAGCCAATTGATAAATCAATGATTTAAGGGGATAGCTGTGATCAAGTCGGAACTGGTGCAGATCGTTGCCGCCCGCAACCCGCATCTCTATCACCGCGACGTCGAAAATATCGTCAATGCTGTCTTGGATGAGATCACCGATGCGCTCGCAGCGGGAAACCGGGTTGAGCTTCGCGGCTTCGGTGCTTTTTCCGTCAAGAACCGGCCTTCGCGCTCCGGTCGCAACCCGCGCACCGGCGATACGGTCTTCGTCGAAGAAAAATGGGTTCCCTTCTTCAAGACCGGCAAGGAATTGCGCGAGCGCTTGAATCCGGGCGCCGGCGACGACGAGGAAGACGACAACTGATCGGGCCAGTCCGGTCGAGTTTCCCCAAATGCGCCGACGGAAATAGTTGTCGGACATGATTGTGCCGCGACGCGGTGGCACTTGAATTCAGCCGTCTCTTTTCTATTCTGCGGCTGAAGGCGGCTTGGGTGCGGGACATCCATGGCCGCGGACAAAGGAGCTGCGCAATGGCCAAGAAGATCGTCAATCTGCTGATATTGCTGCCGCTCGGCATCATCCTCATCATATTCTGCGTCGCCAACAGGCAATCCGTGACATTGGCCCTCAATCCGTTCCGACCGGAAGATCAGGTGCTGTCGCTGAATGCGCCGCTGTTCGTTTTGCTATTTGCGGCGCTGATCCTCGGTATGATCGTCGGGGCCGCGGTCACCTGGTTCAATCAGGGAAAGCATCGTAAACGTGCCCGCAATCAATCGCGGGAAGCGGTGCGCTGGCAGGCCGAAGCCGATAAGCATCGCACGCGTGCCGAAGAAATCGCCGGGCAGCTGCCGTCAAAGTGACGTGAAGTCGGCGAGCCGCATCTCTTTATAGTCGCCCTCCGGCGAGGCGCCGTCGCCGACGATCTCGAAGCCGAGCCTCCTATAAAAGGCCATGGCGCGGATGTTTTTGACCAGGCATTTCAGCCGATAGCGACGCCGAGGCCAATCCGGCAGGCCGGCAAGTAGTGCCTTGCCGACGCCGCGGCCCTGGAAGGCCGGCAGAACGTAAAGCATATGGATGAAGTCATCCGGCTCCCAGACTGCGGCAAAGCCGGCAATTACACCATGCCCGTCCTCGCAGACGAACAGGCGTTCGCCATTGGTATGAATGGCAAAATCTTCAAGGGCGAAATGCCCGGGATCGACCCATAGGAACGTTTCGCGACGGACACGGAGATAGATCTCCGCAAGCTGCTGCATGTCCTGTTCGCGTGCAGGCCGGACGGCCCAGGTCTCGAATTTCGATGTCATGATCGACTATATGGGGCCGAAATATTCCGCTGGCAATCAGGCGCTCGCCTGGCCGTTGATGGCAGCGGTGAAATCGGCAAAAAACTGCTGCGCCAGCTTCTTGGCGCTGGAATCGACCAGGCGGGAGCCAAGCTGCGCGATCTTGCCGCCGACCTGCGCCTTCGCCTCATATTGCAGGATGGTCTCGTTGCCGTCTTCCTTGAGTATGACGTCCGCGCCGCCCTTGGCAAAGCCGGCAATGCCGCCCTTTCCTTCTCCCGAGATCGTATAGCTTTCCGGCGCATTGATGTTGGAAAGCTTGACCTCGCCGTTGAAGGAAGCCGAAACGGGGCCGATCTTCAGCTTGACGGTTGCCGTCAGCTCCGTCGGGGAGACCCAGTCGAGGCTTTGACAGCCGGGAATGCATTGTTTGAGGATTTCGGAATTGTTCAGCGCAGCCCAAACGGCGTCTCTGGGTGCTGCGATCCGTTCCTCACCGGTCATGTCCATGCACAATCCTCCCAATGTGACATTTTGTGCATGGATCATCGCAGATCGGAAAGCGCTTTGCCAAGTGGCGGCCAGATGCTATTTGCACGCACATATCAATTTTGAGACAAGCATGGTGAAACATAGGGAAAGCCGGCCCGGCCAGAAAAATACGGGCGGCCTTGGGGCGAGACCCCGGCGTGACATGCCCGGCAAGCCGCCGGCAAAGCCCGCGCATGCTTCAAGGCCAGCCAAGCCTTTGCGTGATGCCAAGCCTCCGCGCTATCATGGCGGGAATGTTGCCGAGTCGCGTTCTGCAGCACCTGCCGCTGCAGCGCCGGAACGCCCGCTGATCGCCCGAACCGGTGAGCGTCCGCCGGAGCGCGTGCCGGTTATCCTGGAATCGCTCGGTGCCGGTGATTTCCACCTGATCGACAGCGGCAATGGCCTCAAGCTCGAGCAATACGGTCCCTACCGCATCGTCCGGCCTGAGGCACAGGCGCTGTGGCCGCCGTCGCTTGCCGCGCATATCTGGGATAATGCCGATGCGATCTTCACCGGCGATACCGATGAGGACGGCATGGGCCGCTGGCGTTTTCCGCGCGAGGCGCTCGGCGAGACATGGCCGCTGCAATTGCTCGGTGTCGATTTTCTCGGTCGCTTCACCGCATTTCGCCATGTCGGCGTCTTCCCGGAGCAGATCGTGCACTGGGCATGGATGAAGGAGCAGGTCGAGGCGGCGCAACGGCCACTGAAGGTCCTGAATCTATTCGGCTACACCGGCGTCGCCTCCCTGGTGGCGGCTGCTGCCGGGGCTGAAGTGACGCATGTTGACGCTTCGAAGAAGGCGATCGGCTGGGCGCGCGAAAACCAGGCTTTGGGCCGCATGGAAAAACTGCCGATCCGCTGGATCTGCGAGGATGCGATGAAGTTCATCCTGCGCGAGGAGCGGCGCGGCAACAAATACGACATCATTCTCACCGACCCGCCGAAGTTCGGCCGCGGCCCGAATGGCGAGGTCTGGCATCTGTTCGAACACTTGCCGCTGATGCTCGATATCTGCCGCGAGATCCTGTCGCCGAAGGCGCTCGGCCTGGTGCTGACGGCCTATTCCATCCGCGCCAGCTTCTATTCTATTCATGAGCTGATGCGCGAGACGATGCGCGGTGCCGGCGGCGCCGTCGAATCCGGCGAACTCGTCATCCGCGAGGCCGGCCTCGATGGCCGCACGCCGGGCAGGGCGCTTTCCACCTCTCTCTTCAGCCGCTGGGTGCCGAAATGAACCAGGATTTTCGTAGTGACGGCCCGCGCAAGGTCGGACAGGTCAAAGAGGTTACCTCGCTTGCCAATCCGATCGTCAAGGATATCAAGGCGCTGACGGTCAAGAAGTCTCGCGAGGAAAGCGGCGCCTTCCTGGCCGAAGGACTGAAGCTCGTCATCGATGCGCTCGAGCTCGGCTGGACGATCCGCACGCTTGTTTACGCCAAGGCCGCCAAGGGCAAGCCTCTCGTCGAACAGGTCGCCGCCAAGACGGTCGCGGCCGGCGGGCTGGTGCTGGAGGTCAGCGAAAAGGTCATTGGCTCCATTACACGCCGCGACAATCCGCAGATGGTGGTCGGCGTCTTCGAGCAGCGCTGGCGGCCGCTTCGCGACGTCAAGCCGAAGGCGGGCGAGACCTGGGTGGCGCTCGATCGCGTGCGCGATCCCGGCAATCTCGGCACCATCATCCGCACTGCCGATGCGGCCGGCGCTTCCGGTGTCATCCTCGTCGGAGAAACGACCGATCCGTTTTCGCTGGAAACCGTGCGTGCCACCATGGGCTCGGTCTTTGCCGTTCCTGTCGTTAAAGCGACGCCGGAGGAGTTTCTGATCTGGAAGAAGACGGCCGGTGTCGCTGTCGTCGCCACCCATCTGGCGGGCGCCGTCGATTACCGCACCATCGATTACAAGAAGAAGCCCGTCGTCATCCTGATGGGTAACGAGCAGTCCGGCTTGCCGGATGCCCTGGCGAAAGAGGCCGACGCGCTCGCCCGTATCCCGCAGGCCGGCCGCGCGGATAGCCTCAATCTGGCGGTCGCGACGGCAGTCATGCTGTTCGAAGCACGCCGCCATATCCTGACCCTGAGCGAGACCCGATGACCGATAGCGAGACCCATGAGCAGCCGACTGCAAAGCCGGCCCT
This sequence comes from Rhizobium sp. ERR 1071, assembly GCF_007828675.1. NCBI lineage: Bacteria > Pseudomonadati > Pseudomonadota > Alphaproteobacteria > Hyphomicrobiales > Rhizobiaceae > Rhizobium > Rhizobium sp. ERR 1071. Next base: position 646,163 of record NZ_VITM01000003.1, on the reverse strand, counting down.
GTTTTCACGGCCCCTGCCGATCCTGATCTTCATCGTGGTTGCGGTCATTCTCGACCAGGCCATCAAGATTATGGTGGATCATTGGCTGCCGCTGCAGGAGATGGTGCCGGTCATTCCGATGCTGGCGCTCTATCGCACCTATAATCTAGGCGTGGCCTTCTCCATGCTTTCGGGCATGGACGGCTGGTTCATCGTCGGGATGCGGCTCGTCATCGTCGCCTTCGTGCTGTGGCTCTGGCGGCGCACGCCCGATCATCGCTGGCTCGCGCATATGGGCTTTGCCCTGATCATTGCCGGCGCGCTCGGCAATCTGCTTGATCGCTTTCTCTACGGTCACGTGATCGATTATATCCTGTTTCATACGCAGACATGGTCTTTCGCGGTTTTCAATCTTGCCGACAGTTTCATCACCGTCGGGGCAGGCTGCGTCATTCTCGACGAGCTTCTGATGCCCAAAAAGGCAAAAGTTTAAAATTCTAGCGAATCCCTGAAGGCATCAGGAAGAATGCCCATGTTAGCCAGACTGCATGAGCACTCTGGCAGATTTGCAGGAAAAGCTTGCCGCGGCGGCAGTTCACGATCAAACGGGACCGATCGATGGGTCGGCCGCCGACGAGTCGTCGCTTGCAAAATCGACCGTATCGCGTGAGGCAGGCCGGCACTCGGCGCCGCCTGCGCAAGCCTGGTGGCTGCAAAGCCATTGGCTGAATGGTGGCGGTCTTGTGGCCGGGGCCGCCTTTCTCGCGATCGGCTTCGCCGGAGGTCCTCTGGTGCTTTTAGGCTTTCTTGGCCTCGCAGCCGTTGCGCTGGCAGCCGTCGGCATCGTCAAAACGCGAGGCGCTGCGCGCGAGCCCGAGATTGACGCTGCCGATTTCAGCGAGAGCGATCACGATCGCCTATGGGAGCACAAGGAAAGCACCAGCCTCCTTGCCACCGTCCACGATGCGCTTGGCGACATCGCGGTCACGCGCAGTATCGATCGCCGGATTCTGCACGCCAACGCCACCTTCAGCAGATTGACCGGAAGGTCGCACCCCGAAGGCCTGACGCTGGAAGAAGCTGGCCTCGTATTCCGTGCCGTCACCGATGCGAAGCATCAGGATGCGGAAATCGCGACACCCGAGGGCCGGCGCATCTTCGCCTGGCACGATGTCATGTTCCGCGATGCGACGACCGGGCAATTATGCATACAGAGCATCGCGCGCGACGTGACGGAGGAGCGGCAGGCAGCCCGCCTGCGCGAAGACGCGCGGCTGAAGGCCGAATACAACAGTGCCGCCAAATCGAGGCTGCTCGCCACCGTCAGCCATGAGATCCGCACGCCGCTGTCGGGCATTCTCGGCATGAACCATCTGCTTGCCCAGACGCCGCTGACCCTGGAGCAGGCAAATTACCTGACGGGCATTCGTCAGTCGGGTCACGCGCTGGTGCAGCTGGTCGAAGATCTCCTTGATTTCTCCACGATCGAAGTCGGTCGCTTCCAGTTGCATCCGCGCACGGAGGCTTTGCGGCCGCTGCTGGAAGGCGTCATCGAGATGCTTGCGCATCGAGCCCATGAGAAGGGCATCGAAATTGCCGCGAGCGTTGCGGCCGACGTTCCCGAGAGCATGGAATTCGATCCAGCCCGGCTGCGCCAGATCCTGTTCAACGTCATCGGCAATGCGGTGAAGTTCACCCAGACCGGCGGTGTGCTTGTCAGTGTCGACCTCAACGGCCCGGATTTGACGATATCGGTGCGCGATAGCGGTCCCGGCATGACCGAGGAAGAACAGGCCCGCGTCTTCGGCGAATTCGAGCAGGCCGGCACCACGGTGGAAAGAAGCGCCGGCACCGGCCTTGGCCTTGCAATCTCCGCCCGCATCCTGCGCGAATTCGGCGGCGGGCTCAGCGTTGCCAGCGAGCGCGGCGAGGGCAGCGAATTCGTCATCTCCTTCCCGGTCGGCCTGATTGCCGGCGAAGACGGATACGATCGGCGCAATACCATGCTTAGGGGATCTCGTATCCTGCTGCTGGCTCCCCAAGGGGCGGCAAGCACGGCCATCATGCGAACCATCCAGACCCTTGGCGGCCATTGCCGGCTGATCGGCCCGGGCGACATGGATGACCTGCTGCCTTCGTTTCCGATGGGCGAGGGCGGGGTCTGGACGGATCTCATCGTCGACCATCGCATGGCGCCCTGGTACTTCAGCGAGGGAAATGCGCTTGCGGTGCCGAGGCTGCGCAAGATCTTCCTGGTCAATCCCGAGGAGCGCAACACCCATCCGCTCGATCTTTTCGACGCCTGGCTCATCCGGCCGCTGCGCGAACAGTCGCTGATCGATGTGCTGAGAGGCCGCATGCGCGGCATGGAAAAGCGCGAAGCCTTGATCGAGGCAGTCTCCGAGATCGGCATAACGACACCAGAGTCGGAAGACCGCGCGCTCGATATTCTGCTGGGTGAGGATGATCCGGTCAATGCGATGCTGGTTCGGGCCATGCTCTCCAAGGCTGGCCACAGGGTTCGCCTCGTCGAGGATTTCGACGGTCTTCGAGCCCGCACCGAAGACGGCGAAGCGCGACCGGAGGTGCTGGTGACGGATTTCAACATGCCGGGCGGTACGGGCGCGGCTGTGCTTGCGCAATTGCGCGCTCATGAACGCAGGCATGGCCTGCCGCCGCTTCCGATCATAGTGCTGACCGCGGACAGCCGCGATTCGATCCGTCGCCAGGCACTGCTGGCCGGAGCCGATGCCGTCATCGTCAAGCCGGTCGATCCCGAAAAGCTGACGGCCGCGCTACGCGGCCTGTCGAGATCGGTCTTCGAACGCGCCTAGAAATCATCGGCTATCTGCGGATGAAAATTGCAAAGCCGGCTCATCAATGCTTGATAGCGGCGGTTGACATGGCTCAACTTATGGCAATCGTCCTCGCTAAGTTGGGGATGGCGCGTCCATTCGAAAAATTGCAACGGGCACGGTTCTTGCTTTTAGCCAAGCTGCGTGTCACTTTCCTGTCGCACGAATTTGGTTTATGGCGCTATATCGGCCCGCAGGGGGAGAATCGCCATGTCCATCGAAATTTTGAATCGCGAAGCTCAGGGCGAAATGGTTCAGTCTTCAAAGGCAACGGTTGAGCCAGTTGCCAGCGATGTGCTCGGACGCATCGGAAATCTCGAAACGCGCCTTGCCCGCACGGCGCGCGAAATCGATGCCGCTCAGGCCGTCCGCTACCGCGTTTTCGTCGAGGAGATGAACGCGCAACTGCCGGCTGACGCCATGCGTCGTCAGCGTGATGTCGACAGCTGGGACGACATTTGCGACCATCTTCTGGTGCTGGACCGCTCGCTTGAGGGCGATCCGGAAGACCAGATCGTCGGCACCTATCGCCTGCTGCGCCAGGAAGTGGCCATGGCCAATGGCGGCTTCTATTCCTCATCGGAATTCGACATCGATGCGCTGCTCGCCCGTCATCCCGATAAGCGCTTCATGGAGCTCGGCCGTTCCTGCGTGCTGCCGGATTACCGCAACAAGCGTACGGTGGAACTGCTCTGGCAGGGCAATTGGGCCTATGCGCTGAAGCATGGCATGGGTGCCATGTTCGGTTGCGCATCCTTCCCGGGCATTCTGCCGGAGCAGCATGCGCTGGCGCTTTCCTTCCTCTATCACAATGTTCTCGCCAAGGACGAATGGGCCGTTGGCGCGCTGCCATCGCTGGCACGCAACATGGATCTGATGCCGGTCGAGGCCGTCAATCCGAAGAAGGCGCTGATGTCGCTGCCGCCCTTGATCAAGGGCTATCTGCGTCTCGGCGCCATGGTCGGCTCGACCGCCGTGGTCGATCAAGCTTTCAACACGACAGACGTTCTGATCGTCCTGCCGATCGCCAGCATTTCCAACCGCTACGTGAATTATTACGGCGCGGATGCCGGTCGCTTCGCCAGCTGAGGACTATCAAGGGATCGCGAAAATATCGATCGCATCCGTGATGCCGCGCAGCGCGACATGATGCGATTGCGGCGTGAGGCCGCGCCTTGTCATCAGTTCGGCAGCGCGAGGATGATCGAGCACCGAGCTGGTGGCAAAGATCTCGCGTGATGTGGCGAGGTGCTGGACGCGGGATGCGATATTGACCGTCTGCCCGAAATAATCCTGTCGTTCGTTCAGGCTCACGGCGATGCACGGCCCCTCATGGATGCCGATTTTCAGAAGAAGATCATCATTGCCGCGCTCTTCGTTGAGGCTGAGCATGGCCTCTCGCATCCGCATCGCCGCAGTGAGCGCCCGGTCCGGGGTCGGGAAGGTCGCCATGACCGCATCGCCGATTGTCTTGACGACCGCGCCCGCCTCTGCCGCCACGATCTCATGCAGGATGCCGAAATGCGTTTTGACCAGATCGAAGGCCGCAAGATCGCCAACCCTTTCGTATAATTCCGTCGAACCGCGCAGGTCGGTGAACAGAAAGGTGAGGCTGGTGATCTTCAGCCGCTGATCGATGTCAATCGTGTCCGTCCGATAGATGTCACGGAAGGTCTGGTTGGAAAGCAGGCGCTTGGCGGTCAGAAATGGCCGGCGTTGTCCAAGCAGCGTGTGAAGAGCGTCGTTGGCCACGCAGATCGATGGCAGCACGCGAAGGTCCGTGTGGTTCTCCATCTGGACGCGTAGCGGGCCGGGCCGCAATTCTATGGCCTCGCTATGGCGATGCATGCGATCGAAAACGAGCGAGAGAGCCTGCCGCTCCTTCGATGGTTCTCCCTTCACGTCGAGGAATTGCGCCGCATGCGTGACCGGCTCGAAGATGATGGTGAATTCCGCCGGCAATTGAAGCGATATGACCGCTTTCTCGCCCGGCGGCAGTTCCAGGGATTCCAAAACGAACTGATCGACTTTTTCTTCGTAACCCTCGTCGGGAAGGTCGATGCCTGAGCCCCAATAAATCTGGCGGAAATATTCGAGCGGCGGCAGATCGTGCGGATTGTGCGCTTCTATGTGGCGCACGCGTGGACTGACGGTGAAGGTGACTTCGACCATCTCGTCGAGCGTCGGCTCGTATCCGGCGGCGCAAAGCGTGCAGTTATAGGTATCGCTCTGCACAGTTTTGAGTGAAGTATTAGCATCCAACACTCCGCCGCAGCCGGGGCAAAGAACATTCCACGACATCTCGAACAGGCCGAGGCGCGAGGCGTGCAGAAAGGCATTGACGGCCTGTTCTTCATCGAAGCCGTGGCCTGCCGCAAAGGCGAGCGCATTCACACGGTTGAGCTTGCGGTCGGGTGCCTCAAGAACGAGCCGCTCGATAGCATCGACAATGTCAGGCTGCGCTGAATGGCGCAGCACTCCGAACAGGACCTGAGCTTCACTCATCCCCCTATTTTACACCGAATTGATACGGCAGCCCATCACCTTTGTTGGGTCGCCGGCTCAGTCTTATGGGGTAGTGGTTACGAGCCCGCGCCATAAGCCGCGATGGCGGCCATGTTGACGATATCGGAATCCTTGGCGCCCATCGATGTGATCTGCACCGGCTTGTCGAGACCTACGAGCAGCGGCCCGATGACCGTCGAGCCGCCGAGCTCCTGCAGCATCTTGGTGGAGATCGCCGCAGAGTGGAAGGCGGGCATGACAAGCACGTTTGCCGGTCCGGAAAGTCGCGAGAAGGGATAGAGGTTTTCCATGAGCTTGCGGTCCAGCGCCACATCCGCCGCCATTTCGCCGTCGAATTCAAAATTGACGTATCGCTTGTCGAGAATATTAACCGCTTCACGCACCCGCTCGGAGCGTTCGCCTGGGGGATGGCCGAAGGTGGAATAAGCGAGCATGGCGACGCGCGGCTCATAGCCCATGCGCCGGGCGAAGCCGGCAGCTTCCTCGGCGATATCGGCCAGTTCTTCGGAGGTCGGCATGTCATGCACGGCGGTATCGGCAACGAAGACGGTTCGGCCGCGGGCAAGCACGATCGATATGCCGATGACCCGGTGTCCCGGTTTGGCGTCGATGCAGCGGCGTACATCGCCGAGCGCAGTCGAATAGTTGCGCGTCACGCCCGTCACCATGCCGTCGGCATCGCCCAGTGCGACCATGCACGCGGCAAAATGATTGCGGTCGTTGTGGATCAGGCGCGTCACGTCACGATGCAGGTAGCCCTGGCGCTGCAGCCGGGCATAGAGATAATCGATATAGGCATCACCGCGCTTCGAGATGCGGGCATTGACGATCTCGAGGCCTGGGCGGTTGAGATCGATGCCGGCGCGCTCGGCGGTTGCCTGGATCAGATCCTCGCGGCCGAGCAGGATCGCCGTGCCGAGCCCCTGATTGACGTAGGAGAGGGCGGCGCGCATGACCTGCTCTTCTTCCGCTTCGGCAAAGACGATGCGCTTCTGGTGCCGGCGGACACGCTCGTATAGCTGCGCCAGTGTCGAAGCAATCGGATCCCGCCGGGCAGAGAGTTCGCGCGCATAAGCGGCCATGTCGGCAATTTCGCGGCGCGCGACGCCGCTCTCGATCGCGGCTTTTGCGACAGCCACCGGGATTGCCGAGATGAGCCGCGGATCGAAGGGCACAGGGATGATGTACTGCGCGCCGAAGCGCGGCCGCGCGCCCTGATAGGCTGCCACGACATCGTCAGGCACGTCTTCGCGCGCAAGGCTCGCCAGCGCGTTGACGGCGGCGATCTTCATCTCGTCGTTGATGGTGGTGGCGCGCACGTCGAGGGCGCCGCGGAAGATATAGGGGAAGCCGAGGACATTGTTGACCTGGTTCGGATAGTCCGAGCGCCCCGTCGCCATGATGGCGTCGTCGCGGATGCGGGCGACTTCTTCCGGCGTGATTTCCGGATCCGGATTGGCCATGGCGAAAATGATCGGCCGGTCGGCCATAGAACGGATCATATCCTCGGAAAAGGCGCCCTTCTGCGAGAGGCCGAACACGACGCCGGCGCCCTTCATTGCTTCCGCTAGCGTGCGCTTGTCGGTCTTGACGGCGTGTGCCGACTTCCACTGGTTCATGCCTTCGCTGCGACCCTGGTAGATCACGCCCTTGGTGTCGCAAAGGACGATGTTGTCCGGGGCGAAGCCCATCGACTTGATCAGCTCGATGCAGGCGATGGCGGCAGCGCCGGCGCCGTTGCAGACGAGCTTGGTGGTCTTCAGGTCGCGGCCGGTCAGCTCCAGCGCGTTGATGAGGCCGGCAGCGGCGATGATGGCGGTGCCGTGCTGGTCGTCATGGAACACGGGGATATCCATGAGCTCGCGCAGCCGCTGCTCGATGATGAAGCAGTCCGGCGCCTTGATGTCCTCGAGATTAATGCCACCGAAGGATGGGCCGAGATAGCGTACGCAATTGATGAATTCGTCGACATTCTCGGTGTCGATCTCGAGATCGATTGAATCGACGTCGGCGAAGCGCTTGAACAGCACCGATTTGCCTTCCATGACCGGCTTGGAGGCGAGTGCGCCGAGATTGCCGAGGCCGAGAATAGCTGTGCCGTTCGAAATGACGGCGACCATGTTGCCGCGCGAAGTATAGTCGTAGGCGGTGGCCGGATCTGCAGCGATCGCCTTTACGGGAACGGCGACACCGGGCGAATAAGCAAGGGAAAGATCGCGTTGTGTCGCCATCGGCTTGGTCGGATTGATCTCAAGCTTGCCGGGGCGTCCGTTCTTGTGGAAGTCCAGTGCTTCCTGATCGGTGATCCCCGTTCCCGGACGCGACTTGCTCTTGCTGTCAGCCATTGTTCCTCCAAACCTCCTGTGGGCGACCGGTCCCTCTTGTCCGATAGCTGTTGTCTTCTATAGCGGCGCGCGGATAGGGTGGCACCTCATTTTTTTGGAAAAACTGCACCTCCGTGAACGAACGTATTAACGCCAGCATCGATGCTTTCTCGGCCGCCGAGCTTGCCTCGGAGGAAAGCCGTGCCTCGGCCACTCCGATGATGGAGCAATATATCGAGATCAAGGCGAACAATCCCGGTTCGCTGCTGTTCTATCGCATGGGCGACTTCTACGAACTGTTCTTCGAAGACGCCATCGATGCGTCGCGTGCGCTCGGCATCACGCTGACGAAGCGCGGCCAGCACATGGGGCAGGACATCCCGATGTGCGGCGTTCCGGTTCACGCTGCCGATGATTATCTGCAGAAACTGATCGGTCTCGGCTTTCGCGTTGCTGTATGCGAGCAGGTGGAGGATCCTGCCGAAGCGAAAAAGCGCGGCGGCAAATCGGTGGTGCGGCGCGATGTCGTGCGCCTGGTGACGCCGGGTACGATCACCGAAGAAAAGCTGCTTTCGCCCTCGGAATCCAATTATCTGATGGCGCTCACCCGTATTCGCGGTGGCGTCGAGCCGCAGCTGGCGCTTGCCTGGATCGATATTTCGACAGGCGTCTTCCGTCTTGCAGAAACGGAGACGTCGCGGCTGCTCGCCGATATCCTGCGCATCGATCCGAGAGAACTGATCCTGCCGGATACGATGTTTCATGATCCGGAGCTGAAGCCCGTTTTCGATATCCTCGGCCGGACCGCTGTTCCGCAGCCGGCGGTGCTCTTCGACAGCGCCAGCGCCGAGGGACGGATCACGCGTTACTTCGGCGTGTCGACACTCGATGGTTTTGGCACGTTCAGCCGCGCCGAATTGGCTGCGGCTGCGGCTGCAATTGCCTATGTCGAAAAAACCCAGCTCGCCGAGCGGCCCCCGCTGGGATTGCCGGAGCGCGAAAGCGGCGCCTCGACACTTTTCATCGATCCCGCCACGCGCGCCAATCTCGAACTGGTTCGCACGCTCTCCGGCGATCGCAACGGTTCGCTGCTGAAGGCGATCGACCGTACCGTGACCGGCGGCGGTGCCCGCCTTCTTGCCGAGCGGCTGATGTCGCCGCTGACCGACCCTGCCCGTATCAACGAAAGGTTGGATTCGATCGGCTTTCTGACCGAGGAGCCGTCGCTCTGCAGCGATCTGCGTTCGGCATTGAAGCATGTGCCTGACATGCCGCGTGCCCTGTCGCGCCTTGCGCTCGATCGTGGTGGTCCGCGCGATCTCTGGGCGATCCGTCAGGGGCTGGCGGCGGCGGCCGATCTTGCCCGGCTTCTCGATGGCGCCTTGCTGCCGGAAGAGCTTGCCGCCGCACTGGACGGACTGAAAGCTTTACCGGCTGATCTCGAAGCCATGCTTGCGGCGAATCTTGCCGACGAGCTGCCCCTGCTGAAGCGCGACGGAGGTTTCCTGCGGGAAGGGGCGAATGCCGAGCTGGATGAAGTGCGGGCACTGCGCGACCAGTCGCGCCGCGTCATCGCCGGCCTGCAGCTGCAATATGCCGAGGAAACCGGCATCAAGTCGCTGAAGATCAAGCACAATAATGTGCTCGGCTACTTTATCGAGGTCACCGCCGGCAATGCCGGTCCGATGACGGACACCAGCGAAGCCAAGGCGCGCTTCATCCATCGCCAGACCATGGCGAATGCCATGCGCTTCACCACTACAGAACTTGCCGATCTTGAAAGCCGCATTGCCAATGCCGCCGACAAGGCGCTGGCGATCGAACTCGAGGCCTTCGACCGCATGGTTGCGGCCGTTGTGGCTGCTGCCGAGGCGATCAAGACCGGCGCCCGCGCGTTGTCGGTGATCGATGTCGCGGCGGGGCTTGCACTGCTTGCCGAGGAGCAGGCCTATTGCCGGCCCGTCGTCGACGGCAGCCGCATGTTCGCGATCGAAGGCGGCCGTCATCCAGTCGTCGAACAGGCGCTGCGCCGTCAGGCCGGCGGTCCGTTCGTCGCCAACAATTGCGATCTTTCGCCGAAAGCCGACGGCAAGGATGGCGCGATCTGGCTCCTGACCGGCCCGAACATGGGCGGTAAATCCACCTTCCTGCGCCAGAATGCTTTGATCGCTATTCTAGCGCAGATGGGCTCCTTCGTGCCCGCCGCTTCGGCCCATATCGGTATCGTCGACCGGCTCTTCTCGCGCGTCGGCGCTTCCGATGATCTTGCCCGTGGCCGCTCGACCTTCATGGTCGAGATGGTCGAGACGGCGGCGATCCTCAACCAGGCAACGGAACGCTCCCTCGTCATCCTCGACGAGATCGGTCGTGGCACCGCGACCTTCGACGGTCTTTCGATCGCATGGGCAGCCGTCGAGCATCTGCATGAAGCCAACCGATGCCGCGGTCTGTTCGCCACGCATTTCCACGAGCTGACCGTGCTCTCGGAAAAGCTCGGCCGGCTTTCCAATGCCACCATGCGCGTCAAGGAATGGGATGGCGATGTCATCTTCCTGCACGAGGTTGGGCCGGGGGCTGCCGATCGCTCCTACGGTATCCAGGTGGCGCGACTCGCCGGTCTGCCGGCTTCCGTTGTGGCGCGCGCCCGCGATGTCCTGACGCGGCTTGAAGATGCCGACCGCAAGAATCCGGCAAGCCAGCTCATTGATGATCTCCCCCTCTTCCAGGTGGCCGTCCGCCGGGAGGAAGCCGTTGGCCGGCGCGAGCCGTCCAAGGTTGAGGAACGGCTGAAAACGCTCGATCTTGACGATCTGACGCCGCGAGCCGCCCTGGATGTACTCTATGAACTGAAGAAAACGCTTACCAAGACCAGTTGACCGCAGGCGATATTCCAAAGGCAATATGATGTATCTCGAAGTTCTTCTCGCCGAAGTCCGCATTCTGGGTGAGCGCTTCTCTCCGATCGCCGCGCGCGGCAAGATCTGCGGCGAGGGCGAAGCCCCGGACTGTGAATCCGATCGGGGCCTGCTCGATATCACGCTGTCCTGCAGCCGCATTTCCGATATCTGCTCCAAGATCGCCAAGGCCGGTTATTGGGAATGCGAGCGCGAAATGGTGACGCAGATCGGCGCTCAATCGCGAAACATACTATATAGTTTGAACGAGCTCAGACGGGCACTTGAGCCGGCAAGGCCCTAAAACTGCCGATTTCTGCGTCGATGGCCGTCACGCTTCGTCAACCTTGGCCCGATAGAAATCTTGACGGATCATCGATTCGAGATGATCGGCTCCAGCTGGCTTTGGGGATGCGGGCGTAGAATGCCTGTGTCAATCGCTGGGCAAAGAGGCTATAGCGCATGCAGACGAAAAGACGGGCGCGCCGGCAACGGACCGCGGTCAGCGAAGAGAAAGCCGATCGGCAGAGCATGGAAACGCATCATATCGATTTTTCGACCATTCTCGATGTATCCGCGCTGAAGGCGGAGTGCGAGACCCTCACCAAACGCGGCCTGGATAAGAATGAAGAGCGCTCCGCACTGCTGGCGCTGTTGAAAAAGGCAAGCCAGGATGGACGGGAAGAAGCGCGGCGGTTGCTGATCGCCGACGGCAGCGGGCTTAATTGCGCGCACCGGATTTCCTGGCTGCAGGACCAGATCATCACCGTCCTCTACGATTTCACCGTCCATCACGTCTATCCGAAGCAGGCCGGCGCCTTCTCCGTCACCGCCGTCGGCGGCTATGGCCGCGATACGCTGGCGCCGGGCTCCGATATCGACCTTCTCTTCCTCTTCCGGCCGAAGCCGGAGAGCGAGACGCACAAGGCGGTCGAATTCATTCTCTATATGCTGTGGGACATGGGCTTCAAAGTCGGCCACGCCACGCGCACGGTCGAGGAGTGCATCCGAGAGGCCAAGTCCGACATGACGGTGCGCACCGCCATTCTCGAAACCCGCTATATCTGCGGCAACATCGCGCTGGAGCGCGAGCTGCAAGCCCGTTTCGACAAGGAGATCGTCACCAATACCGGCCCGGAATTCATCGCCGCCAAGCTCGCCGAGCGTGACGAGCGCCACCGCAAGGCGGGCGACACCCGCTATCTCGTCGAGCCCAACGTCAAGGAAGGCAAGGGTGGCCTGCGCGACCTGCACACGCTGTTCTGGATCTCGAAATATTACTATCACGTCCGCGATCCAGCCGAGCTGGTAAAGCTCGGCGTGCTCTCGAAACAGGAATATCGTCTCTTTGAGAAGGCCGAGGATTTCCTCTGGGCCGTGCGCTGCCATATGCATTTCCTGACCGGCAAGGCGGAAGAGCGGCTTTCCTTCGATATCCAGCGCGATATCGCCGCAGCCCTCGACTATAACGCCCGCCCGGGCCTTTCGGCCGTCGAGCGCTTCATGAAGCATTATTTCCTTGTCGCCAAGGATGTCGGCGATCTCACCCGCATCCTCTGCGCCGCACTGGAGGACCAGCAGGCGAAAGCCACGCCGGGGCTCACCGGCGTCATCAGCCGTTTTGCCAACCGCTCGCGCAAGATCCCCGGCACCGTCGAATTCGTCGAAGACCGCGGCCGCATCGCGCTTGCCAATCCCGATGTCTTCAAGCGCGATCCGGTCAGCCTTATCCGGCTGTTCTTCGTTGCCGATATCAATGGGCTGGAATTCCATCCGGACGCGTTGAAGCGCGTCACCCGCTCGCTGAACCTCATCGACAACGATCTGCGCGAGAACGAGGAGGCGAACCGGCTCTTCCTCTCCATCCTCACCTCGAAGCGCGATCCCGCACTCATCCTGCGCCGCATGAACGAGGCCGGCGTGCTCGGCCGCTTCATTCCGGAATTTGGCAAGATCGTCTCGATGATGCAGTTCAACATGTATCATCACTATACGGTGGACGAGCATCTGATCCGCGCCGTTGAGGTGCTATCGGAGATCGACAAGGGCAAGGCCGAGGATATCCATCCGCTGACCAACAAGCTGATGCCTGGCATCGAGGATCGCGACGCGCTCTATGTCGCCGTCCTCCTGCACGACATTGCCAAGGGCCGCGAGGAGGACCATTCGGAAGCCGGCGCCGCGGTTGCACGCAAGCTTTGCCCACGCTTCGGCCTTTCGCCGAAGCAGACGGAGCTGGTGGTCTGGCTGATCGCGGAACATCTGACCATGTCGATGGTCGCTCAGACGCGCGACCTGACCGACCGCAAGACCATTATCGATTTCGCCGACCGGGTGCAGTCGCTTGACCGGTTGAAGATGCTGCTGATCCTGACCGTCTGTGATATCCGCGCCGTAGGCCCCGGCGTCTGGAACGGCTGGAAGGGCCAGCTGTTGCGCACGCTCTATTATGAAACGGAGCTGCTGCTGTCAGGAGGTTTCTCCGAAGTTTCGCGCAAGGAACGCGCCGAAGCTGCTGCCGAAGCGCTGGAACACGCACTCGCGGATTGGAGCCAGAAGGAGCGCAAGGCCTACGTCAAGCTGCACTATCAGCCCTATCTGCTGTCCGTGCCGCTGGAAGATCAGGTCCGCCATACGCAGTTCATGCGTGAATCCGACAAGGCGGGCAAAGTCCTCGCCACCATGGTGCGCACCGACAGCTTCCACGCCATCACCGAGATCACCGTGCTCTCGCCTGACCATCCGCGTCTTTTGACCGTGATTGCCGGCGCCTGCGCTGCTGCGGGCGCTAATATCGCCGATGCGCAGATCTTCACGACATCGGATGGCCGCGCGCTCGACACCATCCATGTCAGCCGCGAATTTCCTGATGATGCCGACGAACTGCGCCGCGCCGGCACCATCGGCAAGATGATCGAGGACGTGCTGGCCGGCCGCAAGCGGCTACCGGAGGTCATCGCGACGCGCACGAAGAACCGCCGCAAGAACAAGGCTTTCGTCATCCCGCCGTCGGTCATCATCACCAACAGCCTCTCCAACAAGTTCACGGTCATCGAGGTCGAATGCCTCGACCGCCCCGGCCTGCTGTCGGAAATCACGGCCGTTCTTTCGGACCTGTCTCTCGATATCCAGTCTGCGCGGATCACCACCTTCGGCGAAAAGGTCATCGATACCTTCTATGTCGCCGACCTGGTGGGCCAGAAGATTTCCAACGAGAACAGGCGAGCCTATATCACCGCCCGCCTGAAAGCCGTCATGGCCGGCGAAGAGGATGAAATGCGCGAGCGCATGCCCTCCGGCATCATCGCGCCCGCCGCCACGCGCGGCGTCGCCGTCGAAAAGTCAGACACTGAGAAGAAAGCCGGTTCAGCCGCATGAGCCTAGTCAAGAAATTCATCACGGTCGGTGGCGCGACGCTCGGCAGCCGCATCTTCGGCTTCGCCCGCGAAACGCTGATGGCCGCTGCCCTCGGCACCGGGCCGATGGCCGACGTCTTCTACGCCGCCTTCCGCTTTCCGAATCTCTTCCGCCGATTGTTTGCCGAAGGCGCCTTCAACGCCGCCTTCGTGCCGCTTTTTGCAAAAGAGATCGAGGCGAATGGCATCGACGGCGCCAAGCGGTTTTCCGAGGAAGTATTCGGCGTTCTCTTCTCGGTCCTGCTGCTGATCACTATCGTCATGGAACTAGCCATGCCGCTCCTGGTGCGTTGGGTCATCGCACCTGGTTTCGCCGACGATGCCGAGAAATTCGATCTGACGGTCCGGTTGGCCGCCGTGATGTTCCCTTATCTCATGTCGATGTCGCTGACGGCGATGATGAGCGGCATGCTGAACTCGCTGCATCATTTCTTCGCTGCCGCCGTGGCTCCGATCTTCCTAAACCTGGTGATGATCAGTGCGCTGTTCTATGCGATCTACTACGGCGCCGATCCGCTGAGCACAGCCTGGTATTTGTCCTGGTCGGTACTGGTGGCAGGCGTGCTGCAGCTGGCGGTCGTCTATATCGGCGTGCGTCATGCCGGCATCAGTATCGGTCTGCGCTTTCCGCGCTTCACGCCCAATGTCAAACGGCTCCTGCTTCTTGCGATCCCGGCGGCCATCACCGGCGGCGTCACTCAGATCAATCTGGTGATCGGCCAGGCAATTGCCTCGGGCAAGGAAGGCGCGATCGCCGCCCTGCAATATGCAGACCGCATCTACCAGTTGCCGCTCGGCGTCGTCGGCGTCGCGGTCGGAATCGTGCTTCTGCCGGAACTAGCCCGCTCGCTGAAATCAGGCCACATCAAGGAAGCTGCCAATATCCAGAACCGCTCGATCGAATTTGTGCTGTTCCTGACCCTGCCGGCCGCTATTGCCCTCTGGCTGCTCTCCGATGATATCATCCGCGTGCTTTACGAGCGCGGCGCCTTTAACTCGGAAAATACAAAGCTGGTCGGCTCCATCCTCGCAATCTTCGGTCTTGGTCTGCCGGCTTTCGTGCTGATTAAAGCACTGCAGCCCGGCTTTTATGCCCGCGAAGATACGAAATCGCCGATGCGCTACACGGCGGTCGCCGTCGCCGTCAATTCGGCGCTGTCCATCTTGCTTTTCCCGGTGCTGGCCGAACGCGGCATTGCGCTCGCTGAGGCGGTTGCCGGATGGCTGAACGCCGTGCAGCTCTTCGTCACGCTCTATCGCCGCGGACATCTCGCCTGGGAATGGTCGCTGGCGCGCCGCACTGTGATGCTGCTCGTATCCTCCGCCGTCATGGGCGGCGTTATCGTATATTTGTCTGATCGCTGGGAGCCGCTTCTGGGGGGGAGCTCGTCGCTGCTCATCAAAACCGGCATCCTGGGCTTGCTCATATTGATTGCGATGGCGGTGTATTTCATTGTCGCCTTCCTGATCGGTGGCGTGGATTTGGGCATGGTACGCCGCAATTTGAAGCGCAAGCGGGCCGCGACCGCTCCAGATGCCGAGGTGGCGAACGGGGAATAACAAAGGCTCCTTCGCCCGATCGAACGGTGCGAGATTGAATCCGTTTTATAGGTTTTTATTTCGAGCCGAGAATCGTAGCTAATGCTGCCGTGCCAGGAAATAAGACGGAGTTCCCATGCCCCAATCCCTCTTCCTCGTCGCCCTCGTCGTCGATGACTATGATCGCGCGAAAGCCTTCTATTGCGATGCCCTCGGCTTCGAGTGCTTGGCCGACGAGGTGCAGCCGGAGGGCAAGCGCTGGGTCGTGGTCAGACCGAAAGGCACCGAGGGCGCCGCGCTATTGCTCGCCCAGGCCGCCAGCGACAGCCAGCGCACGGCGATCGGCAACCAGACCGGTGGCCGCGTCGGCTTCTTCCTCAAGACCGATGATTTCGCCCGCGATCATGCAGCTATGAAGGCAAAGGGCGTGCATTTTCTGGAGGAACCGCGCCATGAAGTCTATGGCACGGTCGCGGTCTTTGCCGATCCCTACGGCAACACCTGGGACCTGATCCAGCATTCTTCCTGAGACTGCCCATATAACCTCTTGATCCCAACCTATCCGCCGTGCATAAGCCGCTCGAAACCAAGGGTCGAGCGCGAGCTCACCCGGGCCCTCCACAAGCCTTTTGAGGACGACATGACCGAATTCAAGCCGCTCGTATTCTCCGGCGTTCAGCCTACCGGCAACCTCCACCTCGGCAACTATCTCGGCGCAATCCGCAAGTTCGTGGCCCTGCAGGCCAATAACGACTGCATCTACTGCGTCGTCGACATGCATGCGCTGACGGCGCAGCTGGTCCATGAGGACATGCCGAACCAGACGCGCTCGATCACCGCGGCCTTCCTTGCCGCCGGCATCGATCCGGAAAAGCACATCGTCTTCAATCAATCGGCCGTGCCCGGCCATGCTGAGCTTGCCTGGATCTTCAACTGCGTCGCCCGCATCGGCTGGATGAACCGCATGACGCAGTTCAAGGACAAGGCCGGCAAGGACCGCGAGCAGGCTTCGCTCGGCCTTTACGCCTATCCGAGCCTGATGGCGGCGGACATTCTGCTCTATCGCGCCACCCATGTCCCGGTCGGCGACGACCAGAAGCAGCATCTAGAGCTGACCCGCGACATCGCCATGAAGTTCAATCTGGACTATATGGAGCATATTCGCCGCACGGGCTACGGCATCGACATCACCGTCGGCGATGAGCCGGTGCATGCCTATTTCCCCATGGTCGAGCCGCTGATCGATGGCCCGGCGCCGCGCGTCATGTCGCTGCGTGACGGCACGAAGAAGATGTCGAAATCCGACGCATCGGACCTCTCGCGCATCAACCTGCTCGACGACGAGGAAAACATCTCGAAGAAGATCCGCAAGGCCAAGACCGATCCGGATGGCTTGCCGAGCGAAATCGCCGGTCTTGCCGGCCGGCCTGAAGCCGACAATCTGGTTGGCATCTATGCGGCGCTTGCCGACAAGTCGAAGGCTGACGTTCTCTCGGAATTCGGCGGTCAGCAATTCTCGGTCTTCAAGCCGGCACTCGTCGATCTCGCCGTGCATGTGCTTTCGCCGATCACGATGGAAATGCGCCGCTTGATGGCCGACCCTGGCCATATCGACGCCGTTCTGCGCGATGGCAGTGCCCGCGCCCGCGCCCGCGCCGACGTGACCATGAAGCAGATTCGCGACATTATCGGCTTTCTCTATTGATGATATCGTCATGCAGGCCTCTCGGTCCCAAACGGGGGCTTGCAAAACGCCGCCTTCGGGTGTCAGAGTCGCTGCATGGTTTCAAAACGTCTCTCACGGCTCGAAGGTCATCGCCGCAAGTTCATGGCGGTCATCGACGGCACGCCTGAATGCCAGCGCGCCGTCCATTATGCCGGCCGGCGCGCCAAGAATTCCAATGGCGGCCTCGTGCTACTCTATGTGATCCCCGAGGGCGACTTCCAGCAATGGCTTGGGGTCGAGGAGATCATGCGGGCGGAAGCGCGCGAGGAGGCCGAGGCCGCAACCGCAAAGGCTGCGCAAACCGTGCGCGAAAACATCGGCATCGACGCGGAAATCGTCATCCGTGAGGGTGCTGCCGCCGAGCAGATCAATGCCGTGATTGAAGAGGATCGAGATATCGCTCTTCTCGTGCTTGCCGCCGGTTCCGCCAAGGAAGGCCCAGGCCCGCTCGTCTCGTCGATCGCCGGTCGTGCCGCCGCTTTCCCGATCCCGGTGACGGTGCTCCCGGATACGCTGAGCAACGAGGAAATCGACGCGCTGAGTTGATCGCGTGTGCCATTTCTTGAGAAACACTCTCTTGAATAGAATGGCCAAAAGGCCTATTTTCTTTTGAAATATTCTAAAGTCGGGATCGGGCGTCTGCCCGCCGCATGGAGATCAAGATGTTCATTCAGACCGAAGCGACGCCGAACCCCGCGACCCTCAAGTTTCTGCCGGGCAAAGTGGTGATGGAAAACGGCACGGCCGAGTTCCGCAGCGCCGAGGAAGCCGAAGCTTCGCCGCTCGCTGCTCGCCTCTTCGAAATCCCGGGCGTGATCGGCGTTTACTTCGGCTATGACTTCATTTCCGTCTCCAAGGAAAATCAGGAATGGCAGCATCTGAAGCCCGCCATCCTCGGTTCGATCATGGAGCACTTCATGTCCGGCAAGCCGGTCATGGGCTCGGCATCCGTTCTGTCCGAAGTGCAGGATGCCGGCGGCGAATTCTTCGATGAAGGTGACGAGGCCATCGTGCTGACCATCAAGGAGCTGCTCGATACCCGCGTTCGTCCCGCCGTTGCCCAGGATGGCGGCGACATCACCTTCCGCGGCTTCCGTGACGGCAAGGTCTACCTCAACATGAAGGGATCGTGCTCGGGCTGCCCGTCCTCCACGGCAACTCTGAAGCATGGCGTGCAGAACCTGCTGCGCCATTTCGTCCCGGAAGTGCAGGAAGTCGAAGCCGTCTAATCCCGGCCTAGCGGAAAAATTGACATGATCGTACTGGCGCTCGACACGGCAGGTGTGGATTGCGCTGCCGCTGTGTATGATAGCGGCAGTGATTCTGTGATGGGGGAGGTCACGGAAACGATCGGACGGGGGCATGCCGAGCATCTGATGCACGTTGTCGACGAGGCGCTGGCGAAAGCCGGTGTGGCGCTTTCGGCCATTGAGCGTGTTGTCGTGACTGTCGGCCCCGGTTCCTTCACCGGCATCCGCATTGGCGTTGCAGCCGCGCGCGGTTTTGCACTTTCCCTCAATGTTCCAGCGGTTGGTGTCACGACCCTCGAGGCCATGGCCGCGACCGCCAGAGCGCAGAATCCGGGCAAGTCGGTTCTGGCTGCCATCGATGCCAAGCGCGAGGAGATCTATCTCCAGAGCTTCGATGCCGATGGCAACCCGCTGGACGAGGCTCGGGCCGTGACGATCGACGAAGCGCGGGCAATCGCCGGCGCATTCGATGGCGTCGTCACCGGAACGGCCGTCGCCCGGTTGAGCGACGCGCCGCCTGCGGAGCGGCCAGACGCATTTCCGATTGCCATCGTCGCCCGGCTGGGCGCTGGCAAGCCTGCTGGCGAAAAGCCGAAGCCGCTTTATCTTCGCGGACCCGATGCCAGACCGCAGGCCGGATACGCAGTTGCCAGGCAATAGACATGCTCGAATCCTATCTGACCTTGAAAGCCGAATACGAAATCGTCCCGATGGAACTGAAGGATTGCGCCGAAGTGGCGCTCCTGCATGGCGAACGCTTCCCGCGGGTATGGGACGAAACTGAATTTCAGGGTCTCCTTTCGCAGGAGACCACCTTCGGCTTCGTTGCCCGCCAGACCAATGCCATCCTTAAAAAGGCGCTTCCCGGCTTCGTGCTGGCCCGGCATGTGGCGGGCGAGGGCGAAATCCTGACAATCGCCGTCAATGCCAAACTCGGACGCTCCGGCCTTGGCTGGCGCCTCATGCAGGCGGCGTTGCGTGAAACTCGCAATCGCGGCGGCGAAACTATGTTTCTCGAAGTCGACGGCAGCAATCAGCCGGCCCTCGGCCTCTATCGCAAGCTCGGTTTCGAGACGGTCGGCGAGCGCAAGGCCTATTATGCCGGCGAAAACGGACAAAAATCGACGGCGCTTGTCATGCGCCGCGTTCTTCGCTAGTCCCTTGTCACAGTTCATTTGGACCGAAGACAGCGATTGATGGAAGACGCCGTAAAATCCCTGGAGGAGCTTTGCGCCGAGCGCGGCATGCGCATGACGGAGCAGCGCCGGGTCATTGCGCGCATCATCGAGAGCTCCGGCGATCACCCGGATGTCGAGGAGCTCTATCGCCGCTCGGTGGAAGTGGATGCGAAAATCTCGATCTCCACGGTGTACCGCACCGTCAAGCTGTTCGAGGACGCCGGCCTTCTTGCCCGCCATGATTTCCGCGATGGGCGCTCCCGCTACGAGACCGTGCCGGAAGAGCACCACGACCATCTGATCGATCTGAAGAGCGGTCAAGTGATCGAATTCCACTCGCCGGAGATCGAGGCGCTGCAGGAGCGTATCGCCCGCGAACACGGCTTCAAACTCGTCGACCACCGGCTGGAGCTTTACGGCATCCCGCTGAAGAAGGACGAAGGTTGACGTGAAGGCTTTCATGCAGGAGCGAGCGATTTGATGACCTGGCTGCGCATCGGCTGTGCCGCCGTGGTTATTTGTGTCGTCAGCGCGGTGATGCTGCCGCTGCAGATCCTCTGCCTGCGCTTTGACTGGAAGCTCCGGCGCTATCTGCCGCGCTACTGGCATCGCATCGTCTGCTATTGGCTTGGTGTCCGCATCCATGTGATCGGCAAGATGGAGACGAGCCGGCCTTTGATGCTGGCCTCCAACCATTCGTCCTGGCTGGATATTCTCGTCCTGTCGGCAGTTGCCGATATTTCCTTCATCGCCAAGTCGGAAGTGCGGGACTGGCCGGTCTTCGGCCTTCTTGCCCAGTGGCAGAAGAGCGTGTTCGTGGAGCGCGAGCAGAAGCGCAAGACTGGCGAGCAGGTGAACGAGATCGGCGATCGGATGGCCGATGGCGAAATCATGGTGCTCTTTCCCGAGGGCACCACCTCGGATGGCAATCGCCTGCTCGAGGTCAAGTCCTCGCTGTTCGGTGCGGCCGCTGCCGCCCTGCCGAAGGCGCCGGGCGCCATCGTGCATGTCCAGCCGGTCGCTGTTGCCTACACCCGTGTCCATGGAACGCCGATGGGCCGCTATTATCGCCCGCTGACGGCATGGCCTGGCGATATCGAGCTCGTACCGCATCTGAAGGGCATCATCCAGTGCGGTGCCATCGATGTCGATGTCTGCTTTGGCGAGGCGGTGGATTATCGCGCCGGCACCAATCGCAAGGAAGTCAGCGCCACCATCGCCAGGCGCATCCGCAATATGCTTGCCAGCCGCCTGCTCGGGCGCGAGATCGCCTGATTTCCAGGTGATTCCAACTTTTTCATTTTCTCCGAAAGCAAAAGCCACTACATAGCGGCCCATGACCAAGGACAGCCTAACCCTCGACGCCCCGGCGGCCGACGCTTTGCAGCTCGGTCCCCGCGATGGCTCCAACAGCCGCAAGGTTTTCATCAAGACCTACGGCTGCCAGATGAACGTCTATGATTCCACGCGGATGAGCGATGCGCTTTCCCGTGACGGCTATGAGCCGACGGAGGACATGGAAGAGGCCGATCTCGTCCTGTTGAACACCTGTCATATCCGCGAGAAGGCTGCCGAAAAGGTCTATTCCGCGCTCGGCCGACTGCGCGAAATGAAGAAGCGCAAAGCGGCCGATGGTCGCGAGATGATGATCGGCGTCACCGGCTGCGTCGCGCAAGCGGAGGGCGAGGAAATCCTGCGGCGCGCGCCTGCCGTCGATGTCGTCATCGGCCCGCAAACGTATCATCGCCTGCCGGATGCGCTTCGCCGCGCCAAGGAGGGCCAGCGCGTCGTCGACACGGAATATGCGATCGAGGACAAGTTCGAGCATCTGCCGATCGCCGAAAAGACGAAGATCCGCGCCCGCGGCGTCACTGCCTTTCTGACGGTGCAGGAAGGCTGTGACAAGTTCTGCACCTTCTGTGTCGTGCCATATACGCGCGGCTCCGAGGTCTCCCGCCCGGTCGCGCAGATCGTCGAAGAGGCCGAGAAACTGGTCGATGGCGGCGTGCGCGAAATCACGCTGCTCGGCCAGAACGTCAATGCCTGGCATGGCGCTGGCCCGAAGGGCGAGGCTTGGAGCCTCGGCGATCTCCTCTATCGTCTCGCCGAGATCCCCGGCCTCGCGCGCCTGCGTTACACCACCAGCCACCCGCGCGACATGGACGACCGCCTCATCGGCGCCCATCGCGACCTGCGGACGCTGATGCCCTATCTGCATCTGCCCGTTCAGGCGGGCTCCGACCGCATCCTGAAGGCGATGAACAGGCGGCATACGGCCGCGGAATATCTGACGCTCATCGAGAAGATCCGCACTGCACGCCCGGATATCGCTCTTTCGGGCGATTTCATCGTCGGCTTCCCGGGGGAGACAGACCAGGATTTTGAGGATACACTGAAGCTTATCGAGGAGGTGAATTATGCACAGGCCTTCTCGTTCAAATATTCCACGCGGCCGGGCACACCCGGCGCGGAATTGAAGGATCAGGTGCCCGAAGAGGTCAAGACCGAGCGGCTGGAGCGTTTGCAGGCATTGTTGCTGAAGCAGCAGCATGCGTTTGCCGAGGCCTGTGTGGGCAAAACAGTGGATATCCTTCTGGAAAAGCCGGGCCGGATGCCGGGCCAGTTGATCGGACGCTCTCCCTGGCTGCAGTCTGTGAATGTTGATGCAAAAGCATCGCAAATCGGTGACATTATTAACGTACGAATCACCGGAACCAGCACCAACAGCCTTTTTGCTGAATTGCTCTAGGTTCCGGACGGGCACAAGGAGCCGCACCGCTTGAACGGACAGGAATTGGTTTCTTCTTCATCGCGCCAGCCCCGCACCGCGAGCGACGCCAATCACTTCACCCTGACGTTCGAGAATAATCGGTTCGCCAGTGAGCTTTTCGGGCAGTTCGACCAGAATTTGAAGCTGCTTGAGGAGCGCCTCGGCATTGATGCTCGCGCTCGCGGCAATTCCGTCGTCATCACAGGCGATGTACTGGCCACCAATCAGGCACGCCGCACGCTCGATTATCTCTATGACAAGCTGCAAAAAGGCGGCAATGTAGAGCGTTCCGATGTGGAAGGGGCAATCCGCATGGCGGTTGCCGCCGACGACCAATTGACGCTGCCGACCATGGAGAGAAAAGCCAAGTTGACGATGGCGCAGATTTCAACGCGCAAGAAGACGATCATCGCGCGGACGCCGACCCAGGATGCCTATATGCGGGCGCTGGAGCGGTCCGAGCTCGTCCTCGGTGTCGGACCTGCCGGTACGGGCAAGACCTATCTCGCCGTCGCGCACGCCGCCCAGCTTCTGGAGCGCGGTGCCGTTGAAAAGATCATCCTGTCGCGCCCGGCCGTCGAAGCCGGCGAGCGGCTCGGCTTCCTGCCTGGCGACATGAAGGAAAAGGTCGATCCATACCTCCGCCCGCTCTATGACGCGCTTTACGACATGATGCCCGGCGACAAGGTCGAGCGTGCTATCACGGCAGGCGTCATTGAGATCGCGCCGCTCGCCTTCATGCGTGGCCGCACGCTCTCCAATGCCGCCGTTATCCTCGATGAGGCGCAGAACACGACATCCATGCAGATGAAGATGTTTCTGACGCGCCTCGGCGAGAACTCGCGGATGATCGTGACCGGCGATCCGAGCCAGATCGACCTGCCGCGCGGCGTCAAGTCCGGCCTGGTGGAAGCGCTGCAGCTGCTGGATGGCGTCGAGGGCATCACCATCGTCCGCTTCAAGGATACGGACGTCGTCCGCCATCCGCTGGTGGCGCGCATCGTCCGGGCCTACGATTCCACCTATGCCGCAAAGGCAGAGGAAAGCGATCCGCAGATCTGATCTGCGGTTACGAAAGATCATGGCCGAACTCGATATACAGATCAGCGTGGAGGAGGGCGATTGGCCCTCCGAAGAGATATTGCAGTCGCTTGCCGAGCGGGTGCTGGGCGAAGCTGCAAATTATCTCAAGAAGCACGAGAAGCAGCCATTTCCAAAAATGGCCCCTGAATTGTCGCTGGTCTTTACCGACGACGCTTCGATCCGCGAGATCAATGCGGAATGGCGCTCTCAGGACAAGGCGACGAACGTTCTGTCCTTTCCGGCTTTTCCGCTCGAACCGGGCGGCAAGCCCGGTCCGATGCTGGGCGATATCATCATCGCCAGGGAGACGGTGGAGCGTGAGGCGGTGGATCTCGAAAAGAGTTTTGACGACCATCTGACGCATTTGATGGTGCATGGTTTCTTGCATCTCTTCGGCTACGACCATATGAATAATAGCGAAGCCGAAAGAATGGAGGGGCTGGAGACTCGCATTTTGGCGAGTCTTGGCCTATCTGATCCCTATGCGGGACAAGACCCCATTTGATCTGAACCCTGTCTGACCAGGAACAATGAGCGACTTTACGACAAGATCGGCCCCCGAGGCCAAAGACGGAGCCGACGCAGCCTCCTCCGACGAGGTAGGCAGTAGTAGCAACGGCAAGCGATCCCACTCTTCATTCTGGGCACGTGCCGCGCGGATTCTGCGCCCGGCACAGGACGCCGCCCGTTTGCGCGAGGACCTTGCCGACGCGTTGATGACCAACGCTGCCGGTGATGATGCCTTTTCGCCCGATGAGCGTGCAATGCTGCACAACATCCTGCGCTTCCGCGAGGTGCGCGTCGAGGATGTCATGGTGCCGCGCGCCGATATCGAGGCCGTGGATCAGAACATCACCATCGGCGAGCTGATGATCCTCTTCGAGGAAAGCGGCCGCTCGCGCATGCCCGTCTATGCCGATACGCTCGATGATCCGCGCGGCATGGTGCATATCCGCGACCTGCTGTCCTATGTCGCCAAACAGGCCCGCAACAAGCGCCGCAGCGGCAGTGCTAAGTCGGCGGCTGCTGCAACGGCTGCACCTGCAGCCGAAAAGCCGGCACGCTCGGCCAAGCCGAACTTCGATCTATCGCGGGTCGATCTGCAGAAGACGCTGGTCGAGGCTGGTATCATCCGCAAGATCCTGTTCGTGCCGCCTTCGATGCTTGCCTCCGATCTCCTGCGCCGCATGCAGGTCAACCGAACGCAGATGGCCCTCGTGATCGATGAATACGGTGGCACGGACGGCCTGGCGTCGCATGAGGACATCGTCGAAATGGTCGTCGGCGATATTGATGACGAGCACGACGACGAAGAAGTCATGTTCAAGCGCGTCTCCGAGGATGTCTTCGTAGCCGACGCCCGTGTCGAGCTGGAGGAGATCGCAGCCGCGATCGGTCCGGATTTCGACATCGCCGAGCAGGTGGACGAGGTGGACACGCTCGGCGGCCTGATCTTCTCCGCGCTGGGCCGCATTCCGGTGCGTGGCGAGGTGGTGCAGGCGCTTCCCGGTTTCGAATTCCATATTCTCGATGCCGATCCGCGCCGCATTAAGCGGGTGCGCATCACGCGTAAGCGTCACGCCGCCCGCCGCCGACCGACCGTCAAGCTGGAAGGCGATGCCGGTACGCCGGAGCGCGATTTGCCGGCACCGGAAACGATCGCCGAAGAAACGCCGGCCGAGCGTAACGCCGCCCGCCAATAAATGGCGCGAAAGCGGGACAAATCGCTGCATTTTTGAAAGACTGCGCCCAATTGATTCGCGATTGGACGGAGCTGACGCATGGAATGGCTTTCGGGCAGGGTGATCCTCGTCTGGGGTTTCAAACGTGCGTTGCTTACGGTCTTGGCCGGTGCCATCGGCGTGCTTGCGCTGCCGCCCTTCGGCTTCTTCGCGGCAATGTTCGTCTCGTTCACGCTGCTCATCTGGCTGCTGGATGGCGTTGCTGCCGGCCCGGATAGCGGTCTGCTCGGGCGCCTCTGGCCCGCCTTCTTCACCGGCTGGCTGTTCGGCTTCGGCTATTTTGTCGCCGGCCTCTGGTGGCTCGGCCATGCGCTGCTGATCGATGCCGATGAGTTCGCCTGGGCGCTGCCGCTGGCAATCCTGGGCCTGCCGGCCTTTCTGGCCGTTTTCTACGGCGTCGCGACCGTGCTTGCACGGATCCTGTGGTCCGACGGCATGGGGCGCATCGCCGCGCTTGCCTTCAGTTTCGGTATCCTGGAATGGCTGCGCAGCTTTCTTTTCACCGGCTTTCCCTGGAATGCAATTGGCTATGGCGCCATGCCCATTCCGCTGATGATGCAGTCGGCGCATGTCGTCGGCGTGCTCGGAGTGACCGTGCTTGCCGTCTTCGTCTTTGCGACACCTGCGCTGCTCGGCACGCGCCAGGGGCGGGTGCCGGGGATCGGCCTTGCTGTCCTCATCGCCGCCGCTCATTTCGGTTATGGTTATTACGCACTGGGCCAGCCGGAAGCGCCGTTGGCCGATGCCAAGACGGCACCTGTGGTACGTATCGTTCAGCCGTCCATCGACCAGGAAACCAAGATGGATACGGCCGCCGACCGTGCCGCCATCTTCGACAAGCATTTGGCGCTCTCGGTCCAGCCGCCTGCCAATGGCGGCAAACGGCCCGACATCATTGTCTGGCCGGAAACGGCCGTGCCCTTCATCCTCACCGATAACCGCGATGCGCTCGCCCGTATTGCCGATCAGCTCGAAGACGATCAGATCCTGATCACCGGCGCCGTCCGCGTCGAAGACATGGGGCCGGGAGTCGAGCCGCGCTATTACAATTCGATCTATGTGATCGACGGTCGCGGACAGATCATCGGTGCGTCCGACAAGACCCATCTCGTCCCCTTCGGCGAATACGTGCCCTTCGAGCACATTCTGAGCTATCTCGGCATCGAGAACGTCGTGGAACTGCCGGGAGGGTTTTCAGCGGCCGCCAAACGGGAATTGCTGAGCATGCCGGATGGCCTGAAATTCTATCCGCTGATCTGTTACGAGATCATTTTTCCGAACGAGATGACTCCGGAGATCCAGCAGGCCGACGCCATCTTGAACGTCACGAACGACGGCTGGTTCGGCGATACGCCTGGCCCATACCAGCATTTCCAGCAGGCAAGGGTGAGGGTGGTGGAGCAGGGGCTGCCGTTGATTCGAAGCGCCAATACCGGCATTTCAGCATTTGTTGATGCACACGGACGAGTGCTTTCCGGTATCGATTATAATCAGCAAGGCTTTATAGATACTACTTTGGGTGGCGCAACCGTATCGCGCATCGACGATAAAGCCAGAAAAACATACTTTTGGTTGATCATCGGAGCAGTCGGCATGATTGCCGTGATTTCGCGCATGGGTTTTATTTTCAGGGTGAATTGACCAAAAAACCCTAAAATTGCATAGTGCTAGATGTCCGCCTTTCGAACGTAGACTGGAGGCCTTGGGGGCGTCGGCTGCAACGTGGCGTTATAGGGGTGGTGAAGGGTACCGGGTGGCAGGTCCTGAATTCAACCTATGTTAGGGTAAAATGATGATTGAGAATAAAAAGAAGCCGAACCCCATCGACATTCATGTCGGTAGCCGCATACGCCTCCGCCGCACGATGCTTGGCATGAGCCAGGAGAAGCTCGGCGAAAGCCTCGGAATCACGTTTCAACAAATCCAGAAATACGAAAAAGGCACCAACCGCGTTGGCGCCAGCCGCCTCCAGAATATCTCCAGCATCCTCAATGTCCCGGTTTCCTTCTTTTTCGAGGATGCGCCGGGCGAACACGCGGCCGGTGCGGGCGGCATGGCAGAGGCGTCCAGCTCCAACTACGTCGTCGACTTTCTGTCGTCTTCCGAAGGATTGCAGCTCAACCGCGCCTTCGTGAAAATTTCCGATGGCAAGGTCCGACGCAAGGTTGTCGAGCTGGTCAAGGCGCTCGCGGCCGAGGCGGATGCCGAATAACCCTTCGAAGCGGGGTTAAACCGACAAAGTCGAGAGGCGGTCATTTTGGCCGCCTTTTCGTTATTTACGGCAAAATTTTATCACTTGAGCGGGGATATAAAGATATATTTATGTCCTTGTGCGGCTTGTTTTTCGAGGCGGAGACGAATATCAAAAGCAGAGATTTGTTCTTTGAGGGGAATCCCGCATGCGCGCGAATTATCTGTTTACGAGTGAGTCTGTTGCCGAAGGTCACCCGGATAAAGTTTGTGACCGCATTTCCGATGAAATCGTCGATCTGGTTTACCGCGAGGCTGCAAAGACCGGCGTAAACCCATGGACCGTGCGCATTGCATGCGAGACCCTTGCCACCACCAATCGCGTCGTCATCGCCGGTGAAGTGCGTTTGCCGCCGAGCCTGATGAAGAAGGACAAGGATGGCAACGACGTCATCAATCCTTCGAAGTTCAAGGCTGCCGCACGCCGCGCCATTAAGGACATCGGCTACGAGCAGGACGGCTTCCACTGGAAGAAGGCCCGCATCGACGTGCTCCTGCATTCGCAGTCTGCCGATATCGCCCAGGGCGTCGACAATGCCGCCGACCAGCAGGGCGACGAAGGTGCTGGCGACCAGGGCATCATGTTCGGCTACGCCTGCAAGGAAACGCCTGATCTCATGCCGGCGCCGATCTACTATTCGCACAAGATTCTGCAGCTGCTCGCTACCGCCCGCAAGAAGGGTGATGGTGAAGTTGCCAAGCTCGGCCCGGACGCCAAGAGCCAGGTGACGGTCCGTTACGTCGACGGCAAGCCGTCCGAAGTGACCTCGATCGTGCTTTCCACCCAGCATCTCGACGAGAGCTGGGATTCGAAGAAGGTTCGTGCCGTTGTCGAGCCCTATATCGTCGAAGCGCTCGGCGACCTGAAGATCGCTTCCGATTGCAAGTGGTACATCAATCCCACGGGCAAGTTCGTCATCGGCGGTCCGGACGGCGACGCCGGCCTCACCGGCCGCAAGATCATCGTCGATACCTATGGCGGCGCAGCCCCGCATGGCGGCGGTGCATTCTCCGGCAAGGACACGACCAAGGTCGACCGTTCCGCAGCCTATGCTGCCCGCTATCTGGCGAAGAACGTCGTTGCCGCCGGTCTTTCGGATCGCTGCACGATCCAGCTCTCCTACGCCATCGGCGTTGCTCAGCCGCTGTCGATCTATGTCGACCTGCACGGCACGGGCAAGGGCGTCACCGAGGATCAGGTCGAAGCGGCCATCCGCAAGAACATGGACCTCTCGCCAACAGGCATCCGCCGCCACCTCGACCTCAACAAGCCGATCTACGCCAAGACTTCGGCTTACGGTCACTTCGGCCGCAAGGCCGGCCGTGACGGCTCCTTCTCCTGGGAGCGTACGGACCTGGTGAAGGCCCTCAAGGAAGCCGTAAAGCTCCGGGAAGCCGCATGATCGATACCGAGCGCCGGTCGCGGGCGACGGAAGCATTCTTCGGCCGGCGCAAGGGTAAAGCCTTGCGCGGCCAGCAGGCTGAAAAGCTGGAAGCATTGCTGCCGCAGTTCATCGTCGACCTTTCCGCCCAGGCGCCGCAGCCGCTGAACGACCTTTTCCCGGTGCCGACCGAGCGTCTGCGCCTTGAAATCGGTTTCGGCGGTGGAGAGCATCTGATTCACCGGGCGCTGGAGCAGCCAAAGACCGGCTTCATCGGCGTGGAACCTTTCGTCAACTCGATGCAGAAGTTGCTTGCTAGCGTCGACGACGCGGGTGCACGCAATATTCGCGTCTACAATGACGACGCGACGCAGGTACTGGATTGGCTGCCTGACGGCTGCCTAGATCAGATCGATCTGCTCTATCCTGATCCCTGGCCGAAGAAGAAGCACTGGAAGCGCCGTTTCGTCTCTCGGGTGAATCTTGCCCGCTTCCATCGCGTCCTGAAGCCGGGCGCGCTCTTCTGCTTCGCCTCCGATATCGACACCTATGTGAATTGGACGCTGCAGCATTGCCAGGCGCATGGCGGCTTCGAGTGGACCGCGCAGAACGCCGCCGACTGGCTGACGCCCTATGAGGGCTGGCCGAGCACGCGCTACGAAGCGAAGGCCAGGCGCGAAGGGCGCTCGTCGGCCTATCTGACCTTCAAGAGGGTCTGATCGCTCCAATTACGGGCGAGAATTTCAGATTGAAATATTCACACTATCCTGCGTGACGACCGCCGTTGGGCGGTCTGGATCATGCGCGCGCGTTGCCAGGTGGGGCCGGTTCGATGCGGTCCTTGCGGACGGTGACGTTCACCGTCGGGCGACGCTCATGGTCAGTGCAAGCTGACCGTCTTCAATTCGTCCTCGGCAGCACGATAGAAGGTGCTGGAGCGATTGTCCGTCAAGAGGATCGGGGTGCCGTCGGCGCCAAAAAGCGCCCAGAGATCCACATCCGGATCGATATCGGGCGCTTCCGGGAAGCAGCGGGATACTTCGGACCAATCCATTTTTCTGATGTAGGCGACCTCACCGGTGCCGATATTGGCAAGTTCGGATTGGGTCAGGCGGGCGGTGGCTTCTTTTAACAACATGCTCGTACCTCCAGTATGAGGGACCAACGGCTCCAGAGCATGATGACCAAAAGTGTGAGCGGCTTTTAGGTGACGTCGTGCTCTAGTTCTTTGATTCTAGAGCCGATTCAGACTTCAGACCGATTCGACCTGAATCATGCGGCTCTAGGCCGTTGTTCTACTGTGAGACCGAAATGTTAATTTTCTTTACCACGCGGTCCGGTTCCGGCCGAATGAGATCGACGGAGAGCAGACCGTTCTTCAGCGTGGCGCCGAGCACCTGCATGCCGTCGGCAAGGACGAAAACACGTTGGAATTGCCGGGCAGCGATGCCCCGGTAGAGATAGTCGCGCTCGCCCTGTTCCATCTGGCGTCCACGGATCAGCAGCTGGTTCTCTTCCGTGGTGACATCAAGCTCATCCTCGGAAAAGCCTGCGACCGCCAATGTGATGCGCAGACGCTCCGGTTCGCCCGACAGGCGGTCCGCGCGCATTCTTTCGATATTATAGGGAGGGTAACCGTCGCTGACCTTGGCAATCCGCTCAAGCGTCTTTTCCATAGTGTCGAAGCCCAGAAGCAGCGGGCTGGCAAAGGGAGTCGTCCGGCTCATCGTCTCAAAGTCCTTGGGTGTCAAGCGACCGTTCCGGACCTGATCTTCAGCACCCGGTTGTCCCTAATATGGGAGTACGCGCCTGCGAGTGCAAGCCATGAGGTCTTCGCATTTGCGAGATCGAATTCCGTGGTGAAAAATCGTTTTGTGACATGACGAGCGAGCGCTTGACAAAGCCGGACCGGACCCGCGACAAAGCCTGTCGATCTGCACCGGAGGAAAGTTGAAGACATGACCGAACCTAGAAAAATCATCATCGATACCGACCCCGGTCAGGATGACGCTGCGGCGATCTTTCTCGCCTTCGGCAGCCGCGAGGAGATCGAGGTGCTCGGCATCACGACGGTTGCCGGCAACGTGCCGCTGCGGCTGACCAGCCGCAACGCCCGCATCGTCTGCGAGCTCTGCAATCGCCGCGACGTCAAGGTGTTTGCCGGCGCTGATGCGCCGCTCAAACGCAAGCTGGTCACGGCCGAGCATGTGCACGGCAAGACCGGCCTTGACGGCCCCGAACTGTCCGAGCCGACAATGGAGCTGCAGCCGGGCCACGCCGTCGATTTCATCATCGACACGCTGCGCAAGAAACCGGAAGGCGCCGTGACCCTCTGCACGCTTGGGCCGCTGACCAATATCGCAATGGCTTTCCAAAAAGCGCCTGACATCGTCGGCCGCGTGCGCGAGCTCGTGATGATGGGCGGCGGCTTTTTCGAGGGCGGCAACATTACGCCGGCGGCCGAGTTCAACATCTATGTCGATCCGGAGGCGGCAGATGTCGTGTTCCGTTCGGGCGTTCCCATCGTCATGATGCCACTCGATGTCACCCACAAGCTGCTGACGCGAAAGGATCGCGTCGAGCGCATCGCCGCGGTCGGCACGCCGCCTGCCAAGGCCATGGTCGAAATGCTGCAATTCTTCGAGCGCTTCGATATCGAGAAATACGGTTCGGACGGCGGTCCGCTGCATGACCCGACCGTGATCGCCTACCTTCTGAAGCCTGAGCTCTTCAAGGGTCGCGAATGCAATGTCGAGATCGAAGTGACATCGGAACTGACCGTCGGCATGACCGTCGTCGACTGGTGGCACGTTACCGACCGCAAGCGCAACGCCAAGGTCATGCGCGATGTCGATGCCGATGGCTTCTTCGCGCTGCTGACGGAACGCTTCGCCCGGATCTGATCAGGATTCACGCAAAAGGCCGCCGGAGCGATCCGGCGGCCTTTGTATTTTATCCACCCAAGGTGAGCTCAGAATTCTTCCCATTCGTCCTGGGCGAGTGCATTGGCGCCCTGGGTCTGCGGAATTGCTTTACGTGCCGGTGCACTAACGGCTGCTGCCGGTCTGCGCGGTGTAACCGGAGCCCGCATCTGCTGAGCAGTCGCTCGCAATGCGCTGGCGTTGTCCTGGGCAGCACGGCCGGTGCGGAAGCGTGCAACGAGCGCTCTGAGCGATTGGGCTTCCTCGGCAAGCGTGACGCTCGAAGCGGTGGTTTCCTCGACCATTGCGGCATTCTGCTGAGTGACCTGATCCATCTGGTTCATGGCCGAGTTGATTTCCTTCAGGCCGATCGCCTGCTCGCTCGCGGAAGCCGAAATTTGGCGGATCAGGCCGTTGATCTCCATGACCTGCTGGGCGATCTTGTGCAGGGCGTCGCCCGTGCGGCCGACAAGATCGACGCCTTCCTTGACCTGTCCCGCCGAGGCGTTGATCAAAGTCTTGATCTCCTTGGCGGCATTGGCCGAGCGCTGGGCCAGCTCGCGCACTTCCTGCGCGACAACGGCAAAGCCCTTGCCGGCCTCTCCGGCACGGGCCGCTTCCACGCCGGCATTGAGTGCCAGAAGGTTGGTCTGGAAGGCGATTTCGTCGATAACGCCGATAATGCGCGACACCTCCTGCGACGATTGCTCGATGCCGTGCATGGAGGCGATAGCCTTTTGCACGATCTCGCCGGAATGCTCGGCATCCTCTGATGCGGCATTGACGCTGCTGGCCGCCGTGCGTGCATTTTCGGCGCTGGAATTGACCTGCGCGGTCAGCTCGTTGAGGGCTGCCGCAGTCTCTTCCAGGCTTGCCGCCTGCTGTTCGGTGCGGCGGGCGAGGTCCGAGGCACTGTTGCTGATTTCGCCCGTGCCGCTCCCGATATTGCCGACGCTGACATTAACGGTATGAACCGTCTCCTCGAGGCTCGCCAGCGCGGCATTGAAGTCTTGCTTGAGCTGGGCATATTCGCCGGGGAAGTCGTCCGTGATCCGCTGAGTGAGGTTACCCTTTGATAGCTCAGCGAGGCTTTGGCCGAGAATGCTGACGATATGGCGCTGCAGGGCGACGCTCTCGTTGCGTTCATTTTCCGAGCGGCGGCGTTCGCCCTCGGCAGCCAGGCGCTGGTCGTTGGCTTCACTTTCGAGACGCTTGGTGTCGGCAAGCGCAAAGCGGAAACCTTCCAGGGCCTTGGCGACCGAGCCAACCTCATCGGCACGGGCCTGTCCTGCGACCGGCTCGGCATAATTGCCGGCGCTGAGGCGATTGACGCTTGCGACAAGACCGGCAAGTGGCTTCTGAACGAAGCCGCGCACGGCGGCATAGAGCGCCAACATGACTGCAGCCAGCACGATGAAGCCGGAGACGATCATCATATAGGTCTGATCCCGGACCGGCGCTGCAATTGCGCTGTGCGGAACGTCGATCAGAACGACCCAGGTGGCGTTCAGGCCGGGAACGGCGAAGGGATAGACGACACGGTCGAATTCTTCGCTACCGTCTTCGGAGAGGTTTCTGAGGATGCTTGCTGATGAGGAGGTCAGCGCGGCCTTGATGGTGTCGGCGCCGGAACCATTATAGTCCTTCATCAGCAGATTCGCGCTTGGCGCGACCAACCACTTGTTATCCTGCGAAACGAGCAGCACGCGGCCGGTGCCGAACGGCTGCAGCTTCTGAAGCTTGGTGGAAAGCGAAGCAAGGGAGATGTCGACACCTGCGACGCCGATCAGCTTGCCGCCCGACATGACGGGGTAGGCGATCGAGCTCATGGTCGTCGGAACGTCTGTGCCTTCTGCCATATAGGGCGGGGTGATTGCGCCCTTGCCGCTCGTGGCGGCGAGCTTCCACCAGGCAGCGGTATAATCATTGTCGAACGTGGAGAACTGGATGCCACCATCCTTGGTCTTTGACCAATAGGGCGTAAAGGCGCCTTTGTCGTTGA
Source organism: Rhizobium sp. ERR 1071 (assembly GCF_007828675.1). NCBI lineage: Bacteria > Pseudomonadati > Pseudomonadota > Alphaproteobacteria > Hyphomicrobiales > Rhizobiaceae > Rhizobium > Rhizobium sp. ERR 1071. Next base: position 612,326 of record NZ_VITM01000003.1, on the reverse strand, counting down.
CACCCTGATCCTTGTTGTTGGCAAGCTCCGTCGTTTTGCCGTCGAAAGCACCGAGCTGTTCGCAGAACCAGCTGCCGAAGGCAAAAGCATTCTGTTCGACATTCGCCTTGAGGATATTGATGATGCCTTTGCGATCGAAGGTGTGACCTTCGTGACCGCGGCCGAGGATACCAGCCATGGAGCGGGCGGCGCTCGCCAGTTCGCCGACATTTGCCGCAATCTCATTGGAAATGGACTTGGCCTCGGTATTCGCCTGATCCATCGTCAGCGTCTCGACGCGATCGCGGGTCTGGGAAATCAGCAGAAAATTGGAAACCAGCAGAACGAGTGCGATCGCCAGTCCAGTGACCAAGATGAGCTTGGCCGCAAGCGACTTCATACGAAAGATGAACATCATTTCCTCGAAAAAGCGATGCGTCGGATACGCATTATCCGAATGCAAGGTCGGCGCAGGATGGCCCTGTCATGGAGCCGCCGTGAGAATTCCTGCCGCGTGTGGAAGGTCATACGCGCCAGGCCAGAGGAGAATGATGTGGAAGCGCAAAAATTTAATTAATTGCGCTTCGCAATGCTTATGGAATTTTAGCTTTAAAGCTTTTCGGCGACTTCGCTGGCAACCGGTATGGAAGGCTGTGCGCCCGGCTTCAGGCAGGCCAGCGAACCGGCAACGGCGGCACGGCGCAGGCTGGCGTGGAAATCCAGGCCCTGATCGAGGCTTGCGGCAAAATAGCCGCAAAAGGTGTCGCCGGCACCGACGGTGTCCACCGGCTCGATCACGAGACCCTTGGCGCGAGAAAGCTCGCCGTCGCGGATGGCGATGACGCCGTCGCCGCCGAGCGTGACGATTAGCGTCTGGCCGGTTTCGCCGTGCAGGCGAACGAGGGCAGCCTCGCGCTCGGATGCCGACATGTTGTCCTGGCCGGCCAGTCTCTCGAATTCGGTCTCGTTGGCGATGACGATATCGGCAAGGCGGCCGAGGCGAGAAGCCTCCGGGATCAGAGGAGCAAGATTGAGCACTGTGCGCACGCCCTTTGCCTTCGCGGCGTTGAGCGCGGTTTCGATGGCTGCGACCGGGATCTCAAACTGCAGCATCAACGTATCGCCGGGGTTTAGGGCCGCCACGGCGGCTGTTGCGTCTTCGGCCGTGTTCGTGCCGTTGGCACCGGGAACGACTGCGATCATGTTCTCGCCGTCGCCGCCGACGAGAATGAGAGCGGTACCGGTCGGCTCGGACACCCGCCGGACAGTGGAAAGATCCGTACCTGCCGCCTGAAGCAGGTCCAGTGCGGGCTCCGCAAAGCCGTCATTGCCGACGGCACCGCTCATGCGCACTGTCGCGCCGGCCCTCCGGGCAGCCAGCGCCTGATTGGCGCCCTTGCCGCCGGCTGCCGTGGAAAAGCCGTTGCCGGCAACCGTTTCGCCCGGCTTTGGCAAACGATCCGTGGTGGCGATGAGGTCCATGTTGATGGAGCCGAAAATAGTGATCATGCAATGTCCTGCCCTGGGTGTTGCGCCTGCATGATCCTGCCCGAAGGCTGCCTTTGTCTTTTCGGATCATGCAACGATTGGGCGCGACACTGCCGAAGCGATCAGTCTTCGTCAACCACCCTAAGCTTGAGTTGGCTTGTGCGGTTGTCGACCGGCTTGGGCCGTTCTTCCGCGCGTGTCTTGGCAGGCTCTTTCGCCGTCTCGAATTCCAGCGCTTCTATGCGCTCTCCGCGCCTTGCCAGCTTGTCGGCCGAGGTGACGATCATGTCGACATCCTTCTGCGCCATGGCGAAATGACCCTGCAGCTTGCGCACGCGTTCGTCCAGGCGCGAGAGGTCGTCCATCAGATGCGCGACTTCGCTCTGGATGACATGAGCCTGCTCGCGCATGCGCTGATCCTTCAGCACGGCTTGAATGACCTGGATCGACAGCATCAGCAGCGAGGGCGAGACGATGACGATGCGGGCGCGCTGGGCCTTCTGCACGATCGCCTCGAAATTCTCGTGGATCTCGGCGAAGATCGACTCGGACGGCACGAAGAGGAAGGCCGTATCCTGCGTCTCGCCGGGAATGAGGTATTTCTCGGCAATGTCGCGAATATGCAGCTCCAAATCCCTACGGAATTGCTGGGCCGCGATCCGGCCTTGATCGGGATTGGCGGCAGCACGAATGGCGTTCCAGGCCTCCAGCGGAAATTTCGCGTCGATCACAAGCGGTGGCGAACCGTTGGGCATGCGAACGGTACAGTCAGGTCGGGAGCCGTTCGATAGCGTCGCCTGGAATGCATAGGCGCCCATCGGCAGCCCATCGGCGATGATAGTTTCCATGCGTGCCTGGCCGAAGGCGCCACGCGTCTGCTTGTTGGAAAGGATGGCCTGCAGGCCGACGACATCCTTTGCCAATGTCTGGATATTGGTCTGGGCGGCATCGATGACGGCGAGCCGTTCCTGCAGGCGGCGCAGATTCTCATGGGTCGTGCGCGTCTGCTCGCCGATGGTCGCCGTCATCCGCTGCGACATCCCGTCGAGACGCTGGCCGATGGCCTGATTGAGCTCGGCCTGTCTGGAGCCGAAGACTTCCGCCATGGTGGCAAGCCGTCCCTGCATCTCCGCCTGCGACCGCAGCAGCGCCGCCATCGTATGCTCGGCATCGAGCTCATCGTCCTCCGCCTGCGCCCTGCCGCGGACGAAAAGGACGATGACTGCGATCGCAAGCAGGAAAACGAGGCCGGTCAGAAGCTGGACCGTGGAAATGGCTTGGCCGAAGATGATGAAAGACATGAAACCTGGCGCGCTGATGAAGTTCTTCGCGCAAGCATAGCAAAATCGTTGTGAATATCCAGATCAAACCGTGAACAAAATTTCGAGGCCATCCGTGGCCGTTTGGATCGCTGCCGTTGAAAAAACACTGCCTCACCGCCATCTTGGCGATTCCATCGCACAACAAGATGCGTTATGGGAAACGTCATGACGATCAAGCCACTTATCATTTTGCCCGACCCGCTGCTCCGCCAGGCTTCGAAGCCCATCGAGCAGATCGATACCGAAATTCAGCGCCTCGCCGACGACATGTTGGAAACCATGTATGACGCGCCGGGCATCGGCCTTGCGGCGATCCAGATCGGCGTTCCCCGCCGCATGCTCGTCATCGATGTCGCGCGAGAAGGCGAAGATAAGAAGCCGCTGGTGTTCATCAATCCGGAGATCGTCGCGTCTTCGGATGAGCGCTCGGTCTATGAGGAGGGCTGCCTCTCCATTCCGGATTACTATGCCGAGGTGGAGCGCCCCGCGCGTGTCACCGTCAAGCATCTGGATCGCGACGGAAAGGAACAGCTCACCGAAGCCGACGGCCTACTGGCGACCTGCGTGCAGCACGAGATCGATCACCTGAACGGTGTGCTCTTCATCGACTATATCTCGCGCTTGAAGCGTGAGATGGTGATCAAGAAGTTCACCAAGGCCGCCAAGTCGAAGGCTCTATAGTCCCCGGCCATTGAAAGATCGGCCTGAGATGCCTATGATATCATTGATATCAAATGGAGGCGCGAATGGGCGATTTGTTGTTGCGCGGCATCGAGGACAGCTTGAAGAAGCAGTTGCAGGCCAATGCCAGCAGGCATGGCCGCAGCCTCTCGGATGAGGCGATCGAACTGCTGCGTCAGTCGCTCGAGCGCGAGCGGGATGGAAGCGAGTCGGCGGGGCAGCGATTGAGAGCTGTTCTCGGCGTAGAAAAGCTGAGCGAAGAAGAAATTGAGGCGATCAACACGTTTCGAAATGCGCCGGATCGCGAACCGCCCCATTTCGACTAGCCCCGTGGCCTGCGCATGATCGTTCTGGACACGAATGTTGTATCGGAGCTGCAAGGGCGGCTGCATAGTGAACGCATATTGTCCTGGCTTGATAGCGTCGCCATCGAGGCCGTTTTTCTGACAACCATCACCATCGGCGAGATCCGGTTCGGACTGGAGCTCCTGGCTGACGGGAAGCGCAAGGCGGCGTTGATTGCGGAGCTGGACGCGATAGAGGCAGAGTTTTCGGGCCGCGTTCTGGGATTTTCGAGCAATGCTGCCCATCAATACGGAGTAATCTCCGCTCAGCGCCACAAGATTGGGCGAAGGATGGAAACGAAGGACGCCATGATCGCCGCCATCTGCCTTGCGAACGGCGCGACATTGGCGACGCGCAACACAAAAGACTTCGAGGGGCTTGATCTCAAGCTCATAAACCCGTTTGAAGGCGGCTAGCGTCGGACCCCGATGGCGCGTGCCATCACCGCGGGGTCATTCGAAACCTGATATCTTAGCCGGATGGATCGCATGTCGCTCAATATCATCTTTATGGGAACGCCCGAATTCTCCGTGCCGACATTGCGGTCCCTGATCGATGCCGGACATAAGATTCGTGCCGTTTATACGCAACCGCCGCGCCCCGGCGGCCGGCGAGGGTTGGATCTGCAGAAATCGCCGGTGCATCAAGCGGCTGAGCTGTTGGGGCTGCCAGTGTTCACGCCGGTCAATTTCAAGGATCCCGACGAACGCCAGCGCTTTCGCGATCTGAACGCGGATGTCGCCGTCGTCGTCGCCTATGGCCTGCTGCTGCCGGAGGCAATTCTGTCGGGCACGCGTCTCGGCTGCTACAACGGCCATGCCTCCCTACTGCCGCGCTGGCGCGGCGCAGCCCCTATCCAACGGGCGATCATGGCCGGCGACAAAAAAACCGGCATGATGGTGATGAAGATGGATAAGGGGCTCGATACCGGTCCGGTTGCGCTGACACGCGAAGTCGAGATCGGTGACGCCATGACCGCGGGTGAACTGCATGACAAGCTGATGCTCGTCGGCGCAAAAGCCATGGCCGAGGCCATGAATAAGCTGGAGCACGATGAACTGCCACTGACCGCGCAGCCATCCGAGGGTGTTCTTTATGCCGCAAAGATCGACAAGGGTGAAACGCGCATCGATTTCGGCAAGTCGGCAGCCGATGTCCATAATCATATTCGCGGCCTGTCGCCCTTTCCCGGCGCCTGGTTCGAGGCCGAAATCGCCGGCCGCCTCGAGCGCATCAAGGTGCTGGGTTCGGAATTGGCCGATGGTAATGGAGCGCCTGGCCAGGTGCTGACAGAGGATCTCGTCATTGCCTGCGCCTCCGGCGCCATCAGACTCACGAAGTTGCAGAAGGCCGGCGGCAAGCCTTTGGCGGCGGCGGATTTCCTGCGCGGCACGCCGATCTCGCTGGGCACCGTGCTCGCCTCGGAGCAAGCCTGATGCCGCGTTACAAAATGACCGTCGAATATGACGGCGTTCCCTATGTCGGCTGGCAGCGCCAGGAAAACGGGCCCTCCGTGCAGGGCGCGATCGAAGGCGCCATCCTGTCCTTGACTGGCGAAACCGTTTCGATCCGCGGGGCGGGACGTACCGATTCCGGCGTCCATGCCATGGGGCAGGTCATGCATGCCGATCTTTCCAAGGAGTGGAAGGTCTATACGCTGCGCAATGCGCTCAATGCCCATCTGAGGATGGCCGGTGACCGCATTGCCATTCTCGATATCGTCGAGGTCGACCAAAGCTTCGATGCACGCTTCTCGGCCATCCGCCGCCACTATCTCTATCGTATCATCGCCCGCCGCGCACCTTTGGCTTTGGAAGCCGGGCGTGCATGGTGGGTGCCGAAGGATATGGATCATGAGGTCATGCACGCCGCGGCGCAGACCCTTGTGGGACGGCATGATTTCACCACCTTTCGCTCCGCGCATTGCCAGGCAAACAGCCCGGTGCGTACTCTCGACCGGCTGGACGTGACGCGCAGCGGCGAACTGATCGAGATCCGCGCCACCGCGCAAAGCTTCCTGCACAATCAGATCCGCTCATTCGCCGGTACGCTGAAGCTTGCGGGCGAGGGCAAATGGACACCCGAGGATGTGCGCGCGGCGCTGGAAGCCAAGGATCGCAAAGCCTGTGGCCCTGTCGCCCCACCAGATGGGCTCTATTTCATGCAGGTGGATTATCGTGACGGTGCCGGTTCGGCCGGCAGTGAAGGGGAGGATATCGATGACGGTGACGATCTATCATAATCCCGCCTGCGGCACCTCTCGCAATACGCTGGCGATGATCCGCCAGTCCGGCGAAGAACCCGTCGTTATCGAATATCTGAAAACGCCGCCCAGCCGCGAACAGCTGGTGGAGCTCATTGCCGCCATGGGCCTGACGGTTCGTGATCTTCTCCGCCAAAAGGGAACGCCCTATGACGAACTCGGTCTTGGCAATCCCTATCTCACCGACGATCAGCTGCTTGACGGGATGATCGAGCACCCGATCCTGATCAACCGCCCGATCGTGGTGACGGAGAAAGGCGTGCGTCTCTGCCGCCCCTCCGAACTCGTGCTCGATATCCTGCCGAACCCGGACATCGGCCCTTTTACCAAGGAAGATGGTGAGGTCGTCAACCGTTAGAACGCGACTGCCTCAGCCCGGCGGATAGACGCCGAGGAAGCGCTGCAGGAAGTCCGTCAGCAGCATGGTCGGAATGAGCAGCACCAGCGTCAGCGTGCCGATGAAGAGCGGATGCGTGCCGCAGATCATTCTGAGCATGCGCGCCAGCGAAAAGATGATCGCCATCATCAGTGCCAGCCACAGCAGCGCCGCCAACCCGCTGGACCCGGGAACGAAGGCGATCAAGGCGATGAGCAGCGCATTGAGGTAGGATGTCGGCACGCCAAGCCAGTTCACGACGACAACGATCGGCGTGAACTTGTCGCCGAAGCGAAAAATCAGCAGCAACACGCCAGCAAGCACGAGCGGGATCAACCAGTTCGCAAATTCCACCAAGGCCAGGCGCAGAAAAAAAGCAAGGCCCGTCGATGTCTCCGGCGGCATGGCAGTTAAATAGGCCTTCTGCCACCACAGCCATGAAATGCCGATCGACGGCAAGCACCAGAGAATTGCCCAGAAGGAGCGCATCATGCCGCGGTCCGATATGTCCAGATACTGGAAGCCGCGTGCATCCATCCGGATCAGCAGCCACAGGCCGGACAGGTAGTATTGGACTTCCTTAAAGCTCGGCATTCTCGAACCAGCGCTGGATGAAGGTCTGGTAGATCCCGGTCAGCGTTTCGAGATCCGAGAGCGCCACACGCTCGTCGATCATATGCATGGTCTGGCCGACAAGCCCGAATTCCACGACGGGGCAGTAGTCCTTGATGAAGCGGGCATCGGACGTGCCGCCGGTGGTCGACAACGCCGGCCTTTGACCGGTGATGTTTTCGATGGCAGAGGAGAGCGAGGCGATCAGCGCATTGTTTCGCGTCAGGAAGACTTGGCTCGGGCGCTCCGACCAGACGATGTCGTATTTCGCCGGCGGACGCCCGGGCCGCAACGTCTGGTCGGCGGCGGCCGCATCCAGGCGCGCCAGGATTTCCGCCTTCAGCGTATCGGCGGTCCAGGTGTCGTTGAAACGGATGTTGAAGGCAGCAGTCGCCTTGGCGGGAATGACATTGGTGGCGGTATTGCCGACGTCGATCGTCGTCACTTCGAGGTTCGACGGCTGGAAATTGTCCGTGCCGGCATCGAAGGGGGGATCGAGCAGCGATTCCGTCAGCTTGATAATGCTTCGCACGGGATTGTCGGCAAGGTGCGGATAGGCGGCATGGCCCTGAACGCCGTGGACGGTGATGGTGCCGGAAATCGAGCCGCGGCGACCGATCTTGATCATGTCGCCGAGCCGGTCAGGATTGGTCGGTTCGCCGACGAGGGAGGCATCCCATGTCTCGCCGCGCTCGGCCGCCCATTGCAGCAGCTTCACGGTGCCGTTGATCGCGGGTCCTTCTTCGTCACCGGTAATCAGGAAGGAGATTGAGCCGGCGGGTCTGCCATGCTTTTCGATATGACGCGCAACCGCTGCCACGAAGCAGGCGATGCCGCCCTTCATGTCGACGGCGCCACGGCCGAAAAGCTCGCCATCGGCGATCTCGGCGGCAAAGGGCGGATGGCTCCACGAAGCGGCATCGCCGACCGGCACGACATCCGTATGGCCGGCAAACATCAGATGCGGTCCGTCCGTGCCGAGCCGCGCATAGAGATTTTCTATATCGGGCGTTCCCGCCTCGCTCGCCGTCATGCGATCGATCTTGAAGCCGAGTGGCTGCAGCATATCGGCAAGCGCGGTCAGCGCGCCGCCTTCGGCCGGGGTGACGGAGGCGCAGCGGATCAGAGTCTGCAGGTTCGTAATGGGATTGGTAACAGTCATCGGAGGCAACTTATCCGGCGGGAAATGGCAAAGCGATGGCAAAGGATCGGTAACGACTCGAAAATCTTTGCCGCGATTCCAGCAATCGCACAGGCATGCTCACCCGGCAAGCATGAGGGAAGCGCGATATAGCAACCGCGCTTCCCAAATTTTGCGAGATTAGTCGCGCAGCAGCTCGTTGATGCCGGTCTTCGAGCGGGTCTTTTCATCGACGCGCTTGACGATGACGGCGCAATAGAGGCTCGGGGCCGGCTGGCCGTTCGCCATGGTGTTGCCGCTCGGCAGAGAGCCGGCGACGACGACCGAATATGGCGGAACTTCGCCATAGGTGATCTCGCCGGTGGCGCGATCGACGATCTTGGTGGACTTGCCGATGAACACGCCCATGCCAAGCACGGAGCCTTCGCGGATAATGCAGCCTTCGACGACTTCGGAGCGGGCGCCGATGAAGCAATTGTCTTCGATGATGGTCGGGCCGGCCTGCATCGGCTCCAGCACGCCGCCGATGCCGACGCCGCCGGAAAGATGCACATGCTTGCCGATCTGGGCGCAGGAGCCGACGGTTGCCCAGGTATCGACCATGGTGCCTTCGCCGACATAGGCGCCGAGATTGACGAAGGACGGCATCAGGATGGCGTTGGGGGCAATATAGGCGGAGTGACGCACGACGGCGTTCGGCACGGCGCGGAAGCCGGCTTCGCGGAAGCGATTTTCACCCCAGCCTTCGAACTTCGAGGGAACCTTGTCCCACCAGGTGGCGCCGCCGGAGCCACCTTCGACGATCTTCATGTCGTTGAGGCGGAAGGAGAGCAGAACCGCTTTCTTGAGCCACTGGTTGACGATCCAGTTGCCATCGGCACCACGTTCGGCCACGCGAACCTTGCCGCTATCGAGGAGATTGAGCGCCGTTTCGACGGCATCGCGGACTTCGCCGCGCGTCGACGTGTTCACATTGTCGCGATTGTCGAAGGCAGCCTCGATGGACTTTTCGAGGGAGGCGAGATCGGTAGCGCTCATGGGAATTCCTTACAACGTCAGGGCCTATCGTGTTTTCCGGATAAAGCTCCGGATGCGGTCGATTGGTCCTATAGCATGCATGCCGAAAATGGAATGTCTTTTCCGCGCCGATTGAGCTTGGATTCAAGGCGTTGTAGGGGCATATGCAAGAACTTGGGCATTCCTGTCCTTCGGCAGGAAAGGCCCGTCATGATCGATTCGAAAGGCATGAATAGATGAGCAAGGGGAAGAACGGCAGGCTGAGGCGCAAGGACGGGGTTTGGGACCCGTTGAAGACGAGCTCGGCGGACAAGCAGCGGGCCGAGTCGGTGCCGCGCACGCCGCAGTCGATGTCGCCATCCTACCGGCTTGCCTATGCCGATGAGGATTTCCTCTGCCGTGAGGAATTGCGGCCCATCCGCCTGCAGCTGGAATTGCTGAAGACCGAAATGTCGCTGACCGAGCGCGGCATCAAGTCGACTGTCGTGATGTTCGGCGGCGCACGCATTCCCCCCCCCGGCACCAACGCCTGGGCTGCCCGCAATGACGTGCAGCGTGCCAATCTCGAAGCCGCATCGGTCTATTACGAGGAGGCGCGCAAGTTCGCCCGACTCTGCTCCCGTTATTCCGCCGGCTTCGATTACCACGAATATGTCGTCGTCACCGGCGGCGGTCCAGGCGTCATGGAAGCAGGCAATCGCGGCGCGGCAGAAGAAGGCGCGCCCTCGATTGGCCTCAACATCGTGTTGCCGCACGAGCAGGCGCCGAACGCCTATGTGACGCCGGAGCTCAGCTTCAACTTCCATTATTTCGCGATCCGCAAGATGCACTTCATGGTGCGAGCCAAGGCGATCGCGGTGTTCCCGGGCGGCTTCGGCACGCTCGACGAACTGTTCGAATGCCTGACGCTCATCCAGACCGGCCGCATGGAGCGCCTGCCGCTCATTCTCTTTGGTGAGAAGTTCTGGCGCAGCATCATCAATTTCGATGCGCTGGCGGAGTTCGGCACCATCGCGCCGGACGATGTGAACCTCATCAGCTTCGTCGATACCGCCGACGAGGCCTGGAAGATCGTCGCCGATTTCTACGAGCACGACAACGGGCACTGATAACGAAAAGCCCGCCGTCGCTTGGGCGAGGGCGGGCCTTTGTTCATGGGTTTGTTGCCGGAGCGATCGGCTTAGAGCAGCGGGCGGCCCGGCATGTCGTCAAGGTTGACGACGCCATCATGATTGCGATCCAGCCGGTCGAAGAGCTTGTTCATGGCGTCTTCGGCCTCCTTCTTGCTGATCTGGCCGCTTTGATCGGTATCGGCAAAGCGGAAGACCATAGCTTCGTGCATGAAGCGGCCATGCGGTCTGTGATGGCGATGGGCTTCGCCACCCTTGTCGTTGTCATTGTCGTTTTGAGCCTGATCGCTCTTGGACTGGTCGGCCGGAGCCTGATTGCTTTGAGTCTGATCGCCGCCCTGAGCCTGGCCATCTTGAGCCTTGTCGCCCTCAGCTTTGGCATGTTCGGCTCGCCACTGCTTCATCTGCTCCTGGCGGTAGGCGCGATATTCGCCGGGGGTGATCTCACCGTCGTGGTTCACGTCGATCTGGTCGAAGATCTTGTCGACGCCAGCCTTGACCTCATCCTTGGTGAGCTTCGTGTCACCGGGATTGCCGAATTCCTTCAGCATGCGCACGTAAAGGACTTCGGGCGAAATATGCGGTCTGTGCCAGCGGCCGTAATGATGCCTGCCCCCACGGTCGCCATCATGCGAAGCGGCGAGCGCCACCTGGGCGGCACCGCCGAGAAGCAGGGTTGCGGAAAGTCCGGCCAGAAGAAGTTTTTTCCCGTTCATCGTTTTTCCTTTCGTGTCGAGGAATGATCAAACGATACGGTTGGCGGTCGAAAACGACCAATTAAACCTCTGTAAGGCGCATGAAACTTTGGTAACCAAGTCCTAATGAACAGTTAAACCAGCGCTTTCAGGAAGGTAGTGAGGTCGTCGGTCACGTAGTCGATGTGGTCGTCTTCGCCGGTGGTCCGTTCCCACCATTCGACGACCGTCGTCTCGAGATTTTGCGGTACAAGAAGTACCGTCTTCATGCCGAGCGCTTTGGGTACCGTGAGATTGCGCGGCAGGTCCTCGAACATGGCCGCTCTGTTCGTATCGACACGATGAAGGCTCATGAATTTGTCGTAAGTGCTGCCGGCAGGCTTCGGCACATAGTCAGCCGCGACGATATCGAAAATATCGTCGAAGCCATCGAGGATGCCGAGTGCACCGGCCGTCGCCTGGGCGTGTTTGACGCTGCCATTGGTGAAGATGAACTTGCGTCCCGGCAGTGCCTTGATGGCGGCGGCGAGCTCCGGCTGCGGCGTCAGCGCCGAATAGTCGATCGCGTGCGCTTTCTCCAGGAAGTCGTTGGGGTCGATGCCGTGATGGATCATCAAACCCTGCAGCGTCGTGCCGTGATCGAGATAATATTGCTTTTGCAGCTTGCGGGCCTCTTCGCGCTCCATGTGCAGAAGGGCGGAGACGTAAGCCGTCATGTTCTTATCGATCTGCGCGAAGAGATCGACATGATGCGGATAGAGCGTGTTGTCGAGATCGAATACCCAATCACGGATGTGGGAGAAATCGGCTGGCTCGGATAGTGTTTTTGTCTGGCTCATGCCTGTCTTATGGCACGCCCGCTCCGGACGGGGGAAGGGAAATATTCATGCTGCCGCATCTCAACCATTTTGGGGAGATTGCCGTGCGATCTAATGCCGGCTATGATTTTACCATTGATTTCCGGGGTTTTACTCTATTTGCCATGTGAGGGAGAGCTTACGCTCTTTTGGGTCGCGGAGGAGAAATCACCCGGCCGGGCTTTTCGGAGGGGATGCGATGAGTCAGGTGGAAAAGGCGCAGGAATTCGCGCGGCTGCACAAGAAGGGTGAGCCGCTGATCCTTTTCAATATTTGGGATGCGGGCTCTGCCAAGGCTGTCACTGAAGCCGGCGCTAAGGCGCTGGCAACGGGGAGTTGGTCGGTCGCCGCTGCCAATGGTTTCGGGGACGGCCAGGCAATCCCGCTATCGCTGCTGGCGGTGACCGCCAGGCTGATTTCGGTGACGAGCCCGTTGCCTCTGTCGGTCGATTTCGAGGGCGGTTATGCCGTCGAGCCTGAGGAAGTCGCCGCCAATGTCGAAAAGATCATGGATCACGGCGCCATCGGCATCAATTTCGAAGATCAGGTGATCGGCGGCCAGGGCGTTCATCCTATCGAAACGCAGGCAGCACGCATCCGCGCCATCCGCGAGATGGCCGATCGCCGGGAAATGCCCTTGTTCATCAACGCTCGTACCGATCTTTTCCTGCAGGAAAGCGATACGGCGCATCATCAGCTGCTGCTGGACGATGCCTTTCAGCGCGCCGATGCTTTTGCCGAGGCCGGTGCCAGCGGTTTCTTCGCGCCGGGCCTGGTCGAACCGGATTTGATCGGCGCCCTCTGCGAACGCTCGCCTTTGCCTGTTAACATCATGGTGCGGCCGACCACGCCGGACAATGAGACCATGGCAAGGCTGGGTGTCAGCCGCATCAGCTATGGGCCGGCTCCCTATCGTTCGGTCATGGGAATGCTGAAAAGCGAGGCCGAAGCGATCTATCGGCCGTCCTGACGAGCCCCTCGGCGCTTCGCAATCTCGTTTGCGGAGCGCCTGAATTTTCTCAATGAGTGTGCCCTATCAGGGAACGATCAACGTACCCGCACCGCGCTCGGTAAAGATCTCGAGCAGCACGGAATGGGCCGTCTTGCCGTTGAGGATAACGACGCCCTGAACACCGGCCTTGATGGCGTCGATGCAGGTCTCGACCTTCGGAATCATGCCGCCGGAAATCGTGCCGTCGGCAATCAGCGCATGGGCCTGGGCGACGGACAATTCCTTGATGAGCTGGCCCTGCTTGTCGAGGACGCCGGGAACATCCGTGAGGAAAAGCAGGCGCGTGGCACTGAGCGCACCTGCGATCGCGCCGGCAAAGGTATCGGCGTTGATGTTATAGGTCGCGCCGTCGCGGCCGGGGGCGACCGGGGCAATGACCGGAATCATCTCGGACTTGGCAAGCAGATCGAGCAGCGTGCGATCGACTTCGACCACTTCGCCGACGAAACCGAGATCGAGTACGCGTTCGATGTTGGAATCGGGGTCCTTGATAGTCTTGCGCGCTTTTTCGGCGAAGACCATGTTGCCGTCCTTGCCGCAAAGGCCGATCGCCCATTCACCGGTTTGGTTGATCAGCGCGACGATTTCCTTGTTGATCGAGCCGGCGAGCACCATTTCGACGATCTCGACTGTCTTCTGGTCGGTGACCCGCAAGCCGCCTTCGAACTTCGATTCGATGCCCATCTTCGTCAGCATGGCGCCGATCTGCGGGCCGCCGCCATGGACGACGATCGGATTGACGCCGGACTGCTTCAGGAGCGCGATATCGGCCGCAAAGGCCTTGCCAAGTTCGACATTGCCCATGGCATGACCACCATATTTCACGACGATGGTCTTGTTTTCGTAACGCTGCATATAGGGCAGCGCCTGTGCGAGCAGGTTGGCTTGGAGTTCGCTTTGGGCTTCGGACATGGTGCACCCTTCGAAATTGATCGCGGCCTTTTATCTCAAGTTTTTGACAGAGGGAATAATGATCTCGGGATTAAAGCATGTCGCGCAAAGGTGTTCAGCGGTTTTGCGACAACGATATGCGAAAAACCAAAGACCTAAAGCGCGAAAAGTGCATCTGAAAGATCGCGCTGCACTTTCGTTGACGCTATGTCACATTAGCGTCGCCGAAATTGATGGTGCGGATGCGTTTGCCGAGGCGGAGTTTTCTTCTAAAGATGGTGCAGGCGTTGTACCCCGGGGATTTGGATGGCGAGCGAGGAGACGGAAGCGCTGATTGGCCGCATTGCCATGCGCGACCAGAAAGCCTTTGCCGCACTCTACAAGCGTACCAGCCCGAAACTTCTCGGTGTTTGCCTGAGCATCGTTGGCAACAAGGCGGATGCTGAAGAGGTTTTGCAGGAGGTCTATATCAAGGTCTGGCAGCGGGCCGAGCAATTTGCTGTTGCGGAAGGGCCGGCAATGGCCTGGCTGATGACGATCGCGCGCAATCGCGCCATCGATTTCGTCCGTGCCCGCAAGCCCGTAGCTGACGAAATAGACAGCGCTTACGATCTCGCCGACCTGGAACCCGGCCCCGAAGAGCAAGCAATCGTGAAGGGAGAGGGAAGGCGGATTGACAGGTGCATGGAAGAGTTGGAAGCTGATCGTGCGCGGGCTGTTCGCAGCGCCTATGTCGAGGGCTTGAGCTACCAGGAGCTCGCCGACCAACACGCTGTGCCATTGAATACTATGCGCACCTGGCTGCGCCGAAGCCTAATCAGACTGAGAGAGTGCATGGACCGATGAGTACGCCCGATCAAAGCAAGGGAGGCCGCTCCCGCGATGAAGTCCTGGCCGGAGAATATGTGCTTGGCGTGCTTTCCCTGGAAGACCGGCAGAAGGTCGAGCGCCGCATGCGCAGCGACCGGCAGTTCGCCGCAATCGTCAGCCGCTGGGAGCAGAATCTCTCGGAATTCAACGAGGAATATGAGGCGGTGACGCCTGCGGCCGCCGTATTTCCGAAGATCGAAAAGCGGATTTTCGGTGAAGCGGCGTTCGGCGCCCATCTCTGGAATTCGCTGATGCTGTGGCGCTCGGTCGCCTTCGGCTCGCTGTTCTTGGCGGCCGGCGTACTCGTCTTCGCCATCACGAATGAAGGCGGCTTGCGCACGAGCCCGGGCAAGCAGCTCACCGCATCCCTTTCCGGCCAGAACAGTCCCTTCAATCTCCTCGCCAATTACGACGTCGCCAATGGGCGCCTGAAAATTACGCCGGTCGCCGCCGGCAAACCCGAGGAGAAATCGCTGGAGCTCTGGCTGATTCGCGGCAGCGATCCCGCCGAGGCGCTGGGCATACTGCCACCGACCGGCGATGGGGAAATCGTCTTGTCGCCGGAACTTCACGCCAAATTGACTGAAGGCGCCATCATCGCCGTCAGTGTCGAGCCCTTTGGCGGCTCGCCGACCGGCAAACCAACGGGCGATGTGGTTGCTTCCGGCACGATCCATTTGCCCTGAGGAATTTCGCCTCCCGAAAACGTTCGCGGCTGAAACTCTCTGACAGCATGCTCCGTATCTTCTTCCGACCCCGCCCGATCGGGGCAACAGAGAGGAAGAGGTACGTTATGATCAAGACCGTGTTTCGCATTGCCGCCGCTGCCGCAATCCTGTCGGCCGCAAGCAGCCTAGCCTATGCCAAGGACCCGATGGTGGGCGGTGCTGCGATGTATGCCAGCAAGAACATCATCCAGAATGCCGTCAATTCCAAGGATCACACGACCCTGGTCGCAGCCGTCAAGGCGGCCGGCCTCGTCGATACCTTCGAAGGCAAAGGCCCATTCACCGTCTTTGCGCCGACCAATGAAGCCTTCAAGCAGCTGCCAGCAGGCACGGTCGAAACCCTGCTGAAGCCCGAGAACAAGGAGAAGCTCGTCAAGGTGCTGACCTGCCACGTCGTCGCCGGTGATGACATGGCCGCCGCCATCAAGAAATGGGCAATGAGCAAGGGCGGCGAATACGATCTGAAGACGGTCGGCGGCTGCACGATCAAGGCCGTGGACAAGGGCGGCAAGCTGACGTTGACCGACGAAGCCGGCGGCATTGCCCATATCAGCATCGCCGACGTCAAGCAGTCGAATGGCGTGATCCATGTGGTCGACAAGGTGTTGTTGCCGAAGATGTAATCCTTAGCGGCAACACGGCCGCCGTCGCCTTATGCGGGGTTGGGGGCGGCGGCCTCACTTGACCGGTCGGTCTTCAGACCTGGATGCCGACCGTCAGGCCAATGGCCTCGCGCAATTCCTGAAGGCCAGCGCCTTTTTCCGATGAGGTGGCGAGGATGCCGGGATAAGCGGCGGGGCGCTTGCGGATTTTTTCAGCGGTATCGGCCAGCAGCTTCGGTATGCCTGCTTCCTTGATCTTGTCGGTCTTGGTCAGCACGATCTGATAGGAAACGGCAGCTTTGTCGAGAAGGTCCAGGACCTCCGCATCGTTCTTCTTGATACCGTGGCGGCTGTCGATCAGCACATAGACGCGCTTCAGCGTCGTGCGCCCGCGCAGATAGTCGAAGACGAGCTTCGTCCAGGCATCGACCTGATCCTTCGGCGCTTCGGCATAACCGTAGCCCGGCATATCGACCAGAGCCATCGGCGGCAGATCGCCGCCCTCGCCGGAAAAGCCGTCGGGAACGAAATAGTTGAGCTCCTGCGTGCGCCCCGGCGTATTCGAGGTACGCGCCAGGCCCTTATGCCCGACCAGGGCATTGATCAGCGACGACTTGCCGACATTGGAGCGGCCGGCAAAAGCAATTTCCGGCGGCCCTTCCGGCGGCAGAAATTTCATCGACGGCACGCCACGGATGAAAATCCACGGACGCCCGAAAAGCGGCTTGTCGTCTTTTGTCGTCTGATCTGCCATTTACTCAGTCTTTTGCTTGAATGAGTGGATTGGCTTCGAGGTTTTATCCGCGAAAGTCAAGTTTGGATCGGCATTTGGCTTCGTGCCGCCGAGCTTCGATGCCGCCTCAAAGAGTCGGTAATGGCTAACCGCAACACGTGACGGCATTTGCTGGGCCACAGCAAGCCGCCGCTTGAGCTTGCGCGACCAGCCACCGGTCACGCGGCTTGCAGCTAGCTGCGCGGGGAATGAGGTTAACATGCACCGCGCCGTTACCGATAGCGGGAGTCGATGCGCAGTAGAGCTGCATCGGCTGCACCCCGTCGCTTACCTCAAAGGTCAGCCTTGCGGAACCGTCGAGCTGCACGTGCTCGGAAACTTTGCGGATGATAGCGGCGAATTTGCCCGCTGGCATATGCGTGCGGTTGCCTTCGTCGATATCCCAAAGCTGCACGAAAATCTCCGCCCATGTTTCCGGATTGGCCCCGCAGTCCAGTGCCGAAAACTGCCCGGCTTTGACTTCTGTGACGTGATAGCCTGGCCTCACCGGCCGTCCGTTATAGCGGAATACAAGGGGCAGATCGCGGGAAGCGGCCAAGGTCTCAAGCAGAAGGCCGATGCTGATATCCGAAGCTGGGGTCTTGTCGATCGCGTTCATTTGAGGTACTCCATATTTCAACGTTTCAAGGATTATTGAAATATGGATGAAGGTCAAGCCCTCGCTTCGTTCGGCGCTCTCTCTCAGGAGACCCGCCTGCAGATCGTCCGCATGCTCGTCGTTGCTGGTCCTGACGGCATGGCTGCGGGCGCGATTGCGGAGAAGCTCGGCGTATCGCCCTCGAATGTCTCATTCCATCTGAAGGAACTGGATCGGGCCGGCCTCATTGGCCAGCAACGGGAATCCCGCTCTATCGTCTACACCGCCAACTACCATGTGCTCGGAGGTCTCGTCCGCTTCCTGATGGAAGACTGCTGCGCGGGGCACCCGGAGGTCTGCGCGCCGGCGACGCAAGTCGCTGCCTGCTGCGTACCAGCTGCGAGAAACGTTCCATGAATATGCTGATCTCGGGCCTGAAACCATGACATCTTTTCCGCTTTCGCGCCGTCTTGTCTCTGAGGCCTTGGGCACGGGTCTTCTGGTCACGACGGTGGTCGGTTCGGGCATCATGGCGGACAGGCTGACGACCGATACGGCGCTTGCGCTGCTCACCAATACGCTGCCTACGGGTGCGATCCTCGTCGTGCTGATCACCGTCCTGGGGCCGATATCCGGCGCTCACTTCAACCCGGTCGTATCGCTGGTCTTTGCGATACGGCGCGAGCTGACCGCGATGTCGGCTTTGGGCTATGTCGTCGCCCAGATCCTTGGCGGGATTTTCGGAACGATCCTTGCGCATGCCATGTTCGAACTGCCGTTGCTGCAGGCCTCGACCACCATTCGCAGCGGCGGCGCGCAATGGCTGGCCGAGGTGACGGCCACCTTCGGCCTTGTCTTCTTCATCCTCGCCGGCCTGCGGTTTCGCGCCGACGCCGTGGCGTGGCTGGTCGGCCTCTACATCACGGCTGCCTACTGGTTCACCGCTTCCACCTCTTTCGCCAATCCGGCTGTCGCAATCGCCCGCTCGCTGACGAACACCTTCGCCGGCATCCGTCCTGTCGATCTGTCGGGTTTCATCGTCGCGGAAATCCTCGGCGCATTGCTGGCGGTGTTGCTCGCGAGCTGGCTGCTAATGGAAGCCCGCAATCCTCAAACTCTCGCTGAAACGGAACTTGCCCCATGACCATGGATGTCACGATCTACCACAATCCAGACTGTGGCACCTCGCGCAACACGCTGGCGATGATCCGTAATGCCGGCATCGAGCCCACCGTCATCGAATATCTGAGCAATCCCCCAAGTCGCGATGATCTCATCAAGATGATAGCCGATGCGGGTTTGACTGTCCGGCAGGCGATCCGCCAAAATGGCACGCCCTATGCCGAACTCGGCCTCGACAATCCGGACCTGACCGATGCCCAGTTGCTCGATGCCATGTTGAAGGATCCGATCCTGATCAACCGCCCGTTCGTCGTCACGCCCATGGGCACGCGTCTTGCCCGGCCTTCGGAAGTCGTCCTGGATATCCTGCCCGATACGCATAAAGGCCCGTTCGCCAAGGAAGATGGCGAGCAGGTTCTCGATGCTGACGGCAAGCGCCTTGTCTGAACGGGTGCCTCTTCTTGCAGTGCTTGCGCTCGGCATCACGCAGATCATCGGGTACGGCACTCTCTACTACAGCTTCAGCATCCTCGCGCCCGATATGGTCGCGCAGTTCGCGTGGTCGAGTGAATGGGTTTTCGGTGCGCTGTCGGTCGCGCTTCTGATCGGCGGCCTCACCGCACCGTGGCTCGGCGTGCTGTTCGACAGGCTCGGCGCCGCCCGGGTGATGACGATCGGCTCCCTCATGGCGGCTGTCGCCCTGGCCGCCTGTGCCTTTGCACCCAACAAGGCAGCCTATGTCGCTGCACTTGTTGCGATCGAAGCTTCCGCCAATCTGGTCCAGTATGGCGCGGCCTTTGCGCTGCTCGTGCAAATCCGACCGCAGGTCGCCTCCCGCAGTATTACCTATCTGACGCTGATCGGCGGATTCGCCTCGACAATCTTCTGGCCGATGACCACGGCACTTCATGCGCATCTCACATGGCAGAACGTCTATTTGGCTTTCGCCGTGCTCAACCTCTGTATCTGCCTGCCAATCCACGCCTGGTTGTCGCATCAGGGAGTCTCGCGCGGGGTGAAGGCATCGACCGTAGCTCGGCGCGTAGAGGGTGTGTTGCCACCTGCTCGCCGTCGCCTTGGCTTTGCAATCATGGTTACGGGTTTTTCGCTGATGTCGCTGGTCAGTTCGGCCGTTCTGGTGCATCTGGTGCCGCTGCTGTCCGGCCTTGGTCTTAGTGCGACCGCGGTTCTCGTAGGGACGCTCTTCGGCCCATCGCAGGTCGGCAGCCGCCTCACCAATATGGTGTTCGGCAAGAACCTGCCAGCACTCCATCTGGCCGTGATCGCTTCGACGCTGATTCCGGGCGGGCTGCTGGTGCTTCTGCTTTCGGCTCCCTCCGTGCCCGGCGCCATGGCCTTCGCGATAATCTTCGGCATGGGCAACGGCCTCCTCAGCATCGTCACCGGCACGCTGCCTCTGCATCTTTTCGGCAGTGACGGCTACGGGAAGCTTCAGGGGAAGATGATGGCGGCGCGGCTGATCCTTTCAGCTCTTGCCCCGTTCGCTCTGGCCTTCGCGATGGAGAATATCGGCATTACGCCGTCACTCGCCGTCACGGCCGCTCTCGGCGGGCTTTCCATCGTTGCGCTATCTTCCATCGCAGCATTGCGATGACCATTATGGGCGGTGTATCGGTGCTGGAGGTCGCGTCGATCGCACCTCCGCCGGATAAAGAAAAAGCCCCACCGGAGCAGGGCTTTTGTCGTCATTTCGATGGTGCCGGTTTTCGTTTGAAGAGGCCCTTCAGATTGTCGAAGAGCTCCACCTTCACGCCGTGGCGCTTCATGATAATCGACTGCTGGATGACCGAGAGCGTGTTGTTCCAGGCCCAGTAGATCACGAGTCCGGCCGGGAAGCTTGCCAGCATGAACATGAATACCAGCGGCATCCAGTTGAAGATCATCGCCTGGGTCGGATCGGGAGGCGTCGGGTTCATGCGCATCTGCAGGAACATGGTGACGCCCATGATCAGCGGCCAGACGCCGAGATGCAGGAAGGTCGGAGCCGCGAACGGCAGCAGGCCGAACAGGTTGACGATCGAGGTCGGGTCCGGAGCCGAAAGATCCTGGATCCAGCCGAAGAACGGCGCATGGCGCATCTCGATGGTGATGTAGATCACCTTGTAGAGCGAGAAAAAGATCGGGATCTGCAAGAGCACCGGCCAGCAACCCGCGATCGGATTGATCTTCTCTTCCTTGTAGAGCTGCATGGTCGCCTGCTGCAGGGCCATGCGGTCGTCGCCGAATTTGGCCTTCAGCTCCTCCATCTTCGGCTGCACGCGCTTCATGTTCGCCATGGAGGCATACTGCCGGCTGGCGAGCGGGAAGAAGAGCGCCTTGACGACGATGGTGGTGCAGAGGATGGCGACGCCGAAATTGCCGAAGTAGCGGAAGAAGAAATCCATCAGCTTGAACATCGGCTTGGTGATGAAATAGAACCAGCCCCAGTCGATCAGGCGGTCGAAGCGCGGGATCGAATAGCTGGTCTCATAGCGGTCGATGACCGGAACTTCCTTGGCGCCGGCGAAGACGAGGTTCTTCAGGTCAATCGACTGGCCGGGGGCTACCGTGATCGCATCCTGCTTGTAGTCTGCCTGATAACGCGGCGTGCCATCCGCGAAGTGCGAGAAGCGGGCGTCATAAGCGGTCGACTGCGGCGGCACGATGGTTGCAGCCCAATACTTGTCCGTCATGCCGAGCCAGCCGCCGGTCGCCTTGGCGGGCGTCGTGGCTTCCTTTTCGGTAGACGCATATTTGGTCTCGATCAGGCCGTCATCGCCGATAACGCCGATGAAGCCTTCATGCAGGACGTAGGCGGAAGGCGTCTCGGGCTTGTTGTAGCGGGTGACGCGGCCATAGCTCGACAGTGCAATCGGCGCCTGGCTGGCGTTGGCGATCTTGTCGGTGATCGTGAACATATAGCGATCGTCGACGGAGATCGTGCGGCTGAAGGTGATGCCCTTGTCATTGGTGTAGGACAGTGTCACCGGCGTCTTGTCGGTCAGCTTGTCGCCGCTCGTGAGCTTCCACAGGGTCGAAGGGCCTGGGACTGCGCCGGTCGCATCGCTGCCAACATAGCCGAGTTCGGTGAAATAACCGTCCTTGGTGTCGGCCGGGCTGAACAGGGTGATGATCGGGCTGCTCTTGTCGACCGTCTCGTGATAGGCCTTCAGACGGAGATCGTCGAGGCGAGCGCCTTCCAGGTTGATGGAGCCGGCAAGGGCGGGCGTATCGATGACAACGCGCGCGGATGCGGTCTTTTCGACGGACTGGTCACGGGTGAGGACCGCCGAGGTCGTCTGGCCATTCGCCGGCAGCGAACCGTTGACCGCAGTGCCCGCGGGAGCTGGCTGCGTCGTCTGGGCCTGCTGCGCCTGCTGGTGCTGCTTGGCGGCTTGCTCGGCCTGACGCTGCGCTTCGAGGCGCGGGTTCATGTAGAAAAACTGCCAGCCGAGAACAATCAGCACAGACAGTGCAATTGCAATGAAGTAATTGCGGTTGTTTTCCATCATACTTTCCTGGAGCGGTCCTTTTCCGACCGCCGGTGTTTCGGCCTGGTTTCGATGCGGCTTACGAGTTCGCTCGCCAGTTTTTCGAAAGGCGCGGTCAGCACCTCGCGTCGCGCGACAACCACATAGTCGTGTCCGGGCTGCATTGCAAATCCGGCGTGAAGCCGCACGGCTTCTTTCAGCCTGCGCCGCATGCGGTTGCGCTCCACCGCGTTGCCATGTTTTTTGGTGACGGTAAAACCGACGCGGGGTTCGGCGTCGGCGGTCTTGCGATCCAGCATTTCGATGAGAAAGAAGCTGCCTCTGCGCTTCTCGCCTTCGCGGACTGCAAGAAACTGCGGCCGGCTTTTCAGCCGCCCGACAGTCTTTTTGGGTCGTTCATTCGTCAATTTGCCCGCCATCCTGGATTATCGGGCACTTCGGCCCTTAGGCCGAAAGACGCTTGCGGCCGCGGTTACGGCGAGCGGAAAGAACCGCACGGCCGCCCTTGGTGGCCATACGCGCACGGAAGCCGTGACGACGCTTGCGGACAAGCTTGGATGGTTGGTAGGTACGCTTCATTTATTTAAACACCGCGGAGTGCGGCCCTTCTTGAGCTTTGCTTTGAATAGCAAGGAGCGTTGTTGATTATGGCGAACGGACTTGGCCCGCAAAAGCAGGCTCCATGACCGGACGTGCGCGGGCTTATACGGATCAAGGCCCCGGAAGTCAATTATAGGAGCGCAGATTCCTTGAAATCAGGCAAATTCGCGCCAATCGGCCGCGGCAACGTGCTTGGGCGGCAATGCTCGCCGGAATGTGTGCGCAACCTTAAATATAGGTTGAGGATATTCTAAAATATATGGAAAGTATAGTTAGGAATGCCGTACGTTTAGATTAAAAATACTTCAATATAACGTTAATGATTTTAGCCGATATCTAGCTCTATGTCGTAAAACCCATCGATTTATGGGGGATGGGATCTGCGCCGGAGGGGTATTGTGAAAATTCGCGGCAAAATAAATCTGCTTGTATCTGTCATGGCCGGGGCGGCGCTTCTGATTGGCGCCACTGCCCTCTATGCGTTGCATCAATATGACCAGAAATTACAGAGCTATGAGCAGACGGCGAGCCGCGCTTACATGGGCGAGCGCCTGAATCGCTACGTGACCGCAGTGGTCATGGAGGCGCGCGGCATCTATGCCGCTGCCGCGGCAAAGGATTCCAAACCCTTTGCCGATGGGCTGATGGCCGATCTCGACGAAATCGACAAGGTGCTGACGAGCTGGGCGCCTCTGGTGCCGGAGATGCAGAAGCCCGAATTCGCAAAGCTGCAGGCCCGCGCCCAGGAGTTCCGCGTCTTTCGCACGGAAACGGCCAGGCTCGGCGTGACCGATGGCCCGGACGCCGCCGGCAAGCAGGGCAACAACGAGGCGAACCGCGCCAACCGCAAGGCTTTCCAGGCCGAGATCGATGCGATCGTCCAGACCGACAAGGCGGAGCTGGCGAAAGCCGAAGCCGAGATTGCAGCTTTTCATAGCAACGTCCTGTGGGTCGTCCTCGGCATCATGATTGCCGGTATCGTGGCGGGCGTCGGCCTCGGAGCCTATATCGGAACCGTCCACCTGAGCCGCCCGATCCGCAAGGTGACGGATGCGATAAAGAATGTCGCCAACGGCCAGTTCGATATCGAGGTGCCGTTTGCCGGCCGCCGGGACGAAATCGGCGAGATGGCCGCGGCCGTCGACGTCTTCAAGGAAAACGGCAATGCCGTGCGCCGCATGAATGCCGAAGAAACAGCCATGCGCGCCAAGAGCGACGAGCTTCAATCGAGCATGTCTCTCGCAGTATCTGCCGCGGCAGCCGGCGATTTCAGCCAGCGCATCGAGAAGGACTACGGTGACGTCAATCTCAACCGCTTCGCGCGCAACGTCAACGAGCTCCTGATCAGCGTCGACACGGGAATCGGCGAGGTCCGCCGCGTCATTGCAAGCCTGGCTGACGGAGATCTGACCCAGGCGATGAAGGGCGAATTCCAGGGCGCCTTTGCCGAGCTGCAGCAGAACGTCAATACGACGCTTGCGACGCTGAAGAGCACCATGAGCGAGGTGCGGGCGACCACTGGTTCGATCAACTCCAACACCAACGAGCTCCGCCACGCCAGCGACGACCTCTCCAAGCGCACCGAACAGCAGGCGGCCGCCCTGGAGGAGACCTCGGCGGCGCTCGATCAGATCACCTCCGTCGTGCAGAATTCCACGGAGCGGGCACGCGAAGCCAGTGTCATGGTGAGCGAGGCCAAGGACGATGCGGCCCGTTCCGGCACGGTCGTGCGTAACGCTATCGACGCCATGGGACGCATCGAGCAGGCATCGGGCGAGATCAGCCAGATCATCGGTGTGATCGACGATATCGCCTTCCAGACCAATCTTCTGGCATTGAATGCGGGCGTCGAGGCCGCACGTGCCGGCGAGGCAGGCAAGGGCTTCGCGGTAGTTGCCCAGGAAGTACGCGAGCTTGCGCAGCGCTCCGCAACAGCTGCCAAGGATATCAAGGCCTTGATCGGCAAGTCCGGTAGCGAGGTGCAGATCGGCGTCAAGCTTGTGCAGGCGACCGGCGAGGCGCTGTCGTCCATCGAAGCGCGCGTCCTCAAGATCAACGACCACATACACTCGATCGCAACGGCGGCGCGCGAGCAGGCAACTGGCCTGTCCGAGGTCAACAACGCTGTCAACCAGATGGACGAAGTCACACAGCGCAACGCCGCCATGGTCGAGGAAACCTCGGCCGCGACCCATCGATTGGCAGCCGAGGCGGATGGTCTTGTCCACCTCGTTTCGCGTTTCAAGGTCGACGCAGCCAATGTTTCCGCTCCCGTTCCAGCGCGCGCCGAGACGCATCGCCCGACCGCTTCGCCGGCCCGGCGCATGATCGACAGGGTCGCGACTGCATTTGGCGGAGGAGCGCTTGCTCCGGCTGCCGCTGCGCAGGGCTGGGAAGAGTTCTGATCCTGCCGATCTGATCTCACCGATATGAGGCTGGCTGCGGCGCTTGGGCGTCGTTGCCGGCCTTGGTCTTGCGTCAAAATCCGGAGCCGATTGGAAAAAAGCCGACAATCGCCTATTATCTAGTTTCGATCAGGTCGCATCAGATCGCTTTGCGGCGAAGCGGGATAATTGAAATGGACAGTGGGCAGGATAAGGGTGCCGTAAAGGACGGCAAGGTTGAAAAAAGCCGTCTGTCCCAGCTTTGCCGTCCTACAGGCATTTTCGGCGGCCTCTCCGGCAAGCTTCTCATTCTCACCGTCGTTTTCATTTCGTTGGCGGAAGTGCTGATCTTCGTGCCCTCTGTCGCCAACATGCGGCTGCGATGGCTGGAGGATCGGCTGAACACCGCCGCCGCCGCCGCCATCGTCATCGACGGCCTGCAGCCGGCTGAGTTGCCGCGTGCTCTGCAAAAGGAGACGCTGATGGCGACTGGCACGCGGGCCATCGTCCTGCGCAAGGACGGCACGTCGCGCCTGCTGGCGACGGCCGAGATGCCAGCCTCCGTCGATGAGAAATACGATCTCAGCGACGTGTCGCAGCTCACCGCCATCAAGGATGCGCTCGATACGCTGCTGTTCGGCGGCAATCGCATCATCCGCGTGTTCGGCCCCGTCGGCGGCGATGCCAACACCGGTATCGAGGTTGTGCTGAAGGATACACGTCTCCGCAATGCGATGCTTGCCTATTCGACCAGCGTCTTCTTCGTGTCCATTCTCATCTCGCTGTTCACCGCAACACTGATCTTCTTTGCGATCAACCGCATGATGATTCGTCCCATCCGCCGGCTGACGGACAGCATGCAGGCCTATTCCGATGATCCGGAGGATCCCGGCCGCGTTCTCGTTCCCGACAAGGGCGGCGATGAGCTTGCTGTTGCCGGACGCCATTTGGCCTCGATGCAATCGCAGCTGCAGAAGACGCTGAAGCAGCAGAAAAATCTTGCCG
Source organism: Rhizobium sp. ERR 1071 (assembly GCF_007828675.1). Taxonomy (NCBI): domain Bacteria; kingdom Pseudomonadati; phylum Pseudomonadota; class Alphaproteobacteria; order Hyphomicrobiales; family Rhizobiaceae; genus Rhizobium; species Rhizobium sp. ERR 1071. Next base: position 586,345 of record NZ_VITM01000003.1, on the reverse strand, counting down.
CCCTTGGCCTCGCCGTGTCGAAGATCAACCATGACATGCGCAATATTCTCTCGGCCGCGCAGCTGATGTCGGACCGCCTGGTCGATGTCGATGACCCGATGGTCAAGCGCTTCGCCCCGAAGCTGCTGCGCACCATCGATCGTGCCGTCGGCTATACGACCGAAGTTCTTTCCTTTGGCCAGACCTCCGAATCGGCGCCGCGCCGGCGCAAGATTCGCATATTCGAGCTTGTCGAGGAGGTCCGCGATATTCTGGCGATCGATCCGGATAGCGGCATCGAGTTCATCGAACAGCTCAGCCCCGACCTGGAGGTCGATGCCGACAGCGAGCAGCTGTTCCGCGTCATTCATAATCTTTGCCGCAACGCCCATCAGGCGCTGATCGCTTTCGGCGAGGCGGAGCCCGACAGCGTCAGGCGGATCACGGTTTCGGCGCATCGAATCGGCAGTGTCGTCAGCATTACCGTCGACGATACGGGGCCGGGCATGCCGCAAAAGGCGCGGGAGAACCTGTTCACGGCTTTCCGTGGTTCAGCCCGCTCGGGCGGCACCGGCCTTGGCCTGGCAATCGCCCGTGAACTCGTCCTTGCCCATGGCGGTACCATTGCGCTCGTCGAAAAACCGGCGGCCGGCACGCAGTTTCGCATCGAAATTCCCGACCGCCCGGTATCCCTCGATGACTACCGGAGCAGAAGCCTCCAAGAAAACTGATTGTTTTCAGCTGCTTGGCGTCAATATGCACGAAAATCGCGATCTTTTTCAGAAATCCACTTGCATTCCCTCAAGGGAGGCTTTAGAGAACCGCCCACGCCAACGGTTTCTTCCGTTTCGGCCACGCACCCGTAGCTCAGCTGGATAGAGCACCAGACTACGAATCTGGGGGTCAGGAGTTCGAATCTCTTCGGGTGCGCCATTTTTTCACTATTCCAGAACAAGCTTGGCATCTTCTTATCTAATGCGTATCGCGATCCTTGAGATTCGCTTCTCGCGCGTTGGGTCTTTGATATTGCGCAGTCGCTGCAGCAAAGCCGCCGAACACTTCTGCGCGACATGTCTTAGCTTCGACCTGCGCAAGCATTCGCAATAGCCTGTGATGTCCATGCCGCTGCGCGGTCAGCGATGTTGCGCCGCCTGAATATCTGCCTGCTTCTTTGCCTTAACGAATTCTGGGCTGTATGTCCTCCTTTGCCGCGATGGTCCGCAGGGCGGTGCGCAATATCTGATAGGCTTGCTCTCCCAACAGCTCACGATATTGCCGTTCGATCCCGTCGTTAAATTCGTGAACGATTTGCATCACCTGCCGCGCCTCCGGCCTGGCGGTGACGAGCTTGGCGCGCCTGTCCGTAGGAACCGGCACCCGCTTGACATAGCCAAGACGTTCCAGGTCATCGATCAGTTCGCCCATTGCGGCCTTGCCCATGCCCGCCCTTTCGGCAAGTAGGCTGGCTCTGGTTCCTTCTTCATCAATATTGGCAAAGACTGCGCCATGCTTCGGTCTGATGGCTGGATGACCGCGCTCGTGCAGTGTCTGGATGAGCGCCTGTGCGGAAGCCTGGTAGGCGTAGAGCAGAAGTGATTGCGTGTAGGGTGTTACCATATTTCCAAATAAGTCCGGTTGCCATATAGTATGGTATTCATACTAAAGGAGGGAGTGTGAGATGTCACTGCATCCGGACGTTGGACAGGCCGCGCAACAAATCGTTGATGCGTTCGTTGCCGCATGGAATAGCCACGATGCCAGCGCCTTTTCCGCGATATTTGCGCAAGACGCCGATTTCACGAACGTATTTGGAATGAAGGCAACGGGCCGATCATCGATCGAGCAGTTTCATAGGCCCATATTCGAGACGATGTTCAAGGACAGTCAGCTCAAAGCCACCAAAACCCAAATGCGTCCTATCCGCTCCGATGTTGCCGCACTCGACATTCACTGGAGCATGACGGGCGCGCGCGATCCGCAAGGGAATGAATGGCCTGAACGCCATGGGCTGATCAACATGGTGATCGTGCGCGAACACGATGTCTGGTCGATCGCCGTCATGCACAACATGGACCTGCCCGAGGACGGCAAAGCGGAAGCTCAGCGTAAGCTGCAGAGTTGACGCACTCTTCAGAACCCAGCGAAGCGGGCGTCCCTGCGAATAAGCATGGGGACGCCGGACTACTGCTTCCGTGGCCATATTGTGCGCAGCTCAGCTTGGGCGTGCCTTTTCCGGCCCATGCTCCATCTTCAGCGGCAATTCCGGCAGAAACAACAGCACGATCAGCGCCAGCGCCACGATGGCTGTTCCCGTTGCGAAGGTCATGGCGATCGCGTGACGATAGAGTGCTATCGCGGCGGCATGAGCCTCGGGAGAGACCGTAGCGAGCTGTTTCATGCCAGCCTCGGTCAAGGACGATACATGCATCCCATCCAGCGCGCCGCCAGCGTTCTGAACGCGATAGGCAAGGATGGCGCCGGAGCCGGTAACGCCGATAAGGCCGCCGAGCGAGCGGAAGAAGGCGAGCGTCGCCGTTCCCACGCCGCGATGGGCTAGGGGCAGGGCATTCTGCACCGCGATCGTCATTGTGGGCATGACGAGGCCAAGACCGAGGCCGAGTGCAAAGACCGTCGGCTCGATGATCCAGAAGCCCTGACTGGTGGCTGCAGCCCAGGCGAGTACGGCGAAGGCAGCGGTTGCGAGGCTGAGACCGCAGAGCTGCGCCGGCTTGTAGCGCCCGAAGCGATGCAGCAGCACCCGACCGTTGACCATGGAGGAGATGACTACGCCGATCATCAGCGGGCCGGTGAGCAGGCCGGAATGCGATGGGCTGACCCCCATGACCATCTGAAAGAACAGCGGAAAGAAGAGGCTTGCGCCCAGCATTCCCATGAAGGTCAGGGCGAGCACGGTGCAGGCGACGACGAACAGCCGGTTGCGGAAGAGATCGGGCGGCAGCACCGGCTCTGGTTCATGCCGGATATGCAGAATGAAAAAGACGAAGAGAACGAACGCAAGGGCGGAAAGCCCGAAAATCTCAGGCGAATTCCAGGACCATTCATTGCCGCCGAGGGCCAGCACCAGCAGGAAGCTGGTCGTGCAGCTGGTCAGCAGCGCCGCGCCGAGATAGTCGATGCGGCGGCTGCGCGCCTGATGCGGCCGCTTCAGTGCCCGGCCGATCATAACGAGCGCGACGGCGCCGATCGGCAGGTTGACGTAGAAGATCCAGTGCCATGACAGGAGATCGGTGATGACGCCACCGGCGATCGGGCCGATGACGCTGCAGATGGCGAAGACGGCTGCGATCGAACCTTGATTGCGGCCGCGTCTGGCTGGCGGCACGATATCGCCGATGATGATCTGGGCCAGCGGCAGCAATCCCCCGGCGCCGATACCCTGGATCGCCCGGAAGATGATGAGCTGCGGCAGCGTCTGCGCGATGCCGCTCAGCACCGAGCCGAGAAGGAAGATGAGGATCGCCGCATAGATCATCGGCTTCCGGCCATATTGGTCGCTGAGCTTGCCGTAGAGCGGCATGGTGCTGGTTGAGGCGAGCACATAGGCGCTGACCACCCAGGAGAGGTGCGTCAGCCCGCCGAGATCGCTGACGATACGCGGCAGCGCCGTCGCGACGATGCTCTGGTCTATGGCGCCGAGGCCGAGAACGATCATCAGTCCGAGGATCACGGCGCGAATCTCGCGACGATCGGGCGGGTCGCCTGCCGCCGGAGCGGATGGTGGGGCAACATTCGGGCGAGCGGTATTCATTGTCCGATCTCCATGAGCGGTTCGATTGCGGCACGAATGGCGTCACGCTGCTGCGGCGACAGTTTGGCGAGTTCGGAGGCGAGCCAGTCGGTTCTCCGCCGTTTCAGGCTGCGGATGATGTCCTCACCTTTCTCCGTCGCCACCAGACCATTGCGGCGCCGGTCGCTCGGGTCCGGTTCCGAACGGGCGATGAGGCCATCCCGCTCCATGGCTTTCACATGCCCTGAAATCGTCGGTCCGCGCAGCTTCTCCATCCGCGCCAATTCGGCAACGCCGATGCCCGGCTGGCGCATGATGGCGACGAGCAACAAGGCATGCAGCGGCGACAGTCCGGCCTCGTCGCTCTCGCGCCGCAATTGTCGATGCAGGCGATGGAGGGCAGGACGCAACACCTCGGCCAGCGCGTAGGCTTCCTCGATTCCGTGATGACGGTCGGCTTTGCTCATCGATAGACTCGTTCACATCTAGATAGATAGGCTTCCTATCTATATACCTATCGTGCGGCATGTACTTGCGCAAGCAATAATATTGTGAAAGATTTTCAATCATTGCGCGTTGTTCATCAGTATTACGACTCGATAGGAGGAGAAGAGCTGTGAAACGATTCCTGACAACCGTAACAGTGACTGCCCTGAGCGCCCTGCTTGCGGTAGTGTCTTTCGACCCCGCGGCCGCTGCACCGATTCAGCCGCTGATCCAGCCGGCAATCCAGCAGACCGACAATCAGCTCGCTGGCCTGACCGAAGTTCAATATCGCCACCACAACAGGCACTATCGCGGGCGTCACCGTCCGCATTATCGTCCTCACTACCGTCCGCATCATCGCCCGGGTTATTGGCATGGCCATCGCGGCTATCGCTATCACCGTCCGGGCTACCGGCGTCATGGTGGCTGGTGGTATCCGATGGCCGCCTTCACCGCCGGCGCGATCATTGGCGGAGCCGTTTCGCAGCCGCCGCGCGGCAGTGCGCATGTCCGCTGGTGTGCAAGCCGCTACAAGACCTATCGTGCGTCGGACAATACCTATCAGCCGACCAATGGTCCGCGCCGCCAGTGCGTCAGCCCGTAATACGAAATAGATCGAAATCCCTCTCCGTTTCGCGGAGAGGGATTTCTTTTCAGACCGTCGCGGGAAGGGTGTCTTCAACCGGTCAACTGTTCGGAGACGTCCCACAGCCGCCGCCAGATCGCCTGATCACGGGCATGAGCGGCAATCTTGGCACGCACCGGCGGACCTTTGAGCTCATAGAAACCGTTCGGGCCATACATGGCGCCGCCTTCCGCCGTAGGCGAGGTGGCCGCAAAGAGGGTCGGGAGGGCGCCGGCTGCTGCCGTATGCGATAGAAACGGCCCCAGCAATTTTGTCGCGATTTCGAGACCGCCGGCCCGATCACGGCCCATGCGCGGACCCGTGGTCTGCAGGCCGGTCGCGGCATAGCCGGGATGAGCGGCAACGCTTTTCAGCTTCCAGCCTTCGGCGCGGGCGATGCGATCGAGCTCCAGGCTGAACAGCAGCGTTGCCAGCTTCGATTGGCAATAGGCGGGCCAGGGACGATAGCGCTTGCGCCACTGCAGATCGTCGAAATTGATCCTGCCGCTGCGATGCGCCAGGCTGCTCACCGTGACCACTCGCGGATTTTCCGCAGCAGAAACCTTTGGCAACAGCCGCATCGTCCAGGCGAAATGGCCGATATAATTGGCGCCCATCTGCATTTCGAAACCATCTTCGGTCTCATGCCGGTCCGGGATGGCCATGACACCGGCATTGTTGATGAGCAGATCGATATGCGGCAGTCTATCGCCGATGCGGGTTGCCGTGCGCGCGACGGAATCGAGGCTGGCAAGATCAAGCGCTTCGAATGTCACGTCTGCGCCTGGTGTCGCCGCACGGATCTTGGCGAGTGCCTCATTGGCCCTGGCCTCGTTTCGTGAGGCGATGATGACCTTTGCGCCGGCGCCTGCCAGAGCCTTTGCTGCTTCGTAGCCGATACCGCTGTTGGCGCCGGTAATGACTGCGATGCGGCCCGTCTGCGGCGGAATATCTTTTATTGTCCAGTCTGGCATTGCGGAGCTCCTGTGAAGAGATTTTGGCATTGCCCATTGTATCTGGTAATTTCTACACTAAATGCAAGTTTGCAATAAATGAAAATATGTAAGTGCAAAATATGCGATGATGCTTGCATATCAATGGCTTTCGACGGTCTAATGGCGTGGCATGCCTTCGAATTGCCACGCTGTTCGGCCCTCATAAAATTATGTGACCGAAGATTGGATTTGCGGAATGACGACAAAGACCTCATGCGCTGATTTTGTGCAGTTCTTCCGCTCCTGGGTCAGCGATCCCCTGCGTGTTGCGGCTGTGGCGCCCTCCGGTGAGAGGCTGGCAAGGCTGATGACCCAGGAGATCGAGCCGTTCGATGGTCCGATCCTCGAACTTGGTCCGGGCACCGGCGTATTCACGCGGGCGCTGCTGGCGCGTGGCGTCCCCGAAAGTGCGCTGACACTCGTCGAATTCGGCGAGGAGTTCGCTGTTCGCCTGCGGGAGCGTTTTCCGGCGGCGCGGGTGGTGCATATGGATGCGGCGCAGCTCGGCCGATGCGGACTTTTCGATGACGCGCCTTTCGGCGCCGTCATCAGCGGCCTGCCGCTGCTGTCCATGCCGCCCTCCAAGGTCGTGGCCATTGTCGGTGGCGCCTTTGAAACGATGAAGCCGGGAGGGGCTTTCTATCAGTTCACCTACGGCCCGCGCTGTCCGGTGCAGAAACCGATCCTTGAAAGCCTGGGGCTTACGGCAAAGCGCATCGGCGGTACGGTGCGCAACATTCCGCCGGCGGGCGTCTACAGGATATCGCGGCAAAATCCTCTGGAGCTCTCGATTGCTGGCTCCAAATATCGTAGCACCGGAGAGAATGCCGGAATCAGCGCTTAGGCGCCGGAAGCCGGCAAGGCCGATTTGGGGCGGCCCGAAGTGAGTTCCGGGGGTAGCGGATGGCGAAAAAGCCGGATGTCGATAGCGCGGTGAAGGAAGGCCGGCGCGAACGCAAGCGTCGTCAAACCCGCGAACGCATCGAATCCGCCGCCTTGCGGCTGTTCCTCGAGCGTGGCTTCGAGGCCACCACCATCGAGGACATCACGGAAGCTGCCGATGTTTCCAAGCGCAGCTTCTTCGATTATTTCCCCAGCAAAGAAGATGTGGTCACCGCCTGGCAGGATGGTTTTGCCCGTGAGCTGATCGGCGCGGTCGCGGCGCAGCCCGAAGATGTTTCGATCGTCGACGTCATTGAGAGGGCTGTTAATTCTGCCCTTCGTGCTGCCATCGCCGATCCGCAGAGCCTTGCTCTGGCTGCCCTGATTCACAATACGCCGACGCTTCAAGCACGCGACCAACTCAAATATGCCAAGCTGGAGAAGAAGCTTGCGGATGCACTGTTTGCCCGTGGCAGCGGCAGCGAGGAGGAGCGTCTTCGTCTTGGCATGCTTGCGGCCGCGGTCGTGACGATGCTGCGCATCGGCAGCGAGCGCTGGATGCAATCTCCGCAGGATGTTTCCGTAGAGCAGTTCGCTCGTAACCTCTTCGATGAACTTTGGGCCACGCTTGCCGATCTCGGCAAACAGGTGCAACGGCGTACATGACTGCACCAGGCTAGACTAAGGGAAACCGCCCTGATCGGTCGCGACGCATCGCGTATCGATACATTGCATATGCCGCGATGCAGACCCATCTAGTATCGGATCGCGACTGTATCTCTCCCTCGCGAAACCCTCGATTTGCCCCTCGAATCTCGGCTCCCCTCGGATGCCGGAAACGCCAGCTACATTTCAGATCAGCAAAAGGGACTATAACCATGTCAGAATTCGACGCAGCCAAGTCCGGTCAGTTCAAGATCGGCGGTGACCTTCCCGTTCATCGTCTCGGTTTCGGCGCCATGCGCATTACCGGCGCCGGTATCTGGGGTGAGCCAGAGGATCATGACGAAGCCGTCCGTACGCTGAGGCGCCTGCCGGAACTCGGCATCAATTTCATCGATACGGCCGATTCCTATGGTCCGGATGTTTCCGAACGTCTGATCAAGGAGGCTCTCCATCCCTACGGTCATGGCCTCGTGGTCGCGACCAAAGGCGGTTTGACCCGAACCGGCCCGAATGTCTGGGTGCCCGTGGGTCGCCCTGAATATCTGATCCAGCAGGCGCACAAGAGCCTGCGCAACCTCGGCGTCGATCGCATCGATCTCTGGCAACTGCATCGCATCGATTCCAAGGTGCCGGCGGCGGAGCAATTCGACGCCGTGAAATCGTTGCTAAGTGACGGCATCATCCGTCATGCGGGCTTGAGCGAAGTCTCCGTTGCCGACATCGAAGCCGCATCGAAGCATTTCAAGGTCGTGACGGTGCAGAACCGTTACAATCTGGTCGATCGCACCAGCGAAGACGTGCTCGACTATTGCGAAAAGCACGGCATCGGCTTCATCCCGTGGTTCCCGCTGGCCGCCGGCGACCTCGCCAAGGAAGGCTCGCTGCTCGATACCATCGCGAAGAAGCACAATGCCGCTCCGAGCCAGATCGCACTTGCCTGGGTGCTGAAGCGCAGCCCCGTAATGCTGCCGATTCCTGGAACCGGCAAGGTCAAGCATCTTGAGGAAAATACCGCAGCGGTCGATATCGTTCTGTCCGACGAGGAGTTTGCTGCGCTCGATGCCGAGGGCAAGAAAGCCTTCAAGGCCGCATAAGCCGAAATTCGTTCGTCCGGTCGGCTGTTGCTGACCGGACAAGCGTCGGCGAGGGTGCTTTCCCATGCAGAAACGCCGATCACAATCATGTGAATCTGAGGATTTAGGTCGATAACGACTGCAAAATAGGCGTTGGAACCTCGGAAATGCCGTGGCTATGCGATATTTTTGGCATCTGCGGAGAAAGCAATGCGCTCATTGCATTGCTGCAATGCGAAAGATGATCTGTTCATGCTGTCGCGAGCATTATATCTACTCCCTCGAAGGCAGCGCACTCCTCCTCCCAGCGCTCCTTCAATGATTGGCAACACTCCTCCTCCTCCCAGTTGCCAATCCGGATCAAGAGCCCGATGCATCCTCCTCCCGCGTCGGGCTCTTTTTTTATCTTCTTCAGTGATTTTCCCGGATCTTTAAAGGCGTTGCGCCTTTGCAATGCTTCCGCGAATTAGCATCGCATCATGTGGTCAAGAACCGCTGGAGTCGCTTGCGCCGCAGGTATCCATGCGTAGAGTGGCGCGACGTTATGGCGGTAAGGAAGGGTTGCATGATGCAGCGCATGGCGGGTTCGGACGGATGGGGAAAGCTGTTTTTCCGAACTGTAGCTGTCGTTGCCACATTGTCGCTGGCCGGATGCGGCCGTCCCATCGGGGTTATGCAGCCCATCAGTGAAAACGTGCCTGGCACATCCAAGGTCGATCTCCTCGTCGCGACGACACGCCTGCCGGACAAGGACCCGGCCATTCTGTTTTCCGGCGAGCGCGGGCCGGGGCTCAAGGTGGATGCCGTCAGTGTTTCCATTCCGCCGGAGGCCAATCGCAAGGTCGGTCAGGTGCAGTGGCCGAGCCGTCTGCCAGGCGATCCGTTGAAGAATTTCGTCACGACGGCCGTCAAGCCTTTGGCGACGGAGGCGGACGGGCGAGCCTGGGTGCATGCGGAACTGCCGAAAAACAAGCGTGTGCTGATTTTCGTGCATGGCTTCAACAACCGCTACGAGGATGCCGTCTACCGCTTCGCGCAGATTGTTCACGATTCGCACGCCGACGTCGCGCCGATCGTGTTCACCTGGCCGTCGCGCGCCAGCATTTTCGATTATGCCTACGACAAGGAGAGCACCAACTATTCCCGCGACTCGCTTGAGGAATTGTTGCGTCGCGTTGCGGCCGATCCGGCTGTCGGCGACATCACCGTCATGGCGCATTCGATGGGCAGCTGGCTCGCGGTCGAATCGCTGCGGCAGATGGCGATCCGCAATGGCCGCGTCGCGCCGAAGATCAAGAACGTCATCCTGGCGTCGCCCGATCTCGACGTCGATGTCTTCGGAAGGCAGTTCGCGGCACTCGGCAAGGACAAGCCGCATTTCACGCTGTTCGTCTCGCGGGATGACCGCGCGCTTTCGCTGTCGCGGCGCATCTCCGGCAATATCGATCGCCTCGGCCAGATCGATCCGACGGCTGAACCCTATCGCAGCGAGCTGGAAAAACAGGGGATCACCGTGCTGGATCTCACCAAGCTCAAGACTGGCGATGGCCTCAATCACGGCAAGTTCGCCGAAAGCCCGGAAGTGGTGAAGCTGATCGGCGCGCGGCTGATTGAGGGCCAGACGATCACCGATTCCGATGTCGGCATCGGCGATGCCGTCGGCGCGGTCGCCATGGGTGCTGCCCAGACGGTCGGCAGTGTCGCAGGTGCTGCCGTCAGCGCTCCGATTGCCATTTTCGATCCTCGGACGCGGGCGAATTACGGCGAGCAATGGCGTCGCGTCGGTGCGTCGGCGAACAATACCGTCGGCTCGCTCGGCGATAGCGTCGAGGCGACCGGCAACAATGTCGGCGACGCATTGAAGCAATAGCGCTGTCGCGGCATGTCCCTCAGCGGAGGCGTTTCAGCGCCGCCGCAAAACGCCATAGCCACGCCGCTCGATCTGATATATCAGAGGGGTGTGCATGGCGCTCGCTCGGTTTACCCTCCAGAATGCCTGCGTTGGCGGCGACATGACGCAACACGTCCGATGGGAGCCTGTGAAATGAGATGGAAGCGCACAATCCAGCTGCTGGATGTCCACTGCGAAGGTGAAATCGGCAAGGTTGCCATCGGCGGCGTCCCAAAAATCCCCGGCAACAGCATTGCCGAGCAGCTGCATTGGCTGAACACGGATCCGAAGGGTCAGGAACTGCGGCGCTTCCTTGTGCTGGAGCCGCGCGGTGCGCCGATCGGCTCCGTCAACCTGCTGTTGCCGGCTAAGCATCCTGAAGCCGATGCCGGTTTCATCATCCTGCAGCCGGATCAGGCACATGCAAGCTCCGGCTCGAACTCCATCTGCGTGACCACCGCTTTGCTCGAATCCGGCATTGTCGAGATGAAGGAGCCTGAAACCGTCGTCACGCTCGATACGGCCGCCGGTCTCGTGCGCGCGACTGCGACCTGCCGCGACGGCCGCTGCGAAAAGGTGCGTCTGACTATGGTGCCGTCCTTTGTGCATGAGCTGGATGTCGAGCTTGAGACGCCGCAATGGGGCAGGATCAAGCTCGATCTCTGCTATGGCGGGATTTTCTATGCGCTTGTTGATGTCGGCCAGATCGGATTGAAGATCGAAAAGGCCAATGCAGCCGCCCTCGTGCAGGCCGGCATGATCCTCAAGGAAGCGATCAACCGGGCGATGACCGTGGTCCACCCGGAAATTCCCGCAATTTCCGGCGTCGCCTATGTCATGTTCCGCGATATCGACGCCGATGGCGCGATCCGCACCTGCACGACCATGTGGCCCGGCCGCGCCGACCGTTCGCCCTGCGGCACCGGCAATTCCGCCAATCTGGCGACGCTGCATGCCCGCGGCAAGGCCAAGGTCGGCGATGTCTTTAAATCCCGCTCGATCATCGGTTCGGAGTTCGAGGTAGGCCTGCTGGCGGAGACCGAAGTTGCCGGCAAGCCGGCCGTCATCCCGACCATCACCGGCCGCGGCTTCACCTTTGGCTTGAGCCAGGTGGCGCTCGATCCCTTCGACCCGATGGCGGAAGGTTTTGCCATGACGGATGTCTGGGGGCCTTCAGCTGGAGATATTTGAGGGTAGGCGGATGATTAGCTTCTGCCATCTATGAGAGTTTCGCCCCTCACCCTAACCCTCTCCCCGCAGGCGGGGAGAGGGGACTAGTCCTGTATCCTCGTCTGAGTAAAGTGTGGGAAGGAAGGCTGCGGTTGCGCCCATCTCCTTCTCCCCGCATGCGGGGAGAGGTGGCCGAAGGCCGGATGAGCGGCGGGCCTGCTATTTTGCTGGATAAATCACACCCTTGCGCAGAATGATATTCCCATAGAGCCGGGGCTCGCTGGTCTGGATCAGCGCATGTGCCTGCTTCACCCGCTCGTAGAATTCCGCCGGCAGTAGCGGCACGACATTCATATCTGGCACATGACGGGCACAGCACTCGATCATCTCCGCATGAACGGGGTCGACGGCATCGCGGTCCTGCTTGACGGTTGCCCGGAAAATCGCCTGCGGCACGAAATCGTCGATCGGCAGCACGCTTAGCACTGCATCGAGCACGGGAATGACGCCATGGCCGTCGAGGCGGATGAGGCGGCGTCCATGTTCGAGACCGGGATAATTGCCGTCGACAAGGGCGATCTCGTCGCCGTGGCCCATGGCGCGTAGCGTCGCCAGAAGTTCCGGGCTCAACAGCGGGTCAATGCCCTTCAGCATGCTCAATCTCCTTGAAAAGAACGTTTTGGTCGATGAGGTAGCGCGCGAAGATCGGCAGGCTGGCGCCGCCGATGGCGCGGGCCTGCGGCCCCACGGCGCCCTCGATGATCTCGGGCATGACGACACCTTGAAGATCCAGTTCCGCCGCTGCCTTGATGGTTGCGCGCACCACGCGTTCCCGCACCCAGCCGGGGAAGCCGCCATCGATGACGGCAGCGCTGAAATCAAGAACGGAGGCAGAGGCGACGATCGCCTGTGCCAGTGCCTTGGCCGTATCCTGGATCCAGATCTCCAGCGGCTCGCCGAAATCGATCCAATTATCCCCCGAATACCAGAGAGGGCGTGGATCGAAACCGTGATCCCGCAATAGGTTTTCCAGCACGAAGATCGAGGCGATTTCCAGAAGCTGCCGGTTCTCGCCGTTGCGGCCGCGCACGGGCAGAGGGCCGAGCGCGCCGGCCGTCCCGGTCCGGCCAACAAAGACGGATGAATTGAGGACGATGCCGCCGCCGATGAAGGAACCGATGAAGAAATAGACGAAATCAGGATAATGCGGGCCGACGCCGAAGACCAGCTCGGCACCGCAGGCGCTGGTGGCGTCGTTCTGCAGGAAGACAGGGTAAGCGACGCGCGAAGCGATTTCGGTTCTCAGATCGAAGCCGCGCCAGGCATCCATCGCACCGGGCGGGGCACCTACCTGCTCGGCCCAATTCCAGAGCTCGAAAGGTGCCGCGACGCCCATTCCGGCAATCTTGCGGCGCTGGTCATCATGGAGGCGTCCCTCCAATTCCCTGATGCCGGCCGTGACGAAGGCGATGATGTCTTGCGGCAGCGGATATGGGTAGGTCTGATGCAGCTGCATCCTGATACCGCCGACAAAATCCATCAGCACAAGGTCGGCGCTGCGCCGGCCGATCTTGACGCCGAAGGAGAGCACCGCATCCGGGTTGAGCCGCATGGGAATGGATGGCTGGCCGACACGGCCGCGCACCGGAGCATCGCGGGATAGCAGCCCGTCCTTCTCCAGCGCGCGCATGATGACGGAGACTGTCTGCGCCGAAAGCCCGCTGCGCCGCGCGATATCGGCCTTCGACAGCGCGCCGTGACGGCGAACGAGCGAAAGCACGAGCCGCTCGTTATGGGCGCGCACGCCAAGCTGGTTCGCGCCCCCGGAGGGGTCGAGAATCGCCGGTGTTGTGGGTGTGTCCTCCGGGTCCTGCACGAGAGACATGGGCCTGCTCCTTCCATCATGGCCATGCCTGATTTTTTTCAAGAATGCCACATCGAATTAATAATTCAATCCGATTTATTTATTGACAGCTGGAAATCTTTAGGTTCAGATATGGGGGTAGGAGATGCGCATATGGCCGTGGAGGAGGTCCACTGGAAATAATCCGACAGGCATGGCGCGTCTTCAAGCCGGGTTGAGGCCCGGGGCTGCCGGAAGGTCCGGCTTTTAAACATCGGGAGGATTGAATGAAGAAATCTGTTATTTCCGCCGCCGTCGCCGCCCTGGCGCTCGGCGTTGCTTTTGCCGCACCTGCGAAGGCTGCCGGCGTATCCGCCTGCCTCATCACCAAGACCGATACCAATCCCTTCTTCGTCAAGATGAAAGAGGGCGCGACCGCCAAGGCCAAGGAACTCGGCGTGACGCTGAAGTCCTATGCCGGCAAGATCGATGGCGATAGCGAAAGCCAGGTTGCTGCGATCGAGAGCTGCATCGCAGATGGCGCGAAGGGCATCCTGATCACCGCCTCCGACACCAAGGGCATCGTTCCCTCGGTCAAGAAGGCACGCGATGCCGGCCTGCTGGTCATCGCGCTCGACACTCCGCTTGAGCCGGCCGATGCGGCCGACGCCACCTTTGCCACGGACAATCTGCTTGCCGGCAAACTCGTTGGCCAGTGGGCCAAGGAAACGCTGGGCGACAAGGCCAAAGACGCCAAGATCGGCTTCCTCGATCTGACGCCGTCGCAGCCGTCGGTCGACGTTCTGCGCGACCAGGGCTTCATGATCGGCTTCGGCATCGACCCGAAGGATCCGAACAAGATCGGTGACGAAACCGATGCGCGCATCGTCGGCCATGACGTCACCAACGGTAACGAAGAGGGCGGCCGCAAGGCCATGGAAAACCTTCTGCAGAAGGATTCCAGCATCAACGTCATCCACACGATCAACGAGCCGGCTGCAACCGGCGCCTATCAGGCTTTGAAGGCCGTCGGCCTCGAAAAGCAGGTGCTGATCGTGTCGATCGACGGCGGTTGCCCGGGCGTCAAGTCGGTCAAGGATGGCGTAATCGGCGCGACTGCGCAGCAGTATCCGCTGATGATGGCGGCCCTCGGCGTCGAGGCGATCAAGAAGTTCGCCGACTCGGGTGAGAAGCCGAAGCCGACCGAAGGCAAGACCTTCTTCGACACTGGCGTTTCCCTGGTGACGGACAAGCCGGTCTCCGGTCTGAAGTCCATCGACACCAAGGAAGGTCTCAACAAGTGCTGGGGCTAAGCCCCTCACGAATGTGATATAGTCCCTTCAGAGCCGCGTCATGCGCCTCATGGCGCGGCTCTTTGACAGGGAGAAGACAATCGCAACAGTCACGTCGGTCGGGCTCAGATCCTGGCTGGCCCCCAACAGCCGGCGGTTTCCGCGCATGTGCGCGGTGGCGGAGGAATAATTATGTCCGGAGCACAGGAATTCGAACGTGTTCTCGACGGCAGCGACAAGAACGTCGCTTCGTTCGAGCACAACGATGTCTCTCTTTTGAAGCGCGTGCAGCACTTTCTGCATTCGACGCCGGCGGCGGTGCCGCTGATCGTCCTGGTGCTGGCGATCGTGATCTTTGGTATCGCGATTGGCGGGAGGTTCTTTTCCGCCTATACGCTGACGCTCATCCTGCAGCAGATCGCCATCGTCGGCATTCTCGGCGCGGCCCAGACGCTGGTCATCCTGACCGCCGGCATCGATCTCTCGATCGGCGTCATCATGGTCATCTCCTCGGTCGTCATGGGCAATGTCGCCGTGACATACGGCTTGCCGACACCTGTAGCAATCGTCGCCGGCCTGGTCGTGGGCGGCATCTGCGGGCTGCTCAACGGCTTCCTTGTCGCCAATATGAAGCTGCCGCCGTTCATCGTGACGCTTGGCACGTGGAATATCGTCATGGCGACGAACTTCATCTATTCGGCCAATGAAACCATCCGCGACACCGATGTCGATGAAAAGGCGCCGCTGCTGCATCTTTTCGCAGCGAGCTTCCGCGTCGGCGGTGCCGTGCTCACCCTCGGCGTCATCGCCATGGTGCTCCTCGTCATCGGCCTCTGGTATGTCCTCAATCACACCGCCTGGGGCAGGCATGTCTATGCCGTCGGCGACGATCCGGAAGCGGCGAAACTCGCCGGTATCCAGACCAAGAAAGTGCTTCTTGCCGTCTATGGCGTCTCGGGATTGATCGCAGCGCTTGCCGCCTGGGTCTCCATCGGCCGCAACGGGTCGGTCTCGCCGTCTTCCGCGGTGACCGATTTCAATCTTCAGGCAATCACAGCAACCGTGATCGGCGGCATCTCGCTCTTCGGCGGCCGCGGCTCGATCCTCGGCACGCTCTTCGGCGCCATGATCGTCGGTGTCGTTTCCATGGGCCTCAACATGCTCGGCGCCGATCCGCAGTGGAAGGTGCTCCTGACGGGCGTGCTCATCATCGGCGCCGTCGCGATCGATCAATGGATCAGAAAGGTATCGGCATGACCACGACCGTCGAACCCATCCTCACTGCCCGCGGTCTCGTGAAGCGCTATGGCCGCGTGACCGCCCTCGACAATGCCGATTTCGACCTCTATCCCGGCGAGATCCTTGCCGTGATCGGCGATAACGGCGCCGGCAAGTCCTCGCTGATCAAGGCGATCTCCGGCGCAGTCACCCCCGATGAGGGCGAGATCAAGCTGGAAGGCAAGCCCGTTCACTTCCGCTCGCCCATGGAGGCGCGGGAGGCCGGCATCGAAACGGTCTACCAGAACCTGGCTCTGTCGCCGGCGCTCTCGATCGCCGACAACATGTTCCTAGGCCGCGAAGTGCGCAGGCCGGGCATTCTCGGCTCCGTGTTCCGGATGCTCGACCGCCCGGCTATGGAAAAGCGCGCCCGCGACAAGCTCTCTGAGCTCGGTCTGATGACGATCCAGAACATTAACCAGGCGGTGGAAACGCTATCCGGCGGCCAGCGGCAGGGTGTCGCCGTGGCGCGTGCCGCCGCCTTCGGCTCCAAGGTCGTCATCATGGACGAACCGACGGCCGCCCTTGGCGTCAAGGAAAGCCGCAAGGTTCTCGAACTCATCCTCGACGTACGCGCCCGCGGCTTGCCGATCGTCCTGATCTCGCACAATATGCCGCATGTCTTCGAGGTTGCGGATCGTATTCACATCCATCGCCTGGGACGGCGCCTGACCGTCATCAATCCCAAGGATTATTCCATGTCCGATGCTGTTGCTTTCATGACCGGCGCCAAAGCTCCGCCGGTCGAGAATGTTGCTGCATGAGCGTCTCTCTTGACGATGTTGCCGGCGAGATCATCGCGCGCGCCGGCAACAGGAAACGATTCCTGGTCGCGATTGCCGGCCCTCCCGGTGCCGGCAAGTCCACCCTGGCCGACAATGTTGCCAAGGTCTTGAAGGCGAGAGGCGAGAGCGCCGAAGTCCTGCCGATGGACGGCTTTCATATGGACAATGCCGTCCTGATCGAGAAGGGACTTTTGAAACGGAAGGGTGTGCCTGACAGTTTCGACGTGCGCGCCTTCCTCGATATCGTCAAGGCCGTGCGTGCCGCCGATCAGGAGGTCCTCGTGCCGGTCTTCGACCGTTCGCGGGAGATTGCGATCGCCTCTGCCCGCATCGTCTCGGCCGATCATCGCTTCATCGTCATCGAGGGGAATTATCTGCTGTTCAGCCAGGGAAAATGGGCTGAGCTGGAAGGCATGTTCGATTATTCGATCATGCTCGCCCCACCGATGGAAGTGCTGGAAGAGCGGCTATGGGCACGCTGGCGGGGCTACAAGCTCGATGAGGAGGCCGCTCATGCCAAGGTCTATGGCAACGACCTGCCGAATGGCCGGCTGATTCTGGAGAACCGCCGCCCGGCCGACGTCACCATCGACATCGTGCAGGATTGACCATCTATCATTTAAGCGCCGTCGCGGATTGTTTTGCGGGGGCGTATGGTGCTATCGAAGCGCGATATCAAAGAGCACGATCCCGAAGAAGCCGAGACGGTTTCCTGACGAGATTGCGCTCACATTTCCAGAGGTCGCGCCCATGCAAAAGCTCACCATCCGCCGTCCTGACGACTGGCATCTGCATTTGCGTGACGGAGCCATGCTGGAGGGTGTGATTGCTGATACCTCCAAACATTTCGCCCGCGCCATCATCATGCCCAATCTCGTGCCGCCGGTCGTGACCACGGCGGATGCGACTGCCTATCGCGAGCGCATCCTAAAGGCATTGCCGACGGGTGATCGGTTCGAACCGCTCATGACGCTTTATCTTACCGAGCATACCAGCCCCGACGACGTCGAAGAGGGCAAGAAGAGCGGCCTTATCACCGCCGTCAAACTCTATCCGGCCGGCGCGACGACCAATTCGCATGGCGGCGTGCGCGATCTGAACAAGGCAATGCCGGTGCTGGAGCGCATGGCAAAGATCGGTCTGCCGCTCTGCGTTCATGGCGAGGTCACGACGCCGGAGGTGGATATTTTCGATCGCGAGGCAGTGTTCATCGAAACCGTGCTCGATCCCTTGCGCCAGCGCTTGCCGGAACTGAAGGTCACGATGGAGCATGTGACCACGTCAGATGGCATCAACTACATCAAATCGGCAAAGGCCAACCTCGCCGGCTCGATCACGACGCATCACCTGATCATCAACCGCAACGCCATCCTCGTCGGCGGCATCCGTCCACATTATTATTGCCTGCCGGTCGCCAAGCGCGAAAGCCATCGCCTGGCGCTGCGTGCGGCCGCAACCAGCGGCGATACCCGGTTCTTCCTCGGCACGGATTCGGCTCCGCATGTCGATCCGCTGAAGGAATGCGCCTGTGGCTGCGCCGGCATTTATACATCGATCAACACCATGAGCTGTCTTGCCCATGTCTTCGAGCAGGAAGGCGCGCTGGACAGGCTCGAAGCCTTTGCTTCGCTGAACGGCCCAACCTGGTACGGCCTGCCGGTCAACGAGGACAGTATTACCCTCGTGCGCCGGCCCGAGGCTGTAACCTTCCCGGCAAAGATCGAAACTGGCGCCGGTCCGGTCACCGTCTTCGACCCGATGTTCCCTTTGCACTGGGACGTCGAGATTTAATTTCAGATTAATCTACATAAGTAAATATAAACATATAAGACGTATTGCGACACTTCATTGGTGTATGCCGGGATTTGAAACGTATATTTTGTTGAAATACATTTTCTTTATTATTTGCCGTAACTAATTTGATACCCCTGACGGCCTAGCGTGGCAGCAATCCCCTGCGGTAGAAACCAAACCGTTGAAAGAGCATGATGCTGGTCGATTACAACTCGCTTCTTCTGGCCCTCGGCGTTTCCGCCTCATGCCTGGCGGTCACGTTGGTCGGAAGCTGGTTTTCGCGTCGGCCCGATACCTTCCTCCTGACGTGTTCTGCCGGTCTTGTGCCTATCGTCGGTGGCATCTTCACCTATGGCGCCTATGTTGACCATCCCAGGCCGATTTTCGCCATTTTGACGTTCGTCTTATTCTTCCTCGGCTTCGCGACGATATGGGTGGCGGGTTATCAGTTTCGCAAGGGTCGCCTTTCCAAGATCCGCTTTGCCCTTGGTTGCTTGTCTGGCATGACAGTATCGATCGGACCGATGCTTGTCGGTTACGACGGTCTGGCTTTCATCGCTGATAATCTTGTCATCTGCGTGCTGCTGCTTCTGACGGCGCGCGAATATTGGCTCAGCCGGCGCGAGGCGCCGACGCCGCTTTACGGCATTACGGCGCTTTACACGCTGACGGCGATTTCCTTTGCCTTATGCGCGGCCGTGCTGATTGCCGATGGTAAGCTCGTGCTCGGTCATGCGCCGGATAACTGGGCGGAGGATGTCAGCCTCGCCGTCTGCATCGCCGGAATGACCGGGATCGGGGCTCTATCCCTCGCTTTGCACCAGTGGCGCCAAGCAGCATTTCATCGTCAGGAGGCGATCACCGATGCCCTGACCGGGCTGCTCAATCGCCGCGCGCTGTTCGATCTCTACGGCCGCCGGTCCTTCGGTCCCTCGATGGCTGTCATCATTTTCGATATAGACCGCTTCAAGACGATCAACGATCAACATGGCCATGCTGCCGGCGATCTTGTGCTTAAGCTTTTCGCGGAGGAGCTCTCCTTCGGCCTGCGGTCGTCCGACACTGTGGCCCGCCTCGGCGGCGAGGAGTTCGCGCTCGTGCTTGACAATATGCTGCCGGGCCGGGCCGAGCAGGTCGCCGAGCGGGTGCGCGATGCCTTTGCAGCACGGGCGATCAGCATCGAAGACAAATCTCTCGCCTGCACCGTCAGTGCCGGTATCGCGACCGGCACTGCCAAAGGGCTCGGCTTCGACGATGTGTTACGTGCCGCCGACAAGGCGCTTTACGAAGCAAAACGAAACGGCCGCAACCGTGTGGAGGTCGCGGCCTATCTGCGGGCTGTCTAGCCGGTCGCTTTGGCTGGTGCCCGATCGTTTCCAGGTTTTCAGAACATGGCCTTCACGAAGGCGCATGCGGCGAGCAGCGAGGCGACCGTGCGCACATGGTTCCATCGCATCCAGTCGCTGAGATAGGTCGACCAAAATTGTACCGCCTCGGCTGAATGGCCATCGATCTTGTCGAGCGCGTCGTTCAGCGGCACGTTGAATACCATGGTCGAAAGAAAGCTCGCGACGATATAGAGCGCGGCGCCCGTCAGCATCATCACGCTCACGCTGCCCCGCCAATGGATGATGGCCATAACGGCGATGAAGACTGACAGCGCTGCCGTCAGCAGGAACAGCACGATGAAGGGCGAACGCACGATCGTAACGTTGATTGATTGCATGGCAGCAATCCCTTGATCGACCGGAAGGCGGGCGAGGGACTGCATAACAAACGTCGAGAAGGCGAAATAGACGCCGGCGAGAAGACCGCTGCTGAGCGCGGCGATGATGAGAGCGATATTCATGATCGGAAAGGTCATGACTGGATACTCCAGATGCCGGTTGCGGCGGTTTCACGGGCGTAATCGGAAAAATCTTTAGGCTGCCTGCCGAGAATCTGCCTTATGCCGTGCATGACAGGTGAATTGCGGCCGTCAAGAACCTGCGTGAAAAGCTCACGCAGGAGGTCGGTGGTTTCCTGTGGCAGGCCGTAGGCAGTCATCTCGGCGATGAAGGCGTCGATCGGAACCGTTTCGTATTCGATGGTCCTGTCCGAAGCCGTCGCGATTTCGGAAACCGCCTGGCGGAAGGTTAAAGCGCGGGGTCCCGTCAGTTCGTAGGTTTGGTTGCGGTGACGCGGATCGATAAGACATTCGACGGCCGCATCCGCTATGTCGTCTGCGTCGATGAAAGGCTCAGGGACATCGCCGGCCGGTAGAGCGAGCTTGCCCTGCAAGAGGCCGTCCACGAAGGCGCCCTCACTGAAATTCTGGTTGAACCAGCTGGCGCGCAGCACCGTATAGCCGATGCCGGTGGCCTTGAGTTTTTCCTCGCTGCGAACGGCTCCGTCTTCACCACGCCCGGAAAGCAGCACGATGTGTTCCACACCAGCCTCGATAGCGGCTTTTGCCAGAGCGCCGATGGTTTCTGCCGCCCGATCGACCGAAAGGTCCGGCTGGAACGTGACGTAAGCGGCAGAAGCGCCTTCCAGTGCCTGCCGCCATGTGCTGCGGTCCTGCCAATCGAAGCGTGGTGTCGTTGAGCGGGAGGCTGCGCGAGCCGTGATGCCGCGCTCTTTCAGCCGCTCGGCGACCCGGCCGCCGGTTTTTCCCAATCCACCGATGATGGCAATTGTCGAGATCTGCATTTCAAGCTCCTCCAGCGCAAAACGTGATAAATTCTCTCATTTGCGAAATGTGATAAACTCTCTTATATTGCCTGTCAACAGGCACAGGCGGGGAATGGTATGGCGCGGGAACTGATCGCGAGACGCAGGCGCAGCAAGGATGAGGCGGGCACACCACGACGCATACCCAGCCAGCAGCGCGGCCGCGAGCGCGTCGACCTCATCCTTTCGGTGGCATCCGAGCTGATTGCGAAAAACGGCAGCGATGCGCTACGCATGGGCGAGATCGTCGAAAAGGCAGGCGTCTCCTTCGGTTCGCTCTACCAATATTTCCCCGACAAGACGGCGATCATCCGCGTGCTGGCTGAGCGCTTCAACGAGCAGGGCAGGCAATGCGTCGAGGATGAGTTGGCGACGATCAAGAGCCGCGATCAGCTCCAATCCGCTCTTGGCCGCATTGTCGATGGCTACTACGCCATGTTTCTCAATGAGCCGGTCATGCGCGACATCTGGCATGCCACTCAGGCCGACAAGCTGCTGCAGAAGGTCGATGCTGAAGACATGGAATGGCATTCGCAGGCGTTTCTGACCGTCCTAAAACGCCTATGGCCGGAGCGCGACGATTCCGAACTTGCAAGAACGGCCCGATTGACCATGCAGCTCGTCGCGGCCGCGGTGCGCTATGCGATTTCGATCGAAAGAGAAGAAGGCGATAAGGTCATCGAGCTGTTCAAGGCCATGCTTCTTGCCGATCTTGGTATACTGCGCTGATTGCTTCGGCTCGCCCTGCGGGCGCCAGCCGAGAGGATATTGGCAAAAGCTTTCATACGTCTGGAAACTCGGGCCGCTTGCTGCTATTGCCGCTGGAACATTAGCGCTCGCGAAGGAGGCCTCGTATGACCCAGATGATATTCACCGATCGCACTGTCATGGCCGAGCTGATGGCCAGGATGCTTTGGGAGATCAAGGCGGTCCACTTCAATGCCGACAAGCCCTACAAATTCGCGTCCGGCATGGCGAGTCCTGTCTATATCGATTGCCGCAAGCTGATTTCCTATCCGCGCATCCGCTCGACAGTCATGGATTTCGCCGCAAGCCTCATCGTTCGCAATGTCGGCTTCGAGCAGTTCGATTGCGTCGCCGGCGGCGAGACGGCGGGCATCCCCTTTGCCGCCTTCCTCGCCGAGCGCCTGAACCTGCCGATGATCTATGTGCGCAAGCAGCCGAAGGGCCATGGCCGCAACGCGCAGATCGAAGGCGACATGAAGGACGGCGCGCGCGTGCTCGTCATCGAGGATCTGACGACGGCTGGCGGCAGCATGTTCACCTTCATCGATGCGATCCGCGCAGCCGGCGGCATTGTCGATCATGGCATGGCGCTGTTCTATTACGGCATCTTCCCCGAGGCGGTCGAACGCTTTGCCAACCGGAAAGTCAGCCTGCAATACATCACGACCTGGCGCGAAGTGCTCGCCGTCGCCAAGGAGCAGAAGCTGTTCGACGACAAGACGCTGGAAGAAGTCGAGGCCTTTCTCAATGCGCCGCTCGCCTGGTCCGGCTGGAATGGCGGCATTTCGGAGCTGCCGACAAACTGACACTTTGCTTTTGCATTGAATCTATCTAATCGATTTATGTAACTGGATAAGACAGACGCGCTCTTTGGGAGGCCGGAATGATATTGTGCTGTGGCGAAGCTTTGATCGATATGCTGCCGCGGGATACGACGCTGGGTGAGAAGGGCTTCGCCCCTTACGCCGGCGGCGCGATCTTCAACACTGCGATCGCGCTTGGTCGTCTCGGCATTCCCACGGGCTTCTTCACCGGCATTGCCGATGACATGATGGGCGAAATCCTGCGCGACACGTTGTCGGCCGCCAAGGTGGATTTCAGCTATTGCGCCATCACGCCGCGTCCAAGCACGATTGCTTTCGTCAAGCTCGTCAATGGTCAGGCGACCTATGCCTTCTACGATGAAGGCACGGCTGGCCGCATGATCACCGAGGCGGATCTCCCGACGCTCGGTACTGATTGCGAAGCTCTGCATTTCGGTGCGATCAGCCTCATCCCCGATCCCTGCGGCGCGACCTATGAGGCGCTGATGAAGCGCGAGCACCAGAGCCGCGTCATCTCGCTAGATCCGAACATTCGTCCGGGCTTCATCAAGGACAAGGCGGCTCATATGGGTCGCATCAGCCGGATGGCTGCCATGTCCGACATTCTCAAATTCTCCGATGAGGATCTGGAATGGTTCGGTATTGCTGGCAATCACGACGAACTCGCCGCCCATTGGCTGAACCAGGGCGCCAAGCTCGTCGTCATCACCAAGGGTGCCGAAGGCGCAACCGGCTATACGAAGTCGCTGAAGGTCTCGGTGCCGAGCGAGCGCGTCACGGTCGTCGATACGGTCGGGGCGGGTGATACCTTCGATGCCGGCATCCTGGCATCGCTGAAGATGAACAATCTGCTGACCAAGGCGCAGGTGGCATCGCTGAACGAGAAGGCGTTGCAGGATGCGCTTGCTCTGGGCGCCAAGGCTGCGGCGGTGACTGTGTCGCGCGCGGGTGCAAATCCGCCCTGGGCACATGAGATCGGGCTGTAATCGTTTATCGGCTTTCGGAAGCGGGGAGAGTGCTGCACCCCCTCTGTCACTGTCGTGACATCTCCCCCACAAGGGGGGAGATCGGTAATTCGCGGCGCTTCATCACCTCAAGCTGATATCGAACCGACTGCGCTTGCTTTGTTTGCGGAGCGCGCGGCAAACTCCCAATGATCTCCCCCCTTGTGGGGGAGATGTCAGCGAAGCTGACAGAGGGGGGTACTTTCACGACATATTCGGATAGAGCGTTCAGCCAGCAAAACCCTCCCCTTGAGGGGAGGGTCGACACGTCATGCCGAGGTGGGGTGATCCTTTGGTCGTTCCGATGCGGAGAGCTCAATCACCCCCACCCGTCGCCTTGCGGCGACCTCCCCCGTCAAGGAGGAGGTGGATAATCAGCTTACTTCGCGCGGCTTGCGAGCGCTGCCACCAGCCCTTGCGTCGAGGAATCGTGGCCGGCGGCGCTTTCCTTGCCTTCGATGACCGGAAGCAGGCCTGTTGCCAGTTCCTTGCCGAGCTCGACGCCCCATTGGTCGAAGGAGTTGATGCGGAAGAGCACGCCCTCGACGAAGACGCGATGTTCGTAAAGCGCGATCAGGCGGCCGAGCGCAAAGGGCGTCAGCTTGTCATAGACGAAGGTGATCGACGGGCGGTTGCCGGTGAAGACGCGGTGCGGCGCGATGAAATCAGCCTTCTTGTCGTCCATGCCCTTGGAGGTGAGCTGAGCCTTGGCTTCCTCGAAGGTGCGGCCCTTCATCAGCGCTTCCGACTGTGCCAGGCAGTTGGCCATCAGCAGGTCGTGCTGGTGGCGCAGCTCCGGCTCGAAGCCGTTGGCGGCGATCATGAATTCGGCCGGGATGATGCTCGTACCCTGATGGATGAGCTGATAGAAGGCGTGCTGGCCGTTGGTGCCGGGCTCGCCCCAGACGACCGGGCCGGAATTGCCTTCGACCGGCGTGCCGTCGATGGTGACACCCTTGCCGTTCGATTCCATATCCAGCTGCTGCAGATAGGCCGGGAAGCGCGAGAGACGCTGGTCATAGGGCAGGATCGCACGCGTCGGATAGCCGAGCACGTTGCGGTGATAGAAGCCGATAAGGCCGAGCAGCATCGGCAGGTTTTCCTTGAATGGCGCCTGGCGGAAATGGTTGTCCATCGCATGCGCGCCATCGAGGAATTTGCCGAAGTTTTCCGGGCCGATCGCGATCATCAGCGGCAGGCCGATCGCCGACCAGATCGAATAGCGGCCGCCAACCCAATCCCAGAAGCCAAAGACGCGTTCACTGTCGATACCGAAGGCGGCGACCTTATCGAGCGCCGTCGAAACGGCGGCGAAGTGATGCTGCACGGCAGCTTCGCCGAGCGCGTCGGCGATGAACTTGCGCGCCGTCTGGGCGTTCGTCATCGTCTCGATGGTCGTGAAGGTCTTCGAAGCAACGATGAAGAGCGTCGTTTCCGGCTTAACGAGCTTCAGGATATCGGCGATATGGGCGCCATCGATATTCGAGATGAAGTGCGAACGCGGGCCGTCGTGGTAGGGGGCGAGCGCCAGCGTTGCCATGACCGGCCCGAGATCGGAGCCGCCGATGCCGATATTGATGACATCGGTGATCGCCTTGCCCGTGGAGCCCTTGAGTGCGCCAGAGCGGATGCCGTCGGCAAACTTGCCCATGGCGGCCAGAACAGCATTGACGTCGGGCATGACATCCTTGCCGTCGACGAGCACCGGCTTGTTCGAGCGGTTGCGCAGCGCAGTGTGCAGAACGGCGCGATTTTCGGTGAAGTTGATCGCGACGCCGGAAAACATTTCCTCGCGCTTGGCGGCAACGCCGCCCTCGGCTGCGAGCTTCTCGAGCAGGGCGAGGATATCGTCGTTAACAGCCGTCTTGGAGTAATCCATCAACAGATCGTCGAACGAGGCGCTGAAGCGGGAAAAGCGTTTCGGATCGGCGGCGAAGGCGGCGCGAATATCCGTGGCCTTCGTTGCCGATGCGGTGCTCTTCAGTTGGTCGACGAGGGCGTTCATGGGAGGCTCCTTGCGGTTCGCGCTGCTGGCCTTCAAAACCGGGCCAAGCGCTTTGAGATTGGTCGCGAAAACTATTCCCTATGTAGGGCGTAAATCAAGTTCACCTATCGCCCAAAACGAAAAAAGCCGCTCGTGAAAAAGCACGAGCGGCTTCCTGAATGACATCGAATTATGTTAGCCGCGCAACTCCTTGCGCAGGATCTTGCCGACATTCGATTTCGGCAGTTCGGTGCGGAATTCAATGAAGCGCGGACGCTTGTAGTTGGTAAGGTTTTCCGCGCAATGAGCCTTGACATCGGCCTCCGTCAAAGCCGGATCCTTCTTGACGATGAAGAGCTTCACCGCTTCACCGGAATGCGGGTCGGGTACGCCGATTGCCGCGGCCTCAAGAACGCCCGGATGCATGACGGCGACTTCCTCGATCTCGTTCGGATAGACATTGAAGCCCGAGACCAGGATCATATCCTTCTTGCGATCGACGATCTTAGTATAACCGCGCTCGTCCATGAAGCCCATGTCGCCGCTGCGGAAGAAGCCGTCCGGCGTCATCACGCGCGCGGTCTCTGCCGGCTGCTTCCAGTAGCCTGCCATGACCTGCGGCCCGCGAATGCAGATTTCGCCGACTTCGCCGAGCGGCAGGGAATTGCCGTTCTCGTCGCGAATATCGAAATCCGTACCCGTAATCGGCAGGCCGATCGTGCCGGTAAATTCCGGGCTGTCGAAACGATTGGCGCTGGCAACCGGCGACGTCTCGGAAAGGCCGTAGCCCTCCGTGATCCAGGCGCCCGTCATCTTCTGCCACCGTTCGGCGACTGGCCGCTGAACCGCCATGCCGCCAGCAAGCGTTGCGGTATTGGACAGGTCGAGTTTGCTAAACTCCGGATTGTTCATCAGCGCGTTGAATAGCGTGTTCAGGCCGGGGAACATGTCGAACTTGTATTTACCGAGCTCCTTGATGAAGGCCGGTATGTCGCGTGGATTGGCGATCAGCACATTATGGCCGCCGAGCGACATGCCCATCAGCGAATTCACCGTCAGTGCAAAGATATGATAGAGCGGCAAGGCGCAGACAAAGGTCAGCTGCTCCGGGCGCGGCTTGTTGATATAGGCGGATTGGAGCCAGAGCAGCAATTGCAGCTGGTTGGCGAGCAGATTGGCATGGGTAAGGATCGCGCCCTTGGCGACGCCGGTCGTACCGCCGGTATATTGCAGAAATGCGATGTCGCTGCCGGTCAGTTCCGATAGCTTCAAGGGCAGACGCGAGCCCTCGGCGATCACGCTCTTGAAACTGCGATGGCCGGGAATGGACCAGGCTGGAACCAGCTTCTTCACTTTGCGGACGATGAAGTTGACAATGTGGCCCTTGGCGCCGAGCATGTCGCCGAGCGCGGTGACGACGACATGGCGTACATCCGTATGGGCCAGAACCTGCTCGACCGTATGGGCGAAGTTTTCCAGAACGAAGATCGCCTTGGCGCCGCAATCGCGCAGCTGATGTTCGAGCTCGCGTGGCGTGTAGAGCGGGTTGACGTTGACGACGACGAGCCCGGCGCGAAGAATGCCATAAACTGCGATCGGATTTTGCAGCACGTTCGGCATCATGACGGCAACGCGATCACCCTTCTGCAGGCCAAGGCTCTGCAGCCAGGCGGCAATCTTGCGCGTCTGCAGATCGAGATCGCGATAAGTGATGGATTTGCCCATGCTGGTGAAGGCGGGTCTGTCGGCATAACGCGCGCAGCTTTCCTCCAGCAGTTCGGCGAGCGATGCATGTTCCAGCGGCGGCAGCTCCGCCGGTACGATATCCGGATAGGAGGCGAGCCATATTTTCTTGACCTGCGGTCTATCCGAAGGAGCGGAGACTGAATTCATGCGCATTTCCTCCTCTACGCACCATCACCACGCCCCGCCGTCATATGCGGCGGCTATGCAGAGTGTCATTGGACGATCAAAAAGTCTCCCGCTTTTCACATCGCCGCAGTCTTTGCTCTCAACTAAATCATTGGAGCGAAACCGACGCTACAATAACCTTGACGTAAACGTCAATAATCGTCTTGCGCTCACGTTTTTTTACAATCTTGAAAAAAGTACTGGAACTTTTATGACAACGGAGCGTTAATAGCGCCATGGGTTTAAACCCATCGGAGCATCGTGCTGCCCCAAAGAGCAGATCGGACGCTCCATAGTTTATGTGACGCGTATCCAAAAGGAGGTGCGCATATGCATAAAGAGAGTGCCGATTTTTCGGGTCGTGACCTTTACATCAAGGACATGTCGATGCTGGTCGCCTGCGATCGCGTCGAAGGGTCGAGAGTGTACGGCTCAGACGGCAAACAGATTGGTCATATCGAGCGGCTGATGCTGGAAAAAAGTGATGGACGCATCGCTTTCGTCATTCTGAGCTTCGGCGGTTTCTTCGGCATCGGCCAGGAGCACTACCGGCTGCCGTGGGAGAAGTTGCGCTACGATGCCCACATTGATGGCTATCGCGTCAGCATGACCAAGAACGACATCGAAAAGGCGTGCCGCTTCGCTGCCAAGGACGACCACGACCATAAGAATCATGGCCACAAGAGCCACGATTATTTTGGCGTGCCGCCCTATTGGATGTGAGCGCGCTGGCGGAACTGCCGGATGCCCCGCCGATGCGGGGCTCGCTCCCTGTTTGGGCTAGTTGAACCGCCCAAGCCTTTGCACCACCTCGATCTTGTAACCATCGGGGTCGGTGACGAAGAACAGCAATGCAAAAAGCTTCCCATCACGATTGAGTTCGATGATCTTGCCGGGGTTGAGCCCGAGTTTGGTCATACGCGCATGCTCGTCCTTCAGTTCCGAAACTGAAACCGCGAGATGGCCGTAGGCATCCCCTTGCGCATAAGGCTCGATGCGGCCCTGATTGATGGTCAATTCCAGCTCGAAGCCGGTCTCGGCATTGCTGAGATAGACCAGGGTAAAGGTCTCGAAGGCAATACGGTCGGCAACCTTCAGGCCGAAAGCCTTGTCGTAGAATTCGATCGAGCGCGCCTCGTCCAGCACGCGGATCATCGAGTGAATCATCTTGGCCATCGGTGCCTCCATAAATCGTCGGAACATATCATTGCAGCCAATGCCATCGGCAGCCAGTGAAGGCAAGCATGGGGAAATTCGCCATATCTTCAGCCGAGCATAGATCCGGGGTTCCCGGATTGCGATCGGTCTGCTTAACTCCCCGGCGCTCACGTATAGGGCTCAAGGGGGAGAAACCATGTACTACGCCATTCTGGCCTATCACGAGGAAAGTATCGTCGAATCCTGGAGCAAGGAGGAGGATACCGCGCTCATGAAGGAGCTTTTGGAGATCAATGACCGCATGGTCGCGCAGAAATCGCTGGGGCCGGCTGCGCGTCTCGGATCGACCCAAAACGCCGTCACTTTGCGGGGGCCAGGTGCGGGAATGGTGATCGATGGACCGTTTGCAGAAACCAAGGAGCAACTGCTGGGCTTCTACGTCGTCGATTTTCCGACGATTGAGGGCGCGGTGGAGGCCGCGCGCGAGTTGCGCCGCGCCAATCCGACAGCCATCTACGAAATCAGGCCGGTCCTGCTTTATCTGCCGGGCGCATCCTTGCCGTCAGGCGAGGGCAAGGATGGGGAGCTGTGATCGGCGTCGACCTCAATGAGGTTGAAGGCCGATCTTGCTGGTGACCGACCGCTCGATCATCTCCATGCCGTCATAGATCAGCACCGCCATGAGGCCGACGATCAGGCCGCCCTGCAAGATGAAGGCGGTGTTGTCGTTGATGAGCCCGGCGATGATGACTTCACCCAGCCCCTTGGCGGCGACGGTGGAGCCGATCGTCGCCGTGCCAATATTGATCACGGTCGCGATTTTCAGCCCTTCGATGATGAGCGGCAGGGCGAGCGGCAGCTCGACGCGGAAGAGCCGCTGCCAGCCGCTCATGCCCATGCCGTCGGCGGCCTCGAGCACCGAGGCGGGTACCTGCTGCAAGCCTGCGACCGTGTTCTCGAAGATCGGCAGCAGCGCGTAGAGAAACAGCGCGATGAATGTCGGGACGGCGCCGAAGCCGGTGGTTGAGATCGCAAGCGCCAGCACGGCAACCGGCGGGAAGGTCTGGCCGGCATTGGCGATCGCTCGCGACAGCGGCAGGAAGTCGGCGCCGATCGGCCGCGTGACGAAGATGCCGCCAAGCACGGCCAGGATCCCGCTTGCGGCGATCGAGACAAGGATCAGCTCGAGATGGCTGAGCGCCAGGCTCGGCAGGCTGTTCTGCGTATAGATCGGAGACGCCCCGAATTTGGTCAGCGGTGCCAGAACAGGTATCAGCCATTCCGGACGGAAGAGCATCACCAGCAGCAGCGCCAGAGCCAGGAGGCGAAAGAGATTGGCGGCGAGAAATCTCATGCTTTGCGGCCCAGCTCGATCAGGTGCTGGATCGAGATCGA
Organism: Rhizobium sp. ERR 1071; assembly: GCF_007828675.1. NCBI lineage: Bacteria > Pseudomonadati > Pseudomonadota > Alphaproteobacteria > Hyphomicrobiales > Rhizobiaceae > Rhizobium > Rhizobium sp. ERR 1071. The sequence continues at coordinate 556,103 of NZ_VITM01000003.1, read as the reverse complement.
GCCGACGGGCACTTTGCGCTCGTCCTCGACCGTCGCCTCGTCCTTGCCCTGCCAGATCAGTTCGGCCAAAGCGTCGCGAAGATTGAGGGTTTGCGGCAGGCTGTAGCCTAGGCCCGGCCGCGGCGGCTGCATGCTTTCCTTCAGCGGCAGCAGGGACATCAGCTTCAAGGCACGATCGGATGTGCCGGTCAGCTGCTGCACGAAGGGATCGGCCGGCTCGGTCAGGATCTTCTCGGGCTCGGAACATTGCAGCAGCTTGCCGCCGCTCATGACGGCGATCTGGTCGCCGAGATGAAAGGCCTCGTCCATATCGTGGGTGACGAGGACGATGGTCGTGCCGAACTGCTTCTGGATGGCGAGCAGGTCGTCCTGCGCCTTGCCGCGGATGACCGGGTCGAGTGCGCCGAAGGGCTCGTCCATCAGCAGCAATTCCGGTTCCGCTGCAAGCGCGCGTGCGACGCCGACGCGCTGTTGCTGGCCACCGGAAAGCTGGCTTGGATATTTGCCGGCAAAGGTGCCGGGGTCGAGATGGAAAAGATTGAGGAGCTCTTCGACACGGCCGTCGATGCGCGTCTTTTCCCAGCCGAGCAGCTCGGGGACGGTAGCAATATTCTGCGCAACGGTGCGATGCGGAAAGAGCCCGTGCCCCTGAATGGCATAGCCGATACGGCGGCGAAGCTCGGTCGCCGGCACATTCATGATGTCCTCGCCGGCAACGGAGATGTGGCCCCCCGATATCGGCACCAGCCGGTTGATCATGCGCATCAGCGTCGATTTGCCGGAGCCGGAGGTGCCGACGATGACGGTGATTGTGCCCTTCTCCATGCTCATGCTGACATTGTCGACGACCGTTGCGTTGCCATACCGCTTGGTGACGCCCTTGAGCTCGATCATGCTGGTCATACGCGTTGTCCCCGGATGCTGTCGATGACCGCATCGAGGATGACGGCCGATGAGAAGGCGAGAAAGACCGTCGGCACGGCGCCGAGCAGCACGAGGTCATTGGCCGTCTGGCCGATGCCCTGGAAGATGAAAAGACCGAAGCCGCCGCCGCCGATCAGCGCCGCCACGGTGACGAGGCCGATTGCCTGTACCAGCACGATGCGGATGCCCGTGAGGATGACGGGGAAGGCGAGCGGCAGGTCGATGCCGGTGAGGATCTGCCGGCGCGTCAGGCCCATGCCGGCGGCGGAATCTCGCACGGAAGGGTCGACGCCGGCAAGGCCGACGACCGTATTGGCGACGATCGGCAGCAGGGAATAGATGACGAGCGCTACCAGCGCCGGTGCCACGCCAATGCCTTTGACGCCGATCTCGGCGGCGAAAGGCACGGTCGCGGCGATATAGCCGAGCGGCAGCATGAGAATGCCGAATAGGGCAAGGCTGGGGATGGTCTGCACCAGGCTCAGCGCCCGCAGCACCACGGCGCGGATGCCAGGTTGCCAATAGCAGAAGATGCCGAGCGGCAGCGCCAGCACGATGGCGATGGCGACCGAGCCCAGAGACAGGAACACATGGTTGAGCGCCTCATGCCAGAATTTGTCGGCATTGTTGGCGTATTCCTTCATGATCGAGAGATTGTTGAGCAGGCCGGAGCGCAGAACGACGGCAAGCAGGGCGGCATAAACAGCCAGCGCCGCGACCCGCAACCAGGGTGTCAGCCGCAGCTTGACCAGCGCATCCGAAATCATCAATCCCACGACTGCGAGCAGCACCCAGAAGCAGCCGCCGGGCGTAATACGTGCCACGGTGCTGCCCGCAGGCGTCGCGGCCGTCGAGACCAGTCCGAGGGTCACGATCAGCATGGCGATCGCGAGTGTTGCGATCCCGAGGCGAATGACCTGGTTGCGCAGGAAAAGCGCGGCGAGCGCGGCTGCGGCCAGAAGGACGAGCAGGCATAGCGCGGACGGCTGGGCAATGAGCTGCGTCAGCAGTTGCGGCTTGCCGGCGGCGATACGGTTTGCCTTGACGATGATGAACGGCATCCAGGCCGTTGCCAGCACGCCGCCGGCCACCAATACCACTCCGAGACGGTCCACTCTGCGGACCGCTAGCGCATCTTCCATCAGGCAAGCTCCGTCAGCGCATGAGCCCAGAATTCGAGGCGGGTTCGGACAAGATCATGCTCATTCGAATGTCCGCGGCTCCACCTTATCAAAATGGAGCCGCCGGAAAGGATGATTTTAGGTCTGCTAGACCTAAAATCTGAATCCGCTCCGGAACCAGAGGAGTAGAGCATGATGTCGTCCGAAAACCGTTGACACTTTTCGGCATCATGCTCGAGAGCAGCGTCAATGCCTTACTTCAGGAAGCCATTGTCCTTGAGGTAGGATTCGGCAACAGCCTTGGCCGGCTCGCCATCGACCTGGATGCGGCCGTTGAGCTTGCGCAGCACGTCGGCGGTCAGACCCTTGAAGATCGGAGCCAGAACCTCTTCGATCTTCGGATTGGCCTTCAGCACGGCCTCGCGGATGATCGGCGTTGGCGCATAGACCGGCTGCACGCTCTTGTCGTCCTCGAGCACGGTCAGTTCCGCCGCTTCGATGGCGCCGTCGGTGCCGTAGACCATGGCCGTGTTGACGCCGTTGGTTTGGTCGGCCGCAGCCTTGATCGTCGCCGCAGTATCGCCTCCCGAAAGCACCACTTCCTGATCCGGCTTCAGCTTGAAGCTATAGGTGGTCTCGAAGGCCGGCAGAGCCGCCGGCGAGTTGACGAATTCGGAAGAGGCCGCGATCTTCACAGAGCCGCCGCCGGCAACCCACTTGCCGAAGTCCGACATGGTTTTCAGCTTGGCCGGGCCGGCGACGTCACTGCGCACAGCGATCGCCCAGGTGTTGTTGGCGGGCGAGGGCGTCAGCCAGACGATCTTGTTGGCGTCATAGTCCAGCGTCTTCGCCAGATCGTAGCCCTGCTGCGGGTTTTTCCAGGCCGCATCGTCGGCCTTGTTGAAGAAGAAGCCGGCATTGCCGGTATATTCGGCATAGATGTCGATTTCGCCCGCGGTAATCGCCTTGCGCACGACCGGCGTCGTGCCGAGCGCGATGCGGTCCTGCGCCTTGATGCCGTTGGCATTGAGCGCCGCGAGGATAATGTTGCCGAGCAGCGTGCCTTCGGTGTCGATCTTCGAGGAGACGACGACGTCGGCGGCGCTCGCGCCACTGGCAAGGAGAGCCGTCAGCGTGGCGGCAAGTGCAAGCTTCTTGAACATGATGTTTCCCTTTGTACCCCGTTAAATCGTTCTTCTGCTTGCCCGAGCCGCCTTGAAAGGCCGCAGTCCGGACAGGCAGGCTTGGAGCGGGCGTCAGCCCACAGGCGAATTCGTGGCTGCTTCAGGCAGGTAGCGCTCATCGCGGAAAAGTCGATGTGCTTCGGATACCCGTTGCAGTCGCGCGATTATGACGAGCGTACTCGACATTCGCGCGAAATTGGATTTCTTTTTTCGGGGGCAAGTGCGTTTGTTTTTGTTCCCCTTACCCGTTTGGCGCTGTTCCGATCTCATTTTTGCGGCTGGATCGGTAAGGCGGCAAGGAAACGATAGCCGTCGCTTTTCGGCTTAGGGATATCTTTTTTCGAGAACACGGCATATCGTCGGGATATTGTTGATATTGCTGCGGTCGAGCCAGGATGCGCGCTGCGGCTGAGGAGATCTGATTTGTATCTCGGCGCATTGTTCATAGCCGATATGGTGTTCTCCATCGGCTCGGTGAGGGAGACCGCGCGGCGGCTGTCTTTTTCCGCTTCGACCGTCTCAAGCGCGTTGCGTCGGCTCGAGACCGAGCTGGCCATGAAGCTTGTCGAGCGCGCCTCCGGCGAGCTTGCAACCCTTCTGGCGAGTTCGAAGGTTCAAAAGGGCCTGCAACCTATTCTCGCGAGCATGCGTCAGCTTTCCGCCCTGGTGAAGGAGCCGCCGGCGCCCGGGGACTATGACCAATGGGCCGCGCGCCTGCCGCTGAAGATCGCCACCATAGAACGCTTTCTGGAGGTTGCCGATCAGGGCAGCATCAATCGTGCGGCCCGCCGCCTGCGTCTTGGCCAGCCGCAGCTCTCCTTGCAGATCGCCAATCTGGAGGAATTGTTCGGCTGCCGCCTGTTCGCGCGGCAGGCGCAAGGCTCCATGCTGACGGAGGCCGGACAGCAGGTTCACGCCATTCTCTCCGCCATTGCGCAGGCCTGGGACGAGATGAAAGCGGCGGCGGACGAGCGCTTTCAGCGCACTGCACGCGCGGTCCGCATCGGCTCGATCATTCCAACCGGTTCGGAAAGCTGGGTCGCCCGCTCGCTTGCAAGCCTGGTGTCGCGCTGGAACATCGGCGGCAACCGCAACATGCTGTCGCTAATGCTGATGACGGCCGATGATCTGCGCGAGGCGCTTCGATCAGGCCGTATCGATGTCGCCATCGTCGATTCCGTCTTCGGCCTCGATGCCTTCGAACATGTGGAACTGATCGCCACGGACATGGTGGCGATCGCCCCGCCCGACAGCACGGAGCAGACATTCGCCGCGCTCGTCGAAAATCATCCGCTCTGCGTGCCGAGCCCCCGGACCGGTATCGGCAATGCCGCGACGGCCTTCGGCTATGACAGTCGCGACCGCCGCCGGTTTCGCGGCCGCGACATTACCTCGGCCGACTCGCTGCCCGTCATCGTCGACCTCGTTGCCAATCACGGCTACGTCTCGTTTCTCGGCCGGGTCAGCGCGCTTCCGATCGCCGACAAGGTCCGCATCGTCGATCCGGATGAGATATTGCCGCTGTCCTATCATCTCGCCCATAACGGCCGCAAAGCCTCGGTGGAAGCCTGCCGGTTGATCCAGCAGGCGGTTGGTGAACTGGTTGGAGAGATGGGAACGGCACGAAAGCGGCTGTCGTCCCGCGGGTAGCGGAACAAACGTGGCATATTCGCGTTTAGGTGGGTTAGGTTAGTCCGGGCGTACGCAGCCGGGGGGCTCGTTCGGCACCCAAGGAGAGACCATAGATGAAAATTCTTGCAACTGCGCTCGTCGCATTGGGCATTATTGTTCTACCCGCTACCTATGCCGAGGCGCGTGATCATCACCACCACCGCTGGCATCAACATCACCATCGCGACTATCGCCCTCATCATCATGGCTGGCATCGCCATGAGGGATGGCGGCATGGACATCGCCATCATCGCTGGCACAGCAAGCCGCATTTCTCGCATGCCTGATGGCTGTAGGCGGGTATGAAAACGGCGCCCTGGGGCGCCGTTTTTGCGACTGTCCCATCCCTTGCGTCCTCCTCATTCCGTCTTGACGATGCCGGTTGAAACCATCGGCCGGCAAGCGCGTGATCGTGCTTCGGCGGACCTATGGCGATGTCGCGAAAACGCCTGCTCTCCAGGGGATAACGGAACTTTCGAAGGCGCTGTTGCGTTTACTATATCGTCCGGAGGACGCGAGTAATACGAGTAGCGTTTACGTCCGGCATTGAAGGAGGCTGGAAATGAAAATTCTGGCAACAGCGCTGGTTGCGCTAGGTATGGTCGTGTTGCCGGCAACCTATGCCGAGGCGCGTCCCCATCACCATGGGCACCACCATCGGGTGTTCGTCCATCGGCATTATCACCACCACTACTATTACCGCCATCACTACTATCGCCCCTATTACGGCTATTACGCGCCGTATTATGGCTATGACCGACCCTATTACGGTTATTACCAGCCCTACTATCCTTTAGGGGTATTCGGTGTTTTCGGCGGCTATGGCGGCTATCGCCACCACCACGGTTGGTATGGCGGGCGCGGATACCATCACGGCTGGTATGCCGGCGGCCATCGCGGATGGCACGGCGGGGGTGGCCACTGGCGCTATTACAGCCAGCCGCACTTCTCGCACAATTGACGGCCTGGCCGCTGGCAAAACGGCGCCTCCGGGCGCCGTTTCATGATGACATCAGAAGCTGTCCGGCAGCGACAGGTTCACGCCGGGTTCAGGACGTGAACGGCGCGATCGGCCATCAGATGCTTCACCTTCTCGCCGTAGGCAGCCATATGCGCGGAAGCGGCATGCGCCTTCAGCGCTGCCAGGCTTTCCCATTTCTCGACCACGACGAAGGTGTCAGGCCCAAAGGCCGGATCGGCCCCTTCGACATCCACGACGGCGGTATATTCGATACAACCGTCTTCGGCGTGGACGGCCGGAACATTCGCTTGGAACGCTTCGAGCACTTCGGCGCGCTTGCCGGGATGGGCGGTGAGGATGGCGAGTACGTGAATCATGGAGATGTCCTTGAAGCGATATTCAATAAGGATGGAAAATAACGGACGCCACCGGATGTGCGGCCGGTTTCAACCATTACCACGGAACAGGTTCGTCCGAACGCCGAACTTCAATTTTTATCGCGCATGGGATTCTTGCCGGATTGCGGCGTTCACATCCGATTAATGTATTTCGGATCGAGCGATCCGCTCAGCAAATGGCCGACCGCGAGGAGATTGCCCTGCAGGCGACCCCGCCGGTCGATATAGGGCGGTGGGTTGACGGAGCCGACAACATTCGAGGCGATATTGCCGCCCATCAGCTTCAGCGCCCATTTCAGCGAGACCGAGCGCTTCTTGACGAGATAGAGCGGATTGGCGACCTGGGAGTACCCAAGGCGCAAGCCCGATGTGCGGCCAGTCTTGACGCCAAGATGGACGCCACGCAGGCGATTGAACTTGACGATCTTGCCGAAAGGACGCAGCCGCCGGCACAGATCCACATCCTCCTGCCAGGCATAGAGCGGCAGATCCTCGTCGAAATAGATGCCGTTTGCGAGCATCTGCTTCCGGCGGAAAATCATATTGCAGCCATAGGCGTTGTGCGTGTCCTCGATCGTTGGCGCCGGAAAGGGAGTGGCATCGGCTGCGAGCGCCGCGTCCGCCTCGTCCGCCGTCAGGCCCGGTCCAAGGATACCGTCGAGGACGACTTCGCCGGTCGCCACGACGATCTCCTCATCCGCCTCGAACAGGGCTTCCGTTTCGGCGAGATAGTTGGTTGCCGGGAAGAAATCGTCATCGAAGAAGACGACCACATCCATGCCGACGGCCGCATCGATGATGGCATTGCGCTGCGGGCAGCTTCCCTGCGGTGAGGAGACGATCGTCACCGGAAAAGGCGCAGAACGTAAGCGTTCCGTGTCGATGTCGTCACTCTTGACCGGGCACAGGAAGAGATGATCCGGCTTGCGCGCCTGTCCGGCAAGCCTGTCGATCATCGCCCCCAGAATCGCCTTGCGACCGCATGTCGCCACGCCAACGGCAATTTTCATGATGCATCCCCAGAATATGATCCCAAGGCGCACGGAACCACCAAAAGCTGAATCTTTGGTTGTGCTAATCGCATGCATTCAACGGATTGCGCGCGAAAGCTGTTTCGTTGCCGGCGGCCGACCCATTTACAGCCGTCGATGGAGCGTTTCGAAAGAGGGGGCCGTCTCGCGGGCCGGCATTTGCGATCGGCTCGAATGCCTGACGCAAGCCATGAATGCCAAGACTTACAGCACCCACGGTCCAGAAGCAGGTCGTCCATGCGATCTGCCCTTCAGCCAATATCGAAGGTATCCGCTGCCAAATGCAAACGCGCGACTCGAGATTTCAGTACAAGAGCGGCATGCCGCATACGCAGCTCGGCCTGCATCACATGGAAAATGCCCGACTGCTGCCCGATCGCGGCGAGCTGCTGCACCGCCTGCCGCATGGCGGCGTCTGCGCCGAGATCGGCGCGGCTTTCGGCGATTTCACCGCCGAGATTTTTGAAAAGAACGCGCCGCGAGAGCTTTACCTGATCGACGCGTGGGATACGCCCCGCTATCAGGAGGGCCTGGAGCAGATCAGGTCAAAATTCCGGGGCGCCTTGGATCAAGGCCGCCTGCGCATCGTCCAGGGCTACTCCACCGTGCGGCTTTCGGAATTTCCCAACAGCTTTTTCGATTGGGTCTATGTCGACACCAATCACAGCTACGAGACGACTCTGGAGGAGCTGCAGATCAGCCACTTCAAGGTCAAGCAGGACGGCCGCATTGCCGGCCACGACTTCTGCACCGGCAATGTCGTCGATGCCATTCCATATGGCGTGGTCGAAGCCTGCACCAAGTTCTGTAAGGATTTCCATTGGCAGTTCGAATACATGACCTTGGAATCCCATGGGCATTTTTCGTTCTCGCTGAAGCGGCTTTGAAGCATGTCGCGTAAAAATGCGCAGCGGTTTTGCGACAATGACATGCACAAAATCAAAGATCTGAAGCGCGAAAAGCGAATCTGAAAGATCGCGCCGCGCTTTGGGTGTCATGGCCTATGGCCGGCAGGCACCCCGTCGCCGATGCGGGCTCAATAAGGCCGCTGCCGTTCGGCGCCTGACGTGAGATGATTGCAGCGGCCGGCCTATTGGCGAGGAGCTTCCCGCCTGCATTTGAACACCGGCCGATCATGGACCGATGCAGGCTCAATCCTCGAAAATAAAGATGTCGCCTTCCTGCAAAGCCGCGATGAAGGCCTCCCTGGCTTTCTCCGCGTCAAGCTTACCCTCATGCGCGTCCAGCAGCGCTTTTCTGGCGGTCCTGTAGGCTTGCCCGTCCTCGAGCGTCGGCCACTCCTTCGCCATGTATTCCATGGCGCGTTCCGCATTCGATATCACCAGCCGGTCGCCCGTTTTGCGGGTCTCGACGATTACGGGTTTGCTCCACCATTGGGCCATGAGGTTTCTCCTTCCGCGGTCAACGTGCCGTTGGCTGGAATGTTCCGCAGCCCCGTCGGCCGGATCCGCGCCGTCACGACAGCAAGGGAACTCCCGCTTCGGCCGCTGCGGCAATGAAGGCGACGCGCGCTTCCTCAGGCGCTCGCCAGCCGCGCTGGACGTCGATGCAGATGAGCAATGCCGACAGAAAGCAGTCGCCTTCCTCCGAAGGCCAGTCATCGAGAAGCGTCTTCCAGACTTCCTCGGCGGTGCCTACGGACTTCGCTTCACCGGAACCGTTGCGAATGACGCGGATGGGAGAGAAGTGCGGCACGATGTTCATGATAGCAGACTCCGTCAAGGCAGAGGCTGTTTTGGCCCTTTTGCCACTGGGCGCGCATTTAACTTTCTTAATCCGCCGGCCGCTTTGAGGCATATGTGATCAATCTTCGCCCGCACGCCTGCGATATCAGCAAAATCGCGCCTGAGTGGGGCGCTGACCAATCACGCCAGGATCGATAATTCTCGCGGCAAATTGGTCGACAGCGCGGGCGAACTTGCTGAGGATTGGCGATGCCTGGAATGGAGCTGAGGATATTCGGGCAGTAGACGGGATAAATGGTGCCGCTTACGTGACTCGAACACGTGACCCCATCATTACGAATGATGTGCTCTACCGACTGAGCTAAAGCGGCATTCTGCGGAGCATTCGGTTCGGCCCCGCGATTTGCATGGCGCTGATACAGTCTATGTGGCGAGATTTCAAGCGCTCAAATTGCCAATTGGCAAAAAAGCGAGATGCTTGTGAAAAAAATGCCACCTTTCGCGTCCGATCAAAGTGCCAGTCGGGCGCGTGCCAGTCGGTATTCTCTCTCAAGCCTGTCGACGAGGGCGGATACGGGCTGGATGGATTTGACGGCGCCGATACCCTGGCCGGACCCCCAGATATCCTTCCAGGCCTTCACGCCGGTCGTGGCGGCCTCGAAATCCATCTTGGAAGGATCGGCCTCTGGCAAATTGTCCGGATCGAGGCCGGCGGCGCGAATGGAGGGCTTCAGATAATTCCCAAGAACGCCGGTGAAATAGTTGGAGTAGACGATATCGGCGGCGGTTCCCTCGACGATCGCCTGCTTGTAGGCGTCCACGGCGCGCGCCTCCTCCGTGGCGATGAAGGGCGAGCCGATATAGGCAAGATCGGCGCCGGCCGCTTGGGCGGCCAGGACGGCGCCGCCGGTGGCGATGGCGCCGGCCAGGAGCAGCGGCCCATCGAACCATTCGCGGATTTCCTGCACCAGCGCGAAGGGCGAAAGCTGGCCGGCATGGCCGCCGGCGCCGGCAGCGACGGCAATCAGCCCGTCCGCACCCTTGCGGATCGCCGAATTGGCATGCCGGTTGTTGATGATGTCATGCAGCACGATGCCGCCATAGGAATGCACGGCGGCGTTCACCTCGGATACGGCGCCGAGCGAGGAAATGACGATCGGCACCTTGTATTTCACGCAAAGCATCAGATCGTGCTCGAGGCGTTTGTTCGACGTATGGACGATCTGATTGACCGCAAATGGAGCTGCCGGACGGTCCGGATTTGCGGCATTGTGTGCGGCAAGATCCTCTGTGATCATGGCAAGCCATTCGTCGAGCTGGCTTTCCGGACGTGCGTTCAGCGCCGGAAAGGAGCCGACAACGCCGGCCTTGCATTGCGCGAGCGTCAAAGCGGGGTGCGAGATAATGAAAAGCGGCGAAGCCACAACCGGCAGGCGCAGACGCTCGGTCAGGATGGAGGGGAGGGCCATGAACATCATCCCTTTTGACGTTTACGAAAACGTCAAAAGGGATAGCAGATGTCTATCGAGAGGGGAAGATGGTGGAAGAGGCAGGGAAAGGCAGTAGGCAATAGGCAATAGGCAACAGGAATAGCGCTTGACCGCCCCGGTCCGATACCTTCGCCCACTGCCCACTGCCTCACCTCCACCCCATTTGCGTCGTCTTTGCCGTTTATCCCCGCCCGAGTGCCCTTAACCCAAGGCGGAGGCTTGCGTATTGCAGAACGGGGCGTTACCGAATCCGGTTAACGGATGATGAAAATATGGCTGCCTTATCGGTAGAGTATGCGCGTATGTTGCGAGTGAGCGTAAAGGATCGGATGTGAGCGGATTAGAAACGGCTATCAGAAGCGCCTTGGATCGGTCTGATCGCGCCAATCCGGAAATTCGCGCTCGCATCTATCAATCGGCGCGTCAGGCTCTGGAAGCCGGCCTTCGCAAGCAGGACATTACCGATATCAACGTCATTGCAGCCCAGCGTCAGCGTCTGGAGGCGACGATCCGCGAGATTGAGGCCGACGAACGCGCCCGCCCCATGCAGGCGATGCCGGTTTCACCGGAGCTGGATGCTCCGCATGTTTCTCCTTCCGTACCCAGGTCCGATGCAAGGCAGGCAGCGGCACGACCGCAGGAGCCTGTCATGAGCGTGCGCGGAGAAACACGTGATCCGCCAACGTCGGCAGGCCCGGCCGTTCCGCCCGAGCCGACCTCGACCGAGCTGGCGGCACGTGAAGACGATTTCGGCGATATGCGCGCCGGCCCGGCCGATCATCTCGGGGCGGACAGTGATGTGCGTCCGACGGCTGATGCGCCGCCGCCGCGGTCGATGAATTTCAAGCCGGAGCGGGCGGCCGTGCGCCGCAAGCCGCGCAAGTTCTTCTCGCGCCTGCTCGTCTTCTGCATTCTGCTGGCCTTCCTCGGCGTCGGTGCCTGGTGGATCAAGACCTCGGGCTTGCTCATGTCTGCATCCCAGAGGGATACGAGTGTGCCCAATCCGCCGGCGCATGTCGATTCGCAGGATTTCAGCGGCAACAGCAACGATGACGATACCTCGGACCAGGACGACAATAGCGGTCCGGTCAATCCGGGCCTTGCGACCATCGATCCGCAGAACAGCTTCTCCGCGGAATGGTTGGAGGTATTGAAGCCCACCGACGCGCCGAAGGTGACGACCGGCTCGCAATCGAAGGCCGAGAATGTATCGGAAAACGAAGGGCCGGCCGTGAGGCTGACCTCGCTTAGCAGCGGTCCGGACGGCAGTGGCTCGGTCGAGGTGCCCGTCAATGTGTTGCAGCAGATGGCCGGCAAGGCTTCGACGGTCGCGCTGACATTGCAGTCCACCTCGGATGCGCCGTCGCAGATCACCGTGGAGTGCGATTTCGGTTCTCTCGGTCGTTGCGGCCGGCACCGTTTCACCGTCAGCCGGCAAAAAACGGATTCGTTGTTCCAGGTCAAGTTCGATCGCGCCATGGCGCCGACGGGTTCGGGACGCCTCATCATCAACAGCGATGTCGATGGCAAGGCCCGCGGCATCAATATCTACGCCATCCGCGTCCTGCCCGGGCAATAACCCCGGGGCGATGCCTCGACCTCGTCAGGCAAGGATATCCGATCCCATGCCGAGAATCTTGTCGTCGACCTTGCCGATGGCTTCCTTGTCCTTGCCGTCATAGTCGAGCGTCAGCAGAATGTGACGGATAAGATTTAGGCGTGCGCGCCGCTTGTCGTTGGCGCGGAGGACAGTCCAGGGTGCGTGGTCCGTATGCGTATCCTTCAGCATGCGGTCGCGCTTCTCGCTATAGTCCTTCCATTTCGGCAGGGCGGCGATATCCATCGAGGAGAGTTTCCAGACGGCGCGCGGATCGTGGCGCCGGTCGTGGAAGCGCTTCAGCTGCATCTCCCGGCCGATATCGAGATAGAATTTGAAGAAGTAGATGTCGTCCTGGACGATGAGCTTTTCCATCCTTGGGGCCTGCTTTAGGAACTGCTCGTATTGCTGCGGCGTGCAGAAGCCCATGACCGGTTCGACGCCAGCGCGGTTGTACCATGAGCGGTCGAAGAGCACGAATTCGCCCGCCGTCGGGAACTGGGCGACATAGCGCTGGAAATACCATTGGCCGGCCTCGCGATCGGTCGGCTTCGTCAGCGCCACCACGCGCGCCAGACGGGGGTTCATATGGGCTGACGTCGCGGCGATCGAGCCTCCTTTGCCGGCGGCGTCACGCCCCTCGAAGAGCGCCATCACTCGCTTGCCGGTCGCCTGCAGCCAGAACTGCACCTTGATGAGTTCGATCTGCAGCGCTTTCAGCTCGTCGAGATATTCGTCTTCCTTCAGCTTCTTCTTGTAGGGATAGCCGCCCGAGGTCAGCGCCTCGTCTTCGATCCAGCTTGGGAGCACGGGGTCATCGACATCGAATATGCGCTTGATGCCATGGATATCCAACTCTACTGCCCGGCTTTCTGTCTTCTCCCCCATATGTCGGCTCCTCGGCTGTTTACACGGCGTTAACCCTACCGCTGGCAGCGGTAAAAAAGCTTGGCCAGGAAACTGGAGCTTTTGTTCAATAGTTTCAAGCCCTTTACGGCTACCCTCCTTTGCCGGCTACATTTATTTTTGTCAGTTACTGGCTTCTGTGGATAGAGCCGAATACTTCTGTCATGAATCGCAGATAAGACGCGGAATCCAGCGTTCCATGATGGCAGGCGAAGGACGGCGCAGTTGGAAGACGAATGGTCATTTGTCAGGAGGTTGGCAGTTCGGCTGCGGCAGGAGAGCGCCATCCTGGTTCTGGCGACGCTGATTGCCGCACTCGCCCTGTTTGAAGGCATCAATACCGGCGCCGTATTCTGGATCTGGGCGATTGTCATGATCGTCACACTGCTTCGCCCGCCGCTCGTCGAGCGGGTCGAGGTTCCGTCGCAGGCCGAGACTCCGTCCGTTGATGCGCAAGCCCTGCTCCGCACCGCCTTTGCAGGACTGGCAGCACTCGATATGCCAGTGCTGATCATCGACCGAGAGGCATCGGTGCTGGTGCAGAACATGGCCGTCGAAAAAGCCTTCGGTGCCTTTCCGATCGGCGCACATATTTCCTCCAAGCTGCGCTCGCCGGGTCTGCTCGACATGGTGCGCGAGACCATCGCGACCAATACGCCGAACCAGATCGAGCATTCCGAGCGCCTGCCTTCGGAACGGGTCTATGTCGTCCGCATCGCGCCGATTGATCTGCCGGAGATCGACAGGCAGGAAGATGCGCTCTTCCTGCTCTCCTTCCGCGACATATCGGAGCTGCGCCACATCGACCGCATGCGATCCGATTTCGTCGCCAATGCCAGCCACGAATTGCGCACGCCGCTGGCGTCGCTGCGAGGCTTCATCGAGACGATCCAGGGACCTGCCAAAGCCGATCCGAAGGCGCAGCAGCGTTTCCTCGGCATCATGCTCGATCAGACGACGCGCATGAGCAGGCTGGTCGACGACCTCCTGTCGCTGTCGCGTCTGGAGCTGAAGTCGCATATCGCGCCGGATCAGAAGGTGGATCTCGTGCCCCTGCTCGGCCACGTGCGAGACTCCCTGTTGCCGCTGGCCGGTGATCTCGATGTCAGCATCAATCTGCATTTGCCGGCGGGCAAGGTGGAAGTATTGGGCGATCGCGACGAGCTGGTGCAGGTCTTCGAAAACCTGATCGAGAATGCCTGCAAATACGGCCAGGAAGGCAAGTCGGTCGAGGTTTCGCTGCTGAACGGTGCCGGCCAGGCCGTCGAGGTCGTCGTCTCGGACAAGGGGCCGGGGATACCCGCAGAACATGTGCCGCGCCTGACCGAGCGCTTCTATCGCGTTAACGTTGAGGATAGCCGGTCCAAGAAGGGAACCGGTCTCGGGCTTGCCATCGTCAAGCACATTCTGACCCGCCATCGCGCCAGACTGATCGTCAAGTCGGAAGTCGGAAAGGGAACCGACTTTACGGTTCGCTTCTGACAAGCTCTACCTGCCCCGGTTTAGGTGGCGATTTATCCAAATTATATCAGGCATATAGCCTGTCATAATTGTTTCACTCGCCTGACATAAAAGGGCGGTGTTTTCGCCAGTAAGAATGGACTGCTGAAAAAGTGGATGTGGCCTCCACCTCGGCGCTCTTCAAAGCTCATCAGGGGGATTCGTTGTGAATGCTTTGAAAATATCCATTCTTGCGCTGGTTGCATCGGTTGCCCTTGCCGGCACTGCAACCGCCCGCGATCAAATTCAGATCGCCGGTTCATCGACCGTATTCCCATATGCCAAGATCGTGGCCGAAACTTTCGGCGAGACCTTCACCAACTTTAAGACCCCGGTGGTCGAGTCCGGCGGCTCCGGAGCCGGCCTGAAGGAATTCTGCAAGGGTGTGGGAACGGATTCGATCGACATCGCCAATTCGTCGCGTCCCATCAAGGACAGCGAAGTCGCAGCCTGCAAGGCTGCCGGTGTCGCTGACATCCAGCAGGTCAAGATCGGCTATGACGGCATCGTCTTTGCTTTCGACAAAAGCAATCCGGATATCAGGTTCGAACCGGTCGATCTCTACAAGGCGCTTGCTGCCGAGGTCGTCGTCGATGGCAAGCTCGTCGCCAATCCTTATAAGAAGTGGTCTGAGATCAATCCATCGCTGCCGGATTTTGAAATCGCCGCCTATATTCCGGGCGAGAAGCATGGCACGCGCGAAGTTTTCGAAGAGAAGGTGCTTGCTGCCGGCTGCAAGGCTTCCGGCGCGGCCGATGTCATCAAGGTAGCATTCTCCGACGCGGCTCAGCAGGCCAAGAAATGCATTGCCGTGCGCAAGGATGGCGCCGCAGTCGATATCGATGGCGACTATCCCGAAACCTTGGCCCGCATCAATGCCAACAAGCATGGCATTGGCGTGTTCGGCCTGTATTTTTTCCAGAACAACGCCGACAAGCTGAAGGTCGCCACCGTCAGCGGCATTGTGCCCTCGGGCGAGACGATCGCCGATGGCACCTATCCGGTATCGCGGCCGCTGTTCTTCTACGTCAAGAAAGCCCATCTGGGTGTGGTCCCGGGGCTCAAGGAATATGTCGATTTCTTCACGAGCGATCAGATGATCGGACCGGACGGCCCGCTGGCGGAATATGGCCTCGTGCCGGCGCCGGATGCTGAACGCGACCAGATCCGCAAGGATTTCGCGGGCGGGAAGATCATGTGACTGCTGAAGGGTCGGGCACCAGGGCGGCTTTCGGCTGCCCCGGGGTTCGCCGGGGAATGGGAATGAGTGTATCGCTGCTGCTGCTCTGCTTGTCGGTCTTCGGCGCCTCCGCTTTCGTGCTGGGGCGGGTGAGGGCGGCCGCGCTGTCGGGCGGCAGGTCTTCGTCCATGCATTCCCGGCTCGGCTATCACGGTGCCTATGCCGCCATATGGGCGGTACTTCCGCCCCTGGCGCTCATCTGCGCCTGGCTGATCGTCAGTCCCATCGTCATCGACCGCCTGGTGACCAAATCCTTTCCCGAGGAGGTTCAGTCTCTGCCGCCGGCTGAGCTCAATCTCAGCTACGGCATGGTGCGCAGCATCGCCCGCGGCATGCGCATGCTCGATAGCCAGGAGCTTGCCGATGTCGATGGCGGCAAGGCCGATCTTCAGTTGCTGCTGGCGCAGAAGGGCGTTCCACTCGCCGTACGCCCCACGGGCTACATGATCGAGGCCGCGAATAGATATAATGGCATGCGCGAATTGAGCCGCATGGTCATGGCGGCGGCGGCGATCGTCCTGTCGTTGCTTTGCGCGGCCCATGGCCTTCACGCGATTGCGCCGCGTTTTCGCGCCCGCAACCGGGTCGAGCAGGTCATCCTCGGAGCCCTGATCGTTGCCTCCTCCATCGCGGTGCTGACAACGGTCGGCATCGTCGTTTCCATGCTTTCGGAAGCGGCGCGTTTCTTCAGTATGGTGCCGGCCAGCGAGTTCTTCTTCGGTACCGTCTGGGACCCGCGCTTCACCGGCGCCGGCGCGCAGACCTCGGGCACCTTCGGTCTGATCCCGCTCCTGGCAGGTACGGTCTATATCGGCTTCGTCGCCATGCTCTTTGCCGTGCCTATCGGCCTGTTCGCCGCGATCTACATGGCCGAATATGCCTCGGCTCGCGTTCGCTCCATCGCCAAGCCGATGCTGGAGGTTCTGGCCGGCATTCCAACGATCGTCTACGGCTTCTTCGCCCTTGTCACAGTCGGCCCCTTCCTGCGCGATATCTCCGCCGAGATCGACGGGCTTATGACCGGAAACTACAGAAGCTTCATCGAGGCGCAGAGCGTTTTGACGGCTGGCTTCGTCATGGGCGTGATGCTCATCCCTTACGTCTCCTCGCTGTCGGACGATATCATCATGGCCGTGCCGCGGTCGCTGCGCGACGGCTCGCTCGGCCTCGGCGCCACCCGCTCGGAAACGGTCAAGCGCGTCCTGCTGCCGGCCGCTCTTCCCGGCATCGTCGGCGCGCTGCTGATGACCGCGTCGCGGGCGATCGGCGAAACCATGATCGTGGTGCTGGCCGCAGGCGTTGCCGCGCGCATGCAGCTCGATCCCTTCGAACCGATGACGACGGTCACGGTGAAGATCGTCAATCAGCTGACCGGCGATCTGGAGTTCACTTCGCCGCAGACGCTCGTCGCCTTCGCCCTCGGCATCACGCTGTTCTGCCTGACGCTGTGCCTCAACGTCTATGCGCTCTACATTGTCCGTCGATACAGGGAGCAATACGAATGAGCGACGTCGTATCTTCCTCTCAGCTCAACATGCCGCGCGGTCTGACGCCGGGTGCGTCTGTACACCGCGATATCGGCATTAAGCGGCGCTATGCCGCCGAGCGTCGCTTTCGCGCCTATGGGATGACCGCCGTCATCTTCGGTCTCGTCTTCCTTATCATCCTGGTCTCGACCGTGGTCCGCACAGGCTATACCGCCTTTGTCCAGACTTCGATCACCCTGCCGATCGAATTTACCGAGAAGGTAATCGACCCGACGGGTAAGCGCATGAACGATCCGAAGGTGCTGATCGCTGCCAATTACCCCGTACTGGTGCGCGATGCGTTGGTGAAAGCGCTTGGCATCGATCCGGCCAATCGCACGCTTGTGCGCGAGGCGATGGCGATGGTGTCGGACAGTGCCAGGATCGTGTTGCGCGACAGAGTCGTTGCCAACCCCTCGATCATCGGGACGACACAGAACGTCACATTTCTGGCCAGCGCCAACATCGATTCCGCCAACAAGGGGCAGATCGATCTGACCGTCAGCGAGAAGGATCGCAAGATTTCCGACCGCCAGGTCGCATGGATGAAGCAACTCAGCGAAAGCGGCGCGCTTCACAAGGCCTTCAACAGCGGTCTCTTTCTGTCGGGCAATTCGAGCCGGCCGGAAGCCGCCGGGCTTGGTGTCGCGCTGATCGGCTCGCTCTACCTGATGCTGACCGTTCTCGTGCTTGCCTTGCCGGTCGGCGTTGCTGCCTCGATCTATCTGGAAGAGTTCGCACCGAAGAACCGGCTGACGGATCTGATCGAGGTCAACATCAACAATCTCGCTGCCGTCCCCTCGATCGTCTATGGCCTGCTGGGTCTCTCGGTCTTCATCAACATGATGGGGCTGCCGCGCTCGGCATCGCTGGTCGGCGGCCTTGTACTGAGCCTGATGACGCTGCCGATGATCATCATCGCCACGCGCTCGGCCTTGCGTGCCGTGCCGCCGTCGATCCGCAGCGCGGCGCTCGGTCTTGGCGCATCGCGCATGCAGATGGTCTTACATCATGTTCTGCCGCTCGCGATGCCTGGCATTCTGACGGGCACGATCCTAGGGCTTGCCCATGCGCTCGGAGAGACCGCGCCACTGCTTCTGATCGGCATGGTCGCCTTTGTCGCCAATTATCCGGCATCGCCGCTCGATCCTTCGACGGCGTTGCCGGTGCAGATCTATATGTGGGCGAGCGAAGCCGAGCGAGCCTTCGTCGAAAGAACGTCCGGCGCCATCATCGTGCTCCTCTTCTTCCTCGTCGCGATGAACATCGGCGCCATCCTGCTGCGCCGCCGCTTCGAGCGGCGCTGGTAAGGGAGGGCGCACGAAATGAACATGATGACGGAAGCTGCCAGCGAAAGAGCCTTGGCCAAGAAGATGACGACGATCCCTTACAAGATGATCGGCCAGGACGTTTCTGTGTTCTACGGCGACAAGCGGGCGCTCTTCGACGTCAATCTGAAGATCCGCGCCAATACGGTCACGGCCCTGATCGGCCCTTCCGGCTGTGGCAAGTCCACCTTCCTGCGCTGCCTCAACCGCATGAACGATACGATCGAGACCTGCCGCGTCACCGGCAAGATCACGCTCGACGATCAGGATGTCTACGACGACAGCATCGATGTCGTGGAATTGCGCGCCCGCGTCGGCATGGTCTTCCAGAAGCCCAACCCGTTTCCGAAGTCGATCTACGAGAACGTCGCCTACGGCCCGCGCATCCATGGCCTGCATCGCTCAAAGGCCGATCTCGAGCATATCGTCGAAACCAGTCTGCAGAAGGCCGGTCTATGGGGTGAGGTGAAGGATCGGCTCCATGATGCCGGCACGAGCCTGTCGGGCGGCCAGCAGCAGCGCCTCTGCATCGCGCGCGCCGTTGCTGTCAGCCCGGAGGTGATCCTGATGGATGAGCCGTGCTCGGCGCTCGATCCGATCGCAACCGCCAAGGTCGAGGATCTCATCCACGAGCTTCGGGAGAATTTTACCATCGTCATCGTGACGCATTCCATGCAGCAGGCCGCTCGTGTCTCGCAGCGTACCGCAATGTTCCATCTCGGCCACCTGGTCGAGGAGAACGACACCGATAAGATGTTCACCAATCCCGACGATTTCCGCACGCAGGATTACATCATGGGCCGTTTTGGTTGATGATGGCAGGCGCGCGGCTCCTTTCACACAGTTCACTTGAGGATAGAAAAATGGTCTCCACTCACATTCTCTCAGCCTATGACGAAGACCTGAAGTTTCTGACGCGTCGCATTGCCGAAATGGGCGGCCTGGCCGAGCAGATGGTTAGCGACAGCGTACGCGCTCTCGTCAACAGCGACGCGGCCCTGGCCCAGAAGGTCATCTCCGACGACGTCGTTCTCGACCATGCCGAGCGCGAAGTTGGTGACAAGGCGATCGTCACCATCGCTCGTCGTCAGCCGATGGCAGCGGACCTGCGCGAAATCATGGGCTCGATCCGCATCGCCTCCGATCTGGAGCGCGTCGGTGATCTCGGCAAGAATACCGCAAAGCGCGTCATCGCCGTTCAGGGCACGGGCGTGCCGCGTCGTCTCGCTCGTGGCATCGAACACCTCTCCGAACTGGCACTGAGCCAGCTCAAGGAAGTTCTTGATGTTTACGCGACCCGCTCGCCCGATAAGGCCGTGTCGATCCGCGAACGCGACGAGGAAATCGACGCCATGTACACCTCGCTCTTCCGCGAGATGCTGACCTACATGATGGAAGATCCGCGCAACATCACCACCTGCACGCATCTTCTCTTCTGCGCCAAGAACATCGAGCGCATCGGCGACCATGCCACCAACATCGCCGAGACGATCTATTACATGGCGACCGGTGCTCAGCCGGAAGGCGAGCGCCCGAAGGACGATACCGCCAACACCGTCGGCGCAGTGACGGAATAATCTGGAAGCGAAGAAAGGAGACCATAGGCGCATGGTTCCGAGAGTTGCTGTTGTAGAAGACGAGGAAGCGCTTAGCGTTCTGCTGCGCTACAATCTTGAGGCCGAAGGCTTCGAGGTCGACACGATCCTCAGAGGTGATGAGGCCGAGCTGCGTCTCCAGGAGCGCATCCCCGATCTCCTGATCCTCGACTGGATGCTCCCCGGCGTGTCCGGCATCGAGCTCTGCCGCCGGCTGCGTATGCGGCCGGAGACGGAGCGCTTGCCGATCATCATGCTGACGGCTCGCGGCGAGGAAAGCGAGCGCGTGCGCGGACTTTCGACCGGCGCGGACGATTACGTCGTCAAGCCGTTCTCGACGCCGGAGCTGATGGCCCGCGTCAAGGCGATGCTGCGGCGCGCCCGCCCGGAGGTTCTCTCCACGGTGCTGCGTTGCGGCGATATCGAGCTGGACCGCGAAACCCATCGCGTCCACCGCAAGAGCCGCGAAGTCCGGCTGGGGCCGACAGAATTCCGCCTGCTGGAGTTCCTGATGTCCTCGCCAGGCCGCGTCTTCTCGCGTTCGCAGCTACTCGATGGCGTATGGGGGCACGATATCTACGTCGATGAACGCACGGTCGACGTCCATGTCGGCCGTCTGCGCAAGGCGCTCAATTTCTCCAATATGCAGGATGTCATCCGTACCGTTCGCGGCGCGGGCTATTCCATGGAAGCCTGAGCGGCTTGCCGCTCGGGTGTTACTAAATAGCGGCGGAAATAGAAAAACGGGCCTCGAGGGGCCCGTTTCTCTTTGTCTTGCGGTAACTTTCAGCCGTTGTTGCGACGGCGGTCATGCACCGGCTGGTAGGCCATGCGCTGATGATAGGTGCAGTAGGGCGACGAATCCGGGCTGTCATTGCCGCAGAAGTGGAAGTCGTCCTTCAGCGGATCCCCGACCGGCCATTTGCAGGTGCGTTCCGTCAGCTCCGTCAGGCCGAGGCGGCGGGAGATCGGAACGACGACGTTCGATGCCGGGCGATACTGAATTTCATTGACGGAATCGATCTCGATCTCTTCCTTCAGCATGGTTGCACCCTGCTGGCGGGCGACCACGGTGCGGGTAGCGACGCGCGAGCCGTAGGTCGTTGCGCGAGGAGCCGCGGCACTGCGCTTTGGCGTGCGCGTCGCGGTTGCCGTGCCGCCCGCCTTCGCTCGGCCAGGAAGGTTCAGGCGGTGCACCTTGCCGATAACGGCATTACGGCTCACGCCACCGAGCTGCGCAGCGATCTGGCTGGCGCTCAACCCTTCGGACCATAGCTTTTTCAGCTTCTCGACGCGTTCGTCTGTCCAATTCATGCCCTGTCTCCGCTGTCGCGTTTCCGATGGCAGAATCCCTCACCATTGCCTCGCATGGGAACGAGGCGCGAAACGCTCTAAAATTGTGGTGACTAGTTCCGCCGCATGCAGTCTAGCAATTGCTTTTTAACCTAGTGTGAGGCTGACTCCGTGACAAGAGTCGCGAGAATCTTGAGGAATCGATTTCGAGGTTTTCCCCAACTTGCTGCCTAGGCGTGGCATTTCTGCAATAGGCGCCGCCGAACCTATCTCTTTTGCCCGCAAGCGCTATCTCGCACCTGCTAAAACGCCAGTTTTGTTGACATCGCGATGCAAAACATCAATAGTGCCCGGGCCGCCGCAAGGCGGCATTTTTGATTTTTTCGGACCCGTTTCATCAAATCGAAGCGATCGGTCCTTAAAGTTGTGATCAGGAGATATGGCCATGGCCGAGACCACGCCGCTTTATGACACCTATATGCGCGCTCCGTTACGGTTCGAGCGAGGCGAGGGCGTCTGGCTGGTCACCGAAAATGGCGAGCGCTACCTCGATTTCGCAGCCGGCGTCGCGGTCAACTCGCTCGGTCACGCCCATCCTCATCTCGTCGCCGAATTGAAGGCCCAGGCCGACAAGGTCTGGCACCTGTCGAACCTCTACGAGGTGCCCGGTCAGGAGAAGCTGTCGAAGCGGCTGACGGAAGCGACCTTCGCCGACAAGGTATTCTTCACCAATTCGGGCGCCGAGGCGCTGGAATGCGCCATCAAGACGGCGCGGCGCTATCAATTCGCCAAGGGGCATCCCGAAAAGTTCCACATCATCACCTTCGAGGGCGCCTTCCACGGCCGCACCATCGCGACCATCGCCGCCGGCGGCCAGGAGAAGTATATCGAGGGCTTCGGGCCTAAGGCACCGGGTTTTGACCAAGTGCAGTTCGGTGATCTCGATGCCGTGCGTGCCGCCATCACGGATGCGACAGCCGGGATCCTGATCGAGCCGGTCCAGGGTGAGGGCGGCATCCGTCCGGCCACCAATGAATTCCTGCGCGGGCTGCGTGAGATCTGCGACGAACACGGCCTGCTGCTGATCCTCGACGAAGTACAGTGTGGCGTCGGCCGCACTGGCAAGCTTTTCGCCTATGAATGGGCCGGCATCAAGCCTGATATCATGGCTGTCGCCAAGGGCATCGGCGGCGGTTTCCCGCTCGGTGCCTGCCTTGCGACGGCGGAAGCCGCCTCAGGCATGAAGGCAGGCACCCACGGTTCCACCTATGGCGGCAATCCGCTCGCCATGGCGGTCGGAAATGCCGTTCTCGATATCGTGCTTGCCGAAGGCTTCCTGCAGCATGTGCGCGATGTCTCGCTGGTCTTCCGCCAGGGGCTCGCCTCGCTCAAGGATCGTTTTCCTGACATCATCGAGGACGTTCGCGGCGAAGGTCTGATGCTCGGCATCAAGGCGGCCATTCCGCAGGCAGAGCTGCTGCAGGCTATCCGTGCCGAGCATCTGCTCGGCGTGCCGGCCGGCGATAACGTCATCCGCCTTCTGCCGCCGCTGGTCGTCACCGCCGAAGAAGCACGCGAAGGTCTTGCCCGCCTGGAGCGTGCCGCCGAGCGTGCGCGCGCAGCTCGCACCAAGAAATCGGCTTGAGTTCAACGCCCGTAGATGGGGCGTTCCTGCCCCACGCGGGCGTTATTGTTTTTTCTGGAGCACAGGTAAGGACATGGCTTCTCCGAAACACTTTCTCGACCTCTCTGCCGTTCCGGCGGCCGATCTGCGCAACATCATCGATGACGCGATCGTGCGAAAGAGCGCGCAGAAGGCCGGCACTGCCGACAAGCCGCTGGCCGGCAAGATGCTGGCGATGATCTTCGAGAAGCCGTCCACCCGAACCCGCGTTTCCTTCGATGTCGGCATGCGACAGCTGGGCGGCGAGACGCTGTTCCTCTCCGGCACCGAAATGCAGCTTGGCCGCGCCGAAACGATCGGCGATACGGCCAAGGTGCTGTCGCGCTATGTCGATGCCATCATGATCCGCACGACCGATCATTCGCGCCTGCTGGAGCTGGCGGAACATGCGACGGTTCCCGTCATCAATGCGCTGACCGACGATACGCATCCTTGCCAGATCATGGCCGACATCATGACCTTCGAAGAGCATCGCGGCCCGATCAAGGGCAAGACGCTCGCCTGGACGGGCGACGGCAACAACGTGCTGCATTCGCTGATCGAAGGGGCCGCGCGCTTCGGCTATCGCATGAATATGGCGGTACCCCTTGGCTCCGAGCCGAAGGATCACTATCTGAACTGGGCCCGCAACGAGGGCGCCGAAATCATGCTCTCGCATGATGCAGACCGTGCGGTCGCCGGCGCCGATTGCGTGGTAACCGATACCTGGGTTTCCATGAATCAGGAGCACCGGGCACGCGGTCACAACGTCTTCCAGCCCTATCAGGTCAACAAGGCTTTGATGGCACAGGCCGGCAAAGACGCTTTGTTCATGCATTGCCTGCCTGCTCATCGCGGGGAGGAGGTGACGGACGAGGTGATCGATGGCCCGCAATCCGTTGTCTTCGATGAGGCGGAAAACCGCCTTCATGCGCAAAAGTCGATTCTTGCTTGGTGCCTGGGCGCGATCTGAAGATATTAAACCGCGTCTCAAGGGCGCGGGCGCAGTAGGAGTAAAGCAATGGCCGAAAATGCCGCAACGCTGGGTCAGTTTGATTTCGCCGGTGACGATCATGTCGTTCCCTTCCAGGTGGAAGGTCTGGACGTGCGCGGCCGTGCCGTACAGCTCGGTCCGCTGCTGGACGCGATCCTTGCCCGGCATGACTATCCGACGCCGGTTGCACGCCTTCTGGCGGAGGCCATCGTCCTGACCGTCCTGCTTGGCACGTCGCTGAAATTCGAAGGCAAGTTTACCGTACAGACCAAGGGCGACGGTCCCGTCGACCTTCTGGTTGCCGATTTCACGACGCCGGAAAACGTTCGCGCCTATGCCCGTTTCGACGAAGAAGCACTGGAAAAGGCAGTCGCCGAAGGCCGGACCGAGCCGGAACAGCTGCTCGGCAAGGGCGTCCTCGCCTTCACCATCGATCAGGGCCGTTTCAGCCAGCCCTATCAGGGCATTGTCGCGCTTGATGGCGCCTCGCTCGAAGAGATTGCCGGCACCTATTTCCGTCAGTCGGAGCAGATCCCGACGCGCGTGCGTCTGGGGGCGGCAGAACTTTTCGACCGTGATGAGAACGGCAAGCCGCGTCACCGCTGGCGGGCCGGTGGCCTGATCGCGCAGTTCCTGCCCGAAGCGCCCGAGCGTATGCGTCAGCCGGACCTGCATGGCGGCGATGGCGATACCGGCGTGCGCGATCATGTCGAAGACGATGCCTGGGCGGAGGCACGCAGCCTGGTGGAAACCATCGATGCCGATGAGCTGACGGATCCGCAGGTTGGCACCGAGCGCCTTCTCTATCGCCTGTTCCACGAGCGTGGCGTACGCGTCTACGAGCCGAAGGCCGTCTATGACCGCTGTTCGTGCTCGCGCGACAAGCTGAAGGGCGTCTTGAAGGGCTTCACGGCCGAGGAGATCGAGGCCAGCCAGGAGAATGGCGAGATCGCCGTCACTTGTGAATTCTGCTCTACGACGTATCGCTTCGACGTGTCGGAGATAGAGGCGGCCTGATGTTGCCGATTTTGTCGGCTCAGTTCAGCGTGCGCAACAGGTTGGGCGTATCCAGAGAAAAGGCGGGGATCTTGACATGGAATTGCTCTCCGTCGTCCGTTTCCATCTGGTAATGGCCGAACATCATGCCTGACGGCGTATCCAGCGGGCAGCCCGATGAATATTCATAGGTATCGCCGGGTTTCAGATGCGGCTGCTCGCCGACGACGCCCGGCCCCGTCACCTCATCCACCATGCCATTCATGTCGGTGATGTGCCAGTAGCGTGTCACCAGCTTCACGGCCTTCTTCGAATGGTTGGATATGACGATGCGGTATCCCCAGACATAGCGATCGTCGTCCGGATCGGATTGCTCCTCCAGATAAAAAGGTTCGACGACAACCTCGATGTCGCGTGTTAGGGCGCGATACATGCCTGATACCTTGCCACTGCCCTGAAGCGCCGAGCGCTTCTCCAAGCCTCACTGCCGCTTCAGCATTTCCACATTCGCGGCATATTATCCGCATTCCACCACCCCCGCCAAGAGCGGGATATCTAGCGGTATCCTATAACCAGCCCGCTCCGTCAAGGAACGGCGTGATGAAAACTTGCGTGAACGGGTAGAGCCTTCCCGGCATTTAGCTATTACAGCTAATAACGAAGGTTAACGAGACGTCGAAAGAAGTATCTCAAATCGTCTGTCATTTGGTATTCTCTGACATGAAGCCTCTCTCTCCACTTTTGGTGAGAAGAAACGCTTGCCGCAGCCAAAGGTGCACTTGTAGGTTGCCCGTCATATCTGCAGCCCGCCGATCAAAATCTCCAGCTCATATAATTCCTCATTTCATCTTATGTTCCCTGGGGGTGTGACCGCAATTTTCATCGGAAGGCATTTCGGCTATCATCTGATTCTGGCATGGCCCGTGCCTCCCCCCTCCATTCGGGAAAGTATATTTCATGCGGGGCCGTCGATATCAAAACCGACTGTTTGAGCGCCTGGCATAAGGAGGGGTTGCGGTCATTGCTCGCAATAGGAGGTTTAGATGAGGCTTTCTGCCCCTGTTTATCATTTAAAGCGCAAGGCTAGGCTCCTGTCTCGCCAGCAGAAAATCCCCTTGCACGCCGCGCTGGATCGCGTCGCGGCTGGCGAAGGCTTTGCGGGCTGGAGCTTGCTCGCAAGCAAAACGAGCTCAGCTGTGCCCATCGGTGAGCTATATTCGCGTCTGAGCCCGGGCGATCTGGTGCTGATCGGCGCGCGGCGCGGTCACGGCAAGACCCTAATGAGCTTGCGGCTCGCCGTCGAAGCCATGAAGGCTGGCAATCGCGGTGTCTTCTTCACGCTGGAGGACACGGAAAAGGTCGTCCTGGACCGTTTTCCTGTCATCGGTGCCGATTATGCGGAATTTGCCGATCTGTTTGAATTCGACAATTCAGATGCCATCAGCGCCGATTATATCGTCGAGAGGCTGGCCGGTGCGCCGCGTGGCACGTTGGCGGTCGTCGATTTTCTGCAGCTGCTCGATCAGAAACGGGAAAAACCGGAGCTGATGATCCAGGTCCGGGCGCTGAAGGCGTTTGCGCGCGCCAGAGGCGTGATCGTCGTCTTTGTCTCGCAGATCGACCGTTCCTATGATCCGGCGCTGAAACCAGTGCCCGATCTCTCGGATGTTCGCCTGCCGAATCCGCTGGATCTTAAATTGTTCGACAAGACGGTCTTCCTGAACAACGGTCTGGTTGAATTCAAGGCCGCTAGCTGACGAGCTACCCTATCTTTCGCGAGATTGCCCGATGGGGGCAGGTCGAGCCGCCCGGAAAAATCCGGGCGGCTCGATTGATATCAGGCGGAAACCTGCTCGAGCGCGCGGGCGAAGTCCTCGACCAGATCCGCGCTGTCTTCGATGCCGGCGGAGAAGCGCACGGTGCCCGGCGAAATGCCGAGCTCGGCGCGGGCCTCGTCGGTGAGGTTCTTGTGCGTCGTGGTGGCAGGATGGGTGATCAGGCTCTTCGAGTCGCCGAGATTGTTGGAAATCTTGACGATCTCCAGCGCATTCTGCAGCTTGAAGGCCGCTTCCTTGCCGCCCTTGAGCTCGAAGGCGACCAGCGTAGAGCCGCCGCTCATCTGCTTGGCGATGATATCGGCCTGCGGATGGTCCTTGCGGCCGGGATAGATCACGCGGGCGACCTTGTTGGTCTGCTCGGCGAGGAAATCGGCAACCTTGGAGGCGTTCGCCGTCTGCTGCGCAACGCGCAGCGGCAGCGTCTCAATGCCTTTCAGCAGCGTCCAGGCGGTAAAGGGAGACATGGCCGGGCCGGTGTGGCGGAAATAGTCCTGCAGGTTCTCGTCGATCCACTGCTTGTCGGAAAGGATGACGCCACCAAGCGAACGACCTTGGCCGTCGATATGTTTGGTGGCGGAGTAGACGACGATATGGGCGCCGAGTTCCAAAGGCTTTTGG
The DNA here is from genome assembly GCF_007828675.1 of Rhizobium sp. ERR 1071. Lineage (NCBI taxonomy): Bacteria > Pseudomonadati > Pseudomonadota > Alphaproteobacteria > Hyphomicrobiales > Rhizobiaceae > Rhizobium > Rhizobium sp. ERR 1071. The sequence goes on along the minus strand of NZ_VITM01000003.1, from coordinate 528,523 downwards.
AAGAGCGGCGTGGCGAAGACGTTGTCGACCACGACCTTTGCGCCGATCTGGTTGGCGAGCTTGGCGACGGCGGCAATATCGACCACTTCCAGCGTCGGGTTGGTCGGGCTTTCGAGGAAGAACACCTTGGTGTTCGGGCGGATGGCCTTTTCCCAGTTCTCGGTAAAGCGGCCGTCGACCAGCGTGCATTCGATGCCGTATTTCGGCGCCAGCGTCTCGACCACCCAGCGGCAGGAGCCGAAGAGGGCGCGGGCAGCGACGATATGATCGCCGGCCTTCAGCTGGCAAAGGATGGCTGCGGAGACAGCGGCCATGCCGGACGCGGTGGCGCGGGCGTCTTCAGCGCCTTCCAGCGCGCACATGCGCTTTTCGAACATGTCGTTGGTGGGGCTGCCGTAGCGGGCGTAGATGAAACCATCCGTCTCGCCCTTGAAGCGGGCTTCCGCCGCTTCCGAGGTCTCATAGACGAAGCCCTGGGTCAGATAGATTGCTTCGGAGGTCTCGCCGAATTGCGAACGGAGCGTTCCGTTGTGTACGAGCTGGGTTGCGGGGCGCCAAGTCTTGCTCATGCCATCACCACTTTCAAAACAAAAAAACCGGTCGCGAAAGCAGACCGGTTCAACCCCGGTCTTTTTAGCCATTTGTTTAACGTGGCTGCAAGCCGACCGGCCAAATCACCACGGGATAAGTTGCAATACTGCCGTTGACGGCTTGCGTCAATTCCCCGAGTTTGGTTTTGTCTGCGACAAATTATGAGAGAAGCATGATGGCTCGCAATACTGGAATTTTGGCCGATCGCGCCATCGCAGCGCTGTTTGAAACGGGGCGGCTGACGAGCGAGAGAGAACTGGACGTCGATCAGATCCAGCCGGCAAGCCTTGACCTGCGGCTCGGCTCGCATGCCTTCCGCGTCCGCGCCAGCTTCATGCCCGGTCCATCACATCTCGTCGCCGACAAGCTCGACCGGCTGAAACTGCATGTGGTCGATCTCTCCGAAGGCGCTGTGCTGGAAACGGGCTGCGTCTATATTGTGCCGCTGATGGAGCGGCTGGATCTACCCGAGGATATGTCGGCCTCCGCCAATCCGAAGAGCTCGACCGGCCGTCTCGACATCTTCACCCGCGTCATCACCGACCGGGCGCAGGAGTTCGACAAGATCCCGGCCGGCTATTCCGGCCCGCTCTATCTCGAAATCAGCCCGCGCACCTTCCCGATCGTCGTTCGCCGCGGTTCGCGCCTGTCGCAGATCCGCTTCCGCGTCGGCCAGGCCCTGCTCACCGAGCCGGAACTGCTGGCGCTACACGAGAGCGAGACGCTGGTCGCCAGCAAGAAGCCGAATATCACCGGCGGCGGCATCGCGCTCTCGATCGATCTTGCCGGCGACAAGGAAGGCCTGATCGGCTATCGCGGCAAGCACCATACCGCCGTCGTCGACGTCGACAAAAAGGCCCAGCACGATATTTTCGATTTCTGGGAACCGCTCTATAGCCGCGGCCGCACCGAGCTGATCCTCGATCCCGATGAATTCTACATCCTCGTCTCGCGCGAGGCTGTGCATGTGCCGCCGCATTTCGCCGCCGAGATGACGCCGTTCGATCCGCTGGTCGGCGAATTCCGCGTCCACTATGCCGGCTTCTTCGATCCCGGCTTCGGCCATGCCCCGGCCGGCGGCCGCGGCAGCCGCGCCGTGCTTGAAGTGCGCAGCCACGAAGTGCCCTTCATCCTCGAGGATGGCCAGATCGTCGGTCGCCTGATCTATGAACACATGCTGGAACAGCCAAGCAGCCTCTACGGCTCCGGCCTCGGCTCGAACTACCAGGCACAGGGCCTGAAGCTCTCCAAGCACTTCCGGCTTTGATCGATTGCCGACCGGCCTTGACAGAGGCCGGTAACTGTTGGACATCTCACGATGTCAGGCGGGTGTAGCTCAATGGTAGAGCAGCAGCTTCCCAAGCTGAATACGAGGGTTCGATTCCCTTCACCCGCTCCATAATCTTCACGCCAGAAGCGGTCTCTTCGTTTTCAGCGTTTCCTTCAGCGCTTCCCCAAAAATTGCGATCGGCCGCGCCAGCCGCCCCGCCGGCGGCCGATGCACCAGCCAGTTGACGACTTTCGGGCTGAAATCCGGGGCTTCGACGATTTCGACCAAATCGCGCCAGCGGCTGTCCGCCAGTGCGGCAGGTGTTAAAACACCGATGCCGAGACCGCGCGCGACCAGCGACATTCTGAGATCGGCGCTCATGGCCTCGACGCCGACGTCGAAGGGCAGGCGTTCGGCTTCGAAGCGATGCTGGATGAAGGCGCGAAAGCCGCAGCCGCTCTGGTTCATGATCCACGGGAAGCGGGAGAGATCTTCCAATCTCGGTTCCTTGGGGACGCCCAGCGACGGTGCCGCGACGAGAATGACGGCATGGACTCCGAGCATTTCGCCGACGACATTATCCGGCGGCTGCAGCCCTTCCGCGAGGCAGACGGTTGCCGCATCGAGCTGACTGTGAGCGACCTGTTCGATCAGTTGCGGCGACCAGCCGGTGACGACGCGCAGCGTCAATTGCGGAAACTGGCCGCGCAATTCGTCGAGCGGGGCCGATAAGGCCGCTTCGGAGAGATAGGGCATGATCCCGAGGCGGAATTCGCCGCCGATCGTGCCGCCGGGCGAAACGCCGGCCTTGAGATCGTCGAGCGAGCGCAGCACCCGACGGCCATGCTCATAGGCCTCGCGTCCTGCCGCCGTCGGCCGCAAGGGCTTCGATTGCCGGTCGAGCAGCGCGATGCCGAGGCTGTCTTCCAGGTTCTGTATGCGGCGGGTGATGCCTGGCTGGGTCAGATTGATGCGTGCGGAGGCGGCAACGATCGAACCTGTTTCCACCACTGCGACGAAAGCTTCCAGGTCATGAATGTTCATGCTGAGCTCGCATAATCATTATTAGTTCATTTCAATTGCCGCATTATGCAACGAAGCGATAAAGATGGCTATCTTTATTATCAGAAATTTGGAGAGATCATGTCGCAGGTCCCGGAATGCATCACGAGCGAGTCGGAGGAAGAGGTTTCCGCAGCAACGGCCGCTCCCTCGACATTGTTGTTCGCCATCGCGACCGGCGTCATCATCATCAATCTTTTCGCGCCTCAGACACTGGTCGGCATCATCGGTCCGTCGCTCGGCTTTTCCGAAAGCGGTGCCGGCCTGGTGGCCATGGCCTCGCTGCTTGGCTACGCCGCCGGCCTGTTCTTTCTGGTGCCGCTGGCGGACCTTATGGAGAACCGGCAGCTGGTGCTGCGCATGCTCCTTTCGGCTCTGGTCATGGCCGTTGCCGCCGCCTTCGCGCCGACCGGCTGGAGCCTGTTGATCTTCCTCTTCCTTCTGGGAGCGGCCTGCTCCGCCATCCAGATCCTCGTGCCGATCGCGGCAGCGATGGCGCCGCCCGAACATCGCGGCCGGGTGATCGGCAATGTCATGAGCGGCGTCATGGTCGGCATTCTTGTCTCACGCCCTTTGGCGAGCCTGATTGCCGACTTTTGGGGCTGGAGAAGTTTCTATGCCCTGAGCGCCGCAACGCTTGCGCTCCTCGCCGCTGTGCTTGCCCTGCGCCTGCCCGAGCGGCGCCCTCTGATCAGCACGAACTACGGGGCCTTGATCGGTTCGCTCTTCAAGCTTTTGCAGGAGGAACCGGTGCTGCGGCTGCGCGCCTTCACGGCGGCCTTGATGATGGCGAGCTTCAGCCTGTTCTGGACTTCCGTCGCACTGCGTCTGGCGCAGCCGCCGTTCTCGCTCGGCCAATCCGGCATCGCGCTGTTTGCCCTTGTGGGTGCCGGTGGTGCCGCGGCGACCTCCGTCTTCGGCCGTATGGGCGACAGGGGATGGACGCGGACGGCGACATTGGCCTCCCATGTGATCGTGCTTGCCGCGATGGCGCTGGCCGCCTGGGTGGGTGGAATACGCTCGGGCAGCTCCGTGGCCCTGTTGATCCTTCTGGGCATGAGCGCCGTCTTGCTCGATGTCGGCGTCACCGGCGATCAGACCTTAGGTCGCCGTGCCGTCAATCTCCTGAAGCCGGAGGCGCGCGGGCGGATCAATGGTCTGTTCGTCGGCATCTTCTTCCTCGGCGGAGCTCTCGGATCGGCGCTCGCCGGCACGGCATGGGATTTCGGCGGCTGGGCTGCCGTATGCGCAGGGGCGGCGGGCTTTGGCGTGATTGCATTGATCACGGGTCTTGCTGCGCGCACCTGAGCAATGCAAGGACAGCACTTGTGGCTGCGCTGCCGCATCGCCATCTGTGACGCATTCAGGTGGCCGCCAGACAAGCATGCAAAAACAGGCGCCCCTTGTCAGGAGCGTCGGAATGCGTGGAATAGCTTGGGTTTACAGGCTGAGGGCGCTCTTTCGAAGCGGTGCGCTGAAGATTGCCCGCAGCACGAAAGTACCTCTCGGCACCAGGATCATCTGGCGGCGCGGCGACGTTCGCATCGGGGAAAGAGTGCATTTCCGCAAGGGAGTCGTCATCGATGCACAGGAAGGCAGCATCGAGATCGGTAATCACGTCTCCTTCAACGATTACAGCATTCTGCTGGGCCGCGGCGGGATCGTCATAGGCAATGATGTACGCATCGCTGCGCATGCGATGATCGTTTCCTTCGATCACAATTTCGATGATATTTCCCGCCCAATTCGTCTTCAGGGCGTGACGAAGAAGCCGATCGTCATCGAAGACGATGTCTGGATCGGAGCGGGCGCCAAGATCCTCGGTGGCTCCCATATTTCCAAAGGATGCGTTATCGGCGCCAACGCTGTCATCAAGGGTAGGACCGAGCCTTACGGCATCTATGTCGGTACCCCGGCAAGGCTGTTGAAGCGGCGCGGAGAGGCGGGCGGCACCCGATCGGGAAAGATTGAACGGCTCGTCCTGCAGAAAAAGTAAAAAAGCTCGAACGTCGCTCATCCCGGAGCTTCGGCCATCAGCAGACCGCGATATTCCCCCTGCGGCATGACTCTGCTACATCGGATTCGTGAAACCAGAAATGTGCATCCACGACCGGAGGCCCGATCCAGACCATGCGTGTTTGCCTTTCCTCGATCATGTCGGCCGCCCGGCATCTTGCGCTTACGGCCTTGATCGCCATGTCCTGCACCCTGCCGCTTGCCGCTCAGGAGACGAAGCCGCCGAGCCTGCCGATCCTGTTCGATGCGCGTGAGCGCCTGCCGAAGCCGGATCTGTCTTCGCTGGTCAGACTGCGCTTCCTGACGTCGATCGACTTTCCGCCCTTCAATTTCCTCGATCAGAACGGCAAGCTCACCGGCTTCCATGTCGAGCTGGCGCGCAAGATCTGCGACGAGCTGGCAATAGCGGACAAGTGCCAGATCCAGGCCTTGCCCTTTGGCGAATTGCAGGGCGCACTTGCCGCTTCGCAAGGCGATGCCGTCATCGCCGGCGTTGCGGTCACACCCGAACTGCGCAAGACCTTCGCCTTTTCACGGCCGTTCCTGATGTTGCCTGCCCGTTTCGTGCGCAATCTCAAGGCATTGATCGGCGGCACGACAGCTGCCTCGCTCTCGGGACATCCTGTTGGCGTCGTCAAGGGCACAGTGCATGAGGCAATGCTGACGGCCTTCTTCCCGGCGATCAAGCCGGTGCCCTTCGATGACAAGGATGGGCTTCTGGCCGCCGTCAAGGACGGCAAGGTCGATGCCGCATTTGCCGATGGCCTGCAGCTTTCCTTCTGGGTCTCGTCGCCGGCGGCGGAAAAATGCTGCGCTCTTTTTGACGGTCCCTACCTGTCACAGCAATTTCTCGGCGAAGGCATGACCATCATGCTGCGCCAGCAGGACGCCGATCTGACGGCGGCGATCAACCATGCGCTTGCCACGCTGTCTCGCGATGGCAGGCTGCAGGAAATTTATCTGCGCTATTTTCCCTATGGGCTTTACTGATTAGCGCAATTTCGGAAAAAGCCTCTAGGCCTTGCGATAACGGGCGATTGCGCTGCGTTCGATGGCCGCACAAGTCAGTTTGTCGAGGCCGAGACGGTCGCGAAGCAGGCTGAGCAGGCGCAATTCCTCGGCCTTGACCGACAGGTCGGCCGAAGCGACTTCGACGGCAAGGGCGTAGGCTGTGTCATAAAGACGGGCGGGAAGCGTATCGCGCACGGTTTCGAGCACGATGTCCAATCCCTCATTGTTCGAAAGAAGCTTGGCGCAATCGCGAGAGACGGAAATCAGCTTCTCGTCGTCGAACCCCTTGAAGACCGGCAGGGCGTGAATGAGCTCCCCGATGCGGCTGAGCTCCCGGTCGTTCATCGTGCGATCGACGGCCGAGGCCAGTACCATGACGTAGATCAGGGCCTCGTGAGCAGAAAGCGGCTTGTTCATGACAGGCGAAGTCCTTTGAATTTGGCAAGCTGAAAAGTCGCGCGTCCCATGGCAAAAGTTACTGCATAATTCCTTGAATCGGAATCGATTTAAGGAATTATGCGGCGGATTGGAAGTGCCGTAGCGGCCTTTGCGCGCGATATATGACGCGCGGCGCTGTGGTGGCTGAAGCAAGACGTCAGATCGGATTGAGCGGATCTTCCTTGGGCAAGGCCGGCCCGAGCGTCGATTTTCCATTCTTGCGCGGATCGTCGCCATACATGCCGCGCTTCTTCTGCTTGGCCTCGTCGACGAGCGATGCAAGCGGCGAACCTGGCTCCGGATCGGCCCAGCCGAAGCGCACCAGCCAGGCGCTGAGATCGACGCGGACATAGCGGCAGGCGCCCTTGACGGTGCCTTTCCAGTTGGCATCGGGCACATCGCAATCGATCGATCGGCCACGCAGATACATGCGGAATGCCGTGCGCGCGGCTTGGCCGCAGGGCCAGTCCTTCCCGCTCGGGCCGGTGCACATTCGATCGACATCGGTCGGAATGATCCCGGTGAGCTGTACGCTCCTACCGGTGATGGTCAATATGCCGGCCTGATCCGAGAAGGGGCGGACGAGTTCGATCGTTGTCGTCTGCTCCTGCGGCTTGGATGCGGGATCAAGTGCTGCCTGTTCGGACTGAGACGCTGGCTGCTGCCGCGGCAATTCCGGCGGCAGGGTTCGATGTTCGGCCGCCGCCGTCTCCCTGTCGATCTGGTCGGCCGGTATCCGGTTGTCCGGGATGGGATCGGTCTTGGCCTGGTCGTCAGACCCAGTCTCCGATGAAGCGGCTACCGCCTTGCCCGGCGTGTTTTCGCTTGACTGCTGGGCCTGGGACGTGGCGGCGTCCTTGCCGCTCGCCATATCTGTCGCAGGCGGCAGCTTTTGGATTTCCTCTGGCTTCGTCGATACGTCGTTCGAACGGGCAGCGTCGGTCGGAACCTTGTCGTCCTGTTGCGTCACCGGCGGCGCTGCCGCCGTCTTGTTTTCCGCGGCCTTAGTCTCGTCGCCATCGCTCGCCGCCGCAGCCGCCGCCATGGCAGCGGCGGACAGCTCGGGACTGCCGTCGGAACTGCTTGTCGATGGGGACGCTGTGGCGAGGATCGTTGCCTTATCCTTCGCTGCTTGCGTGGCCGAGCCGGCGGCTTGCGCTACCGGTTGGCCCTCCGATTGCGCCTGACCTGAATTTGCGTCGTTCTGCTTCGTGGTCTCGGCTGGCTTGGGTGCTTCTATAGCCTTTGGTGGTGTGGTGCCGGCCTTGGCGGTCTCGCCCGGCCCAGTCACAGCCGGCTTGCTTTGAGCCGTCGTGTCGCTGTGGTCTCGGTGGGGCAGGCTGAAACCACGCTCGCTGACCTGAATCGCGACGAGGGTCAACCAAGAACCGACGATCGCGCCTGCCGCACCTGCAAGCCAAATATTACGACGCATAACGAGAAAACTTTCCTATTGGCTGGCCCAAATGATCCGGGCAATCCATTCCACATCCGCAAGATCGAAGCTGCGGTTGGGGTGTTCGGGATTGAGCGACAAAAGCTCAATCGACTTGGCGCTCTGCCGCAGCAGAACCTTGGCCATGACTTCGCCCTCGCGGGTCTTCACGACGACACGGTCGTTTTTCCTGATCTGAGCACCTGGCTCGACAATCAGAATATCCCCGTCGCGATAGAGCGGCAACATGCTTTCGCCCTGCACCTCCAGCGCGTAGGCGCCGGTCCTGTGCCCGGCAGCGACGGGAAATTCCACCATGTCCCAGCCCTGACCGGCTGGAAATCCGCCATCGTCGAAGAAGCCGCCTGCGCCCGCTTGGGCAAAGCCGATCAGAGGTATGGCGTTGCCGGCCGGCAAAATCCCGTTTGGTGGAGTCGTAGCGCCCGGCGTCTCGGCGGGCCGGATGAAGCTCAGGAACTGCTCCAGGCTGGCACCCGTCGCATCGAGGATCTTGGCGATCGATTCCGTCGAGGGCCAGCGCAGGCGTCCGTCTTGGCTCAGCCGCTTCGATTTGTTGAAGGAGGTGGCATCGAGGCCGGCGCGGCGGGCGAGACCGGAAGGGGTCAGGGCATGCCGCTCGGCAAGCCGGTCGATCGCACCCCATATCTGCTCGTGTGACAGCATCGCCGCTCGGTATCCGCGCCGGCTCGCCCGGCGCTTTGCTCTTCAGAAAAGGTTAACCGAGGCATTTTGGCGAGTAAAGACCGGTATAGGAATACGGTCCTTTATCCCCGTGCTTTCGCCCGCGGTTTTTCGCGGTCTCAAGTCTTCTGCGGCTGCGGCTTCGCGTCCGGCTGCTCGTTCTGGAATTCCTTCGCCATGCCCATGAAGCCACGCATGAATTTCTGCATGATCCCGAGCGTACGGTCGATCTCGGCGTCGTCGGGCAGGCTCGATCCCTTGTTTGCGGCAACGGTCTTTTCCAGCTTCGTCACGCGATCGGACAGTCGATCGAGCTCGTCGTCATAGGCGCTGCGCTCGTCGGCGGCCATGCGGCAGACGAGATTGCCGCCCTGATCCTGGCAGATGGACATCGCCCCGGTCTGCTTGTCGAGGCGGATGAAATGATCGCCACTGCGCTCCAGCTGGAAGCGTTCGGCATCCGGTTCGGCTGAAAGAGCCGGCGTGGAGAGAAGAATAGCAGTGGGCACCAGCATGGCTGCAAGACCGATTTTCAGTTCCTTCGTCATGTCATCCTCCGGATTTTCTGCGTTAAAACCCAAATCCATCACGGAAACCGTGGACATCGGCTGATGTTTTCGTGCAAAGCCTATCAGCACAGCTTTACAGAGGGATGATGACCGCCATGCCAGTGGTTTACAAGATCGTGCCGGACACGCTCTGGCAGCAAGCCAGACAAACCGGCGTTTTTCATGGCGCGGCGATCGATCTGACCGATGGCTACATTCATTTCTCCACTGCGAAGCAAGCGAGAGAGACGGCGGCGCGCCATTTCGCCGGACAGACCGGCTTGCTGCTGGTGGCGGTGGACGGCGACGCGCTCGGCGACAAGGTGGTGTTTGAACCCTCGCGCGGTGGCGATCTCTTCCCGCATCTCTATGCGCCGCTGCCACTTTCGGTCGTGCTCTGGGAAAAGCCGCTGCCGATTGGCGACGATGGAGCTCACCTCTTTCCGGAGATGGCGGAATGATCGGCGCCTTTCGCGACCTCGGCCGGCGCGGCCTGTTCCTGTTCGATCCGGAAACGGCACACGGCATGTCGATTGCGGCGCTGAAATCCGGCCTCGTTCCCGCTTGCCGCACACGCAACGATCCCCGCCTGCGCCAGACCGTGGCAGGGCTCGACTTTGTCAACCCCATCGGCATGGCCGCCGGCTACGACAAGAATGCCGAAGTGCCGGAGGCGCTGCTGAAGCTTGGTTTCGGCTTCACCGAGATCGGCACGGTCACGCCGAAGGCGCAGTCGGGCAATCCGCGCCCACGCATCTTCCGGCTGGTCGAAGACGAAGGCGTCATCAACCGCCTGGGCTTCAACAATGAGGGCCATGAGGCAGCATTTCAGCGCCTCAAAACCATCCGCGGCAACGGCATCATCGGCGTCAACATCGGCGCCAACAAGGATAGCGCTGACCGCATCGCCGATTATGTCGCCGGTATCCGCCGCTTCTATTCCGTGGCGCGCTATTTCACCGCCAATATCTCCTCGCCGAATACGCCGGGCCTGCGCGATCTTCAGGCGCGCGAAAGCCTGTCGGCCCTTTTGTCGGCGGTGCTTGCCGCGCGCGACGAGGAAGCGGCCAAGGCCGGCAAGCGCATTCCCGTCTTTCTCAAGATCGCGCCAGATCTTACCGAGGAGGGCATGGATGACATCGCCGCGGAAGTATTGTCGCATGCGCTCGATGGCCTGATTGTCTCCAACACCACGCTCTCGCGTGATGGCTTGAAAGACCAGCGTCAGGCGAAAGAGGCAGGCGGCCTTTCCGGCAAGCCGGTCTTCGAAAAATCGACTGTGGTGCTTGCCAAGATGCGCCGCCGCGTCGGTGCCGCACTGCCGATCATCGGTGTTGGCGGCGTTTCCTCAGCGGAAACGGCGCTGGAGAAGATCAAGGCCGGCGCGGATCTCGTGCAACTTTATTCCTGCATGGTCTATGAAGGCCCGGGATTGCCGGGCCGCGTCGTGGCGGATCTCTCGAAGTTGCTCGATCGCGAGCGCGCCGGCTCGATCCGCGACCTGCGCGATACCAAGCTGGACTACTGGGCGAATCGGAACGTCTGATCCGCCCGCTTCTTCAGGCCCATGGCCAGGAAGATGCCGCGAAACAGCAGGAAGGCGTTCATGGCCATCCACAGGCCATGATTGCCAAGCGTCGGCACGAAGACGGCGAGCGCTATGAGATAGCCGCCGAAGGATAGCAGCATCTTGTTGCGCATCTCGCGCGACCATGTGGCGCCAATAAAGACTCCATCCATCAGGAAGGCGAGCGCCCCAGTCAGGCCGGTGATTGCCGCCCAGGGCAGATAGGTCTCCGCAGCGAGGCGCACCTCTTCGGAAGTTGTCAGCAGGCGGATCAGCGCCGGCCCAACCGTAAAGAAAAAAATGGCGGCGGCAAGCGCCAACCCGAAGGACCAGAGCGCTGTCAGTTTCAAGCCGCGCTCGAAGGCCGGCCTGTAATTGGCGCCGATCGAGCGGCCGGTGATCTGCTCGGCTGCGTTCGCGAGCCCGTCGAGATAATAGCCCGACAGCAGGAAGAAGTTCATCAGCACCGCATTGGCGGCGAGCATGACGGCGCCGAAGCTGTTGCCGATACGCGTCATCAGCGTGAAGGCGGCAATCAGCACGAAGGTGCGGATGAGGATATCGCGGTTGAGCGCGAAGAGCTGCGTGAGCTTGGTGCGCGAGAGCAGCTCCGCGCGCGCCGGGCGCTCCTCGCCGGCAAAACTGCGCAGCACGATCAAAAGTCCGAGCAGCATGCCGCTCGCTTCGCCGATCAGTGTGCCCCAGGCAACACCCGCCACACCCCAGCCCAGATAGAGCCCGAGCAGGATGGCGAGCACCATATTGACGCCATTGATGACGGTCTGCAGCAAAAGCCCGATGCGGCCTTGACCACGGCCGAGCACGAAGCCGAGCAGCGCGTAATTGGCAAGCGCTGCCGGTCCCGACAGCATGCGGATGGAGAAATAGGTGCGCGTCGCCTCCGCGATGCCGCCTTGCGGTCCCATGAGCTTGAGGCCGAGCCAAAGGAGAAGAGGCGACAAGAGCACGATCAGGATGCCTGATGTGAGCGCCGATATCAGCGCGCGCCAGAAGACGGCCTGCTGTTCGTGCCGGTCATGACGGCCGTAGGCTTGCGCGGTGAGCCCTGTCGTCGAGGCGCGCAGGAAGTTGAAGCTTGAGAAAAGGAGATCAAACAACACGGCGCCGATCGCAAGCCCCGCCAGCGCGTCCGGCTGGCCGAGATGCCCGACGACGGCCGTATCGACAAGGCCGAGCAGCGGTGTCGTCATGAAGCCGAGCGTCATCGGAATCGCGATCGACAGCACGAGCCGATGCGTCACGTCGAAGGGCAGAATCCGCCGGCTCCCTTGCTGGACATCCATTTGACGTTACGCCTCCTCAGTTCGAGGAAAGCACCATGGACCAATAAGGCCTGTCGCCGGAAGAGGGGGCATAGGCAAGAGCGACGCCAAGGCCATCATATTTGCCGAGCATGTTGTGCAAATGCTTCGGCGAATTGATCCAGGCCGTCACCGCCGCATTCACGTCGCGCTGGCCCTCGGCAATGTTCTCCGCTGCCGGCAGCTTGACGCCGCTTGCCTTGACCCGCTTGCCGAAATCGTCGCCGAGGCCGATCAGGTGCTCCATCTTGCCGGCATCCGCCATCCGCCTCGCCTGATAGACGGCGGCGGTGCTGGCAGCGGTATCGATCTTCAATGGTGGCAAGCCGTTCTTGGCGCGCAGTGCATTGACGAGCGGCAGAGCAGAGGCGGTCTGGTCGCTGGCAGGGATGCTGGAAATCCGGGCAGGCGGCGTGGCGCAGCTTGCGACGGATGCGGTGAGCGCAAGAGCGGCGAGGCGCAGCGCATCGCGGCGCGTGCAGGTCAGTGTCTGGGAGGTCATGTCAGCGGCGGTAGTGGAACAAACGAAGTATGATGAAGACGGGAATGACGATGGAGGCGCCGAGCAGCACATAATCGCCGAACTCGCCAAGCGCAGCGAAGCCGCTGTGCCAGAGATCGAGCAGGAAGCGACGGACGCCATAGAGGAAATCGAGCGGCCGCCAGCCGAAGAACTTCATCACGAAGCCGACCACGAGCGACACGATGACGAGCTTCACCAGCGTTCTGCCTGGCGAGTCGCCAAGGAATCTGTTCACCTGATCGGACATGCTGACGTCTCCATATGGCAGTCGGTCGGTGCTGAGATAGGGCCGGCACCTGCGACTCGCAAGCACTTTCGCCCAGCTTACACCCTAAACCAGCGCCTGCCTGAAATAGGACTTGAGTTTTTTTATGGCCGCGTTCAAAGGCGAGCATCAAACAGGATGAAACACATGCTGCCAAGCCAGCTTTCCTCCGGCGATGTCATCGCCGACCGCCGCGCCGATTATGCGAAGATGCTTGCCGAGAGCGGAGATCCCGCGAGTGCGGCCGAGCTGATGGAGCAGGCGCTGGAGCTGGTACCACGCTGGGCGGCGGGCTGGTTCACGCTTGCGACCTATCGCGAGAAGGCCGGCGATGCATCCGGCGCAATCGCGGCGCTGAACGAAGTGCTGATGCTCGATCAAGGCGATGTCTTCGGCGCCCGCCTCAAGCTTGCCGTTCTCGGCGGTGCCGATGTGCCGGACCGGCCACCGAGCCTCTATGTCGAGCGGTTGTTCGACGACTATGCCGACCGCTTCGAAACCTCGCTGGTCGAGAAGCTCGGCTACAGCGTGCCCGGCAAGCTTGCCGGCCTAATTGTCGAAACGGCTGGTATCCCGAAACATTTCCGCCTCGCGATCGATCTTGGCTGCGGCACGGGCCTGCTCGGGCCGGAAATCCGCGCCCGGGTCGATCGGCTGGAAGGCTACGACCTGTCGAAGGGCATGCTCGCCAAGGCGGCCGAAAAGAATGTCTACGATCACCTCGGCCAGGCCGATCTCGCGCTTGAGCCGGAATTGTCAGGCATTTTCGGTGGTGAGCTTGAGGCCGGCCGCGCAGATCTGATCACTGCGGCCGACGTGCTGATGTATCTCGGCGATTTGCATGGCGTGACGGCGATCGTGCAGAAACTTTCGGCCGATGGCGCCGTCTTTGCCTTTTCGGTTGAAGATGCGGAGCAGCCGGACGGCTATGTGCTGCGCGATTCCCTGCGGTTCGCCCATTCGGAAGCCTATGTCAGGCGGATTTTGGCCGCTCATGGTTTTGCGGTGCTGAATGTCACCCGCAGCACCATTCGCATGGATGGCGGAAAACCGGTCCACGGCATTCTGTTCCTTACCCGGAAATCGGCTTGATGATTTCGAATCTTGCGAATTTGAAATAGGTCAGCATTGCTTACGTATTTTCGCTTGATTATCGCCTGAGCTTTCAGCAAAAAGCCTTGAAACCCAGGGGAAATCACATGGCAAACGCAAAGAGCGCATTTGGTATCTGGAATACGTCCGCGACCCGGCATTCGTGGATCGAGGATATTCAGGGCATCGTCTCCGGCAGTCTGATTTCCTCGCTTGGGCTATTTTGCCTTTCAAGCGCCGGCCTTCTGACCGGCAGCACTGCCGGCATCGCCTTCCTGCTGCATTACGCGACCGGCGTGAATTTCGGCCTCGCCTTTTTCGTGGTCAATCTGCCGTTCTTCTATCTGTCTCTGAAACAGCTCGGCCCGGTCTTCACCATCAAGACCTTCATCGCCATTGCGCTCACCTCGCTGCTGACCAACCTGCAGCCGCTGCTCTTCGATGTCGCGCATATCAACGCGCTCTGGTCGGCGGTGCTCGGCGGCATTCTGCTCGGCTTCGGGCTGCTCGCGCTCTATCGCCATCGGGCAAGCCTCGGCGGCGTCGGCATTCTGGGGATTTACCTGCAGGAGCGTTTCGGCATGAGGGCAGGGTTGGTGCAGCTTGCAATCGACCTATGCGTGCTCGCGGTCGCTTTTGCGGTGACCACGCCTGCTGTGGTCATCTGCTCGGTGATCGGTGCAATCGCACTCAATCTCTTCGTCGCGATCAATCATCGCTCGGATCGCTATATAGCGCTGTAAAGCTAAAGCCTACTGCTTGCGGGTCTCGTCAGATTCGACGATCGCGGCTTCGTGATACCAGCTATCGAATGCGGCCGTGGCAATGGACGGGCCGATATCCGGGGTGAGGTTCACCTTCGGACGCTGGCTGAGCGCCGTGGGGCGAGCCGTAACGGGAAACTGATAGATCTTTGCGGTTTCGTGCCGAGTACCGATTGCCATTCTTTGTCTCTCCCTTTTTGGTGTTCAAGCGGGCGCGCTTCAAGAGACAACTCATATATAGCAAAGCCGAAGGCGAATATCACCATTTCGCTTAAAAAAAATGCTAAATGATGAAATTATAGGCAAATCGACGATGGTGTCGCCGATGCCGTTTCTTTGGTCTGCCGATTTTCCAATCCGTTTTAGGGCCCGGTCGAGCCTGCGACACTTTGGCAGCTCGATTGGAGCCATGGCGGCGATTTGAAAAGAATCTGATGCTTGGCACTGGGAAATCTTGCCCGAACACGCCTCAATCATAAAAATCTCGCCTGGCGGGCTAGGTGTCGATGCGATCTGGCACGGCACATGCATCTCTCTTGGCAGCCGTTCGTAGTGAGGAATTTTCCGGCGGGCGCGCCGGCCAAGTTTTTCCTACTTCGCCTGATTAACTGTTATGAGGTGCGTAATGACGAAGTTTAAGCTCGAGTACATCTGGCTCGACGGGTACACCCCGGTACCGAACCTGCGCGGTAAAACGCAGATCAAGGAATTCGACGCATTTCCGACGCTCGAGCAGCTTCCGCTTTGGGGCTTCGACGGTTCGTCGACGATGCAGGCCGAAGGCCGCAGCTCCGACTGCGTGCTGAAGCCCGTCGCTATCTATCCGGACCCGGCCCGCACCAACGGCGCTCTCGTCATGTGCGAAGTCATGATGCCTGATGGCGTTACCCCGCACGAATCCAACAGCCGCGCGACCATCCTTGACGATGAAGACGCATGGTTCGGTTTCGAGCAGGAATACTTCTTCTACAAGGACGGCCGTCCGCTCGGCTTCCCGGAATCCGGCTATCCGGCTCCGCAGGGCCCGTACTACACTGGCGTCGGCTACAAGAACGTCGGCGATGTCGCTCGCGAAATCGTTGAAGAGCACCTCGACCTCTGCCTCGAAGCCGGCATCAACCACGAAGGCATCAACGCCGAAGTGGCCAAGGGTCAGTGGGAATTCCAGATTTTCGGCAAAGGCTCCAAGAAAGCCGCCGACCAGATCTGGATGGCACGCTACCTGCTGCTGCGTCTGTGCGAAAAGTACGGCATCGACATCGAGTTCCACTGCAAGCCGCTTGGCGACACCGACTGGAACGGCTCGGGCATGCACTGCAACTTCTCGACCAAGTTCATGCGCGAAGTCGGCGGCAAGGCCTATTTCGAAGCACTCATGGCTCAGTTCGACAAGAACCTCGAAGCCCACATCGCTGTTTACGGTCCGGACAACCACATGCGCCTGACCGGCAAGCATGAAACGGCTCCGTGGAACAAGTTCAGCTACGGCGTTGCCGACCGCGGCGCCTCGATCCGCGTTCCGCACTCGTTCATCAAGAACGACTACAAGGGCTACCTCGAAGATCGTCGCCCGAACTCGCAAGGCGACCCCTACCAGATCGCTTCCCAGGTTCTGAAGACCATCTCGGAAGTTCCGACCGCTGGCTTCGGCTCGGTTGCTGCCTGACGTATTTCGATCTCGGTTTTCCGAGGCGGAGATAAACGAAAAGCGCGGGATTCCGGTCCCGCGCTTTTTGCTTTGATGATAACGGTTCTAGGCAGCCTTGCTTGCCGCATCCAACGGATGCTGCGAGCGGAAGCCGACGGCAAGACGGTTCCAGATGTTGATCGTGCCGATTGCGACCGTGATCTTGACGATCTCTTCTTCGCTGAAATGCTGTTTCAGCGGTTCGAAATCGGCATCCGGAATGCCGGTCTGGGCGATCTTGGTGACGGAATCGACCCACCGAAGCAGGGCACGCTCGCGGTCGTCATAAACTGGCGATTCCCACCAGACGCACATCAGGTTGATCCACTGTTCGCTCAAGCCATCGTGGCGGGCTTCCTTCACATGCATGTCGACGCAATAGGCGCAGCCGTTGATCTGCGAGGCGCGGAGCTTGATCAGGTGAATGAAGCGGCGCTCAAGGCCGCTGCTCTGAACGAAGTTTTCCAGCGCGACGACGGCCTTGTAGGAGTCCGGGGAGGCTTTGGCGAAATTGAAACGCGGATGCATGGTCTTCTCCTTGGGTTTTAAATTGAGGTTCAGTTTCTGGTCTTGCGTTCATGCAGCTCGAGAAAGGCGCAGCCTCTCGCGGCTATGCCACCGTCCGTGTCCGTCTGCCGGAGGTCGGTCAGCACGTCGGCGATCGTTGTCTTTGCCAATTCGGCCCGATAGACGCGTTCTGCTGCCAGCATGGCGGCATTGATGCCGCAGGGCTTGGCGAAGTAGCGCCCTTCCAGCGGGTTCGGGCCGCGCTGGCGGATTTCCGCGCAGCGGAAGGCGGGTGCTGGGCCTTCAGCCGCCAGTACGATATCGAGAAGCGTGATCTCCTCCGGCTTGCGCGCCAGCCGATATCCGCCCTTCGGCCCCGGCACGGTATCGAGAATGCCGGCGCCAGAAAGCGCCTGCAGGTGCTTCAGAAGATAACTGACCGAAACGCCGTGAAATTCCGCAAGCGCCGCAGCCGAGAGCACGCCGCCATCGGACAAACCCGACAGCATGGCAACGCAATGGATGGATTGTTCGACGCCGTCTCCGAGCTTCATCTTGGTGCCTTTCTAATTGTAGATAATTTTTATCCACGATTATGGTGGGAGTCAAGGCCCTTGAAATGAGCGGCATGTAAGCTGCATTTGAATATGTCGGACGTCTGACACCCCCCTCTGTCACAACAGTGACAGAGGGGGGTATTGCGTTCTCCGCAAACGCTGAAACGAAAGGACACGAAGTCTCCCCGCTTCTCATCCGCCGCATATCCATTACATTGAAGCCCGTGGACCAGATCGACGCGCAGTACCCCTTTGTCTTACCTGCCCCTTTTCTCCGCTGGTTTGCGGAAAAGGGCTGGCAGCCGCGTGCGCATCAGCTGGAGCTGCTGGCCCGCGCCGAAGCCGGCGAAAGCACGCTGCTGATTGCGCCCACTGGCGCCGGCAAGACGCTCGCCGGCTTCCTGCCGTCGCTGACGGATCTCACTCGGCGCGGCAAGATCCCACCAGGTTCGGCCTTCACCGGCATCCATACGCTCTACATCTCGCCGCTGAAGGCGCTGGCGGTCGATATCGAGCGCAACCTGATGAAGCCCGTTTCGGAGATGGGCCTGCCTGTCACGGTCGAAAACCGCACCGGCGATACGCCGAGCGGCAAGCGGCAGCGGCAGAAGCTCAACCCGCCCGATATCCTGCTGACGACGCCGGAGCAGGTGGCGCTGCTGCTCGCCAATCGTGAGGCCGAGCGCTTCTTCAAGGATTTGAAATACATCGTCTTCGATGAACTGCATTCGCTCGTCACCTCCAAGCGCGGTCATATGCTGTCCCTTGGCCTTGCCCGCATCCGCAAGCTGGCGCCGCGCGTGCAGACCATCGGTCTTTCAGCGACGGTTGCCGACCCCATAGATCTGCAGAAATGGCTGGTAGCGCAGCGGCCGGGGGAGGAGCGCCATGCGGGCCTCGTCATCGTCGAAGGTGGCGCCAAGCCCGATATCTCGATCCTTGCGACGGAAGAGCGCATCCCCTGGTCCGGCCACTCGGCCAAATATGCGATCCCCGATATCTATCGCGAGCTGAAGGCCCATCGCACGACGCTGCTCTTCGTCAACACGCGCTCGCAGGCCGAAATGCTGTTCCAGGAGCTATGGTCGGCCAATGACGACAATCTGCCGATCGCCCTGCACCACGGCTCGCTCGATGTCGGCCAGCGCCGAAAGGTGGAGGCGGCTATGGCGGAGAACCGGCTGCGCGCCGTCGTCGCCACCTCCACGCTCGATCTCGGTATAGATTGGGGCGACGTCGATCTTGTCATTCATGTCGGCGCGCCGAAAGGCGCAAGCCGCCTTGCCCAGCGCATCGGCCGTGCCAATCACCGCATGGATGAACCCTCGAAAGCAATTCTTGTGCCGGCCAACCGCTTCGAAGTCATGGAATGCCAGGGAGCGCTTGATGCCAACTATACCGGCGCGCAGGACACACCACCCATTGGCGCCGGAGCGCTCGACGTTCTCGCCCAGCATGTGCTCGGCATGGCCTGCGCCGAGCCCTTTGACATGCTCGAACTTTATGACGAGGTGCAGAGTGCAGCACCGTATGCCGAGCTTTCCTGGGAGACCTTCGAGCGCATCATCGATTTCGTCGCCACCGGCGGCTATGCGCTCCGAACTTACGAGCGCTATGCCCGTATCCGCAAGACGGCGGATGGGCGCTGGCGCGTCTCCAATCCGCAGGTCGCCCAGCAATACCGGCTGAACCTCGGCACGATCGTCGAAGAGGCGATGCTCAACATCCGCCTGGTAAAGCGCAACGCGCTGGGCTCACTCGGAAGAGGCGGCGCGCCGCTCGGCAAGGTCGAGGAATATTTCGTCGAGCAGTTGTCACCCGGCGATACCTTCCTCTTTTCCGGCAAGGTTCTGCGCTTCGAAGGCATCCGCGAGAGCGAATGCCTCGCGTCGCAGGCCTTCTCGCTGGATCCGAAAATTCCCTCCTATGCCGGCGGCAAGTTCCCGCTGTCCACCTACCTGGCCGATCAGGTGCGGGCGATGATAGCCGATCCCGACCGGCGGCACCGCCTGCCGGATCAGGTGCGCGATTGGCTGGAAATTCAGAACGAGAAGTCGCTGCTGCCGAAGCGCGACGAGTTTCTGATCGAAACCTTCCCGCGCGGCAGCCGCGCCTACATGGTTGCCTATCCTTTCGAGGGAAGGCTGGCGCACCAGACGCTCGGCATGCTGCTGACCCGAAGGCTGGAGCGCGCCGGCGCCAAGCCCATGGGCTTCGTCGCGACCGATTATTCTCTCGGCATTTGGGGCCTTGAAGATATGGGACTGATGATCGCCAACGGGCGCCTCAGCCTCTCCGATCTCTTCGACGAGGATATGCTCGGCGACGATCTCGAAGCCTGGCTCGATGAATCTTTCCTGCTGAAGCGGACCTTCCGCAATTGCGCCGTGATTGCAGGCTTGATCGAGCGCCGGCATCCGGGCAAGGAAAAGACCGGCCGGCAGGTGACCGTCTCGGCCGATCTGATCTACGACGTGCTGCGCAGCCACGAGCCCGATCATATCCTGCTGCAGGCAACGAGGCAGGATGCCGCGACCGGACTTTTGGATATTGGCCGTCTTGCGGATATGCTGAAGCGAATCAGGGGCCATATCACCCATCGCGCGCTGGACCATATTTCTCCGCTCGCCGTTCCGGTGATGCTGGAAATCGGCAAGGTGCCGGTACCGGGCGAGGCTCACGATTCTCTGCTTGCGGAAGCGGCTGACGACCTGATCCGCGAAGCGATGGAATAGGGATGCTGCAAAGCAGACGACGAAGGTAGATTGTTACGGTGATGAACCGCCTGGCGCTAGCGCGAGATATGAATGAAGGCAACGGCGCAACCAGTGCGCTGGGTGTCGAGGCCGTCATTCATGGCGTCGCCGCCGTCTGCGATCCGCTCGGCGCGCTCTATCTGCCGGATGCGGGCATTCTCGTCGTCTCCGATCTGCATCTGGAAAAGGGCGCGGCCTTTGCCCGCCGAGGCATGATGCTGCCGCCCTACGATACGCTGGCGACCCTGACGGTCCTCTCCGCCGT
This sequence comes from Rhizobium sp. ERR 1071, assembly GCF_007828675.1. Classification (NCBI taxonomy): domain Bacteria; kingdom Pseudomonadati; phylum Pseudomonadota; class Alphaproteobacteria; order Hyphomicrobiales; family Rhizobiaceae; genus Rhizobium; species Rhizobium sp. ERR 1071. Next base: position 508,145 of record NZ_VITM01000003.1, on the reverse strand, counting down.
CATCTCCCGCTATGATCCGAAACTCGTGGTGTCGCTGGGCGACAATTTCCACGATCGGATCGGTTCGCAGCACTTGCCGGAAGAGTTTCGCAGCCTGATCGTTAACATGGCGCGCGGCCGCGAATGGATCTGGATCAACGGCAATCATGATCCGGATGGCACCGTCGATCTCCCCGGCCATTCGGTTGATGAGATGCATTACGGTGGTTTAACGTTCCGCCATGAGCCAAAGGCCGGGTTGCAGGCCGGCGAGATCGCCGGCCACCTGCATCCCTCGGCCACCGTTCGGCGTCGCGAGAAATCGGTGCGCCGCCCGTGCTTTGCCACCGATGGCGCCCGCCTGCTGATGCCCGCCTTCGGCGTGATGACCGGCGGCCTCGATCTTCGCCACAAGGCCATGGCCGGCCTTTTCGAGCGCGAGAGCTTGATCGCGCACCTGCTGGGCCGCGACCGCATCTACTCCGTGCGGTTCGGCAATCTCTCGGCCTAGGCCGCGTTCGCCGGTTCGTAACGCAGGATGACAGCCCCGGTTTTGAGGGGCGTGGAGCCGATGAGCTTCATCGGGCGCTGGTCGGCTGCCGGTTTAAAATGCGGATTGCCGGCACCGAGGACGACAGGAACGAGGCAGATCCTGAGCTCATCGACCAGCCCCGCCTTGAGCAATGCATCGGTCACTTCAGCGCTGCCGAAGACGAACATGGTCTTGCCGGGTTCTTGCTTCAGCTTTTTCACCTCAGCGACGATGTCACCAACGACGCGGGTATTGTTCCACTCCGCCTTGTCGAGCGTCCGCGAGGCTGCAATCTTGGCGATACCGTTCATGTAGGCGGCGATGTCGGGCGCTTCCGTCGCGGTCGGCCAATAGGCGGCCATGCCTTCATAGGTTTTGCGGCCGAAGATCAGCAGATCGCCTTCCTTGCCGAGCTCGGTCGCATAATATTCCAGCTCATCGCCCCAGGCGAGCATATGAAAATCAAGGTCCCACGGCTTGGTTCCCTCGAAATAGCCGTCGAGCGTCATGAGATTCCAGATAACGAGCTTCCTCATCACTTCCTCCATTGTGATAACCGTACCATAATCAAAACTAGTTGCTAAAAGAAAGTAGTTGCAAATTAATCGTACTGATAGCAAAATGCAAGCGGTCTTTTGGAGGCCCTTATGGACGCAGTGCATCGTTCCGGCTGCCCGATCAATTTGACCCTGGAAATCCTCGGTGATCGCTGGAGCCTGATCGTCATCAGGGACATCATGTTCGGCAATCGCCGGCATTTTCGCGAGTTGCTGCAGAATTCGCAGGAGAGGATTGCTTCCAATATTCTCGCCGATCGGCTGAAGCGGCTGGTGGAACGTGGTCTGCTGACCCGCGAAAGCGATCCCACTCACAAGCAGAAGGCCGTCTACAGCCTGACGGAAATGTCGATCGACCTCGTGCCCATTTTTGCCCATATGGGTGCCTGGGGCCGCAAGCATCTGCCGGTTTCCGAGGAGCTGTCGATCCGGGCCGAACTCCTGGAGGATGGCGGCCCAAAACTCTGGGATGATTTCATGGAGGAGTTGCGTGCCAAGCATCTCGGCAAGGTGCTGCTCCCGGGCACGCCCTCGGTGCTCGGCCGGTTGACCGAAGCGTATATCGAGGTCGCCAATCGCCGGAAAAGCGGTTGATCAGTTCTTCCGGAAGATGAAGCTTGCGCCCCAGCCGGTGACGAGGGCGAGCAGCACCGAGAAAATGCCATAGGTGATCGGCCGCTGATGCGCCGCATCCGTAATCGTCTGCTCTATACCCGTCTTGATGACGCGCAGCGGCAGCGATTTCTCGCTCAGGAACTTGCCGCTCTTGAAAAGATAGGCGCGCACTGTATGCACCCCATTCGGCACATCGGCTGGAACCCTGAGCGTTGCCTTGAAGAGCGAGGAGCTGACGAAGCGAACGCCGGCGGGGTCGCTTTCATAGAGCCCGCCGGCTTTCTGCAGGCGTCGGAAGGCGTTGCGGAATTCCGGGACATCGCCAACATTGCCGACGAAGCCGACCGGCGTCAGCGGAAGATGGTCGACGCCAATGCCGCGGTCGCTGAGTTCGAGCGGCGTGGTGATATTGTCGACCGCACGCGTGCTCGAGAGCGAATAGGCTTCCGGCACATGCTCGAACGTCATCGAGCGGGTGTTGACCCATATGCCGAAGACGCGCTCTTTCCTGCGAACCGTTGCATTCTCGCGCGGCCCCTCCAGCACGACGACGATATCGTACTGGCCGATTGCCAGAAGCAGCTGGTCGGTGTTGGAAAGGGCGCCGAAGATCGTCAGATCGGCGCCGGTGAAGTCCGAGGTGATGGCGATTTCGCTCGTCGATGTGCCGATCTCCATCGTCTCCCGCGCCGTGGTCGAGGTCGTCGGCTGATCGAGCAGCACTTGCGCCGGCGCGGTGAACGGAGTGAGCAGCAATGCGGCGGCAAGGAGCAGTCCGAATCCTCTCATCGGCTCACCCCTTCCATGACGACGGAGTAAACGTCCGCCGGCGTCACCACGAGAGTGATGACGAGGCGAAGGCCGACGGCCAGGACGAGGAGGCCGAGGAGTGCGCGCAATTGCTCGCCGCGCAGCTTCTGGCCGACACGCACGCCGTATTGCGCGCCGACGACGCCCGCCACCATCAAGAGGAAGGCCAGGATGATATCGACGGAATAGTTGGTGGCTGCCTGGACGATTGTCGTAAAGGCCGTCACGAAAATGACCTGGAACAACGAGGTGCCGACAACGACATTTGTGGGCACGCGCAGCAGATAGATCATGGCGGGCACAAGAATGAAGCCGCCGCCGATACCCATCGGCGTCAGCATGCCGACGAAGAAACCAAGACCGATGACCGGAATGGCGCTGAGATAGAGCTTGGATTTCTTGAACCGCAGTTTCAACGGCAGCCGCTGTACCCAGTTGTGATGGCGCGGCTTGCCGGTTGCCGGGGGCAGTTTGCCGGCTGCGCGGCGCATGGCTCGCACGCTTTCCCATAGCATCAGCGAGCCTACGGTGCCGAGGAGAATCACGTAGATCAGGGAAATGATCAGGTCGATCTGGCCGAGCCTTCGCAAGAGCACGAATAGCCAGAGGCCGAACGTCGCCCCCGCGAGACCGCCGGCCAGCAGGATCGAGCCCAGTTTCAGGTCGAGCGAGCCACGGCGGAAATGGCTGAGCGCTCCCGAAACCGAGGAGGCGACGACCTGATTGGAGCCGGTGGCGACGGCAACAACAGGCGGGATGTTGTAGAAAATCAGAAGAGGCGTGATGAGGAAGCCGCCGCCGACGCCAAACATGCCGGAGAGAAACCCTACGGCTGCTCCCATGCCGAGAATAATCAAAATATTCACCGACAATTCTGCGATCGGCAGATAGATCGTCACGCCTTGTTCCCATTTGCGGGCTTTTCGGCGCGGTGACCGAAGCCCATTTCCCCTTAAATGGCGGATTCTAATCTGAAATCATTGCCAGAGCCTTAGGAAAGGCCGAGCTGCCCCAGTTTTCGAATTGCCGCATTCACCCTAACCCGGCTTTTTCCACTTTTCTGTGACGCTGTATAGCGGAATGGTGGGTGCTGGCAGGGGATGCGGCAGCTTTGAGCTACCTAAACAAAATGCCGGCGTGCTGACGCCGGCATTTTGGTTGATCGTTTTCGCACGACAGCCCGAAGCTACTTGTTGCGGGCGAGAAGCTCCTTGACCACCTGATCGGTGACCCGTCCATCCGCCGGCAAGCCGACAGATTTCTGGAAGCTCTTCAGGGCGGCTACCGTCTTGTCTCCCATGGTGCCGTCGGGTGCACCGGCGTCGAAGCCATTCTTGTTGAGGATGGCCTGAATGTTGCGGATCGCCTTCTTCATGTCGATCGAAGCCGTGTTCACGCCCTTGCCGGTGGTCCATTCGTCGGGGATGTCGGTGCCGTTGGCCTTCGGATCGGCCGGCTGCACTTTCCAGAGATCGACCTTGGCACGCGCACTTTCGAGATCGGCCGGTTTCATGGCGTTGGCCACTTCGTCACGCTTCTGCGCGGCGTCCTTGTCACCGCTCTTGGCGGCGATCGCGAACCATTTGTAGGATTCCTGCAGGTCCTGTTTCACGCCGTTGCCGCGCGCATAGAGGATTGCGAGGTTGAACTGGCTGTCGGAGACGCCGAGGTTGGCGGCGCGGACGAACCAGTTCGCCGCGCTATCATAATCCTGCGGTCCTACTGTGCCCGAGGCGTAGAGAACCGCGAGATTGTGCATGGCGCTGGCATTGCCCTGATTGGCGGCCTGTTCGTAATACTGCTTGGCTTTGACGAGGTCGCGATCGACGCCGTTGCCCTTCTCATACATGCTGGCGAGGCGATACTGGGCCGGGGCATAACCCTTGTCGGCCGAAAGCTGATACCAGGTTGCAGCCTGCTTCATATCGGCAGCAACGCCGCGGCCATCCGTATAGCGTGCGCCGATTTCGAAGAGCGCCACCGGATCGGCCGATTTAGCGGCAGCGACGAGCGATGGCGGCTGGATGCCGTCGGGTACCGCGATTTCCGGCGCTGCCGGCGTGGTGGCGGGAGAGGCAGCGGATGTGTTCTCAGTCTGAACGAAGGCGGTGGCCTGCTGTGCAGGTGCGCTGCCGGCAGGAGCCAACTCTTCGCTTGCCGTCTGGTTGCCGTCGAGCGGCGTAGCTGCCGTCAGGTGATCATTCGCGGGTGCGGCGGCGGGATCGGTGGCCGTGGGTGCAGGCTGGACTTCCGCCGTCTCCGTCGTGGAAATCGAGGGTGCGGCGGCCTGGTTTGCAGCAGGCTGCTGATTGCTGGCGGCCGGGTTCGTGTTGGCAGCGACGGTATTGATCGCGGTACTATCGGCAGGCGCGACCATTGTCGATACCTGGGCCGGTGCCGGCGCCTTCTGGCCGCGTGTCAGCGTGTTCGCCAGCGGATAAGCCATGATGGCGAGCATGACTGCACCCAGCGCAAGCAGGATAGGCCGGCGGAAGCGTGAGAACGCGCCGCCCTTCTTGGCATCTTTCTTGGAAGCAGGAGCCGAGCGCTGCGTCTGGTCGACTTCCATGGCCGCGGCCTGTGCGGCACGGCGGGCGGCCGCGATATAATCGGCCCGTTCGTTCTCGCTCGGCTGGCGGGCGTTTCCGCTGCGCGACGTGTTCTGGCTGGCGCGCACGCGCTCGAGGATCTTCTTGATGTCAGGCGCGCCGGAGCCCGGCTCCAGCAGTTCGTTGGCCTCTTCGCCGGGCATCACGTCGGCGGGATCGATCGACGGCGCCTGCTCGATGACCGGGCGGTCCGGCAGAAAGATCGGTTCGGCCTTTTCTGGCATGAAGAAGCGCTTGCCGAGGCTGGCAAACAGGCTGGTCTTGCCGCTCTTCTTGGCTGCCGCCTTGATTTCAGCCTTCGTGTTGGCGTCGATCGCCTGCGCGACCGCGACTTCGGCTGAAACCGAGGCTTCGGCAGGCGCCATCGTGCGGATGATCGGACCCGCCTTCTGCTGCGCGGCCATTGGCGGCCTCAGCGCCGGAGCATCCTCTTCGGCAAAGACGTCGCTTTCGAATGTCGCGGCCGGCATGGCGGGCGCCGGCTTGCGCTGTTCCATATGATCGAGACGGTCGGCGATCTGCAGCAGCGTATCGTGCAGAGCCTCGAAGGTGCGGTGCGTGCGCTCGTCGCTGGCGCGGCTGAGGTCCTCAAGATGACGAAGGTCTTCGGCAAGTGCCGTCAATGCCGCCATATCGGCCGCCTGTGCACCATGAGCCATTGCGCCTTCGCGCGAATACGCTTCGACGACGGTTTCCGCCGCATGGCGGGCCGCTTCGATGATATATTCGTCGTTGGTCGCCATATAGTCCTCGATCGCGCTCATGCGGCGATCGAAATCCGGAGGCAGATGATCGCCGCCGGCGCGAGGCTCGGCCGTCAGCAATGTCGAGAGATGGGCGATCTGCTCTTCGAGACTGCGCAGCGCCTGCGTATCCGTCGGCGGAGCGGCAGTGCTCGCTTCCAGCCGGGCCGCGATATCGGAGAGACGGCCTTCGAGCCGGCGTGCCATGCTGTCGTCGAGGCTTGCGGCTGGCGCGGACGGATGGAAATCGATCTCGTCGATGCGGCGAGCGAGATAATCCAGCCGGTCGGCCAGCGCGTTGCCGACAGACCCATGTTCCAGCGCATCGATCTTATGGGAGATGTCGGCGAGATAGGTGACGAGCTCCGGCTGCGGCGTGGCCTTCTGCGAACGCTCCATCAGATGCGAAAGCTGGTCCAGCCGCTCCTCGAGGCGGGCGACGGCCTTGGCGCTGCCGAGTTCGTCGATGCGCATGGCGAGCGCTTCAAGGCGGCCGGAAAGGTCGTCGGCAGGCTGACGCCGGCCTGCATCGCGGCTCATCAGGTCGATCTGATCGGCAAGGCCGCTGAGGCGGCCTTCCAGCCGCTGCATGGCCTGGTCCTGCGGCTGCATCATCGAACCGAGGCTTTCCATCGCGGTCGCGATCGTCAGCAGCTTGGTTTCCAGCGCATGCACGGCCGGGCTGTCGTTCATGCCGCCGAGATGCTGCTTGATGTCATCGAGACGATAGGCAAGCGAGACGAGCTCGTCCTGCAGGCCCGACGTGTCGATCGCCTTCACCTGGCGCTCGACATGGTGAAGCGACTCTTCGCGGGCGAGACCGTCCATCAGCGAACGCAGCTCGTCGAATTCCGCTTTCAGTCCGGCAGTCTCCGGCTGACCGGCGAGCTGGTTGATGCTGTCGGCAAGCCTGGCCATGTCCTGGCGGACATCGGCGACGAAATGCTTGTCCTCGGCGTTTTCGCGGATATCGCGGATTTCGGCACGCAGGGCAGTAACTTCGCGGCTCACGCTATCGGCGATGTCGCGCTTCAGATCCTGGCGAAGGTTGACGAGCGCCTGGGCGATATCGACCGGTGCGTCGGCGGCAGCGGCCCGCATCGGCTGGCGCTGGGGATAGCTGTCGATCGGACGTCGTGCCGGCTGCAGTTCTGCATGCGCGATTTCCTCACGCCGTGGCTGCAGACGTTCGCGGTTTGCTTCCAGCGTGCGCTGACGCTGACGGATTTCGGCAAACGGATCGGAGCGAAGGTCGCTCTCATGGCGTTCGTTGCGCAGCGGGCGCTCGTAAGCGCGGCTGGCATATTGTTCGCGTTCGGGGCGGGGCGGCATCCGCTCGGGTGCGGCTCGTTCGGGAGCAGGCGCATAGCCGGCAGCGACGCGCTGGCGCGTATCGCGCGCGGCGGCAGTTCCCATCAGCCCTTCGATGCGTGCTTCCAGCCCCTCGATTGTGCGGCTCAGAGCATCCAGCGACGTCCAGTCACCGGTTCCGGTATGATTTGATCGCGATCCGCTCATATCTCTTGCTCGCCTCGAACTGTGGACCACCAGGCCGTCATGCTGACGAAAGAAGACGTTGCTGCATCGCCTTGCTGTCTGCATCCCGCCGTTCGGAAAGGGATAAATCTATTGGCTTTCCTCAAACAGAGCGGCAAAGACAGCGCGATTTCCAAGCATAAGTTGAAAAAACGCGAAGCACTGCTGCTCAACTCGTACAATTTACGAAACGTGGTAAACAACTCGTTAAGTTTGCCTGATGTCTTAACCTTTTATTTTGGTTCTGCTGTACCGCCGCCTGATATTCTTGCGCTGAGGCAGCACCAGTTTGCTTGGGCAGAGGGGAGGTATCGGCGACATGCGGAATGCTCTCCCTCATCGGCTTCACCAAAATTTCACCGCGAGACACGAATTTGACGTTTACGCAAACGTCAATATTTTGTAAGAGTATGACAGTGGCCGGAATCTCAAGGTCCGGCGGCGAATTGGAGGAATTCGAGAAATGCCAGTCTACAAGGCCCCGGTGAACGATACGCTCTTCGTCCTGAACGATGTGCTTGGGCTGGAGCGCTACAACAATCTTCCGGGTTATGCTGATGCCGCGCCTGACATGATCGAAGCGATCGTCGGCGAAGCGGCCAAGATGTCGGAAGAGGTGCTTTTCCCGCTCAATTATTCCGGCGATCAGGAAGGCTGCGTGCGCCATGACGACGGCACCGTCTCCACGCCGAAGGGCTTCAAGGAAGCCTATCACGCCTATCGCGAAGGCGGCTGGCTGGGTCTTGCCGTGCCGGAAGAATTCGGCGGGCAGGGGCTTCCCTATGTGCTGCACTGCGCCGTCGGCGAATATACCTCCGCCGCCAACATGTCGCTGATGATGTATCCGGGCCTGACGCAGGGCGCGATTGCCGCCATCCTCGTGCATGGCACCGATGCACAGAAGCAGACTTATCTGCCGAAGATGGTGGAGGGCAGCTGGTCCGGTACCATGAACCTCACCGAGCCGCATTGCGGCACCGATCTCGGCTTGCTGCGCACCAAGGCGGTTCCGCAAGCCGACGGCAGCTACAAGATATCAGGCCAGAAGATCTTCATTTCGGCCGGTGAGCACGACATGACGGATAATATCGTCCATCTCGTCCTTGCCCGCATCGAAGGTGCACCCGAAGGCACCAAGGGCATCTCGCTGTTCATCGTGCCGAAGTTCCTCGTCAAGGAAGACGGTTCGCTCGGTGATCGCAACCCTGTCTCCTGCGGCGCGATCGAGCACAAGATGGGCATCCACGGCAATGCCACTTGCGTCATGAACTATGATGAGGCCACAGGCTTCCTGATCGGTGCGGAGAACAAGGGCCTCAACGCCATGTTCGTGATGATGAACGAGGCTCGCCTCGGCGTCGGCCTGCAGGGTCTCTCCATCGCCGAGATCGCCTATCAGAACGCGGCCAATTATGCCCGCGAGCGCATTCAGGGCCGCTCGCTCTCCGGCCCGAAGGCGCCCGACAAGAAGGCGGACCCGATCATCGTCCATCCGGATATCCGTCGCTCGCTGATGACCATCCGCGCCTTCAACGAGGCCGGCCGCGCCTTCCTGCTCTGGACCGCGCTGAAATCCGATATCGCCCATCGCTCCCCGGACGAGAAGGAACGGCAGGCAGCCGACGATATCCTGGGTCTGGCGACGCCGATCCTGAAGGGCGTCCTGACCGACAAGGGCTTCGAGCATGCCGTCATGGCGCAACAGGTCTTCGGCGGTCATGGCTACATCGAAGAGCATGGCATGAGCCAGTATGTCCGCGATGCCCGCATTACCATGATTTACGAGGGTGCCAACGGCATTCAGGCGCTCGATCTCGTGGGCCGCAAGCTGGCGCTGAACGGCGGCCGCGCCGTCATGGCGCTCTTCAAGGAAATCGGCGATTTCTGCGAGGAAAACCGCAGCGACGAGCAGATGGCCTTCTTCACCAAGCATCTGAAGAAGGGCTTGAACGATGTACAGGCCGCGACCATGTGGTTCATGCAGAATGCCATGGCTAAGCCCGACAATGCCGGTGCCGGCTCGACCGATTACATGCACCTCTTCGGCCTCGTCGTTCTCGGCTACATGTGGGCGAAGATGGCCAAGGCGGCGCAGGCAGGCCTTGCGGCTGGCGACAGCGCGCGCGAGGATTATCTGAAGAACAAGCTTGTCACGGCGCGGTTCTACATGGAGCGCATCATGCCGGAAACGGCGCTGCGCAAGGCGCGCATCGAAACCGGTGCCGACACGATGATGGAACTGGCGGCGGAAGCCTTTTGATCAAGGCGGCGCCAGCCGCTGCAGGGAGATGAGACATGACCGAGGTTTTCATTTACGACCACGTGCGCACGCCGCGCGGGCGGGGCAAGAAGGATGGGGCGCTGCACGAAGTGCCTTCCGTGCGCCTTGCCGCCAAGACGCTGGAGGCGATCCGCGACCGCAACGGCCTCGATACCGAAACGGTTGATGACATCATTATGGGCTGCGTCGATCCTGTCATGGAAGCAGGCGCCGTTATCCCGAGGGGCGCTGCCTTCGAAGCCGGCTATTCCACCAAGGCGCCAGGCATGCAAATTTCCCGCTTCTGCGCCTCGGGCCTTGATGCCGTGAATTTCGGCGCGGCCAAGATCGCGCAAGGGGCTGATGACATCGTCATCGCCGGCGGCGTCGAAAGCATGTCGCGCGTCGGCTTGGGCATGTCGGGTGGTGCCTGGTTCATGGACCCCTCCGTCAACTTCCCGGCCTATTTCATGCCGCAGGGCGTCTCGGCCGATCTCATCGCCACCAAATACGGTTTCTCGCGCGATGACGTCGATGCTTATGCCGTCGAAAGCCAGAAGCGCGCCGCCAATGCCTGGGAGAAGGGCTACTTCAAGAATTCGGTCATTCCGGTGAAGGACATCAACGGCCTGACCATTCTCGACCGCGACGAGTACATGCGCCCCGGCACCGATATGCAGGCACTCGCCTCGCTCAATCCGTCCTTCCAGATGCCCGGCGAGATGGGCGGCTTCGAAGCCGTCGCCATCCAGGCCCATCCGGAAGTCGAGCGCATCAACTACGTCCACCATGCCGGCAACTCCTCCGGCATCGTCGATGGCGCCGCTGCCGTTCTGCTCGGCTCCAAGGCGGGCGGTGAGAGCATGGGGCTGAAGCCACGCGGCCGCATCAAGGCCTTCGCCAATATCGGCTCCGACCCGGCACTGATGCTGACCGGCCCGGTCGACGTTACCGAAAAGCTCTTGAAGCGCAGCGGCTTGACGCTTGCCGACATCGATCTTTTCGAACTCAACGAAGCCTTTGCCGCCGTCGTGCTGCGCTACATGCAGGCCTTCGATATCGAGCACGACAAGATCAACGTCAATGGCGGCGCCATCGCCATGGGCCATCCGCTGGGTGCCACCGGCGCGATGATCCTCGGCACCGTGCTGGACGAGCTGGAACGCCGCGATCTCAATACGGCGCTCGTGACACTCTGCATCGGCGCCGGCATGGGCACGGCTACGATCGTCGAACGCGTCTGAGGAGGGGAAACCAATGGCTTACACGAATTTCACCGTCGAAACCGACGCAGACGGCATAGCCCTCGTTACCTGGGACATGCCCGGCAAGTCCATGAACGTCTTCACCGCCGAGGTCTTGGAAGAGCTGAACGCCATCATCGATGCCACGGTTGCCGATGCGGCCGTCAAGGGCGTGGTCTTCACCTCAGGCAAATCCTCCTTCTCCGGCGGCGCCGATCTCTCGATGATCAAGTCGATGTTTTCCTTCTATCAGGAGGAAAAGGCGAAGGACCCGGCCGCTGCCACACAGAAGCTCTTCGATCTCGTCGGGCGCATGACGGGCCTGTTCCGCAAGCTCGAAACCTGCGGCAAGCCCTGGGTTTCGGCCATCAACGGCACCTGCATGGGCGGCGCTTTCGAGCTGTCGCTCGCCTGCCACGGCCGTGTTGCGTCGAGCGCCAAGAGCGTCAAGATTGCGCTGCCCGAGGTCAAGGTCGGCATCTTCCCCGGCGCCGGCGGCACGCAGCGCATCTCGCGCCTGACGGATGCACAATCGGCGCTGCAGATGATGACGACGGGCCAGTCGCTGACGGCGGCGCGCGCCAAGGCGATGAACCTCGTGCATCAGGTGGTCGAGCCGGATCAGCTGATCCCGGCCGCCAAGCAGATGATCAAGGATGGCTTGAAGCCCGTCGCCCCCTGGGACGAAAAGGGCTTCAAGGCACCGGGCGGCGGCATCTGGACGCCGGCCGCGGCCCAGCTCTGGCCGGCAGCCCCGGCCATCCTGCGTCGCGAGACATCGGGCAATTATCCGGCAGCGCTCGCCATCCTCAAATGCGTCTATGAAGGCCTGCAGGTTCCCTTCGATACCGGCCTGAAGATCGAGCAGCGCTATTTCACCCATGTGCTGCAGACCACCGAAGCCTATTCGATGATCCGCTCGCTGTTCATCTCCATGCAGGAACTCGGCAAGGGCGCCCGCCGCCCGGCCGGCCAGCCGAAGACGGAGCTGAAGAAGGTCGGCGTCGTCGGCGCCGGCTTCATGGGCGCGTCCATCGCCTATGTCACGGCTGCCGCCGGCATCCCGGTCACGCTTATCGACCGCGATATCGAAGCCGCAACCAAGGGCAAGGGCGTCGGCGAGGGGCTGGTCAAGGACTCGATCGGTAAGGGAAGGTTGACGCAGGACGAAGGCGCAGCTCTGCTCTCGCGCATCACGCCGTCGGCCGATTACGCCGATCTCAAGGATGCCGATCTCGTCATCGAAGCCGTGTTCGAGGATCGCGACGTCAAGAAGGCCGTTATCGAGGCCGTCGAAGCCGTGCTGCCGGCCGGCGCCGTCTTTGCCTCCAACACCTCGACGCTGCCGATCACCGGCCTTGCGAAGAATTCCAAGGGCCCGGTCGATTTCATCGGCGTCCACTTCTTCTCGCCGGTCGAGAAGATGATGCTGACCGAAGTCATCCTCGGCAAGGAAACCGGCGACCATGCGCTGGCGGTTGCGCTCGACTATGTCGCCGCCATCAAGAAGACGCCGATCGTCGTCAATGATACCCGTGGCTTCTTCGTCAATCGCTGCGTCTTCCGCTATATCCACGAAGCCTATGACATGCTGATCGAAGGCGTGCCCGCAGCCATGATCGAGAATGCCGCCAAGATGGCTGGTATGCCTGTCGGGCCTCTGGCGCTGAACGATGAAGTCGCTATCGATCTGTCCTACAAGATCCTGAAGGCGACGGTTGCCGATCTCGGCGAGAAAGCCGTCGACCCGCGTCACATGCAGCTGATCAGCGGTCTCGTCGAAGGCGAGGGTCGTTTAGGCCGGAAGAACTCCAGGGGCTTCTACGATTACCCGCCGAAGCCGGCGAAGAAGTCGCTCTGGCCAGGCCTCAAGGATCTCTATCCGCAGAAGAAGGCCGATGAGATCGATGTCAACGTGCTGAAGCAGCGCTTCCTCGTCACGATCGCGCTGGAAGCTGCCCGCACCATCGAGGAAGGCATCGTCACCGACCCGCGCGAGGCCGATGTCGGCTCCATCCTCGGCTTCGGCTTCGCGCCCTATACCGGCGGTGCGCTGTCCTACATCGATGGCATGGGTGTGAAGGCTTTCGTGGAGCTCTGCGAAAAGCTGGCGGCCCCCTACGGCCCGCATTTCCAGCCCACAGCGCTTCTGAAGGATATGGCCGCAAAGGGCGAGACCTTCTACGGCCGCTTCGATCCCTATGGCGCCAAGAAGGCGGCCTGAACCGGAGAGCTATTGCTCGCGACAAATCATGGGCCGCCCCTGTCAGGAGCGGCCCTTTTTTGTTGATTGGTTCAGCCTAGATCAATGGCGAATACGTAAGATTTTGCTTACGCGTTGCTCAATGGCTTCTCTTGCCCCGCCCTCAGCGCAACGACGCCCCAGCCGATGAGTAGAAGGATCGCCGCCGCATAGATATCGGCGGCTTCGGCAAAGCCGAGCGCTTTCGATAGGAAGCCGGCGAGGATGGTGGGGACGCTGAAGGCGAGGTAGCTCTGGATGTAGAAGGCCGAAAGCAACCCGGCGCGTTCGTCGGGCTTTGCCAGTGGCATGATGCTTCTGACCGTGCCGAGGAAAGCTGCCCCGAAGCCCGAGCCGGCAATCAGAGTTCCCAGAGCGAGGATCGACACTTCAGCCGCATGCATGCCGGCGATGATGGTCAGTATGCCGAAGCTCATGGTTGGTATGCCGAACTTCATGATCGTGACGGCGGATTTCTTGCGTAGCAGGAAGACGGCTGCCGCGCCGCTGATCGTCAAGGCTGCGACCACGGAGCCGCCGACCAGCGGCGCCGTGCTGCCGGTGGTCGCAGTGACCAGCGAGGGTACCAGCGACAGATAGAAGCCGGCGAGCGCCCAAACTGCGATATTGATCGGCGTCAGCGCCAGCAGCGTCCGCCGCGCCTGCTGGGGAACGGCGACTTCCGGCTTCAGCGATGCGAGCACGCCGGCCCGTCGGCTTGTAGTCTCCGGCATCAGCCATAGCAGCGCGGCTTGCAGCGCCAGCAGGGCAAGCGTGACGATATAGACGAGTACGGTCGGGGCCGGCGCAAACTGGATCAGCAGGCTCGTACCGATCGTGCCGATCGCCATGCCCACAAGCGGGGCAAGGCTGTTGGTGATCGATCCCCTGATCGGATCGAGATCGACAAGGGCGGCACCGACGGAACTGACGGCGGTGCCCGTCGCGAAGCCCTGCACGATGCGCGCGGCAATCAGCCAATCCGAACCCCTGGCCATTAAAAACAGGACTATCGCCACCATATTGAGGAGGATCGAAGCAAAGATCACAGGCCGACGGCCGAGATGGTCGGAGATCGAGCCGACGATGAGGAGCGCGGCGAGAAGGGAGAAGGCATAGACGGCGAAGATCACCGTAAGCAGCACCGGCGAAAAGGCAAAGGCCTGCTGATAAAGGCGATAGAGAGGCGTCGGTACGGACGAGGCAGCCAAAAACAGCGCGCTGGTTGCGGCATAATAGAAAGGCGCCAGGCGTCTGGCTGGTGAAATCGGAGCGCTGCCGGTGGAATCGAGTTCGGTCATCGACTATATCCTACCTAAAGCTAAAAGATTGCGTTAGACGCATATAGGGCGCCTGATGTATAAAAACAAATAATTTGCGTTAGTGAATGTCCACGATCATTCACGATCCGCAAAACGGGAAAAATTGGCAAGGGCTTATGGGCTACAGAGAAAATCCCCGCCCCGGCGGGCGCAGCGCCAGAGTGCAAGCGGCCGTGCATCAATCCGTCCGCGACATGCTGGCGACGATGGATCGCGCCGATGTGACGATCCCGCTGATCGCGCAGCGCGCCAATGTCACGCCGTCGACGATCTACCGCCGCTGGGGCGATCTTCAGGCGCTTTTGGCCGACGTCGCCGCATCGCGCCTGCAGCCTGAAGGCGAGCCCGCCAGGATTGGCAGCGCCCGGGAGGACCTGGAGGCCTGGGTCGAGCAATATGCCGATGAAATGGCCTCGGGAGTCGGACGGCAACTGCTGCGCGATGTTCTCGCGGTACCCGATAGCGCAAATGCGGAAAAATGCTGCACCTATACACGCTGCCAACTAAGCGTATTTATTGCGCGGGCGGAGGCGGCTGGCGAGCCCTTTCCGACTTTGGTGGAACTGATGGATCACGTCATCTCGCCGATCATCTATCGCATTCTCTTCGATCAGGCGCCCGGTCCTGACTACGTTCGCAAGCTCGTCGCGAAAGTGATGCGGGAGAGTGCGGTCAGCGCTTGAAGCGCGGCCGACTATGCCGAACGACTCACCGAGATCCCTGATGTACATCCAGGGGCCTCGGCTCGGTTGCTCGCAACTGACGAACAAGCTGCCGAATATATGCGCCCTAAAGTTGCTAATGTGGTGAAATTATCATGGGATATGCATGCCTGGACATGGCTCCTGATCAATTTGCTGTTGAAAAATAAGGAAAAAGATGGTGCTAATTATCATCAGTGAATTCAACGGCAACGCGAAGGGGACTGCTCAATGCTAAATGAATTCAAGGCATTTATCGCCCGCGGCAATGTCATGGATCTCGCAGTCGGCGTGATCATCGGCGGCGCTTTCGGCGGCATCGTGAAATCGCTGGTTGACGATATCATCATGCCGATCGTCGGCGCGATTTTCGGCGGCTTCGATTTTTCCAATTACTTCATCGGCCTTTCCTCGACGGTCAATGCGCCGACGCTGGCAGCCGCCCGTGCCCAGGGGGCGGTCTTCGCTTACGGCAACTTCATCACCGTCCTCATCAACTTCCTCATCCTCGCCTGGATCATCTTCCTGATGGTCAAGGGCGTGAACACGCTGCGTGCCCAGCTGGAGCGCAAGGAAGACAAGGTTGCCGAGGCAGCTCCGCCGCCGGCCGACGTTCAGTTGCTCACCGAAATCCGCGATCTTCTCGCCAAGCGCTGACGGGCTTGCTTCAACCTCTTTCAAAGCCCCGGTTTCCGGAAGGATCGGGGCTTTATTCATCACCAAAATCGATCGGTCACTAAGGCAAAGTCATGGGATTTGTCCGCCGCTCTGCTTTATGAAGGCAGAAACCGGAGACTTTGCATGTCGATACTAGATAGCCTCAGCCCACGCGCGCTCGCAGCACCCGAAAGCGGGATCGTGGAAGTTGTCAACTATGCCCGCGGCCGTGAGGGCCTGTTGCCACTCTGGGTCGGTGAGGGCGATCTGCCGACGCCGGATTTCATCAACCGCGCCGCCATGGCCTCGCTCAACGCCGGCGAAACCTTTTACACCTGGCAGCGCGGTATTCCCGAGCTGCGTCAGGCGCTCGCCGATTATTATGGCCGGCATTTCGGCACCTTGCTGCCGATGGAGAATTTCTATGTCGTCGGCTCCGGCATGCAGGCGATCCAGCTGTCCGTGCAGGCGATCACCGCTCCCGGCGACGAGATGGTCTATCTGTCGCCCGCCTGGCCGAACATTGCTGCGGCGCTCGAGATCGCAGGCGCCCGTTCCGTCGCCGTACCCTTACAGTTTGAACACGGCAAATGGTCGCTCGATCTCAACCGGCTGGAAGCGGCGATTACGCCGAAGACCAAGGGCCTCTTCATCAATACCCCGTCCAACCCCACAGGCTGGACGGCGACCCATCAGGATCTTCGCGATATCCTCGCTTTGGCGCGCAAGCATGATCTCTGGATCATGGCCGATGAAATCTACGCGCTCTATTACTATGCGGGCGGCCGCGCGCCGAGCTTCCTGGATGTCAAGGAAGCCGACGACAAGATTCTCTTCGTCAATTCTTTCTCGAAGAACTGGTCGATGACCGGCTGGCGTGTCGGCTGGATCGTCGCACCGGCCGAGCTCGGACAGGTGATCGAAAACCTCGTGCAATATTCGACTTCCGGCGTCGCGCAGTTCATGCAGAGAGGCGCGGTTGCAGCGCTGAACGAGGGCGATGATTTCGTTCGCTCCAATATCGAAAAGGCCACTCGCTCGCGCGACATCCTCTGCGACGCGCTGATCGCCACCAATCGCGTGCAGACGCTGAAGCCGGATGGCGCGCTCTATTCCTTCCTCAGGATCGACGGCGTCACCGACAGCCGCAAGGCCGCCATTGACATCGTCGATAAGACCGGCGTCGGCCTAGCACCCGGAACGGCCTTCGGTTTGGGCGGAGAGCTGTTCATGCGCGCCTGCTTCCTGCGCGATCCGGTGCAGGTGGCGGATGCCGCGGAAAGGTTGAGCCGGTATATTTTGAGTTTGTAGGTACGATCTGTGTGCTGCGGCCGACAGCGTTTGATTTGGCTGGTCCCGATACCCCCCTCTGTCGCTTTCGCGACATCTCCCCCACAAGGGGGGAGATTGGAAACTCGCGGCAGCTTCTCACACCCAAGAACATCATATCTGCTGAAGCCGAAACTTCATTGTTTTGGTGAAGGGGGCAGCAACCTCCCAACGATCTCCCCCCTTGTGGGGGAGATGTCACGAAGTGACAGAGGGGGGTATGCACTCTCCGATATATGCGAGGCCTGCCGTCGCACACCCAATCCATAAAATCCAATCAAACTGCGAAAGCCCCCTCTAACCATTCCCGCAATCTTTCCCGCCCCACCTCCGGCTTTTAATCAATTTCGCAGGGGAAGCGGCCTCATATATCGCCGATAAGACTTGGCGGGGACGCGAAGAATGACTGTCTTGGTGACGGGCGGAGCCGGCTATATCGGCAGCCACATGGTCTGGAGATTGCTTGACGCGGGCGAGGACGTTGTTGTTCTCGATTGCCTTTCCACAGGCTTTCGCTGGGCAGTGCCGCCCGCGGCCCGCTTCTATCTCGGCGATGTCGCTGACGAGGCGCTGCTCAAAACGATTTTCGCCGAAAACGATATAGAAGCCATCATCCATTTCGCTGGCTCTGCCGTCGTGCCGATGTCGATCGAGGATCCTCTTGCCTATTACGAAAACAACACCGGCAAGACCCGCGCCCTGATGAGCGCCGCCGTCAGGGCCGGCATCCGCCATTTCGTCTTCTCGTCCACCGCTGCTGTTTATGGTCAGCAGCCCGCGGATCGACCGGTTAGCGAAGATGTGCCGTTGCGGCCTGAATCCCCCTATGGTCAATCCAAGCTGATGTCCGAGCTGATGCTGCGCGATGCCGCCGCGGCCTATGATTTCCGCTATGTGGCGCTGCGTTATTTCAATGTCGCCGGCGCTGATCCTGGGGGAAGGGCTGGTCAGTCCACTGATGGTGCCACCCATCTCATCAAGGTCGCCTGCGAGGCGGCCCTCGGCCGCCGCCGTCAGGTGGATATCTACGGCACGGATTACGCGACACATGACGGCACCGGCGTGCGCGACTACATCCACGTGAGCGATCTTGTTGAGGCGCATCTCGTGGCCTTGCGCCATCTGCGCGATGGCGGCCGCTCGCTGGTTGCCAATTGCGGCTATGGCCACGGTTATTCCGTGCTTGACGTGCTCAACATGGTCATGCGCATCCATGGCCGTTCCTTCCGCATCCATATCGCTCCGCGCCGGGCCGGCGATATGGCGAGCATTGTCGCGGACGCGACGCTTGCTCGTCGCGAGCTGGGCTGGGTTCCAAAACACGACAGCTTGGAAACGATCGTGCGTTCGTCGCTGGATTGGGAGCTTCGCCTCGTCGAGCGGGCGAGCTTCGATGCCGCCGGGCTCGGCAAGATCTATGCTGCCCCGAGCACGCTATAGCCTGAAGCGATCTCAGTTCTCGGTTTTTCTCCAGGGGCCTAGAAACGCCGGTGCGTTCCTGCGTACGGCTTCCGCCAAAAAATCGATGACGGTGCGCACGCGTGGCGATTGGCGCAGATCGCGGTGGCAGGTGATCCAGTAGTGGCGCTTGAGATCCACCTCATGTGGTAGCACGACCTGCAGATCCGGATGTTTGCCGGCGATGAAGAACGGCAGCACGCACAGCCCCTGGCCGTTCTTTGTTGCCGTCAGCTGCGCAAAGATGCTCGAGCTCTGGAATTGCGGCCTGATACGCGGATGGACGTCATCGAGATAATCAAGACCCGGCGCGAAGATCATATCCTCGATATAGCCGATGAAGGTGAAGTCAGGCAGGTCGTCGCGGCTTTCGATTGGCGGATGGCGGGCAAGGTAATCGCGCGATCCGTAGACCTGCAGATGATAGTCTGTCAGTTTTTCGGTGAAGTAGGGTCCCGCCTTTGGCGGGTCGAGCACCACGACGATGTCGGCTTCCTTGCGCGAGAGCGACATGATCTGCTGGATGGTGATTAGCTCCAGCGAAATGTTCGGATGTTTCGCAGTGAATTCCGGCAGAACGCCGGTGAAGAAGAAATTGGAAAATCCCTCCGGCGCACTGATGCGCACCACGCCGCCTTGGGCTGCCGATCCCGTCGAAAGGTCGGTCCGCAGACGCTCGGTTTCCTGCTCCATTCTTTCGGCCGTGTCGACGAAGCGCTGCCCCATTCCGGTCAGCATGTAGCCGCGCGGATTGCGCTCGAAGAGCTTGACCTTCAAGGCGAATTCCAGCCGGTCGATACGGCGCGAGACCGTGGCATGGCTGGTACGCAGCTGTCGCGCCGCAGTCGAAAGTTGCCCCGTTCGCGCAACGGCGAGGAAGAACTGCAGATCGTCCCAGGTAAAATGCGGCGTGCGCTTCATGCCTCCCCCTCTGTTCAAAAATGAACAGACCTTGTTTGGAATTAGTTGCAATCGCGACTTGCGTCAACGCGCGAATTCCGTGATCTTGCCTATCGGGAAAAGCCGTTTTGAGGAAAACGGCTGGCCAATTTTGAACAGATTCGTTTTTGCCAAATCTCTGGGAGGAGAGGATATGCGAAAGAGTCTTATTGCATCCCTTGCATTTCTGCTTGCAGCCGGCACCGCGGCCTTCGCCGCCGGCCCATCCGATGGTGTCGTCAAGATCGGCATTCTGAACGATCAGTCCGGAGTCTATGCGGATTTCGGCGGCAAGTCGTCGGTAGCGGCCGCCAAGATGGCCGCCGAGGATTTCGGCGGCAAGGTTCTAGGTGTGCCGATCGAGATCGTCGATGCCGACCACCAGAACAAGCCCGATATCGCCTCCAACATCGCCCGCCAATGGTACGACCAGGACAAGGTCGATGCCATCATGGAGCTGACGACCTCGTCGGTCGCGCTCGCCGTGCAGGCGGTCGCCAAGGAAAAGAAGAAGATCGATATCGTCACCGGCGCCGCGACCACCGATCTCACCGGCAAGCAATGCTCGCCCTATGGCTTCCACTGGGCCTATGACACGCATGCCCTGGCCGTCGGTACCGGCGGCGCGCTCGTCAAGCAGGGCGGCGACACATGGTTCTTCCTGACCGCGGACTACGCTTTCGGCTACTCGCTTGAGCAGCAGACCAGCGATTTCGTCAAGGCAAGCGGTGGTAAGGTGCTCGGCTCCGTCCGCCATCCGCTGTCGACCAATGATTTCTCTTCCTTCCTGCTGCAGGCGCAGTCCTCTGGCGCCAAGGTCATCGGCCTTGCCAATGCCGGCCTCGACACGTCAAACGCCATCAAGCAGGCCTCGGAATTCGGCATCACCCAGGGCGGCCAGCATCTGGCGGCACTGCTCTTCACGCTCGCCGAAGTGCACGGCCTCGGGCTGCAGGCGGCGCAAGGCCTGACGCTGACCGAAGGCTACTACTGGAACCTCGACGACAAGAGCCGCGAATTCGGCAAGCGCTTCTTTGCCCGCACCGGCAAGATGCCGAACATGATCCATGCGGGCACCTATTCCGCCGTGATGCAATATCTGAAGGCCGTGCAGAAAGCCGGCACGGATGATACCGACGCCGTTGCCAAGCAGCTGCATGAAATGCCTGTTGATGATTTCTTCGGCCGTGGTGGCACGGTCGGCGCCAACGGCCGCATGATCCACGACATGTATCTGCTTCAGGTCAAGAAGCCGGAAGAGAGCAAGGAGCCGTGGGATTACTTCAACGTGCTGGCGACGATTCCCGGCAAGGAAGCCTATATCGATCCGGCCAAGAGCGGCTGCGACCTCGTCAAGCAATAGGGCTTGGAACAGCTCATGGCGATGTCCGCGACACATCCGCATGAAGAGCCCCGGGTGGTCTTATCCGCCCGGGGACTGCGGCGCGATTTCGGCGGATTCACCGCCGTCAAGAATGTCGATCTTGACGTACATCACGCCCAAGTCCATGCGCTGATCGGCCCGAATGGCGCCGGCAAGACGACGGTCTTTAATCTCCTGACCAAATTCCTGCAGCCGACGCATGGCACGATCACGCTGCTCGGCACCGATATCACCAAGACAAGACCTGACAAGGTCGCGCGCATGGGTCTCGTGCGCTCCTTCCAGATTTCCGCCGTCTTCCCGCATCTGACGGTGCTGGACAATGTCCGTGTCGCCTTGCAGCGGCCGAACAATCTCGCCCACCAGTTCTGGCGGCCGCTATCCGCTCTCGACAGCCTCAATGCCCGCGCCGAACAGCTCATCGCCTCTGTCGGTCTGTCGAAGGAGCGTGATGCTGTAGCAGCCGATCTTTCCTATGGCCGCAAGCGCGTGCTGGAGATCGCGACGACGCTTGCGCTCGACCCGAAGGTGCTGCTGCTCGACGAGCCGATGGCCGGCATGGGGCTGGAGGACGTAAACACCGTTTCCGCCATCATCCGAGATGTGGCGCGCGACAGGGCTGTGCTCATGGTGGAGCACAATCTCTCGGTCGTTGCCGATATCTGCCATCATGTCACCGTGCTGCAGCGCGGCGAAATCCTGGCCCAGGGCGATTATGCGACGGTCAGCAAAGACCCGCGCGTCCGCGAAGCCTATATGGGCACGGAGGAGGCTTGACGATGGCGCCGCTTCTGGACGTTCAGGACCTCAATGCCTGGTATGGTGAAAGTCACATCCTGCATGGCGTCGACATGCGTGTGGGCGAGGGGGAAACCGTTACCATCCTCGGCCGCAACGGCGTCGGCAAGACGACGACATTGCGCACCATCGTCGGCATCGTCCGCGCCCGCAAGGGCAGGGTCACCTTTGCCGGCAAGGACATGATGCAGGTGCCGCTGCACAAGACGGCACATCAGGGTATCGGCTTCGTGCCGGAAGAGCGCGGCATATTTTCCACGCTCAGCGTCTATGAAAACCTGATGCTGCCGCCGGTCGTGGCGGCAGGCGGCATGACGCTCGACGAGATCTTCGAGCTATTTCCAAACCTGCATGAGCGGCGCAATAGTATCGGTACAAGGCTCTCCGGCGGCGAGCAGCAGATGCTCGCCATGGCCCGCATCCTGCGCACCGGCGTCCGTATGCTGCTGCTTGACGAACCGACCGAGGGCCTTGCCCCGGTCATCGTTCAGCGCATCGGCGAAGTCCTGCAGAAGCTGAAAGGCCGCGGCATGACCATATTGCTCGTCGAGCAGAATTTCCGCTTTGCCAGCCGCATCGCCGATCGCTTCTATGTGATGGATCACGGCCAGATGGTCTCGGAATTCCCGGTCGGCGAACTCTCCGAGCGCATGGATATGCTGCACAAGGTTCTGGGGGTCTGAGCATGACGACGATATTCGGCATCCCCGCCCAGGCTCTTCTCGGTCAATTGCTGATCGGGCTGATCAACGGCTCCTTCTACGCCTTGCTGAGCCTTGGCCTCGCGATCATCTTCGGCATGCTCAGGGTCATCAATTTCGCCCATGGCGCGCTCTATATGCTCGGCGCCTTCACCGCCTATCTGCTGCTCGCCTATACAGGCATCGGCTATTGGCCGGCCCTCGTTTTGGCACCGCTGACTGTCGGCCTGTTTGGCGCGCTGGTCGAGCGGTTCTGCCTGCGTCGGCTCTACAGGGTCGACCCGCTCTATGGCTTGCTCTTCACCTTCGGCATGGCGCTGACCATCGAAGGGACCTTCCGCTATCTCTACGGCTCCTCCGGCCAGCCCTATGCCGTCCCGACGGAATTGGCGGGAGCAAAAAATATCGGCTTCATGTTCCTGCCCGTCTATCGCGGCTGGGTGGTTATTGCCTCGCTGGTCGTCTGCATCGGCACTTGGCTGCTGATCGAAAAGACCAAGCTTGGCGCTTATCTGCGCGCCGCGACCGAGAATTCCACGCTCGTCCAGGTTTTCGGCGTCAACGTGCCGGTGCTCCTGACGCTGACCTATGGTTTCGGCGTCGCGCTTGCCGCCTTCGCCGGGGTGCTCGCAGCACCGATCTATCAGGTTTCGCCGCTGATGGGGTCGAACATGATCATCATCGTCTTCGCCGTCGTGGTCGTCGGCGGCATGGGCTCGATCATGGGGGCGATCGTGACAGGCTATATGCTTGGGATTGCCGAGGGCCTGACCAAGGTCTTCTATCCGGAAGCTTCCAACATCGTCATCTTTGTCATCATGGCAATCGTGCTGCTTCTGAGGCCCGCGGGTCTCTTCGGTCGGGAGGCGTGATATGGCTGGATTGATCAGCTTGAGTTCCAAGGAGCGTCCGAAGCTTTCGGTGCGGAAGCTGTTGCTGATCCTCGGCCTCGTTGGCCTGATCTGGGCGCCGTTCTTCATCTACCCGATCTTCGTCATGAAGGTGCTCTGCTTCGCGCTGTTCGCTTGCGCCTTCAATCTGCTGCTCGGCTATGCCGGTCTGCTCTCCTTCGGCCATGCCACCTTCTTCGGCGGGGCCGCTTATTTCGCCGCCCATGCGGTGAAGGAGTGGGGGCTTCCGCCCGAACTCGGCATCCTGATCGGCGTCGCCGGCGCGTCGCTGCTCGGCCTCGTCATGGGCTTCGTCGCCATCCGCAGGCAGGGCATCTATTTCGCCATGATCACGCTGGCGCTCTCCTACATGTTCTATTTCTTCTGCCTGCAGGCGGCATTTACCCATGGCGAGGATGGCATTCAGTCGGTGCCGCGCGGCTACCTCCTAGGCGTCCTCGATCTCAACAACTCCTTCAACATGTACTATTTCGTCCTCGCGATCTTCCTGATCGGCGTGCTGATCATCTGGCGTTTCATCAATTCGCCCTTCGGCATGATCCTGAAATCGATCCGCGAGAACGAGCAGCGGGCGATTTCGCTTGGCTATTCCGTCGCGCATTATAAGCTCGGCGCCTTCGTCATGTCGGCGGCACTTGCGGGGCTTGCCGGAGCGGTCAAGGCGCTGGTCTTCCAGTTCGCGACGCTGACGGACGTCGCCTGGCAGATGTCCGGCGAAGTCATTCTCATGACCTTGCTTGGCGGCATCGGCACGTTGATCGGCCCGATTTTTGGCGCGGGGTTCGTGGCGACGCTGGAAAACTATCTCGCCACCTCGGAATTCCCCGTCACCATCATCACCGGCATCGTCTTCATGGTCTGCGTCTTGCTCTTCCGCCGCGGGGTTATCGGCGAATTCTATGCCTCGCGGCTGGGACGGAAGCTGGGGTTTGAATATCGGCGGTAATGATCAAACCTATGCGTACTTGTTGTGCACCCCCTCACCCCAGCCCTCTCCCCGAGGGGCAGGGCTATCGCATATGGAGGCGGACGAGCACCATAAGCTTCTTCTCCCCTTGGGGAGAAGGTGGCCCGAAGGGTCGGACGAGGGGGTTATCGATTTGAATTCATGGATTTTTGTGGTCTTGGCAGGCACCCCCTCATCCGCCTGTCGGCACCTTCTCCCCGCTGGGGAGAAGGGGGACGGCGGCGATCTCCGCTCATATGCGATACCCCTGCCCCGAGGGGAGAGGGGGAACTGTCTTTGACGATCATCGGATACGGGGCCGAGGCAAATGCCGAAATAGTCCCCTCTCCCCCTCGGGGAGAGGGTTAGGGTGAGGGGGCATGCCAATGGACCGCTTCGACTACATCATCATCGGTGCCGGCAGTGCCGGATGCGTGCTTGCCAACCGGCTTTCGGCCGATCACAACAACAGGGTGCTGCTGCTGGAAGCCGGCGGCAAAGATAATTACCACTGGATCCACATCCCGGTCGGCTATCTCTATTGCATCAACAATCCCCGCACCGACTGGTGTTTCACCACGTCCCCCGAAGCAGGTCTCAACGGTCGATCGCTGAACTATCCGCGTGGCAAGGTGCTCGGCGGCTGCTCCTCCATCAACGGCATGATCTACATGCGCGGCCAGTCGCGCGACTACGATCTCTGGCGCCAACTCGGCTGCGCCGGCTGGGGTTGGGACGACGTATTGCCCTATTTCATCAAGTCCGAGGATCATTATCGCGGCAAGGATGAGATGCATGGCGCCGGCGGCGAATGGCGGGTCGAGAAGGCCCGCGTGCGCTGGGCCGTGCTCGACGCTTTCCAGGCCGCGGCCAAGGAGGCCGGTATCCCCGAGACGGCGGATTTCAATCGCGGCAACAACGAAGGTTCCGGCTATTTCGACGTCAACCAGCGCGCCGGCATCCGCTGGAACACCACGAAAGCCTTCCTGCGTCCGGCGATGAAGCGCGGCAATCTCACCGTCTATACCAAGGCGCAGGTCCGTCGCCTGATCGTCGAGGACGATGCCGTGACCGGCGTCGAGTTCCAGCATGATGGCGTGGCAAAGCGCGCCTATGCGAACAAGGAGACGGTGCTATCGGCCGGTTCCATCGGATCGCCGCATATTCTGGAGCTGTCAGGCATCGGCAACGGCGAGGTGCTGAGCAAAGCCGGTATCGACGTCGTCCGCGAGGTCCGGTCCGTCGGCGAGAACCTGCAGGATCATCTGCAGCTGCGCCTTGCCTATAAGGTGACCGGCGTCCCTACGTTGAACGAGAAGGCGACCAAGCTGATCGGCAAGGCTGCGATCGGCCTCGAATATCTGGTTCGCCGTTCAGGCCCTATGGCAATGGCGCCAAGCCAGCTCGGTATCTTCACCCGCTCGGGGCCGGACAAGGAAACGCCGGATCTGCAATACCATGTGCAGCCGGTCTCGCTCGACAAGTTCGGCGATCCTGTCCACCCTTTTCCAGCCATCACCGCCAGCGTCTGCAATCTGCGACCCGAAAGCCGCGGCTCGGTGCATGTGCGCAGCCCCGATTTCGCCCTGCAGCCGGCCATCAGCCCGAATTATCTTTCTGCTGCGCGAGATCGGGAGATCGCCGTACGCTCCATTCGCCTGACGCGGCGGATTGTGGCGCAGCCTTCCTTTGCCCGGTTCAGACCGGAGGAGTTCAAGCCCGGGCCGACCTACGAGACGGACGCCGATCTGGAACGCGCCGCCGGCGATATCGGCACGACGATTTTCCATCCGGTCGGCACATGCCGCATGGGCGGTGACGCGCAAAGCGTCGTTGATCCGCGCCTGCGGCTCAGGGCATTGGCAAGGCTGCGCATCGCCGATGCGTCTGTCATGCCGTCGATCACGTCTGGTAACACCAATTCGCCAACCATCATGATCGCCGAAAAGGCAGCCGAAATGATCCTTGCCGACAATAGATGAATCCCTGAGGATCGGTGGCAGCAGGACAGGAGATTTGCATGGATAGCACGGACGAAGTCATCATCGAGCGGCGCGGGTCGGCCGGGATTATCAGGCTCAACCGGCCGAAGGCGTTGAATAGCTTGACATTGCCGATGGTGCGGGTCATCGCTCCGGCACTGGAGGATTTCGCCGCCGATCCGGCCATTGCGAGCGTCATCGTTTTGGGCGAGGGGGAGCGCGGCTTCTGCGCCGGCGGCGATATCCGCCTGCTGCATCAGAGCGGCAAGGACGGCTCCGATGAAGCGGAAACCTTCTGGCGCGAGGAATTCCTGCTCAACCACGCCATCTCGCGCTATCCCAAACCTTATGTGGTGCTGATGGATGGCATCACCATGGGCGGCGGCGTCGGACTTTCGGCGCATGGCAGCCATCGGGTCGTCACCGAGCGTACGCGCCTCGCCATGCCCGAAACCGGCATCGGCTATTTCCCGGATGTCGGCGCCACCTGGCTGCTGCCGCAGGCACCGGGGGAAGCCGGCACCTGGATGGGCCTAACAGGCCTGACCATCGGCGCCGCCGATGTCATCCATGCCGGCTTTGCCGATCACTGTGTGGTATCGTCGCAACTGCCGGCTCTGGTCGATGCGATTGCGGCATTGTCTACCTCGGCCACGGCACCAGACGTGCATGCGCTGATCCGGACGATGGCGGTAGACGCCGGCGAAAGCCGGCTTGCCGCAAATCGGGATGTGATCGACCGGGCGTTTTCGGCAAACACGGTGGAGGAGATTCTGAAGGCCTTGGCCGGTGAGCCCGGAGAGTTTGCCGCTGAAGCCGCAAGCGTGATTGCCAGCCGCTCGCCGACCAGCCTGAAGCTGACCTTGCGGCTTCTCAGGGCAGGGCGAAGGAGCGCCGATCTTGCCGAATGCCTCAATCGTGAACTCGGCGCCTGCAAGGGCATATTGTATAATCACGATTTCTACGAAGGCGTGCGTGCTGCCGTCATCGACAAGGACCGCAATCCGAAATGGTCGCCGGCGAGCCTTGCCGAAGTGACGGCGGCTGCCATCGACCGCTTCTTCATACCGGCGCAGCCACCGCTTTTCGCAAAATAACCGATCATGGGAGGAAAACATCATGACACGGATCGCCTTCATCGGCCTCGGCAATATGGGGGGCCCGATGGCCGCCAATCTCGTCAAGGCCAGCCACGCCGTCACAGGATTCGACCTTTCGCATGATGTGCTGAAGGCAGCCGAAGCATCGGGGGTAAAGCCTGCCAGCGTGCTCACCGAAGCCCTGGCGGATGCAGAGGTGGTCGTGACCATGCTGCCGAAGGGCCAGCATGTCCTCACCGTCTGGACCGACGTGCTGCGCTCCGTGCCCAAGGGGACCCTGTTGATCGACAGCTCCACCATCGATGTCGATAGCGCCCGCAAGGCGCATGCGATGGCCGGTGATGCTGGTTGCCTCTCGCTCGATGCGCCCGTTTCCGGCGGCACAGGCGGCGCCGCAGCGGGAACGCTGACTTTCATGGCGGGCGGCTCGACGGAGAGCTTTACTGCCGCCAAGCCGTTGCTCGAGGTGATGGGCAAGAAGATCGTCCATTGCGGCGATGCCGGCGCCGGCCAGGCGGCGAAGATCTGCAACAACATGATTCTCGGTATCTCGATGATCGGCGTCTGCGAGGCCTTCGTGCTTGGCGAAAAGCTCGGCCTCTCGCATCAGGCTCTCTTCGATGTCGCCTCGACTTCCTCCGGCCAATGCTGGTCGATCAATACTTATTGCCCGGTGCCCGGTCCCGTGCCGACATCTCCGGCCAACAATGATTACAAGCCCGGCTTTGCGGCGGCGTTGATGCTCAAGGATCTACGGCTATCTCAGGAAGCGGCACTCTCCAGCGGCGCGTCAACACCGCTGGGCGCAGAGGCGGCGCAGCTCTACGCGCTCTTCGAAAAGCTCGGCAATGGCGGCCGCGATTTTTCGGCAATCATCGAGATGTTTCGCGAGGCCAAGTGAGGATGGCTGGATAGTTAGCCGGGTGCAGGGCTGCCCCTCACCCGACCCTCCCCCCGCCCGCGGCAGGGGAATCGCATATGAAATGAGGTCGTTGCTACGCACCCCTTCTCCCCTCGGGGAGAAGGTGCCGACAGGCGGATGAGGGGGCCGCCAAGAGCACGAAAGCCCGCGTATTCAAATCCGTCACCCCCTCATCCGACCCTTCGGGCCACCTTCTCCCCGAGGGGAGAAGGAACTTGCGGAGGCGGCATCGAAGAACATGCCTGACCCGCCCGGCCTCAATAACCCCAATTCACCGCCACATGCCCCGCATCCGCGCGCCCACATCGACGCGTACCTCCCGCGCCCGGATCGCGGCGGCACTTTCAGGCCGTGCCTGCGGCCAGCCGCAAATCTCGAAGAACTGCAGCAAGGTCGCGGGAATGAAACGGGTGCGCGAGGCAAAGACATGCTTGTCGCCCTGCGCATGCTGGCCGTGCACGAAGAAGCGCTGCGGAATGACGAGGTCGAGATTGTCCTTCGCCCTGGTCATAGCGACGTAGAGCAGCCGCCGTTCCTCCTCGATCTCGGCCGATGATCCGACCGCGAGATCGGCGGGGATGCAGCCGTCGACGGCGTTGAGGATGAAGACCTTCGTCCATTCCTGGCCCTTGGCGGAATGGATAGTCGACAGGATCAGGTAGTCCTCGTCCAGCAGCGGCACGCCGGCCTGATCGCTGGTGGCGTCAGGCGGATCAAGCGTCAATTCCGTGAGGAAGCGCTCGCGCGAGCCGTAGCCCGCGGCGATCTGTTCGAGCTGGACGAGATCCGCCTGGCGGGTCGCGGCATCCTCATGCGCGCGTTCCAGATGTGGCTCGTACCATTGGCGAACGAGGCCGATTTCCGCCGGCCAGCCGGCCTTGCCGCTTTTGACCTTGCGCATCGTCTCGACGAAAGCGGCCCAGTCGTCTCCCGTGCGCGGCGGTGGCGGCAGTTCGGTGAGTGCGGTAATCGGGCTTGCCTCTTCGCCGATCTGGTCGAGCACGCGCTGCGCCGTGGAGGGGCCGACGCCGGGCAAGAGCTGCATCAGGCGGAAGCCGGCGACGCGATCGCGCGGGTTCTGGGCGAAGCGAAGCGCCGCCAGCATATCCTTGACATGAGCGCTATCGAGGAACTTCAGCCCACCGAACTTGACGAAGGGAATGTTGCGCCGGGTGAGTTCCACTTCCAGCGGGCCGCTATGGCTGGAGGTGCGGAATAGCACTGCCTGTTGCTTCAGCCTTACGCCGCCCTCACGATTTTCCAGTATCTGATCGGCGATGTAGCGCGCCTGATCGGCCTCGTCGCGCACCGTCACCAGCCGCGGCCGTTCCGTGCTTTGCCGTTCGGTGCGCAGGTTCTTGGTGAAGCGCTCCGAGGCGAGATCGATTACAGCGTTGGCGGCAGCAAGGATCGGCTGCGTCGAACGGTAGTTGCGGTCGAGCGTCACGATATCGGCCGAGGGTGTGAAGGCTTTCGGGAAGTCGAGAATGTTGCGCACGGTCGCGGCGCGGAAGGAATAGATCGACTGCGCATCGTCACCGACGACGGTCAGTCCGCGGCCATCGGGCTTGAGAGCCAGCAGAATGGAGGACTGCAGCCGGTTGGTGTCCTGATATTCGTCGACAAGCACATGGTCGAAGCGGCTGCCGATATCCTCGGCGATCAGCGGCTCCTGCAGCATATGCGCCCAATAGAGCAGCAAGTCGTCGTAATCGAGCACGTTCTGCGCCTGTTTCGCCTCGACATAAGAGGCGAAGAGATCACGCAGCTGCTGCTCCCACATGGCGCACCACGGGAAGTAATCCCGCAGCACGCCGTCGAGCGGCGCTTCCGCATTGACGGAGCGCGAATAGATCGCAAGGCACGTCGCCTTGGTCGGGAAGCGGTTCTCCGTCTTCGAAAAGCCGAGGTCGTGGCGCGCGAGGTTCATGAGATCGGCGCTGTCTTCCCGGTCGTGGATCGTGAAGGCCGGGTCGATGCCGATCTGCTCGGCATAATCCCGTAACAGACGCGCGCCGATACCGTGGAATGTGCCGCTCCAGGCAAGCGCGTCGGCGGTGATACCGGCATTGGCCCCCAGCACCTCGCGGCAGATCCGCTCGACGCGACGGCCCATCTCGGCGGCAGCGCGGCGCGAAAAGGTCATCAGCAGGATGCGGCGCGGGTCCGCACCTCTAACGATTAGATGCGCGACGCGATGGGCAAGCGTATTCGTCTTGCCGGAGCCGGCCCCGGCGATGACGAGCAGCGGCCCGGCAATATGACCGTCGCCTGCCGTCGTGCCATGTTCCACCGCCAGCCGTTGCTCCGGGTTCAGCTTTTCCAGATAGGCGGCGGTCATCAACTCTCCTGAATACCTCCGGCAGCAGGCGGAGCGCGGCATGCGGCGAATCGCAAGCGCGAAAATATAGGGACGTTCTATGGATGTTCCGAATCGCCAAAGCCTGTCAAGATGAACAGGGCCTGCACGCGGATGACCTCCGGCGCAAGAATCTTATCCGGATTTGCACTCGTCCGGCTCGAAAAGGATCTTCTTCGTGCTTATGTATCATTCCGGCGCAGCATTTTGAGTTTTTGGGGCTTCGTAATGCGTAGAATGAAGGTTTCAAAACATGAACGAAACGATTGCCACCGGGCTGCGTCTGCCTAGCGGCCTCGTGGCTTTGCCGGACGGCCGCCTGACGGTCGTGGAAATGGATGCCAGTCGCCGCTGTCTGAAACTTTTCGACGCAAGCGGCGTACCGCAGGAACTTTGCCGGGTCGGCGGCCGGCCGATGGGGATTGCGGTCGATGGCGACGGATGTTTCTGGGTAGCCAACGGCCCGGAGAATTCTCTTGTCAGATTATCGGCGCAAGGCCGCGTCCTGCAAGTCATCGAGGGTAGCGCGGATGGTCCGTTTCTGCATCCGAATGCACTCGCTTTCGGACCCGACGGCCTGCTTTACATGACTGATTCTGGCATCCGTCTTGCCAATCTTCTCGAAGGCGGCCACATCCATCCCGATTTCTTCAAGGCGGCTTACAATGGCTGCGTCTATCAGATCGATCCGGCTGAGGGACGGGTCATCCGTGTCCTCGCAGCCGGTCTGCTCTTTGCGAGCGGCATTGCCTTCGATGCCGATGGATTGCTCTATTATAGTGAAACACTGACTGGAAAAATCTATCGGCAGGTCGTTGGCGGCAGGCAGGAAATGTTTGTCCAGTCGATGACATCGCCCGCCGTGAACGCGCTGCGCGGGCCGGCCGGCCTCGCCTTTGATCGCAGCGGCATGCTTTACTGCGCCATGTACGGCCTGGGTGAAATTTCCATGGTGGACGCCGAGGGAAAAATGGCCGGTCATATCCGCACGGACGGCGCGCGCCCAGCTAATATTGCTTTTACCGTCGACGGCAAACATCTGCTCGTCAGCGAACAGGAAAACGGTGTCGTGGAAAAGATTACGGCGCCGCGTCCGGGCTTGCCTTTGCATATGCCGCCGATTTCGTAGGGCGGCGAAGGACATGCCCCGAAGCCGGGCATGTCCTCTTTTCATTTATTATGCCGCAGGAATCTGCTTGTTGTCCTTACCGGATTTGCCGTCTGTCGATGCCGTATCATTGGCAACCGGCTTGGCATGACGGCGGCGCCAGTCGCCGAGGAACAGCAGGATCGGTGCGGCGATGAAGACCGACGAGGCGCCGGCAACGAGGATGCCGAACACCATCGGGATCGCGAAGCTGGAGACGGCGCTGCCGCCCCAGATTGCCATCGGCACCAGCGCCAGGAAGGCAGTGGCGTTGGTATAGAGGCTTCGCGCCAGGGTCTCGTTGATCGATTTGTCGATGATGTCGCGCAGCGGCATCGACTTGTAGAGCCGCATGTTTTCACGCATGCGGTCATAGACCACGACCTTGTCGTTCACCGAATATCCCACAAGCGTCAGGATCGCGGCGATGGCCGTCAGGTTGAAATCGAGGCCGGTGATCGCGAAGAAGCCGATCGCCTTGGTGACGTCGAGCACCAGCGTCACGATGGCGCCGACCGCGAACGGCCATTCGAAGCGATACCAGATGTAGAACAGCATCGCCAGGCTGGCGATCACGACCGACAGGATGCCGGCCCAGGCAAGCTCGCCCGAAACCTTCGGACCGATGACATCGGTGCCTTCGATGGTCGCGCTCGGGTCGATCTTGACGATTTCGGCTTTAAGCTTGGTCACTGCCGCCGTCTGCGCCTCTTCGCCGCCGTCCTGGCGCTGGGCGCGGACAAGGAGGCTGTTATTGTCGCCGAAGGACTGCAGTGCGATTTCGCCGAGGCCGAGCGTGTTCAGACCCTCGCGGAACGTCGCCAGATCGGCCGCGTCCTTGGTCTTGACCGACATCTGGATACCGCCGCGGAAATCAACGCCGTAGTTGAGGCCCGGATGGATGAACAGGACCACCGAGGCGAGCGACAGGATCGCCGAGACGGTGACGCCGAAGAAGCGGGCCTTCATGAACTGGATGTGCTTGTCATAGGGGCTGAAGGGGATCAGCGGCCTGATGTTGATCACCTTCAGCTTGCGGCGACGGGTGATGGCGATCATCACGACACGCACGAAGGCGACGGAGGTGAACATTGAGATGATGAGGCCGAGACCCATGGTCACGGCAAAGCCGCGAACCGGGCCGGAGCCGAAGTAGAACAGGATGGCGGCGGCAATCAGCGCCGTCATGTTGCCGTCGATGATCGTCGAATAAGCCTTCTTGAAACCGTTATCGATGGCGGCGAAGGCGCCGCGGCCCTTCCGGGTTTCTTCGCGGATGCGCTCGTTGATGAGAACGTTGGCATCAACCGCGAGGCCGATACCAAGGACGACGCCGGCGATGCCGGGCAGCGTCAGCGTGGCGCCGACAAGCGTCAGGGCCGAGAAGGTCAGGACCGTGTGGATGAGCAGGGCAACATTCGCCAGAATCCCCCAGGCGCCATAGAGCACGAAGATGAAGGCGGCAACCAGAACGAAGCCGACCAGGCCGCTATAGATGCCCTTCTGGATCGCGTCGCTACCAAGGTCGGCGCCGACGGTGCGCTCCTCGATGACGGTGAGCTTGGCCGGCAGGGCACCGGCGCGCAGCAAGGCTGCAAGCGTGGTGGCGCTGTCTGCGGTGAAGTTGCCGGAGATCTGGCCCGAGCCGCCGGTGATCGGCTCGCGGATATTAGGCGCACTCAGAACCTTGTTGTCGAGGACGATGGCGAAGGGCTTGCCGACATTTTCGCGGGTGATTTCGGCAAACCGGTTGGCGCCGGCGCTGTCGAAGCGGAAGGTGACGAGCGGCTCGTGCGTGTTCGGATCGAAGCTGACGCGGGCATCCGTCAGGCGGTCGCCGGACAGTTCGATGCGGTCGAGAACCGGATAGCTGTTGCCCTGCTCGTCCTTCATGATGGTGACGCCGGGGCCGGGATTGTTCGGGTCGACGTTATCGGCCAGCAGATGGAAGGACATCTTCGCGGTCGAGCCGAGAAGCTCGCGCAGGTGCGACGGATCCTGTGCGCCGGGAAGCTGGACGAGAACGCGGTTCGGACCGACGCGCTGAATGGTTGGCTCGGCAACGCCCACCTGGTCGACGCGCTTGCGGATAACTTCAAGGCTCTGCTGAACGGCGGAATCGACGTTGGCCGAAATACCGGCCGGCGAGAAGGACATCGCGATCGTCGCGCCATTCGGCTTGATGTTGAGATCGGACTGGCCGGCCGAGAGGCCCGACGTGATCGTATTGGCCAGCGTCTGCAGCTGCGTCACGGCATCGCTGCTCTGCGAGGCGTCGCTGAGCGTCACGACGATCTGGTCGCCATTGCGGACGATCGAGCGGGTCTGGATGTTCTTGTCGCGCAGCACGCGGCGCGCGTCCTGCTGCAGCGATTGCAGCCGGCCGTTCGTCAGGTCCTTCTCGTCGACTTCGAGAACGAGATAGGAGCCGCCGCGAAGGTCGAGGCCGAGCGAAACCTGGCTATGAGGCAGCCAGGATGGGATCTTGCTGAGAACCGACGGCGGCAGCGCGTTCGGCAGTGCGATCAGAAAGCCAATGACGATGATCACCGTATAGAGTGCCACGAGCCATGGTGAGGTACGCATGGGTATTATCCTTGAAAATAGGCTTATGCCGACGGTCTGGCCGCAGGCGGACTTGAGGTCGTGTCGGAAATTCAGCGCGTCTGCGCCAAACGCTTAGGCGAGCGCGCCTGGAGGCGCACGTGCGAGATAGGCGTGAAACGCCAGGGATTCGAACCGTGTGGCATCATCCGGGCGGTACGATTGCCACGAGGTTGCCGGATATCCGAGGGTAGGGAGGGCAGCAAGCGTTGCAGGCCCTATATCGTGCCATGTAGCTTTCGGCGTCACCAGCCGATCGGCAACGACGATTCCGCGGACCGGGTCACGCAGTGATAGATAGAGAGGCTGGGTGTCTTTGCCCGAGGAGAGCGCGTCCGCATCGGCGCGCGCGGCAAGGTTGATGCCACCGCCAAGCGCCAATCCGATATAGGCGAAGAATGCGACGAACAGCGAGGCGATCACGCGCGCTCCGGCGCGGTGCGTCCTGTCGTCTCTATCTTCGCTGTCGGCGGCGCCGAATTCAAGCGGGCTCAACGGTCCAAAATGCCTTCATTCCTTTGCCGGAGCGAACTCCAGCGGTTCGGTCATGATAACAGGACGCTTGGCGTCTTCCTAGTGTGGCCTGTCATGATGCAGTTGCACGAGCCGGTCAACAGTCCCGGCTCGATTTCTTAATTTTCCGTCGCACCCGCTGCCGACGATTTAGGCGCCAGGCAGGATGCCGGGACGCGATAGGCATAAAGCGTCTTGCCCTTCATCTCGCCATAGGGTGGCGACCAGCTCTTGATGAGTTCGGCCTGGCCTTCCGGGCAATCGATCGGATCGTTGTCGACGAACAAGACCGGACCGGTCACGCTGACCGGCAGGGAGAAATCCTGCTCGTAATAATTCGCGGGGAAGCCGCCGAAGTGGCGGGCATAGATGTGGAACGGCTTGCCTTTCAGCGTGTAGTAGAGATCGGCGAGGATATCGCGGTCCTGGGCAACGATTTCAGTCAGTTTCGCCTCCGTGGCGATATTGGCGATTTCTTCACTGATGACGCTGCGGCCGACATAGCGCTTCATGACAAGATCGCCGTTCGGCAGCTTGATGTCATAGGCAAACACCGTCAGCACCGGGATCACGAAGGCGACGACGGCGCCTATGATAAGCGAGGTGCTCAGCCCCTTTTTCGTCAGGCGATAGAGCAGCCAGACGGCGAGAATGGTGCCTGCGGCATAAGCCGAGACGGCCCAGTTGGCATAGGCCTTGGCGAGGAGGGCCTGCAGCGTGATCAGCGCCACGACAGGCACAGAGAGCCAGAACAGCAGCTTTTCCCGGTCGTCGCTCTGCCCGCGGATCAATCGCCACGTCGCCCACAAAAGCGCGTAGAAGACGACCGGGCCGACGACGCCGAACTGGGCACCGAAGAAGCTGAGCCCGTTGAGTATGTGCTTCAGCAGGGTGTTGCCGCCGCCGCTCTTGCTCCATTGGGCGATGTTTTCGGTGTGCTTTATGGTCGTCGCATCATGGGTGAGATTCCACCAGAGATTGGGGGAAACGACGATGGCCCCGATAATGGCGGCAATGGCAACGTCCCGCCAGGCGATACGCGCCGAACGCATCGTCAGCATGGCAATGCCGACACCGGGCAGAAGGAAGAGCACCGAATATTTCGTCAGGAAGGCGATGCCGAGGCTGGCACCGAGGATGACAGCTTCCAGCACCGAGGAACGCCTGGTCAGCCCGATAAAAGCCCAGATGGCGATGGTTACGAACAGGATCTGGATCGTGTCCGTCGATACCAGCACGGCGGAAAGCGAGGCAGCCGGCAGCGTGATGAAGATGACGCCGACCCATGGCGCGATCTCGCGTCCGGTCTCGTCGTCGATCAGCCGCCGCGTCGTGCACATCAGCATCAGGGCGGTGGCAAGATGGAAGAGCGGCGCCGATATGCGGATCCAGAAGGTCGAATCCGAGCCGGAGATCGTATTGAAGAAGCGGATGACCCAGGCAATCATCGGCGGCTTGGAATAATAGCCGAAATCCAGATTCTGGCCCCAGAACCAATATTGTGCCTCATCGACGAAGAGGTCCGTCCTGTTGAGGAGCAACATGAGCACGCGCCAGAGCGTTACTCCGAAGATGATCGCAAGGGCGAGGCCCAGCGAAAGTTTCTGGGCATTTGTTCGGGAATGGGTCGTGTCGAGCATTAAAGGATGGGTCTCGGTGCCTGATCGTGAGGCTTAATACGGAACTATTGAGGCCAAAGCTAGCTCCTGCCATCCGCGGGAACTACAGCGCTCGCATCGTGTGGCCGCGAAGTGCCATATGTCCGATTTCGGATATCAGATGTCCGTTAAAGCTCCTAGAGAATGCGAGGGGTAGCTTTGCCGCGCGCCGCTTCGATGCGGGACAGAAGCATGAAGGCCGCAAGCGTCAAGCTGGCCATCAGCGAGGCGGTCAAACCAAGAACAATCATTGCTCTCTCCGTAGCGACATCGGAAGTGTCTATCCCTTGGGTAGTAAGGGATGAAGCTTGCTCGTGACTTGCGATCGATGTTCTTCCACGGCGACAAACTATATCTGAAAGTAATCGCTAATTTAGTATAGATCAGTAGGAGACATGCCTTCTTCCGTCATTAACCTTCGGGCAAGGAATTAACCATAAATATTGAGCCTGAACGTCGGAATGGGAAAATTGTGACTCGTTCTCAGCAGGCATGAAGCCGCCCCGTCGTACCGGGTCCGATCCGGTATCCATGTCATCAAACAGGTCCGCAATAGACTTTGATGAACGAGCGAGCTTCGGTGCCTCGATCACATGATCGACGGCTACGGCTGCCTTTCCTCGCCTCCTCATTGCGCCTGGCGCGGATCATCAGCGGTTTCGCCGGCGCTTGAATGCGCGGCAGTTCGGCAGGGACGACTTTGGCGCAGGATTCGCCGTCAGATCAGGCACGCAGGGCGCAGGCTGGCAGCCTTCGCGACCGTTTGCGTTTTGCTGGTCTCGATGCCGGGCAATGCGAAACCTTGCGCCGTCACCGGCCAATGCTCGAAGCGCATCTGAAAGCCGGCCTGCGCGATCTTTTCCACCGCTTTCAGGCCTATCCGGACGCCGCGCGCAATTTTTCGAGCGAAAGCCAGCTCGAACGCCTTCAGGATCTGCAATCCTCCCATTGGGATGTGCTGACGGATGCACGCTTCGACAGCCTTTATGCCGAGCGCGTCAAGGTTCTGTCCGACAGCGAAAGCAAGATGGGGCTCGATCCACGCTGGCACGTTGCGGGCCATGGGGTCGTGCTGGAGCATCTTCTTGCCGGCCTTCTCGAAGACATGGGCAGCCGAGCCATCCTGCCCGGAGCCAAGCGTCGCGCCCGTGAATTGGGCGAACTCGTGACATCGGTCGTGCGCCTGGTGATGGTCGATGTCGAAATTGCTGTCTCGTTGCGGTTCAACGAATTGCGGGTCGGTCACCAGCGGGCACTGGCCGAACAGCGGGCTACCGATCGCGCCGAGGCTGCGGCTTTTATTACCGAGCTTGCCAATGGCCTTGCCGATCGCGATCTGACGACCCGGGTGCCAATGGATTGTCCTGAAGCCTATGCCGAGGTCGCGGAAGCTTTGAATGCGGCGCTGGAGGACATTCAGCAGCAGTTTTCGGCCCTGTCCGGTGGTGTGGAGGCGGCTGAAGCGACGAGCGGCGCCATTTCCCGCTCCGCGAAATCCTTGGCTGAAAAATCGTCCGAACAGTCGCGAGGACTTGCGGCCTCCGCAAAGCAGCTTGCAGAGCTAGCCGATCAGGTGCGCGGCAATGCGGCCAACACCCGTTCTGCCGAGCGCGTGACGGCATCGACCCGCATCGCGGCGGAAGACAGCGGAAGGATCGTCGGGCAGGCGATCTCCGCTATGGCCGATATCGAAACGTCAGCCGAAAAGATCGGCCAGATCATCGGCGTCATCGATGAGATTGCCTTCCAGACCAATCTTCTCGCACTCAATGCCGGCATCGAGGCAGCCCGCGCCGGCGACAGTGGCCGCGGCTTTGCCGTCGTCGCGCAGGAAGTTCGCGCGCTTGCCCAGCGTTCCGCCGATGCGGCCCGCGAGATCAAGGTGCTGGTGACGGGAACCAAGGCGCAGGTAGATGCGGGCGTCCAGATGGTCGGCCGCACCCAGGACGCGATCGGCAGCATTGTGCGCCAGGTGACGGATATCAACGAAGCCATTTCCGGAATTGCGGCTGCGAGCGACGAACAGGTTGCCGGCCTTCAGGCGCTGACATCGGATATCGGCGGCCACAGCGAGCGGGCGGCCGCCGCCGGCAGCAATGCCAGCCGCTCCGAGCAAGATGCCGATCACCTGCATACCGTCGTCGTCGAGCTCGGCCGAACCATCCGCGAGTTCCGCATCGAGCGCGAGCGGCGGCATGCCGTCGCTGGCGTGCCGGTCAGAGCCGCGCAGCAGCGACAGCTCCCCGCCCGCGAGGAATTCGGCGCTGCGCAGAATGACGAGGAGATGGCCGATTTCGGCTTCCCGCTTCGCAGGACCGCAGCGGGAGGCGATCGCAATGCCTATTGATCTTTCAGTTTCATGCATATGCGGGCCGACGGGCCTGATTTCAGACAACGGGGAATGACGCGATGCCGAGCAGGAAAGGCGAAAAGACAATCAGTCTGGCCGCGGTGCTGGACCTCAACGAGGCCTCCGCCCTTCGCGGCACGTTGATGGGGTTGCGCGGCAGCAATGTCGCGATCGATGCGTCCGGCGTCGAAAGGATCGGGACCTTGTGCGTGCAGGTCATCATGGCCGCCGCCAAGACCTGGGATGAGGACAAGCTCTCCTTCACCTTCTCCAAGGTGTCGGATGCATTTCAAAAAACGATGCAGGTGATCGGGGTGGATATCTCCCATCTGCTTGCCAAGGAGATCCGGCAATGAAGAAAAAAGTGCTGACCGTGGATGATTCACGGACCATTCGAAACATGCTTCTCGTCACTCTCAACAATGCGGGTTTCGAGACCATTCAGGCCGAAGACGGTGTCGAAGGCCTGGAAATTCTGGAAGAAGCCAATCCCGATGTCATCGTCACCGACATCAATATGCCGCGCCTTGACGGCTTTGGCTTCATCGAGGGCGTTCGCCGCAACGACAGATACCGCGCCGTGCCGATCCTCGTGCTGACGACGGAGAGTGATGCGGAAAAGAAGAACCGTGCCCGCCAGGCCGGCGCGACCGGCTGGATCGTCAAGCCGTTCGATCCCGCCAAGCTGATCGATGCCATCGAGCGCGTAACCGCCTAAACAGGATCCGCCCCTTATGGATATGAACGAAATCAAAGAGATTTTCTTCCAGGAGTGCGAAGAGCAGCTCGCTGAACTGGAATCCGGTCTCCTGAAATTGAATGATGGCGACCGTGACCCGGAAACCGTCAATGCCGTATTCCGCGCCGTTCATTCCATCAAGGGTGGGGCAGGGGCCTTCGGTCTGGACGACCTGGTCGCATTCGCCCACGTCTTCGAGACCACACTCGATTGCGTTCGATCCAACAAGCTGGAGCCGACCCAGGATGTCCTGAAGGTCATGCTCAAGGCGGCCGACGTGCTGGCGGATCTCACCAACGCCGCCCGTGATGGCGGCAGTGTCGATCCGGCGCGCAGCCGCGGCCTCGTCAAGGAACTGGAAGCGCTGGCAAATGGCGATATTCCCGCGCCGTCGGCAGCGGCGGTTGCCGATGTTGCTTCGAAGCCCGTCGTGGCCGCGCCTGCGCCCACGGACGAAAGCGGTTTCCAGCCGATTCCCTTCAGCTTCGACGACGATTTCGGCAGCGATGAGCCTGCCGTCGATGCCAGGCCGGAATATGAAGTCAATTTCAAGCCGCGGTCCGATCTCTACGCCAAGGGCAATGATGCGACGCTGCTGCTGCGCGATCTCTCGCGGCTCGGCGAGATGAATATCTTCTGCGATATGGATGCGCTGCCGGGTCTTATCGATCTCGATCCCGAAGGCGCCTATTTCAAATGGGCGATCTCCATTAAGACGGACAAGGGCGAAGACGCCATTCGCACCGTCTTCGAATTTGCTGAATGGGACTGCGATCTCGATGTCCAGCTGGCTGGAAGCGGCGGGTCTTCGAGTGGCGAAGAATTGCCGATGATACCGGTGCCCTTCGATCTCTCGATCCTCGATGACGGCGCCGCACCGGCTGCCGAAACCATAGAGGAGACATCCGCGCCGAGAAACGACGTCGCTGCCGCCGTGGCTGCTGCGGAAACCGCAAGCAACGTCACGCAGCTCGCCTCCGCTGCCGCACGCGTCGAAAAGAAGGAAGCCGCCCTTGCCGCCGCTGCCGCTTCCAATGCAGCCGCGGCGCAGAACAGTGCCGCCGCTGCCGCCGCCGGCCAGACCATCCGTGTCGATCTCGATCGTGTCGACCGCCTGATCAACCTTGTCGGCGAGCTTGTCATCAATCAGGCGATGCTCTCCCAGAGCGTCATCGAGAACGACAACAACGGCGCATCCTCCATCAACATGGGTCTCGAAGAGCTGCAGCAGCTCACCCGCGAGATTCAGGACAGCGTCATGGCGATCCGCGCCCAGCCGGTGAAGCCGGTCTTCCAGCGTATGTCGCGTATCGTCCGCGAAATCGCCGACATGACCGGCAAGTCGATCCGCCTGATCACCGAGGGCGAGAACACCGAAGTCGACAAGACCGTCATCGACAAGCTTGCCGAGCCGCTCACCCACATGATCCGCAATGCGGTCGACCATGGCGTCGAAACGCCGGAAAAACGCGCGGCACTCGGCAAGAACCCGGAAGGCACCGTTCGCCTGACGGCAAAGCATCGCTCCGGCCGCATCCTCATCGAGCTTGCCGACGATGGGGCCGGCATCAACCGCGAGAAAGTCCGCCAGAAGGCGATCGATAACGACCTGATCGCAGCCGATGCCAATCTTTCGGATGAGGAAGTCGACAACCTGATCTTCCTGCCGGGCTTCTCGACCGCCGACAAGATCTCTGACATCTCAGGCCGAGGCGTCGGCATGGACGTGGTCAAGCGCTCGATCCAGGCGCTCGGCGGCCGCATCAACATCAGCTCCAAGCCGGGGCAGGGTTCTGTCTTCACGATGAGCCTGCCGCTGACGCTCGCAGTCCTCGACGGCATGGTGGTCACCGTTGCCGGCCAGACGCTCGTCGTGCCGCTGACGGCGATCGTCGAAACGCTGCAGCCCGAAGCGTCCGCTATCCACTCCTTCGGTGCGAACCATCGTCTGATCTCGATCCGCAACAGCTTCTGCCCGCTGGTCGATGTCGGCCGCATCCTGAATTTCCGTGCCACGCAGGCCAATCCGGTCGAAGGCGTCGCGCTGCTGGTGGAATCGGAAGGCGGCGGTCAGCGCGCCCTCATGGTCGATGCCATTCAGGGCCAGCGCCAAGTCGTCATCAAGAGCCTCGAGGCCAACTACACGCATGTCCCGGGCATTGCGGCGGCAACCATCCTCGGCGATGGACGCGTGGCGCTGATCCTTGACGTCGATGCAGTGGTCGGCGCTTCGCGCGGCCAGTCGCTGAAGCCTGAAATGTCTTATGCGGCGGTGGGGTGAGTTGATGTCCTATGCCGTCAAGAGCCTGAGCCAGGGCAATCGCGAGCTGATCGCCTTCCGCATCGGCGACCAGGAATTCTGCGTCGACATCATGTCGGTTCGTGAAATCCGCGGCTGGACCCCGGCAACGGCCATGCCGCATGCGCCCGGTTACATGCTCGGCGTCATCAACCTGCGCG
This sequence comes from Rhizobium sp. ERR 1071, assembly GCF_007828675.1. Taxonomy (NCBI): domain Bacteria; kingdom Pseudomonadati; phylum Pseudomonadota; class Alphaproteobacteria; order Hyphomicrobiales; family Rhizobiaceae; genus Rhizobium; species Rhizobium sp. ERR 1071. The sequence goes on along the minus strand of NZ_VITM01000003.1, from coordinate 466,038 downwards.
GCGCCGTGCTGCCGATCATCGATCTCTCCGCCCGGCTCGGCATGAAGCGTGCGGAACCGACGGCTCGGCATGTGATCATCGTCGCGCAAGTGAAGCGCAAGGTGGTCGGTCTTCTTGTTGACGCCGTATCGGACATTCTGACGATCACCGACGACAGCATCCAGCCAACGCCGGAAGTCTCCTCCGATCACGAGCGGCAGTTTGCCCGCGGCATCGTGGCGATCGACCGCCGCATGATCTGTCTGATCGAACTGGAAGCCCTGTTCCCTGAAAGCGAAAGCGAGGCTGCATGAGCGTGATGGGAGCAATGGATTTCAAGGCGTCTCCCGATGAGGTGCTGGCGAGCGGCGAATATCCGCTGACGCGCCGCGACCTCTCGGAAATCGCCGCCATGATCTATTCGGATGCGGGCATTTCTCTCAATGAGAGCAAGGCATCGCTCGTCTATTCCAGGCTGTCGAAGCATATCCGCGCGCTGGGGCTCTCCGGCTTCCGCGACTACTGCCAGCTGGTGTCTTCGCCCGCAGGAAGTGCGGCGCGTCGCGAGATGCTGTCGCATCTGACGACCAATTTCACCCGCTTCTTCCGCGAAAACCATCATTTCGATCATCTGCGCGACGAGGTTCTGCCGGGTCTCCTGGCGCGCGCCAAGGCTGGCGGCCGGGTGCGCATCTGGTCGGCCGCCTGTTCTGACGGGCAGGAGCCTTACTCGATCGCGCTGACGGTGCTTGCCTTGATGCCGAATGTCGCCGATTTCGATTTCAAGATCCTGGCAACGGATATCGACCCCAAGATCCTCGGGCTTGCCCGCGCTGGTGCCTATGACGAGTCTTCTCTCGAAACGGTTTCTCCGGCCATGCGCAAGCAGTGGTTCCAGGAAGTCAATGTCCAGGGCCGCCGCAAATTCCAGATCGACGATCGCGTCAAGCGGCTCATTACCTTCAACGAGCTGAACCTGCTCGGGCAATGGCCCTTCAAGGGCCTGTTCGACGTCATCTTCTGCCGCAACGTCGTCATCTACTTCGACGAGCCGACGCAGACGAAGATCTGGACGCGCTTTGCCGGCCAGCTGCAGGATGCCGGCCATCTCTATATCGGCCACTCCGAGCGGGTCGCCGGCGAGGCCAAGCACGTCTTCGATAATATCGGCATCACCACCTATCGCTATCTCGGCAAGACCGCGGGGAGGAAGCCATGAATTCTCCTGCTCGTGTTCTCGTGGTCGATGACTCCCCGACGATGCGCGGCCTGATCACCGCCGTCCTGCGTGCCGATCCAGAGGTCGATGTCATCGGCCAGGCCGGCGATGCGATGGAAGCGCGCGCCGCCATCAAGGCGCTCAATCCGGATGTCGTCACGCTCGATATCGAGATGCCGAACATGAACGGCCTCGAATTCCTGGAAAAGATCATGACGCTCAGGCCCATGCCCGTCATCATGGTTTCCACGATGACCCATCGCGGCGCCGATGCGACGCTTGCCGCGCTCGAAATCGGTGCGTTCGATTGCGTCGGAAAGCCGTCCCCGGGCGAGCCGCATCCCTTCGGCGATCTGGCAGAGAAGGTAAAGGCGGCTGCCCGCTCTCAACGTCAATATGTGAAGCCCGCCGCCCAGCGCGCGCAGCCGCCGGCCGTCGCGGATTTCCGTGTGGGCCGCAAGATCGTCGCGATCGGTTCCTCCACCGGCGGCGTCGAGGCGCTGATCAACGTCTTGCAGAAGTTCCCGGTCAATTGTCCGCCGACGGTCATCACGCAGCATATGCCGCCGACCTTCACGCGCAGCTTCGCCGAGCGCCTGAATCGCCTCTGCGCCCCGGTCGTCCAGGAGGCGACCGATGGTGCGCGGCTCGAAATCGGCAAAATCTATCTGGCGCCGGGCGGCGAAAGGCACCTCAGGGTCGCCAATGCATCCGCCCCCCATTGCCGTCTGGTAGACGGCGGGCCGGTGAACGGCCATCGCCCTTCCGTCGACGTGCTTTTTGATTCGGTTGCCGAACTGGCAGGCCGCAATGCCGTCGGCGTGATCCTGACCGGCATGGGGCGCGACGGCGCCGCCGGTCTCCTCAAGATGCGCCATGCCGGCGCGCGCACCATCGGGCAGAACGAGAAGACCTGCGTGGTCTACGGTATGCCGAGGGTCGCCCACGAGCTTGGTGCAGTCGAACAGCAGTTTCCGCTGAACGCCATTGGCGAGGAAATTTTGAAAGCCACAGCCGCCCGAAAGGAAGGGAGCGAATAATGTCTCTAGCGGAGAAAATCAAAGTTCTGATCGTTGACGATCAGGTCACCAGCCGCCTGCTGCTGAGCGATGCGCTGACGCAGCTCGGATTCAAGCAGATCACGGCTGCCGGCGACGGTGAGCAGGGGATGAAGATCATGCAGCAGCAGCCGCATCATCTCGTCATCTCCGATTTCAACATGCCGAAGATGGACGGGCTCGGCCTCCTGCAGGCGGTGCGCACCAACCCGACGACCAAGAAGGCGGCCTTCATCATCCTGACGGCGCAGGGCGACCGTGCGCTGGTTCAGAAGGCGGCGCAGCTCGGTGCCAACAACGTGCTCGCCAAGCCCTTTACCATCGAAAAGATGAAAGCTGCCATCGAGGCCGTCTTCGGAGCTCTAAAATGATCGTCGAAGGTGCTGCCCGCCGCGTGCATATTATTCAGGGCGAGTACAAGGTCATCAGCGATCCCGAAGTGGTGCTGACGACCATTCTCGGCTCTTGCGTGGCGGCTTGCCTGCGCGATCCCATCGCTGGCGTTGGCGGGATGAACCATTTCCTTCTTCCGGGAATGGCGAACTCGCCGATGAGCGGCGGCGATGCGACGCGTTACGGCGTGCACCTGATGGAACTTTTGATCAACGGCCTCCTGAAGAAGGGCGCAAGGCGTGACCGGCTCGAGGCGAAAGTTTTCGGCGGCGCCAAGACGATCGCGACCTTCTCCAATGTCGGCGAGCAGAACGCGGTCTTTGCCATGCAATTTCTGAAAGACGAAGGCATCCCGGTCGTCAGCTCCAGCACCGGCGGCGAACACGGGCGCAAGATCGAATATTGGCCAATCTCCGGAAGGGCCAGGCAATATCCGCTGACCGGCGCCGAGACACAGAAGACCGTGGCGCTGGAGCAGCGTCCGGTCATTGCTCCGAAGCCGGTTGACAACACGATCGAATTTTTCTGATCAACGAGGCAAGCGCATGACCCCCTTCCAGCGCGTTGAGACGGCTGCCATCGAGGAGACGCTTCCGGCTATCCTTCTGCGCATCGTTTCCGAATTGCATGACATCGCCTATCTGATCGAACGCATCGAGCCCCAGCTGCTTGACATCAGCGACGCCAATATACTGGCCTCGCCGGAGGCCATGAAGGTCGTCCAGGGTATTGATCTCGCCGTGCAGAAGACGCGCGGCATCGCCGAATTCATCGATACCATTGCCGGCACCATGCCCGAGGGCTGGACGGTGGATCTCGCGACGGCGCTGAGCCTGGTCAAGCTGACGGAGATGCAAAAGGCGCTCGGCGGCGGCGGTTTTCACGCGCATTCGCAGACCATGGCCCAACCCATGGCAAAGGCTGCCGGCGATTTCGATTTCTTCTGACCGCGTCGTCAGCAATAGATACTGTTTTTCTTATATAATCTCCTGCATTTCTTCCCGGCTTTTTCCTGGGCTCTTCTGGCCGGACGAAACGTTCGCACAAGTTTCGATTTCTATTTTCGCCGCATAGCACAAAGCCATCAGGTCTTTGACGAATCGTGCGAGAACAGAATGAATCTGTTAAATCAATTAGTTCCCCTGCTTCGGAATCTTCAGAATCTCGGGAGAACGCGGCTGATGATCCTGGGGGGCGTGGGCGCCGTGTCCATGCTGCTGATCCTTTTTGCAGCCCTCTATGTCAATAAGCCCGCACAGGAGACATTGTATGTCGGCCTGGATGCGACGGATCTCAACCAGATCAGCATCGCGCTCGCGGAAGCCAAGATCAATTTCCAGGTCGGTACGGATGGCTCCAGCCTGACCGTTCCGGCGGGCATGACCGGCAAGGCCCGCGCGCTTCTTGCTGAACGCGGCCTGCCCACCAGCGGCAAGGCCGGCTATGAGCTCTTCGACAATGTCGGTTCGCTCGGTCTAACCTCCTTCATGCAGGAAGTCACCCGCGTCCGTGCCCTCGAGGGCGAAATCAGCCGCACCATCACCTCGATCGCCGGCATCAGCGCCGCCCGCGTCCATATCGTCATGCAGGATGTCGGCAATTTCCGGAAGGCGGATCAGAAGCCGACGGCATCCGTCATGATCCGCGCGAGTGCGGAAGCTGCCCGCAAATCGGCTTCGGCTATCCGCCACCTCGTCGCGTCAGCCGTTCCTGGCCTGGAGGTCGATGATGTAACGATCCTCGACTCCACGGGCCAGTTGCTCGCATCGGGCGACGATCCCGGCAACGGCGCTCTCAGCCGCAATCTCGGCATCGTGCAGAACGTGCAGAGCGAAGTCGAATCCAACATCGATAAGGCCTTGGCGCCCTTCCTCGGCATGGATAATTTCCGCTCCAGTGTGACGGCACAGCTGAATACCGACAGCCAGCAGGTGCAGGAAACCACATACGATCCGGACTCGAAGGTCGAACGCTCCGTCCGCACCGTGAAGGAAGCGCAGAAGTCGCAGCAGAGCCAGCCCGACAGCGCCGCGACCGTGGAGCAGAATATTCCGCAGGCGGCCCCGCAATCCGGCGGCAACACGCCGACGTCGAACGATCAGTCCGACAAGCGCGAGGAGCAGACCAACTACGAAATCAACAGCAAGACGACGGCCACGACCCGCACCAGCTACAAGATCGAAAAACTGTCCGTCGCCGTGGTGGTCAATAAGGGCCGCATCGCGCAAATGGTCGGCCAGGGCGCTGATCAGGCCAAGATCGACGCCTATATTGCGGAAATGCAGAAGATCGTCGCCACCGCTGCAGGCGTTGATCCGGCCCGCGGCGACATCGTTACCGTCAATGCCATGGACTTCCTCGACAACCAGCTGCTTGAAGACACATCCTCCAGCTTCAGCATTACCGATATGTTGAGCCGCAACATGGCTGGCATCATCAACTCGCTGGCCTTCGTCGCGGTCGCCTTCCTGATCGTCTGGATGGGCTTCCGTCCGCTGATCCGCTCGCTCGGCGGCTCGTCCAGTAGCACGGCTCTTCCGGAAGCAGCGGGCCTGGAATTGCCGGATTTCGCGCCGGCGGTCGGCGGCCCCGGCGCGGCACTGATGGACGGCTTCGGCTCGGACTTCGGCTTCGACAGCACCGACGACCTGCTGACGATGGGCGACGATGGCGGAACCTTCAACCGCCGCGTCAAGGAAGGGCCGGAGCGCCGCCTGTCCCGCATGGTGGAAATCAGCGAAGAACGCGCTGCAAAGATCCTCAGAAAATGGGCCGTCGACCAGGCCGCCTGACAAAAGGACCGGGAAATTCCCGGTCCTTTTTCTATCCAGGGGATGACATTTGAACTTGCATCATTGTCGATGCCACCTGTGATCAATTAGTCGCGGCTAGCCGAATTGACGTGTTCGTAAGATGGAATTTCAATGGATATACGGTTGCTGGGTATAAAGAATCGACTTACAAATACTGTATCTATTGCGTAACAACTGTGTATTCCGAGCGAATCGACCATCGTTTTCCGCGTTTCGCATGTTTTAAGTTTGTAGATTCCGGAGCGGGAAATTAGCTCATGATTCGTAGATCGTGCTTGCGGCAGTGCGCGCCGGTGCGATTGCGGGTGTCGAATTCAGGGATGAGACATGCGCCCATCCATCCGTATCCGCCGGAAGTGTTGGGTCGCGGTAGAGAAAGATCCGGCTTCGATGCCTCGTCGAGATTCGCTGCCGATTCTCTGAGGTGAAGGGATTGGGTTCTGACGGAACAATGCTCTCGTTGACGGCCGATCGTCCAACAGCGGCAGGAAATGCAAGTATGGACATGCAGATATCGCAGATGAGCAAAGGCGATAGGGATGCGCGATCGATCGCGTCCGCCGGAGCTATGTCGCGCGAGCAGCTCATTCTGCAGCTGAATGCCGTTTCAGGCCCTGCCTATCTTCAAGCCGGCCTTCACGCCTTGGCGAGCTACGCCGGCGCCTCCCATTATCTTCTTGTCAGGTCCGATCTCATCCAGGAAAGCGGGCTCGACTTCGTGATTTCCTCCGATTGGCCCTTCGATCTCGTCCGGCGTCTGGCAACGGAGCTGACAAGCGGTTATGGCCGCATCGGCGAGCTTGAAAAGTGCATGGCGCTGTTTCAGCCAAGCCTGGCGCTGCTTCCCGATGATGTCTCGCTGCCTGACGGTGTGGGCCGGCAATATCATGCCTTGACGTTCAATGTCGGTCGCACCCGCTTCTCCCTGCTGCTGCTGGCGAGCGAAGCGGCGGTGCTTCTGCCCGAGCGGTTGAGGGATGTCGGCCTCCTGGCCGGCTATCTCGCCAGTTCCACGCGTTGCTTCGAGGGCAAGCTGGAGCGCGATTTCGATCTGACCGAGCGCGAGCTGGAATGCCTGTTCTGGATCGCCGAAGGCAAGACGAGCGATGAGATCGCGATGATCCTCGGGATCTCGCGCAATACCATCAACAACTATATTACCAGCGTCATGCGCAAGACCGCCACCAAGACCCGCTCGGAGGCTATCGCCTTTGCAGTGCGCAATAATCTCGTTTAAGGGCCGACCGGATGCGCTATCAGCCAGACAGGACGACGGATATGCCGGGCGAATCACGGCTTACCCGTTCCGGACGGATCTCCGGCCGCTCCGATCTGTTCCCGAAGCTGGTATCGATGCAAAAGCTGATCGACGCGCAGCATTTTGCCGTTTATCGCCTGCACGGCTCCGGCCTGCCGCATAAGCAGCGCCTGGTATGCGAACTCGATAATTGGGGCTCGGCCAACTCCGTCGTCGGCAAATCCTTTGTGGAGGCCTATGGCGAAGCACTGATCGAGCATATCGACAAATCGCTGCTGCCGCTGATGTGGAACGGGCGCGACAGCGACAGCACCGCCGAGACGCCGGATTTTGCCGTCTTCACGCAGCGCCTGAAGCCGCATCTCCTGCCTTTTGCCGGCGCCGCCTTTCCCGTGCGGCTCGGCGCCGTCGGCAACGGCTACACCGTCTTTACGGCCAAGTTCATGGATCTCTCGAGCGATATGATCGTCGAGCTGCACGGCCGCAGTTGCCAGATCATGATGCAGCTCCTGTCGCTGGATGAGCGCCGTTCACAGGCGGCCGAAGCGCTGAGCGAGCGCGAAATCGCCTGCCTGCAGCTTGCCGGCGACGGGCGCATCAGCGAAGAGATTGCCGACAAGCTTGGATTGTCGGTGCATACCGTCAACGCTTATCTCGGATCGGCGACGATCAAGCTCGACAGCGTCAACCGCATCCAGGCCATCGCGAAGGCGATCCGCTTCGGCTACATAAGCTGAGATAGCGGCGCCTTGGGGCACTGCCGCAAGACGAAATCACCTGCGACACCTTGCTGAACAAATGAATTGAGCGGCGTTCCGGTTTCTGCCGGATGCACGCCGCTCTCGCGAATCACTTTGCCGATTTTTGAAAAAGGAATTCCTCAGAATGCGTGTGCGGCCTCGCCGCGGACGACGTAACGCGCGTCCCTTAGGCTGCGGGCGAGCAGCGCCGTGTTCTCGTCGGGATCGACGGAGGCCTTGTCGAAGGCAATGTGGTTGATCTCGATGCCCGCATGGTGCTCCGCCAGCGAAAGCTTGGCATAGATGGTAACGCCCCGCGGCTTGATCTCCAGATCGAGCGTCACTTCCGCCGGCCCGCCCCAATCGAGCTTGTAGTCGCCGCCGAGCCCGAAATTGACCGTGCCGGGAAGAAAATAGAGCTCTGCGGCCGAGGCGACGAGGTCAGCGAGGTTGCCATATCGTTCGAAGCGCAGCAGCGAGATCAGATCGGCGGCATCGAGGAGGCGCAGCTCGCTTGCGACCGGGCTGATGGCTTCGGCTAGTATTTGTTCACGCTGGGCAGAGTAGGGGCATTTTTTCATTTGGTTTATCGTACCCGTTTTCTATTCGACTGCGCGGCATAGATCCGATGGATGAGTTCTGCGACAGCCTTGTAAAATACTGACGGTATGACGCTATCAACCGAGACTTGCGCAAACATGGAGCGCGCGAGCGGCGGGTCTTCGAAAACGGGAATATTGTTGGCCTCGGCTATCTCCCTGATTTTCAGAGCAATCAGGTCCTGGCCTTTGGCGACGACGACAGGGGCGTCGTTTTCCTCGCGCACATAGCGAAGTGCGACGGCGAAGTGAGTCGGGTTGGCGATGACGAGGGTGGCGCGCGGCACCTGCTTCATCATGCGGCGGCGGGCGCGGTCGCGCGCGATCGAGCGCTGGCGAGACTTGACGATCGGGTCACCCTGCGACTGCTTGTGCTCGTCCTTGACCTCCTGCTTCGTCATCTTCAATTGGTCGAACCAGTGATGCCGGCTCCACAACAGGTCGGCAACACCGACGACGACGGTCGCCATCAGCACGATGATCAGGATGCGCTGAACGATCGTCGACAGACGCACGAAGATGGTCTGCGGGTCGGACACCATCGAATCCATCGCATGGAAGTACTGGCTGCGCAGCACGAAAAACATGACGATGCTGACCAGCACGATTTTTGCGAGGGATTTGCCAAATTCCACCATGCCGGTCGCGCTGAAGATGCGCGTGAAACCTTTCGCCGGCGATATGCGCGAAAACTGTGGCCTGATTCGTTCGAGAACGGGGGTAGGCAGGTTCTGGAAGATCGAGGCGCCGATCCCGAAGACGAAGAAGAGCACGACCGCCGGCAGCACCATGTTGCCGACTTCCCAGCCTATGCGCGTAAACAGCGAGATGGCGTCGGGGCCTGTCTCCAGCTGCCATTGATCCGGCTTTTCGAAGAGATCGCGCAGAACCTCGCCCATGCGGCCCATGCGTTCGGGGAGAAAGAAGGTGACGTAGATGACGGTCGCGAGCATGGAAGCAAAGAGCGTTGCTTCCCTGGAGTGAGGGACATTGCCCTTCTCGATCGTATCGCGGAGTTTTTTCTCCGTCGGTTTTTCTGTTTTACTGTCCTTGTCTTCGTCAGCCAAAGCAGCCGCCCTCTGCGAAACGGAAAGAGGCCGCGCATCATGCGCGGCCCATAGCTTGTCAGTCTATGATGTTTTAGCTGAGTCGCGCCGCGTTTACGCCGCTTCTTCCACAGGCGTATTTTCCTTGGTCTTGAGCTCGATCTGGCCGGAGTTGGCCAGACGAATGGCTTCCTGGGCGATGGCACGCCGGGCAATCGCGATTTCGCGCGGGTTTATGCCGGCATTGCCCATCTGCAGGTCGGATTCGATCATGCGGCGCTGACGCGGGCTGATCGAGGACAGCACGATCTCGCGGATCTCGTTGCCGGATCCCCGCAGCGCCATCGTCAGGATGTCGGCGGCGATGTCGTTGAGCAGCAGGACGCGGCTCGGCTGCGGCATACGGGTGAGATCGTCGAAGAGGAAGATCTTCGGGCGAACCTTCTCGACCGATTCCTTGTTGATCGATTCCAGCGAACTCAGCAGCGTATCGACCACCGGCTTGTCGAGTTCGTTCATCAGATCGGCAACCTTCGTGGAACCGGACGCGTTGCGTTCGGCGTCGATCTCAGCCATCAGCCCGAGAACGCGGTTTTCGATTATCTGGGCAGCCTTGGGGCTGACGTCCTTGATATTGACGGTGCGGTTCATGATGTCGGCGCGCTGGGCTTCGGGGAGCTGCAGCAGGATCTTCGCGCCGAAGGCCGAAGGCATCATGGAAAGCACATAGGCGATCGTCTGAGGATGCTCGCGCAGGAAGAACTTGGCGACGAAGACCGGATCGGCCTCGCCCAGGCGATCCCAGATGGATGTCTCGTAGGCCTGGAACGCCGTGCGACGGCCAAGCAGGCTGTCGACCTCGTCCGGTGTCAGGCCCTCTTCGAGAATGCTCTCGATGGCCTTGGCGTTGTCCATGAGGCCGGCGCCCTCGGTGAAGAGGTCTTCGAATTCCGCGACGAGCTGTGCCAGCTCGTCCGGCGGAATAACCCGCAGTGATTGCGCTGAGGCGATGATCATCTGCAGCTCGGCCTGCGTGAAGTATTTCAGCAGCCGTCCCGCCACTTGCTTGCCCATGGCGAGAAGGACGGCGGCTGCCTTTTCAGTCTGAGATAACGGTTTCTCGGCGATCGCGCCGCTGAAATCGTCAAAGTCCATCATGGTCTTCGTCTCCGTCCCGCCAGGGGGAGTGGGCTCATCCTGAGCCGGGTTCAGCTTTTCTTCGCGTTATAAATTTCAGTGAGCTTGATGCCGAATCTGGTGTCGTCATGTTCCAGAACGGTAATCTCGCCCCGGCCGATCTTGCGGCCGTTCACGGTAATTTCGACCGGTTCGCCGATCTTCTTGTCCAGTGCGATGATTGCGCCCTCGGCCAGGTTCATCAGGCCGGACACCGGCATGCGGCTGCTGCCGAGCACGATCTGGACGTCGATCGGGATATCCATGATCAGGTCCATATTCGCAGTGAGCGCGCTGCCGGGGGCAGCCGGTGCCGCAGACACGCCGCCGAACTCGCCGTCATCGAAGGCTGGAGCGGAGTTGTCGTCCCCGAAATCGCCGAAGGTGGAGAGATCCGTGCCTGTTTGCGCGCCGAATGCGTCGGCCTCGAAATCGGGCAGACCGCCTTCATTGTCTTTCTTCAGGACGCCGCGCAGACCATCGATGGCCTCATCTAAGGCGGCGTCGCTGTTTGAAATCTCCAGCGATTCCTCGCTGCTTTGCTGTGTCGTCTTCGTAGCCATGAAATCACTATTCCAGTTGAAACTTGCCTCAAGCTGCCGTGTGCGGGGCCACGCGCCAGCCGATCAATTCATCAAGTGTCTGAGAAGCTCGTCGTCGGAATTGACGTTGTCCTTGACGCGCACCGTATAATTTTCGCCAGAGCGGCCGAATTCGCAGATGTAAAGGTCTTTGTTGTTGGCGCTGACTTCGACGCGGACATCGCCCGTGTCCATGAAAGGAATGATATCGCCAACCGCAAGCTTGGAAATGGTGTCGAGCGTCAGCGATTCGAGCCGAATTCGCGCCTCAAGCGTCACCTGCGAGCGGCGGACCTGCTCGCTGAGCTGCTCCGACCATGCCTGGGAAGCGGCGGTCGGGTTCTTGGCGCGAGGCGTGCTGACGACGGTGCGCAGCAGATCCCGTTGCGGTACGATGATGACGATATGGGAAATCGATTTGCCGAGCGAGATCGTCATCGTGATCGCAGCGGCAAAGTCGTTACCGTTGTCACCGATGGCAACCGGGCGATCCTCGATATTGTAGGGCGGATCGAGGTAGGGCTCGAAACCGCCGGCAGCATTCACCGCCGAGCGAAGCACTTTGGCGATCTTTTCGAACACCATGACGGAAAGATCGAGTTCGATCACCGAAAGCGGGCGCGCGACCGGCGCTTCCATATCTTCGGCGCGCGCGCCAAGCATATGCTCCATCAGCGTCATGATGAAGCCGGCGCCGCAGCCGAGGATGAAGTTCGGGGCCCAGTTGCGCAGCGAACCGTTGACCAGTGCGTGGTTGCCGCCCAGCTTGGCGATCAGCTCGTTCATCGAACCGGACTGGCAGCCGGCATAGGCGACGTTGATATCCAGGCCTGTCTCGGTCTTGATGATGTCGGGCAGGAATTCGGCATAAACCTGGGCGAAGGCGGTGCCGAGTTTCGCAAGTGTTGCCTGATCGCCGAGATTGCCGGTGAGCTTGGCAAAAAGGGTGCGGTCCATCGTCTGTGCCCTATGCGCGGATTGCTGGCTCATGATCGTCAGGCTGCCTTGCTTTCACCGCCGGGGTTCATCATTTCCTGCTCGACGGCGTCGATCGAGGGGCGCTCATAGGAGGAGATGGTCTTGCGGCCGTATTCGAGTGCGACCTGCGGCACCGATCCGTTCATGTAGGCAAGCAGCGTCTGCTTCACGATGACGTAGAGGCGATGCTGCTTGTTGCGCACGACCTTGATCTGGGAAACCAGCGGTGCGCAGACGGAATAGGACAGGATGATGCCGAGGAAGGTGCCGACCAGCGCCGAGCCGATGAGGTGGCCGAGCACTTCCGGTGATTCGTTGATGTGGCTCATCGCCTTGATGACGCCGAGAACGGCGGCGACGATACCGATCGCCGGGAAGGAATCGCCCATGATCGTGATCGAATGATAGGGCTTCATCTTGTCGTGCTGCATCGTGTCGAGCTCTTCGTCCATCAGCGCCTCGATCTCGTGCGAGCGGGCGTTGCCGATGATGATGAGGCGGACATAGTCGCAGATGAAGGCGGTCAGATCCTTGTTCTTCAGAACCGTCGGAGCGGCCTTGAAGATCGTCGATTCGTCGGGATTGTCGATATGGGCTTCGATCTCGTTGCGCGACTTGGTGCGCAGATCGCGCATCAGAGCATAGAGCACGCCGAGCGTGTCGAGATAGTCGCGCTCCTTGGGAACCGCATGGCGGAAGGCCTCTCCGAGCGCCTTGCCCGAATCCTTCACCACCTTCATCGGATTGGCCATAATGAAGCCGCCGAGACCGGCGCCTGCGATAATGACAAATTCGAAGGGCTGGAACAGCGCGCCTACGTCTCCGCCCATAGCCATAAAGCTGCCTATGATGCAGCCGCAGGTCACTACAAATCCGATAATAATATTCATCGTCGGTCCACACCTGAACGTTGCTTCATACGATGAACTAGGGGACCTGCCTTGCGTGAGGCTGTTCGATGGGTCTCCGAACATCCTTTTTGCCTTGTCAGCTTCGCACAAGCCAAGCCCTGCAGGATGGCGGGTAAGGGCATCCATGCCCCGCTAACGAAATGTAGGAGCGCCGGCGGCGTTTCCTTTCCCGTTATTCTCCAATGTCCGGAGGGCGTTGAAAATGCAGTCTGGTATTTATGTCGCGCTGTCGTCCCAGATGGCGCTCGAGCGGCGTCTGACGACGATCGCCGACAATTTGGCCAACGTGAATACGACGGGCTTCCGCGGTACCGAGGTCAAGTTCGATCAGGTCCTCAGCAATACGCAAAACAAGCTCAACGCCAAGGTCGCCTTCGTCTCGCAAGGCAACGACTATCTCTCCACTGACAATGGCGAACTTCAGAACACCGGCAATCTCTTCGATTTCGCCGTCAAGGGCGATGCCTATTTCGGCATGAACACGCCGGCTGGCCTGGTGCTGACGCGCGACGGCCGCTTCACCATGACTGAAAGCGGCGCGCTGGTTTCCACGCGTGGCTTCCCGGTCCTCGATCCTGGCGGTGCGCCGATCCAGCTCGACCCCGCCGGTGGCCCGCCGAGTGTCGCGTCGAACGGGACCATCATGCAGAACGGCCGCAGCATGGGCCAGATCGGTCTCTATAGTGCCGATGTCAGCAAGGGCTTCCTGCGCTATGAAAACAGCGGCATCCTGCCGACCGATGCGCCACAGGCGGTCATCGACCGCTCGAACATCGGCATCGCCCAGGGCTATCTCGAAAATTCCAACGTCAACGGCATGCGGGAAATGACCAATCTGATCGAGGTCAGCCGCGCCTTCGACAATATCAGCACGCTCACCAGCAGCAGTGAAGGCACGCTCACCGATGCCATCAAGACCCTCGGCGGCAGCCAGTAAAGAGGGCTTGTCATGGTCGAGGATCGGTTGCCGGAGGGCGCAATATCGCCGAAGCTTTCGCATATGGCCCTTCTGGCGGGCCAATATGCGATGGCGGAGAATGCCGTGGCCCATGGTGGTCATGTGCGCACCATCGCTGCCGGACACTATACGGTTGCCGGCCTTTCCAGGCAGGTGCGTCTCGGCGATTTCGTTGCGCATCGGTCGCAGACGGGCATCCACCTCGGCGAGGTCGTCCGCGTCGAACCGGATCTCACCTATGTCTGTCCGATCGAACCCGGCGAGCCGATCGGCATCCAGGATACCATCATCCGCAAGGGCGCCTTCCGTATCGCACCCGATGACAGCTGGTGCGGCCGCACGATCAACTCGCTCGGCGAGCCGATCGATGGGTTGGGGCCGCTGACAACGGGTCTGGAAGCACGCCCAATCTCCAATACGGCTCCGCCTTCGATGACGCGAAAGCGCGTCGAAACCGGCTTCAAGACCGGCGTGCGTGCCATCGATATCTTCTCGCCGCTCTGCCTGGGACAACGCCTCGGCATCTTTGCCGGCTCCGGCGTCGGCAAGTCGACGCTGCTGTCGATGCTGGCGAGGGCCGAAGCCTTCGACAAGGTGGTGATTGCGCTCGTCGGCGAACGCGGCCGCGAAGTGCGTGAGTTTATCGAGGATACGCTCGGTTCCCACATGCAGAAGTCGGTCGCCGTCGTTGCGACCAGCGACGAGAGCCCGATGCTGCGCAAGATGGCGCCGCTTTCGGCCATCACAATCGCCGAACATTTCCGCGACAAGGGCGACAACGTTCTCCTGATCGTCGACAGCGTCACCCGTTTCGCCCATGCCATCCGCGAAGTGGCCACTGCCTCCGGCGAGCCGCCGATCGCACGCGGATATCCAGCGTCCGTCTTCACCGAATTGCCGCGCCTTCTCGAGCGGGCAGGCCCCGGACCGGAAGGCACCGGCACCATCACCGCGATCATCTCCATCCTCGTCGATGGCGACAACCACAACGATCCGATCGCCGATTCCACCCGCGGCATTCTCGACGGTCACATCGTCCTGCAGCGCAGCCTTGCCGAAGAAGGGCGTTACCCGCCGATCGATCCATTGGCATCCGTATCGCGTCTTGCCCGCAAGGCCTGGACTTCCGATCAGGAAAAACTGGTGTCCCGCCTGAAGGCGCTGGTGCACCGCTACGAGGAGACGCGCGATCTGCGCCTGATCGGCGGCTATCGCCAGGGCAGCGACGCCGATCTCGACATCGCCGTGCGTCAGGTACCGATCATCTACGACATACTGAAGCAGACCCCGGGTGAAGAGCCGTCGGTGGATGCCTTCACCGATCTTGCGACGGCTCTCAGAAACGCTTCGAGCGGTGTCCCCGCCAGAGCCAAGTGATGGTTGGGCACAGCACTACCTCGATTTTTCCTTGTCCGCAATCTGCCGGATATCGCCGAATGTCATGCCTAAAAAGGGACCAGAAGTGAAAGAATCCGACGCTGACGAACCGGTCGCCCCGCCGAAATCGGCGAGAAGGCGAACCGTTACGGACAAGGCTCTGGCCTTTACTGGACTGGCGCTTGCCGGTGCCTCTGCCTTCTTCCCCTGGTACGTCTTTCTGAACCCGGACAAATTCGGCATTCAGGTGGCCGAAGGCGATCGCACCCGCGATCTTCCGAACTGGCCTGGCCGCACCATCGTCAGCGTGTCGCCGCTCGCCATGGTGAACAAGAATCCCTCCGAGCCGAAAGATTTGATTCCCGATCCGCTGACGACGGCGACGGTCAGCAATGCCGGCCGTGAGGAGGACAAGGGGCCGCCGGCCGATCAGCAGCCGTTCCCCGGCAAGTCCGCCTTCCAGCTGCTGCATGTCGCCAATGGCCGCGCGCTGATCGAGGACGGCACCGGCATGTATGTCGTGCGCGTCGGATCGCTTTTGCCCGACAACAGCCGGTTGGCCTCGATCGAACAGCGAGAGGGAAAATGGGTCATCGTCACCTCGACGGGCGATGTCTACGGCAACAATTGAGGAAAACCCGGAATCGCCTGGATTTCAGGCACTTCGAAGACTTTACAGGAACGCATTTCTCGCAAGTCCCACGCAAGATTATCCCGCTAGATTCACAGTGTAAGAACGGAGAGAAGCCCATGCAACCCATTCAGCTCTTTGACCTGGCCTCGCGGCAAGCCGAGTGGCTCCAGGTACGTCAGCAGGTTGTTGCCGGCAATATCGCCAATGCCAATACGCCGAAGTTTCACGCCAAGGATGTCACGCCATTCCAGGCCGTTCTGGACAACCAGAACGTCGGTATGGTCCGGACCAATCCCGCGCATCTTTCGGGCAGCGAATTCAGCACGAGCGGCAACGTCAACGTGGAGGAAGCGCCGCTCAATCAGGAAATTGGTGTCCAGGAGTCGGGTAACACCGTCGGCCTGGAAGACGAGCTCGCCAAGGCCGGTGAAATCAAGCGCCAGTACAGCTTGAACACCGCTCTCGTCGGCTCCTTTCATCGCATGATGTTGATGACCGTAAAACAATAGATGAAGTGAAGATGTCATGGACCCTTTATCAGCCGCATTGAAGATTGCGGGCTCCGGCCTGGAGGCTCAATCGACTCGTCTGCGCATTGTCTCCGAAAATATCGCCAACGCCCGTTCGACGGGCGATACGCCGGGTGCCGATCCCTATCGGCGCAAGACCGTGACCTTCGGCGCCGAGATGGATCGCGCTAACGGCGTCACCACGGTCGGCGTCAAGAAGCTCGGCGAGGACACGGGCAAATTCGTCGAAGAATACGATCCCAGTAATCCGGCCGCCGACCAAAAGGGCTACGTCAAGATGCCCAACGTCAACATTCTCGTCGAGATGGCCGATATGCGGGAGGCCAACCGTTCCTACGAGGCCAATCTGCAGACGGTCAGACAGGCCCGTGATCTCATTTCCTCCACTATTGATCTGCTGAAGAACCAATGATCGACTCGGTTAAGAATGTAGCCTCTCTTTCGGCGACCCGCGGCCTCGGCAGCATCGCCACGGATCTGACCTCCGCCGCTTCCAGCGCCCTGAATGCCTCGCCGGCCGTCGCTGCGGGCGCGGATGCCGGAATGAGCTTCGCGTCGGTCATGTCGAATGTCGCGAAGGATTCCATCAACTCGCTGAAGGACGCCGAAAACGCCTCCTTCGCCGGCATCAAGGGCACGATGAGTACCCGCGAAGTCGTCGACAAGGTCATGCAGGCCGATCAGACCCTGCAGACCGCGATCGCACTGCGCGACAAGGTGGTCTCGGCGTTCCTCGATATTACGAAGATGCAGATCTAGCGCGGGGTTTCCCGCTCTAATTAATTGATTTGGCGTGAGTTGTTCGCAGGCCGCTTCGCGGTTTCGAAGGTTCCGCCCTGGCTCGAAGGACGAAAGCATGAGAGCGCTCGCAATTGCCGCGACGGGCATGGACGCCCAGCAGACCAATCTCGAAGTGATCGCGAACAACATCGCGAACATCAATACGACGGGTTACAAGCGCTCGCGCGCCGAGTTTTCCGACCTTCTCTACCAGACCGAGCGCGCCAAGGGCATCGCCAACAGGCCGAACCAGGCAGTCGTGCCGGAAGGCGCTAACATCGGCCTCGGCGTTCAGACCGTAGCCGTGCGCAACATCCAGGTGCAGGGCGAGCTGTCGCAGACCCAGAACGAGCTCGACGTAGCCCTCGTCGGTCGCGGCTGGTTCCAGATCCAGATGCCCGACGGCACGACCGCATATACCCGCGCCGGCTCCTTCAACAAGAGCGACACCGGCCAGATCGTCACCCCCGATGGCAACGTATTGGAGCCTGGCATCACGATCCCGAACAATGCCAGCAGCCTCACCATCAGCCAATCCGGCCAGGTGTCGGCGATCATCGGCACGGCGACCACGCCGACTGTACTCGGCCAGCTGCAGATCGCCAATTTCGTCAATGAAGCCGGCCTGCAGCCGATGGGCAGCAACCTCTTCACGCAGACGCCTGCCTCCGGCGATCCCGTCGTCTCCGATCCGAACCAGAACGGCTTTGCCTATCTGAAGCAAAACTATCTGGAATCGTCGAATGTCGATCCGGTCAAGGAAATCACCGATCTGATCACTGCGCAACGCGCCTACGAGATGAATTCGAAGGTCATTACGACGGCCGACGAAATGGCGCAGATCGTCAGCAAGAACCTGAAGTAGCAAGAGGGACGGGCCGAACATGAGGTTTCGCCGGATGAAAAGCTTGGCAATGGCATGGTTCGCCGCAGCGAGCCTCTCCGTCGTATTCGCGTCGGCTGCGCCGGCCGGCGCAATGAGTGCCGACGGCTCCAGCCTCGGAACTGCCGTGGTGCCGACCGAGACGATCTATCCGGGCGATATCATCAGCAGCGGCCAGCTCGAGGAGGTCGAGGTCACCAATCCAAACCTGAGCGGCGACTATGCCAAGCGGCTCCGCGAGGTCACCGGTCTGGTGTCGAAGCGCACGCTTCTTCCCGGCCGCACGATTTCCATCTCCGCGCTGCGCCAGCCCTATGCGGTAACGCGCGGCTCCAATGTCCGTCTGGTGATGAGCATGGGTACCATGACGATCACGGCGGCCGGCACGCCGCTGGATGATGGCGCCGTCGGCGATAACGTCCGCGCCCGCAACATGGACTCCGGCATCATCGTGAACGGCACGGTCCTGCAAAACGGTACGATCCGCGTGGTCGCGAAATGAAACGGCTTCGTCAACTACTCGCAATCCTGTTCGCATTGCCGAGCCTGATCGCGGCCGATCCGGCTCTCGCGATGCAATCGCGCATCAAGGATATTGCCTCGCTGCAATCCGGCCGCGACAATCAGCTGATCGGCTACGGCCTGATCGTCGGTCTCCAGGGGACCGGCGACGGTCTGCGTTCCTCGCCATTCACCGAACAGTCTATGCGCGCGATGCTGCAGAACCTCGGCATCTCGACGCAGGGTGGCCAGTCTGCCGCCAAGAACACCGCCGCCGTCATGGTGACGGCGAACCTGCCGCCCTTTGCAAGCCCGGGCAGTCGCATCGACGTGACGGTCAGCTCGCTCGGCGATGCGACGTCGCTGCGCGGCGGCACGCTGATCATGACTTCTCTGAGCGGCGCCGACGGGCAGATCTATGCCGTGGCGCAGGGCTCGGTCATCGTATCCGGTTTCCAGGCGCAGGGCGCCGCCGCCACGGTGACCGAAGGTGTCACGACGGCTGGCCGCGTGCCCGGCGGCGCCATCATCGAGCGCGAACTGCCGTCGCGCTTCAAGGATTCCGTTAACCTGGTCCTGCAACTGCGCAATCCGGACTTCTCCACCTCGATTCGCATCGCCGATACGGTCAATACCTGGGCGACCTCGCGTTTCGGTGCGCCGATCGCAGAAGCCAAGGATTCACAGGAGGTGACGATCGCCAAGCCGAAGATGGCGGATCTGACGCGGCTGATGGCCGACATCGAAAATCTCAACGTTCAGACCGATACGCCGGCCAAGGTCGTCATCAACGAGCGCACCGGAACGATCGTCATTGGTGCCGATGTCCGCGTCTCGCCGGTCGCCGTCAGCTACGGAACGCTGACCGTGCAGGTGAGCGAGAACCCGCAGGTGATCCAGCCGGAACCCTTCTCGGACGGCCAGACGGCGATCCAGGATCAGACCGATATCACTGCCACCAAGAGCGGCGGCCGCGTGGCCGTGCTGGAAGGGCCTGATCTGAAGACGCTGGTCTCCGGCCTCAACAATATCGGCGTCAAGCCGGACGGCATCATCGCCATCCTGCAAGGCATCAAGTCGGCCGGCGCCCTGCAAGCGGAGCTCGTATTGCAATGATCTCGACCGCCATTGCCAGAAAAATGCTGATCACCGCCAGCCTCGCCGCGCTGTTGTCGCTGACGACGGCCGCGGCGCAAGAGGCGCCGAAGCCGGTCGCCGATCCAGCTTCGAGCCAGGACGAGATCCGCCAGTTCTGCACCAATATCGCCGATCCGGCTCGAGACCAGCGCTATCTGCTGCAAAAGCAGGAATTGGAAAAGCTGCAGGCGGATGTCGATCAGCGCATTGCCACCATGGACAAGCGCAAGGCCGAATATGAGGATTGGCTGAAAAAGCGCGACGACTTCCTCAAGACGGCCGATCTCGGCCTGGTCGATATCTACAAGAACATGAAGCCGGATGCCGCAGCGGCAAGCCTCAACGATGTCAGGACCGTAACTGCCGCAGCCATCATCATGAAGCTTTCTGCGCGCCAGTCGAGCCTGATCCTGGCGGAAATGGATGCGAAGAAGGCGGCCATGATCACCAATATCATCGCCAGCGCATCCGACCCGAATACATCGAAGTCGAAGGACCCCTCATGAACACGCGTCTTACGGCCGCCTGCGCAATCGTCGTCTTCCTCGCCGGTTGCCAGTCGCAGGCCCTCAAGGAAATCGGCAGGGCGCCTGCCATGAGTCCGATCGGCAGCGGCCTGCAATATGCGCAGACGCCGCAGATGTCGCAGTATCCGAAGCGGCCCCATCAAGTCGCGCAGGGCTATTCGCTCTGGAATGATTCGCAGGCCGCCCTGTTCAAGGATGCGCGTGCACTCAATGTCGGCGACATCCTGACTGTTACGATCCAGATCAATGACAAGGCGAATTGGGATAACGAGACCAATCGCAATCGCACGAACAAGAGCGATATGAACTGGAACATCACCGCCAAGATCTTTGGCTGGCAGCCAAGCACCAATGCTGACGCGACTTCAGGCTCTGACACCAGCACCGACAGCAAAGGCAAGATGCAGCGTTCCGAGCAGATCAACCTTCTGGTCGCAGCTGTCGTAACGGGCATTCTCGAAAACGGCAACCTGATGATCAGCGGTTCGCAGGAAGTGCGCATGAACCAGGAAATCCGCATTCTCAACGTCGCCGGCATCGTCCGGCCGCAAGACGTCACCTCCGAGAATACCATTTCCTACGACAAGATCGCCGAGGCGCGCATCTCCTATGGCGGCCGTGGCCGCCTGACGGAAATACAGCAGCCGCCGAGGGGGCAGCAGGCCGTCGACCTGCTCTCGCCGCTCTGATTTGACAGTGAACGGATAGGGAATATGGCAGCAGCCGCAGACGAACCGGCAAAGGGCAAGGGATCGCCGATGATCATGATGATTGTCGGGCTACTGGTGCTGACCGTGCTCGGCGGCGGCGGCGGCTGGGTCCTGGGAACCATGGTGGCGCCGCGGATCAAGGAGGCCACTGCGGCCGTGCAGGCGATTGCAAAGGCCGGCGGCGACAGCAAGCAGGCTGCGGCAGCCGCCCAGGCAAACGGCATCGTTGCGCTCGATCCGATCACCACCAATCTCGCTTATCCCTCGCAGAGCTGGATCAGGCTGGAGCTTGCGCTGGTTTTCAAGGGGCCGCCGGACGCACAGCTCGCCCAGGCGATCCATCAGGATATCCTGGCTTATATCCGCACGGTTTCCTTGCAGCAGATCGAAGGTGCACGGGGCCTGCAATATCTTAGGGATGACATTCAGGAGCGTGTTGACCTGCGCTCGGAAGGACGAGTATCGAAAGTTATCTTCAGAACTTTCGTGATCGAATGAGTCGACCAGCACTTGCTCTATTTATATTCGTGATTGCTGTCTTGTCGCCTGAGCTGGCGGCGGCGCAGCAATTGTCGCAGCAGCTTCCGACCGATCTTCTGAACGCGCCGGTCAACGGCTCGGTTGCCGCCTGGATCATCCGTACCTTCGGGCTTCTGACGATCCTGTCGATCGCGCCGGGTATCCTGATCATGGTGACGAGCTTTCCGCGCTTCATCATCGCCTTTTCGATCCTGCGCACCGGCATGGGCCTTGCGACGACGCCGTCGAACATGATCCTGCTGAGCCTCGCCCTTTTCATGACTTTCTACGTCATGTCGCCGACCTTCGATCAGGCCTGGAAGGATGGCGTGCAGCCGCTGCTGGCCAATCAGATTTCGGAAGCGGACGCAGTGCAGCGCATCGCCGAGCCCTTCCGCACCTTCATGTCCAACAATACGCGCGACAAGGACCTGAAGCTTTTCGTCGACCTCGCACAGGAACGCGGCCAGACGACGGTGGTCGACAACAAGATCGATTATCGCGTGCTGATCCCGGCCTTCATGATCTCGGAAATTCGCCGAGGCTTCGAAATCGGTTTCCTTGTGGTCCTGCCGTTTCTGGTCATCGACCTGATCGTTTCGACCATCGTCATGGCGATGGGCATGATGATGCTGCCGCCAACCTCGATCTCTCTGCCGTTCAAGATTCTCTTTTTTGTGCTGATCGACGGCTGGAACCTTCTGGTCGGCAGCCTGGTCCGCTCTTTCCACTGATATTATGAGCGGAAGGCGATCACCGGAGCTCTTGCCCCGATGATCGCTGAAACTTATTCGGCCGCGATTGCCGCCGAATTCCGGTCGTCTTCCATGAACGGTTCCGCGCGCGGCGGCAGTGCCGGCACGTCCATGTGATCGGGTGCAAGCCCCTGCTTGGCCCGCGCTGCCATCATCTCAAAGGCCGTCTCCAGATGATGCGTGAAGCGTTCGGCATCGAAGAGCGGCTTGATGTAGCGATTGGCCGCTAGCGTTTCCTTGAACTGGGCAATCCGCTCCGGCTGGCCGGCGAGCTGCACGGCCATGTCTTCATAGGCCTGGACGTCGTCGGCCACCAATTCCGGCAGGCCGATGGCATTCAGCAGGCTTTCGCTGACGCGCGAAGCGAAATTGGTGCCCTTGATGGTGAGAACCGGCAGGCCGCCCCAGAGCTGTTCCGAGGTCGTCGTATGGCCGTTGACGGGGAAGGTATCGAGGCCGAGATCGGCAAGCTGCTGGCGGTCGATATGGTCCTCGTAGCGAATGCGGCTGGTAAAGACGACCCGCTTGCGGTTGACGCCGCGGGCTTCCAGGCGCGACCAGATATTGGCCTCCGCGCGAGGGCCGTTGCACAGCAGCCAGAGCACGCTGTTCTTGCTGCGCTTGAGAATATTGCACCATACGTCGACCATCTGCGGTGTGATCTTGCGGTTGCCGTTGAAGGAAGCGTAAACGAAAGCGTCCTCGGGCAGCCCGTGTTCCGCGCGCGTTGTCGGCCGCGGCTTCGGGCGGTTGAGCGGATCGTTCGGCTGGTAGCATTCGGGCAGGCGACAATATTTTTCGTAGAAATGCGCCTTCGACTGATCCGGCAGGACGTAATGGTCGCCGACGATGTAGTCGAGGTCGATGTTGA
This sequence comes from Rhizobium sp. ERR 1071, assembly GCF_007828675.1. Classification (NCBI taxonomy): domain Bacteria; kingdom Pseudomonadati; phylum Pseudomonadota; class Alphaproteobacteria; order Hyphomicrobiales; family Rhizobiaceae; genus Rhizobium; species Rhizobium sp. ERR 1071. Next base: position 443,105 of record NZ_VITM01000003.1, on the reverse strand, counting down.
CGGTCGTGCCCGGAAAGCCCAGCCAGGCGACATGGATCGGAGCCGGCATGTAGTTGAGGATAAAAGCGCGACTTCCCTTTGTATGCCCCTTGAGATCGACGAGAATGTCGATTCCACGGGCGCGGATCGCTTCTGCTGCAGCCTGGTTGGAAAGGCCGCGAATGTCGACCGTGGTCCCCATTGCCGAATAGTCGAAAGCCTCCTCTTTCTGGTGAGCCGTCTCCGAGTGGTCGAAAAGGGTGATTTCGAACCGATCCTTGTCGTGCAACTCGAGGACGCGCTGCATTAGCTTCATCGTCGCGTGTCCCGGCCAGAAATCGGAGGAGAGATAGCCGATGCGGATCTTGCCGCCCCATGTATGCGGCAGCTTGCGGCGGGCTTCCGCATGGCCCGCCGGCAATGGATCGGTGTCGTGGACCGCGAGCTTGTTAAGCGCCTCGTCGCCGCACCAATGGAGATGGAAGAAGGGATTGTCCGGAATGACATGCTCGAGCTTGCCCTGTGCAAGCGATGCCAGGACCGGGGCCATATGTTTTTCGACGGCGGCCAGATCGGACACCTCGCGCGCGAAGATCAGGTAGAGCGCGCGGAAAATGACATGGTCGGGATGCTTCTTGAACAGGGTTGTGACGATGTGCCGGTTGCTTTCGTCATAGAGATCGTCGGTCAGCAGCCTTGCGGCCATCTGGCGATGCTTGAGTTCCGGTCCTTCGACGAGCACCGTCTTGAAGCCCGTCAGCAAATCCTTTTGCTGACGGGCGAGAAAGATGCGGCTGAGGACGAAGGCAAGGTCCGGATCCTTGAATGCCAGGGGCAGGATCAGACTTCCGATCGCGAGAGCCTGATCGTCGTTGCCGCAGTCGCCGTGCAGCAGCAGAGCTTCCCGAAGATAGTCGTCGCGCTGTGGCTTTTGCCGGCCGGCTAGCTCGTAGGCGCTTGCCGCATCCGATCGGAAGCCGAGTTTCAGCAGCGTCTTTGCCAGCAGCGCATAGGTCTTGGGCGATCTGTCGATGTTCAGCAGCTCGTTCAGCGTTTCGAGTGCGCGTGTATATTGGCCCTTCTGGTAGAAGCCGGACGCTGTCACAAAGGCATTTTTTGTATTCACGAGCGAGAACTCCGAGCGATATGTTGACTGGCTCCCGCCGAAGGGCGAGGGCCGGCATCATGGATTCGCTTCATGATCCCTCACGGAGCTTGCCTGAAACCGAAGCACCGGTCGAAATTGCCTTTACGGATTCTTAGCCACGTTCCAGAGAGGCGGTGTCCACTGGTCCCGGATTTAAGAAATTGGCAAGCAATGGATGCGAACTTTCTCGCGACATGACGGGTTTGGTCCTCTAGGAAAATGGATCGAGGGGCATGAAGCTGCTCCGTCATCGCCGGTATTTCCAGTCCGGTATGTCCTCCTTTTGTATCCAGTTTCCAGGGGACACTCCTATGACCAGCATTATCACCAACAATTCCGCAATGGCCGCCCTCCAGACGCTGCAGAACATCAGCAGCAACCTGCAGGACACGCAGAACGCCGTTTCTTCCGGCTTGCGCATCTCCAAGGCTTCCGACAACGCTGCTTACTGGTCGATCGCCACGAGCATGAAGTCCGACAACAGCGCCATCGGCGCCGTTTCCGACGCTCTCGGCCTCGGCGCTGCCAAGGTTGACACCGCATCGACGGCCGTCACCAGCGCGATCGACATCGTCGGCCAGATCAAGGACAAGCTTGCAACCGCCATGGAAGGCTCGGTCGACAAGAAGTCCGTTCAGGAAGAAATCGGCCAGCTGCAGCAGCAGCTTCAGAGCGTTGCCCAGTCGGCTTCGTTCAACGGCGAAAACTGGGTCATGGCTGCAAACAACGGCTCGGCTTCGGTTGTTTCCTCGTTCATCCGCGGCACCAACGGCACCGTTTCGGTCAGCACGACCTCCTACGCCTTCAACACCGGCGCAACCGGCAACGTTCTGTTCGGCGCCAATGCAGCCGGCACGATCGACACGGCTTCGGGCATCCTCGGCACGAAGGACACCACCGTCGGCGCTTCGGTCTTCAGCCTCGACATCAGCAGCATGACTTCCGGCCAGATCTCCAGCGCGCTCAACATGGTTCAGACTGCTCTGAACTCCATGACCAGCCTGGGTTCGAAGCTCGGCTCCATCTCCAGCCGTATCGACCTGCAGACGAGCTTCGCTTCGTCGCTCTCCGACTCGATCCAGTCGGGCGTTGGCAAGCTGGTTGACGCCGACATGGAACAGGAATCCAGCAAGCTGTCTGCTCTGCAGACGCAGCAGCAGCTGGCTATCCAGTCCCTGTCGATCGCCAACTCCTCGACCCAGTCGATCCTGTCGCTCTTCCGTTAATAGGAAGCGCCAACGCGGCGCGTTGGTCGAAAATCCTAAACAACAAGTTAACCGCGCCTATCTAAGGCGCGGTTTTTTTTATATTTTTTGGCCAAACGCGGTTCAGCTTTTCTTAACTATATTGCTGTTTCTTAGGACCATCGAAGCGGCGAGTTAACCTTAACGAATTTGGTTAATAGGCATGATGCTGAATGCCGTTACCGGTTTTAGGTCCGGAATGTCCCTTATTCAACCACTGCCAAAGGGGCAAATATCATGACGAGCATTCTTACCAACAACGCCGCAATGGCTGCTCTCCAGACGCTGCGTACCATCGGCTCGAACCTGCAGGACACGCAGAACGCCGTTTCTTCTGGCCTGCGCATCTCCAAGGCTTCCGACAACGCTGCCTACTGGTCGATCGCCACCAGCATGAAGTCCGACAACAGCGCCATCGGCGCCGTTTCCGACGCTCTCGGCCTCGGCGCTGCCAAGGTTGACACCGCATCGACGGCCGTCACCAGCGCGATCGACGTCGTCGGCCAGATCAAGGACAAGCTTGCAACCGCGATGGAACCGTCGGTCGACAAGAAGTCTGTTCAGGAAGAAATCACGCAGCTGCAGCAGCAGCTTCAGAGCGTTGCCCAGTCCGCTTCGTTCAACGGCGAAAACTGGGTCATGGCCGCAAACAACGACTCGGCTTCGGTTGTTTCCTCGTTCATCCGCGGCACCAACGGCACCGTTTCGGTCAGCTCGACCTCCTACGCCTTCAACACCGGCGCAACCGGCAACGTTCTGTTCGGCGCCAATGCAGCCGGCACGATCGACACGGCTTCGGGCATCCTCGGCACGAAGGACAGCACCGTCGGCGCTTCGGTCTTCAGCCTCGACATCACCAACATGACGGGCGGCCAGATCTCCAGCGCGCTCAACATGGTTCAGACCGCTCTGAACTCGCTCACCAGCCTGGGTTCGAAGCTCGGCTCCATCTCCAGCCGTATCGACCTGCAGACGAGCTTCGCTTCCTCGCTCTCCGACTCGATCCAGTCGGGCGTTGGCAAGCTGGTTGACGCCGACATGGAAGAAGAATCGAGCAAGCTGTCTGCTCTGCAGACGCAGCAGCAGCTGGCTGTTCAGTCCCTGTCGATCGCCAACTCCTCGACCCAGCAGATCCTGTCGCTCTTCCGTTAATAGGAAGCGCCAGCACACGTTGGCCAAACAGGATACGACCTTGCCGCGCCTTCTCCGGAAGGCGCGGTTTTCGTTTTGCGCGACGTCGCAATCCGGCTGCGAGCCTGGAGCGGTTCAGTTTTTCACAGAATCTCTGAGCCGCTCTATCTCTTTGTTGTCTCGCAATTCCGGACGGAAAACCGCTGCGCACTTTTCCTGGAATTGCTCTAAAGCGCACTATTCGCCCTTCGCCTGATGGCATCGACGAAGCCATCGAACAGCTTGCGCATGGCAACCTGCTTGTAGGGATAGACGACAGGGTCATCCATATTGTGGACCACCATTGCCACATCGAGCTCGAATACCAACAGACGACCGTCAGGAAGCTCCGCGCAGTCGATGCCGAAATAGTCGAGTTTGATATGACGGCAGAGTGCTGCAAAACTCTCTTCGTGGCGGACGGCGAAATCGCAGTCGAAATCTTCCATCCATGCCTGTTCGACAGCTCGTTTTGCGGCACTCTGACCCATCCCGGCACTCAGATAGTGCACGATCCAGTGGTCCGAGAGCGCCATGTGGCTGGCGAAGGCCTTGCCGTCGATGAATACGACGCGCTGCTTGTTGTAATAGCCGTCGGCCCCGCGGAAATCGATGAAGGGTGCCACGTAAAGCTCGGATGCCGGCTGTGCTGCGAGAAAGGCTGCCAGTTCAGCCGGATCGGAGACGCGCTCCATTCCATTACCGGCATGTGTGCTGAGCGGGCGCACGACCAGCGGGAAGGCCAGGCCTGGGGCGCAGTCTTTCAGCTGCTTGGCGCCGACGGCGACGGCTGCGAGATCGTCGCGCGATACGCGATGGGTGGTAGGGGAGAGGATCGACGGTTCGTTTGCCAGCATTCCGCTCACTCCGTCGCGCGTAAGCCTCGCGATCAGTTCCGGGTTGCGGTTCATCACGAGACCGTCGAACTTCGCAAGAAGCCCCCGCATATGGGCGAGCAGGGGCGCGTTTTCAGTTGACTCTCCGATTGCCATGAAGGCGACGTCATGCTCCGGCAGACCGATGAGTGCAGAGGTTTGCAGGTCGACATAGCGCAGCCATAGTACGCAATCGCTGCCCGCCAGCAGAAAATCCAGCGGCGTGTTGGCCATGAAATCGCCTTCGGTGACGAAGGCCAAGAGGCGCGGTCCGGTTCCGTTGCCGTGGACGACGCGGAAGTCCCGCCGCAGCTGCACGGCGTTCTTCAGGATCTGGCGTGCCTCTTCGGTGCGGCCGAGCGTTTGCAGGATGATCGCCAGGTCCATGAGTGCGGCCGCATCGGCCGAATCGGCCGTCACACGCTGCATGAGCTCGTTCCATAGCGGCGTTACGTCGCGGCCGGCATAGACGAGCGAGACGATTCTCTGCATGCCGAGAATTCGGGAGGCGTCCGGCATATTGGTCGAAGCCGGTTCGATGCCTGGGGCTTTGGTCATCAGCATTGGGGGAAATCCTGTCGGGGGCCGATTGTCAAAACGCTATGAACGAGCTCGTCGATATCCGCCCGTCGCGTGCGATGGTTCACGATCGCGGCGCGGATTGCCGGTTGTCCGTTCAGATGGGTCAGGGATGGAGCGACGCGGCCTTCGGCGTGCAGCCGCTCGACGATCTGGGAGTTGACGGATGCAGGTACAGTTCCATCCTCGCCGACATAGGCGAAGCAGACGATATTGAGCGCGACCGGTGCGAGCAATGTCAGCCGAGGTTCCTGTTCGATGCTCTCGGCCAGCCTGCGGGCCAGCCGGCAGTTGGCGCTTATGGCGTCTCCGAGAGCTTTGACGCCGTAGGTTTTCAGCGTGAACCAGGTCTTCAGCGCCCTGAAACCGCGCGACAGATCCGGACCGTAGTCGCAGGGCCACCAGTCTCCGCCTGCAAGCCCGGTGGCTGCGCGGCTGAGATAGGCGGCGTCCGAGGCAAAGGTCTGCCGCTGCCATTCACTGTCGCGCACGAGCAGGAAGCCGGCATCGTATGGCACCTGGCCCCATTTGTGGAAATCGAAAGCGAGCGAATCGCAACTGTCGATCCCTGCGAACAGATGCGCAAGGTCGGGGCTCAACACGCCGAGGGCGCCCAGCGCGCCGTCGACGTGAAAATGAAGATCGTAACTGTCGGCGATATGCCGCAAACCGGCGAGGTCATCGACGGCACCGGTATTGACCGTTCCCGCACTGCCGATGACGAGGAACGGCACAAGACCTTCCCGTTTGTCGCGAAGGATCGCCTCTTCCAGCGCGCCGATATCGATCTGGCCAAGGTCATTGACGGCAATGCGCCGGAGCTGAGCGCTGCCGATACCGGACATTTCGAACGCGCGGGGAACACAGCCATGAACCTCGTTCGATGCATAGGCGACGAGCCGGGATTCGTCGGACAGACCGGTTGCGCGCACATCGCGGCCGAGCTTCCGGCATCTGGCGATCTGCACCGCGACGAAATTGGCCTGCGATGCGCCGGTGAGGAAAATACCGCCTGCCGTCTCCGGAAAGGAGAAGATCTCGCGCGCCCAGCGGATGATCTGGCGCTCGACTTCGATCGGCATATGGTCGCGTCCGCCGAGATTGGCATTCAACCCGCCGGCGAGCATTTCGGCCAGCATGCCGGTAACCGTGCCGCCGCCCTGGACCCAGCCCATGAAACCCGGGTGAATATTGCCGCTGCCATAGGGGAGGATATTTTCCCGAAAAATGGCGTGGACTTCGGCCAGCTCGCTGGCTTCGACCGGCAGAGGCGCATCGAACAGGGCGCGGGCGGAGGAGGGGGCGTGTTGCCAGACCGGCTTTGTTCCGAGCGTCTGGAGATGATCGAACATGTCGTCGAGCATCTGGTGACCCTGCCTGCGCAGAGCCTGCCAGTCGTCGGGGTCGAGGCTTGTTCGCTCTTGGCGATCAACCGCCGCCCATCCGGCGTCCTGCAAACTGAACATCTCAACCTCACATATGGCCGCTGGTGCCGGCATCATCGCCGGGACGCTGCAGAAGACGGCCGTCTTCGTCCGACATTGGACTGATAGCGGCTATCTACGATGCCGAAGGTGGCGCGAGGCTGACTTGCGGTACTTGCTGCGCGTCAAACGATGATATCCGGCTGGAAAGCGGCATGTCGACACGCGCTGCGCGGATAGGCCTCCCTCGGGTTCAATGAAAGGTAGCGCAGGCGATGCCACGATACCTGACGGCCATATAACGGAAAGGATGATTCCATTAACTTTTATGGTCGGCATTAATCTTTTATTAACCCTATTCCTGTCAGTTGCAGCTAGCGCAACGGTTGGTTAACCTCCCCTAAGAGGCGGTTAACAAGCATGAGGCTGATTGCCGTTCCCGGCCGCAGACCGGAATGTCCCTTCCAAATTCAGCCATAAGGGGCACTTTTCGATGACCAGCATTCTCACCAACGACGCGGCGATGTCCGCCCTCCAGACCCTGCGCTCCATCAACACGAACCTGCAGGATACGCAGAGCCGCGTTTCCTCGGGCTACAAGGTAGCCAAGGCAGCTGACAATGCCGCCTATTGGTCGATCGCAACGACCATGCGGTCCGACAATAGCGCGCTTTCAGCCGTCTCGGACGCATTGGGCCTGGGCGCGGCAAAGGTCGACACTGCCTATACGGCGATGGACAACGCCATCACGGTCGTTCAGCAGATCAAGGACAAGCTCGTCGCGGCAACGGAAAACAGCGTGTCGAAGGCCGACGTCCAGGAAGAGGTCACGCAGCTGCAACAGCAGCTGGAGAGCATTGCGCAATCCGCATCCTTCTCCGGGCAGAACTGGATGTATGCGGTCAATGGCGCCTCGGCCTCCGTCGTCTCCTCCTTCGTGCGCAACAATGACGGTACGGTTTCCGTCAACAGCACCAGCTACGCCTTCGATACCAGCTCGCAGGGCAACGTCCTCTTCGGCGCGAACAGCAGCGGGACGATCGATACGAGCTCGGGCATCCTCGGCAGCAAGCAGACCATCAACGGCAACGACTATTCCGTCTTCAGCCTCGATATCACCAACATGACGAGCGGCGATATCGGCTTGGCGATGAACCTGGTGCAGGGCGCCCTTAACGCCATGAACAGCACGGCGTCGCAGCTCGGCTCTCTCTCGACCCGCATCGATCTGCAGACGAGCTTCGTCTCCACCCTGCGCGATACCATCGATTCCGGCGTCGGCAAGCTCGTCGACGCGGATATGGAAGAAGAATCGAGCAGGCTCTCGGCGCTGCAGACCCAGCAGCAGCTGGCCATCCAGTCGCTGCAGATTGCCAACACGAGCGCGCAGAATGTTCTTGCTCTCTTCAAGTGAGCCTTGACTGGAGCTTGCGTTGAAATGGCGCGGCGGCTTTTCCCTCTTGTCGCCGCGTATAAGCTTTTGTTAACGTTGCCGCTAATTGATTTGCAGTCTCTGCGCAGATCCGGCTCCGTTCTCCTTCCAAGCGATTGCCGGATCGCGCTTTAGCGACGGGCCGCGCTGGGATATCTCCCGCTGGTGGGCATGAGGCCAATCGTTGCTGCCGGATCGGTCCGGCTTGCCAGTCCCAATGGAACTACGGATTTTCAGATGAGCAATGTGACGACGAATCCCACCACGTCGGCGGCGCTGACCGTGTTGCGCGGTATCAACAAAGATCTCGATGTCGTGCAGCAGCAGGTTTCGTCCGGTTACCGCATCCAGACGGCGAGCGATGATCCCACCTATTGGTCTATGGCGACCACCATGCGCTCGGACCAGAGCAGCCTTTCCACGATTACGGACGCGCTGGGCCTCGGTGCGTCCAAGGTCGATACCGCATCCACCGCCATGGATACGGTCGTCAGCCTTCTGACCCAGATTCAGTCCAAGCTGGTTTCGGCAAAGGAGCCAGGCACCGACAAGAACGCTATCAACTCCGACATCCAGCAGCTCAAGAACCAGCTGCAATCCGTCACCCAGTCGGCATCCTTTTCCGGCGAGAACTGGCTCTATAATACGGAGCAGCAACCCTCCACCCAGCAGTCGGTGATCAGCAACTTCACGCGTGGAACGGGCGGCCAGATCAGCTTCACGACGATCAGCTATGACAGTTCCCAGACCTTGATGGTCGATACTGTCAAACCCGAGCGGGGTTTGTTGACGAAGAATGTTGATGCAAGCACCTTCGATGCTTCGGGCAGCGGCAGCAGCACGCCTCGCAATTATTACCTCCTCTCCGCCACCGGCGGCACGACGCCGACGGGCGGAACCGAGATCGCCCTATCGAGCAGCACGACCGATGACGAACTGACCGATATGATCAATGTTACCAACTCGCTCCTGAAGTCGGCAACATCGGCGGATTCGACATTGGGCCTGATGAAGTCGAACATCGACGATCAGTCGGATTATATTTCCAAGCTCAGCGATGCCATCAAGAGCAGCGTCGGCGATCTCGTCGATACGAATATGGAAGAGGCCTCTGCGCGGCAGAGCGCCCTGCAGACGGCGCAGCAGATGGGTGTGCAGGCATTGTCGATCGCCAATAGCATGGCGAGCAAGGTGCTGATTATTCTCCAGTCGAAATGATTGCCGGGTGCCGCCGTCCGATCGGCAATACCGCATCGCATTCATCCTCGCACAAGTTTGGCTGCCTACGGTCCTTCGCAGTGGCTTGGCTGCACAATGTGCCGGTGACATTGGTCCCGGAAGGTGCTGCCTGAGGACGGAAACCGGAAGCGTGATGATCGACGTTTTGAGAATGGGAATGGATCGGCCGGCTGTCGGCATCGACTTGCAGCGTCTCTGCGGCGCGAATGGGGAGATGCGCGCGTGAGCTTGACACTGTCCCGATATCTCAAGGATTTCAGCGCCGAACAGGCCCCGCTGCCCCATGTCGAGGATATGGCGTTTGCGGAACCGGTCGAGTTTGCCGAAAGCCCGCTCGAGCCGCCTGTTGATGTCGAGGCCGAGCGCCGTGTCGCCTATGCGGAAGGGCATGAGGCGGCGACGCAGGAACTGACGCAAAGGCATCAGGCCGAGATCGATGCCATGGCCCAGTCGTTTCGCGCCGAAATGGATGCGCTGCGGATACGCTACGAAGAGCAGGCGGCGGACAAGATCGCTGCGGATATGACGCGCATCGCCACGATGCTCGGGCAGGCGATCAGCACCGAAGCCGCCGCCATTCTTGCGCCGGTCATGACCGAGACGCTGACGGCCAAGGCCGTCGCCGATCTTGCCGAACTGGTCAGGGCCGCGATCCTCGACGGCAGCGCCGGGCCGATCTCGGTCAGCGGTCCGCGTCATCTTTTCGAGGTCCTTCATGATCATCTCGGCGATGACGGCGCGTTGCTGCGCCACGTCGAGGCTGATGATGTCGATCTCACCGTTACGATCGGCGAGAGCGTTCTCGTGACCCGTATGTCCGCCTGGGCCGCTAGCCTGAAAGAGATCCTGAAATGAGCGACGGCGATCAAAATCACGGCAAGCACGAGATCATCATCGTCAAGCGCCACGGCGGCGGTGATCACGAAGGCGGCCATGGCGGCGCGTGGAAAATCGCCTATGCCGACTTCATGACGGCCATGATGGCCTTCTTCCTGGTCATGTGGCTGGTGAACGCTGCCAATGAAGAGACGAAGGCCTCGGTCGCCTCCTATTTCAATCCGATCAAGCTCGCCGACGAGAAGCCGACGGAAAAGGGTCTCAAGAAACCCGTCGATCAGGCTCAGGGTGAAAAGAATCAGCAGAAGTCCGACAAGCCGCAGGAAAAGCCGAATGATGGCAAATCGGCTAAGACCGGCGAGGACCTGACCTCGACATCGGGCGATCAGACGAACTATTCCGAAGCGGATTTCTTCGAGAATCCCTATTCGGTCCTGGCCGAGATCGCACAGGAAGTCGGTCAGCAGGCCAATGTCAGCGCCAAGGGCGAGGGTGGGGCGGCTCAGTCAGGTCCAGCGACCGGTGCCGATGGCGGCCAGGCCTATCGCGATCCGTTCGATCCGGATTTCTGGACCAAGCAGGTTCAGGTTTCCAGCGCTTCGAAGAAGGCGAACGAGGAACAGTCCGCCAAGTCGGATCAATCGCCCAAGGGTGAGGTCATCGCTCTGTCGAGGGCGACAGCTGCGGATACGGGTCAGCCAGCCGATCAGCCGCAAACGCCTGAACAACAGCCGACGGTGAGCGAGCAGCAAGCGGCCGGCAAGGCGCCGGAAAAGCCGACGCAGGCTCAGCAGGTTGCCAAGGCCACTATGCAGAGCGATGCATCCGCGCCTGAGGACAATGCCGCTTCGGCGGAGAACAAGGATGTTCAGCCGACGAAGGCGCAGCAGCAGGAGGCCAAAGATCTGCAGCAGACCATCCAGGCCGAGATCAAGGGTGTTGCCGGTCAGCTGGCCGAAGGGCTGCAGGTCAGCGCCGCGGAAGGCGGCGTGCTCGTAACGATCTCCGATCAAACAAACGATCCGATGTTCAATATCGGTTCGGCAGTTCCCCGGCGCGAGATGGTGCTGGCGATGGAAAAGATCGGAAAGATCCTCTCGGAACACAAGGGATCGATCTTGATCCGCGGCCATACCGACGGACGCCCCTATATGGTCGGCGGTCGCAATGACAACTGGCGCCTGTCGCTCGATCGTGCCCAGAGCGCCTATTACATGCTGACGAGCGGCGGGCTGGACGAGAAGCGGATCGTTCAAGTGTCCGGTTTTGCGGACAGGCGTCTGAAACTGCCCAACGATCCCTTTAACGATGCCAACCGCCGTATCGAGATCCTGATCGCTAACCCCTCGAACCAGGCAGCGACGGATCCCGCGGCTTCGGGAACGCAGGCTCCCGCGAAGCCCGCTTCGGGCAAGAGCAAGTCGAGCCAAGGCAAGCAGGGATAGTCCATGGCGCGCAAACAGCATCGTCATCACCTTGCGCTCACGCTTACCCTCGGCATGTTGATGCCGGGGGCTGCAAGCGCTGAGGGGCAGGACAACCTGCCGCTCTACAAGATGCTGCGCTCGCTCGAATTCGTCCAGGATTCCGTTGTTGCCGGCGATAGTTCCGCCGGAGAGATGCAGCGCTTTCTGCTCGCCACCATAGACGAGCGCTTGCGCAATGCGGACAAATCCGTATTCGAGGACAACCGTAACGTCGACGCGGCACTGATCTACGCCATGAGCGGCGGCAATCCCGAAACGCTCGAATATCTGATGTCGCGTGACGTCAATGGCAATTTCGACAATCGCGTTGCGGATGTTCTGCGGAAATACCTGAACGGCAAGGGTCTGCTGGTCGTCAACACGCTTGTCGATATTTCCAAGGAATATCGCGACAAGCCGATCGGCCCCTACCTCTCGTTGGTTGCCGGCAACGTCATGTCGGGCAAGAACGCCAAGGCCGCCTTGCCGCTTTACGACTGGGCGCGGCTGATGGCGCCCGGCACGATCGTCGAGGAATCGGCGCTACGCCGCTCGCTGGCTCTCTGCGCCGATGCGGGCATGGTGCCGCAAGGGCTTGATTATGCGCAGCGTTATACGCGGCGCTTCCTGCATTCGCCCTACGCCAGCCAGTTTGCGGATCTTTTTGTGCAGCTGGTGGTGGATCACGATTCCGATGTCAAGCAACAGGACATCATCGACATCCTATCCTTCATGGACCCGCCGAGACAGCGGGAGATCTATCTGCGCATGGCACGCCGTGCCGCGATCGCCGGCAAGGCCGATCTTGCCGCGCTCGCAGCCAACCGCGCCCAGGCAATCTCTAATGACGGCGGCGATGCCTTTGGCGCGCTGGCGAACTTCTATGGCGGTGTGGCGGGCATATCCACGCCCGAATGGAAGTCGGCGATCAACGATGTGAACCAGATGCCGGCGGGCGAACTGAATGCGCGCGACCGGGCTCTGCGCGACGCCGCAAAGGCTGTGGCGGCAGAGATACTGCGCACGCCCGACGCTGCAAGCCTCGGGCAAGGCAATGTTCCTAACCTGCCCAACCAACAGAAGACTGAACACGATGCTGCTGTGACGAATCAATCGGGAGGCCAATCTCCCGGCACGGCGGGTGTTGAGCAGGGAGCCCCGCCAAACGCGGCTCCCGCCCCGAAAGGAGGGCGGCAGGAGGCCGACTCTTCGTTCAACGCATTCGTCACGACGAGCCGCTCGAAGCTGGATGCCATCGACGGCCTGTTGAAGCAGGAAAGTCATTGATATGAACGACATCGGTGTGTCTGGCGCCTCATCGGGGGCGGATATTCTTGCTGTTGCCAAAGGCACTCGCTCGACAAAGCAGGATGACGGCAAGGGTTTTATCGATGCTCTGACCAGTTCGCTCGGCAATGGACGCAAATCTGCCGGTTCGAATACCGGAACCGATGTGGCGACGGACGCGAACACGACAACTGGTGACAATGCGGATGACGACACTGGCGCGGTGAAGACGGCAGCGAGCAATCTCGCCGCGATAACCCTTACCGTCGATGACAGCGCCAATGCCGGAGTTGGAATGATCGATACGTCCGGAGCCAATCTCGCCAATCCCGCCGGCCTTGCCAAGGGCACGAAAGCTTCGCAGCCCGCCGGTGTCGCCTCGCTCTCGAAATCGCTGATCGAGTTGCAGAAGGCAGCCTCCGCGGCTGGCGAAGGCGAGGCTACCCCTATCGATGGCGATCAGCCGGCCGCAGCCGCCGATCCCACCACGCCGACGATTGACACCGGCAAGGTGCAGGTGCCTCCGACGGCGCTCGATCAGCTGGCCGAGATCGCGCAGCAACTGGCCGATGTCGCGACGACTGACGGTCAGACGGCGCCGATCAAGGGCGACGGTAAGATGCCCGCGGTGAAGGATGGAAAGGATGTCCAGTCCACGGATGACGGTAAGCCTGCATCGACGCAAGGCAGCCAGCCGGCCAATACGATTTCCGATGCATTGTCGCTGCTGAACGTTGCGCAGCCCATCGCGGTGACGCAGGTTAGCACGACCCAGGCCAGCACAACCCAGGTCAGCACGACGCTGGCGGGCAAGACAACAGACGATGCCAAGGTCCAGACATTGCCATCAGGCAAAGCTGCCCTCGCGGACGCCTCGGACACGGCCTTGACGCTGCCAGACGACGGCAAGGGAGCGGATGTTGCGCAAACATTCCGCCTGACGCGGGCGGATGGCCGTGGCAGCGCGCTCGACCTGTCGATCAGCAAGAGCGGCGATGACGTTGCCGATGTCAAAGTCGGTGCTGCTACAGGCGGCGATGCGGTGGCGGTCACCGTGCTGGATTCGCGCCGCTATCTCGGGCTTGCCGCCAATTCCAACTCGGCACTCGTTGCTGGAACCCTGGCGGGCGACCACGAATGGTCGGCGGCGATGCAGCCAGGCTCGGCGCTCTCCAACGCCGCGAACCTGACCAGCACCGGCAAGGTCGTCAATACGCTGAAGATCCAGCTGCGCCCCGACAATCTCGGCGACGTGACGGCAACCATGCGGCTCTCCGGAGACCAGCTGAGCGTCGATCTGAAGGTTCAGACGAGCGAAGCCTACAGGCAGCTTCACGCCGATCAAAGCCGCATGGTCGATGCATTGCGCGCACAAGGCTATCAGGTCGACAATATCACCGTCTCCATGGCGTCCAATGCCGACCAGCAGTCGGATAGCGGCCGCAATTCCGGATCGAACCAGCCACAGCAACAGTCCCTTTTGAACCAGGGACAGGGGGGCGACGCACGCCCGAGAGGCCAGAACTATTCAGGGCAGCAGGCAAATGGAAACGATGGCAATCGCAGTTCGGGTGAGCGCGGTGTTGAGGACGGCGCTGCTGGTGGCGTGCAGCGTTCTCGCTCTGGGGCGGTTTACCTCTGAGGCGCATGCGTCGGGCAATCCGGCACCGCCTGACAATGGTGCAGCCGGTCTTTGCGAACGCGAAATCCAGTCTGCCGCCGCGAAATACGGAATACCGGAAGGGATTCTTTATTCGGTGGGTCTAACGGAAACGGGTCGCAAGGGATCGCTCTATCCCTACGCTCTCAATGTCGAGGGGCGGCCGATCTTTCCACCATCCGAGGACGCCGCCCTGCAGATATTCGCTGCGGCACGGCAGAACGGGGCGAAGCTTATCGATGTCGGCTGCATGCAGATCAATCAGTATTTCCACGGCGAAAACTTTACATCCGTCAACGCCATGTTCGACCCGCGTAGCAATGTCGAGTATGCCGCAAAGTTTCTCCGCAATCTGCATGACAGGCATGAGACCTGGACGATGGCGGTAGCTAGATACCATGCTGGCCCGAACAATGACCCCGCCCAGAAGGTCTATGTCTGCCGGGTGATCGCCAATCTGGTCGCCACAGGCTACGGAAAATGGACGCCCAATGCGGCGATGTTCTGCCGGGAGTAAGCAATTACAGGTTGTATGTGCTCTCCGGTTAGCCGGCGCTAACCCAATCGAAGCGGTTGACTGCCGTCGATTTGCCTAAAATGCGCATGTTAATAATACGTCCACTAACAACTTTTTTATCGGTGTAAAGCGCCGACCACCTACTATATCTAGTGCAAATCGCCCCTACAAAGTTAATCAATTATTAATTTCTGCCACTCATTTCCGACAGTTGTTCGTGATTCGCCCGATTCGTACCCATAGATCATCGAAACACCACACTGATTCGGAGGCGGACGAATGATCGTAGTGGTTGATGAGCGAGAGCTCGTTAAGGACGGATATACATCACTGTTTGGACGCGAGGGCATCCCTTCGACGGGATTTGATCCGCGTGAATTCGGCGAATGGGTGACGACGGCAGCAGAGGGCGATATTGCTGCGGTGGAAGCCTTTCTGATCGGACAGGGTCAGCAGGTGCATGAGCTTCCAAGGGCGATTCGCGACCGGACGGCAGCACCTGTTATCGCGGTGAGCGACCAGCCCTCGCTGGAAGCCACGCTTGCACTTTTCGATTGTGGCGTCGACGATGTCGTGCGCAAGCCGGTGCATCCTCGCGAAATTCTTGCCAGGGCCGCGGCGATCCGCCGCCGCTTGAAGGCGATCAGCAACTATACCGATATTGGCCCCATTCGCGTCTTCGCAGATGGCCGCGATCCGGAAATCAACGGTTCCGTATTCGCCTTGCCGCGCCGCGAGCGCCGCATCCTCGAATATTTGATCGCCAATCGCGGTCGCCGTGTGACGAAGACCCAGATCTTCAACGCCATCTACGGCATCTTCGACGAGGAAGTCGAAGAGAATGTCGTCGAAAGCCATATTTCGAAGCTGCGCAAGAAGCTGCGCAAGAAGCTCGGCTTCGACCCCGTCGATTCGAAGCGCTTCCTCGGCTACTGCATCGACTGGAGCTGATGTTCCGGTCGTACATCCCCATACTAAACTCATGAACAGGCCCGAGAATCAGCTGATTCTCGGGCCTGTTCCTTTTCGGCTGCCTGATCGGCACGGCGCCGGAAGGTACGTTATTCCTTACCATTTCGGTGCACAGCAGTCCGTAGCATGATCGCCCGATGGCGCTCTTGACGAAGCTTTTCGCGATGATCGGTTTTTCGTCCTCTCAGACAGCTTCACGCAAGGCCCGCCACCTACTCTCAGTCGTATGAAGGATAACGAGGATTCCAGATGAGGAATTTCGGCAGCATGAAGACTGCACTTGCGGAAGTGGATGCGCAGGCGCTTCGCCTCGGCGCCGCTTTTGGCGGCTGTGTCGGTGTGACGCCGGTTCGCCGTGCTATCTCTGCAGGCGACGGTGCTCTCGTCTTGCGCCATGTTTGCGGGAGGGTGGCTCCGGTTCGTTCCGGTGGTCGTCCATCTGCTAATGAAAATCTGGTCTATTTCGCCGGCCTTGCTCTGACAGGCTATTCCGACACTTCCTGCGCGCCTTCGGCCAATCTGCCGCGCTAAAACGAATAGGGTATCGAGTCAGTCATGTCGCTCACAACAGCTCTCAATAACGCGCAGGCAATATTCAACAATACCGGCACGCAGAGCAGCGTCGTGTCGAACAATATCGCCAATGCCAACAACACGAATTATTCGCGTCGTCAGGCGGTGGTGACGACCAATATGGCTGGTGCTCAGGTGGTGCAGATTGCCCGCAGCAGCGAACCGGCATTACAGAAGGCCTATCTCAGCTCGGCCTCGTCGGATTCGGCACAGCAGCTGCTGCTGAATGCCTACAGCAACCTTCAGTCGGCCACGCTTGGCGGCAACGACAACGAGATCGCGCCGTCGACTTATCTGTCGGCATTTCAGGATGCGATGCAGAACTATGCGGGATCGCCATCCAACGCGACGGCTGCGCAATCTGCGATCAATGCGGCCCAAAGCCTGGCGACATCGCTCAACAATGCCACGGCGGCAGTGCAGAGCGCCCGTACCGACGCCGACAAGCAGATCAGCTCCGACGTCGATACGCTGAACAGCCTGCTGAAGCAGTTCCAGACCGCCAACGACGCGGTGAAATCGGCAACGACCACGGCTGGCCCGACATCGAGCGCCCTTGCCGACGCGATGGACCAGCGCGATTCGATCCTGAACCAGATTTCGAAGATCGTCGGCGTGACAACCGTGACGCGCGGCAACAACGACATGGCGCTTTACACCACGAGCGGAACGACCCTGTTCGAGACCATTCCGCGCTCGGTGACGTTCCAGCCGACGAGTACCTACACGGCAGACACGACAGGCAACAGCGTTTACATCGATGGGGTTGCGCTGACTCCAGGCCAGGGCGCGAATACGACGGCACAAGGCACGCTTCAGGCGGCACTTCAGATTCGCGATGATGTTGCGCCGACCTATCAGAAGCAGCTTGATGAAATGGCTCGAGGGCTGGTTACGGTCTTTGCGGAAACGAACAGCGATTCTTCAAAACCGACTCTGCCTGGCCTGTTCACCTGGAGCGGTGGCACCGTTCCGGCCAGCGGTACGGCAGTCACGGGCTTGGCGGGCTCGATAACCGTTAATTCGAAATTAATCACGTCTCAAGGTGGTGACCCGACGTTGCTACGTGATGGTGGTATTAATAACGATAGTACTACTGGTGAAACCGGTTATACCAAGAATACCAGCGGCGACAGTGGATATTCCACCCAGCTTGATGGCTTTATCACTGCCATGAATACGAAGATGGCGTTCGATCCTGCCGCTGGCTCCGACACCAATGCCACGCTCATGGATTATTCGGCGAGCTCCATCGGTTGGCTCGAGGGCCAGCGCAGCACGGCAACGACGGCGGGGGAAAATACCTCTGCTGCTCTATCGCGCTCCTCGAGCGCCTATTCGAATGCGACGGGCGTCAATCTCGATGAAGAACTGACGCTGATGATGGATATCGAACAGTCCTACAAGGCTGGAACGAAGATATTGAACGCAGTCAATGAAATGCTTCAATCTGTACTGGATATTGCGAGCTAAGCCATGAAACTTTCTTTCATTTCGAGCACGGCCATTCAGAACGCCATGCGTCAGACGATTCGTCAGGCGCAGAATGAGATGACGAGTGCATCGACCGAGGCGACCACGGGCGTCTATGCCGACATCGGCGTAGCGCTTGGCAGCAACACGTCGCTCAATGTGAATCTGACGCGGGAAGTGTCGCGCATCGATTCCATTCTCAGCAGCAATTCCATTGCGAACCAGCGTATGACGACGTCGCAAACCGCCTTGACCGGCATGGGCACGCAGGCACAGAACCTGATGGACCAGCTCGTGGCGCTGAGCGGCAACACCGATGGCAGCAGCGTTGCCCTGGCGCAGCAGACGGCGAGCTCGACCCTGTCGAGCGTCATTGCATCGGCCAATACGATGGTGAATGGCGAGTATCTCTTTGCCGGAACCAATACCGATGTCCAGCCGATGACGGATAATTCCTCGGCAACGAACTCGGATATTCAGGCGCAGCTTGCGACTTACATGGCAAATCAGTCACCGCCGGTAACTGCAGATACCATATCAGCCGACCAGATAACGGATTTCATCACCAATACCGTCGGGCCGATGTTCACATCAGACAGCAGCTGGTCGAGCTGGTCGAGTGCGTCCGATCAGAATATGACGAGCCGCATCAATAATTCGGAAGTCATCGAAACCTCGACGAACTCGAATTCGTCCGGCATGCGGTATCTGGCACTCGCGACCAGCGTGACCAATGCGCTGATGGGTACGCCGCCAGGCCTCAATCAAAGTGCGGTGAATGCCGTCACACAGCAGGCCATCAGCTATACGCGCCAGTCGATCGACGGGTTGAACAGCCAGGCAAGTCAGCTCGGTCTCTCGCAGTCGCGACTGTCGGACGCGAATACGACGCTGAATGCCCAGAAGGCTATTCTCAACACCAGTATCGGTGACTTGACCGGAGTCGATCCTTATGAGGCATCGACCAAGGTCAACAGTCTCGAGACCCAGCTCGAAACGGCTTACACGATTGTTTCAAAGATCCAGCAGTTAAGCCTTGTAAATTACCTTTGATGATCAAAGGGAAGTAATGACCAGGAAGGATGCATGAATGTATCAGTTCTCATATGCGGAAGTCATGCAGGATGCAGTGGCCGACGCCAAGGAACGAGAACGACAAGTTCTGGACCGGTCGATAGCTCTTCTCTCTGCGGCCCGTGATGCGGGGAAATACGGCCGTGAAGCGATCGAGGCTCTCTTCTATACGCGACGCCTATGGGTAAGCTTTGTCGAGGACCTCAAAAGCCCGGAGAACCAGCTCAACGTCGAGCTGCGCGCCAATCTGATTTCGATCGCCATCTGGATATTAAAGGAATGCGAACGGATCAGGCGGCGCCAGTCGGAAAACTATCAAGGCATCATCGATGTCACCACCATCATCAGGGATGGACTTAAATGAAAAGTACGCTTCGCATATCGCTTAAAGCCGGGGAAAAGATCTTTATCAACGGGGCCGTCCTGCGCGTCGATCGCAAGGTTGCTCTGGAATTCCTGAATGATGTGACATTCCTGCTCGAGAACCACGTGCTCCAGCCGGAGGACGCAACGACGCCCTTGCGTCAGCTCTATTTCATCGCGCAGATGATTCTCATCAATCCGGAAGGCAAGGAACAGTCGACGGCGATGTTCCGCAAGTCGATCGTCATGCTGCTGTCGTGCTTCCACAATGAGGAAGTGCTGGCCGAGCTGAAGCGCATCGACGGCCTCGTTGCCACCGGCCGCGCCTTCGATGCGCTGAAGGCGATCCGCGGTCTCTACCCGGTCGAAGACAATATTCTGAACAATCAGGAAATGCCGGCGGCGACGATCGAGCACATCCGTCGGGAGATTGCTCCATGGCAACGGTAGACGCCGTCAACAGCAGCACGAGCAGCAGCTCCTCGAAGACTGCTGCTGCCGCATCGGCGAGCGCCAACCTAAATTATAACGACTTCCTGCAGCTTCTCATCGCGCAGATGCAGAACCAGGATCCGACCGACCCGATGGACGCCAGCCAGCAGATTTCTCAGCTGGCGAGCTTCTCTCAGGTCGAACAACAGATCCAGACGAACTCGCATCTGGAAACGGTGTTGCAGAACCAATGGATCTCGCAGGCGTCGGACTATATCGGCAAGCAGATCATGAGCGCCGATGGTAAGACGACGGGCACGATCAAGGAAGTGACCGTCTACACGGACGGCATCATCGCCCAGACCGATGCCGGCGACAAGATCCTGATCCAGGCCGGCGTTACGATCGCTCCGGCAGGCACGACCATTGATCCGCCGGCCACGTCGAGCGATAGTAGCACCAGCAGCGATTCGTCGAGCACGGATTCGACCAGCAGCTCATGAGGAGCCGCTGAACCGGGAGTGGACATGCCATGAATGAAGCCGATGCCTTAGATATTTTCCAGGCTGCGATCTGGACGGTACTTGTGGCTTCCGGTCCGGCTGTCGTCGCCGCCATGGTCGTCGGTCTGGTGATCGCCCTGATCCAGGCGCTGACCCAGGTGCAGGAAGCGACCTTGACCTTCGTGCCGAAGATCGTCGCCGTCATGGTCACGATCGGCATCTCGGCACCGTTCGTCGGCGCGCAGATTTCGATCTTCACCAATCTCGTCTTCTCCCGCATCCAATCGGGTTTCTAAGATAAGTCTGAAGGCCATTTCGGCCTCCGGATCGCGCGCATCAATGGCAACGGCCATGCTCGCGCAAGCTTCGACCTTTAGAGGTCGGTTCCAATAGGGCAGGCGGGTCAGCCGTTTGCCACCTCTCATGAAGAGACGGAACCGGTCGATGGCACAACCACCCGCAATAGCACTTCCCAAAGCCAATCCCAGCATACGCGATATCGGGTTTGCCCTCGGTATCATGGTCATCCTGTGCGTGCTGTTCCTGCCGATCCCGCCGTTTCTGATCGACCTTGGACTGGCTTTCTCGATCGCGTTCTCCGTGCTGATCCTCATGGTGGCGCTCTGGATCAAGAAGCCGCTGGAATTCTCGTCTTTCCCGACGATCCTGCTGATCGCGACGATGACGCGTCTGGCGCTGAACATCGCCACGACCCGCGTCATCCTTTCGCACGGCTATGAAGGGCACGATGCCGCCGGCGGCGTCATCGCCGGCTTTTCCAGCCTGGTCATGTCCGGCGATTTCGTCATCGGTCTGATCGTCTTCCTGATCCTCATCACCATCAACTTCATCGTCATCACCAAGGGTGCGACCCGTATCGCCGAAGTGGGCGCCCGCTTCACTCTCGATGCCATCCCCGGCAAGCAGATGGCGATCGACGCCGATCTTTCCGCCGGCCTCATCGATGAGAAGGAAGCGCAGCGCCGCCGCCGCGAACTGGAAGAGGAAAGCTCCTTCTTCGGCGCGATGGACGGTGCCTCCAAATTCGTACGCGGTGACGCGGTTGCCGGCCTTCTGATTACCTGCATCAACGTCTTCGGCGGCATCATTATCGGCTATTTCCGTCATGGCATGCCGATCGGCCAGGCTGCCGACGTTTTCGTGAAGCTCTCCGTCGGCGACGGTCTGGTTTCGCAGATGCCGGCGCTCATCGTCTCTCTCGCTGCCGGCCTTCTCGTTTCGCGCGGCGGCACGGCCGGCTCTACCGACCAGGCCGTCGTCAATCAGCTGAGCGGCTATCCGCGCGCGCTCGCCGTCTCGGCGGTTCTCATGGGCATCCTAGCCATCATGCCTGGCATGCCCTTCCTTCCCTTCGTTTTCCTTGGCGGCCTGATGGCTGCCGGCGCCTGGTTCATTCCGCGCCAGATCGAAGCCGAGAACAAGCTTCGCCGCGATGCTGAAGAGCAGAAGGTGATGCAGACGAAGGAAATGGAAAAGGATTCGGTCAAGTCGGTTCTGAAGACTGCCGAAATCGAACTGGCGCTCGGCAAGATCGTCTCTACCCGCCTGCTCGGCGCTCACCAGGAGCTCGCCTTCCGCGTCGGCAAGATGCGTAAGAAGTTCGCGACGCAATACGGCTTCGTCGTGCCGGAGATCAAGGTTATCGACGACATGGCGATTGCCGACAAGTCGTATCAGATTCGCATCCACGGCACGACGATCGCCTCCAACATGCTGCGTGTCGGCGAAGTGCTTGTCGTCACAGGTTCCGGCCGCAAGCCGACCGTTCCGGGTGATGAGATTCGCGAACCCGCTTTCGGCATGCCCGCCGTCTCCGTTCTCGAAGCCTTTACCGAGGATCTGAAGCGCGAGGGTTTCCAGCCGATCGACAACGTCTCCGTCGTGCTCACCCATATGAGCGAAGTCATCCGCAACAACCTGCCGGCATTGCTGTCCTACAAGGACGTCAAGATCCTAATCGAACGTCTCGATCCGGAATACAAGAAGCTCGCCGACGAAATCTGCTCGTCGCACATGTCCTATTCCGGCCTGCAGGCCGTGCTGAAGCTGTTGCTTGCCGAACGCGTCTCGATCCGCAACCTGCACCTCATTCTCGAAGCGGTCGCTGAACTCGCGCCGCATGTGCGCAAGACCGAGCAGATCGTCGAGCACGTGCGCGTACGCATGGCGCAGCAACTCTGCGGCGATCTGGCCGATAACGGCGTGCTGCGCGTCCTCAGACTCGGCAGCAAATGGGATCTGATTTTCCACCAGGCGCTGAAGCGCGACCAGAAGGGCGAAATCGTCGAATTCGACATCGACCCGCGCAGCCTGGAAGAGTTCAGCGAGCAGGCCGGAAAAGTTATCCGTGAATACATGGACCGGGGCATGCCCTTCGTTCTTGTCACGTCGCCGGAAACGCGCTCCTATGTACGCATGATCATCGAACGCCTGTTCGCGACGCTTCCGGTTCTGTCGCATGTGGAATTGGCCAAGGGGATCGAGATCAAGATTCTAGGTTCGATTTCATGATTTCAGACCCGCAGGGGACCATTCTGGCGTTGTTCGTCGCCTTCTGCCGCATCGGCGGCTGCATGATGGTCCTCCCGGGATTTTCCTCCGGTCGCGTTCCCCCGCAGATCAGGCTGCTTCTTTCCGCAGCACTGACGATGGCGATCCTGCCGTTGCTCTGGAACACGATCTATCCGCAGGTGTCGAAGGGCGATGCGAACTATATCGGCCTCATCTTTACCGAAACCGTCATCGGATTGATGTATGGGATGATGGCCAGGATCTATACGCTGGGCCTGCAATTCACCGGCACGGTCATATCGATGATGATCGGATTCAACGCGCCCGGCGGCGCCGACATCATCGAGGAATCGAACGAAACATCGCTCACCAGCCTCGTCAGCTTTTGCGGGCTGATGATTCTCTTCATTATGGATTTTCACCATTATGTTTTGCAGGCGCTGGTCGATTCCTATTCGGTCATCCCCTTCGGTGGCCACATTGAGCCGCGCGCCGCGCTGATCTCGATTACGGATACGCTGGAGACGACCTTCTTCATCATGCTGCGGCTGGCAAGCCCCTTCGTGCTCTACGGCCTGATGTTCCAGATTTCGATCGGCTTCATCAACAAGCTGGCACCGCAGATACCGATCTATTTCATTTCCACGCCGTATCTGCTGATGGGAGGGCTGTTCATGCTCTATCTCAGCATCGCGGCCCTGGTCAGTCAGTTTTCCAGTGCGTTCCTCACCGTCTTTAACGGGCATTAGCCCGTAGGCGGACAGATGACGAAGCCCGATTCGGGCAGGGCCGGCAAAAGCAGCCGGCGGGTAGGTAGACGATGGCGGAGAAAAACCGCTCCGAAAAACTGAAGCGCCTGGTCGCAGTGCAGCGCCATCTGGAACGGATGGCGGAAAACGAGCTTGCCGATACGACCCGGCAGCGCGCCGAAGTGACGGAAGCGATGGAGCGGGTCATGGTTGCCATCGGTTCGGTCGATCCGGTGCACATGGCGTTCTCGATCCATTACGCCGAGCGTTACGGCCGCCTGATGATCCGGGATCAGCAGCTGGAAAGCATCCAGACGCTCATTCAGATGAAGGTCCAGCAGGAGCGCACCAAGGCCGACAGGCTGGAAGAGCACATGAAGGATGCGCGCGAGCTCGAATTGCGAGAATCGGACGACAATGCCGTCTACGATATCATCGATCAGCGTTTCGCCGGCGCAACGCCAGCCTCCAGCAAGGTTCAAAAATAATAATCGTCGCGATCATGGAGCGGGATTCGCAGCGTTGGGTTGCCGACCTGCTCTAACAGTTTGATTCGACATGTCCTGAGATAGGCGCTGAGCTGCGCATTTTCCGGATATGCGAGAGCAGAAGGAGACGTGACGTGGCTATTTCGCCTCCGAGTGATTTGGTCCTCGATGTCGTCAAGGCGGCAAATCCCGCCGATGTCGAGGCCGCGCAGGCCAAGCTTGCTGCCAATCGGGCCGCTTTCGCCGCCACCAGCCTGGCCGAAAACGGCAATGGCTTCGGCGCGACGGTGGATGCGATGAACAGCGCCGCCACCCAGGCGGGCCTCGCCAACGCCAGTACGCATGTGGCTGGGACCAAGGTCCCGCAGGCCTATCGCAAGTTCGAGTCCATGGTGCTGCAGAACTTCGTGAAGAACATGCTGCCGAGCAGCGAGACGCTCTACGGCAAGGGTTCCGCCGGCGAAATCTGGAAGGGCATGATGGCCGAGCAGTTGGGCGACACGATCTCCAAGAATGGCGGCGTGGGCATCGCTGAGAAAATGTACAAGGAGCAGGTCGACAAGATGCGCAATACCGGCGCCATCCACTCCGCGACCGATGAGAATGACAAGAAGATGGCGCTTAGTGCGATTACCGATTTTCAGCGCAAGACGCTGGCCGCCGCCGATGCCGATAATGACGGCAACAACAGCATCACCAACCAGAATTCGTTGACGTCCTAGAAAGCATGAGCGAGGAAACAAACATGGAAATGATGTCGCAGGACTATCGGATCAAGTCTGTCCTTGGCCGCCTGGAGATGATCATCGACAATGAGAACAACCGGATCGGCACCGACCCGGAATTCGATCTCAAGGTATCGAACGCTCACAAGAGCCGCTGCCTTTACGAATTGTCGATGCTGTTTCGCGATACCGATCCGGCCGATCTCGCCGCCGCCCATATCGAGCAGCTGCATGATCTGAAGAAGAAGCTGGTTCTGAACGCCCGCCGCGTCGAGGCTCATCTCGAGGCCGTGCGCGCCGTCGCCGAGATTTTGAAGAATGCCGTGCAGAATGCCGATGCGGATGGCACCTATTCGCAGGAGCAATTCCGCGTCCGTGAGGCCGGATGATCAAGCTCGTTATCACCGGCCTGTGGGTCTGCGCCGTAACATTGGCCTCGGTCTATTTTTCGGTGCAGGTGGCGACGGCGCCCGCGATCAGTCCTGATGACGCCAAGAAGGCGCAGCAGGAGCTCGTCAAGGGCGAGTCGATCAACGTCCCCGTTATCTCCAACGGCCAGGTGACCGGCTATTTCCTGACGCGCATTTCCTTCATGATGGAAAAGGGCAAGGCGAATGCGTTTCAGATACCTCTGCCGGAGTTGACGACCGACGAGCTCTTTTCGCTGTTGATCGGCAACAAGACGATCGATATCTCGCATGCACAGAATTTCGACGTTGCCGCCTTCCGCGCCGATCTGAAGAAGCGGATGAACGAGCGGCTCGGCGGCGATTACGTCGCCGACGTGCTGATCGAACAGCTTGACTATCTCTCCAAGGAAGAAACCCATGGCGGGGAAAGCGTGGGCAAGAGAACGGTCAAGCCTGTCAAGGTCGTGCAGGATGCGGCCAAGGACAAGGTGCCGGTCGAGTAATATTTCCCGGCCGCAAGATGTCGATTCACGCAAGAATGTAAGCAATATCTTACATTCTGCAGATATGCTTAACAGATCCCTGCTGACATCCGGCAAATCCAACCTTCCTTCCTAACGGAAAGTTGGATTTGTCTTGCTATAAACTCCTCCAAGCCATGCCTCCCAGTCGCCGCACCGATGAACGGTGAGGGGCATGGGCTTTATGCGTACCCGCATCATGCGCGTTAGCGATGCCGGGCAGGAGGGTGTTGGATTGAACCAGGTAGCCGATTTTGCCGTCGTCGCGTCGCGCCGCATGATCTTCGATCTGCCGGTATGCGATCTGGGCTGGGATGACGCGCTGACGTTTGTCAACGAGCTTGCGTCCCTGCCGGTCGGACAGACCTCGATCTCCTTCGTCAATGCCCATAACATGCTGGTCATGCTGCGCGATGACAGCTACCGCAATGTCCTTGAGCATAATCTGGTTCTTCCTGACGGCGTTGGCCTCGACATCGCATCGCGCGTCGCTCATGGCGAACCTTTCCCGGCCAATCTGAACGGCACGGATTTCGTGCCCGCGCTGCTGACATTCATGGAGCGGCCGAGGCGGATCGGTCTCTTGGGCGGCAAGCGCTCCGTCGTCGAGAAGGCAGCGGAGAAATTTCGCCAGCACGCCCCGTGGCACCAGTTCATCGTCGTATCGGACGGTTTCTTCGATCCGGCGCGGAGCAATGCAGTGACCGCGGAAATCAGCCGCCAGAAGATCGACGTGCTGATCGTCGGAATGGGCACGCCGCTGCAGGAAAAATGGGTTGCCGAACATGTCGGGCCGCAGCATGCACGCCTCGTCCTGACCGTCGGCGCTTTGTTCGATTTCATTTCCGAGACGGTGCCGCGGGCGCCAAGGCTCGTGCGTGCGATGCGCAGCGAGTGGCTGTTTCGTCTGGTGTTGGAGCCGAATAGGCTCTGGCGGCGTTACATGCTGGGCATACCGCTATTCTTCTATCAGGTTGTCAGGCATCAGTTCGGTCGCAAGGAGCGCGTCCTTCGCGCAGAGCCGCATCCTTTGCCGCAGCGGCGTATTGCCCCGCCGAATAAATTAGCAAGCTAGTATTTGCGGGCTTGGCGTTAACTCTTTCTTTGGCATGAAATTTTAGAGTGGGTTAACCATTTGCATTGGTCTCGGACCATGTGCGCGAGATAACCCGCCATGTTTGAAAGCAAAGCCAGGACCGGATTCCACCCCGACGATGCGGAAACCCAAAAGGTTTCGCGGCGATCCGTCCGGCATATCTCCCCTTACGATGAAGATGATGGCTTGGGTAGCACGGTGAACTTACGCGCTGCCAACTCCGACGACCCGCGCGATGCAGAACTGCGCGCCATCCTGCGCAGACGGTTGAATGGCGATCCCTATCCGGTGTCCGGTCGAGGACGATCGCCGGAGATCGGAACGGCGGCTGAGCAGACGGAAGATGTCTCGCACGTCTACCGCCCGGAACGCCGCGAAATATCCGAGCAGGCATCGGAGCCTACGCCCGATTTGCTGGAATTCGTGCCCGATCTGCTTGAAGGCATAGGGGAGCTTCCGCGGCAGGTCGCCCTCGCTCCGGTTGTCGTTGAACAAGTATCTCGGGCCGGACGCTGGTCCCTCAGCTTTGGCGCTCTCTGTTTCATTGCCGCGGCCGCGCTGATGGGGGCGGCTATTCCCACCCTGCTTGCCCCGCCGCCGCTCTATGTGTCGCAGGCTGTTTTGCATGCGGAGGGCGAAGGTCGCGGGCGTCAGGCCCTGCTGGATGTCGCGGCGACGCGTCTCGTCGCTCCAGCCGTATTGTCTGACATTGTCGCCAGGATGAAGCTTGACCGCGATCCGGAATTTACCGGCAGTCGCGCAGGCGCTCTCGGAGTTGCCGTCGAGCTGCTTTCCGGCAGCGGCAACGCATCCGACGCGCCGTCACGCGCGCAGGCAACGCTGCGCAAAGACATTGCCGTCGATATCGATAATCAGACGGGTCTGCTACGTCTCAGCGTTACGTCGGGCGATCCTGCCAGATCGGCCGATATTGCCAACCGGCTTGTTATCGCTTCCCTTTATGATCCCGCTGTTGCAAAGGCGGCCGGTACGTCGCTTGAGGTCGAAACGGCGGCTGATCGCAGCCGAAAGGAGCTCGATCGCGCCTCCGCCGCCCTTGCCGAATTCAAGGCGCGCTATGGCGAAGACAGGATTGCTGCGGCGGAAGCGCTCCGGCAGCAGCGTCAGCAGCTGGATGCGCAGATAAAGGCAGCCGATCTGGCGGTACGCACCGCCAAGGCCCGTCTCGCGGCCGTCAAATCGGCCACGCTGGCATCGGTGCTGACCGGTGCATTGTCAGGCGATCTTTCGTCGCCGGGACTTGATGATCTGCGCAGCCGTTACAACGCCGCCAAATCACAGCTGACCCAGCTCTCGGTGCAGCTCGGCCCGCGCCATCCTCGCCTGCTTGCACAGCAGGCCACCGTCGATGATCTTGCGGCCAATATGCGCAGCCAGCTACAACGTCTGGCCGTCAGCAGCGAAGCGGACGTGAAAGCGGCTCTTGAGAAACAGGCTTCTCTCTCTTCGCAAATGACTGCCGTCAGTCAGGCGGGGAGCGATGTCGATCTCGGCCGTCTCGCACAGCTCCAGAATGCCGTCGCGACAGCGCAGAGCCACTATGAGGCGGACCAGCAGAATGCCGCCATGACGGTGTCGGAAGCCAAGCCACCGCTGACGGTATTGTCCCAGGCGGTCGCTTCCGCCGCGCCGCTGGATGATCATCTTGCGAGCAATCAGGCTGCTGGCTTCCTCGCGGGGTTTGGCCTGGCACTTTGCGCCATATTCCTGCGCAAGTGGCTGGCCAGCGCGGAACTGGCAGAAGACCAAGCGGACGAGGAGAGCATCATGCCGATGGCTCACGCTTTGCATCATGACGATGATATGGAGCTCCCATCATTGCCGGCGATCGCGCCGGAACCATCGGCTGCTCTTGTTTCCGATGGTGCAGATCGGCTCGATATGGCGGACGAGTGGGTCCGCATCCAGCAGGAACTTGCATCCCTCCGTGCCAAAGTCGAAACCTACGCGGTGCGCCGGCATCAGGATCGCGGCTGAGCGCCCCATCGTTTTACCTTGCAATTACCGCTTTCAGACACCATAGGGCGTTGGCAGGCAACTCCCTCGGGCGGATGGCCTGTAGATTGCCAGCGAATTCATGATCGGGAGACGAGCGTGACGACAGTGATCGACGGTAAGAAAGCGGCGGCTTCGGTGATCGAGGCCGTGAAGGCTGCAGCGGCTGGGCTTGAGGCGGAGGCCGGTGTGAAGACCGGGCTTGCGGTCGTCATCGTCGGCGATGATCCGGCCAGCCACGCCTATGTGAACTCCAAGAGCAAGATGGCCAAGGAGTGCGGCTTCAAGTCCATCCAGCACACGCTGCCGGCGGAAACGACGCAGGAAGAACTAGCGAAGCTCGTGGCTTCCCTGAACGACGATCCCTCTATCCACGGCATTCTCGTGCAGCTGCCGCTGCCGAAGCATCTGAATTCCGATGCGATCATTCAGTCGATCCGTCCTGAGAAGGATGTCGATGGCCTACATGTTGTCAATGCAGGCAAGCTTGCGACCGGCGATCTCGAAACCGGGCTGATCTCGTGCACGCCGGCCGGCGCCATGCTTTTGGTACGCTCCATCCATGGCGAGGACCTGTCGGGGCTGAATGCCGTCGTCATCGGCCGCTCCAACCTGTTCGGCAAGCCGATGGCGCAATTGCTGCTTTCCGCCAATGCGACGGTGACCACGGCGCATTCGCGCACGAAGGATCTCGCCTCGGTGGCAAGAGGCGCCGATATTCTGGTGGCGGCTGTGGGACGTCCGGAGCTGGTCAAGGCCGATTGGGTGAAGCCCGGTGCCACCGTCATCGATGTCGGCATCAACCGGATCGAAGCACCGGAGCGCGGCGAAGGCAAGAGCCGGCTGGTGGGCGATGTCGCCTATGGTGAAGCATCCGAAGTCGCCGCCGCGATCACGCCGGTTCCAGGCGGTGTCGGACCGATGACGATCGCCATGCTGATGGCCAATACCGTCATCGCTGCCCATCGCGCCGCGGGTCAGAAGCCGCCGAAATTCTAAACAGATATCAGTCGGCCGGCGCAACGCCGGTCGATGCGCGTACGATCAGTTCCGCCTTCCACAATTCCTGCGCAGGAAATGTTTCGGTGTGCTTGATTTCCCCGATGAGCCGTTCGGCGATGCGCACGCCGGCGGCTCGCAGTGATGAGCGCGTGGTCGTCAGCGGCACGGTGAAGTTTTCCGGCTTGAGCAAGGTCAACACGTCGTCATGGGCAATCATCGAGATGTCCTCGCCAAGCCTGAGCTTTGCCTGATTGATGGCGCGAACGGCGCCGAGCGCCAGCACCGTACTCGAGCAAAGCACGGCCGTCGGGCGCTTATCTTTTTCCATCTGCAGAATGCGTTCCATGACGAGCAGGCCCTGTTCGTCCGTCATCGGCGTATGGCTGGTGCAGGCCTCCTCAAGCGCCAGGCCACGTTCGGCGAGGGCCGCATCCACGCCGTTCTTCCGGCGAATGGCGAAATCGAGGTAGATCGGGCCGTTCAGAAGAGCAAAGCGCCGATGGCCGAGCTGCAGCAGCAGCTTCGTGGCATCGTAGAAAGCGGCTTCGTTGTCGAGATCCAGGAAGGGATAGTCCGGCTCGGAGCCGATCGATCGTCCATGCACGAGGAAGGGCATGGAGAGCGACTTCAGCATTTCCAGGCGGGGGTCGTGGCCGCGCATATAGTTGACGAACAGCGCGTCGACATTGCCGCTGGCGGCCAGCCGCCGCAAGGCGCCGACCTCATCATTCGGATCCGCCGGAGTCAATACGAAATGGAAGTCGTGCCGCAAGGCTTCTTCGCCAAGGCCGGTCAGAAACTCCGAGAAGTGCACATCCGAGGAATTTCCGGGTGAGGTCGGCATGACGAGCCCGATTGAGCCGGCTTTGCCGGTCGCTAGTCTCTGGGCCGCCTTGTTCGGTCGGTAGCCGGTTTCCCGAACCGCTTTGAGAACGCGCTCGCGAGTCTCGCGATTGACCTCCGGATATCCGTTCAATGCCCGGCTGACTGTCGTCTGCGACAGCCCGAGCATGTGCGATAGCTGTTTCAGATTCACGGTATTTCGGCTCCTCCAACTGCATGCCGCCACGATGCCGAGACAACCTCCCGAAAAGTCTCAGGCTTTCAAAGCGCTTTCAATTATGTAGCAGCAGAAGCGTGGGAAACAAGATAATTAGTGAAAAATCGACATGCATTCTATGCTGCAACGCGAGAATTGCTGTGTATACTGGCTGAAATCTGAAAATCGCTTGACTTTATCCCGCTCTCAATGGATGACAGGAGTAGCCAAAGCGCTTTGAGGAATGGGGCGCGCAGCACAAAACGGTGCCGGGCTCATGGGTTTCGTTATTAGGGAGGACAACCGCATGAAGAAAATGTTTCTGATGACCGTCGCTGCCGCCGCTCTGGTGGCCGGTACGGCGATGGCTGCCGATCTGAAGTTCCAGCCGGGCCAGGACTCCAAGTTCAACTGGAAGAGCTATGACGACTTCAAGGCGGCGCATGCCGACCTGAAGGGCGAGACGCTGACCATCTTCGGCCCCTGGCGCGGCGAGGACGAGGCTCTCTTCACCAGCGTCCTGAACTACTTCACCGAAGCGACCGGCGTAAACGCCAAATATTCGTCCTCGGAAAACTACGAGCAGCAGATCGTCATCGACACGCAGGCGGGGTCGCCGCCGAATGTCGCCATTCTCCCGCAGCCGGGCCTGCTCGCGAACCTTGCCAGCAAGGGCTATCTAACGCCGCTCGGTGATGATCTCTCGTCCTGGGTCAAGACCAATTACGGCGCCGGCGACAGCTGGGTCGGCTACGGCACCTACAAGGGCAAGGACGGCAAGGACGCCTTCTATGCCTTCCCCTACAAGGCCGACCTGAAGTCGCTGGTTTGGTATGTGCCTGAGAATTTCGAGGAAGCCGGCTACAAGGTTCCGACGACCATGGAGGACCTGATCAAGCTTTCGGATCAGATCGTCAAGGATGGCGGTACCCCCTGGTGCATCGGCCTCGGTTCTGGCGGTGCGACCGGCTGGCCGGCAACCGACTGGGTGGAAGATCTGATGCTGCGTCTGAATACGCCGCAGGATTATGATCACTGGGTCGATAACTCGCTGAAGTTCAACGATCCGAAGGTCGTTGCGGCGATCGATGAATTCGGCAAGTTTGCAAAGAATCCGAAATATGTTGCCGGCGGTGTTGCGGCCGTTGCCTCGACCGACTTCCGTGACAGCCCGAA
The DNA here is from genome assembly GCF_007828675.1 of Rhizobium sp. ERR 1071. Classification (NCBI taxonomy): domain Bacteria; kingdom Pseudomonadati; phylum Pseudomonadota; class Alphaproteobacteria; order Hyphomicrobiales; family Rhizobiaceae; genus Rhizobium; species Rhizobium sp. ERR 1071. Next base: position 411,105 of record NZ_VITM01000003.1, on the reverse strand, counting down.
GGGCCTCTTCACGGTCCCACCGAAGTGCTACCTTCACAAGCAGGCATCCTTCATCCCGTCCTTCTTCCCGGAAGGCACCAAGCTCGGCCAGGATGCGGACTTCTTCTACTTCCCGCCCAGCGCCGCGCATCCTGAACTCGGTAAGCCGGTTCTCGGTGCCGGCACGCTGGCAGCCATCACCAAGGATTCGAAGGCCGCTCGCGCCTTTATCCAGTTCCTGCAGACGCCGATCGCCCAGGAAGTCTGGATGGCCCAGTCCGGCTTCCTGACGCCCTACAAGTCCGTCAACACGGCTGCCTACGCCAACGACACGCTGCGTAAGGAAGGCGAAATTCTGACCACGGCGACCACCTTCCGCTTCGACGGTTCCGACCTGATGCCGGGTAAGATCGGCGCAGGCTCGTTCTGGACGGGCATGGTGGATTTCGTCGGCGGCAAGTCCGCTCAGGATATAGCCGACGGTATCCAGAAGTCCTGGGACGCCATCAAGTAAGACATCATAGCCCTGCCGTCGCCGGCATTTCGCCGGCGGCGCCATACTGCATATAACGACGCGCCCTTCAGCGCGGCCGATGCCCGACTGATGGACAAAAGCAGAGAATTCGGGGAGGGAAGGGATGTTTTCGCAGATCGTATCGGCGATTGGCGCCATGATATTCGGCGTTGCCATTTGCGCCGCTTATTTTTGGTTCTCCAACAAGTTTCTGGACGTGATTTTCCCGGCGCGGGAGGGTGACGACGTCCATCAGGCGGCTGTCAATCTTCGCCGCCGTGGCCTCATCCGCCCCTGGCTGTTTTTGGGGCCGGCACTGCTCCTGCTCGTCGTCTATCTCGTCTATCCCGTCGTCGCGACCTTCATCCTGTCCTTCTACGGGCCGGACGGCAGCAAATTCGTCGGCGGTGCCAACTATATGTGGGCGCTCAACGACACCGAATTCCGCCAGTCGATCTTCAACAACATTCTCTGGTTGGCCGTGGTTCCGGCCGCCTGCACCTTCTTCGGCCTCGTCATCGCCGTCATGACCGACCGCATCTGGTGGGGCAACATCGCCAAGGCCGTCATCTTCATGCCGATGGCGATTTCCTTCGTCGGCGCCTCGGTCATCTGGAAATTCATCTATGAATATCGTGGCGGCACCGACGCGCAGATCGGCCTACTGAATGCCATCGTCCAGTTGTTCGGCGGCACGCCGGAGGTCTGGATCACCATTCCGTTCTGGAACAACTTCTTCCTGATGGTCATGCTGATCTGGATCCAGACCGGTTTTGCCATGGTCATCCTTTCGGCGGCCCTGCGCGGCATTCCGGAGGAGACGATCGAAGCGGCCGTCATCGATGGCGCCAATGGCTGGCAGATCTTCTGGAAGATCATGGTGCCACAGGTCTGGGGCACGATTGCCACGGTTTGGACCACGATCACCATCCTTGTCCTCAAGGTGTTCGACATCGTGCTCACCATGACCAACGGTCAATGGAACACGATGGTGCTCGCCAACCTGATGTTCAACTGGATGTTCCGCGGCGGCGGCGACAGTGGTCGAAGCGCCGTCATCGCGTTGGTCATCATGATCGCGGTCACGCCGATCATGATCTGGAACATTCGCCGTGCAAACGCAGAAACGAAGGGGCGCTGACATGATTGGAAATCTCGGTCGCATCGGCCCCGCCCGCATCTTCGTTCACGCCGCGGTATTGCTCATCGTCCTTATCTGGCTGTTGCCGACGCTCGGCATCTTCGTCACGGCACTGCGCGACAAGGATCAGATCGTCGCTTCCGGCTGGTGGACGGCCTTTGCCGGCTCGTCGCGCACCACGGCAGCCCGCCTCGACGGTCCGGATAAGGCAAAGCCGGACGGCGCAAATTTCGTGATATCAGGCACGCTCGCCGTCGAAGGCGGCGGCAAGATCCAGTCCTTCGGCCTGCGCGTACAGGAGCCGGCAGCCTACAAGGCTGGCGCTCCCGCCGCGCTGGAAAATGGTGAGACGCTGACAATCAACTCTGACGGAAGCTATCGCTATCAGAAGAATGGCCCGTTCGAAGCTGATGCGCGGGCGAAGCGCGTCTATTTGACGGTCGCCACGCCGCCGCAATTCACGCTCGACAACTATCGCAACGTGCTGGGCGGCGAGGGTATCGGCCAGTCCTTCATCAACTCGCTGACGGTAACGATTCCCGCGACGGTCATTCCGATCCTGATCGCTGCCTTTGCGGCCTATGCGCTTGCCTGGATGGAGTTTCCAGGCCGCGCGATTCTGATTGCGCTCGTCGTCGGCCTGATCGTCGTGCCGCTGCAGATGTCGCTGATTCCGCTCCTGCGCATCTATAACGAGATCGGCCAGATGTTCGGCGTGCCGTCGAAGACCTATCCCGGCATCTGGCTGGCGCATACGGCCTTCGGTCTGCCGCTCGCCATCTATCTCCTGCGCAACTATATTGCCGGCCTGCCGAAGGAAATCATCGAATCCGCCCGCGTCGATGGCGCCAGCGATTTCGATATCTTCGTCAAGATCATCGTGCCGCTGTCATTCCCGGCACTGGCCTCCTTCGCGATCTTCCAGTTTCTCTGGGTGTGGAACGACCTTCTGATCGCGATGGTCTTCCTCGGCACCGACAAAGATCACCTCGTGCTCACGGCCGCCCTCAACGCGCTGCTCGGCTCGCGCGGCGGCAACTGGGAAATCCTGACGGCCTCGGCCTTCGTCACCATCCTTATCCCACTCCTCGTCTTCTTTGGTCTGCAGCGCTATCTCGTGCGCGGTCTGCTTGCCGGGTCGGTGAAGGGGGGCTGATTCAAAAACACGTACTTACTACAGGACCCATTCAGCATGAGCATTGCTCTTCAATCGGCTTCGGAAGTTGACAAGGACTGGTGGCGCGGCGCCGTGATCTATCAGATCTATCCGCGTTCCTATCAGGACTCCAACGGCGACGGCATCGGCGATCTCAAGGGCATCGCCGTCCGCCTGCCGCATGTCGCATCGCTTGGCGTCGATGCGATCTGGATTTCGCCGTTCTTCACGTCGCCGATGCGCGATTTCGGCTATGACGTCTCCAATTACGAGGACGTCGATCCGATCTTCGGTTCGCTCGCCGATTTCGATGCGATGGTGACGGAAGCTCATCGTCTCGGCATCAAGGTGATGATCGATCTGGTGCTGTCGCACAGCTCGGATCGCCATCCCTGGTTCGTCGAGAGCCGTTCGAGCAAGAATAACCCCAAGGCCGACTGGTACGTCTGGGCCGATGCCAAGCCGGACGGCACGCCGCCCAACAACTGGCTGTCGATCTTCGGCGGCTCGGCCTGGGCGTGGGATCCGACCCGCATGCAATATTACCTGCACAACTTCCTGACCTCGCAGCCGGATATGAACCTGCATAATCCCGAGGTGCAGGATCGCTTGCTTGACGTCGTACGTTTCTGGCTCGATCGCGGCGTCGATGGCTTCCGCCTTGACACCATCAATTTTTACTTCCACGACAAGGAATTGCGCGACAACCCGGCGCTGGAGCCCTCGCGCCGCAACGCCTCCACCGCGCCGGCGGTCAATCCCTATAACTTCCAGGAGCATCTCTACGACAAGAATCGTCCCGAGAACCTGGAATTCCTGAAGCGCTTCCGTGCCGTCCTCGACGAATATCCGGCGATTGCCGCCGTCGGCGAAGTGGGCGACAGCCAGCGTGGCCTCGAAATCGTCGGCGAATACACCTCCGGCGGCGACAAGATGCATATGTGCTACGCCTTCGAATTCCTGGCGCCGGATGCACTGTCGCCGGATCGCGTCGAAGAGGTGATGAACGACTTCGACACGGCTGCTCCAGAAGGCTGGGCGTGCTGGGCCTTCTCCAACCACGACGTCGTGCGCCATGTCAGCCGCTGGGGCAATCTGGTGGCGGACCGCGATGCTTTCGCCAAGCTCTATGCGGCGCTGCTGCTGACCCTGCGCGGCTCCGTCTGCCTCTATCAGGGTGAGGAACTGGCGCTGACGGAAGCCGATCTCGCCTATCAGGACCTGCAGGACCCCTATGGCATCCAGTTCTGGCCGGAATTCAAGGGGCGAGATGGTTGCCGTACGCCGATGGTCTGGGACAGCCAGGTGGCGCAGGGAGGCTTTTCCACCGTCAAACCTTGGCTGCCGGTGCCGGTCGAGCATATTCTGCGCGCCGTCAGCGTCCAGCAGGGCGATGAAAATTCGGTGCTGGAGCAGTACCGTCGCTTCCTCGCCTTCCGGAAGCAGCATCCGGCCTTCGCCAAGGGCGAGATTGCCTTTTCGGAGCCGCAGGGCGACGTGCTGATCTACACCCGCACTTATGCCGGTGAGACCATTCTCTGCGTCTTCAACATGAGCCCTGTCGAAACGCTGGCAGCCCTGCCTGATGGCAATTGGCAGGCGTTGACGGGACACGGATTTACCAGCAACAACTACGGCAACAAGATCGATATTCCGGCCTGGGGCGCCTACTTCGCGCGTCTTGCCTGACCTTTGGGAGGAGGAAGCATAATGACGGGACTTGTTCTGAAGGATATCAAGAAATCCTACGGCAGCGTGCATGTGCTGCACGGCATCGATCTGGAGATCAACGAAGGCGAATTCATCGTCTTCGTCGGCCCCTCCGGCTGCGGCAAGTCCACCTTGCTCAGGATGATCGCCGGCCTGGAGAGCATCACGGCCGGGGATATGATGATCGCCGGGCAGAAGGTGAATGAGGTGCCGCCGTCGCGGCGCGGCATTGCCATGGTCTTCCAATCCTACGCGCTCTACCCGCATATGACGGTCTACGACAACATGGCCTTCGGCATGCGCATCGCCGGCGAAAGCAAGCAGGAGATCGCCCGTCGCGTGAGGGCGGCGGCAGCGAGCCTGCAACTCACGCAATATCTGGAGCGTCTGCCGAAGGCACTTTCGGGTGGTCAGCGCCAGCGCGTCGCCATCGGCCGCGCCATCTGCCGCAATCCGAAGGTCTTCCTGTTCGACGAGCCGCTGTCGAACCTCGACGCCGCGCTCCGTGTCGCGACCCGCATCGAGATCGCCAAGCTCAGCCAGTCGATGCCAGAGACGACGATGATTTACGTCACCCACGACCAGGTGGAGGCCATGACGCTGGCCGATCGCATCGTGGTGCTGTCAGCCGGCCGCGTCGAACAGGTCGGTGCACCGCTCGAGCTTTACGAGCGCCCGGCCAATCTGTTCGTCGCCAAGTTCATCGGCTCGCCCGCCATGAACATCATCCCGGCGACGGTAACCGAAACCGGCTCGACGACCACCGTGACGCTGACGGGCGGCAAGGCCGTGACGCTGGATGTTCCGACGACGGCCGACGAGAAGGGCAAGACGGCGAGCTTCGGTGTGCGTCCGGAAGACCTGCGCGTCGCAACCGGTGACGACTATCTCTTCGAAGGCGAGGTTTCCATCGTCGAGGCGCTTGGCGAAGTGACCCAGCTCTATCTCGAAGGTCTGGTCGATGGCGAGCCGATTATCGTCAAGATTCCCGGCATTGCCGATATTCATCGCGGGCAGAAGATGCGCTTTACGGCCGACCGGCAGAAGCTGCATCTGTTCGATGCCAGCGGCCATTCCTATCGCAAGTAGTGGCTTACGGGAGCGTCGCCGGCTCAAACAAAGGTGAATAACAAAATTCATCTTGGGCCGGCGCGTTCAAACCTTCTGTTAAAGACCGGCTGATAGTCTCCCTCCATAATATACTTCAGGGGTCTACCAAGATGGCCGCGTTCGGCAGAGCTAATTCGGGTCAGCATTTCCTCAACAAAGAAGAATCCTTCATGTATGACCGCGAGGTGCGGTTCCGCATGGAAGATACGATGAATGCGGCGCGCCTCGAATACACCGAAAAGGGTGTGATGAACCTTGCGTCCCGCCGCTGCGATATTATTCGTATCTCGCAGAGCAGTGCGGTTCTCGCGATCCTCACCCAGTATAATCTGCCGAAGCAATTCTATCTGGATATCCCCGACGCGCGCATTACCAAGATCGGCTGCGTGTTGATGAAGGTCTTCTCCAACAACACCGTCGAAGTTCGTTTCCTGCGTCTTCTCACCGAGAAGGAAATGAACAAGATCTTCGTCTACAGCACGCATCCGGCCCATAAGAACCGCGTGCTCGATATCCGCGCCTGATCGACGGCCACAAGAAACGGGCATAGCGATCCGTACGGCAGACGGTTCAGATTTCCGTCCGCCATTTTTCGAGCGCATCCTCAAGATATTTGATCAGCGGCAGTCTGCCATTTTCCCGCAACCATTTGTCGACCGACAGGCGCAGCGGACTGACTGCGATCATCGAAACCAGCCGCAGACCGTCTGGGTCCTTCGTCGGAAACAATTCGCACAGGGTTTGGTAGGCGATTTGCTCGAGCTCCAAAGAGTTGCCTCGTGCGCGGGCGCGCAAGATCTCGCTTTGACGTAAAAGCTTGGCAGTCTCCAGAAGCCGAGGCGCTTCCGCCTCGATACGGACCACAAGTCCCAGGGTGGCTTGATGGACGACCTCTAGGGGGCGCCCGGCTGAGGCACTCTCCATGATGCCAGTCCGCAGCGCATCCATATATCGGCGTTGATGCGCCAGAAGAATATCGTCCTTGCTCTTGAAGTAATAAAAGAAAGTCCGGCGGGAAATCCCGGCTGCTGCCGCAATCTCCTCGATTGTCGTTTCCTGATAACCTTTCTCAAGAAAGGATTTCATTCCGACGTCCGCTATGCGTTGAAAGGTCACGCGGCGCTTCTGTTGGCGCAGGCCTTCCGGCTTGGATGGTGCATCGTGCATTGGATCATTTTGGCATGAGTCGCAACGCCGCTCAAATCTGGCGCATGCCCCGTGGCTCCTTCTCTGTGGTCTCCATCTCTGGTGAAATAAATTCTCCGCTTCGCTCCCCGATTGCCGCAAATCGGCCGATATTAATATTACACTCAGTGCGATATTTAATGTTGATGCTGATGTTCATAACCCGGTGCAGGAGCACAAACATCCATGGCAGCCAATGCAATCTCAAATCACGATGGAAGTAAGACGTATGGTCCATATGCCGCCGAAAGCCGTCGGAGGCGCGATATTTGCTCGATGGCTCTGCTGTTGAGCGTGCTAGGAGGCTGTGCCGCCGCGCCGCTGGATCGGGCGGGATCCCTGCGATCCTATGATGGCCTGGCCCGATCGGACGGGCTGGTCGCACACTCGCTTCTGAGGGTGAGCAAGGACGATGTTCTTGCGGCCAAAACCGTGAAGATCATTCCCACGGCTTTTTCCATGCGCGCCGAAAACGCCGCCTTTACACCCAAACAGCGCGATCTCGTCACCAATGCCGTCGACAGGGCGCTTTGTTCCGGATTGAGCGAACGCTTTGCCGTCGTCGGTCTGTCCGAGCCAGCGGATTTGACCGTCCGCGCCGTCGTGACACAGGTCAGGGCAACGAATGCCACCGCCGTCGGAGTCTCGAAAGTTGCGTCTGTGGGCAAGAGCGTATTGCTGCCGGGTGTACCGGTTCCGGTTCCGCGTATTCCGATCGGCATGGGCAGCCTCTCGCTCGAGGCAGAGGCTTTCAATCCCCAAGGCGTACAGAAGGCTGTCATGATCTGGGGACGTGGCGCGAACGCATTTTTTGATTCGGGCACCATCGCCAAGGAAGGGGATGCCTATAGCCTCGCCGCCAAATTCGGCGGCGATTTCAGCAAGATGCTGGTCAAGGGCAAGACGCCGTTCGGCGCGGTGCCCTCGTTCCCTTCCAAGGCGAAATTGGCGGCCCTCGTCGGCCGCGCCCCGAAATACGATGCCTGCAAGGTATTCGGGAAGTCCCCCGGCGTGACAGGCTTCGTCGGAGCGCGCCTCGGCCTTCCGCCGGCATGGACGGACAAGGCTCCGCCGGCAGCAGGAAATACGGCATCGAAAGCTCCTTGAGCAGCCTTCGATGTCGCCCTGCCGAAATCCGGCGGACAATCTCAGTGGCGGAACAGGACGCTTGCGCCCTGATCCGCCGGCCCCGCGGCGTGGCGGAACGGTACGAAGAGCTCGCGGCCCATGCCGAATTCATTCTCCGAGAGATCGGCGACCACGGGCTCCCGCTCCGCCATATCGGCGGCATCGACGAGGACTTCCAGCGTACCGGCGATCGCATCGATGCGGATGATGTCGCCTTCGCGAATACGGGCGATAGGGCCACCGTCGACGGCCTCCGGCGTTACGTGAATGGCGGCCGGGACCTTGCCCGATGCGCCCGACATGCGGCCGTCGGTCAACAGAGCCACGCGGAAACCGCGATCCTGCAGCACGCCGAGTGCCGGCGTCAGCTTGTGCAGCTCGGGCATGCCGTTGGCCTTCGGTCCTTGGAAGCGGACGACGGCGACGAAATCGCGGTTCAGCTTGCCGTCCTTGAAGGCCTGCTGCATCTCGAGCTGGTCGTGGAAGATCACGGCCGGCGCTTCGATGATGTGGCGCTCCGCCTTGACGGCGGAAATCTTGATGACCGCCTTGCCGATATTGCCGCGCAGCATCTTCAGGCCGCCATTGCTCTGGAAGGGCGTGTCGATGCTTGCCAGCACTTTCGGGTCGTGGCTTTTGTCCGGGGCTGGCTCGCGCACCACATTGCCGTCAGCACCGAGCTTGACGTCGATGGAGTAGCTCTCGAGGCCCTGGCCGTAGACGGTGCGCACGTCGTCGTGCAGCAGCCCCTTCTTCAGAAGTTCCTTGATGAGGAAGCCCATACCGCCGGCAGCATGGAAATGGTTCACGTCGGCAAGCCCGTTCGGATAGACGCGGGCAAGCAGCGGGATGATGTCGGAAAGCTCGGAAATATCCTGCCAGGTGAGCACGATGCCGGCCGCGCGAGCCATGGCGACGATGTGCATTGTGTGGTTCGTCGAGCCGCCGGTCGCATGCAGGCCGACGACGCCGTTGACGATCGAGCGCTCGTCGATCATCTCGCCGGCCGGCGTGAATTCATTGCCCATGGCGGTGATGGCGAGTGCGCGCTTGGTCGCCTCGCGCGTCAGAGCCTCGCGCAGCGGCGTGCCGGGATTGATAAAGGAGGCGCCTGGCATGTGGAAGCCCATGATCTCCATCAGCATCTGATTGGAATTGGCCGTGCCGTAGAAGGTGCAGGTGCCGGGGCCATGATAGGATTTCGATTCCGCTTCGAGGAGTTCAGCGCGGCCGACCTTACCTTCGGCATAGAGCTGGCGTACGCGTGACTTCTCGTCGTTCGGCAACCCCGAGGTCATCGGGCCGGCCGGGATGAAGACGGCAGGCAGATGGCCGAAGGAGAGAGCGGCGATGACGAGGCCGGGAACGATCTTGTCGCAGACGCCGAGGAAGACGGCCGCATCGAACATATTGTGCGACAGGCCGACGGCAGCCGACATGGCAATCAGGTCCCGCGAGAAGAGCGAGAGCTCCATGCCGGGCTGGCCCTGCGTGACGCCGTCGCACATGGCCGGCACGCCGCCAGCCACCTGGGCGATACCGCCCGCTTGCGCCGCCGCCTCGCGAATGATCGCAGGATAAGTCTCAAAGGGCTGATGTGCCGAGAGCATATCGTTGTAGGAGGTGATGATCCCGAGATTGGGCACGCGGTCTCCGGCCAGCGCATCCTTCTCGGAGGGGGAACAGATGGCGAAGCCATGCGCAAGATTGGCGCAGCCAAGCACGGAGCGCTGCGCGCCCTTCGTTGCGGCATTGCGCAGGCGGTCCAGATAGCGTTCGCGCGTCGGCTTCGAGCGCTCGACGATGCGTGTGGTGATCTTGGAAATGCGGGCGTCAGCGGCCATGGTCGATCTGCCTCCGTCTGTTCTGCGCAATGCCCGAAGATCTGTCTCGGTGGGGCGTGGCGCGGGGTCCAAAAGTCAATGCTTTGTCGCTGCGCCCGCAAGGGCACATGGCGCAGCATAGGTTGCTGTGTCATTCAGGGTTCGATGACGAGGCCTGTCGGCCGTGTCAGGGAGCCCAATAAATCTCGACCGGGGAAGCCGCCCGTCGCAGCATGGAGCGGATCGGCATCTCGGTTTCCTCGCCCGCCGCTTCGGCTTTGGCGAGAACCTCTTTCTTTCCTTCTCCCTCGATATGGAGCACCAGCAATCGGGCATCCTGAAGGCTGGAGAAAGTGAATGTCAGCCGCGGCTCACCGGCACCTTCCGCTTCCATCGTGATGATGCCGCGCGGGGTGTTCGGATCGAGTGCGGTCTTGAGATTGCTGCCGCCGGGAAAGAAGGAGGCGGTGTGGCCGTCATTGCCCATGCCGAGAATGGCGACATCGAAGGGATGGCCGATAGCCTTGGTTTCTTCCGTGGCGATAACTGCAGCCTCTTCGACAGAGGCCGCAGCCTGATAGAGCGGAAGGAACTTGGCGGCTGCCGCCTTGTCCTTCAGCAGGTTTTCCTGAACGAGCAGGTGGTTCGAACGCGGATTGTCCGCCGGCACGAAGCGTTCGTCGACGAGGGTGATCGTCACCTTGCCCCATTCGATCGAGCGCGATGACAGCGCCTGGAAGAAGGCCTTCGGCGTCGAGCCACCGGAGACCGCGATGCTTGCGGAGCCGCGCGTCGCGACGGCGACCGAGAGGGTCTCGGCCACCTTGTCCGCGAGCTTGCCGGCGAGTTCGGCACCATTGGCAAAAGCATGCATATTCGCTGTCATCGTTATCGTCCCAGATTAGATATCGTCGTGCCAGGTGCGGCCGTCACGCTCGATAAGCGCAATAGCCTGGCTCGGACCCCAGGTGCCTGCCGTGTAGCCCTGCACCTGCTGGCTGGCTTCTTCCCAACCCTTGAGGATCGGGTCGACCCATTCCCATGCGGCTTCGACTTCGTCGCGGCGCATGAACAGCGTCTGGTTGGAGCGGATGACGTCCATCAGCAGGCGCTCGTAGGCATCCGGATTACGGACGTTGAAGGCAGACGCGAAGCTCATATCGAGTGAGACGTTGCGCAGGCGCATGCCGCCCGGGCCTGGGTCCTTGATCATCAGCGACTGCTTGACGCCTTCATCCGGCTGCAGGCGGATGATGAGCTGGTTGGCGACGATGCGGCCGGCAGCCTGATCGAAGATGGTGTGGGGAATGTGCTTGAAGGTGATGACGATCTCCGACATACGGCCGGCAAGACGCTTGCCGGTGCGGATGTAGAAGGGAACGCCAGCCCAGCGCCAGTTGCCGATTTCGGCCTTGATGGCGACGAAGGTTTCGGTGTTGGAAACGCCGCCTTCCAGTTCGTCGAGGTAGCCCTTGACCGGACCGCCTGCCGAGGCGCCGGCGCGGTACTGACCGCGAACCGTTGCTTGCTCGACGTTGGAAGCGTCGATCGGCTTCAGCGCGCGCAGCACCTTCAGCTTCTCGTCGCGAACGGCTTCCGAATCCATCGAGGAGGGGATTTCCATCGCGGTCAGGCAAAGCAGCTGCAGGATGTGGTTCTGTACCATGTCGCGCAGGGCGCCGGCGGTGTCGTAGTAGCCGGCGCGGCCTTCGAGACCGACCGATTCAGCGACGGTGATCTGGACGTGGTCGATATGATTGGCGTTCCATAGCGGCTCGTAGAGCGCATTGGCAAAGCGCAGCGCCATCAGGTTCTGCACCGTTTCCTTGCCGAGATAGTGGTCGATGCGGAAAATCTGCTCTTCCTTGAAGACCTTGCCGATCGTGTCGTTCAGCTGCAGGGCGGATGCAAGGTCGCGGCCGATCGGCTTTTCGACGACGATACGGGTCTGCTTGGTGATCAGCTTGTGATCGTGGATCTTCTGCGAGATGTCGCCGAAGATGCCCGGAGCGACGGCGAGATAGAAGGCGCGCACGCGCTCCTTGCCTTCGTCCAGGATCTTCTTGAGCTGATCCCAGCCGGCGTCGCTGCGGGCGTCAACGGGTACGTAGAACAGACGAGCGAGGAACTTCTTGACCTCGGCGTCGTCATATTCGCCCTTCTTCAGGTGTTCCTTGAGGGCGGCGTCGGCAAATTTGCGATATTCCTCATTGGAAAGCGCGCTGCGCGAAGCGCCGATGATGCGGGTTGGCTCGGAAAACTGACCTTCGACCTGACGATGGTAAAGAGCGGGCAGGAGCTTGCGTTCGGCAAGGTCGCCGCTGCCGCCGAAAACGACATAATCAAATGGTTCAACGGGAATGATCTGGCTGCTCATGAGCTATCTCTCAATCGGTCTTGGTTGAGGCCCCTTTTAATCTAATCGATTTAAAAAGGCCAGTGTGCATCGCAAAATTCAGATGCGCTTTTTAGAGCGGATTGCCGGCGGAAGAAATCATCTTCCGGTTTTCAAAACCTGTCGCGCAACGCAAACCACGAGAGCGCCAGGAACAACAGAGGCGCCCGCATGCGCGCACCGCCGGGGAAGGGCGGAATGTTCAGCTCCTTGAAGAGATGAAGCTCGTCCGCATTCCCGAGAACCGTTTTCGCATAGAGTTTACCGCAATAATTTGACAGCATCACCCCATGGCCGGAATAGCCGCCGATCGAGGTCACGCCCGGCATGACTTCGCGCACGAAGGGCTGGCGCGGCATGGTGATGCCGACCGAACCGCCCCAGGCATAGTCGATCCTGATATCGCCGAGAGCAGGATAGATTTCGGTGATTTGCCGGCGGATGTGCTGCGTTATGTCGCGCGGATTGTCTGATGTATAAGCCTCGCGCCCGCCGAACAGCAGACGTCCATCCCTCGATTTGCGGAAATAGCGCACGACGAATCGCGAATCGGCCACCGCCTCGTTGCCGGGAAGAACCTGCGGAAAGCGGTCGAGCGGTTCGGTCGCACCGATGAAGGAGCGGATCGGCATGACGTGACTTGCCGTCACCGGCTCCAGATTGCCGATGTAGCCGTTGCAGGCGATCAGCACGCGGTCGGCGGTGATCTCGCCGCCATCCGTTTCGATGATCGTCTTGCCGCCGGCCCGCTGAAAACCCTTCGCCTTGGTCATCTCGAAGAGAGACGCACCGGCCTCAGCCGCGATGCGGGCAAGGCCGATCAGTAGCTTCAGCGGGTGGATATGACCCGTGCCCATATCGCGAACGCCATAGAGATAGAACCTCGACCCCAGCCGCTCCTGGGTTTCGGCCTCATCCATGAACGTCATATGCGGATAGCCGTAGCGGGTCGCTGCGATCTCCGCACTGTCCATATAGTCGCGCTTGTAGCTGCGCTTATGCGTGACATTCATCTGGCCGGGCAGGAAATCGATGTCGATGCCATGCTCGGACGCGAAATCGAGAAGATGCCGCTTGGCATCTTCGGCCAGATCGAAGAGGGCCTTCGATCGCTCATAGCCAATTTTCTCTTCGAGCTCTTCCGGCCACCAGCGCTGGCCGGTGCCGAGCTGTCCGCCGTTACGCCCGGACGCGCCGTCGCCGAAGCGGTTGGCGTCGATCAGAACGACGTCGACACCGCCTTTGGCGAGGTTGTAGGCGGCCTGAAGGCCGGTATAGCCACCGCCGATGATCGCGACATCTGCGCGGCGCGAGCCGTCGAGCTTCGGATAGATCGGACGCGGGCCGACGGTCGCCTGGTAGAAGGAAAGGCCTGGAGCAATCGGGCTCTGCCAAGTTTCCTGCAATGTCATGGGCGATCTCCCTCACACGTTGAGCAGAAGGAATTCCCGCTCCCACGGGCTGATCACCTGCATGAAGGTCTCGAACTCGCCGCGTTTCACGCCGGCATAGATACCGATGAAATCCTGGCCGAAGACCTCTTCGAAGGCCGGCTCGTCTTCCATCAGTGCGATGGCTTCGAGGAGACCGCGCGGCAGGTCGATGGAGCCTTCGTTGGCGGAATCCTCGGTTGGCGCCGTCGGCTCCACCTTTTTCATGATGCCGAGCAGGCCGGAGGCAAGCGAGGCTGCGAGCGCCAGATAGGGATTGGCATCCGAGCTCGGCAGCCGGTTTTCCACACGTCTCGCCTGCGGATCGGAGATTGGCACGCGGAAAGCTGTGGTACGGTTGTCGTAGCCCCAGGCATTGTTGACAGGGCAGGACATGTTCGGCGCCAGCCGGCGATAGGAGTTCACATAGGGCGCGAGCATAGCGAGCGCATTCGGCACGAAGCGCTGCATGCCGCCGATGAAATGGAAGAATTCGGGCGAGGGACTGCCATCCGGATTGGTGAAGACGTTCTTGCCCGTCTCGATGTTCACGACAGACTGATGGATGTGCATCGCCGAGCCAGGCTGGCTCTGCATCGGTTTGGCCATGAAGGTCGCGTAGATGCCGTGCTTCAGCGCCGCCTCGCGGATCGTGCGCTTGAACATGAACACCTGGTCGGCAAGCTCGATCGGATCGCCATGGCGCAGGTTGATTTCCAGCTGCGCCGGCCCTTCTTCATGGATCAGCGTATCGATCTCAAGGCCCTGCTTCTCGGAGAAGTGATAGATGTCGTCGATCAGCTCGTCGAACTCGTTGATGCCGGCGATCGAATAGCCTTGGCCGCCGAGGATCGAGCGGCCGGAACGACCCTTCGGCGGGTGCAGCGGATAATCCGGATCGTCATTCTTGGCGACGAGATAGAATTCGATTTCCGGCGCCACCACCGGCTTCCAGCCGCGATCGCAATAGAGCCCCATGATGCGCTTCAGCACGTTGCGCGGCGTATAGGAGACTTCCTGTCCCTCGGAATTGACGATATCGCAGATGACCTGCGCGGTCGGATCCGTTTCCCAGGGCACGACTGACAGCGTCGACAGGTCGGGGACCAGCTTCAGGTCATTGTCCCGCGGCTCGTAGCGGAAGCTTTCGGTCTCTTCCGGATATTCGCCGGAGATCGTGTGTCGATAGATCGCCGAGGGCAGTGCCAGCGATGTGTTGGAGGTGAATTTCGATGTCGGCATCATCTTGCCGCGCGGCACGCCGGCAAGGTCCGGCGTGATGCATTCTATGTCCTCGATCCCGCGTGCCCGCAGCCATTGAGCCGCTTCCTTCCAGTTTGCCACGCCGCGCGCCGATCTCAGAGAAGGAGGGACTGTAGGGGCTTTCGAGACGGGTATGGAAGCTTTCAGCGGGGTCTTTCTCGCGGGCATAAAACACCGTATTTGGGTTGATCGGTGAGTGCATCATAACTGCAGTTTGCCAATTGGCGAGGGGGAAAACCGCTCGGACTTTCGCCGTATGATGGAAAAATGACGAGAGAGCGCGGCGAAGAATAAAGGGCTGAAGCGTGACCGGCAGATATGATGTGATCGTCCTTGGCGCAGGCGCTGCCGGCATGATGTGCGCCATCCGCGCCGGCCAGCGCGGTCGGTCCGTTCTCGTGCTCGATCATGCCGCCGCACCCGGCGAAAAGATCCGCATTTCCGGCGGCGGCCGCTGCAATTTCACCAATATCCATGCCGGTCCGAAGAACTTCCTGTCCGCCAATCCGCATTTCGCCAAATCGGCGCTGGCGCGTTTCACGCCTGCCGATTTTCTGGCCATGGTCGAGCGCCATGGCATCGGCTGGCATGAAAAGACGCTCGGCCAACTCTTCTGCGATGATAGCGCCAAGGATATCATCCGCATGCTGACCGACGAGATGCGTGCGGCCGGTGCGCAACTGCGACTGCGAACGGAGATCAGCGGCATCGAGCAGAAGGCGGGCGGCTATCGTGTCAGCACATCCGAAGGCGCCTTCGAAGCATCCTCGCTGGTCGTCGCCACGGGCGGGAAGTCGATCCCGAAGATGGGCGCGACAGGTTTTGCCTATCGCATTGCCGAGCAATTCGGCGTGCCTGTCGTCGAAACGCGGCCGGGCCTTGTGCCGCTGACGCTCGATCCGCAATTGCTTCAGCGTCTGGCTCCGTTGTCGGGCATTGCTGCCCCCGCCGAGATCCGCCACGGCAAGACGGCATTCCGCGAGGCCCTGCTCTTTACCCATCGCGGCCTCAGCGGCCCCGCCATTCTGCAGATTTCCTCCTATTGGCGGGAAGGCGAGGACATCACCGTCGCGATCGAGCCCGATATCGACATTTTCGCACTGCTGAAGAAGGCCAAGCAGGTCAATGGCCGGCAATCTGCGCAGACGGCGCTTGCGGAAATCCTGCCGAAACGGTTGGCTCAGCACATTGTCGAGAGCGAGGGCATTTCCGGCAACATGGCCGATCTGTCGGACAAACGCCTGCAGCAGCTCGCGGCTTCTATTCAGTCCTGGCCGGTCAAACCTTCCGGATCGGAAGGCTATCGCACCGCCGAAGTGACCCTCGGCGGCATCGATACGGCTTGCCTCGATTCGCGGACGATGCAGGCGAAAACCAATCCCGGCCTGTTCTTCATCGGCGAATGCGTCGACGTGACCGGCTGGCTCGGCGGCTATAATTTCCAATGGGCGTGGGCCTCCGGGCATGTAGCCGGCGAAGCGGCTTGAACTGCCGTTTCAAGGCCTTGTCGGCGCCTTGAGAAAATGGAACCGGCCTCTGTTTCTCGCGTTTTCCTTTCCTACATTATTAGTGAATACATTGGCAGTTGCCGAAAGCACCATTTGCCGGTTATCGTGTCAGTGCGAAAATGGGAATATACTCATGAACAGAACACATCGTCGCGCTCGCGCTATTGCAATCGCTCAGACCCGTGACAATGCCAAGCTTTTGGCGGCAAGACTGTTGATGTTGGCGACCGGCGTTACTGCCGCTTGCATCGCCTACCTTACCGTACGCGGCTTCTGATTTCAGCCGCCACATTGCTCTTGGCCGTCGTCGAACGGCAGCCTTGGCTCGCGCACAGAGATAGATCTCTCCCTCCGCTTTTCAGCGTTCGATTGTATGCTGCGGGTCACACTACATCCTTATCTGAAAATTAATTAATCACGCCGACAATCCCTGTCGATTTCTTGGGGCGCTCTACTGCAAGCTGGAGCCGAAGCAATGATTGCTTCCCGACTTATACTCGGGAACCCCGCCTGCTGATATTTCAAGAATGATGATTATACATCCGGTCAGCGCCGAGGCGGCGTCGACGGGGGAGCGGTGTGTGAGAGGTCTGGGCCAAAATGTTCATTGACAAGATATTGTCGCGTTTCAACATCAAGACGAAAGTTCTGATATTCGTCCTGCCGTTCGTCATCAGCATTTCCGCCGTGGGCCTTACCGGGCTTTATGCGTCGGGCCTGCTTCAGGGCCGCATGGAGATCTCCAACAGCGTCCTGCAGTCCCTGACCGGGTTCAAGAACCTCTATGGTTCCATGGATGACTTCCTGCGCATCACGAACACACAGCAGCGCGACAAGCTCTATGAGGACATCAAGTCGCAGCAGGGCGTGCTGAATGCGACTCTCGGCCAGCTCGGTGCGGATGCGGATGGTCGCGACAATCTGACCGACGCGATGGCAAAGACCGCCGACATGTCCAACCTCGTCGGCAGGCTGTGGTCTCTGCACGAACAGGAACTCTCGCTGCGCAAGACGATCGACGACGCCCAGCGCGCCTTGATCAGTGCCCGCTTCAACGTCAATTTCAACAGCCAGCAGCTGGAAGACCGGATGCGTCAGGACCAGGCGGACGCGACCTCCACGTTGCGCTCCGCCGACCGCCTGCTGAAGGGCGGCGATATGCTGGCCTCTGTTGCCGAAGACTTCAACAAGGCCGCGACACCGGCCGACAAGGTCAAGGTACTGAAGGACCGGCTGCCGGACCTGAACAAGGCGCAGCGCTCCATCGACCTTGCCTTGCCGCAGAACCAGAAGAGCGTTGTCCAGTCGCTCGTGGGTACCATCAAGGATCTTGCTGCCTTCACCGAAAGCACGGATATTCCGACCGACGATACGATCACCAATATCAGCCGGCTGCTTTCGCGCTTCCGCCAGACCTCGACCTATACGCAGCTGACGGCGACGCAGATGATGCGCCAGGCGACCACGACCTTCGTCTCCCTCGATGCCCGAGTCGCACAGACCAATTCGGTCCTGCAGGACACGCGCCGCCTTGAAGACTCGATCTATTCGCTGCAGCTCGTGCTGGCCGATTTCAACGCCAATACGAACAAGGACAATCTCGTCCGCCTGCGCCAGGAAGTCTCCAAGCTCGGTGGCGATATCGATACGCTGAACCAGAGCGCGAAGAGCATGGATTTCGCCGGCGACATCGACTCGGCCATTCGTCCGGCCATCAAGTCCATGGATGAGGCCGGCGGCAAGCTGGTCGATACCATCAATCAGCGGATCGGCGAATATGCCAGTGCCCGCCAGCAGCTCGATCAGGTCTGGGGCCAGCTGACCGCTTTCGCCGAGACGCAGAAGCAGAGCGCCGGCAGCGAGCGCAACCAGGCAAATTCCATATCCATCCTGGCAACTGCACTTGGCATCATCCTCTCGGTTGCTGGTGGCATCGCGCTCGTCCTGACCCTGCAGCGTCCGATCGGGCAGATCACCGCCGCCATGCGCCGCATCGCCGATGGCATGCTGGAGACTTCGATCTCCGGCGAGCAGCGTCGCGACGAGATCGGCGACATGGCCAGAGCCCTCGGCATCTTCAAGGAAAACGCCATTTCGAAGATCCGCATCGAGGAGCAGAGTGACGAGGAGCGTGCTGCCGCAGAGCACGAACGCCAGCGCAACGATGCCGAAAAGCGCGAGCTCGACCGTCAGATCGACTATGCCGTCAGCGAGCTTGCCGCCGGTCTCGAGCGCCTTGCCCAGGGCGATATCTCGGCGACGATCGACACGCCTTTCATCGGCCGCCTCGAGCAGCTGCGCCAGGACTTCAACAGTTCGCTGTCCCGCCTGCAACAGACGCTGAGCCAGGTCCGCAGCAATGTCGAGATGATCCAGAGCAACGGCGCTCAGATGGCGGCTTCCGCCGAGGATCTCTCCAAGCGCACCGAGCAGCAGGCCTCATCGCTGGAGCAGACCGCCGCTGCCGTCGACCAGATCACCACGACGGTCCGTTCATCTGCCGAGCGCGCGAAGGACGCGGATGCAATCGTGCGCGAAGCCAAGCGCAGTGCCGATGACAGCTCTGTCGTCGTCGGCAACGCCATCGATGCCATGTCGCGTATCGAGGAGGCCTCGCGCCGGATCGAGCAGATCATCGGCGTCATCGACGAGATCGCTTTCCAGACCAACCTTCTTGCGCTCAATGCCGGTATCGAAGCCGCCCGCGCAGGCGATGCGGGCAAGGGCTTCGCGGTCGTCGCCATGGAGGTGCGCGAGCTGGCACAGCGCTCGGCCGCTGCCGCCAAGGAGATCAAGGGGCTCATCAACAAGTCGACCGAGGAGGTCAATTCCGGTTCGCAGTATGTGCAGGAGGCCGGTTCGGTGCTCGCGCGGATCAGCAGCCAGATCGTGACGATCAGCCACCACGTGGAGATGATCGCCCGCGCCAGCCACGATCAGGCAAGCGCGCTGCAGGAGGTCAACTCCTCGGTCAATCACATGGATCAGATGACCCAACAGAATGCCGGCATGGTAGAAGAAACCACGGCGGCGAGCCGCGAGCTCGCCACCGAGGCCGATGCCCTGCTGCACCTTATCCTGCAGTTCAAGATCGAGACCGGCTATAGCGCGAACTACATGCGTGAGCAGGCGGCCTGACCGCAGCGGGCGTTGCTATCGCAGGCGGATCGGCCCATTTCCGGCCGGTCCGCCTTTTTCATTGCCTGGAGTCGGGTGCTCAAAGCGACAAATATCCGCTCAATCCATATGAAGAGCCGCGGCGGCTCGAGCCCGTAGTCAAGGTAGAATAAATCTTCGTTGCAGCGCCATTGCTCTTCGCGCGCCAGGCTCTGTATTTCTATGGCTTTCGCCAGGGCCATGCTGTCCATCATGAGATGTCTCCTTCCGTGAGGCATCCCTTCAACTACACATACGAATTTGCTTTATAAACAGCCATGATCATCTTATGTTTTTCAATTATGAAAAACACGACATGGGATTCCTATCAGCTTTTTCTGGATGTCGCCCGTGGTGGCGGCCTGACCGGCGCGGTTGCTTCCAGCGGCTTGAGCCCGGCGACGATCGGCCGGCGCATGCTGGAGCTGGAGGGACAGATCGGACGCCCGCTGTTCGAGCGTAGCCAGGCTGGCTACACGCTGACCGGCAATGGCCAGGCGCTGTTCGACCAACTGCTGGAGATGGAAGCCGCCGCCCGCAAGGTCGATAGCTGGCAGCGCGATGCTCAGGGTGCATCGATCGTGCGTATCGCTGCCGGCACCTGGGTCGGCTGGCTGCTCAGCCAGAACATGCCGACTATCTGCTCTGAACGTGACGGGTTTGGCATCGACCTTCATCTCGGCGAACGCCGCGCCAGCCTCGCCCATCGCGAAAGCGATATCGGCATCCGTGCCTTCGAGCCGGAGGAGACCAATCTCGCCGCCATCAAGATCGGCGATGTCGCCTATGCTGCCTATCAGGCCCGCAACATGCGCTTTTCCGGCCCGCAGCGCTGGATCGCGGTAGCGGAGGAGGAGGCGATCTCGGCCTATCTGCGCTGGCCGCACCAGAACAAGCGCGAGGAAATCGTTTTCACGGTCAGCCGGCCGCGTTCGCTACGCGATCTGGTGCTTGCCGGCTCCGGCATTGCCGTTCTGCCCTGCTTCGTCGGCGACCAGGAGCCGTGGCTGGCGCGGGTCGGCGAGGAAATTCCGGAGCTGCGCCATCGGCAGTGGATCGTCATGAACAATGCCGACCGTCATCGCCGGGAAATCCGCACCGTGGTCGACCGCATGACCAAATTGCTGAAAAGCCACGCCGAGCTCTTTGCCGGCAAGCGTCCGACCTATCTGTAAAGAAACCCGCGGCAATTGACCGCCGATCGTGCTTCGTCACCGAGCTGCGTCGCCCCAGCGATATTCGACCGTGGCCTCGTCAAGCTTCGCCTTCAGTTCCGGATCAAGCTTCAGGTCGATGGCGGCCAGCGTGTCCGTGAGCTGTTCGGGGCGGCTGGCGCCGATAATGGCTGACGTGATGACCGGATTGGCGGCCACCCAGGCGACGGCAAGCTTGGTCAGCGATTGCCCGGCCTCTTCGGCTATGCCGCGCAACTTCTCGATCGTGGCAAATTCGCGTTCATGCCAATAGCGCTGCAGATAATTGCTGCCGGCGCTGCGCAGCTGCGCGCTGAAGCGACCTTCTGTCGGTGCGACATCGTGCTTGTGCTTACCGGTAAGGAGGCCGCCGGCGATCGGGTTGTAGGGGATGACGGCGAGGTGCTGTTCTTCGGCAAGCGGCAGAAGCTCGCGCTCGATCTGGCGGAACAAGAGATTGTAGCGCGGCTGCACCGACACGAAGCGCGCGGTGCGCAGGAAATCGGCGCGGCCGAGCGCCAGTGCCAGCCGGTAGGCGAGGAAGTTCGACACGCCGACATAGCGGGCCTTGCCGGAGCGCACGATGGTATCGAGCGCCTCCAGCGTCTCGTCGATCGGCGTCTCGCGATCGTCCGAATGCAGCTGGTAAAGGTCGACATAATCGGTGCCCAGGCGCCGCAGCGAAGCGTCGATGGCGTCGAGAAGATGCTTGCGCGACGCGCCCTGATCCCAAGGAGACGGGCCGACCTTTCCGACAGCCTTCGTCGCGACGATGAAGCGGTCGCGCTTGCCCTTCAGCCAGCGGCCGACAATCTCCTCGGTGCGGCCGGCAAGCTGCTCGCCGCCGCCGAGCGGGTAGACATCGGCGGTGTCGATGAAATTGACTCCGGCATCGGCCGCCTTGTCGAGAATGGCATGGGCGATCTCTTCCTGCTCGATCTGCAGGCCGAAGGTCATCGTGCCGAGACACAGGCGCGAGACGCTGAGACCGGTATTGCCGAATTTTTGATACTGCATGATAGGTCCCCGCTGATGGGTTTGAGTTTGCCCGCTGGGCAGGATGGCGAAACAGGCGTGAGAATGTTTGTGGACGAGAACGTCTCGATGTTAGCAAAGCCTGCTTCCGCATTCACGTGCGAAGCAAGCCCTGCATTCACAATTGCGTGCGAACGGCATTGTCTCTTGGCGGGCAATTTTGCTTGGAGATCGGTCGTTTTCGGGGAAAACGGCTAAAGCTTATGCCGGCTTGCTTTTTCCCTTGTCGCCTTCCGATTTCCTTTCTAGTCTAGCGGGAAAAACAGAGGGTTGGGTATCGCCTGGATGCCCTTGAACAAAACAGGAGAGACTATGAAGTCCATGTTCGCACGGCTTGCAGCAACGGCGTTTGCCGTCGTTTCGCTGGCAACGGTCGCTCAGGCAGAAGACAAGGTCGTCAATATCTACAACTGGTCGGATTATATCGACAATTCGATCCTGGAGGATTTCACCAAGGAAACCGGCATCAAGGTCGTCTACGATACCTTCGACCAGAACGAGACGCTGGAAACCAAGCTGCTGGCCGGCAAGACCGGCTACGACATCGTCGTCCCGACCGCCTATTTCCTGCAGCGCCAGATCAAGGCCGGCGTCTTCCAGAAGCTCGACAAGTCCAAGCTGCCAAACATCTCCAACATGTGGGATACGGTGCAGCAGCGCATCGCCACCTATGATCCTGGTAACCAATACGCCATCGACTATATGTGGGGCACGAGCGGTGTCGGCTACAACGTCGACAAGGTGAAGCAGATCCTCGGCACCGACGACGCTCCCGATATCAACGTGATCTTCGATCCGAAGCTCGCCGCAAAGTTCAAGGATTGCGGCATTTACGTGCTGGATTCACCGACCGACGTCATCCCGGCCGCGCTGCGCTATCTGGGCCTCGACCCGAATTCGACAAAGCAGGAGGACTTCAAGAAGGCCGAGGATCTCCTGACCGCGATCCGTCCCTTCGTGCGCAAGTTCCACTCCTCCGAATACATTAACGCGCTTGCCAATGGCGATATCTGCCTGGCGTTTGGTTATTCCGGCGACGTGCTGCAGGCCCGCAACCGCGCCGCCGAAGCGAAGAACGGCGTCAACATCGCCTATTCGATTCCCACCAAGGGCGCGCAGATGTGGTTCGACGTCATGGCGATCCCTGCCGATGCGCCGCATGTCGAGGAGGCGCATATCTTCCTCAACTACATCATGAAGCCTGAGGTCATCGCCAAGGCCAGCAACTTCACTGCCTATGCCAACGGCAACAAGGCGTCGCAGCAGTTCGTGAGCAAGGATGTACTCGATGATCCGGCCGTTTATCCCACGGATGCGGTTCGCGAGAAACTGTACACGCTGACCCCTTGGGACTCTAAAACGCAGCGCTTGGCGACGCGCTTGTGGACAAAGGTCACGACAGGCCAATAAATCGAAGCGGCCCGGACGGCAACGTCCGGGCCTTTCCTTATGAGGATAAAGTCAGGAATCACGAACGTGCCGGGATGGGGAAGAGCCGGCGCGACGCGCGCTACAATGGCGTTCAATTGGGGATAGATAATGAAGTCACTCGGTAATATCCGGCGTTCTTTTGCTCCTTGGATCGATCCTTCGGCCAAGCCTTACATTTCCTTCAAGAACGTGACCAAGAAGTTCGGAGATTTCACCGCCGTCGATAACCTCTCCCTGAATATCTACAATCGTGAATTCTTTGCCCTTCTCGGCGCATCCGGCTGCGGCAAATCTACGCTTTTGCGCATGCTCGCGGGCTTCGAACAGCCGACGACGGGCGAGATCGTGCTCGATGGTCAGGATCTCGCCGGTACGCCGCCCTATCGCCGCCCAGTCAACATGATGTTCCAGTCCTACGCGCTGTTTCCGCATATGTCGGTGGAAAAGAACATAGCCTTTGGCTTGCGCCAGGATGGCATGCCGAAAGCTGAGATCGACGATCGAGTCGGGCAGATGCTGAAGCTCGTCAAGCTGGAGCAATTCGCCAAGCGCAAGCCCAATCAGCTGTCCGGCGGCCAGCGCCAGCGCGTGGCCTTGGCC
This sequence comes from Rhizobium sp. ERR 1071, assembly GCF_007828675.1. Classification (NCBI taxonomy): domain Bacteria; kingdom Pseudomonadati; phylum Pseudomonadota; class Alphaproteobacteria; order Hyphomicrobiales; family Rhizobiaceae; genus Rhizobium; species Rhizobium sp. ERR 1071. The sequence goes on along the minus strand of NZ_VITM01000003.1, from coordinate 387,348 downwards.
CGCTCGCTTGCAAAGCGCCCGAAAGTGCTGCTGCTTGACGAACCCCTTGGCGCGCTCGACAAGAAGCTGCGCGAAGAGACGCAGTTCGAACTCATGGATCTGCAGCAGAGCCTGGGGCTGACCTTCGTCGTCGTCACCCACGACCAGGAAGAAGCAATGACCATGGCCGACCGCATCGCGGTCATGAGCCACGGCAAGGTGGTGCAGGTGGCAACGCCGGCCGAGATCTACGAGGCGCCCAATTGCCGCTTCGTTGCAGACTTCATCGGCGATGTGAACATCCTCGACGGCAACGTCACCTCGGCACAATCCGGCATCGTCGAGATAGCGGTCGAATCGGGCTTCACGGTGCGCACGGCTTCCGGAGACACGCCCTCGGCGGGAAGCCGAGCCAGCCTCGCCATCCGTCCGGAGAAGCTCAGAGTGACGCCGCGCCCGCCGGCCAATGCCTCGGTCAATGCGGCCGAAGGCGAGATATGGGATATCGCCTATCTCGGCGACATGACCGTCTTCCACGTCAAGCTGAAGAGCGGGCAGGTGGTCAAGGCCTCGTCGCTGAACGCTGTCCGCGCCGTGGAAGAGCCATTCGCCTACGACCAGAACGTCTGGGTCTCCTTCGACGAAAATGCCGGCGTCTTGCTGAAGGATTGATCATGAAAGCGCTCGGTTCCCTAATCTATCAGCGCCTCGTGATCATCGTTCCCTATGCTTGGTTGCTGATCTTCTTTCTCGCGCCCTTCCTCATCGTCTTCCGCATCTCGCTGTCGACGAAGGCCTTGTCGGTGCCGCCCTACGACCCGTCCTTCGCCTGGAGCGACAGTTTCAGCGACTGGTGGGACAAGCTGCAGACCATGTCGTTCGACAATTACACATGGCTTGCCGGCGACCCGCTCTATATGAACGCCTATATCGAGAGCCTGCAGATCGCCGGCATCTCTACGTTATTGACGCTGATCATCGCCTATCCGATCGCTTATGGCATGGCGCAGGCGCCGCGCACGATCCGGCCGACCTTGCTGATGCTGGTCATCCTGCCCTTCTGGACGAGCTTTCTGATCCGCGTCTATTCCTGGATGTCGATCCTGAGCACGACGGGCCTGTTGAACCAGTTGCTGATGGCGCTCGGCATCATCCATGAGCCGCTCGTCATCCTGAACACCAATACCGCCGTCTATATCGGCATGGTCTATTCCTACCTGCCGTTTATGGTGCTGCCGCTCTATTCCGCGCTGGAAAAGATGGACGGCACGCTGATAGAGGCCGCGCAGGATCTCGGCTGCACGCCGATCGGCGCCTTCTGGCGCGTCACCTTTCCGCTCTCGGTTCCTGGTGTTATCGCCGGCTGCATGCTGGTCTTCATCCCAGCTGTCGGTGAGTTCGTCATCCCCGACCTGCTCGGCGGCTCGCAAACCCTGATGATCGGCAAGGTGCTCTGGACGGAATTCTACAGCAATACAGACTGGCCGCTCGCCTCGGCGGTGGCGACCATCCTGCTTCTGGTGCTGGTGGTGCCCATCGTCTTCTTCCAGCATTTCCAGGCGAAAGCCGATGAGAAGGGGAGATAACTTATGATCCGCTGGTCCCGCTTCAACATCGTCTCGGTCACCCTCGGTCTGGCCTTCCTCTACCTGCCGATCCTGCTGCTGGTCATCTATTCATTCAACAGCTCGCGCCTCGTCACCGTCTGGGGCGGCTTCTCGACGCAATGGTACGTGCACCTCTTCAGCAATGATACGATGCTGAGCGCCGCCTGGCTTACAGTGCGCATCGCGTTGCTCTCGGCGACGATTGCGACGGTGCTCGGCACGCTCGCGGCCATTACCCTTGTGCGCTATACGCGCTTCCGCGGCCGCATTCTGTTTTCGGGCATGATCTATGCGCCGCTGGTCATGCCAGATGTCATCACCGGCTTGTCGCTGTTGCTGCTCTTCGTCACGTCAGGCGTCGATCGCGGCTTCTGGACGATCGTCATGGCGCATACGACGCTCACCATGTGCTTCGTCGCCGTTGTCGTGCAGTCGCGCCTGCTGACCTTCGATCGCTCGATCGAGGAAGCGGCGATGGATCTCGGTGCGCCGCCGGTGCGCACCTTCTTCGAGGTGACGCTGCCGATCATCGCACCGGCGGTCTTCTCCGGCTGGGTGCTGGCACTCACCCTGTCGCTCGACGATCTGGTCATTGCCACTTTCGCTTCGGGTGCCGGCGCCAAGACCCTGCCGATGCTGATCTATAGTCAGGTGAAGCTTGGCGTGACGCCGGAAATCAACGCCATCTGCACCATCCTGATCGGCGTGGTCGCCGTGGGCGTTATCTGCGCCTCCATCGCGACGAAGCGCCGGGAGGTCCAACGGCAGAGGGACGAGCAGGCGGCTGCAGCAGCTTGAAGTGCTGCGGCTGAACGGCGTGAAAGAACTACGGCTGTTGCATGGGCTTCTGCAGAAGCGTTGCGACCGGCGAAATCACCGGATTCGGCCAGCTGCCGCCGATGAAGAAGGGCAGCATCGGCAGTTCGTCCGCGTCGGAGGGCGAGGTCGCCTCGAGCGCGCCGGAGAGTGCCAGCCCGTTGGTGCGGAACGGAACGACGCCGTTGAAGCTGATCGTTTCGTTGCGGCCCGCAATGGCTGCGTTCTGCACCTCGGCGGACCCCTTCGCAAAACTGGCATCCACGCTGATGCTATCGAAGTCGAAAGAAGAATCGGCGATATCGCTCATCCGGAAGAAAGCCTTCTCGGCGGCGAGCGTTCGGAAGGTCGAGATATCGAATTGGCGAAACGATCCTGCCGACGAGGTGAAGTGCAGCGTGCCGGCGACGTCGCTGAGCGTGGCAACCCAGATCGGCTTCGAGGTGCTGAGCGAAAGATCCAGTGAAGCCGATGAGGGCATCGGCAACGGGCCTACCAGCTTCAGGCGCGTGAAGAGGCCACCAAAATCGGCGTTGCGGATCGATATCTGCAATTTGCCGCCGCCATCGAAATCGCCTGGTGCGACCTCCAGATGCGCGGTCAGCGAACCGCTCTCGAAGCTGCTGTCGCCTATGTCGAATTTCGCCTTGCCGCCTGCCACCAGCAGGCTGGCGCCGATATTCTCGAACTGGAAGGGGCCGAGAGCTGCCTTGCTCGACGACAGCCGCATATCGAGATCGAGCCGCTGCAGCGGATTGCCGTTCAACAGCGCATCAATCGCGGTTTCCGCGGCCAGACGCATGGAGAAGGCGGCCAGGAACGGATTGAGGTTCATCTGGTCGAAGGCAAGCGTACCGGAAATCTTCGGCTTGCCCGATTTCGTATAGTTCAGATCCATGATGCCGGAAGCGGCGGAATCGTTGACTTTGAAGCTGAGGTTGTTGAAGCGCAGGCCGTTATCGATTGCTGCGATATTGGCGCTGAGCGAAATATTCTTAAGGGCGTCGGCTGCCGGCAGGTGCTGCCCGCTCCAGGCGATGAAGGAGGGCACGTTGGGCACACTCAGATCCAGATTGCCCGAAAGTGCCGAAAAATCCGATATGCTGGTAATGCCTGTATAGGTCCAGCTGATCAGCGGCGAAACGAAGCTGGTCGTGGTGTTCACATTCTTGCCGGCGAAGAAGAGCAGGGGCTGCGTCGAGTCGAAGTTCAGCTTGATGTCCTGACCGTTGAAGCGGGCAAGAATGACAGCGCTCAGCGACTGGGAAAGCCGCGGCCAGGCGATGTCGGCATTGACGGCGTTCAGCTTGTAGATGCTGCCGCTGCGCTCGTCGGTCATTTCGACGCTTCCGTCCTCGATAGTCAGCATGCCGATGGCGGCATCCTGTTCCTTGCTCATCCGCATGCCCTGGCCGGAGGAGGTTTCGGCCTGTTCGATCGCCTTGGAAAGGCGGCCTTCGTTCGTCCAGTCGATCAGGCCGTTCTCGTCGCGGCGGATATAGAGGATCGGGCGCAGGAAATGGAATTCGTGAAAATGCGCATGCCCGCGGATCGCCGACCATAGCGAGAAATCCGCGGAGAGGCTGTCGACATGGCCGAGGACCTTGCCGTTTCGCGACGGCTCACGGATGGTGACCTGATTGAGCGTCACGCGCGGGGTCGGCCAGAATTCGAGCGTCGGGTCGCCTTCGATCTGGGCTCGATATCCCGTCCAGTCCGATAATGCCTTCTCGATGCCGGAGCGCACCAGACCGCTTGAAATCAGGAAAGGCGCGGTCGCTCTGAAGACAGCGAACACGATGAGGATCGTGAGAAGAATGATGCCGGTCGTGCGAGCAACAGCAGGCAGCCAGCGCGAGGCCGAACGCATCGTCAACCGCCACTTGTTGTTTTTCGAAGCACTCATGATCCCGAGGAGACTCTTGAACTGATAGGGATAATCTGCCTGAGTTTGCCGGATATAGGAAATGTTTGTCGGATGCAAACGTCACGCACTGGCAATGCCCACAACACCATGTTTTATAATGCGCTGCAACATCGCTATATATAGAGCGAAACGCGGGGAGAGAAATATGCAGGATCAGCAGCCGCTCTGGACACCATCGGAAACGTTTCGCCGCCAGAGTCCGATGTTCGCTTTCATGCAGGAATGCAACCGCCGTTTCGACCTCCCGCTGTCCGACTTTGCCAGCCTCCACGCCTGGTCCATCGCCGACCGTGAGAACTTCTGGTCGGCGGTCTGGGATTTCTGCGGTGTGAAGGGCAAGCGCGGTGAACGGGCGTTAATCCATGGCGATGTCATGCTGGATGCCCGCTTCTTTCCCGATGCCGAGCTGAATTTCGCGGAAAACCTGCTCTCGCGAAGCGGCGAGGGCGATGCGCTTGTGTTCTGGGGCGAGGACAAGGTGCGCGATCGCTGGTCGTGGGATCGGCTGGCCGCCATGGTCTCCCGCCTGCAGCAGGCCTATCGCGCCGAGGGTATCGGCAAGGGCGACCGCATCGCTGCAATGATGCCGAACATGCCCGAAACCATCGCCTGCATGCTGGCGGCCGCGTCGATCGGTGCGATCTGGTCCTCCTGTTCGCCGGATTTCGGCGAGCAGGGCGTCATGGATCGTTTCGGCCAGATCGAGCCGAAGCTCTTCATCGCGTGCAGCGGCTATTGGTACAGCGGCAAGCTGCAGGACGTCACAGCAAAGGTCAGCGCCATCGCCCAGCGCCTGAAAGCGCCTACCATAATCGTGCCCTATGCCGGCAATGCCGAAGCCGTCGTGGCAGCGACACCGGGCGCGAGGACCCTTGGTGATCTAGTCGCGCCCTTCGAGGCGAAGCCGGTCGAGTTTGTGCCCGTGTCCTTCTCCCACCCGCTATTCATCCTGTTTTCTTCAGGCACCACAGGCGTTCCGAAATGCATCGTGCACTCCACCGGAGGCGCGCTGCTGCAGCTCCTCAAGGAGCATCGCCTCCATTGCGGCGTCGTGCCCGGCGAAAAGGTCTTCTATTTCACCACCTGCGGCTGGATGATGTGGAACTGGCTGGCGACCGGCCTTGCCGCCGGCGCGACGCTCTGCCTTTACGATGGTTCCCCCTTCGCCCCCGATGGCAGCATTTTGTTCGACTATGCGCAAGAAGAGAAATTCGCGCTGTTCGGCACCTCGGCCAAATATATCGACGCAGTCCATAAGAGCGGCCTGACGCCGAAGACCTCGCATGATCTTTCGAGCCTGCGGCTGATGACCTCCACCGGCTCGCCGCTGTCGCCCGAGGGCTTCACCTTCGTCTATGAGGGCATCAAGGACGATATCCAGCTGGCCTCCATTTCCGGCGGCACGGATATCGTCTCCTGTTTCGTGCTCGGCAATCCGCTGCAAGCGGTCTGGCGCGGTGAGATCCAGGGGCCGGGCCTCGGACTTGCCGTCGATGTCTGGAACGACGAAGGCAAGCCGGTGCGCGGCGAGAAGGGCGAGCTTGTCTGCACCAAAGCCTTCCCCTCCATGCCGGTCATGTTCTGGAATGATCCGGAGCGCGCCAAATATCGGGCTGCCTATTTCGAGCGCTTCGACAATATCTGGTGCCACGGGGATTTCGCAGAGTGGACAGAGCATGGCGGCCTCATCATTCACGGCCGCTCCGACGCCACGCTCAATCCCGGCGGCGTGCGCATCGGCACGGCCGAGATCTACAACCAGGTCGAGCAGATTCCCGAGGTTCTGGAGGCGCTCTGTATCGGTCAGGATTGGGATGATGATGTCCGCGTCGTGCTCTTCGTTCGCCTTGCCGCCGGCGTCTCCCTGACCGAAGATCTCGTCAAGGCGATGAAGACCCGCATCCGCACCGGCGCCTCACCGCGCCATGTGCCGGCCAAGATCATCGCCGTTGCCGATATCCCCCGCACGAAATCCGGCAAGATCGTCGAGCTTGCGGTGCGCGAGGTGGTGCATGGCCGTCCGGTCAAGAACAAGGAGGCGCTCGCCAATCCGGAAGCGCTGGATCTCTTTGCCGGGCTGGAAGAACTCAGAAGTTAAGGTGAGCCTTAAAATTGAGGGGCAAACGATGACCATCGTTTGCTAACCTCGCGTTAAGAAAGCTTGGTCAAAAGTAAAGGCTAACTTGAGGCCGTTCGCATGAGCTGGAGCGGATTGGAGCCACTCTCGGCTCCCGAGACATGAAGTTCCCCGACTCGAGCTTGCTTTCGACAGCATAAACTTCAAAGGCAGCGCGGTTCGCTGCCTTTTTTTCGTTTCCTCGTCACGAATCCGTGTCTGCTCTGTACATTGACGCATTGAGCAAGTATGTGCACGCCTGAAGAAGAGGTTCGCGACGTGCGAACCACGATGATCGCCACCTGATGGTGTGCGAAGAATTCCGAAAGACAGATGATGACTGAATTCGAAGGCATCGCTCCTGCGATCGCCCAGGCTTTGGCGAAGCGCGGGTATGAAACGCTGACGCCGGTGCAAAAGGCCATGCTCGATCCCGGCCTCGCTGGCAAAGATGCGCTTGTCTCGGCTCAGACCGGCTCGGGCAAGACGGTTGCCTTCGGCTTGGCGCTGGCGCCCGGCCTCCTTGACGGCGCGGAACGGTTTGGCCGCGCAGGTGCTCCGCTGGCGCTGGCGATTGCACCGACCCGCGAACTGGCGCTGCAGGTGCAGCGCGAGCTGGAATGGCTCTATGGGCTGACGGGTGCGACCATTGCGTCCTGCGTCGGCGGCATGGACATGCGCACGGAGCGACGCACGCTCGAGCGCGGCGCTCATATCGTCGTCGGCACACCCGGCCGTCTCTGCGATCACATCCGCCGCAACTCGCTCGATATCTCCGAACTCAAGGCCGTTGTGCTCGACGAGGCGGACGAGATGCTTGATCTCGGTTTCCGCGAGGATCTGGAATTCATCCTGGAAGCAGCACCCTCCGAGCGCCGCACCCTGATGTTTTCCGCCACGGTGCCGCGCTCGATCGCCAAGCTTGCCGAAAACTACCAGCGCGACGCTGTCCGCATCGCCACGGCTTCCGAAGCCAAGCAGCATGTCGATATCGACTATCGCGCGCTGACCGTGGTTCCGAGCGACAGGGAAAACGCCATCATCAACGTGCTGCGCTACTATGAGGCGCGCAATGCCATCGTCTTCTGTTCGACGCGCGCCGCCGTCAATCATCTGACGGCCCGCTTCAACAATCGCGGCTTTTCGGTTGTCGCTCTCTCGGGCGAGCTCAGCCAGAACGAGCGCACGCACGCCCTGCAGGCCATGCGCGACGGCCGCGCCCGCGTCTGTATCGCAACCGACGTCGCGGCCCGCGGCATCGATCTGCCGGGCCTGGAACTGGTCATCCATGCCGATCTGCCGACCAATCCGGAAACGCTGCTGCATCGCAGCGGCCGCACTGGCCGCGCCGGCAACAAGGGCGTCAGCGCCATGATCGTGCCGCTGAGCGCCCGTCGCCGCACGGAGCGCCTGCTGGAAGCCGCCCGTATCCGCGCCACCTGGGCAAAGCCGCCGTCAGCCGACGAGGTGAGCCAGCGGGATGATGAGCGTCTTCTCGCCGATCCGGTCTTTACAGCGCCGCTTGCCGAAGACGAGCAGTCGATCGTTCAACAGCTGCTGGAGCGCCATGGCGCCGAGCAGGTGGCAGCTGCATTCCTGCGGCAATATCGCGCCGGCCATTCTGCGCCCGAGGAGCTGCAGGACGTGCCGGCCGAAGGCGAGCGCAGAAAGCCACGTCGGGATGACTTTCCGGTCACGCCACGCGATGAGGGCTCGTCTGCGGGACGCAACGACTTCACCGATGGCCTCTGGGTATCGCTCTCTGTCGGACGCAAGCAGAATGCCGAACCGCGCTGGCTGATCCCCATGCTTTGCCGCAATGGCAATCTGACCAAGCGCGACATCGGCGCCATCAAGATGCAGCCCGAGGAGACCTTCGTCGAGCTCTCGCAGGAGAGTTTCGAGCGCTTCCTCGCGGCCATCGGCCCCGACAAGACCCTCGAGCGCGGCATCCGTGTCAAGCCGCTTGCCGGCGTGCCGGATTTCCAGGCCAAGCGGGAAGGCGGCTTCGCAAAGAAGAAGCCTTTTGCCGACAAGGGCGCCCGCTCGAACGACACGCCCAAGCCGAAATGGAAGTCCGACCGCAAGCCGGAACGGGCGCATGCGGGCGAGGGCGGCATTTCCGAGCGTTCCGACAAGAAGCCCTGGGCGAAAAAGCCCGGCAAACCGGGCTTCGCCAAGAACGACGGCCCGCCAGCAGGCAAGCCGAATTCGAGGGCCAAGCGCAAGGCCGCGCGGGCGCAGGACAATTAACTTCTATCAGCGAGTTCAAGGGGGCGGCGGCCCCCTCGGCGCTATCTCCGCATCTGCCGGCAAGAGGAGACCGGTACTCCCGGCATTGCTACTCGAAGAAGATCAGGCTTGCCGGCGACGGTGGTAGTGGCTTTATCCTCACATTATGAAAACCGGCACGCCTAGCCATCTCAGCCAGGTCCTTCTGCGGGTAGGCCTCGCCTTTTGGCGTACTGGCCAGCATCTCCCATGAGAAAGCGGCGGGGAAGGGCGGGGATACGAGATCATCGTTCGGCACGAATTCCACCGCAACCACCTTACCCTCGGTGCTCAGGCTGGCTCGGCTCTTCCGCAGCAATCCTGCACAGGTTTCCAGGTCGAAGTGATGCAGGAAGTTCGGCAGCAGGATAAGATCATAATCCGTGCCCCAGTCGACTTCGAATGCACTGCCCGGAATGACCTTGTAGCGCTCGGCGACGCCAAATTGCTGCGCATTATGTTTGGCCAATTCCAGAACGGAGCCCCAATCGACCGCAACGATCTCGGCCGAAGGAAAAGCCTTCGCCATCTCGATCCCGAAAAGTCCGTGCCCTGCGGCAATATCAAGTATTTTCCTTGGCTGCATGGGCAAATTGGACATTTCGGCAGCGAGGCTGATGGCGCTGCCGCCTGTGAACGAGCCCATGCCGCGAGCAAATTTCACCCAAACCGGATTGTCCGGAGACATATTTGCCAATCCAATGGATCCGCCGTTGCGGACATAGGAAGCCGGATTGTCTAGGATCTGCTTGAGGATTTCCGGTGCGGCCAGGAATTCGATGGCCGCGCCCATATAGGCTGGCGAATGCCGGTCGAGGAAGACCCGGCTGGATGGTGTCAGAGCGTATTGATTGCCTGTTTTCGTGAGAAAGCCGTTCACAACAAGATAGTCGCACAGAATGCGCACGCCTCTTTCGGCTGCATTTGCTGCGGCCGCCAAGGATGCCGCATTGCTGCCGTCACCGATTAGAGTAAAAAGATCGAGTTCTATGGCGGCTACGATGGCGGCCGTCTTTCGGCACGCAAACATCGCATCGACCACTAGATTAGGTGAAACTTCGCCTACGTCTGCTTCTACTGCCGTCGTTGACATTGGATCCCCCCTTATGTGCCCAATGACCGACCGGAATAGTCGGTCGCAACGATGAATTATCTCACAAAAGGCGACGGACTTTAAGTTTGTCGTCGATAATACTTCAGAGGTACATCAGATATTCTTGATCGGCAGCGCGGTCTTTCATCGTTGCCGCAGAACTTCGCGACACCACGACGTCATAGGTAATCTGTAAGTGGCTGCAGAAGCCGAAAAATGCCTGCCGGTGCAGCACGCGGTTATTCGGCTTGACATTTGGAACGCGTCAGGCAGAAAATTAATTATGGGGTTGCGATCACCCCACGAGGCTACGGCTGAAGAATCGCGTCCTTAAAACCGAGCCAACGGAGGACGCGCCATGCCGTCATTTCTGGAAATCACACCCGACAAGCTTAATCGTATTATCGGCACGCCCGGTTTGCCGACGATTATCGATGTCCGCAATGACGAGGATTTCGCCGCCGATCCCCGTCTTATTCCCGGCTCCATCCGCCGCGACTATCGAAGGGTAGCGGACTGGGCGAACGAACTGGCGGGACCTGCCATCATACTCTGCCAGAAAGGACAGAAACTCGCTCACGGAGTTGCTGCCCATCTGCGTGTCGTCGGAAAGGAGGCGGAGGTCCTTGAAGGTGGGTTCGAAGCGTGGCGCAGCGCGAAGTACATGTTGGTCGCCGAGGAAAAGCTGCCTCTCCGCGATGCCAAGGGGCGAACCGTATGGGTAACGAGGGCACGGCCGAAGATCGATCGCATCGCCTGCCCATGGCTGATCCGGCGCTTTATCGATCCGTCAGCGATCTTCCTGTTCGTTCCGGCAACCGAAGTTGCGCCTGTTGCCGATCGCTTCAAGGCAACACCATTCGATATCGAAGACGTCTTCTGGAGCCATCGTGGCGAGTTATGCACCTTCGATGTCATGATCGAGGAATTCGGTCTCGGCACTGAACCTCTCCTTCATCTTGCAACCATCGTTCGGGGAGCCGATACCGCCCGGCCCGAGCTCGCGCCTGAAGTGCCGGGGTTGCTTGCGGCCTCGCTTGGCCTTTCGCGAATGTTCAACGACGACCTGCAACAGCTGGAAGCCGGCATGACGCTCTATGATGCCTTCTATCGTTGGTGTCGTGACGCGACAGAAGAGACGCACAACTGGCCAAATCCAAGGAAGATATAACCGACTATGACCGATCTCGTAAAAAATACAGCCGAGCGATCAAGCGCGGCTGATCGGGACATCGTCCCCCTTCATGAGGCCGTCAAGGTCTGGACCCGCGTTGCCGCCTTGAGCTTCGGCGGGCCGGCGGGGCAGATCGCCGTCATGCACCGCATCGTCGTCGATGAGAAGAAATGGGTGGGAGAGCACAGGTTCCTTCATGCCCTGAACTACTGCATGTTGCTGCCAGGCCCCGAAGCGCATCAGCTCGCTATCTATATCGGCTGGCTGCTGAACAGGACGCTGGGTGGCATGATCGCCGGCATTCTATTCGTCCTGCCGGGCTTCATTGCAATCCTTGCGCTCAGTTATGTCTACGTCCTGTTCGGGAGCCTGACCTTTATCGAAGGGATGTTCTTCGGGCTCAAATGCGCCGTGCTGGCGGTCGTCGTCCAGGCGGTCTTTCGCATCGGGAGTCGAGCCCTCAAAAGCAGGGCTATGGTCGCTTTGGCCGCCGCTGCCTTTGTGGCGATCTTCTTCCTGCATGTTCCATTCCCCGTCATCATCGTTGGAGCCGGACTTATCGGCTACCTGGCCTCCCAGGCAGGGGTCGCGGCCTTTAGGATGGGCGGCGGACACAAGTCGGGCTCCGGGGCAATTCTGGAAGATAAGGACTCCGTTCTTGGCGAGGAGATCCCTTTGCACGCGCGACCGAACCTCGCCTGGTCTTTGAAGACGTCAGGTGCGCTGGCGGCCGCGTGGCTCATTCCAGTCGCGGCCCTGCTGGTTACGCTCGACCCCGATAACGTCTTTTCCAAAATCGGCATATTCTTCAGCGAGATGGCAGTTGTCACCTTTGGCGGCGCCTATGCCGTGCTGGCCTATGTCGCGCAGGAGGCCGTGCAGCAGCTGGGCTGGCTGCGGCCGGGCGAGATGCTCGATGGTTTAGGGATGGCGGAAACGACGCCTGGACCGCTGATCATGGTCACGCAGTTCGTTGGTTTCCTGGCAGGCTATCGTAATCCCGGCACCCTCAGCCCTCTTGCGGCAGCAACCTTTGCCGCGGTGCTGACAACATGGGTCACCTTCCTGCCGAGCTTCCTTTGGATTTTCGCAGGCGCGCCATTCATCGAGAAGATGCGCGGGAATGTCGCGCTGACCGGCGCCATGTCGGCAATAACGGCAGCGGTGGTGGGCGTCATCCTCAATCTCGCGATTTGGTTCGGGCTCCATGTGCTGTTCCGTGAGACCACGAGTTTCACCTATGGCTCCTGGGCGATGGATGTGCCCGTCCTGACGTCGCTTTCATTACCCTCGCTGGTGCTGACCCTGTTGGCAGCGATGGCCATTTTTCGCCTGAAGATGTCAGTAATATCGACCTTGTTGGCATCTGCCGCTTTGGGTGTTGGCTGGACTGTCCTCGTTTCCTGAAAGCCGAGCATTCGTCGCGTCGGTGGCCGGGAGTGAGAATTCGTGTTCTCCCGCGCATTTGCAGGGATCTCGTGACTAAGGCAGAATGCCGCTCCTTCGACCAGGCAGCGAATGGAGTGGTGCACCCATGCTGATCGGCTCCTGTCATTGCGGCAAGGCGGGCTGGACGCTTGAAGGCGATCCAGGCTCAATTACAGCCTGCAACTGCACGCTCTGCCGGCGTTACGGTGCGCTGTGGGCCTATGACTACGAAGAGGAGCGGGTCTCCGTCACGGGCCAGACTGCCTCCTATACCCGCGTCGGCAAGAACAAGCCCTCTCTCGAAATACTGTTCTGCCCGTCCTGCGCCTGCGTCGTGAGCTGGCGGGGCTTAAGGCTGCAAAAGGATGGCCGCCGGCGCATGGCGGTCAATGTTCGGCTGGCGCCGCCGGATCTCGTTGCCGACCTCCCGATCGATCATTTCGATGGGCTCGACACGTTTGAAGATCTTCCTTCCGACGGACGATGCGTGCGCGATCTTTGGTTTTGATGGCGAGCCGAGACTGTCTCAGTTTGCCAGCACCCGCGGCGAGGGGAAGGTGATCTCGACCAGCGTGCCCTCGTTCGGGGCGGAATTGATCGAGAAGGTCGCGCGGTTGGCATCGACCATCGCCTTGGTCAGTGGCAGGCCGAGGCCGGTGCCGTCGCCGCGCTTGCGGGAATTGGTGGACACCTGCCGGAACGGCTTCATGGCCTGCTCCAGCTCCGAGCGTGTCATGCCGACGCCGGTATCCCGGATGCGCATCACGACGCTGCCATTGCCCTCATACGCAGTCGACACGACGATCTGCCCGCCCGATGGCGTGAAGCGGATGGCATTGGAGAGAATGTTGAGCGCAATTTGCTTGATCGAGCGCAAATCGGCCACGACATTAGGCACAGCCTGAGAAAGTGCGGTGCGGATGATGACGCGCTGGCTGTTAGCCTGCGGTTGCACCAGCGACACCGCTTCGGTGATCGCTTCGTTCAGGCCGACCGATGCGAAATCCAAGTCCATCTCGCCGGCTTCAATCTTCGAGATGTCGAGAAGGTCGTTCACGATGTCCAGCACGTGGCGACCGGAGCGGCCGATATCGGTCGCATATTCGACATAGCGCGAATGGCCGATCGGCCCGAAACGCTCACCGGCCATCATGTCGGAAAAGCCGATGATGGCGTTGAGCGGCGTGCGGATTTCATGGCTGACGCGAGCCAGAAAGTCGGTCTTGTGCGCGTTGGCGGTTTCGGCGGCACGCTTGGCGTTGCGCAGCTCTTCTTCGGTGCGCTTCCATTGCGTGATGTCGCGGATGACGGCGCAGTAACCGTTCGAGGAATTCAGCCGACCCATGGTCATGAACAGCGGCACGAAACCGCCGGAAGCCTCGCGGCCGATCACTTCGCGGCCGTCGTTCAGCACGCTGGCGACGCCATGGCCCGAAAGGCCGCCGAGATAGTCGAGCACTGCCTTCTGGCTTTCATGCGCAAACAGCATGACGAAGGGTTTGCCGCGGGTCTCCTGGTCGTCATAGTTGAAGAGGGCGCTCGCCGAGCGGTTCATCGAGCGGATCTCGCCGTCCTGGCCGATGATGATCACGCCATCCGTCGCCGTTTCCAGCGTCGAGCGCAGTTCCTCGATCTCGACCTGCAGCTTCGCGACCTTTTCGAGGATGCGCTCCGGGCGAGCCTCTTCAGGAATTGGTTGTGGCGGCGGTGCTGGCGGCTCGCTTCTTTCCACCGGCATCAACGCCAGCATCAAGGCTGTGCCGTCTTCCCAACGGATCGACTGCAGCCGAGCCGTCACCGGCACCAGTGCATCGTCGGCGCGCACGACCATCATCGTGCCGGGCTGCTCGGTCTTGCCTTCGAGATCGTTGCGTTGCAGCAGCGCATCAAGTCCGCCGACCTGCTCGAGCTCATCAAGGCTGTCATAGCCGGTCAGCCGCAGGAATTCCGGATTGCCGTGGATCAGGCGATCCCCGGCGTGGATGAGGATCGCGAGCGGCAGCTGGTCGATGATGTCCGGCGACAGGCCGGTGCGCATCTTCACGCGCGGCGGAATCGCGTTGTTCAGGACATCCAGCGGGTCGAAATCCTCCTCCGGCTCGGCCGATGCCGGCGATGCTTCGGCTGCGGCTCCGTCAGCCGCTTTTGCGCTCTTATCATCCGCAGCCTCGACGAATGTCACAACTGGCGTCGCGACGTTCTCTTCCGCAATTGCCGCTGCTGGCGGCTGGTCATCGGCATGGCCGTGTCCGTCCGTTGTTTCGGATGCCTCGGAGAGGATTTCGTCGGCCGCATTCGGTTGTGGAGGAGTGTCTGTACCCTCCTCATGCTCATGCTGCCCGTCGTGAGGCTGCTCCGCTGGCGGTTCCGTGCGCTTGCCGAAAGGTTCGAGCTGTCGTGCGATTTCGCGGAAGGCTGCCTGTTCGCTCAGCGAAAGGGCAGTCTGCGTCAATGTCCGACGCTCGTGCAGACGAACGACCTTGTCCGACTCGCGACGGTTCGGCGTCTCGGAAATCCGCAGTGCCGGCGGTTCGTAATGCGAGATCGGGGCGGATTCTGCGCTATCCTGAGCCGGATTTTCAATCTCTTCCGTCGCTGGGGATAGTTCAGCTTCGGTAGCGGGTGATTGCTCGTTGGATGCAGTTTCCACTTCGGGGGGCAATTCGGCGATAGGCGCGGCGTCTCCAACTGCATGGGTGCCGAGGGTCATGCCGCGCTTCATCGGATCTTCGATGGCATCCGCCAGGCGGACGACGCCGAAGCCCCGGAAGCCATCGAATTCGCGGCTGCGGGTATAGGTCGGCAAAGCGGCGAGATCGACCGGCACGGTCAGGCTCGTGCCCTCCACCGGCCAGTAGATCGTGCGGCCGGACCATGTGTCGCGCCGCGCCAATAGTTCCGCGATCTTGCCGTCCGGATCGAGATTGAAGCGGCGGGCGACATCGGCAAAGGCCGTGCCGGCAATCTGGGCGGCATGCGGTCCCACGGCATCGGCAAATTCGCGGGAAACCTCGCTGAAATGGCCGGCGGCATCGATCTTCCAGACGAAACGGGTGGCGCGCCCGTTGTGCTTGAAGCTGAAACCTTCCGCAGGGGTGTTTTCAATATCGGTGCGGGTTTCCGGATTGGTGTGAGTTTCCGGCGGAGGCGGTTCCGCTGCCGTCTTTGTCTCTGAGGCGGCCTTATCTTCGCTATCCGGCACGGTTTCCGGCTGATGCTCATTGGCGTGAACTTCGGTCTCGGCAACTGCGCCGGGCGTGCCATCCGCATCGGCGGTCGCGTCCGTTCCGGTCTCACCGGAGCTTCCGTTGGCCGGGGTCGCCTCCGCTTGTTCGTCCTCGCGATATTCCGGCGTTTCGTCCAGCTCTTCGATGCCGGCTACCGCATCGATAACATCGCCGAAAGGTGCGGCCGGAGCAGCTTTCGGCTCCTCGTCCGGCGCCGCTGCCTCCAGCTCCTTACGGACTTCCTCCGCCTGCGGCTCGACGGCGGCAAGGCTGGTCTCCTCGGCAAGGCTTCCCGTCGGGTCGAGATGGCCAAGCACTGTTTCGACAACGAAGAGCAGGTGTAGGGCCGGAATTTCGGAGAGCTTGCCGATGGCGGCAGGCAGATAGCCACGTCCGGTCGGGATGGGCCGCTTGATCAGCCGGTCCGGCTGGGCGCCGGCCATGGTCGTCAGCATCCGTGCGGTCTGCGGCGTTACGCCGAGTGTTCTGAAGCCAGCAGAGGCGGTAACGATTTCGCCGTCGCGGCCGATGACGGCAATATGGGTATCAGGATCGTCGAACCCGTCGATCATGCGCTTGGCGCATTCGGCCGAGGAAAGCGGCTTCGAAGAGACCGGAGAGGAAAACAGCACAGCCTCTTCGCCGGCCTGAATGCGGATCAGCTCGACGGCGGCATTGACGACAGCCCGCTGGAAGCCGGAAGCCATGCGGATCAGGAATGTGCGCTGATCGCCGATAGTACCAAGGCCGCGCGCCGTCGCCTCGATCTGGCGGAACGAGACGTCGCCTGGCTTCGGTCCCTGTTCGACGAAATCGTAAATGACATCATAGCCGAAAAGGTTGGCGCCGGCGCCATTGGCCCAGAGCACGCGATCCATGCCGGTCGAGAACATGACCATGGCTTCACCGCGCGCGAAACGCTCCCGAACGCGCGGATGCACGGCAATGTCAATGAACGGATATTGAATTGCGGGCATTTTCCAACCTGTTTTGCGGGCGTGATCGCCTCTCGTGATTTAACAGTTTATTAATAACGGCGCCCCGCTTTTCGGTCCAGCGAGCGGCCCATTTTTCGGCCGGAAAGGTTAACGTATTGTGCGACGCACAAATATGTTGCACTGCACAATATTTTATATTATATACCCCTCACACAAGTTCACGACGGGCGCCTCAGGGAGGGCCCTTTTAGGAGCGTAATCATGGCTACTGTAAAGAAAGACGACGTTTTTTCAACGGCTGCATTCGATCCGTCCAAGTTCTCCGAATCCTTCCGCGATTTCGCGGAAAAGGGTGCTGCCCAGTCCAAGGAAGCCTTTGCCAAGCTGAAGGCTGCCACCGAGGAAGCCGGCAAGACGGTTGAGGCAACCGTGCAGACCGCACAGGCCGGCTCGGTCGAAATCGGCCTCAAGGCCATCGACGTTCTGCGCACCAATGCCGAAAGCTCGCTGGCTCACATGGAAGCCCTGCTTCGCGTCAAGTCCGTTGCAGAACTCTTCGAACTTCAGACCGCCTTCATCCGCAAGCAGGCCGAAGTCACCGTCGAGCAGGCCAAGTCCATTCAGGACACCACCAAGAAGGTTGCCGAAAAGCTGGCAAAGCCCGCCAAGGACGCCGCTGAAAAGGCAATGGCCTCCTTCAAGGCCTGATCATTTCCAATAAGCCTCCCAAGGCATGAATGTCCCGTTCCCAGGTGAAAACCCTGGGGCGGGACTTTTCATTTGCAGCTCAAGCCGGCTTGGCCGATATCCGGCCCAGCATCATCATTTGGATATCTGCAAAGCTTTTTTATATTGCGGGGAGATAGGACTTGAAATAATTTCAAAGTCCTCGTATGTGACCCCCGTTGACGCGGCAACGCGATCATGTGCGGTTGTAGCTCAGTTGGTTAGAGCGCAGGTTTGTGGCACCTGAGGTCAGTGGTTCGACCCCACTCAACCGTACCATTCTCTCCCGATCCATCCTTTACAAGATACCGACGCCTTTAGCCTTGTGGGATTATTTCTTGTCTTCAGGCTTCTTGGACACGTGACCTGGCGATATCGGATCGCTTGCCGGAAAAGTCTCTTCCAGCGCTTCCTCCAGATAATCGTCCTGTTCCTTGTGCTTTTTCTCGTCCAGTTTCTGCTGCTTCTTGTCGCTCATCGTCCTGGCTCCCTGATCTCTGTCTAAAATACTAGGCTTCGTCCGGCCTTTGTCCAGCGGCGAGGGACGAACGGGGAGGAGTGCCGGACCCGCCCACGCCACAAATGCGGGCCGCATGCCGAAATATCTTGGAACCGTCCGCATTGCTGGTCGTTGTGTCCATATCGGCAACGAGACGAAAGGAGCGGACATGTCTGTACCGAACGAGCCGATCCCCGAGACGCCTCCGATGCCCGAACCCGGCTGGACACCGAAGCCGCCTGTCGAGGAGCCGGATCCGGACAGGCTGCCGGATGAAGTTCCCGTTCCCAATCCGGATGAGAATGAGGAACCGCCGAAGCATGCGGAAACTCAGCCGCCGCATGCGCCGTCATGGTGGTGTAGCTTGATGCCGTGACCTCTGCCTGCGAGCAGGAAGCGCGTCTATCGGCATCATTTTACAGGAAGATCCGCCGCTCCTCGCTGACAAGCTCCTGCAGGAAGTCCGCGACGGTGCGCACACGCACCAGGTCGCGGGCACTTTCATGGTAGGTCGTCCAATAGGCACGCTTAATGGAGATATCGGGCAGGATGCGCGTCAGCTCCGGAAACTGCCTGGCGATGTAATCATGCAGGATGCCGATGCCGGCGCCGGAGCGCACCGCTTCCGTTTGGCCAATCGCTGTGGATATCTCGAAGGAGGCGTCCCAACTGCGCATGATCTCGCCGGAAAAATTGAGCGAAGCCGTAAAGATCAGGTCTTCGACATAGCCCACGCGCGGATGCAGCTTTAGTGCTTCCACGCTGTCGGGCAATCCGGCCTGTTCCAGATAGGCTTTGGAAGCATAGAGCCCGAGCGTGTAATCCGTCAGCTTCGATGAGACCAGGCGACCTTGCTCGGGACGTTCGAGCGTGATGGCGATATCGGCCTCGCGCTGCGACAGCGAGAAAGAGCGGGGAACAGGCACAAGCTGGATACGCAGCTCCGGATAACGGGCGATCAGCCGCCCGAGCCGCGGCGCGAGAAAGGAAACGCCGAAGCCATCAGGCGCGCCGATGCGCACCGTCCCGGTGATCGCGCTGTCGAGGTGGCCGACGCTCGCCTGCGCGCGCAGCATCTCCGTTTCCATGCGCTCCGCCGCGTGCAGGAAGATCTCGCCTTCGGCGGTCAGATCGCAGCCATTGGTGCGGCGCACGAGCAACCGCGTCTTCAAGCGCTCTTCCAGCGTCGTCACGCGACGGGAGAGGGTGGCGTGGTTGACGCCGAGCCGTTTCGAAGCGGCCAGGATTTGGCCCGTGCGGGCCACAGCCAGAAACATCCGGACATCATCCCAATCCATTCACACACCCTCTCTTGCACAAGAAGGACTTCAATTTCTGCACAGCGGTTGCTTATAGCAGCTCATTGATTTGTGCAAATTGAAGTGCCATCCTGTCATCATCCAAGAAAACGAGGAGGCACATCCATGCGTGAGATCGGTCATTTCATCGGCGGCAAGCACGTCGCCGGTACGAGCGGACGTACGAGCAACGTCTACAATCCGGCAACCGGCGAAGTGCAGGCAACCGTCGCGCTCGCCAGCGTCGAGGAACTGCGCGCAGCCGTCGAAAATGCCAAGGCCGCTCAGCCGAAATGGGCCGCCACCAACCCGCAGCGTCGCGCCCGCGTCTTCTTCAAATTCGTCGAGCTTCTGAACCAGAACATGGACGAGCTGGCGACGCTTCTTTCCAAGGAGCACGGCAAGACGGTCGAGGATTCCAAGGGCGATATCGTCCGCGGCCTCGAAGTCTGCGAATTCGTCTGCGGCATTCCGCATCTGCAGAAGGGTGAGTTTACCGAAGGCGCCGGCCCGGCGATCGACATGTATTCCATCCGCCAAGCTGTCGGCGTCGGCGCCGGCATCACGCCGTTCAACTTTCCGGCCATGATCCCGATGTGGATGTTCGCCCCGGCCATCGCCTGCGGTAACGCCTTCATCCTGAAGCCGTCCGAGCGCGATCCGTCCGTGCCGCTCCGCCTGGCCGAACTGATGATCGAAGCCGGCCTGCCTGCCGGCATCCTCAACGTCGTCAACGGCGACAAGGCCGCCGTCGACGCCATCCTGACCGATCCGGATATCGCTGCCGTTTCCTTCGTCGGCTCCACGCCGATCGCCCGCTACGTCTATGGCACGGCCGCGATGAACGGCAAGCGCGCCCAGTGCTTCGGCGGCGCCAAGAACCACATGATCATCATGCCCGACGCGGATATGGACCAGGCCGTCAACGCCCTGATGGGCGCCGGCTACGGCTCTGCCGGCGAACGCTGCATGGCGGTCTCTGTAGCAGTTCCGGTCGGCGAAGAGACCGCTAACCGTCTCGTCGAGAAGCTGGTGCCGAAGATCGAATCCCTGCGCATCGGCCCCTATACCGATGACAAGGCAGACATGGGCCCGCTCGTCACCAAGGATGCCTATAACCGCGTCAACGGCCTAATCGATCGCGGTGTCGAGGAAGGCGCCAAGTTGGTCGTCGACGGTCGCGGCTTCAAGCTGCAGGGCTATGAGGACGGCTATTTTGTCGGCGGCACGCTGTTCGATCACGTCAAGCCGGACATGGATATCTACAAGACCGAGATCTTCGGACCGGTTCTCTCGGTCGTTCGCGCCAAGAACTACGAAGAAGCGCTCGATCTGCCGATGAAGCACGAATACGGCAACGGCGTCGCCATCTACACCCGCGACGGCGATGCTGCCCGCGATTTCGCCTCGCGCATCAATATCGGCATGATTGGCGTCAACGTTCCAATCCCGGTTCCGCTCGCCTACCACTCCTTCGGCGGCTGGAAGGCATCGAGCTTCGGCGATCTCAACCAGCACGGCACGGATTCGATTAAGTTCTGGACGCGCACCAAGACGATCACTGCCCGCTGGCCGTCGGGCATCAAGGACGGTGCGGAATTCGTGATGCCGACGATGAAGTAAGCATCGCAATCACCGGCTCGTATCAGCCGTCGTCCGGTATTTTCGGGCGGCGGCTTTTTTATTGCGTTTGTTTTCGATGGAGTCATCTTGTCAGGGCCGCTGTTTTCATCTAGAACAAAACAAGAACAACGGGAGGGCTGAGCGATGGCCATGACCTATCAGATCGACTATCTCGAATTTCCGTCGAAAGATGGCCTGAAGACCCGCCGCTTCTTCGAGGAAGCCTTCGACTGGAGCTTCGTCAGCTATGGGCCGACCTACCATGTCATCGAGGCGGCCGGAATAGATGCCGGCATTGACGGAGATGCGGGGGAGGCGGCCGGCACGCCTTTGCCCGTCGTGCGCACCACCGATCTGGAGGCCGCACAGCGCGCCGTCGAATTTGCCGGCGGCGTCATCACCCGTCCGGCTTTCGATTTTCCGGGCGGCCGTCGGTTTCATTTCCGCGAGCCGGGCGGCTGCGAAATGGCGGTCTGGATTTCCGTGCCATGAGCTTCGGGGCATCGCCGATTGGAGGTCGGCAGGGGCTGGAGGGCAGGCTTTCTAAATAAGCTGAATATGAATTTCATATTTTGGAATTGTTCAAAACTAAGAAAGCCACTATATACGGGGTCAGCCCCTAAGCAGCCTTGATTCCAGGAGATCGGCATGCGCTTGACCAAGCAGACCAATTACGCCGTGCGCATGCTGATGTATTGCGCCGCCAATGAAGGCCATCTCAGCCGCATCCCGGAGATCGCCAAGGCATACAGCGTGTCCGAGCTGTTCCTCTTCAAGATCCTGCAGCCGCTGACCAAGGCAGGTCTCGTTGAAACTGTGCGTGGCCGCAATGGCGGTGTGCGGCTTGCGAAGCCGGCGACCGATATCAGCCTGTTCGACGTTGTCCGCGTCACCGAGGACAGTTTCGCCATGGCGGAGTGCTTCGAGGATGGGGTGGTGGAATGCCCGCTAGTCGATAGCTGCGGCCTCAACTCGGCGTTGCGCAAGGCGCTCAATGCTTTCTTCGACGTTCTGACCGAATATTCCATCGACGACCTCGTCAAGGCCCGCCCGCAGATCAACTTCCTGCTCGGCCTCACCGACAAAGATCACAAGGCGATTGCGAAGAAGCCGGTGGTCGCGGCCCCGGCCGCCTAATCGGTTATCCGAAGTTCGGTCATGTTTTGGTCCGCAGTTACCGCCGGTAGCTGCGGATTTTCGTTTGTATTGCCTCCTATCCGGGCAATAGGCCGTTGGCGGATGGAAAGAGGAAAACGGCAAATCATTCTGAATCAACCAAAAGCACGTAATTTTTTGCCAGAAAATTACCAATTCAAAGGTTTTTTCGCCCAAAAATTTCCAAACTATAGAAATTGGAAAAATTTTAGGCGGCGCTTGTTGCTTTCAAACTTAAAATAAAGTTCCATCGGCGCGATCCGGATGGGAACCTCTGGTGGTGTCCACGGCTTCAAAAGAATAACAAATCTGGGAAACGATATCATGAAAAAGATTTCTGTCCTGCTGGCAGTGACAGCCTTGGCTTCGGTCATGGCGACGTCCGCCTGGTCGAAAACGCTTGTCTATTGCTCGGAAGGTTCGCCGGAAGGTTTCGATCCCGGCATCTATACCGCCGGCACCACATTTGATGCTTCCTCGCGCACGGTTTATAGCCGTCTTGTCGAATTCAAGCACGGCAGCACCGAGATCGAACCCGGCCTCGCCGAAAGCTGGACCGTTTCCCCCGACGGCAAGGAATACACCTTCAAGCTTCGCAAGGGCGTGAAGTTCCAGACGACCGATTTCTTCACGCCGACGCGTGACCTCAATGCCGACGACGTCATCTTCTCGATCGGCCGTCAGCTCGGTACGGACAATCCGTGGGCCAAGTATGTTGCCGGCGGTTCCTATGAATATGCCGACGGCATGGGCTTCCCCAAGCTCATCAAGTCGATCGACAAGGTTGATGACCTCACCGTCAAGTTCGTTCTGAACCGTCCGGAAGCTCCGTTCCTCGCCGACCTCGCCATGGACTTCGCCTCGATCCTGTCGAAGGAATATGCAGACAAGCTGCAGGCCGACAAGAAGATGGAGCAGATGAACCAGCAGCCGCTCGGCACCGGCGCGTTCACCTTCGTCGCGTACCAGCCGGATGCCGTCATCCGCTACAAGGCGAACGAAACCTACTTCAAGGGCAAGGAGAAGATCGACGATCTCGTCTTCGCGATTACGCCGGATGCATCCGTCCGCGCGCAGAAGCTGAAGTCCGGCGAATGCAACCTCATGCCTTACCCGAACGCCGCCGACATCAAGGATCTGAAGGCTGACAAGAACCTCAAGGTTCTCGAACAGGCCGGCCTGAACGTTTCCTACCTCGCCTACAACACGCTCGTTGCGCCGTTCGACAAGGTCGAAGTTCGCAAGGCGATCAACATGGCCGTCAACAAACAGGCCATCGTCGACGCCGTCTTCCAGGGTTCCGGCAAGGTTGCGACCAACCCGATCCCGCCGACCATGTGGTCCTACAACAAGGACGTGAAGGACGACGCCTACAATCCGGACGAAGCCAAGAAGCTGCTTGAAAAGGCTGGCGTCAAGGATCTGAGCATGAAGATCTGGGCAATGCCGGTTTCGCGTCCGTACATGCTGAACGCCCGCCGTGCCGCCGAACTTATGCAGGCAGACCTCGCCAAGATCGGCGTCAAGGTCGAGATCGTCACCTACGACTGGGCTCAGTACCTGAAGCTCTCCTCCGCCAAGGACCGCGACGGTGCGGCCATCCTCGGCTGGACCGGTGACAACGGCGATCCGGATAACTTCCTTGACACGCTTCTCGGCTGCGATGCCGTCGGCGGCAACAACCGCGCGCAGTGGTGCAACAAGGAATTCGACGATCTCGTGAAGAAGGCCAAGCAGACAGCCGACGTCAAGGAGCGCACCAAGCTCTACGAACAGGCTCAGGTCGTCTTCAAGCGCGAAGCTCCCTGGATGACCATCGACCATTCCGAAGAGTTCATCCCGATGACGAAGAATGTCTCCGGTTACTTCCAGGATCCGGTCGGCGTTCACCGCTTCGATGGCGTCGATATCGCCGAATAACGAAAAATCTGTGAGAATGCCCGGCTAAGACCGGGCGACCCGGCGGTCAGACACCCTGTCTGACCGCCGGAAAAATTTGGACATCTGCCATGTTGCGATTTCTTCTCAGCCGGCTAGCGGTGCTGATCCCGACATTTCTCGGCGTATCGATCGTCGCCTTCTCCTTCATCCGCCTGCTTCCTGGCGATCCTGTCATGCTGCTGTCGGGCGAACGCGTCATGTCGCCGGAACGCCATGCGCAGATCACCCACGATCTCGGTTACGACCAGCCGATGATCGTCCAGTACGGCCGATATATCTGGAATGCTCTTCACGGCGACCTCGGCACCTCGATCACGACAAAGCGTGACGTGCTGACCGATTTCCTGACCTTCTTCCCGGCAACGCTCGAATTGTCGATCTGCGCCATGATCCTTGCGATCTGTCTTGGCATTCCGGCCGGCGTTTTCGCCGCCGTCAAGCGCGGCACATGGTTCGATCAAAGCGTCATGGGTGTGGCTCTTGTCGGCTATTCCATGCCGATCTTCTGGTGGGGCCTGCTGCTGATCATCGTCTTCAACGGCTATTTGCACTGGACGCCGGTTTCCGGCCGCATCGGCCTCATCTATTTCTTCAAGCCGATCACCGGCTTCATGCTGATCGATAGCCTCCTCTCCGGTCAGAAGGGCGCCTTCTGGTCCGCTTTGAATTCGCTGATCCTGCCGACCATCGTGCTCGGCACCATTCCGCTGGCCGTCATTGCGCGCCAGACGCGCTCAGCCATGCTGGAAGTGCTGGGCGAGGATTATGTGCGCACGGCGCGCTCCAAGGGGCTCTCACCGCTGCGCGTCGTTTCCGTGCATGCGTTGCGAAATGCGATGATCCCCGTCGTCACCACGATCGGCCTGCAGGTCGGTGTGCTGCTTGGCGGCGCCATCCTGACGGAAAGCATCTTCTCCTGGCCAGGCATCGGCAAATGGATGATCGACGCCGTCTTCAAGCGCGATTATCCGGTGGTGCAGGGTGGCCTGTTGCTGATCGCTGGCATCGTCATGCTCGTCAATCTTGCTGTCGACCTGCTCTACGGCTTCGTCAACCCACGCATTCGTCACTAGGAGCGGCCCCATGAGCACGGTTAGCGTCAAAACGGTTAGTGTCAAATCCGACCGTCCTTCCGCTCTTGCGGAGTTCTGGTATTATTTCTCTCGCAACAAAGGCGCCGTCATCGGCCTTGCGATCTTCCTCTTCGTCCTGTTTCTGGCAATCTTTGCCGGCGTCGTGGCGCCTCACAATCCCGATGCCGCTTACGGCAGCGACATGCAGCGCCTGCCGCCAGCTTGGGCGGAGGGCAGCAACAGCAGTTTCCTGCTCGGCACCGATGCCAATGGTCGCGATCTCCTGTCGCGCCTCATCTACGGCACGCGCTTCTCGCTGTTTATCGGCCTCGTCGTTGCCTCGCTTTCGGCGATCGCCGGCATCTTGATAGGCCTTGTCGCCGGCTACGCCCGTGGCCGCATCGATACGATCATAATGCGCATCATGGACATCATTCTTGCCATCCCGTCATTGCTGCTTGCCCTGGTGCTGGTGGCAATCCTCGGACCGGGCCTGACCAATGCGATGATCGCGATCTCCATCGTCAACCAGCCGCATTTCGTTCGTCTGACCCGCGCTTCCGTCATGGCTGAGCGCGACAAGGAATATGTCATCGCCTCGCGTGTTGCCGGCGCCGGTCCTCTGCGGCTGATGTTCAAGACGATCCTGCCGAATTGCCTCGGTCCGCTGATCGTGCAGGCGACGCTTGCCTTTTCGGCCGCCATTCTCGATGCCGCAGCCCTCGGCTTTCTCGGTCAAGGCGCCCAGCCGCCGACGCCGGAATGGGGCACGATGCTCGCCGACTCGCGCGAATTCTTCCAGAGCAACCCTTGGCTCGTTACTTTCCCCGGTCTCTGCATCCTGATCACGGTGCTCGCCATCAATCTGATGGGCGACGGCCTGCGCGATGCGTTCGACCCGAAGCTGAAGAGGTCGTAATGGCACTCCTCGATATTGAAAACCTATCCGTTGAATTCCAGACCTCGTCCGGCCTGTTCCGGGCGGTCGATGGTGTTTCGCTCACCTGCGACAAGGGAGAAATCCTCTCGATCGTCGGCGAATCCGGTTCCGGCAAATCCGTCTCCATGCTTGCCATGATGGGCCTTCTGCCCTGGACGGCGAAGATCACCGCCGACCGCATGATGTTCGATGGCAAGGATCTGCGCGGCATCTCCTCGCGCCAGCGCCGTAAGATCATCGGCAAGGACATGGCAATGATCTTCCAGGAACCCATGTCGAGCCTCAATCCGTGCTTCACGGTCGGCTTCCAGCTCGGCGAGACACTGCGCATCCACATGGGCCTCGACCGTAAAGCGCGCCGCCAGCGTTCGATCGAACTGCTGAATCTCGTTGGCATTCCAGCTCCCGAGGATCGTCTGTCGAACTTTCCGCATCAGATGTCTGGTGGCATGAGCCAGCGCGTCATGATCGCCATGGCGCTCGCCTGCAATCCGAAGCTTCTGATCGCCGATGAGCCCACGACCGCGCTCGACGTGACGATCCAGGCGCAGATCCTCGATCTGCTCGTGCGCCTGCAGCGGGAGCAGGGCATGGCGCTCGTGCTCATCACCCACGACATGGGTGTGGTTGCGGAAACCGCCGAGCGCGTGCAGGTGCAATATGCCGGCCAGAAGGTCGAGGAGCAGCCGGTCAAGGCTCTGTTCCGCGATCCGCATCATCCCTACACGGCAGCCCTTCTCTCGGCTCTGCCGGAGCGTGCCGAAGTCGGCGAGCGCCTGCCATCGATCGCCGGCGTCGTTCCCGGCCAGCACGATCGTCCCAGGGGCTGTCTCTTTGCGCCGCGCTGCTCCTTTGCAACGCCGGAATGCGACAAGGGCGTCAAGCGTCAGGGGCCTGAACTGGGCGTAGCCCTATGCAATTATCCGCTGCAACATGGCAAGCCGCTCGGCCACCCCGGGATTGCCGCCACGCAAAAAGCAGGAGGTGCCGCATGACCGGCGCTGTTCTCGAAGGGCGCGATCTCGCCCGTTTCTACACCGTCAAGCGCGGCACCTTCAAACCGGAAGCGACCGTCAAGGCGCTGAACGGTGTCAGCTTCAGCCTGCAGTCGGGCCGCACGCTCGCTGTCGTCGGCGAATCCGGCTGCGGTAAGTCGACGCTCGCTCGCCTGGTGACGATGATCGAAAATCCGACGGCCGGCGAATTGCTGATCGACGGCAAGCCCGCCAGGCTCGGCGATCGCAGCCTGCGCAGCGCCGTGCAGATCGTGTTTCAGAACCCCTATGGCTCGCTGAACCCGCGTCAGAAGGTCGGCTCCATCCTGGAAGAGCCACTGAAGATCAACACGGATGATGATGCCGCGACGCGCCGCCGCAAGGTGGAGGAGATGATGGCGCGCGTCGGTCTGCGCCCGGAACACTACGATCGTTATCCGCATATGTTCTCGGGCGGCCAGCGCCAGCGCATCGCCATCGCACGCGCCCTGATGCTGCGGCCGAAGGTGCTGGTGCTCGATGAGCCGGTGTCCGCACTCGATCTGTCGATTCAGGCGCAGGTCCTGAACTTGCTGATGGACCTGCAGAAAGAGATGGGCCTTGCCTACCTCTTTATCTCGCATGGCCTTTCCGTCGTCCGTCACATCGCAGACGACGTGATGGTTATGTATCTCGGACGCCCGGTGGAAACCGGCACGGCGGAAGAGGTCTTCACCCGGCCGCGCCATCCCTATACTGCCGCCCTTCTGTCGGCGACGCCGATCGCCGATCCGGATCGCGAAAAGAACCGCATCCGCCTTCAGGGCGAATTGCCGTCGCCGCTCAATCCGCCGAAGGGCTGCCACTTCAATCCGCGCTGCTGGCGTGCCCAAGACAAGTGCCGGCAGGTCGAACCGGAACTCGCGGGCGAGGGAACGCATAAATTTTCCTGTTTCTTTCCGCTGGATTGATCCAAGTTGTGAGTCGGGCACGGCTGGCGAGACCGGTCGTGCCCCGTTCAAGTCAATCATTCCGGACAGGCCTTATGCGCGATAATCAAGACGTTCCCCTTGCCATCATCGTCATGGGTGTGAGCGGCAGTGGCAAATCCTCAATCGGTGAGGGTGTCGCGGCCAAGCTTGGCATCCATTTTATCGAAGGCGACGCGCTGCATCCGGCCGCCAATGTCGAGAAGATGAGCAAGGGCATCCCCCTGACGGACGAGGATCGTTGGCCCTGGCTCGAAAAGATCGGTCAGGAAATATCGGCAAGCCTTGCAAAAAACGAGGGCGTTGTCGTTACCTGCTCGGCGCTCAAGCGTGTCTATCGCGAACGCCTGCGGGCGTCTGCCGGCGGCCATCTCTATTTCATCTATCTCGAAGGCTCGAAGGAACTGCTGACGAAGCGCATGGGCGAGCGCAAGGGGCATTTCATGCCGGCGTCACTGCTCGAAAGTCAGCTGCAGACTTTGGAAGTGCCGACCGGCGAGCCCGGCGTCGTGACCGTCGACATCGACGCGACGATCGAGGAGATCGTCGAGGCCTCCGTCAAAAGTCTCAAGGCTATTCTCTAAAAAAGGCTCAGGGCGCGAATCGGCTAGGAGCATAAGCCGAAATATCGATGAACGGCTTCTCACCGGTGATGAGTTCGGCGAGCACGCGGCCGGTCACCGGGCCGAGCGTCAATCCATGATGCGCATGGCCGAAGGCGAACCATAGGCCATTGTGGCGCGGCGCCTTGCCGATAATCGGCATCATGTCGGGCGTACAGGGGCGCGCGCCCATCCAGGGTTCCGGATCGAGCCGTTCGCCGAGCGGAAAGGTGGTGCGGGCGACGGCCTCCGCGCGATCGAGCTGGACCGGCGTCTTCGGAGCATCGCGCAGGGCGAATTCGGCGCCGGTCGTCAGCCGGATGCCCCGGCTCATCGGCGCCAGCAGATAGCCACGCTCGGCATCCAGCATCCAGTTGTTGAGGATGGCATTGCCCTCGGCGGCGTAATGCATGTGGTAGCCGCGCTTGACGCCGAGCGGGAAAGCATAGCCGAAGCGTTTCGTGACGATATCAGCCCAGGGGCCGAGTGCGACGACGACATCCTCCGCCTCGATCGATCCCTCCGCCGTCACCATTCTCCAGGCCGAACCTGCCATGCCGAGCGAAACCGCGTCTCCGGTCGTCACACGGCCGCCAATGCTTTCGAAATATCGCCGATAGGCGGCCGTCAATCCGTGCGGGTCCAGCACCGACCAGGGATCGCGCCAGCGAAGTGCTCCGGCAAAGCTGCCTCTCAGATGCGGCTCGGCACTTGCGATCTCTGCGCTGTTCAGCGCGTCATAGCCGATGCCGAATTCGCGGCTGAGGCGCTCCGCTTCGGCAAACTCGGCATCCCGCTTCTCGTTCGAGCGGAAGAGCTCCATCCAGCCATTCTTGCGAATGAGCTCCTCGGCATGCGAGGCTTGGATGAGATCGTTGTGTTCGCTGACGGAATGTTCGATGAGCGGCGCATAGGCGCGCGAAATCATCTCATGGCGCTTGGTATTGGAGTTCCACCAATAGCGGGCAAGAAAGGCGATCTGCGCCGGCAGCGCGCGCAGATGGTAATGCGCGTCGATGCGGTTATTGAAGGCATAGCGCAGCAGCAGGCCGAACTGCTGGGGGAAGCCATAGGGCACCACGCCCTCGCGCTGGATGAGGCCGGCATTGCCGAAGGACGTTCCCTGACCCGGTGGCTGGCGATCGACGAGGACGACTTGCCGTCCCCGCCGCTGCAGATGGATTGCCGTCGAAACCCCGACGATACCAGCACCGAGAACGATTGCGTCCTTTGTCATCTTACCCTGCTATCCGCATGCTCATCGCATTGCGCCCGGTCGCTCCGCATTGCCTGACCGCGCTCTAAGCATCGAAAATGCCTGCCAAATTTCAGTGGCGCAATTGAAAAATGCGGATCAGCTTGCAGTCTGTCGCAGGCAGGCGTTTTCGGCGCGGATGCGGATCGCAAGAATGATGCCGTTGAGCAGAGAAAAGATCGCGGCATAAAGCGGCATGCCGAAAGCGAGCGGCAAGACGGCGATCTCGCCGACGACAACGGCATAGTTCGGATGGCTGAGGAAGCGATAGGGTCCTTTGGTCACCAGCGCCGCGCGGGGCAGGATGATGATGCGTGTCGTCCAACGATCCTTGAGTGTCACCAGCACCCAGAGACGCAGTCCCTGCAGCACCATGAAGAGCACAAACCAGGCGGGATCGACCGACCGGCCGATGGCGAGCAACCACAATCCTATCAGCCATGTCGTATGCATCGCCACCATGAAGGGATAATGCTCCGGCGCATGTTCCCGAGCGCCGCGGGCAAGGAGCGCCGCGGTATTGTGCCTGGCATAGACGAGCTCTGCCAGCCGCTGCAGCGTCACGAAGGTCAGAAGCGCGATCGATGGCCACAGCATCATGCAACCCTCCTCAGGGTAATGCAGCTTGCCGAAAATCCCGGCCCCATGGCGAGTAGGGCGGAACGCTCCGGCAATCCGGCCGCAATCACCCGCTCCAGCACGAACAGCACGGTGGGAGAGGACATGTTGCCATAGTCGCCGATCACCTCGCGCTCGATATCGAGCGAACCTTCTTCAAGGCCGAGCGACTTCTCGAGGGCCGACAACACCTTGGCGCCG
This sequence comes from Rhizobium sp. ERR 1071, assembly GCF_007828675.1. Taxonomy (NCBI): domain Bacteria; kingdom Pseudomonadati; phylum Pseudomonadota; class Alphaproteobacteria; order Hyphomicrobiales; family Rhizobiaceae; genus Rhizobium; species Rhizobium sp. ERR 1071. The sequence continues at coordinate 356,878 of NZ_VITM01000003.1, read as the reverse complement.
CCGGGATGGCAAATGAAGCGGTCGACATCGGAGATCAAAAGCCTGGATCGCTCCAGAATCCCGGCAACCGCGCGCCTCAGATGCGTTTCGGCGAAGACCGGCAGTGATTGTTCGAGGATGATGCCAAAACCGGTATCGTCGATCTTCCAGCCCATGATGCCGAGGCTGTCGGGGAAAAGATGTTCGCCTGTCGTTTCGATTTCCGCAATGCCGCCTTCGCCGGCTCGCAGCACACAGGCTGCTGCTCCATCGCCGAACAGCGCGGTGGCTATAATGTTGGGCCGTGTCAGTTCGTCTAGGCGGAAGGCGAGCGAGCAGAGCTCGATCGCGACGAAGAGCACGACGGCGCCCGGCCGGCTTCTTGCCATCTTCGTCGCAACGGCAAGGCCGGATACGCCGGCAGCACAGCCGAGCCCGAAGATCGGCACGCGCTCGATATCCAGGCGGAAGCCCATCTCGCTCGCAAGCCGTGCCTCGAGGCTCGGCGTCGCAAGCCCTGTGGACGAAGCCGTGACGATGCAGTCGACCTCTCTGGCCTCGAGACCGGCCCGCTGTAGCGCTGCTGTTGCGGAGCGGCGGAAAAGTTCGGAGGCCTCGTCCGCATAGGCGGCCATGCGGTCCTGCCAGCCATGCGGCTGTTCGAACCAGGAAAGCGGCCGCGCCAGATGGCGCTGGCGAATGCCGGTGCTCTCGAACACGCGGGCGAGATATTTGAAATCCTGAAAACGGTCCGAGAACAGACGGCCCGCCGTCTCGGCGGCTTCGGTCTGGAGGATGATGTTGTCGGGCGTTGCGACGGCAAGGCTTAGAAGTTTGACGGTATCGGTCACGAGTTTCTCCTGTGCCCTTGAGGGGCATGTCGGCTGAAACACGCGATAGCGGTGGTCTATTCGATGCCAGAGCAGTCACGAAACAGTGACGGCGTCTCGACATAGGATGCGTCGAAAAAATTCTCGGGTCGTTCGAATAAAATATGCAGACGGTGTGTTCTCCCCTCGCAACGTTCATTTTGCCAAGGAGACATTCCATGACGACCAAAGCATTTCGCCTGGCTTCCATCGCCCTCGGTGCAGGCCTGACCCTCGGCGCTTTCGCCGTTCCCGTCTTCGCCGCCGGCGACGATTCCAGCACGACGCCGACCTGCAAGAAGGGCGAGATCTACGATCAGAAGGCGAAGAAGTGCGTCAAGCAGCAGAGCGCCAATGTCACCGACGAAAACCGCGCCGACTACGCCTATTCGCTCGCCAAGAAGGATCATCGTTACGAGGAAGCCCTGGCGGTTCTCGACACGATGAAGAACCCGAATACGGCAGAAGCGCTGAACTATCGCGGCTATGTTACCCGCAAGCTCGGCCGCACTGACGAAGGCATTTCCTATTACCAGAAGTCCGTCGCCATGGATCCGAAGTACACGCTGGTTCGTGAATATCTCGGCGAAGCCTACGTCATCAAGGGTCAGATGGACCTCGCCAAGGATCAGCTGAACACGATCAAGACGCTCTGCGGCAATACGAGCTGCGAGGAGTATCGCGATCTCCACGCCGCGATCATGAATCCGTCCAGCCTGTGATCGCAGGTCCGGGTCAGTGATAAAGACGGCAAGCAGGGAGCCTTGCGAGAGATATGGGAGTGATGCCGGTCGCTCGTGGTGCTATTTCTGCTTATAGTCTGACAGCAACGGAGCCGCCGAAAAGGTCGGCGGTTTCCGGACCTGCGAATGCCGCGGAGGATGTCATAGCGAGCGAAGAGGATATCAGGGCAGGCCTGTCCCAGCATCTGACGCGGTTGTGGCGCTACGGCGTGGTGCTGTCGCGCCAGCGCGACGTGGCGGATGATCTCGTGCAGGCGACCTGCGTCAGAGCTTTGGAGCGGGCGGCGCAGTTTACCGCCGGCACGAGGCTCGACCGCTGGCTGTTTGCCATCCTTCATTCGATCTGGCTGAACGAGGTCCGTTCGCGCCGTGTGCGTATGGGGCAGGGCTTCGTCGATGCCGACGAGACGCTCGTATTTGACGGCGCACAGGAAACCGAAACGCGTGTTCTCGCCGGGCAGGTCTTGCAGCGCGTGCAGGCATTGCCGGAAGCACAGCGCACTGCCGTGTTCCTGGCCTATGTCGAGGGGCTTTCCTATCGTGAAGTGGCTGAAATTCTCGATGTGCCGATCGGAACCGTCATGAGCCGATTGGCGGCAGCGCGGGCGAAGCTCGCTGATGGCATGGGGGTGGCGGCTGACGGAAATGCATCCGGAGGTGGGCGACTGGGGAATGGAAATGAGTGAATTGAACAAAGGACCGACGGTTACGGACGAACAGCTCACCGCCTTCATCGATGGCGAGCTGGATGCTGCCGACCGCGATAGGATCGAGGGGCTAATCGCCAGCGACGAGCACGTGGCGGAGCGTTTCGATTTTTTGTCGCGCAGCACGCTGCCCTTTTCTGAAGCGTTTCAGCCGATGCTCGCCAAGGCGCCGGCTGCGAAGCTGGATGCCATGCTTGCCGCCATTCCCTCGTCAAAGGAAAGCAAGGTCCGCGCCGCTGGCATTGGCCGCCGCGGTTTCCTGGCCGCAATGGCTGCGAGTTTCGTAGCCGCCATCGCCATCGACCGCGCTGTGATCGGCATCGGCCGTAAGCTTTCGAAGCCGGACGAGGATGCCGAATGGCGTGCCGTCGTGGCGGAATATCTTTCGCTCTATACGGCGGATACGCTGAGTGCTCCGGCCGGAGACCATGCGCAGCAGGTCGCGCAGTTGAATGAGGTCGGTGCCAAGTTGGATTTGCCGCTGGCGCCCGAGGCGATTGCCATGCCGGGCATAGAGTTCAAGCGTGCTCAGATCCTGAATTATGACAGCAAGCCACTCGCCCAGATCGCCTATCTCGATCCGGAAAGCGGCCCGATGGCACTCTGCATCGTTCGGTCCACCAGGGGTATGGCCGCGCCGGACATGGAAAATCGTCGCGGCATGAATGTCGTCTATTGGTCGAGCGCCACACACGCCTTCATGCTGATCGGTCACGCGCCGATCGATCGGATGCAGCAACTTGCAGCTGATGTCAGGGCGCACCTCATCGCCTGAGGGCTGTTTCCGGTGCGACTAAAATGGCGTGATTCAAAAAGAATTTGGCGAAAACCCATCCTGCTGGTATTCTTTGCCCAACGAAAATCGAACGAGCGCCAGCAGCATGCCCCCAAGGCCTTGCGCGGTGCGGTGGAAAAGATACGTGAGTGACCCCGAAAGCGGCCTAGCGCCGCAGGCAGACGGGGCGCCGGCAGCAGAGCGCAGGAAGGGTAAATCCTCCCGGCGCGCGAAGCGTAAGCGCGGTCATGGCCGCCCGAACGCTCATTCTGCGGAGGCTAGCCAGGCAGGTAAGTCCAGCCAGGTGGCGCAGCGCCCAGCAGAGGATGAGGCCGGCTCGCCGGCTAGAAAGCGCAAGCGCCGCCGCCGTGCACGCGGCGCAGCCCAGGGTGGCGCGCAGCCTTCTTCGTCAACACAGCAGTTTTCATCACAGGCGGAGCATCGCGCTTCGACTGAGCATGGCCATCCCTCCTCGCATAAGAGCGGCAAGAATCGGCGCAAGCATCGCAGCAAGCGCGGCCTGCAGGGTCGGCCTCTCGTGCATGAGAAGACGGCGCAGATCGTCGCTCCAGCGAATACGCAGGCGAATGTCCACGCTCCGACCCACGACGATCACCGTCAGAACCGGCAGCCTCAGCCGCGACGTGAAGGCCAGGGGCAGCACCATTATGCCGAGGCTGATTCCCGTCCGCTCGATCTCTATGCCGCTCTCGATCTCGGCACCAACAATTGCCGTCTGCTGATCGCGCAGCCGACACGTCCGGGTCAGTTCCGAGTGGTTGATGCATTTTCCCGCATCGTGCGTCTTGGCGAAGGGCTCGGCGCCAGTGGCCGTCTCTCCAGCGATGCCATGGACCGCGCCGTGGAAGCGCTGCGCATCTGCGCGGCCAAGCTGAAGACCCGCGAGATCCGGCGCATGCGGCTGATCGCGACCGAGGCCTGCCGCGCCGCTGACAACGGCGAAGCGTTTCTAGCAAGGGTGACCGAAGAGACCGGATTGCAGCTCGAAATCATCGACCGCGAAACCGAGGCGCGGCTTGCCGTTTCCGGTTGCTCGTCGCTCGTGGGACCGGAGGCGCGCTCGGTCGTGCTGTTCGATATTGGCGGCGGCTCTTCGGAAATTGCCGTTATCCGCATCGGCGAGAATCGCTCCAGCCGGCTGGCCAATCACATCACCCATTGGACTTCGCTGCCGGTCGGTGTCGTCACCCTCTCGGAACGGCATGGCGGGCGCGATGTAACGCCGGAGCTGTTCGAGACGATGGTGTGTGAGGTTCAGCGCATGCTCGAGCGTTTCGATTGCCCGCCGGTTCATGGCGCCGCACGTGACAGCGGCGACTTCCACTTGATCGGGACTTCAGGCACGGTGACAACGCTTGCAGGCGTCCATCTTGATCTGCCGCGCTACGATCGGCGCCGGGTCGATGGCGTCTGGCTGTCGGATGATGAAGTGAGTGCGATGCAGGCGAAGCTCCTGTCCTGGGATTTTGCCGGCCGCGCCGCCAATCCCTGCATCGGGCCGGATCGTGCCGATCTGGTGCTGGCGGGTTGCGCCATTCTAGAGGCGATCCGCCGCCGCTGGCCGAGCCCGCGCATGCGCGTTGCTGATCGCGGCCTGCGCGAGGGACTGCTGACCGACATGATGGCAGACGACGGCGTTTGGCGGCGAGGCCGCTCGCGCCGGGGTCATCGACCGAGGGATATGAAGGGGCCGCAGACGTGACCAAGCCAACCATCGCCGGCAACCGCACGGGCCGCAAGCTCGGCCAGCGCGTCAAGAAAAAGAAGCTGAAGGCCTCGTCGCGGCAATGGCTGCAGCGCCATATCAACGATCCCTATGTGCAGCGCGCCCAGCTGGAAGGCTATCGTGCCCGCGCCGCTTTCAAGCTGCTGGAGATCGACGAGAAGCATCAGATCCTCAAGGGCGCGCGACGCATCATCGATCTGGGTGCCGCTCCGGGCAGCTGGTCACAGATCGCCGCCAAGGTGACCGACTCGACCGAGGAGGATATCCGCGTCGCCGCCATCGATTTCCTCGAAATGGCGCCGATACCCGGCGTCAGTATCCTGCAGCTCGATTTCCTCGATCCGGCAGCGCCGCAGCGGCTGATCGATGCCGTCGGCGGCACACCGGATCTCGTGATATCCGATATGGCGGCGCCGACGACGGGCCATCACCGCACCGACCATCTGCGCACGATGCATCTTTGCGAAGTGGCTGCGCATTTCGCCGTCGAGGTGCTGGCCGAAGGTGGCCATTTCCTTGCCAAGACCTTCCAGGGGGGTACCGAGCGTGACCTCTTGACCTTCCTGAAGCAGAATTTCCGTCAGGTCATCCATGTGAAGCCCGGCGCATCCAGAGCCGAGTCGGTGGAAATGTTCCTGCTGGCGAAGGGTTTCAAGGGCCGGAAGCCGGAAGGCGAGACAGAAGAGGCGGAAGCCGCCGCCGTGCGTTAAGTTCGGCGGCTCTCGATCCATGAATCGGCGAGATCTCGATTACGCTACGGCGTTGCCCAAGCGTAGGGATCGTGTTGTCATTTTGCGGCCGGCTGCTGCACCTGCGGCTGAAGGGCGGCGACGCGCTTGAGACCGGCCTTATGGCCGGAGACCATGGCACCGGCACTGCGATCCATCCGGATGAAGGGGATGGTCGCAAGTACGGTCAGAACCGAGATGCAGAAGAAGGCGATATGGAAATCGCGGACCTGCAGTTCCGTCCCGCTGAAGAAGGTCGAGGTTTCCAGGATCATGGCGGCGACGGCAACACCGAGCGCCAGGCTGATCTGCTGCATGACCGAGCTCATCGATGTCGCCTGGCTTGCCTGCTTGTCGTTGATATCGGCGAAGGCAAGCGCATTGATGCCGGTGAAGAAGAAGGAGCGCGAGAAGCCGCCAATCAGCAGGATGCCGACAATGATGAGGTGCGGCGTCCAGGGCTGGAAGAAGCCCGTGCAGATCGTCGTCAGGGTGGTGATGGCCGCGGCCGAAAGCAGCGCTGTCTTGAAGCCCACGGCGGTAAAGACCCGGCGGGCGATGAATTTCGTCGAGATCGCGCCGATGGCACCGGCAAAGGTGATGAGGCCGGACTGGAATGGATTGAGGCCGAAGCCGAGCTGCAGCATCAAGGGTGTCAGGAAGGGCATGGCGCCGATGCAGATGCGGAACAGCGTGCCGCCGGTGACCGAGGCGCGGAAGGTGGCGTTCTTCAGCAGCGTGAGATCAAGGATCGGGGCCGGGTGACGGCGCGCATGGCCGATATAGAGAAAGCCGCAGACGAAGCCGATGACGACGGCGGAGATGCCGATATAGGGCGGTAGAGCCGGCAGGCTGATGACGGACATGCCGAAGACTATGCCGGATGCGGCGAAAGAGGTCAGCAGGAAACCGATGACATCGAGCTTCGGCGGCATTGTCGCTTCCACATCGGGCAGGAAGATTGACGCCAAGATCACGCCGAGGATGCCGACGGGCACGTTGATCAGGAAGATCCAGTGCCAGGAAGCGTAGGTGGTGATGAAGCCGCCGAGCGGAGGACCGGCAAGCGGGCCCACGAGCGCGGGAATGGAGAGCAGCGCCATCGCCGAAACGAGATCGCTCTTCTGCGTGGTGCGCACCAGCACAAGGCGCCCGACCGGCGTCATCATCGAGCCGCCGACGCCCTGCAGGAAGCGGGCGAAGACGAATTCCACGAGGCCGCCCGAGAAGGCGCACATGATGGAGCCGATAACGAAGACACAGATGGCCACGCGGAAAATGTTCTTCGCGCCAAAGCGATCCGCCATCCAGCCGCTGATCGGGATGAAGACGGCCAGCGATACCATGTAGGAGGTCAGCGCCAGCTTTAGCGTGATCGGGCCGACATGCAGATCATTGGCGATGGCCGGCAGCGCTGTCGCGATGACGGTGGAATCCATCTGTTCCATGAAAAGGGCTACGGCGAGGATCAATGGAACGATGCGATTCATGGGCATCCGCCTTGATAGGTCTGTCTTCGGAAAGCCGCCGCTCAGGGTGCGATCAGCCGCTCTGTAGTCCTATGCGAGGCTGCTGCCAATCCTGGATTTTGCTCCATCAGCGCCTGGGGATCACGTCTTCGTGATATCCACTGCCGCATCGGGTGGGACGCAGGATTTGACATATGCTAAGAGCATGGAAATGCTAAACGCATAAAACGTCGTCCGGTCTATTAGCGGATTTGGATTGTGTTGTCATGACCAAATTTTCGGTCGTAGACGCGCAACTTCCAGGCCGCCGTCACCGGAGGCTGCGATAGGCGCAGCTTACGCTGCGCATCAACATAAGGAGTGAGTTCATGACTGCCGTCCTGCCCCCGGATACGCATCGGTTCAAATTGGGATCCTGCACCGTCACCGTCGTCAAGGACGGCGCTAACATCATGGACAACCCCTGGGAAACTTTCGGCTCGAACCAGGCGCCGGACACCGTTCGCAAACTGCTGGAGCAGAATTTCCTGCCGACGGAAAAATTCGTCAACAGCTACGCGCCCGCCATCATCGACACCGGCTCCGACGTGATCGTCGTCGATACCGGCTTTGGTGCCGCCGGTCGCGCTCGTGGCCTCGGCCGCTTTCGCGAAGGGCTGAAGGCGGTCGGCTACACGCCTGAGCAGGTCACGGTCGTCGCTCTCACGCATCTACACGGCGATCATATCAATGGATTGATGGAGGAGGATGGCCCGGCCTTTCCGAATGCTCGCTACGTTGCCGGCGAGATCGAATATGGGTTCTGGACCGATACGGCGCGTGAGGGAACACCGGCGGAAGGCGGCCATAAGGCCGTCCTCGCCAATGTCGTGCCCTTCGCCGAAAAGATGACCTTCCTTAGGGATGGCGACCAGATCGTCAGCGGCATGACCGCCATGCTGGCGCCCGGCCACACGCCCGGCCATCTCGTCTTCCACCTGGAATCCGGCGGCAGCCAACTCGTCATGACCGGCGATACCGCCAACCATTATGTCCTATCGCTCGGCCGCCCGGATTGGGAAGTCCGCTTCGATGCGGACAAGGCGCAGGCCGCGAAAACCCGCCGCCGCATCTTCGATATGATCGCCGCCGACCGCATTCCCTTCCTCGGCTTCCACATGCCTTTCCCCGCCGTTGGCTTCGTCGAAAAACAGTCGGAAGGTTTTCGCTACATTCCGAAAAGCTACCAGTTCGATGTTTGAAGACAGCGACTTGATGGCGGGATGTAAGCTCAAGAACGGTCGCGAAAGAGACCATTATCTTGATGCGTAACGGCACGGATGGCGCCTGCAAAAGCAGCAGGCGCCTCCTGCGGCAGATTGTGTCCAACCCCTGCAATAATACGTCGTTGGTAAAACGCGGCCTTGAAATGCGGCGCGGCATGGTCGATTGCATCAGGTGGATCGACACCGTCGTCGGCACCTTGCAGAACAAAGGTTGGCACGACGATATCAGGTTGCTTGGCTAGTTCTGCCTCTATGGACTGGAGCTCTGGATCTCCGGGAGTACCGCCGAACCGATGTCGATAGGAATGAATGACGACATCCACAAAATCCGGATTTTCAAATGCCGCAAAGCTCTGTTCGTAAGTTGCGTCAACAAAACTCCATGTGGGAGACCATAGCTTCCAGATGAAACGGCAAAGCTCGCAGCGTTTCTCGCTCAGTCCTCTTCGGCCACGCTCCGAATGGAAGTAATATTGATACCAATAGCGATATTCCTCTTCGGGCGACGCGGGTTGGCCGGCGGCGGTGATGTTCTGGATGTTGTATCCCGTCCCGCAGCTTACCAAACCGCGAACACGCTCGGGCCAAAGGGCAGCGACAATACAGGCTGCCCGGCCACCCCAATCATAGCCGCCAAGCGTCGCCGAAGAAATACCAAGCGCGTCCATGAAAGCCAGAAGGTCCGAACCGAGAGCGGCTTGCTCTCCTGACCGGAAGGTTTCGTCGGAAAGGAATCGCGTCGAGCCGAATCCACGCAGGAACGGCACGAAGCAATGCCATCCATCTCAAGCGAGTCGCTCGGCCACCTGATCGTAAGCATGAATGTCATACGGGAAGCCGTGCAAAAGGATCACCGGCTGGCCGTCGGGCGGCCCGCTTTCCCGATAAGCGATTTCCAGAACGCCGGCTGTGACTGTCTTCATGTGGCATTCCTCTACCGATCAATGGTGCATCCGAGAGGCATTTCAGCATGGCAAAACCGGCTCCAGGTCACAACCGAAATTCGCAAAAGCTCCGCGCATTCAATTCCGGATCACGGCACTTCGCCCGAGACGAGGTTCCGTTCCTGCCAGCAGTCGCTGAATATTCATACGATGGCGCACGATCACATAAAGGCTACCGGCAATCACCAGCAATCGATATGGCAACGGCTGCTCCAAGCCGCAGACAAGGGCAATCGCCGTCAAAGCTGCCAGGATTGAGCCGAGAGAAACAATCCGAAAAATAGCCAGCGTAATGCCAAAAACGGTCACTGCACCTAATCCCACCGGCCAGGCTATCGCCAGCAACAGGCCAAGTCCCGTTGCGACGGATTTGCCGCCCTTAAAATTCAGCCAGATCGGGCGGCTATGCCCCAGCAAGACTGCGAGTCCCGCTAAGCAAACCGCCCACAAAACGAAGTTTTGCTGATCAAGCGCAGTTGGCGGCGACACGGACGGCAATGTTTGGAGCCAAGGATAGAACCAACGGGCAAAGACGATCGCCGCGGCCCCTTTCAGCACATCGACCAGGAGCACCGCCAAGGCTGGCCACTTCCCAAGGGTCCGCAATACGTTCGTTGCGCCAGTCGATTTGGAACCGAGGTCCCGAATATCAACGCCCTTGAGCAGTCTCCCCGCCAGATAGCCCGTGGGTATGGAGCCGAAGAGATAGGCGATCGCCAATCCCGCGACGCTTGCTATCCAGAAACCCATGAGTGTCACCTCTGTTTAAGACTTTACCCGTAGCACCGGCCGCAAGAAAGTTCGCTCGTAGCTGATGAATGGTGGACTCCTACCGAAGCGTTCGTTTGCGGCAATTCCGTCCGGATCGGCTGCAACACGCTCGCGGTATTGCAGGTAGGTTGTCTCATCTGGAAATGTGAATAATGCGACCGCAATGTCGCCGGAGCCTTCTTCACCTATGCCCGGAAAGCTCACTCCCGCCTCTGCCGGCTTGTCTCTGGGTATGAAGTAGCCGTGATGCGTTCCGCCATGGCGTTCGATGAGTTCGATCCAAATCCGACCATAGGCTTCGAATTCCGAAATTCTATGGTGATCGATGCGGTAGCGAACTTCGCATGTAACCGGGCTTTTGTGCATTGAAAGACCATTTCTTTAACCAGCAGGCCCAAGGGCTCCTGCGTCCGGCCGACCGTGATACCTTATGCCATGGCACAGTATGTCATGGCACAATTTTCCGGAATAGACTGCCGCCGTTGCCCCTGTCGGAAGCGCCTGACGATGACGTGGAGCCGAATCCCGCGCTGAAGCCAAGGCTTAGCATATCTGCCCCTCGCTTTTTGCTATTCCCTTCCTGTCATGAACGTGTTACCAGCCCTCGCCAACTTCCAAGCAACACTTGCAAGATCGCCCGGTAGACGATTCGTTCCGGGCTTTCCTGTTTTTCACAGACGAAGGAATTGGCCATGGCACGCATTATTGAAACGTCAACCGGGTTGGATGCCCTCACATTCGACGACGTGCTCCTGCAGCCGGGACACTCGGAGGTCATGCCGGGCCAGACGAATATCGCCACCCGCATCGCCCAGGACATCGAGCTCAACCTGCCGATCCTCTCCGCCGCCATGGATACGGTCACGGAAAGCCGTCTTGCGATCGCCATGGCCCAAGCCGGCGGCATGGGTGTTATCCACCGCAATCTGACACCGGTGCAGCAGGCCGAAGAGGTCCGCCAGGTCAAGAAGTTCGAAAGCGGCATGGTGGTCAATCCGGTCACCATCGGCCCCGACGCCACGCTTGCCGAAGCGCTTGCTCTGATGAAGGCCCACGGCATTTCCGGAATCCCGGTCGTCGAAAAGTCGCACCGCCTCGTCGGCATCCTCACCAATCGCGACGTCCGCTTCGCCTCCGACCCCTCCCAGAAGATCTTCGAGCTGATGACCCGCGAAAATCTGGTCACGGTCGCAGAAAGCGTCCAGCAACAGGAAGCCAAGCGCCTGCTGCACAAGCACCGCATCGAAAAGCTGCTTGTCGTTGACGCTGACAGCCGTCTGGTCGGTTTGATCACCGTCAAGGATATCGAGAAGTCGCAGCTGAACCCGAACGCTTCGAAGGATGCTCAGGGCCGCCTGCGCGCTGCCGCCGCCATCAGCGTCGGCGATGACGGTTTCGAACGTGCCGAACGCCTGATTGAGGCTGGCGTCGACCTTCTGGTCGTCGATACCGCCCATGGTCACTCGCAGCGCGTTCTCGATGCCGTCACCCGCGTCAAGAAGCTGTCCAACTCCGTCCGCATCATGGCCGGCAATGTCGCCACCTATGACGGCACGCGGGCGTTGATCGATGCCGGCGCTGACGCCGTCAAGGTCGGTATCGGCCCCGGCTCCATCTGCACGACCCGTATCGTCGCTGGTGTTGGTGTGCCGCAGCTCGCAGCCATCATGTCGGCGGTCGAGGCTGCGCAGGCTCAGAACATTCCCGTCATCGCCGATGGCGGCATCAAGTTCTCCGGCGACCTGGCAAAGGCGATCGCCGCCGGCGCTTCCGCAGCGATGATCGGCTCGCTGCTTGCCGGTACGGATGAAAGCCCGGGCGAGGTTTATCTCTACCAGGGCCGCTCCTTCAAGGCCTATCGCGGCATGGGCTCCGTCGGCGCCATGGCGCGCGGCTCGGCCGACCGCTACTTCCAGGCCGAGGTCCGCGACACGTTGAAGCTCGTGCCGGAAGGCATCGAAGGCCAGGTTCCCTATAAGGGGCCTGTCTCCGGCGTGCTGCATCAGCTCGCAGGCGGCCTCAAAGCGGCCATGGGCTATGTCGGCGGTGCCGACCTCAAGGATTTCCAGGAGCGCGCGACCTTCGTGCGCATCTCCGGCGCGGGCCTGCGCGAAAGCCATGCCCATGACGTCACGATCACCCGCGAAAGCCCGAACTATCCGGGCGCAGGCGGCTGATTGATGGCAGATCGCGCTTCGGGCAACGCCAGGTCCTTACAGGGCCTGGCGGCGATCCTTGCGGCTCTTTCGCTGGCACTCTTCGCCTGGATCTATGCCGGCTTCGCAAGAGCATTCAGCGATGCCGCCGCCGGCCAGTCGATGCTCGATGTGCGCATCGGCGGCTATGAGAGCGAAGATGTCATCGCCATGCTGCGCTATCTCAAGGAGCATCCCGATCCGGCCGCGATCCTGCATTCTATGTATCTCGGGCCGGAGCTGATCTTCCCGCTGGTGCTGGGCGGGTTGCTGTTTTGCCTGATGCGGCTGGTCGGCCCCGGCGGTTTTTTCTTCGGCCGGCCGATCCCACCGGGTGGGACCACGGTCATTTTCTGCCTGCCGATCTTTTATACGCTTGTCGATTATGCCGAGAATATCGCCGGCCTGATGCTCTATCCGCCGGCAATGCCCTCCGATGCCACGGTATCGCTGCTTGCGACCCTCCTGCCCATCATCATCAGGCTGAAATTTCTGACGCTGGTTGTGACAGTGATTCTGCTGGTCCGTTTTGCGATTTTTCGCTACCTATCGCGCGACAGTTCCAAACCGTCCTGATCGACTACAGTGCCGCGCGTCATATGCGACGCGCAAAGGTCGCTGCAGCATTTCAGATCTACTGTATAGCTTTCGGAAGTTCCAAAGGAGTTGGCCGCGTGACAGGCTATGAAATGTTCTGGCCCATGGTGGCGCATGCGGTACTGGTTTTCATCCTCTATGCGCTCCTGGGATGGCGCCGCCGTGTGCTGGTGAAGGCCGGCCGCATTCAGCCAGAGCAATTCCGCGAAAATCATGCAGCCGATGAGCCAGCGGAAAGCTTGGTAGTGCGAAACAGCCTCGCCAATCAGTTCGAACTTCCCTTGCTCTTCCATGCCTGCTGCATCGTACTCTACACCACACAGGCCGATAATCTGGCGGCCGTGATCCTCGCCTGGATTTTTGTCGCGGCACGCTACGCTCATGCCTTCGTGCATGTGACCAGCAACGATCTGCGCTATCGCAGTCCGCTCTTCGCCCTTGGTTTTGCAGCCCTGGTCTGCATGTGGGGCTGGCTCGGCATCTGGCTCACCTTCTCCTGATGCAGGATGACGACCGCAGCCGCAACCTGCGGTAACGCGTTTGTGTTTTTCCTTTCCCATTGCGGTGAGATCCGCTGACCTATCTTGTCAGCGGGTGGCCGGTCGTTTGTTGCCTGCTGCCGGGGAAACAGGGAGAACAGGATCATGAGCACGGAAAAGCCGGTTGTGACGCAGGCGATGATCAACGCCTATGACGAATACACGCATCTGACGCTCGATCGTCGGGGTTTCATGGAAAAGCTGACCAAGCTCGCAGGCTCGGCCGGGGCCGCCGCCGCCATCGCGCCGCTGCTTGCCGCCAAAAGGCGAGTGCCGAGATCATTGCCGCCGACGATAGCAGGCTGGACACGAAGGACGTGACCTTTGCCGGCAGCAAGGGCGAGATGAAGGGGTATCTCGCCCGCCCGAAAGATGCGGCCGACAAGCTCGGTGGTGTCATCGTCATCCACGAGAACCGAGGCCTCAACCCGCATATCCGCGATGTCGCCCGCCGCGTGGCGCTGGAAGGTTTCGTGGCGCTGGCGCCGGATTTCTTGTCTCCGCTCGGCGGCACGCCCGAGGATGAGGACAAGGCACGCGACATGTTCACCAATCTCGATCCGGCATTGACGGCCGCCAATGCCGAAGCGAGCCTGACTTACCTCGCAAAGACGGATGGCGCCAACGGCAAGGTCGGTGCCGTCGGCTTCTGCTGGGGTGGTGGCCTAGTCAACCGTTTTGCGACCATCTCGCCGGAGCTGAAGGCAGGCGTTGCCTATTACGGCGCGCAGCCGCCTGCGGGCGAGGTTCCGAAAATCAAGGCGGCCCTATTGCTACACTATGCCGGCCTCGACGATCGTATCAACGCCGGTATCGATGCCTATCGCAAGGAGCTGCAGGCAGGCGGTAAGACCTTCGAAATCTTCGTCTATGAAGGCGTCAATCATGCTTTCAACAATGACACGTCGGCCGCCCGTTACGACAAGAAGGCAGCCGATCTCGCCTGGGGAAGGACGGTGGAATTCTTGAAGAAATACGTGTCCTAGAACGACACAAATCGCCGATGTCGACGTGTCGGCGATCGGTTGGTTACGAGGGCGAAACCATGTTTCGGCCTCGTTTTCCGGAGTCTGATTACGGCTCCTAAGTGATGATTAAAATTGAGCTTTTCCCGTTTACGCGCATTGAACGCGTCTGGTGTCATAGCGTCTGCGCGCTTGAGCGCCGTTCAGTGTGAGAATGAAACGGGAAGAGCATGAATCCGGATAGTCCCGACCGCATTACGTTCCGAAAGAGGCCACAGCAGGAGCGAAGCATCCAGCGTGTCGATGCCATTCTGTCGGTCGCGGCCGCGCTGATCGCCGAGAAGGGGGTGAGCGCAATGAAGATGACCGAGCTGGCTGCGGTTGCCGCGATCCCGATCGGCTCCGTCTATCAGTATTTTCCGGACAAGGCGGCGATCGTCCGTGCCTTGCTCGAACGGCATTCCAGCCGCATCAGGCTAAAGGTGGGAGAGGCTTTTGCCTTCGTGACATCGCTCGATCACGCCATCGAGCTCGTCTGCACCATGATCGATTGGTATTATCACGAGTTTCGCAGCGATCCCGCCTATCTCGGCGTCTGGCTAGGTACGGACATCGACAGGGATATCCTTCAGCTCAACATTCAACACAGCAATCGTGTCGCCGAAATTTTCCTGGACAGCATTCGGCCTTTTCTGCCGGCTGAAAGCCGCATCGACCTCGAGGCGCGCACGCAGCTGTTCAGCCATCTGATCGGCGCATCCGTCCGTTTTGCCATCATGAGCGACGACGAGATGGCAAAGCGCATGTTGCACGAATGGAAGCAGGTGATCCGCGCCACCCTGCTGGCGGAGCCGGAGCAGTAACCACTCGAAAGTAACAGGCTGGTGCGCTTCGAGCTCACCAGCCCGGTAGAATGTGCCCGGCGCGCAGTCGCGGATAGAAGCGCGTGTAGGTTTTCACCTCGCCATCAAGATCGTCATCCACCGCAGCCGGCGTGATGTTGTCGAGGCAGGCCGAGATATGCGCTGTGATGGCGTTCATCAGCGATACGGAAAGGCCGGCCCGCTTCATGATGCCGATCTGCACCGGCGGCAGCGGTGGGAAGCCATCGGCTTGGGTCAGTACCTTCATGCCGGTCCTGAGCGCCGATTCCGGCATGACCGAAACCGCCATGCCGGCCAGCACGGCCGCGGCAACGACAGTGCAGGACCAGCTGGTGAACAGGATCTGATAGTCGCGGCCGCCGGCATCAAGCGCCGAGCAGGCGAGCTGGCGCCACTGACAATCACGACGGCCGACGGCGAGCGGAATGGGCGCATCGTCGCGCAGCGGATGGTTGGCCGAGCCGACCCAGCAGAGCGGTTCCGTTCGAACGACGTCCGACATGCGTTCGCGCGGATTGTGGGTGACGAGCGCGATATCGAGCTCGCCGCGATGCATGCGCTCGGCAAGGTCGACCGAGGGTTCGCAGACGATGTAGAGCTCGACATTCGGATGCGTCTTGGCGAAGCGGCCGATGATTTCGGGCATGTAGCGGTCGGCATAATCGTCCGGTGTGCCGATGCGCAGCGTGCCTTCGAGACGGTTGTCATCGAAAGCGGCGATGGCTTCGTTGTTCAGGCGAATGATGCGGCGGGCATAGTTCAGCAGCTTGTCGCCTTCCGCCGTCAGGCGGTTGCCGCGGCCGTCCTTGATGAAAAGCTGCTTGCCGACGCGCTCTTCCAGTCGCCGCATCTGCATGGAGACGGCCGATTGCGTCTTGAACACGCGGTCGGCCGCCTTGGTGAAGCTTCCGGAATCCACGATTGCGATGAAGGTCTGCAACTGATCGATATCAAGCGGCGCGGACATGGGCTCACCTATAAAGGAGTTTGATAGTTATCATTAGAAACATTCGTTGGACTGATCAATAGGCCTTTGGCATCTTCTGAATGTAATTCAGCATACCAATCGAACAGAAACACCTGTCGAACTCCTCCCGGCCTACACCCCTTTTCCGGATCGCCGAAAAGGGGCTGGGCTCGCGTGTGCCCAAAGAAAAGGAATACGGAAATGCGCACGACAGATCGGACCCTTGACCTCGGCCTAGCAACGCCATCGCTGTCGCTGACGGCACGGGGTATGCTTGCTTTGAGCAATGTCGCATCGATCTGGCGCGCAATCCGAAATCGCAAGGAAATCGAATATCTGAATGAGCTGAACGACAGTCAGCTGCACGATATCGGCCTCACCAGGCAGGATCTGAACGCTGCGCTGACCACCTCGACCTTCTTCGGGGATCCGTCCGGCCATCTCACCAATTCCGCGCGTCGCTGCACGCGCCTCTCTGCCTCCAGCAGCTTAAGAGGCTGATGGCGGACAATAGTTTCCCCGCAGGGTGATAGCCAATAAGCCCTGCCTCTTTCCCGGTGTTCGGCCCAAGGGCCAACACCGGGTTTTTTCTTTCTGAAGACCGGTTTCTGTCATAGATGATGCGCGGGCAAGTTGCCTACGGCGGCAACCGTCTTATCTAACGACCAGATCCGAACAATAGGGAAGCAACGATGGCAACCGTGATCTTCTTCCACTCCGTCTATGGTCTGCGCTCGCTCGAGCATGAGGCGGTCGAGCGTGTGCAGGCGGCAGGCCACAAGGCTTTCGCGCCGGATCTCTATGACGGCCTGATCGCCCGATCGATCGAAGAAGGGTTCGAATTCAAGGACGAGATCGGCTGGGCAACGATCTGCGAGCGCGCCGAATGGGCGTTGGCCGGTCTGCCGGCCTCGACCGTGCTGGCGGGCTTTTCGATGGGCGCCGCCGTCGCCGCCAGCCTCTGGCCGAAGCGGGAAAAGACCGCCGGCATCCTGTTCCTGCATGGCATTGCCTCCATCGCCGAAAATGCCCGCAAGGGTCTGCCCCTGCAGCTTCATCTGGCAGATCCCGATCCGTTCGAACCGGAGGAAGACGTTGCCACCTGGCGGCAAGGCGTCACCAAGTCCGGCATCGCGGCAGAAATCTTTCGGTATCCGGGCGGCGGCCACCTATACACCGATGCCAGCCTGCCGGATTATAACGCCCAGGCCGCCGATCTCACCTGGAAGCGTGTCATCGACTTCCTTGGCGCCATCGATGCCAATACGTGAAATGCCTGCATCTTCACTCGTAGGACTTGAACTGATGATGCCGCTCGCCTAATTTATGAGCATCGTTGATACCAACAGGATGTGTGCAGCAATGGATTCCATCTCGACCGCAATGCCGTTCAGCCTTGCCATCGAGGACATTCTTGCTCATGCCCATATCCATCGTTCTATCCAATCTCTCGTGGTCCACGCCTGACGGCCGGCCGCTTCTTTCCCATCTCGATCTGAGCTTCGGCGCCGAGCGCACCGGCCTTGTCGGACGCAACGGCGTCGGCAAGACGACGCTGACCAAGCTGATCTCCGGCGAGCTGCAGCCGCAATCCGGCAGCATCTCGTTCAACGGCCGATTGGGAATCCTGCGCCAGAGCGTGCAGGTGGAGGCGGACGAAACCGTCGCCGATCTCTTCGGTGCAAGCGAAGCCCTTGCTGTCCTGAAGCGGGCGGAAGCCGGCGAGGCGACCAATGATGAACTCGCATTGGCTGACTGGACTCTCGAGTCACGCATCGCCGCGGCTCTTGATCGTGTCGGGCTGGACGTCGTCCCGGAAACGCCTCTCGCGACCCTGTCGGGGGGACAGCGCACCCGTTGCGGTCTTGCTGCCCTTATCGTCGACGATCCTGATTTCCTGATCCTCGACGAACCCACAAACAATCTCGATCGCGACGGCCGCGCAGCTGTCATCGATCTGCTTGCGGGCTGGAGGGCAGGTGCCATCGTCATCAGCCACGATCGCGAGTTGCTCGACATCATGGATGCGATTGTCGAACTGACATCGCTCGGCGCCTCCCGTTATGGCGGCAACTGGACGCAGTATCGCGAACGCAAGGCGCTGGAGCTTTCCGCCGCCGAACATGATTTTACCGAGGCAGAGAAGCGTGTCGCCGAAGTGGAAAGAAGTGCCCAGGCGGCCATCGAACGGCAGGCACGGCGAGACAAGGCGGGCCGGAAGATGGCGGCCAAGGGCGGTATTCCGCGCATCATGCTCGGCGGCTTGAAGGAGCGGGCTGAAATGACAAGCGCGGAGAATACGCGGCTCGCCGAACGCCGCCGCGCCCAGGCTCTGCAGGATGCCGCTGCCGCCCGCGAGAAGATAGAGGTTCTACAGCCGCTGACCGTGAAGCTGCCGACATCAGGATTGCCAGCAAACAGGATCGTCCTCAAGATGGAAGGCGTCACTGCTGGCTACGAGCCAGAGCGGCCAATCCTGCGCGACTTCAATTTCATCATGACGGGGCCGGAACGCGTTGCCGTCACCGGGCCGAACGGCTCGGGCAAGACGACACTGCTGACGCTGGTCTCCGGCGCGCTAAAACCCTGGAGCGGCACGGTGCGGGTCGTCCATTCCGCTTTACTGGACCAAAGGGTCAGCCTTCTCGATCCATCGATTTCGATCCGCGACAATTTCCGCAGGATCAACCCTGATGCGGATGAAAATGCCTGCCGGGCTGCCCTGGCGCGCTTCATGTTCCGGGCTAATGCCGCGTTGCAGACCGCCTCCAGTCTGAGCGGCGGCCAGCTTCTGCGCGCCGGGCTTGCCTGCGTGCTCGGCGGCACGGTGCCGCCATCGCTGTTGATCCTCGACGAACCGACCAACCATCTCGATATCGATTCGATCGCGGCGGTCGAGGCCGGGCTGCGGGCCTATGACGGCTCGCTTCTGGTCGTCAGCCACGATGAGGTGTTTCTCGACAATATCGGCATAGAGAGGCGGCTCGAGTTGCCTGCTCGATTCCCCTCGGATCGGTGAAGGGGCGTCAGGCGTGGCTGGTGCTGGCGATGCGATCGAGTTCGGCAATCGCATCCTCCGGCAGCTTGAGTTCCGCAGCCGCGATATTCTGCTTGAGATGCGTAAGCGACGACGTACCGGGAATGAGCAGGATATTGGGGGCACGCTGCAGCAGCCAGGCAAGAGCCACCTGCATGGGCGTCGCGTTCAGCCGGGCAGCGACATCGGAAAGCGCTGAGGACTGCAGCGGCGTGAAGCCGCCGAGCGGGAAGAAGGGCACATAGGCGATCCCGTCGCGCTCAAGCTCATCAACCAGCGCGTCATCCGTACGCTGCGCCAGATTGTAGAGGTTCTGGACGCAGACGATCTCGGTGATCTTGCGTCCCTCGGCAATCTGGCTGCGTGTGACGTTGCTCAGCCCGATATGGCGCACCAGACCCTGCTGCTTAAGTTCCGCAAGGGCGGTCAGTGGTGCCTCGATCGAACCCTCGGTCGGGTGGTGCGGGTTGATCATGACGCGGAGATTGACGACGTCGAGTACATCCAGTCCCAGATTGCTTAAATTATCGTGCACCGCCTGCTTCAGCTCATCGGCGGAGAAGGCCGGGAGCCAGGAGGCATCTGCACCGCGCCGTGCGCCGATTTTTGTGACGATGACGAGATCGTCGCGATAGGGATGGAGCGCTTCCCGGATCAGCTGGTTGGTTACATGCGGACCGTAGAAATCGCTGGTATCGATATGGTCAATGCCGGAGGCGATGGCTTCGCGCAGAACCGCGAGTGCCGTCTCGTGGTCCTTCGGCGGGCCGAACACGCCGGGGCCCGCAAGCTGCATGGCGCCGTAGCCGAGCCGTTTGACCTTGAGGTTGCCGAGGGTGAAGCTTCCGGATTGATCGATGCTGGACATGGCTATCTCCTTTTCAAGATGAAAGCAGAAATAGGCTCAGTCGCAGTGTATGATAACCGGGCGCAATGCGTACGGGCTGTGCGGAATTGTGAACAGTGAGCAGGAATCGAAAGCGAGTAGCCAAGCATCACTTCTGTTTCGGAGCAGGCTTGTCCTCGCTCTTCAAATAGCTGTCGAAGATCGCTTCCATGTTTTTCTGATAGGTCTTCTGCACTTCGAGGCCGCTGTCGAACATGGCGTTGAACATCTCGGTATAGGCCGCCATGTCGACGCCGACGGCGGGCTTGGCCTTCGGCTCTTCCTTCGGCGGCTCTGACGGCATCGGGAAGTTCTTCATCATGTCCTGAAACGCCTTGGCGAAGGGATTGTCGAGGAAAGGATTGGTCGGCGCCGGCTTCTCGCGCTTGACCGAATCGGCGCCGAACATCAGCTCCATTGCCTGGGTGAAAGGATTGTCGAAGATGCTCGCCTGCGGCGTCGGCTGCTGCTTGGGCGCAAAGCCGATGCTCTGCAGCCAGCCCTGCATCATCTCGCCCATATCGGTGTTGAGGAAGGGATTGGCCATCTGCGGGATCTGGCCGCTGGTTTCCTTGAAGAGACCGCCCATCAGCGTATCCGCCATGGCCGGCAGCATGCGCTTGTAAATCTCCTGGCCGATGCCGGTCATCTGTGCGGCCTGGGCAGCGACCGCGCGGGAAACCTCCTTCGAGCCGAACAGCCGTCCGAGCACGGCATTGCCGTCGGCAATGCCCTCGGGCGTAAAGGCCTTGGTCATGTCCTCGAAATATTTGGCATAATTGCCGGACGAGATATCCCTCATCACGCCGACGAAATTATAGGGATCGGTGGCGCTGCGCTTGAAGCCGGAGGAAAAGGCCGGCATCAGAGCGGCCATGGCCTTCGTCGCCTGCTCCTGCGCCAGATTGAACTGCTTGGCCATGGCGTCCGTGGCGGCGCCATTCTGTGCCTGCATCATCATGTCGAAGAGTGGCAGCATCGAAGTCCCTTTCCCCGCTAGAGCGTGATGCCGAAAAGTGTAGGCGGTTTTCGGATGACATCACGCTCTATTTCTTTGATTCTAGAGCGGATTCAGATTTTAGGTCGAACAGACCTAAAATCATCCGGCTCTAGGAGGCCGCTTCGGAATCAGGCGGCGCTTGATTCCGATAGTATAGCGGAAAAGGGAGGGCGCATACCGGTTTCTGCCGTGGGGTCGCCGGGCAGCGACGGCAGATAAGCGCCTATCAGTACTGATATTCCTCGAAGATCGGCTCGACCGACTGGTTCCAGCGGCCGTTGTAGAGCATCAAGAGATCGTCGGCGAGCGTGCCCTTCTTGGCGAGCACTTCGTCGAGCGGTGCGAGGAAGACGGTTTCATCCTGCCCGTCGCCATTCAAGCGATTGCGGTTCTTCAGCCCGAGACGGGAAATGCCGACCACTTCGCGAGCGATTTCGAGGAGGCCATGGCCCTTGATCGCCGCCTTCAGGCCCTGTGCCGGTACGACGTTCCGCAGCGCATTGACCTCTTGGAAGTTCCAGTCCTTGGTCAGCTCGTCGGCGGCTGTCAGTGCCTCGTCGTCATAGAGCAGGCCGACCCAGAAGGCCGGCAGCGCACAGATGCGGCGCCAGGGGCCGCCGTCCGCGCCGCGCATCTCAAGGAAGCGCTTGAGGCGGACATCGGGGAACAGCGTCGAGAGATGGTTCGTCCAGTCGCCCATCGTCGGCTCCCAATCGGCGATCTCACCCTTCAGCGCACCGTCCATGAACTGGCGGAAGGTGACGTGCGTACAGTCGTGATAGCGGCCGTCGCGAACGACGAAATACATAGGCACATCGAGCGCCCACTTCACATAGTCTTCGAAGCCGAAATCATCCCTGAAGGTGAAATCGAGCAGGCCGCCGCGGCGGTTGTCTGTATCTTTCCATATTTCGCCGCGCCAGGAGGAAAGCCCGTTTGGCATGCCATCGGTGAAAGGGGAGGAGGCGAAGAGCGCCGTTGCCAGCGACTGCAGTTTCATCGACACGCGCATCTTGCGGCGCATGTCGGCTTCCGACGAAAAGTCGAGGTTCACCTGGATGGTGCAGGTGCGGTACATCATGTCGAGACCCATGGTGCCGACCTTCGGCATGTAGCGGGTCATGATCTCATAACGCGATTTCGGCATGCGCGGCGTTTCGGCGAGCGTCCATTTCGGGCTGCCGCCGATGCCGAGGAAGCGAATGCCCATCGGCTCGGCAATTTCGCGCACCGTCGCTAGATGGGCATTCGATTCTTTACAGGTCTGGTGAATGGTTTCGAGCGGCGCGCCGGAGAGTTCGAACTGCCCGCCCGGCTCGATCGAGATGGCGCCCATGCCCGAGGGTTCACCGAGCCCGATGATATTGTCGCCGTCCATGATGGGATCCCAGCCGCTCTTCTTCTGCAGCCCCGTGAGGAGCGCGGAAATGCTGGCCTCGCCGAAATAGGGCACAGGGCTGTTGTCGGCGCGGAAGAACACGAATTTCTCGTGCTCGGTGCCGATGCGAAATTTCTCCTGCGGTTTGCTGCCTGCGGCCAGATAGGCCGTCATTTCCGAGACCGAGGAGAGCGGAGTCTGGTCGGTAGTATCGCGCGCCATGGTATTACCTTAGATCTCGGAGGAGAACCCGCGCAAGCCGCAGGTCAATAGGAGGGTGATTGACGCGGATTGAGGTACGGTGCAAGTGAATTTCTTTCAAGGGTCGTTCAAAAAAATAGGATTTTATGTCTCGCAACTGCATCACAGCCGTGTCAGCCACCGGCATATTTGCACAAGCGTTCAAGACATCCCGCTAGTCACGCCGATAGCTTTGCTTCCACTGACATCAGGCGGAGCATATCGATGAACGGTCCGAACGACCTTTACTATCCTATACTGACGCTGCTTCTGGCCTCGCTCGTCATCATGGGAAGTCCCGGTCCCTCGACCATCAGCGCGACGGCGATGGGAGCGGCCTACGGCTTCCGACGGTCGCTCGGTTACGTCTCCGGCCTTATTGCGGGCACCGTGGCTGTTCTGCTCGCGGTAGCGGCTGGCGTCGTTGCCGTCCTGCTGTCGGTGCCGCATGGTGCCCTCCTGCTGACTGTGGTCTCGGCGCTCTATATCCTTTATCTCGCCTTCAAGATCGCCACCGCGCCGCCGCTGTCTCGCCGCGACGATCAGGTCGCGGCGCCTGCCTTTTCCGGTGGGTTCCTGCTGGCCGTCGCCAATCCCAAGGCCTATCTCGCGATCGCAGCCGTCTTTGCCGGTGTCAGCCTGTTCCAGGATCAGAGGCTGCTCGACGCCGCCGCCAAGATCGCGCTGCTCATGGCCATGATCGTCGCCATCCATATGGTCTGGCTTCTCGTTGGTGCTTCCCTATCCCGTTTCCTTCAAGATCCGAAGATCTCGCGGATCGTCAACATCTCGTTGGCGATCCTGCTGATCGTTGCGACCGTCGCTGCCATACTGGAGTGAAGCCTCAGTTCCAGTCGCCGATCGCGGCCTGGATCACCGCCATGGCCGCAACAGCCGCCGTATCGGCACGCAGGATACGCGGGCCAAGCGGAATGGCGGTGACGAAATCGAGGCTGCGCAAGAGGGAGCGCTCTTCTTCGGAAAAACCGCCTTCGGGGCCGACCAGCAGCGCCAGATGCTTCTCCTTTACCCGCGTCAAAAGCGGCAGCGGATTTTGGCCGGCATCGCCCTCGTCGCAATAGATGATGCGGCGCTCGCGCGGCCAGCGGGCGAGCAGATCGGCAAGCTTCACAGGTTCGGCTACGTCGGGAATGCCGAGGATGCCGCACTGCTCTGCCGCCTCGATGACATTGGCCCTGACCTTGTCGAGGTTGGTGATCTTGCCTTGCACATGCTGTGTCATCACCGGCTGCAAGAGGCCGGCGCCCATTTCGACCGCCTTCTGCACGAGATAATCCAATCGCCCGACTTTCAGCGGCGCGAAAAGGTAGTGCAGGTCGGAGGGGGCCGGCTGCGGGCGTGTCTCCTCGACCGGCGTCAGCAGGATGCGCTTGCGGGTGGGGAATGAGACACGGACTTTCCACTCTCCGTCGCGGCCGTTGAAGACAAGAAGTTCAGCACCATCCTCCATGCGCAGCACGTTGGCGAGATAGTTGAACTGATCCTGGTCAGCCTCGATGGCGGTACCAGCCTTGATGTCTGCCGTCACGTACAGCCGCTGCATGCGGAAATTGGCGCGCATGGATTACCCCCGGAATTAACTGGAACACTGAGATGGAGCGGCTCGAAGATCCGGCGAGAAGCCGAACCGCTCTAAATGAAGAGCGCGACCATAACCCAATATACGGCGGCGGCAAGCAGGGCAGCGACCGGCACGGTGATCGCCCAGGCGGCGATGATGGTCATGAAATGCGAGCGGCGCACGAGCCGGCGGCGATGAACCTCATCGGGATTGCGCTCATCGGTGGCTTCCGGCTCGCTCCAGGGTATGCCCGCCGCCTCGGCCTTTTTACGCATATAGTCAAATCGCCGCTTGGAACGGACGGTGGACCACTCGCGAAAGAAGCCAACGCCGAAGACCGCGCCAACGGTAATGTGGGTCGAGCTCACGGGGAAACCGAACCAGGCGGCGACGATGACGGTGAGGGCCGCAGACACGGCGACGCAATAGGCACGCATCGGATTGAGCTTGGTGATCTGTTCGCCAAGCAGACGGATGAGCCGCGGCCCATAGAGCAGAACGCCAACGGAGATGCCGCAGCCGCCGATCATGACGACCCAGAAGGGCGCCTTCTGCGTGCTTGTCTCGGCCAGCACGGTGAGCGAGCCGCCAAGCCCGACATCGCGAACGATCGCAGCGAGCGGGCCGATGGCGTTGGCGACGTCGTTGGCGCCATGCGCGAAGGACATCAGGGCTGCAGAGCAGATCAACGGCAGGCGGAAAAGCTTGCGCAACGAGCTGTTCTTGTTTTCCAATCCCGCCGATTGCGCCGCCACAAGCGGCCATGCGCCGAGCCACGCGATGATGCCGACACTGAGGCCGATCGCAAGATTGAGGATATTGGGTATCGTACCTTTGGGTTCGAGCTGGACCACGAGATAGCCCGAGAAGGCGCCGGCCATCAGTCCGATCAGGATCGGAATCCAATATCTGGCGGCGGCAATCTTGTCGTCGCGATAGATGATGAAGGTCTCGATGAAGTAGAGGATGCTGGCCGCGATGGTGCCGCCGAGAAAGGGTGTTATCACCCAGCCGGCCGAGATGGCCGCCAGCGTGTTCCAGTTCACGAGTTCCGGGCCGACAGCGGCAAAGCCTGCACCCACGACGGCGCCGACGATCGTATGTGTCGTCGAAACCGGCGCTTTCAGCCAGGTGGCGAAATTGATCCAGAGTGCTGCGGCAAGCAGGGCCGCCATCATCAGCCAGGCAAGTTTGCCGATGCTGACGATGCGATTGGTATCGACGATATGCGTCGAGATCGTATTGATGACTGGGCCGCCGGCAATCGTCGCGCCGAGGATCTCGAAGATGGCGGCCATGACGAGGGCCTGCGTCATGGTGATCGCGCGCGCACCGACCGCCGCACCGACATTGTTGGCGACGTCTTTCGCGCCGATGTTCATGGCCATGTAGCCGGCAAGGGCTACGGCGGCAAAGATCAGCGTCGCGCGCGGCTGGTTGAAAACGTAGATGCCGGCGAAGACCATGGCGAGACCGAGGAAGATTAGGCCGATACCCGGCGCCACCAGACGCCTCGTGACGTGATGCGTCGCGTCCTCGACATAGGTGAATTTGTCGAGGTCCTTGTCGAGCGTCCTTTTTACAGGTGTGGCCGGTCGGTCGGGCATGCGATTCTCTGAATCAAAACTCTCGTATTGCGCTGACCGATAAGGCGCGCAATATCCACCAAGCATACTGGCACAGTTTTTTGTGAGTAATGTGGCTTACTCGGCCTGCGAAACCACCGGAGCGGCCGGCATCCGGCGGGCGAAGGCGAGAATGAGATCGTGCAGTTCCGGTTCGCGAACGCGTTCGGCTGCTTCCTCGCAGGAGACCCACTCCATGGAGCGCTCGCCCTTTTCCTTGAAGTTCTTGACGAGTTCGTTGACTTCGAGAGCGTAGACCTGCACGCGGCATGGCACCTGGATGCCGTCCTTGAGCACCTTGTCGTAGCCGAACGAGCCGAGCGGCTCAGTTTCCACCACGCCGCGCACGCCTGCCTCTTCATAGGCTTCGCGAGCAGCAACTTCATGGGAGAGCTTGCCGGGCATAGGCCATCCCTTGGGGATGACCCAGCGACCGGTGTCGCGGCTGGTCAGCAACAAAATCTCAAGATGACCGGTTTTCTTTTTCACCCGATAACAAAGCGCAGCATATTGCTGTCGCGGCGGACGCCGAAACATGAGTTGCACATCATTTGCTATGCGGCTGAGAAAGGCCAATTGTCGGTTCACCTTTGAGAGTTGGAGTGAAGGCTGGAATCTATATTATCACGGTGCGGAAAAATTTTGCGCTCCATATAAGGCTATATGGTATTTCCCCACAAAATTATTGAGTGTTGCGTAGAGAAAAATGCAAAGATTTGTCTTCTGATATTCGCCAGCGATTGTGCTGAAAGCGACATTCAACAGCATTTTCGTGCCGCAGATGGCGCAATCGTATGGATGTGGCTGCTATCGTTTTGGAAAGAAAGAAAAAACTTATTATGTCCGAACGCATCCCGCCTCGACGCCTGCCGCCCTTGAACGCGCTGCGTGCCTTCGATGCGGTTGCGCGCTGCGGCAGCATCCTGAAGGCGGCCGATGAGCTTGGCGTCGTGCGCGGGGCTATCAGGCAACAGCTGAACCTGCTGGAGGCACATTTTGGCGTACCCCTGTTCGACCGGGAGAATGGCAGGCTGGTGTTGACGGCGAAGGGCAGGGCATTCGCCGATTCCGTTGGTGTCGCCTTTGGCATCCTCACGCGGGCCTCCGCCGAACTTTCCGTTGGCGAACCGCGGTCGATTCGACTCGGCGTTCCCTCGGCTTTTGCCGTCTGGTGGCTGATGCCGCGCGTCGCCGCGCTTCAGACGGTACTTCAGGATATCGATATCGACATCGTGCCGATGGCGACAGTCGAGCCGCTTGCCAAGCGCCCCGACCTGGAAGCGGTCATCATGGGCGGCGAATACCGGCCGATGCGCGATATCACCGCTATCCGCTTCATGGAGGATGAGTTCGGTCCCATCGCAACGCCCGATGTCGCCGATCGCCTCGGACTTGCCAACGGTGTTCCGGCACTTGCCGGAGCTGTTGCCCTTGCAAGCCGTTCCGCCCCGAGCCTGTGGGAGGATTGGTTTGCCGAAAGCGGTCACGCCCCCATCCGCTTTGCCGGCAGTCGCGAATTTGAAGACCTGCTGCTTGCGCTCGGCGCCGCCCGCTCGGGTCTCGGGGTCGCCATCGCCCCGCGCACCGCCATTGGCGAGGATTTCGATCGCGGTACTTTGGTCGCGCCATTCGGCTTCATCCGTAGGCCGGCGGGCTATAGCCTCAGCCTTCGCAGCAGCGATGTGAAGGACCCGGCGTTGGTGCGATTGGCGGATTGGCTAAGCAAGGCGGGGGCCGAACCAGCTTAGCACAACATCAAAGAGAGACGCATTCATATGGCAGATTTTCTGCCATGCAACGCAGTGCAATGTCCATCGACACCTCCTTCGGGATCATGCCAGATCGCGGCATCGAACCAACCGGCAGGAGCGCATCATGGATCAGCCTTCTTCTCTTTCGCGTATCGACTGGGTGGCGCGCAGCTGCCGTCTGCTGGCGGCCACAACAGCGGAATTTCGTGACACAAAACCCTTTGCCGGCCTCACAATCGGCACCGGCATTCACCTCGAGCCGAAGACCGTTGCGCTGCTGATGACGCTGCGTGCCGGCGGCGCGGATCTCGTCTGCACCGGCAATCTCAACAGCACCCAGCCGGAAACGGTGGACTATCTGCGCGCTCAGGGCATCAAGGTCTTTGCGACACAGACCCGCGACGCTGAGGAGCATGGTGCGAGTCTCGACGCGATCCTGGCGGAAAAGCCGGACCTGCTGCTCGACAATGGCGGCGATCTCTTCGCCCGCGCGGCCGACAGGCCCTATGCTAATCTGCTTGGCGGCACCGAGGAAACCACATCCGGCCGCACCCGGCTGATGCCGATGCGCGACAAGCTCAACATGCCGATCCTCATTATCAACGACAGCCCGATCAAGCAGTTCGCCGAAAACCGGCATGCTGTCGGGCAAAGCCTCTTCGAGAGCTATCTGCGCTTCACCAACCGCTCCACCAATGGCAAACATGTGACCGTCTTTGGTTACGGTGCCTGTGGCAAGGGCACCGCTACATGCTTCCGCAATGCATTCTCCACCGTCAGCGTTGTCGATATCGATCCGGTCACGACGCTTGAAGCACATCTCGACGGCTTCACGACGCCGCTACGTGAATCGGCGATCCGCTCTGCCGATATCCTGATCACTGTGACAGGCTATCCAGGCATCATCACGGTTGCCGATCTGCCCTTGATCAAGGATGGCGCGATCTTGATGAACGGCGGCCACTTCCCGCATGAGATTGATGTCGAAGGCTTCCGCGACAGTCCCGATGTCGCCGGCGTCGATCAGTACGAAGCTGAGCAGATCGAGACCGTCCGCATGCGAGATGGCCGTGCCTTCCACATTCTCGGCGGCGGCCACATGGCCAATCTGGCCGGCCCGCGTCCGCTGGGGAATACCGTCGAATCCATGGATCTCGGCTTTGCCCTGCAGGCGCGATGCCTGGAGAGGGTCGCCAAGGGCAGCCTTGGCAAGGAAGCCTGCGTCATCCCCGTTCCCACTGACATCGATGCCCTAGTCGCCTCCGCCTATCTCGACCTGGCGCGATAGGCATCAGGTTCCGGACAGCGCCTGCGGCAGCAATCGTTCGTAGAGTGCCGCCATTTCGTCGCCGAAGCAGCAGAAGATGATCTCATCGAACGCGCCATCCTCGCTTTCGGCAAGGGTAGCACGGATCGCGATTCCCGCTGCCGGCTCGGCGGGAAAGCGATAGACGCCGGTGGAAATGGCAGGAAAGGCGATGGTCTTCAGATCGTGTTGCCGGGCAAGGTTGAGACTGTTGCGATAGCAGTCGGCAAGCAGCTCCTCTTCGCCATGGTTTCCGCCATTCCAGACGGGGCCGACAGTATGGATCACATGCGTTGCAGGCAGACGATATCCGCCGGTCATCTTTGCCTGGCCGGTCTTGCAACCATTCAGTGTCCGGCATTCCGCCAGGAGATCTGGCCCGGCGGCGCGATGGATCGCCCCGTCCACGCCACCGCCGCCGAGCAGGCTGCTATTGGCCGCATTGACGATGGCATCGACCGAAAGCTTGGTGATATCGCCAAGCATCACGGTGAGGCGCGTCTTCGAGTTGAGATCAAGATCGGAACGGATGGTCTCGGGCGCGGACATGACGGTCTCCTCGATCCTATAAGGGTTCTCATCGCTCCCAATAGGGAACAGGGCCGTAAAGTTCCGCCAGAAAGTCGATGAAGACGCGCACTTTCGCCGGCAGGAACTGCCGGCTGGGGTAAACGGCTGATAGCGTCACATTGTGCGAGCCTTCATAGGCTGGCAGCACCTGAACGAGGCGGCCGTCCCGCAATTCCGGCCCGATATCCCAGGTGGAACGCAGCGCAATGCCGAGGCCGGCGATGACGGCTTCGCGCACGACCTCGCTGGAATTGGTGATGAGCCTGCCCTCGGGGCGGAAGATCAGGCTGCCTTTCGGTCCCTCCAGCCGCCACGGATCGAGATTGTGCGCAGGTAGGCAGATATGCCGGCGCAGATCGTCGATATCCTCGGGCATGCCATGGGCGTCGATATAGGCAGGGGAGGCGCAGAGCACACGACGCACCGGCGCGAGCCTGCGCGCGACGAGACTGGAATCCGTGAGCTCGGCAATGCGGATGGCAAGATCGAAGCCGCCGCCGACGATATCGACGAATTCGTCGCTGAGCACCAGATTGAGCGCCAGTTCGGGATGGGCCTGCATGAAGGATTTCAGATGTGGCGCGATATGCAGCCGGCCGAAAGATGTCGGAGCGGAGATTTTCAGGGTGCCGTGCATCTGCGAAGAGCGCCCGGCAATATAGGCTTCCGCTTCTTCCAGCCCGGCAAGAATGGCAAGCACCCGATCGTAGAACCCCTGACCCGCTTCCGTCAGCGAAATCTGCCGCGTGGTACGCTGCAGAAGCCGCGTGCCGAGCCTGTCTTCAAGGCGCTTGATCCGCTTGGAAATGACGGCCGGCGAAAAGCCGAGTGCGCGGCCTGTCAGGGACATGCTGCCGGTCGCAACTACGCTGGCGAAGATTTCGAGATCCCCTAAATTGGTCATGCAGAATTATTTCCTGTTTTGGAATAAGTGCTTATCATTTGCTCCAAACTTGGGAAAGCGCTAAGCCTGTAATGCGCTAAAAGGGGCTGCGTCCGTAATGGGATGCAGAAGGAGGACCGCATGGCCGAGGCCATTTCATTTCTGGAGCCGCGTGCGGATGTTCTGGCGCGGCGCAGCGCGATCGTTGCAGACCTCGCGGATCTTCTCGCGCCGGAATGCCTGATCCACGAGCAGCGCGAACTCGTGCCCTTCGAAACTGATGCCTTCGTGTCCTATCGCCGCCTGCCGCTCGCCGTCGCCTTGCCACGCTCGACGGCGGAAGTGGCGGCCGTCATGAAATATTGTCACCGCTACGGCATTCCCGTCGTGCCGCGCGGTGCCGGCACATCGCTCTCCGGCGGCGCCATCCCGCAGGAGGATGCCGTCGTTCTCGGCCTCTCCAAGATGAACCGCATCCTCGATATCGATTATGCCAACCGCACTGCGACCGTGCAGGCGGGGGTGACGAACCTGCACGTCTCCGAAAGCGTTTCGGCTGACGGCTTCTTCTATGCGCCCGATCCGAGTTCGCAGCTCGCCTGCACCATCGGCGGCAATATCGGCATGAATTCCGGCGGCGCCCACTGCTTGAAATACGGTGTCACGACGAACAATCTGCTCGGCGTCAAGCTGGTGTTGACCGACGGCACCGTCATCGATCTCGGCGGCAAGGCGCTGGATGCGGCGGGCTACGATCTGCTCGGCCTTGTCTGCGGCTCCGAAGGCCAGCTCGGCATTGTCACAGAGGCGACGGTGCGGCTCATCGCCAAGCCAGAAGGCGCCCGGCCGGTGCTCTTCGGCTTCGACAGTTCCGAGGAGGCCGGCGCCTGTGTGGCCGATGTGATTGCCGCCGGGATCATCCCTGTTGCCATTGAATTCATGGACAAGCCGGCGATCGAGATCTGTGAAGCCTTTGCCAAAGCCGGCTATCCCCTTGATGTAGGGGCCCTGCTGATCGTCGAGGTTGAAGGCTCGGAAGCCGAAATGGACGATATGCTGACTAGCATCGTCGCCATTGCCCGCACCCACAAGGTCAAGACCGTGCGCGAATGCCAGTCGGCGACCGAGGCGGCGCTGATCTGGAAAGGCCGGAAATCCGCCTTCGGTGCCACTGGCCGCATTGCCGACTATATCTGCATGGACGGCACCGTGCCGCTCAGCCAGCTCTCCTATGTCCTGCAGAAGACGACGGAGATCGTCGATCGCTATGGCT
This sequence comes from Rhizobium sp. ERR 1071, assembly GCF_007828675.1. Lineage (NCBI taxonomy): Bacteria > Pseudomonadati > Pseudomonadota > Alphaproteobacteria > Hyphomicrobiales > Rhizobiaceae > Rhizobium > Rhizobium sp. ERR 1071. The sequence continues at coordinate 325,203 of NZ_VITM01000003.1, read as the reverse complement.
TGCGCGTCGCCAATGTTTTCCACGCAGGCGATGGCAATATGCATCCACTGATCCTCTTCAATGCCAATGACCCCGATGAGGCAGCCAGGGCGGAAGCGGCCGGCAACGATATCCTGCGGCTCTGCGTCGATGCCGGCGGTTGCCTCACCGGCGAGCATGGTGTGGGCATCGAGAAGCGCGACCTGATGCGTCATCAATATGCCGATGTCGATCTTGCCCAGATGATGTCGGTCCGCGCCGCTTTCGACCCGGGCTGGATCCTCAACCCATCCAAGGTCTTCCCCCTCGATGGACGCAATGCCGCATGACGGAATTTCACCCCAGGACTGAGGAGGAAGCGGCCTCCATCATCAGTGATCATGCCGCGCGCGCTGCGGCTCTTGCAGTCGTCGGCGGCAACACGCGATCCGGCTTCGGCAATGCGGTCGCGTCCGAAGCGGTGCTCTCGTCAAGTGACCTGACCGGTATTGTCGCCTACAATCCAGGTGAGATGGTGATGACGGCTCGCGCCGGCACCCCGGCCGCGGAGATCGAGGCCGCTCTTGCCGAGGCCGGCCAGATGATGGCCTTCGAGCCCATGGATCATAGGCCGCTGATGGCGACTGAAGGTGAGCCGACGATCGGCGGCATCTTCGCGGCCAATGTCTCCGGGCCGCGCCGTTTCGTCAGCGGTGCCGCGCGCGACAGCCTGCTCGGCGTCCGCTTCGTCAATGGCAGGGGTGAAATCGTCAAGGCCGGGGGGAGGGTGATGAAGAATGTCACCGGCCTCGATCTGGTCAAGCTGATGGCCGGCTCGCACGGTACGCTCGGCCTTCTGACCGAAGTAACGTTCCGCGTGCCGCCAAAGCCGAAGACGGAGGAAACGATCGTCGTCTCCGGCCTCAACGATGCGGAAGCCGCCAATGCCATGGCTGCGGCCATGGCTCTGCCGCTCGAGGTATCGGGCGCCGCCCATCTGCCGCTGACCGTCGCCTGGTTCTTTCTCGACGGCAAGCTGCCGCAAGGGGAGGCGACTGTGCTGCGCATTGAGGGGCTTCCGGGCTCCGTCTCGGTCCGCGGCGAAAAGCTTACCGCCGCGATGGCCCGGCTCGGGTCGGTGAAGCGCCTTGCAGAAGATGACAGCCGCAGGCTCTGGCGCGAGATCCGCGATGTAAAGCCCTATGCGGATGGCACGACGCGCCCCGTTTGGCGTGTGTCCGTGGCACCCAGCATCGGCCACCAGCTCGTCGCGGCACTTCGTCTGGAAGAAGGCGTGGATGCCTATTATGACTGGCAGGGTGGTCTTGTCTGGATGCGCATGGAAGCAGAACCCGAAGGCGATATGCTCAGGCGCTACATTCATGCTTTAGGCGGTGGGCATGCCACCTTGATGCGCGCCACCCCGGCCCACCGCGCGACGACAGCGGCTTTCCAGCCGCAGCCCGAAGCGGTGGCGCTGCTGTCTGTGCGCGTGAAGGAAAAATTTGATCCGGCCGGGATTTTCAATCCGGGGAAGATGGGGTGATGCGGATGGAGTCTTTGGCTGGTTACCCCCTCACCCTAGCCCTCTCCCTGCGGCGGAGAGGGAATGACCTTGTTTGCCGCGATTCCACGATTTTCTTTCCGGCAGGGGAGGAGGAAGATGGATTCCTCCTTCTCCCCCTGGGGAGAAGGTGCCCGACAGCGCGGATGAGGGGGCTCGACGGGATATGATGGGCGCCTTTGTTCTGGTAGGCAAGAATCGAGGGCTCGGCTGATGCAAACCAATTTCACGCCCGAACAGCTTGCCGATCCGCATGTGGCCGAATCCGAGGCGATCCTGCGCAAATGCGTCCATTGCGGCTTCTGCACCGCCACCTGTCCGACCTACGTGACGCTCGGCAATGAGCTCGACAGCCCGCGCGGCCGCATCTATCTCATCAAGGATATGCTGGAAAACGGCCGGCCAGCCGATGCCGAAGTGGTGACACATATCGACCGCTGCCTTTCCTGCCTTGCCTGCACCACGACCTGTCCTTCCGGTGTCGATTACATGCGCCTGATCGACCACGCGCGCGTCCATGTCGAGAATACCTACAAACGTCCGCTGATGGACCGGCTGACCCGCAATGTGCTGGCCGCTGTTTTGCCCTATCCCCGCCGCTTCCGGCTGGCCCTGCAGCTTGCGAATTTTGGCCGACCGTTCAAGGGGCTGTTGAAGCGCGTTCCAGCATTGAAGGCTTTCGCTGCCATGCTCGATCTTGCGCCGCGCAGCATCCCAGCGCCATCTACCTTTGCCAAGCCCGCCCGCTACGAGCCGCAAGCGGAGCGGCGCGGTCGCGTGGCGATCCTGACGGGCTGCGCCCAGCCGGTGCTCGATCCCGAAATCAACGCGGCCACCATCCGCCTGCTGACGCGCCTTGGTATCGAGGTCGTCGTGCCGGAGGGGGAAGTGTGCTGCGGTTCGCTGGTTCATCACATGGGCCGCGAGGAACAGGCGCTCGCCGCCGCCCGCGCCAATGTGGATGTGTGGCTACGCGAGATCGAGGCCGGAGGGCTTGATGCCATCATCGTCACCGCTTCAGGCTGCGGCACGACGATCAAGGATTATGGTCATATGCTGCGCCTCGATCCGGCCTATGCCGACGAGGCGGCAAGGGTCTCGGCGCTTGCCAAGGACGTCACGGAATATCTCGCAAGTCTCGACCTTCCGTCACATATGCCGCGCGGCATCGCGGTCGCCTATCATTCCGCCTGCTCCATGCAGCATGGGCAGAAGATCACAATGGCGCCGAAGCTGCTTTTGAAGGCGGCCGGCTTCACGGTGCGCGACCCGGCGGAGGGACATCTTTGTTGCGGCTCGGCCGGCACCTACAACATCATGCAGCCGGAAATTTCGGCCGAGCTGAAAGCGCGCAAGGTCAGGAACATCGAGGCGACGAAAGCCGATATCATCGCAACGGGCAACATCGGCTGCATCACCCAGATCGCCACCGGAACCGGCATTCCCATCCTGCATACGGTGGAATTGCTGGATTGGGCCTATGGCGGCGAGATACCGGCGAAACTGAAGGGCCTGCAGCCGGCTGCTGCTTAGAGCAATTCCAGGAAAAGTGCAGAGCGGTTTTTCGTCTGGAATTGCGTCCTAATGCAGCTTGTCCGGCGTGGGCAGGCGATGAGCCTGCCATTCGACCTCGAACCGGTCGGCGGCAATCTGCGTCATGCTGATGCGATCCTGTCCTTCCTCGAAGAAGAGGCCATCCACCAGGCCGGCGATGCCGTCATAGAACGAGCCTTCCACAAGGCTGGTGACTCGCGGCCTCTCACGGCCCAATGCAGCATAGTCGGCAACCGACATACAATGCCGGCGGCCGTCCGCGAACACGTCGATCAGTCGCGGAACATCGCCGGCGACATCGACTTCATAATAAACGATGACTGGCTCCTCGCTTTCCGGATGGATCCAGTCACATCGGTAGTAGAAAAAGCTCATGGCTGAAACATAGCACAAGATCCCCCAAGCCTGAACCGGTTTGAGGGATCGATTGCGACTTCAGCCTGAGGAACGTCAGAAGTTGAACGAAATGCCGAAGTCGAGCGCGTGCGTAAAGACCCTGGTCTTCAGCGTATCGCCGCTGTCGATCGAGACGTTGTTCACGAAGTTGTAGTTGCCCTTGTATTCGACGAAGGTCGACCAGTGCTTGGCGAACTGATAGCTGACGCCCGCCTGTGCCTGCAGCGAAGCACCGCCGAACTGGTAGTCGAAGGTTGTGCCCGATGCGCGGGTGACTTCGACGTGCGGCACGTTGATACCGGCACCCAAGCCCACATAGGGCGTCCAGTTGCGGCTCGGATCCTGGAAGCGGTAGAGCGCGTTCAGCGTCAGCATGTTCAGGCCGTCTGTGAATTCGAAATGCGACCAGCCGGGCGTATTGCCGAGATCGCCATAGACCTTCGCATGGGTATAATCGAGCGACACGCCCCAGTTCGGCTTGTCGAACTCATCGAGCCACCAGATGCCGCGGAAGCCGAAATAGGGCGGCATCTTGAAGGATTTGCCCGACCAGTTCGGGTCGAAATCGGCGCCGTCCGACGTGGTCACATTGCTGCCCGTCGCGCCCTGTATGCCGCCGTAAGCGGAAAATTGCATCTCTGCCGAGGCAGAGCTTGCGGCAAATATGAATGCGGAAGTCGCAAGCGCGGCGAATGCCGGCTGCTTGATGCGAAATGCACGATGCATATGAAATCCCCGAATGCCAAAGTGCCGCCATCTAAACGCGCTTCCATGACACTTCTATTGCAGTCATGGGTAGGCAAGTACGGCTTAGGCGGGAAAACTGACGTCAAACTGAAGGCGACGCGCCGTTTTTCAGCGGTGCAGCGTGATAAGTTGCAGGCTGTAACACCGGCGCAACAGTGTCTCCATCCGCGCCTGCACGCAATGAGCTATTGCAAGTGATACGGGCATCCTTCCGTGGCGTGAATGATGCCATGCCAGGAAAGGACGCCCGTTATCTTGATGCCTGATTCGGGCGGAATCTATCAGCCGCCGAACAGGGTTCTCAGCACATCGACGCCGCGATCCTGATAGCTGACCTCGCCCTGCTTGTTGCCGGGACCGACGACGATGACCTTCGTGCCGACCGGAACGCGGTCATAGAGATCGATCACATCCTTGTTCATCATGCGGATGCAGCCGGAGGACATGTTGAGGCCGATGCTCCATGGCTGGTTGGTCCCATGGATGCGGAAGGCGGTGTCGTTACCGTTGCGATAGAGGTACATGGCGCGCGCGCCGAGCGGGTTATCTTCGCCGCCTTCCTGATAGGCCGGCAGCTTGTGGCCCTTCTTGGCTTCGCGAACGATCATTTCCGGCGGCGGAGTCCAGCCGGGCCATTCCGCCTTGCGGCCGACCTTGACCACGCCCGACCAGCCGAAGCCGTCGCGGCCGACGCCGATGCCGTAGCGTCTTGCGCGATTATTGCCTTCGACGAGGTAGAGATACTTGTTGTTGGTGTCGACGATGACGGTGCCCGGCTCCTCGTTCGTTGCCAGCCGCACCATGCGCCGCTGAAACTGCGGCTTTACCTGGCCCTGCGGTTCCATCGCCACCTTGATTACGTCGGCGCGCGTGGCCGACGTCGCAATGGGTGCTGAAGCGGTGAAGGCTGCTGCGTTCGATGCTGCAAGAAGACACGCCGCAACGACACCTGTCGTCACGATCGACAATGCTGCTTTCATAATGGCATTCCCCTCGTTGAATTCGCTAGGAAACTACCGGAACCGACGAAGGGATCAAGATCAAAATGCCCGATAAGGAGAATGGCCTGGAAGAACCGGCCTCTCTTCTATCGCGGATCAGACTATAGTCTGAATTATAGTGGAGGGCTTTCCGGTGCGGCGAATACTGCCCCTTCGATGGGATAGTATCGCCGCATAGGTCGCCGTCCTTCAAGATTACATGACGGTGACGCGGGTGCCGACCTTGACGCGGTTGTAGAGGTCGATGACATCCTCGTTGCGAAGCCGGATGCAGCCGGAGGAGACGGCACTGCCGATCGTCCAGGGCGCGTTGGTGCCATGGATGCGATAGAGGGTGGAGCCGAGATACATGGCGCGGGCGCCGAGCGGATTGCCTTCACCGCCTTCCATGTGCGCCGGCAGATAATGGCCCTTGGCTGCTTCGCGGGAGATCATTTCGGCCGGCGGCGTCCAGTCCGGCCATTCCTGCTTGCGGGTCACGGTGTGAGCGCCGGCCCATTCGAAGCCCGGCTTGCCGACGCCGACGCCATAGCGCCGCGCCTTGCCGCCATCCATCACCAGATAAAGGAAACGGTTGTTGGTATCAATGACGATGCTGCCGGGCTTTTCCTTCGTCTGATAGTCGACGATCTGCGGCAGGAACTGCGGATCGATCTGGCCACGGATTGCCGGATATTGCGGACGGGCCATGGCGACCTGCTGCACGGCGGGACGTGCAAACAGCCCGCGCGGCTGCACGACCTGGCGCACCTGCGGATTGGCCTGCTGCTCCATTCTGGGATCGGCGGCGCGGCGCGCCATCGGGCGGGGATAGACGACCGGCTGCACGTTGCCGCCGCCAAGCTGCATCACCCAGGGGGCGGTCAGATCGGGACTGACGATGACGGGCGGGCGCGACTGATAGCGATCGTCGGCAAAGGCGGTGGAGGCAAGCAGGCTTAGAGCGCCCGCGGCAAACAGGACGGCATGTTTCATCATCGGACAAACTCTCTACACATGGGCCGAAGATGGGCGCGAAAGCACCCGGTCGAAACCATGGTGCCACTTGCACGCGAGCGAATGGTAAACATCTATTCATCAAAATGCCGCGAAGCCGATAAAGCTTTGTCAGGGTTACCGCTTGGTTTGGAAAGATGGTTTGCAAGTGGTAAATCATGAATCGGAATGCGCGGTCGTCGAAGTCAGTCTATGAATTTAAGCGTTTGATTGATCTCAATTTATCCGATAGTTGCATACCGGCTCCCGGTAGCGCCTGCTGAAATAGGGGACGAAACGCGAAAATGGCCGAAACAGGCATTATCACCGGCGAAGATGGCAAGAACCGCTGCTTCTGGCACGGCAATCTGCCGGAATATCAGCGCTATCACGACGAGGAATGGGGGCGGCCTGTTGTCAATGACGTCAGGCTGTTTGAAAAGATCTGCCTCGAAGGCTTCCAGTCGGGCCTGTCCTGGCTGACGATACTGCGCAAGCGCGAGAATTTTCGCGCCGCTTTTGCGGGCTTCGATTTCGAGAAAGTCGCCAAGTTTGGCGAGGCTGATATCGAGCGCTGCCTCGGCGATGCCGGCATCATCCGCCATCGCGGCAAGATCGTTTCCACCATCAACAATGCTCGCCGCGCCATTGAGATGCGCGACGAATTCGGTTCGCTCGCCCGCTATTTCTGGAGCCATGAGCCGACCGCCGCCGAGCGACCGGAGATCTTCGACCTTGCCCATCTGCGCGCCAATCCGACCACAGCGGCTTCGGTGCGGATTTCGAAGGATCTGAAGAAACGCGGCTGGACCTTTGTCGGCCCGACCACAGTTTATGCCTTCATGCAGGCCATGGGCCTGGTCAACGACCACATCGAGGGCTGCTATTGCCGGAAAGAGGTGGAGGCGATGCGTTGCGCATTGGTGCGACCGTGAGAGCTGTGCTTCTTGGTCTTTCGCTGACGATGGTTGCGCTGTTCAACGCCGCAGTGGCCCATGCGCAAAGCAATACCCAGCAACAGCAGCTGCCGCAGCTCGATCGTGGCGAAAAGCTTGAAAAGATCGCCCTGCCGGCCGTCCTCGAGCGGCTGACGGGCTGGACGAAATTCGGCAAGGGCAAGGTCTACATGCTGCCGCTGAAGAAGGGCCAGCATGTGCGGATTACCTTCAACTCGAAGAGCAAATATGCCTATATGGCGATCTTCGACCTCTCGTCGAGCGAGGATGAATCCTTCTTCGGCACGGATGAAGACGGCAACACCGCCGACGTCACCGTCAATGAGGATACGACCTGGCTGATCAAGCCCTATTATTCGCGCGTCACGCGCCGGCGCGGTCTCGGCGCGCCATACGAGATCCTCATCGACCCCAATCCGCCGGCCGCGCAGCAGGCGCCGGCTGATCAGCAGAAGGATCAGGGACCGATGCTGTTTCCGCCGCGTTCGAAGCAGGGACAGTAGACGCAGGGACAGTAAGGGTTATTGCAACGCTTCGATCACGCCATGCAATTCGCCGAGATGGCCGATCTTGCGGAAACGTGGTGCGTCGGTCGGTTCCTCGACATGCTCGAACGACCATGTAAGCTCGTGCGGTACGAAGACGCCGTAGCTGCCGGCAGCAAGCGCCGGCACGATGTCCGATTTCAGCGAATTGCCGATCATCATCGCCCGTTCCGGCCCGTCGCCCACCTTGGAAAAGATGCGGCGATAGGTGGACGCATTCTTGTCCGAGACGATTTCGACCGCATCGAAGAGGTCGCCGAGCCCGGATTGGGCAAGCTTGCGCTCCTGATCGAACAGATCGCCCTTGGTAATCAGCACCAACAGATACTTTCCCGAGAGGGCCTCCAGCGTTTGGCGAACATGCGGCAATGTCTCGACGGGGTGGGCGAGGAGATCGCGGCCGATATCGAGGATCTGCGCGATGACGGTCGATGGCACTTCGCCCTCGGTGATCTCGATGGCTGTTTCGATCATCGAGAGGGTAAAGCCTTTGATGCCGAAGCCATAGTGACGAAGATTACGCTTCTCCGCCTCCAGCAGGCGCGCGGAAATGACATCGCTTGCGGCGTGATCGGCGAGTAACTCGGTAAACTGCAGTTCCGTCAGCCGATAGAATTGTTCGTTCTGCCAGAGCGTGTCATCGGCGTCGAAGCCGATTGTCGTTAGGGGACGTTGCGTCATCGATCTATCCGTTCTGCGCATGATATGAAGGCTGGAGTCTAATCCGCGCCTGGTCGGACGCAAGAGCAAGCGTCGGTCACCGCATCGTGATCGGTCCGAGGTCTCGCGTTGAAATCGGTTTCCGGTGCATTATGTCCTTGTTGTCTCGATCGCCGCGGAGCCAGAGCCCGGCCTCGACGACTGTCTTATGACCTCCCAGGGCAGCGCCGACAGCGGCTGCCATGCCGAGGCCAATCTATAGCGAAAAGATAAGCGTTCACCGGCCGGAAGAGTCTTCCGGCTGACCACAAGGGAATTTCTCCTATGCGTTATAACCAACTCGGCAATACCGGCCTTTTCGTCTCCGAACTCTGCCTGGGGACGATGACCTTCGGTGAAGCCAATCCCAACACGCCCTGGGGCTCGATCGCAGATGTGGACCAGGCGCTGGCCGACAAGATCGTCGAAGGCTCGCTCGCCGCCGGCGTCAACTTCATCGACACCGCCGACGTCTATTCCTTCGGCAATTCCGAAGAGCTGCTCGGCCAAGCTCTCAAGAATCTCGGCGTTCCCCGCAAGGATGTCGTCATCGCTACCAAGGTCTATGGCGTCATGGGCGACAAGCCGAACGATCGCGGCGCCTCGCGCGGCCATATCATGGACTCGGTGCAAGCAAGCCTTGACCGACTGCAGACCGATCATATCGATCTCTATCAGATCCACGGCACCGATATCGTGACACCGATCGACGAGACGCTGCGGGCGCTGGACGATCTCGTTTCGCGCGGTCTTGTGCGTTATGTCGGCGTCTCCAACTGGCAGGCTTGGCGCATCGCCAAGGCGCTCGGCATTTCTGAGCGCCGCGGTTTCGCCCGCTTCGAGACGGTGCAGGCCTATTATTCCATCGCCGGCCGCGATCTGGAGCGTGAAATCGTGCCTGTCATGGCTGAGGAAAAGCTCGGGCTCATGGTCTGGTCGCCGCTCGCCGGTGGTCTGCTCTCGGGCAAGTATGGCCCGGGCGCCCCGGGCAACGGCGAGGGCCGGCGTGCGAGCTTCGATTTCCCGCCCGTCGACAAGGATCGAGCCTGGGCCTGCGTCGCCGCCATGCGCGAAGTTGCCGAGAAGCATGGTGCAAGCGTCGCCACGGTGGCACTTGCCTGGATCCTGGCGAAGCCCTTCGTCACGAGCATCATCATCGGCGCCAAGCGCCTCGATCAGCTCGATCAGAATTTGGCGGCCGTCAAGCTGAAGCTCGATGCCGACGATATGGCCAAGCTCGATGAGGTCAGCGCGCTTGCGCCCGAATATCCCGGCTGGATGCTGGCCCGTCAGGGTGCCCAACGCGTGCCGCAGCCCTTCGAACCGAAGGCCTGATATCGTTCAAAGCCGGGCCGCAGCTTCTCGCGGCGGCCCGGCTCCACGTCAAAGCTCGATGACGATCTTGCCGAAGGGGCCGCGATCGAGCTGGTCGAAGGCGGCCGGCACCTCGCTGAGTGCATAGCGATGGCCGATGACGGGCTTCAGGCCGATGCTGTCGACCGCGAGCACGAAGTCTTCAAGCGAGCGGCGATGGCCGACGCCGATGCCCTGCACGGTGGGAGACTTTAGCAGCAGCGGTGCCACCGGACCGGAGATGTCGAAGCCCTCGAGGACACCGATAACGGAGATCTGGCCATGAGGCGCCACCGCCTTCAGGGACTGGCCGAAATTCGGGCCACCGGCAATTTCGATGATATGGTCGATGCCGCGATCGTTGGTGAGGCGATAGACCTCTTCCACCCAATCGGCTTTGTTGCGGTCAATGCCGTGATGAGCGCCCAAAGCCTTTGCCCGCTCGAGCTTTTCCGGTCCAGAGGAGGTTACGAAGACCTCGGCGCCCTGGGCCGCGGCGATCTGCAGGCCAAACAGCGCCACGCCGCCCGTTCCCTGCACCAATACGCTGTCACCGGGCTTGACCTTGCCGCGCTCCACCAGCGCGAACCAGGCCGTGAGACCGGCGCAGGGCAGGGTGCTTGCCTCGGCATAATCGAGGCTCTTGGGTGCCGATACGAACCAACCCTCCGGCATGGCGATATATTCGGAGAGCACGCCGGGATAGAAGCCGCCAAGCGTCTTGTAGGGCGGTGTACGTGCATCGCCGAGCGGCTTGCCGTCGATCCAGCCCGGATGGAAAGTCGAAATGACCCGATCGCCGACGGAGAATCTGGTTACGTCGTCTCCCACCGCTTCGACGACGCCCGCCATATCGGAGGCCGGCACGAAGGGAAATTGGATCGGTAGGCCCATGCCGGTCTCACGCACGAGCTTGTCGCGATAGTTCAGTGAAACGGCTTTGACTCGCACAAGCACTTCGCCGCGCGCGGGTTTGGATACTGCCGTTTCCGTGAGGTTCAAGGGAGCACCGACGGCAATCGTATCAAGAGTCCAGCGCTTCATAGTCTTCGTCATCATGATCTCCTGAGAGAAATTGGAAGCAATGGACCGAGCATATCGTTGCTTTCTGATCGCCAGTGGCGATATTATTTCCGCTTACTGGTTCCTTAAGGGAAGCAATCATCATGAATGACATGCTCAACGGCATTCCCGAATTCGTGGAGGCGGTCGAGGCCGGCGGCTTTTCGGCCGCGGCGGCGCGCATGAATCTCTCCCGCTCGGCGATCGGCAAGACCATCGCCAGACTGGAGCGGCGCCTGAATGTGCGCCTCTTTCACCGCACCACCCGCATGCAGAGCCTGACGGACGAAGGCCAAGCTTTTTATGAGCGCTGCCGCCGGGCGCTGGATGAGATACAGTCTGGCGAGGCTATGCTGGAATCGGGCAAGCGGGAGGTTACCGGACGTCTTCGTATCTCCATGCCTGTCCTTTTCGGTCGTCGCTGCGCTGCTCCGCTGTTGCTGGAATTGGCGCGTATCCACCCCAAACTTGAGCTCGACCTTTCCTTCAGCGATCGCGTGGTCGATCTCTTCGACGAGGGTTTCGATCTCGCCATTCGCAACGGCGTGTTGCGGGACGAAGCCGGCCTTGCCGCGCGCAAGATCGCCCTCCATCGCATGACGCTATGCGCCTCGCCGGATTATCTAGTCGCCAGAGGTACGCCCCAGACCATTGCCGATCTCGATAGCCACGATCTCGTCGTCTATGCCAGATCGGGAGAAGCCAAGAGATGGACCTTCCTGCAGGAAGATGGAGCGGCCGTCGACTATTTTCCGCAGACGCGGTTGCGTCTCGATGACCTGGAGGTCATTGCGGATGCGGCTGCCGCGGGGATGGGCATTGCGTGGCTGCCCTGTTGGCTGGTGCGGGACTATGTGCGCGCCGGTAAGCTCATGCAGGTGCTCAATGTCTCCAGCCGGCCCGTCAACGTCTATGCCGTCTGGCCGCAGGTGCCACAGCTTTCGCTGAAGATGCGCGTGGTCATCGACCTGCTCGCCGCGCGCCTGCCTGCAATCATGGACTGAGCATGTGACGATGCCTCCGGTTAAAGGAGTGCGCCCTCCGCAAATACCTGGTTCCAACGAAAGACCTTGACGGATTTGCGCAGGCCTGCCGCCCAGAATGGATCTTCCTTCACCAGACGATCGATGGCATCGGCGGTCTCCACTTCGACGAGCCACAGGCCGCCGGCAAAAGCATCGCCCTCCCGGCTGAGTGGTCCCGCCGTCCTGATGGAAGCGGCATTCGCCTCCAGGAAAGCGAAGTGACGAGGCAGATATTCCTTGCGGATCGCGGCGGCGTTTTGTTGATCATCCTCGAACAGGACAGCGAACAGGGTCATCGTTATCTCCTTACTGGATATTTCCAGTCTATGACTGCAATAATGCCGATACACGCGGTAAGTTTGCCGTAAGGAGCTGCAAAATTGCACGACGTCGATTGGAATGACCTGCGCCATATTCTGGCGCTCGCGCGGGGTGGATCCTTTGCCGCCGCCGGCAGAGTGCTTGGCACTGATGCGACGACGGTCGGTCGCCGCCTGCGCATTCTGGAAAAACGCCTCGGCACGACGCTGTTTGCGCGCGATGGAGGTGGCGCCTTATTGCCGACGCCAGCGGGCGAGATCGCGGTCGCGAAGGCCGAGACGATCGAGGCCGAAGTCATGGCGCTGTCGGGTGCGTTGGATGCAGCCGATCCCATGGCACTCGGCAAGGTACGCCTCACGGCGGCGCCATCCTTCATCAGCCGGCTGTTGATCCCCGCGCTACCCAGCCTGTTGGCGCAGCATTCCGGCCTGCAATTGGAACTCATCGGCGATTCCAGAAATCTCAACCTGACGCGGCGCGAGGCAGACATGGCGCTGCGCCTTGCAAGACCTGCCGATATGACAAACGGCAAAGTCGTCGCCAGGCGGATCGCGACGCTTGACTATGCCGTCTACGTCGCTGCCGGGCAGGAGAGGCATGCAGAAGATTTGCCGTGGATCATCTATGAAGAGGCAATGGCGCATCTGCCGCATGCCCGCTGGATTGCCGCACAGGCAGAAAAGTCAGGTCGTTCCAGCCAGCTTGCGGTCAACGATGCCGAGGCTCTGCTGCAGGCCGCAGCTTCAGGATTGGGGCGCGCACTGCTGCCGAAAATCCTGGCCGGGAATGTGGGAGGTCTTTGCCGCGTCAATAGCGGCGACAGCAATCTGCCGGTGCGAGAGATGTGGCTGCTGATGCATGCCGAGCTTCGTCCACTCGTGCGCATTCGCGCCGTTTCCGGTTGGTTGGATGGGATATTCCGCCGTCCGCATTCGGAGCGGTAAGAGAGGCGGCAGGGATGCCGCCTCTCGTGATCGGGTGAATTACTTGCCGTGCTTCTGCAGCCAGGCTTTCATTTCCTTGATCTCGGCTTCCTGCGCGGTAATGACGGCTTCCGCCAGTTTGCGCAGTTCGGGATCCTTGCCGTATTTCAGCTCGATCTTCGCCATGTCGATCGCGCCCTGATGGTGCGGGATCATGCCGCGGACGAAATCCGCATCGGCATCGCCGCTATAGTGGATCATCATGTCCTTGTGCATCTTGCCCATGGCGTCGTTGAACGCCTTGCTGGAAGCGCTCTGGTCGCCCATCGGCTTGCTCATGTCCATGCTCTTCATGTCGTCGGCAAGGGCAGGAAGGGCGATCGCAAAGGCGAATACGCCGGCAAGCATCAGCGATTTTGAAGTAGACATAGGGATTCTCTCCGTTTCTGAACGGTATCTGGATTTGAGCGGCAGCGCTCGTCGATTGAATGCAGGAGATCGTCAGGTGAAACGGGGAGGGGGCGCTGTCGGCTGCGGCAGGGAACCGGCAAGGCGCTGGCCGGGCGCCGGCACTGGATAGGAGATGGCGTGTTTGCCGTCTTCGACTGCAAGGGTCGGCATCAAGGCAAGGCAGGCAGCGCAAGACGCCACATGCGCCATGCCGCCGGCGCAAGGATTTTCCGGCTTCGTTTGCTGGGGCTTGCCCATGTTGCCGTGACCGGCCATGCCAGGCATATCGGTGATGCCATCATGTATGCTCATGGTCGCCGACAGGGACATGGCGGAAGCGCAGACAGGGCAATTCGCCAGCGCCGGCATGGCACCGTAAAGCAACCAGGCAATCAGCATTGTCAGGATCGCAAGCGCGCGCATAAACAGAAACCTAGCCGTGCAATCCGTGAAAGCAAGCATGAATTGCATTCCCCGGACACTGGAAGGCGATCAAGGCAGCAGTTTGACTTCCCTGATGATTTCGATCGGCGGAAAGCGGATGCAATCCACCACATCGAAGGTGAGCGTAAACTGGGCTGGCCTTGCGGCCGACCATCTCAGAGCCTCTTCCGCCGCGTTCGCCGGGATCTTCATCGCAATGGTGCAGTGCGGCTGCCAGCGATCCGGGCGGGAATGCTCATGACAAAGGCTAGGGTCGATCTCGTCGTGAATGGCGCGGTGTATGCATCTCAGCACGCGATCGTCGGCTGGGCGCGCCCAAAGCACCAGCATCTCGTCCGGAAAATGGCTGATCCCCGAAAACTCGACCGATAGCGGCGGCACGTTCGCGAAGGCCTTTTGAGCGGCGGCGACGAGGGAGGAAACGGCAATGTCTTCATAGACTGCAAATGTCAGATGCGGCGGATAGTTGAGTGCCAGCATCGATGGAGAGGTTTCGAACCGGCTCGCCTCCCGCCAGAGATCGAGAACCGGACCGGCGCTGTTATCCGTGCATTTCAAAACGATTGCGTGTGGCATGGTTCCCTATGCTGCCTTCTCCGGCTTTTCTCGGTTTTGTCGGCCGCTAACATATAACAATCCTTGCCGCATTCAGCCCAATCCGCTAGTTAACCGCGACTGTTCCCATACCGGATTACCCTAGAGATGAGCGACAAACAAAAGAAACTGCAGAAGCTCAAGGCCCGCCTGCCGCGCGGCTTTGTCGATCGTTCGGCCAGCGACATTCGCGCCGTTAACGAGATGACCTCCAAGATCCGGGCAGTTTACGAGCATTATGGCTTCGATCCCGTTGAAACGCCGCTGTTCGAATATACCGATGCGCTGGGCAAGTTCCTGCCCGATAGCGACCGGCCGAACGAGGGCGTTTTCTCGCTACAGGATGACGACGAACAGTGGATGTCGCTGCGCTATGATCTGACGGCGCCGCTCGCCCGTCATGTCGCTGAGAATTTCAACGAGATCCAGCTTCCCTACCGCACCTATCGCGCCGGCTATGTCTTCCGCAACGAGAAGCCGGGCCCGGGCCGCTTCCGCCAGTTCATGCAGTTTGACGCTGATACCGTCGGCGCGCCGGGCGTACAGGCCGATGCCGAAATGTGCATGATGATGGCGGACACTCTGGAAGCCTTGGGTATCAAGCGGGGCGACTATGTGGTTCGCGTCAACAACCGCAAGGTTCTCGATGGTGTATTGGAAGCCATCGGCCTCGGTGGCGATGACAAGGCTGCCCAGCGGCTGAACGTGCTGCGCGCCATCGACAAGCTCGACAAGTTCGGTCCGGAAGGCGTGGCGCTGCTGCTCGGCCCCGGCCGCAAGGATGAGTCCGGCGACTTCACCAAGGGTGCAGGCCTCAACAGCGACCAGATCGAGAAGGTGCTCTTCTTTGTTGGCATCAAGGACTATGCCGAAAGTGCCGCCCAGCTTGCCGCGCTTGTCGCCGGCACGTCCAAAGGCGGCGAAGGCGTCGAGGAGCTGAATTTCATCGGCAGCCTTGTGACAAGCGCCGGCTATGGAGCGGATCGCATCAAGATCGATCCGTCCGTCGTGCGTGGTCTCGAATATTATACCGGCCCCGTCTACGAAGCCGAGTTGCTGTTCGACGTCACCAACGAGAAGGGCGAGAAGGTCGTCTTCGGCTCGGTGGGTGGGGGCGGTCGTTACGACGGGCTCGTCTCGCGCTTCATGGGCCAGCCGGTGCCGGCCACAGGCTTTTCCATCGGCGTGTCGCGCCTGATGACGGCGCTGAAGAATCTCGGCAAGCTCGGCATGGACGAGGTGATCGAGCCCGTGCTTGTCACCGTCATGGACGGCGATGTCGATGCCATGGGACGCTACCAGCGCTTCACGCAGCATCTGCGCGCCGCCGGCATCCGCGCTGAGATGTTCCAGGGCAACTGGAAGAAGTTCGGCAATCAGCTGAAATATGCCGATCGCCGCGGCTGCCCGATCGCCATCATCCAGGGCGGCGACGAGCGTGCCCAGGGCGTCGTCCAGATCAAGGATCTGATTGAAGGCAAGCGCCTTTCCGGCGAGATCGAGGACAATGCCAGCTGGCGCGAAGCCCGCGTGGCCCAGGAAACCGTGCCGGAAGCCGAGCTGATCGAGAAGGTCAAAGCTATCTTGGCGGCACAGGCGGAAGACCGGAAGAGGGCGCTCGGCAATGTCTGAGTGGATCGAGCAGTCTCGCTTTCCCCTTCTCCCCTCGGGGAGAAGGTGGCCCGAAGGGTCGGATGAGGGGGGCTCTGGGCTCACGCGAGCTATTCGTACGTTGGCGCTCAGAATCCTCGTCACTTCGTTCCTCGGCCCCCTCATCCGCCCTGTCGGGCACCTTCTCCCCGCCGGGGAGAAGGGGAGAATAGCCCCATGCCTCTGATCAACCTCCCGAATTTTGCCAGCGACCTGCTGGACGAATTTTCCGTTCGTGGGACGGAGAGGGTGGATACGCCCATCATCCAGCCGGCCGAGCCCTTTCTCGATATGGCCGGCGAGGATCTCCGCCGGCGCATCTTCATGACCGAAAGCGAAACCGGTGCCAGCCTTTGCCTGCGCCCGGAGTTCACCATTCCCG
The DNA here is from genome assembly GCF_007828675.1 of Rhizobium sp. ERR 1071. Classification (NCBI taxonomy): domain Bacteria; kingdom Pseudomonadati; phylum Pseudomonadota; class Alphaproteobacteria; order Hyphomicrobiales; family Rhizobiaceae; genus Rhizobium; species Rhizobium sp. ERR 1071. Next base: position 308,604 of record NZ_VITM01000003.1, on the reverse strand, counting down.
TCTGTCTGCGCCATATCGAGACCGCCACCGGCACCCCGAAGCGTTACTCCTATCTCGGCGAGATCTTTCGCCAGCGCCGCGAAGGCGGCCATGAGTTCTATCAGGCCGGCATAGAGGATTTGGGTGATGGCAATACGGCGAGCGCCGATGCTCGCGCCATCAGCGATGCCATCGGTATCCTCGATCGCGTGGTGCCCGGTAAACCGCTCTCCGTGACGCTTGGCGATCAGGCCGTGTTCGAGGCCGTTGTGCAGGCGCTCGGCCTGCCATCCGGCTGGCAGAAGCGGCTGATCCACGCTTTCGGCAACATGATGCAGCTCGAAACCCTGCTGGCGAATCTTGCAAGCCCGCAGCCGGTCACCGGGCTCGATGCCCATGTGCTCGATTTCCTGAGCCGTGGCGACGAACAGGGGCTGGTCAGGCATATCGATGCCACCATGCACGCAACCGGCTATTCCACCAATGCCAGCCGCTCGCCGCAGGAGATCGCTCGCCGCCTTCGTGAGAAGCTGGTCCTATCGGAAACGCGGCTCGACGATGCGGCCTTCCGCGTGCTGGAGGAGTTCTTGTCCCTGAGCGTACCGCTCTCGGATGCTTCCGCCGCACTAGCGGGTTTTGCCGACGCGGCAGGTCTGAAGCTGGGGAAGGCCCTGGAAAGCTTCGACGCCCGCGTCGCGGCATTGGCCCGCGCCGGTGTCGATGCTTCCAAGATCGACTATCGTGCCGCCTTCGGTCGTCCGCTCGACTACTATACCGGTCTCGTCTTCGAGGTGACGGTGGAAGGGTCGAGCGCGGTGCTGGCCGGCGGCGGCCGCTTCGACCGGTTGATGACCCTGCTCGGTGCCAAGGACCATATCCCGGCTGTCGGCTTCGCGCTCTGGCTCGACCGTATCGAAACCGTGAGGGCAGCCTGATGACCATTACGATAGCGATTCCTTCAAAGGGCCGGATGAAGGACGATTGCGCCGCGATCTTCGAGCGCGCCGGCATGCCGATCGTCGCCGTCGGCAATGACCGTTCCTATCGCGGCCGTGTCGAAGGCTTTGAAGGTGTCGAGATCGCCTTCCTGTCGGCCTCGGAAATCTCGCGAGAGATCGGCAATGGCAGCGTCGATTTCGGCATCACCGGCGAAGACCTCGTGCGCGAGGGCATGGCGGAGGCTGATCGCCGCGTCGAATTCTGCGCCAGGCTCGGCTTCGGCCATGCCGATGTCGTCGTCGCCGTGCCGGATATCTGGCTCGATGTCGACACGATGGCCGATCTCGGCGATGTCGCCGCCGATTTCCGCGCTCGTCACGGCCGCAGGCTGACGGTCGCGACCAAATACTGGCGGCTGACGCAGCAGTTCTTCTCCAGCCAGCATGGCATTCAGCTCTATCGCATCGTCGAAAGTCTCGGTGCGACGGAAGGGGCACCCGCTGCCGGCTCGGCCGACATCATCGTCGACATCACCTCCACCGGCTCGACGCTTAAGGCGAACCATCTGAAGGTCCTGTCGGATGGCGTCATCCTGCGCTCTGAGGCGTGTCTGGTGCGTGCCCGCAAGGAGAGCCACAATGGCGATCCGATGGTTGAGCGCATCATATCTGCCGTGCGCAGCGCGCTCTGATTTTCCAATTTCCTATTCATGCGAAAAGGCCCGCCGGAATTCCGGCGGGCCTTTTTTCTTGGGAAATATGCAGCAATCAGGCGGCTGCGTAGGCACCGCGGCGTGCGTCGACCGAGTAGACGCCTGCGCCGTTGGTGGCGAGCATGATGTAGGCGCCGGCGAGCGTGATGTTCTTCAGGAAGTTCACGAAGTTTAGGCCGTTGATCCAGCCGTTGGCGGCAGCCGGGAAGTCCGGAACATTGACGGTCGGCAGGTGGAAGACGACGCCGGTGAAGACACAGAAGAGGGCAAGAAGCCAGCCGACGATACGGACCTGGAAGCCGATGAGGACGCAGACGCCGGTGACGAATTCAAACGCGCCGGCAAGATAGGTAAGCAGCGTTGCGGCAGGCATACCGGCGCCGGCAATCATGCCGGCGGTACCTGCAGGATCGGTCAGCTTGCCGAAGCCGGCAAAGATGAACATGAAGGCGAGCAGGATGCGCGCCACAAGAATGATGACGTTGTTGGTATTGGACATGACAGTCTCCAGTAAATTCACTCGGGATCGGGTGGCGACAATTTCTGGAGACAGATATTCGTGATTTTTGGGAGGTTGGAAAGATAAACAACTGCGCACAATTAGTTCACAATCATTGAACAATGGGCCGCTGAGATAACACTTCCCATACAAGCCCTATCGGCTATTGTGGCGGCAAATCAGTTGTCAAATCATAGCCTTCAGGAGCAAGCCCATGGCCGATCTGTCGTCCTTTCCGATCACGAAACGCTGGCCTGCCAGCAATCCGGATATTATCCAGCTCTACTCGCTGCCGACGCCGAACGGCGTCAAGGTGTCGATCGCGCTGGAAGAGCTTGGTCTGCCCTATGAGCCGCATCTGATCTCCTTCGGCACCAACGACCAGAAGTCTCCTGAATTCGTTTCGCTGAATCCGAATGGCCGCATTCCGGCAATCATCGATCCCAATGGTCCCGGCGGCAAGCCGATCGGTCTGTTCGAATCCGGCGCGATCCTGGTCTATCTGGCGGAGAAGACCGGCAAGCTCATGCCAAGCGACGCAGCTAGGCGTTACGAAACGCTGGAATGGGTTTTCTTCCAGATGGCCGGCGTCGGTCCGATGTTCGGGCAGTTCGGCCATTTCTTCAAATTCGCTGCCGAAAAGGTCGCCAATAACCCCTATCCGGTCGAGCGTTATCGCGACGAGGCCAAGCGCCTTCTCGGCGTTCTGGAGAGCCGCCTGCAGGGACGCGAATGGATCATGGGCGATGAATACACCATCGCCGACATCACCACTTTCCCTTGGGTCCGCGGCGTCGACGTCTTCTATGGCGGCCGCGAGGTTCTGGAGTTCGAAAGTTTCCCCTCGGTCATGGCCTGGCTGGAGCGAGCCCTTGCGCGCCCGGCAAGCCAGCGTGGTCTCAGCATTCCCAAGCGGGATTGATCAGGTTGAACCAAGTAACGGGTCAGGCGAACTCACCCGACCATCATCGACAGCGGTTTACTGCCGGGTGGCGAGCTGGCTGCCCGGTTCCAGCTTGAAGCGTGGAAACAGGAAGACGCCGACCATGCTGCCGGCACGTTGCTTGTCGGCGGCAACGGATTCGCCAACGCAAAAGACCGGCTGGCGATGGCCGCCGGTGCCGAGCGTCGTCGTGGAATAACAGAAAGAAGAGTTTGCGGTTGCCGCCTGCTCGAAGAGATCGAGGATACGCGCTCGATCGTGCGGATCATAGCAATGCATGAGGCTCAGCAAGCCACATTCCGAGGAGCTCAGCCCGTGCAGCATCGTGCTCCACTGCCCAAGTTTGATGATGCCGCTTGAAAGATCGCCGGTCCATCCCTCGGAAACACAGAATTGTGCCAGAAGATCGGGGTTATGGCCTTCGAACTCCAGCGAGCCGGGAGCAAATGGTGCGGAAAAATTGGCTTTGGCAATCTTGAACAAGATGATCCCCACAAGAGCGCATGGTTTCCCGCGCCTCACTTCAATTCCGTATTTCCCCGGATGGAAGGTCCCCCTGCATTTTGCGCCGCAGCTTATGGCCGAGGCGTGCCTCCGCTGCTTCGCTGTCGACAATGCTTTTCGGGATGGCGTTCCAGTTTATGAAGTCATTTCAAGTAATAAATCAGGACAGCGCCAGCGCGCAAGGTTATGATCATGCCAAGCCGCAGATTAAGCCTGTCCAAAAGAAGTAAAAATTACGTGTATTGCAGCTAACTCTCCAAAATCGCTGCGCTGCGAGTTATAGGGGCTTTTTCGAAAACAGCAATGGGCAAGTTGCAAAATTTGCAACACGATAGAATCTTGCAGGAATTGCAGTTGTGCAGTTTCGGCACAATTAAAAAGGGCGACCCGAGGGCCGCCCTTCATCAATTCCGGATGTCGGATTGAACAATCGCAACAGGCGTTGGCCTATCACATCATGTCCATGCCGCCACTTCAGGCCGCTTGGCGGCCTGAAGCACTAAAATGCATGGGCGAAGCTTTATGGACATTCCTGCGATTAGGCCTGTTGGCCTATCACATCATGTCCATGCCGCCACTTCAGGCCGCTTGGCGGCCTGAAGCACTAAAGTGCATGGGCGAAGCTTTATGGACATTCCTGCGATTAGGCCTGTTGGCCTATCACATCATGTCCATGCCGCCCATGCCACCCATGCCGCCCGGCATGCCAGCAGGGGCATCCTTCTTCGGCAGTTCGGCGATCATGGCTTCGGTGGTGATCAGCAGCGAAGCAACCGAAGCTGCATCCTGCAGAGCCGTGCGAACGACCTTGACCGGGTCGACGATGCCCATGGCGATCATATCGCCGTAGACGCCCGTCTGAGCATTGTAGCCCCAGTTGTCTTCGTTCTTGTCGAGGATCTTGCCGACAACGATCGAAGCTTCGTCACCAGCGTTTTCAGCGATCTGGCGAGCCGGGGACTGCAGAGCGCGGCGAACGATGTTGATGCCGGCTTCCTGGTCTTCGTTTTCGCCCTTGACCGAGATCTTGACGGAAGAACGCAGCAGAGCGGTACCGCCGCCCGGTACGATGCCTTCCTGAACGGCAGCGCGCGTCGCGTTCAGAGCGTCGTCGATGCGGTCCTTCTTTTCCTTGACTTCGATTTCCGTCGAGCCGCCAACGCGGATAACGGCAACGCCGCCAGCGAGCTTGGCAAGGCGTTCCTGCAGCTTTTCGCGGTCGTAGTCAGAGGTGGTTTCTTCGATCTGGGCCTTGATCTGGGCAACACGGCCTTCGATGTCGGACTTGGCGCCAGCGCCGTCGACGATCGTGGTGTTTTCCTTGGAGATCGAAACCTTCTTGGCGCGGCCGAGCATGTCGAGGGTGACAGACTCGAGCTTGATGCCGAGATCTTCGGAGATGACAGTGCCGCCCGTCAGGATGGCGATGTCTTCCAGCATGGCCTTACGGCGATCGCCGAAGCCCGGAGCCTTGACAGCAGCGATCTTCAGGCCGCCACGCAGCTTGTTGACGACGAGGGTCGCAAGCGCTTCGCCTTCGACGTCCTCAGCGATGATGAGGAGCGGCTTGCCGGTCTGAACGACGGCTTCGAGAACCGGGAGCATGGCCTGCAGGTTCGAGAGCTTCTTCTCGTGCAGGAGGATGAAGGCGTCTTCGAGGTCGGCCACCATCTTTTCCGGGTTGGTTACGAAGTAGGGGCTGAGGTAGCCACGGTCGAACTGCATGCCTTCGACGACTTCGAGTTCGGTTTCGGCGGTCTTGGCTTCTTCAACCGTGATGACGCCTTCGTTGCCGACCTTCTGCATGGCTTCGGCAATATCGAGACCGATCTGCTTTTCGCCGTTTGCGGAGATCGTGCCGACCTGGGCAACTTCTTCCGAAGTGTTGATCTTCTTGGCCTTGGCGAGCAGGTCCTTGACGACTTCTGCAACAGCGAGGTCGATGCCGCGCTTCAGATCCATCGGGTTCATGCCGGCTGCAACAGCCTTAGCGCCTTCGCGAACGATTGCCTGGGCAAGAACGGTTGCGGTGGTGGTGCCGTCACCAGCGACATCGTTGGTCTTCGAAGCGACTTCGCGGACCATCTGGGCGCCCATGTTCTCGAACTTGTCTTCGAGTTCGATTTCCTTGGCGACAGAAACGCCGTCCTTGGTGATGCGCGGAGCGCCGAAGGACTTGTCGATAACGACGTTACGACCCTTCGGGCCGAGCGTGACCTTCACTGCGTCAGCGAGGATGTCGACGCCACGAAGCATCTTTTCGCGGGCGCTGCGGCCGAATTTTACTTCTTTAGCTGCCATGTTTGAAACTCCTGAATTCGCGTTTTCCGGGCTTTAAGGCCCGTCAGCTGTATCGGATAAAGGGAACCGGCCGGATTAGCCGATGATGCCCATGATGTCGGCTTCCTTCATGATCAGAAGGTCTTCGCCGTTGAGCTTGACTTCGGTGCCGGACCACTTGCCGAACAGAACGCGATCGCCAACCTTGACGTCGAGTGCTACGACCTTGCCGGATTCATCGCGAGCGCCGGAGCCGACGGCGACGATTTCGCCTTCCTGCGGCTTTTCCTTGGCGGTATCGGGAATGATGATGCCACCCTTGGTCTTTTCTTCCGACTCGACGCGGCGAACGACGACGCGGTCATGAAGGGGGCGGAAATTGGTGCTTGCCATTGTCTAATCCCTCGATCAAATGACATTCACGGATCAGCGGAGATCCGTATGGATTTTGTTAGCACTCATCCTTGGAGAGTGCTAGCGACGGTGATTTAGGGGTGGCTTCCGGACGAGTCAAGGACAGCACTGTGAATTTTTTGCGGCGCGTAACGGCTTGTTTTGAGGATGATTAACGCCCATGGCAGTGGCGTGTAGCACGTCGTTGCGAAGCTCCTCTCATTTTCCCCTCTTCAGAAAGGGTCAGGTCGCACCTTTTCGAGAGCGTCATGCTGTTGCTTCCGCTGCGCAATCTTGCCGCTCGCCGAGCTTGCACATGTCTGCTTCTCAGGCCTTGTGCGACGCAAAAACCTTGCATGCCGCTCTTGTAATTTGCCGGCCGGTTTGCGATGTCAGCCCGTGATTTATTTGATGCGAGGATGGCATGGGCAAACGGATCGAGAGCTTTCGCGACATCGGCGGACTTTATGATGTTGCGCTCTGCGATGTCTGGGGCGTGCTCCATAACGGCGTCACGGCCTACAAGGAGGCCTCCATCGCGCTCGAAGCGGCCCGCGGCGAAGGCCTTGCTGTCGTCCTCATCACCAACTCTCCACGCGTCGCTCCGAAGGTCGTCGAGCAGCTGCGTGCGATCGGGGTTCCCGACAGCGTTTACGATCGCATCATCACCTCGGGCGATGTCACCCGCAGGCTGATTGCCGAGGGACCGAAAAAGGTGTTTCTGCTCGGCCCCGAGCGTGACATCGGCATCCTGGAAGGCCTTGACGTTCAGCGCGTCGACGCTGGCGAGGCCGAAAGCATCGTCTGCACAGGTTTCTTTGACGACGAGACCGAAACACCTGACGATTATACCGACATGCTGACGGCCTGGTCGGCTCGCAAGGTGCCGCTGATCTGCGCCAATCCGGATCTTGTGGTCGAGCGCGGCCACCGCATGATCCCCTGCGCCGGCGCTATGGCCGCCTATTATGAGCGGCTTGGTGGCCAGACGCGCATCGCCGGCAAGCCGCACCAGCCGATCTATGATGCCGCGATCGCGGCGGCCCGCGAGGTGAAAAGCGAGTTTCCGCTGTCGCGTGTCGTGGCGATCGGCGACGGCATGCCGACCGACGTGCGCGGCGCACTCGATTACGGCCTCGATCTTCTTTATATCAGCCATGGCATCCACGCCCGCGAATATGTCGTCGAGGGGCATACGGATGAGGCCGCGCTCGGCGCCTTCCTGGCGCGCGAGCAGGCCTCGCCGAAGTGGTGGATGCCGCGCCTTGTCTGAGGAGAGTGGCAGTCGATGACCGTTTTCCATCGCAACGAAACCCGCGAGCCGCTTCCCGATGCCCTGAAGGGCGGGGTGGTCGCCATCGGCAATTTCGACGGTGTGCACCGCGGCCATCAGTCTGTGCTGACACGTGCGCTGGAGATCGCCAGGGAGCGCGGCGTGCCGGCGCTGGTGCTCACCTTCGAGCCGCATCCGCGCACCGTCTTCAAGCCCGATCAGCCTGTTTTCCGTCTGACGCCTGCGCCGCTTCGAGCACGTCTCCTCGAAGCGCTCGGCTTCAACGCGGTCATCGAATATCCCTTCGATCGCACCTTCTCGCAGCGTTCGGCGGACGAGTTCGTCCACTCGATCCTGATCGACTGGCTGCACGCGTCGGAAGTTGTCACTGGCTTCGATTTCCATTTCGGCCATGATCGCCAGGGAGGCCCCGCCTTCCTCATGAATGCCGGCAGTCACAACGGTTTCGGCGTGACGCTTATCGATGCCTTCCGCGACGAAAACACGGAGGTCATCTCGTCGAGCCGCATTCGTGCGCTGCTCGCGGAAGGCGATGTCGCCCAAGCCGCCGGTCTGCTTGGCTATCGCTATACCGTTCAGGCGCCCGTTATCGGCGGCGAGAAGCTTGGCCGCACGCTCGGCTTCCCTACGGCAAATATGCAGCTGCCGCCAGAGTCATCGCTGAGGGCAGGCATCTATGCGGTTCGCTTCCGAACGGCCGATGGTATCGTCCGCGATGGCGTCGCCAGCTACGGCCGGCGTCCGACGGTGACGGATAACGGCGCGCCGCTGCTGGAGACCTTTGTCTTCGATTTCAGCGGCGATCTCTACGGACAGGTCTGTTCGGTCTCTTTCTTCGGCTATCTCCGCCCCGAACTGAAGTTCGAAGGTCTCGACCCGCTGGTCGCACAGATCCGCAAGGACGAGGATGAGGCGCGCGCGCTGCTTGCCGGCGTCCAGCCGCTCGGCGAGCTTGATCGCGTCATCGCCTTCGACTGATATTCGCGAAGTGATGGGGTGGAAAAGGTTTTCCGCCTCGTATCATCGCTCCGATTTCGGGCTGACATCAACGCCGCCAAGAGACTGTTGAATTCATGCCCGACAAGGATCATTGTTCCGCGCCGGTTTTTGGGAGGAGCAATCGTTGACACTACGCAACCAGATTATTGCGCTCGCGCTCGCGCCTCTCGTCATCTCGATCCTGGCAATCACTGCCTTCATTACCTGGCAGTCGACCAATCTTACCAAGAGCAATATCGAGACCTTCGAACAGAACATGCTGAGGGCGAAGGAAACGGAGATCGTCAACCTTACAAATCTTGCCGTGTCGGCCATTCAGGCGATCTATCGGGACGCAGCCCCGGACGATCAAGCCGCTAAGGACAAGGTAGCCGCGATCCTGACGTCGCTTGATTATGGCCCGGACGGATACTTCTTCGTCTACGACTATGATGGCAACAACATCGTTCATCCGCGCGAGAGATTTCGTAACGGGCGCAATTGGATCGATTTGACCGATCCGGACGGCGACAAGGTCATCGCGGAGCTCATCAAGACCGCAAAAGCCGGCGGGGGTCTGCACCAGTACAAATGGGAGAAGCCTTCCACCGGCCGTGTCGCCGATAAGCTCTCATTCGCTGTCGGCCTTGATAAATGGCACTGGGTTGTCGGAACCGGCGTCTATCTGGATGATATTTTTACCCAGACTGCTGCGGCCAATGCCGCCATGCGGGCAAACATAAAAGGAACCTTTGTCGTCGTCACACTCATTGCCGTCCCTGCTGTTCTGGTCGTCTTCACGACTTGCATGCTCTTGACCTTCCGTGAGCGACGCATGGCCGATGGTCGGCTGAAGGAGCTGACGCAAAGAGTGATTGATACGCAGGAGGAGGAACGCGCCCGCCTTGCGCGTGAACTGCACGATGGCGTGTCGCAGAATCTCCTCGGCGTGCGCTATGTCATGGACCTTGCCAACCGCAAGGTACGAAACCAGGTCGATGATGCCGCCACGACGATCGAGAAGGGTATCGATACTCTGAACAGCGCAATCAAGGACATCAGGCGGCTCTCGCATGATCTGCGTCCCCGCGTGCTGGATGATCTCGGCTTGACGGCGGCGCTGACCGCACTCGCGAACAATTTCGCCGAGCGGACCGGCATCGCAACCGAGATCGAGGCTTCCGGCTTCACCAGCATGCTGAAGCCGGAAGCCAATACCGCGCTCTACCGTGTCGCGCAGGAGGCCTTGAACAATGTGGAGCGCCATTCCGGGGCGACGGTTCTTGCGATCAAACTTTGGAGTGATCGTGGGCGCGCACGCTTGAGAATTTCGGACAACGGCATTGGTTTTGACGGCACTGGCGACGGCAAAGGCGGACTTGGGCTGAGGAACATGCAGGAGCGGATGGCACATTTCCGCGGCCTGCTTCTTGTCCAGAGCAAGGCTGATGGTACGACACTGATTGCGATGCTGCCGAAATCGGCCAATGCCTCGCCAAGAGCAAAGGTGGATGCGGCATGAAAAGCGACAGGATCAGTGTTCTGTTGATCGACAATCATCCCGTGGTGTTGGACGGATTGAAAGCCGTGCTGGAGACGTTCGACCACATAGAGGTGGTCGGGACGGCAAACCTTGCGCAGATCGGCCTGGAGGTCGGACGACGGACGCTCCCACAGGTTACCTTGATGGATATCAATATGCCGAAGCTGAGCGGTATCGAGGCGATCGAGCTCTTTCGCCGGGAGCTTCCGGAGACGCGGATCGTGATGCTGTCCATGCATGACAGCCGCGAATACATCTCCTCGTCGATCATGCGCGGTGCGGTCGGATATATCCTCAAGGATGTTTCGACGGATGAAGTCGTCTGCGCCATCGAGACGGTAGCAGCCGGCGGGACTTATTTCTCGTCCGGCGTTCGCGACATACTGGTGGCAGATACGGCGCAAAATGAGGCTGATCCTCTGACCCCGCGCGAGCGGCACATTCTGGGCTTGATCGTTACAGGCAGGAGTAATCGCGAGATTGCCGAAGAGCTTCAGATCACGCCCGCGACGGCGGAAACGCATCGCAAGAATTTGAAGAAGAAGCTTGGCATCGCAACGACCGCCGGTCTGATCCGCTACGCGCTTGACCACGGCATCGCAACCGCGGCGGGCTAACGTCCGCCTACCCACTTCTGGGTAGGTTTGACGATTTCGCATCAGCTAATATCTTGTTCGGATGGTAGACTCGCCGTAGGACTTTATCAGCGGCTGCCCGCAGGCGGGCCGTTGGGAGGAATTCACATTCGTTGGTCTGGCTCTGCATAGCCAAAGCTCCTCGGCTCCGGTCCTAGGGCCTACATTGCAATCGCAGACTGATGCACCCCTTCCACTCTGACAACTGCAACAAGGTGGCGCGCAGACACCGCGTGAGAGGTATCGGACATGGACAAACGTTTCGGGACGGCGGCCTGCTGGCTGCTCGTCATTCCCTACATAGGCTTGCTTTGGGTCCCCTTCTACAACAGCCACGATCCGGTGCTGTTGGGTTTCCCCTTCTTCTACTGGTATCAGCTGGCCTGGGTGCCGATCACCGCCTTCCTGACCTGGATCGCCTATCGGAGCATGCGCCATGATGACTGATATCGATCCGACAGCTCTTGCCGTCTTCATCTTCTTCCTGGCCCTCGTGACCGTCATGGGCTTTGTCGCTGCCCGCTGGCGCCGACCGAAGACTCTTGCCCATATTGATGAATGGGGTCTTGGCGGCCGCACCTTCGGCACCTGGATCACCTGGTTCCTCGTCGGCGGCGACTTTTACACCGCCTATACGGTCATCGCGGTTCCAGCCCTGGTCTACACGGTCGGTGCCTATGGCTTCTTCGCGCTGCCCTATACGATCGTCGTCTACCCGTTCGTCTTCATGGTCATGCCGCTTCTCTGGAGGCGTGCGAAGGACCACGGCTATGTCACGGCGGGCGATGTCGTCCACGGGCAATATGGCTCGCGGGCGCTGGAACTGGCGGTCGCTCTGACGGGCGTCATCGCCACCATGCCCTACATTGCCCTGCAGCTCGTCGGCATGACGGCGGTGTTCAAGGCGCTCGGACTTCATGGCGAATTGCCGCTTGCCGTCGCCTTCATCATTCTGGCGCTCTATACCTATTCGGCCGGCCTTCGCGCTCCGGCGCTGATTGCCTTCGTCAAGGACATCATGATCTATATCGTGGTGATCGCGGCGATCGCACTCATTCCGGCCAAGCTCGGTGGTTATGCCAATGTCTTTGCGGCCGCCGATGCGGATTTCAAGGCCAAGGGAGCAGGCAGCCTGCTGCTCGGCGGCAACCAGTACGTCGCCTACGCGACTTTGGCGCTCGGCTCGGCGCTGGCGGCCTTCATGTATCCGCATACGCTGACCGGCATCTTCGCCTCCAACAGCGGTAATACCATCCGCAAGAATGCGGTGCTGCTGCCGGCCTATACGCTGCTGCTCGGTCTCCTGGCACTGCTCGGCTATATGGGCCATGCGGCGCAACTGAAGCTGGATAGCCCGAACGATGTCGTTCCGGCGCTATTCCAGACGCTCTTCTCGAGCTGGTTTGCAGGTTTCGCCTTCGCGGCCATCGCCATCGGCGCGCTGGTTCCCGCGGCCGTGATGAGCATTGGCGCTGCCAATCTCTTCACCCGCAACTTCTGGAAGGCCTATGTCGATCCGCAGGTTTCCGATGCCGGCGAGGCAAAGGTTGCCAAGATGACCTCGCTCGTCGTCAAGATCGGCGCACTTCTGGTCATCATTTTCCTGCCGACGCAATTCGCGCTCGATCTCCAGCTGCTCGGCGGCATCTGGATTCTGCAGACGCTGCCGGCCCTGGTCTTCGGCCTCTACACCAAGTGGTTCCGTGCGCCGGCTCTGCTTGTCGGCTGGTTCGTCGGCTTCTTTGGCGGCACCTATCTCGTCTGGGATGCCGGCTGGAAGCCGCTGCATATGGTCCCCCTCGGCGAAGCGGGTTTCACTGTCTACACCGGACTGCTGGCGCTTCTTGCCAATATCGTCGTGGCGATCATCGTCAATGCGGTGATGCCGGCGCGGGCGGAAGCACGGGCCTGATCCGAACAATGCCCATATGGCCGCGGATGGAAACGTTCGCGGCCATTCTCTATGCCGGCTGCGTTGTTTCCTCTTCCTTTCCTTGGAAAAAACGCCTATGAACCGGCGACCATGACCCAATTTCGGCTGAGCCTATCGATACGAATTATTGGCCCGGCCTTCCGCGCGCTCTAAGCTGCCGGAAGGTCCGGGTTTTTGGCGTCTCGTTCAAGAGGCGCTTTCCGCCGCCGAAAAATCCCCATATGGCTGCGCCAGTTCAGGCGCAAGACGCCCGAGACACCGAGGCAATTGTCACGACTATGACCGATACCGCTGAAAAGATGGATTACTCCAAGACCCTTTACCTGCCGGAAACCGATTTTCCGATGCGGGCCGGGCTGCCGCAGAAGGAGCCGGAACTGGTGAAGCGCTGGGAGGAGATGAACCTTTATAAGAAGCTGCGCGCTTCCGCCGTCGGCCGCGAAAAGTTCGTGCTGCATGACGGCCCGCCCTACGCCAATGGCCATATCCACATCGGCCATGCGCTCAACAAGATCCTCAAGGACGTCATCACCCGCTCGTTTCAGATGCGCGGCTATGACAGCAACTACGTTCCCGGCTGGGATTGCCACGGTCTGCCGATCGAATGGAAGATCGAGGAAAAGTACCGTGAGAAGGGCAAGAACAAGGACGAAGTTCCGGTGAACGAGTTTCGCCAGGAGTGCCGCGACTTCGCTGCCGGCTGGATCAAGATCCAGTCCGAGGAGTTCAAGCGTTTGGGCATTACGGGCGATTTCGACAATCCCTATCTCACCATGAACTTCCATGCGGAATCCCGCATCGCCGGCGAGCTTCTGAAGATTGCCCGTACCGGTCAGCTTTATCGCGGCTCCAAGCCGGTCATGTGGTCGGTGGTCGAGCGCACGGCGCTTGCCGAAGCCGAAGTCGAATATGCCGATGTCGAGAGTGACACGATCTGGGTGAAGTTCCCGGTGGCTGAAGGCCCGGCGCATCTCGCCGGTGCCTTCGTCGTCATCTGGACGACCACTCCCTGGACGATCCCCGGTAATCGCGCGATCGCATACTCCTCGCGCGTGTCCTATGGCCTCTATGAGGTCACGGAAGCCGCCAATGATTTCGGTCCGCGTCCCGGCGAGAAGCTGATCTTTGCCGACAAGCTCGCCGAGGAATCCTTCGCCAAGGCAAAGCTGCAATACAAGCGACTGGCGGATGTGACCGCTGCCGATCTGGCCGCAGTCACCTGCTCGCACCCGCTTGTCTCGCTCGGTTATGGCTTCAAGGTGCCGCTGCTCGATGGCGATCACGTCACCGATGATGCCGGTACGGGCTTCGTGCACACCGCACCCAGCCACGGCCGCGAGGACTTTGATGCCTGGATGTCGCATGCACGCGACCTCGAAAAGCGTGGCATCTCCTCCGCCATCCCGTTCCCGGTCGATGACGCAGGCTTCTACACCGCCGATGCCCCCGGCTTCGAAGGCGGCCGCGTCATGGACGACAACGGCAAGAAGGGCAATGCCAACGATCTCGTCATCAAGGCGCTGATCGAGACGAACACGCTGTTTGCGCGCGGCAGGCTGAAGCATTCCTATCCGCATTCCTGGCGGTCGAAAAAGCCGGTCATTTTCCGCAACACGCCGCAGTGGTTCGTCTATATGGACAAGGACTTCGCTGACGGTTCGACGCTGCGTTCGCGCGCCTTGAAGGCGATCCACGACACCCGCTTCGTGCCGGCTGCCGGCCAGAACCGCCTGCGCGCCATGATCGAACAGCGCCCGGATTGGGTGTTGTCGCGCCAGCGCGCCTGGGGCGTGCCGATCGCGATCTTCGTCGACGAGCAGGGCAACATCCTGCAGGATGACGGCGTGAATGCCCGTATCCTCGAGGCTTTCGAGCAGGAAGGCGCCGATGCCTGGTTCGCGGAAGGCGCGCGCGAGCGCTTCCTTGGCGAGAAGGCCAACGAGCCCTGGACGCAGGTCATGGACATCCTCGACGTATGGTTCGATTCCGGTTCGACCCACACCTTCACGCTGGAAGACCGCCCGGACCTGAAGTGGCCGGCGGATGTCTATCTCGAAGGCTCCGACCAGCATCGCGGCTGGTTCCACTCGTCGCTGCTCGAAAGTGCCGCGACCCGCGGCCGTGCGCCTTACGATACGGTCGTCACGCATGGCTTCACCATGGACGAACAGGGCCGCAAACAGTCGAAGTCGCTCGGCAACGTCGTTGCCCCGCAGGACGTGATGAAGGACGCTGGCGCCGATATCCTGCGCCTCTGGGTCATGACCACGGACTACTGGGAAGATCAGCGCCTTGGCAAGGCTATCATCCAGACCAATGTCGATGCCTATCGCAAGCTGCGCAACACCATCCGCTGGATGCTCGGCACGCTGGCGCACGATAAGGGCGAAGTGATCGCCTATGCCGACATGCCGGAGCTTGAGCAGCTGATGCTGCACCGTCTCGCCGAGCTCGACGAGCTGGTGCGCGAAAGCTACGACGCCTTCGACTTCAAGCGCATCGCCCGCGCCTTGATCGATTTCGCCAATGTCGAGCTGTCGGCCTTCTACTTCGACGTTCGCAAGGATGCGCTCTACTGTGATGCGCCGTCGAGCCTGCGCCGCCGTGCCGCTCTCGCCGTTATCCGCACGATCTTCGATTGCATGGTGACGTGGCTGGCGCCGATGCTGCCCTTCACCACGGAAGAGGCTTGGCTCTCGCGCAATCCGTCGGCGGTTTCCGTTCATCTCGAGCAGTTCGTCACCGTTCCGGCCGAATGGAAGAACGAGGCGCTGGCCGAGAAGTGGAAGAAGATCCGCGCTGTGCGCAGCGTCGTCACCGGCGCTCTGGAAATCGAGCGCAAGGACAAGCGCATCGGCTCCTCGCTGGAGGCTGCCCCGGTGGTCTATGTCGCCGATCCCGAGCTGCTGAAGGTGCTCGAAGGGCAGGACTTCTCCGAAATCTGCATCACCTCCGGTATCACCATCCTTGGCGAACAGGGGCCTGCGGATGCCTTCCGTCTCGACGACGACGCGAAGGTCAGCGTCGTGCCCAAGCTTGCCGAAGGCCGCAAATGCGCCCGTTCGTGGCGCATCACCACGGATGTCGGCTCGGATCCGGAATACCCGGATGTCTCGGCGCGCGACGCTGCGGCACTCCGCGAGCTTGCAGCTATCAACTGAAGAAAATTGCCGGATGAATTGCCTTTGCGGCGTTCATCCGGTAAAAGCTGCCTGAAAATGGCCAGAATTTTACGGCAGTTGCCGTTGAATGGGGTCCTATTGCGTTTATTCCGGCATGGCTGGGAAGGGTTTTCATGAGAGCGATGCATAAGGTTCGTGTCGGCGTCAGCTTGGCGGCACTTGTGGTTGGCTGCGGCGCCATGTCCGGTTGCCTTAGCAGCCCGACTTACGGCACCGACAAGACGGCCGGCGTCCAGCTCCTCGATGACCTCGGCGATATCGCCTCCGTTTCTGCCGCAACGCCGAAAGACAAGGGTGTAAAATACCCGAACAGACCTGGTCTGGTTATTGGTGGCGACAAGAACACCCTGACTCAGCCGCAGCAGTCGCTGGCCAGCAAGGACAACCCGGCCTGGCTGGAATCGCCGGAAGATGCCCGCAAGCGCCTTGCCGCAGAAGCCGACGAGAAGAAGAACGACGTCAACTATCGCTCGCCGCTGGCTCAGGCCGACAGCGCCAAGAACCATCTGAGCGAAGCGCAGCAGACCGCTGCCTATCGCGCTGCCCGTCAGGACCAGGCTGGCACCTATATCGATCAGCGTCGCTATCTGATCGACCCGCCGCAGCAATATCGCCAGGTATCCGATCAGTCTGCTTTGAACGATCTCGGCACGCCCGAGTCGAAGAAGGAAAAGAAGCGCAAGAAGGATGCCGAAGCCGCACAGCAGACCAACAACAGCAGCTGGTGGAAGCCTTTCCAGTAAAAAGATTTCAAGGCGGCGGCAGCTGCATAATCCTTAAATCGGAATCGATTTAAGGGAAAATTATGCAGAATTTTAAAGTGTTGCAGCGCCGCTTTTTTCAGTCTTCGGAGCGTTTCGCTTGGAAGAAACCTCTGAGGATGTCGGCGGATGCGGTTTCGCCGAGGCCGGAATAGACCTCCGGCGCATGATGACAGGTTGGTTGACGATAGAAGCGCACGCCATTGTCGACACCGCCGCCCTTCGGATCTTCGGCACCATAATAGAGACGGCGGATGCGCGCGAACGAAATGGCAGCGGCGCACATGGTACAGGGTTCCAGCGTCACATAGAGATCGGCGCCCGCAAGACGTTCCTGGCCCAGTTCCTCGCAGGCCAGGCGGATGGCGACGATTTCGGCATGGGCGGTGACGTCATTGAACTCGCGAGTGCGGTTGCCGGCCGCCGCGATGACCTTGTTGTCGAGCACGACGACGGCGCCGATCGGCACTTCGCCACGTTCTCCAGCGCGGCGCGCTTCGACCAAAGCAAGCTCCATGAATTGATTTGTAGCCGCCATTCAAGTTTTTCCACTTAACCGCAAGGGCGTGACCTGATAGGAACACGCGTTAAAAATTCAGGCAAACAACAAATGACGATGAATGACAAGCCCAAGCGGCCTGGGTCTAAACCCTTTGCTGGCGACAAGAAGACGATAAAGCGCGATGGCGCGAAGCCTGCGAAGGCCGCAGCCGTTAAAGCTGCGGAAGCGACCGCGGTCGAGGAGGGAAAGGCCGAGCGCATTTCCAAGGTGATGGCGCGCGCCGGCGTGGCGTCTCGCCGCGATATCGAGCGCATGATCCTGGATGGCCGCGTCAAGCTCAACGGCGTGCTCCTCGATACGCCCGTGGTCAATGTGACGCTCGCCGACAAGATCGAGGTCGACGGCGTGCCGATCCGCGGCATCGAGCGCACCCGCCTGTGGCTCTATCACAAGCCGGCAGGCCTGGTGACCACCAATGCCGATCCGGAAGGGCGTCCAACCGTTTTCGACAACCTGCCGGAAGAACTGCCGCGCGTCATGTCGATCGGCCGCCTCGATATCAACACCGAAGGTTTGCTGCTGCTGACCAATGACGGCGGCCTTGCCCGCGTTCTGGAATTGCCGACCACCGGCTGGCTGCGCCGCTACCGCGTGCGCGCTCATGGCGAGATCGATCAGGAAGCGCTCGACAAGCTGAAGGAAGGCATTGCTGTCGACGGCGTGCTTTACGGCTCGATCGACGCGACGCTTGATCGCACGCAAGGGTCCAACGTCTGGATCACCATGGGCCTGCGCGAAGGCAAGAACCGCGAAATCAAGAACGTGCTCGGCGCGCTCGGCCTCGAGGTCAATCGCCTGATCCGCATCTCCTATGGCCCGTTCCAGCTCGGCGAGTTGCCGGAAGGCCATGTGCTCGAGGTGCGCGGCCGCACGCTGCGCGATCAGCTCGGTCCGCGCCTAGTCGAAGATGCCAAGGCGAATTTCGATGCGCCGCTCTATAACGCCCCGGCCGTGGCCGAGCCGGAAGAGGCGGATGCTGGGAAGCCGGCTCGCACGGCCAAGGAAGAGCGCCCGCGTCGCGAGCGTCCCGAGGATAAGCGCGAGCGCGCCTTGAGCCGTCTGGACACCAAGCGCGATGCCAAGCGTGATGATCGCCGCGAAGGCGGCCACAAGGACGACGACCGGGCGAAGCGCCAGTCGCTCGGCCCGCGCCGCAGCGCCAACGTCTGGATGGCGCCAGGCGCCCGCCCGCTCGGTGAAAAGGCGGCAGCGAAGGCCGCCAAGAATGCAAAGACCACCTTCCGCCGTGGCGAGATTGAACGCCCACAGCGCAGCGGCTTCGACCGTCCAGACGAAGGCCCGCGCGTCCGCATCAATCGCGTCGACGAAGGCGATGGCGAATGGATTCGTTCGAGCGAGGAAGCGCCGCGCAGGTCGCGTGGCGACGACGAGGGCTTCGATCGCAAGCGCTCGCGCGGCGATCGCCCCCAGGGTGATCGTCCCGCCCGTGGGGAACGACCGTTTGGTGATCGTCCCCGCGGCGATCGGGCGTTTGGCGATCGTCCGCGCGGCGAACGCAGTTCTCGGTCGGAGAGTGGTGACCGTCCTCGTGCGAAGTCCTTCCAGGGTGAAGCCCGCTCCGAACGGTCCTTCGGAGATCGACCTGCTCGCGGTGACCGGCCTTTCGGCGACAAGCCTCGTGGCGACCGGCGTCCGCGTGCCGAGGGAGACGAGCGTCCGCGTAGCAAGTCTTTCGGCGGTGAACAGCGCTCCGAACGCCCCCGCGGCGATCGCCCGTTTGGTGATCGTCCGCCCCGTGGTGACCGACCCTTCGGTGATCGTCCTCAGGGCGAACGTTCCTTCGGCGATCGGCCGGCCGGCAAGCCCTTCGGCAAGAAGCCTGGCGGCAAATCCTTTGGCGGTAAGCCGGGCGGAAAGCCCGGTGGCTCGCGTGGCTTTGGCGGCAAGCCGGGTGGCGCAGGTCGCCCATCCGGCGGTCCGCGCGGCGGTTCCGGTCGGGGTGGCCCCGGCAGGGGCGGCCCCAAGGGCGGCAGGGGCTGACGCGCGGTGAGGATCGTCGGCGGTGAGTTTCGCGGTCGCTCGCTTGCAACGCCGAAGTCGAACGATATTCGTCCGACGGCGGATCGCACGCGCGAAAGCCTGTTCAACATTCTGAACCACGCCTATCCCGAGGCCATCGATGGCACGCGGATGATGGACGTTTTTGCCGGCACCGGCGCCGTCGGGCTGGAGGCAGCCTCGCGGGGCTGCCGTCACGTGCTCTTCGTGGAAAGCAGCGTCGAGGGCAGGGGCCTTCTCTGGGAGAACATCGATGCGCTCGGCCTGCATGGCCGCACGCGCATGCTGCGTCGTGACGCGACGGACCTCGGCAGCGTCGGCAATCTCGAACCCTTCGATTTTCTCTTCGCCGATCCGCCATACGGCAAGGGGCTGGGCGAGAAGGCTTTCGCAGCCGCTGCCGCCGGTGGCTGGCTGGTACCGGGTGCTCTGGCGATCCTCGAGGAGCGCGCCGATGTCACAATTGCCGCGCCATCGGATTTCCTGTTTCTGGAGGAGCGAACCTTCGGCGACAGCAAGATGCATTTCTTCCGCTACCAGCCGCTGGCGGCCTGACGGAGGAGGAGAGCAACATGGGCGATTATGCTGATTTCGTCGGCAGCGACTATCCGCTCGCCGCCTCCGGCACGCCGAGCGTCGCAGTCGCCTTCGGCTGCGGCGGTGCGCGCGGTCTCGCCCATATTCATATCATAGAGGCGCTGGACGAGCTCGGCATTCGCCCCGTCGCCATAGCAGGCTCCTCCATCGGCTCGATCATGGGCGCGGCCATGGCCGTCGGCATGAGCGGTGCTGAGATCCGCGATTATACCCTGGCAACCGTCGGTAATCGCCCGGCCGTTCTCAACAAGATCTGGAGCCTGCGGCCGGTCAGCATGCGCAGCATCCGCTTCGGTCAATTCAATCTCGAACGCATTCTGCGCACCTTCCTGCCGCCGGCCATCCCGGAAAGCTTTTCCGAGCTGCACATCCCGCTGAAGGTGGTCACGACCGATTATTACGACCAGGCGGAGGTCGTCATCGAGAAGGGCGAACTCTTCCCCGTGCTCGCCGCTTCTGCGGCCATTCCCGCCGTATTCATGCCGGTTAAGCTCGGAGATCGCGTGATGATCGATGGCGGTATCATGAATCCGGTTCCTTATGAACATTTGGCCGGTCTTGCCGATATCATCATCGGCATCGACGTCGTCGGCGGGCCGGAAGGCAGTGGCCGACAGGTTCCGAACCGTATCGAGAGCCTGTTCGGTGCCGGCCAGCTCACCATGCAGTCCAATATTGCCCTGAAGCTGCGCCTGCAAGCACCTCAAATCTTCCTGCGCCCCGCTGTCGGCCGCACCGGCGTCCTCGATTTCCTGAAGGCGCGCGACATTCTCGCCATGTCGGCCGGCATCAAGGACGAGCTGAAATTCGCGCTCGACCGGGTGATGACCGCGAAGAATTAGTATCCGCCAGTAAGCCGCTGGCTGTGTTTCGCCAGGATTATGCAAACGAAGCGACTAAACCCGCTCCGGCTCTTCTTGTGGCAATGCCACCAGATCGTCGGCGTCGCTGTAAGTGTCGGCGGCACGCTTCGGCTTGACCAGCGGTTCGGGCTTGACCGGGCGCGAATAGAGCATGTCTGTCCCGGCCTGCAGGCCCTCGCTCACCTGTAGTACGAGCCTTTGCTCGTCGCGCTTGCGGATATCCTCGCCGATTTCATAGGCCTCGGCTTCGCTGACGCCAAGTGCTTCCAGGGTGCGGCGGCCGAAGAGCAGGCCGGATTCCAGCGTCTCGCGCAGCTCATAATCCACGCCCTTGTGACGCAGTTCGATCGAGTGAATACGATCATAAGAGCGGACGAAAAGGCGCGCATGCGGATAGTCCGTCTGCACAAGTTCGACGATCTTGTCCGTCACCTCGCGCAGATGCGTGCTGACGACGACGATCTTGGCGCGATCGATACCAGCAGAGCGCAGCACGTCCTTGCGTGTGCCGTCGCCGAAATAGATCCGGAAGCCGAAGCTCGATGCCTGGCGGATGCGGTCGGCGGAGAAATCGATGACGGTCACGTCGCGACCGCTGGCAAGCAGGATCTGTGCGGCGATCTGACCGAAACGCGAAAAGCCGATCATCAGCACATCGGAACCGGCCCCTTCGAAATCCTCATCCAGCTCTTCCTGCGTATCGCCCTTCACCAGCCGTTTCGCCAGCGCGGAACTGAGCGGTGTCAGCGCCATCGATAGTGTCACGATGGCGATCAGCATCGATGCCGTGTTCGCCGAGAAAAGATTGCCGCTGGCGCTGGCCGCGCTGAAGAGCACGAAACCGAATTCGCCGCCTTGCGGCAGCAGCCCCGCGATACGGACGGCATCATTGTGCGGTGAGCCTGCGACCCGGCAGAGCGCATAGATCACGACCGCCTTGATGACCATCATTACCGGGACGGCGAGCACGATCATCACCCAGTTGTCGAGGATGACGTCGAGTTTCAGTGACAGGCCGACTGCGATGAAGAAAATGGCGAGCAATACGCCGCGGAAGGGCTCGATATCTGCTTCCAGCTCATGCCGATAGGAGGATTCGGCCAGCATCACACCGGAGAGGAAGGCACCCATCGCCATGGAGAGGCCGGCAAGCTGCATCAGCGTTGCCGATCCCATGACGACGAATAGGGCGGCGGCAATCATCGCTTCCCGTGCGCCGGTGCGTGCGATCACCTGAAACAGCGGCGTCAGCAGATAGCGCCCTGCGATGATCATCGCTGCCACTGCGCCGATGGCAATGGCGAGACTTGGCAGTGGATTGGCGGTTTCCTGCACGCCGTCGAGAACGGTGATCAGCGCCAGCAGCGGCACGATGGCAAGATCCTGCAGCAGCAGCATCGAGAAGGAGCGCTGGCCGTATTTCGTGTTGACGTCGCCCTGTTGCTCGAGGATCTGCATCGCAAACGCCGTCGAGGAAAGCGCCAGGCCGAAGCCGATGATGATGCTGCCCTTCCAGCCGGCAATGCCCCCGAAATAGGCGGCCACCATCAGCGCAAGTCCGCTGAGAACCACCTGTGCCGTGCCGAGACCGAAAATATCCCGGCGCATCTGCCAGAGGCGGGACGGCTTCAGTTCCAGGCCGATGATGAAGAGCAGGAAGACGACGCCGAGTTCGGCCACGGCCAGCACGGCCTCGCTGTCGCTGATGCTGTGGAGAATCGGCCCGATCACAACGCCGGCGGCGAGATAGCCGAGCACGGTGCCAAGCCCCAGTTTCTTGAAGATAGGCGCCGTGACGACGGCACCGCCGAGCAGCAGCAGGGTTTCAGTGAAAAGCGTATTGGGGGCGGACATCGTCTGTTTCTTTCTATCGGGCAGGCGGTGTTGCGACGCATGATCATGATAAACAACCATGCGTGAAGGGATTAGAACAAGAATCGGCTTTGCCGCCCTTGATGCTTCATGTAGTGCACAATAAATGGAACGCGAAGGAAAGGCCAAGTCATGACCTCTGAAATCGATTCCGCCACTCTGCTTTCCCGTGCCAGCCAGTTGATCGACCTCGCCCGGAAAGCCGGTGCGGATGCCGCCGATGCCGTCGTGGTGCGGTCGAGGGCCCATTCCGTCAGCATCCGTCTCGGCAAGGTCGAAGGCACGGAATCCTCCGAGAGCGACGACTTCTCGCTGAGGGTCTTCGTCGGCAATCGCGTGGCGAGTGTTTCGGCCAATCCCGGCTTCGATCTCAACGCTCTTGCCGAACGCGCGGTCGCCATGGCCAAGGTTTCTCCGGAAGATCCCTTTGCCTGCCTCGCTGACGAAGCGGATCTCGCCAAGAGCTATCCCGACCTCGAACTGTTCGATCCGACCGAGGTCTCCACGGAGCAGCTGCGCGAAGCGGCCCTTGCGACCGAAGCTGCGGCACTCGCTGTTCCTGGCGTCACCAATTCTTCCGGTGCCGGCGCTTCGGCCGGCATGGGCGGCCTCGTGCTCGTCACCTCACATGGTTTTGCCGGCCACTATATGGGCTCGCGCTTCGGGCGCTCCGTCAGCGTCATTGCTGGCGAAGGCACCGGCATGGAGCGCGACTATGATTTCGACAGCCGCCTCTATTTCGCCGATCTTGATGCGGCCGGGGAGATCGGCCGCCGCGCCGGCGAACGAGTCGTCAAACGGCTCAATCCGCGCCAGGTTCCGACGGGCAAGAACGTCACCGTCGTTTTCGACCCGCGCGTCGCCCGCGGCTTCGTCGGCCATATTGCCGGCGCGATCAATGGCGCTTCCATCGCCCGCAAGACCAGCTTCCTGCGCGACAAGATGGGCCAGCAGGTGCTGAAATCGGGCCTCTCGATCACGGACGATCCGCTGATCGTGCGTGGCCCATCCTCGCGCCCCTTCGACGGCGAGGGCGTATCGGGCAAGCGGCTCGTCATGATCGAGGACGGCGTGCTGCAGTCCTGGTTCCTGTCCACGGCAACCGCGCGGGAAATCGGCGGCGGACTGAAGACCAACGGCCGCGGCGTGCGCGGTGGTACGTCCGTATCACCCGCGTCCACCAACCTGGCGCTGGAGCCGGGCGATATTTCGCCGGAGGACCTGATCCGCAACGTCGGAACCGGCTTCTATGTTACCGAGTTGATCGGCCAGGGCGTCAACATGATAACAGGCGAGTACAGCCGCGGCGCCACCGGTTTCTGGATCGAGAACGGCGAATTGACCTTCCCGGTTTCAGAGGTGACGATCGCCTCCAACCTGAAGGACATGTTCATGCGCGTCACGCCGGCAAACGACATCGACCGCGATTTCGGCATCGCTGCTCCGACGCTTGCCATTGAGGGCATGACGCTGGCAGGCCGCTGAGAAACGAGCGGAGATTGGAATTAATCAATGATCGATAGCAAGGCCGGCCAATTGAGCGACGTGAACCTGATCGTGGGTGCCGCGCTCGAGGCGGGCAAGATCGCTCTCGGTTTCTTCCGGCAATCGCCGGAGGTCTGGTGGAAGAACAACGGCCAGTCCCCGGTCAGTGCTGCCGATTTTGCGGCGAACGAAAGCCTTGCCGTCACATTGCGCTCGGCGCGCCCGGACTACGGCTGGCTTTCCGAGGAAACCGACGACGATGCCGAGCGTCTGAAGCACGAGACCGTCTTCGTCGTCGATCCCATCGACGGCACCAGGGGATTTCTTGCGGGCCTGGATCTTTGGTGCGTCAGCGTCGCCGTCGTCACCGATGGGCGGCCTGTGGCGGGCGTGCTCTACGCGCCGGCGCTTGACGAGCTCTTCGTGGCGACGGCTGGTGGGGAGGCCCTGAAGAACGGCAAGCCGATCCGCGTGTCTCAGAGAGTCGGTGATGACATCCATCGGCTGGCGACCGGCGAGGATATGCTGAAGGGCGTCGATCCGGATTTCCGCAAGACGGTCGAGCGGGTGAAGCACGTGCCGTCACTTGCCTATCGCCTCGCCATGGTGGCGGACGGGCGCCTCGAAGGAACGATCGTCAAGCGCAACTCGCATGACTGGGATCTGGCCGCCGCCGATCTCATTCTGGAGCGGGCCGGCGGCGCGCTCGTGGACCTTTCGGGCAATACCCTCAGCTACAATCGCGCCGAAGTATCGCATGACGAGCTTTGCGGCGCATCGGCATCGCAATTACCGGAGTTTCTCCATCAACTATCGAACCGACGAGACGGTTGACCTTTCCGTCAAAATCCCGCAGATGAAGGACGGAGGGGGACGACAGTAGAAAGAGACGAAAATGACTGATACCAGCGGCAAAAAGCAGCTCCTGCACCTTGTCTTCGGCGGTGAATTGGAAAACCTCGAAGAGGTCCAGTTCCGCAATCTCAACGAGCTCGATATCGTCGGCATGTATCCCGACTATGCAAGCGCGCTGGTGGCATGGAAGTCCAAGGCGCAGCAGACCGTTGACAATGCCCATATGCGTTATTTCATTGTCCATCTGCATCGCTTGCTCGATCCGCAGGAAAAAGCGGCATCCTAAGCGCCTCGCACCGAATTTTGCATTTGATATCTCTATCCGGTACAGCCCCGTCGCTTTAAATCCGGTCATGAAGCAGTATCTTTGACACAATAAGAACGAAAATTCGGCTGTTTATTCGGCCGGTTGATAATCGGGATTTGGCATTGATGGTGATCAGCTGGGATAGGAGGCGAACGAAATGAGTAGCCTCAGGGCGCGTCTTGCCTTGAGCGCCTATCGCTTTGGCGGAATCGCAGTCTATCCATTCATCGGGCCTTATCTCGCGGTTCGCGCGGCCAAGGGCAAGGAAGATAGTTCCCGCAAACTGGAGCGCTCGGGTTATGCGAGCGCCAACCGCCCGCAGGGGCCGTTGATCTGGTTCCATGCCGCGAGCGTGGGGGAAACCTCGGCCGTCATTCCGTTGATCCGCGAGATCCGTCGCCGCGACATTCACGTTATCCTGACGACGGGCACGATGACCTCGGCCAAGGTTGCGCAGCAACGTCTTGGCGAAGAGGTCATCCATCAATACGTGCCGCTCGATCTCAAGCCCGCCATCAAGCGCTTCCTCGACTACTGGCAGCCCGATTGCGCCATTTTTGCCGAATCCGAGATCTGGCCGACAACGATCATGGAGCTTGGCCGCAAGCGCATTCCGCAGATCCTCGTCAACGCCCGCATGTCGGATCGATCCTTTGAACGCTGGAGCCGGCATCTCTCGCTTGCCGAGGCGTTGTTTGAAAATCTGGCGCTGGTCGTGGCCCAGTCCGACCTCGACGCCGAACGCTTCCGCGATCTTGGCGCTTTGCAGGTTCTGAAATCGGGCAATCTCAAGGTGGATACGGATGCACCGTCCTATGATGCACCGACACTCGCCGGCTACATGAAGCAGATTGGCGACCGCAAGACCTGGGCCGCGGTCTCCACTTTCGAGGGCGAGGAGGGTGCTGCAGCCTCCGTCCACTCGATGCTAAAGGAGCATAACGGCCAGCTTACCATCATCGTGCCGCGCCATCCCGAGCGCAGCGACGCGATCGAGGCTATGCTCGCGGAACAGGGTCTCAAAGTGGCGCGCCGCACTCGCAACGATATCCTTTCGTCGGATGTCGATGTCTTCCTTGGCGATACCATAGGTGAGATGGGGCTTTATCTGCGGATGACCGAAGTCGCCTTCATGGGCAAGTCGCTGTTCAATGAAGGCGGCCAGAATCCGCTTGAGCCGGCCATGCTCGGCTGCGCGATTTTGACCGGCGGTCATGTCCAGAATTTCCGCGATTCCTATCAGCTGCTCGCCCGCCGCGGCAGCGCCCGCATGGTGCGCGATACCGAGATGCTGGCGCGCGGCGTCCATTATTTGCTCACCAACGACACGGCACGACGCAGCATGATCGATGCCGGCTTCGCAGCCGTGCATGAAATGCGTGGTGCACTGGCAGCAACGGTGAAGGGGCTGGAGCCTTATATCAATCCGCTTTCGGTCAAGGCACGGCTGATGCCGAAGACGATGGCGAACGGATAAGAAGGGAAGGGCATGACAGCGGCCAAGCTGGGAGCGATTGCGGGCATTCTTTTTGACAAGGACGGCACGTTGCTCGACTATGACCAGAGCTGGCTGCCGGTCAATCGTGAGCTCGCACGCATCGCTGCTCAAGACGATCCTATCCTCGCCGATCACCTTCTCTCCGCCTGCGGCATGGACCCGATTTCCGGTCACATTGTGCCCGACAGCCTGCTTGCTGCCGGCAATACCAGGCAGATTTCCGAGGGGCTGGTGGCCGCCGGCTCGAAAGTGGATGTCGCGGAGCTAGTGGAAAAACTCGACGCGCTTTTTGCACATGCAGCCGATTTCTCTTCGCCCGTGACAGATCTCGCCGCCTTCTTCCGGCGCCTGCATGAGCGCGGCTACAAACTCGGCGTTGCCTCCAGCGATAATGAGCGCTCCATCCGCCAGACGGCGCGCCGCTTCGGCTTCATCGACTATGTCGATTATATCGCCGGCTACGACAGTGGCTTCGGCACCAAGCCGGAGCCTGGAATGGTGCTCGGCTTTTACGCCGCGACCGGCCTTTCGCCGGCACAGGTCGCCGTCGTCGGCGACAATAATCATGATCTCCACATGGGCCGCAATGCCGGTGTGGGCCTGACCGTCGGCGTGCTGACGGGCACCG
Source organism: Rhizobium sp. ERR 1071 (assembly GCF_007828675.1). Lineage (NCBI taxonomy): Bacteria > Pseudomonadati > Pseudomonadota > Alphaproteobacteria > Hyphomicrobiales > Rhizobiaceae > Rhizobium > Rhizobium sp. ERR 1071. The sequence continues at coordinate 281,343 of NZ_VITM01000003.1, read as the reverse complement.
GCTCGCGCGAAACGCTGACAGCGGGCTCCGACTATTGTCTCAACGACATTACCGAGCTGGAAAGCCTGCTCTTGCCTGTGGCGCAATCGGCCTGATCATGGCAATGGCTTGCTTTTTCACGCAATCTGGCCTTTCTTGCCGCTTTGTCGTGGGCACAAGAATAGGGCTGGATTAGACGCATGGTATCGGAGGCCCCACCTTTTTGGTGGCGAAAGCCGGATTGGCGTGCCTGGGGGCTCTTACCCTTTTCGTTCCTGTATGGCCGTATCGCCGGGCATCGCATGGTGAATGGCAAACGGGCTTCCGTGCCGGTGCCTGTTATCTGCGTCGGTAATTTCACGGTCGGCGGCGCCGGCAAGACGCCGACGGCGCTTGCACTTGCCCAGGCCGTGAAGGCGAAGGGGCTGAAGCCTGGTTTCCTGAGCCGTGGTTATGGCGGCTCGCTCGATGTCACCACGATCGTTGATCCCTCGCACCATCATGCCACGGCTGTTGGCGACGAGCCGCTGCTGCTTGCCCGCGAGGCGCTGACGGTCATTGCCCGTCGTCGGGGCGATGGCGCGGAAAGGCTGGTGCGCGAGGGCGCCGACATCATCATCATGGATGACGGTTTCCAGAGCGCGCAGCTCGCCATCGACTATGCCCTTGTGGTGATCGATGCCGGCAGAGGTATCGGCAACGGGCACCTCGTTCCAGGCGGTCCTGTGCGCGCGCCGCTGCGCACGCAACTCCTCTTTGCATCCGGCCTGCTAAAAGTCGGCGAGGGCACTGCCGCCGATCGCGTCGTTCGCCTTGCGGCAAGGGCGGGGAAGCCCTTCTTTTCCGCAAGCGTCAGGGTGCGCGGGCAGGAGGATATGCGCGGCCGCAAGGTACTTGCCTTTGCCGGCATCGCCGATCCCGCCAAGTTCTTCCGCACAGTGGAGACGCTAGGGGCTGAGATCGCCGTCCGGCGCAGCTTCGGAGATCACGAACATCCTGGCGAAGACGACGTCTCCGACATGCTCGACATCGCCTCGCGCGAAGGGCTCGAGATCGTCACCACCTCGAAGGACTACGTGCGCTTGATCGGCCATCATGGCCGCACCGAGGAATTGCTGCAGCGCTGCAGGGTAATTGAGATCGATATGGTCTTTGACGATCCGCTGGCTCCGGCCCTGATTATCGACAGGGCTGTTGCAGCCGCCAGAGAGCGTCGCCTGCGGGAAAAGCGCGGCAAACCGGCTTAGAACTAGATCAGCTGCTCAGCGGGAAATCAGCGCTTCTGATTGGGCAGTGCGCCGGCGCGTTTTTCGGCTTCGAGCGAGGTGATGACGTCGGCATAAGGCTCTTGGCGGGCAACGCTCCAGTAGCGCAGCTCGTCGAGCGCGATATGTTTGCCAGTCATGGCGCAGACGACATAGGAGCCCGGCATCAGGATCTGGAAATCGCCGTCGAGATAGCGAACTTTCGCCTCGCGGTTTCCATGTCCTTCGAAAAGATTCATCTGATGCCGTCCTCGATCTCTGTCACCTAATTGCCATACCGCACTACAGCGCCGCGCGTCAAATATGACGCGCAAAGGTCGCTGTGGCACTTTAAAATTACGCAGCAGACGCGACTTTTCCAGACTATTTCCCGGAAAAGTTCCTTTTGGAAATAGCTGAGGTTAGCTGCGCCCGAACAGTCGTTCGATGTCTGTAAGCTTCAACTCTATATAGGTCGGCCTGCCGTGATTGCACTGCCCGGAGCCTGGCGTTGCCTCCATCTGGCGCAAAAGCGCATTCATCTCTTCCGGGCGTAGGCGCCGGCCGGATCGCACCGAACCGTGGCAGGCCATGGTCGCGGCCACATATTCCAGCTTGGCGGCAAGGCCAGAGGCGGTATCCCATTCGGCGATCTCGTCGGCCAGCTGTCGGATCAGGCCCTGCGCATCGACTTCGCCGAGCATCGCCGGCGTCTCCCGTACGGCGACTGCGCCGGGGCCGAAGCGTTCGATGGCGAGGCCAAGCTCGCCCAGCTCTTCGGCAAACACCATCAGCCGGTCGCAATCCTCCTCGGGCAGGTCGACGATCTCGGGAATGAGCAAGACCTGCGAGGACAGACGTTTCGAATGCAGGGCCTTGCGCATGGCCTCGAACACCAGCCGCTCATGCGCGGCGTGCTGATCGACGATCACAAGTCCGTTCTCCGTCTGGGCGACGATATAATTCTCGTGCAGCTGCGCGCGGGCGGCACCCAGCGGGAATCGCGCGGGTTCCTCGGCACGCGTCGTTTCGGCCGGCGGCGGTGCTTCGGCGCGAGCGGTGGGCATGGCAAGTCCCTCGAAAGCCGCCTGCGGTCTTTCGGCAAATCCGTAACCTGCTGTTGCCGCGGCTTGCTCATAGGGACGAGATGGAGACGTTGTCGGCGTCCAGGGAGCCGCTGCCGGCGAGGGTCGCCAACCCTGCTGAAAGGCGGAGCGTCCGGCGGTAAACGCCCGCAGCATGCCGTCAGCGCCGGTCGTTGCTGCGCGGTCGCCCTCCCGCGAGAGCGCTTCGCGCACAGCGCCGACGATCAGGCCGCGTACGAGACCGGGATCGCGGAAGCGCACGTCGGATTTCGCCGGATGCACGTTGACGTCGACCAGCGCCGGATCGAGCGTCAGCGAAAGGACAGCGATAGGATAGCGTCCGGCGGGGATGGTTTCGGCATAGGCGCCGCGGATCGCCGAGAGGATCAGCTTGTCCTGCACCGGCCGGCCATTGACGAAAGCATATTGATGCGCGGAGTTGCCGCGGTTGAAGGTCGGCACGCCGGCAAAACCGGTAAGGCTCACATCCTCACGCACGGCATCGAGCGCGATAGCATTGTCCTTGAAATCGGCACCCAGTATCTGTGCCATGCGGGCGAGATGATCATCGCCGGTCGCGGGAAATTCCAGCGTCGAGCGGTCGGTGCCCGACAGAACGAAGCGCACGCGCGGAAAGGCAATTGCCATGCGCTTGACGACTTCGGTGATCGCGGCCGCCTCCGCCTTTTCCGTCTTCAGGAATTTCAGGCGCGCCGGCGTCGCAAAAAACAGGTCGCGTACCTCGACGATCGTGCCCGGATTGGCGGCCACCGGGCGCAGATGCAGAACCTTGCCGCCTGCAACCGCGATCTCGGCGCCGCCGGCCGCACCCACTCTGCGGCTTGCGATCGAAAGCTTCGCCACCGAGCCGATGGAGGGCAAGGCCTCGCCGCGAAAACCGAGGGTGCGAATGTCTTCCAGCGTATCGGAAATCTTCGAGGTGCAGTGGCGCCGTACCGCGAGTTCGAGGTCGGTTTCCTCCATGCCCGAGCCGTTATCGGTCACCCTTAGCAGAGCCTTGCCGCCGCCAGCGGTCGCGATCTCGATGCGGGTTGCACCGGCATCGAGCGCGTTTTCGATCAGTTCCTTGGCGGCGCTCGCCGGGCGTTCGATGACTTCGCCGGCGGCGATCTGATTGATCAGGGTCTCGGAAAGTTGCTTGATGGCCATGGCTGCATTCTCGTGGATTCGCGGCGGCGAGGGAAGAGGAAAGGCGATTTTGCCGCCTTGATCCACCCGTTTACATGGCGACTTTGTTAAGAAATTTAATCAATGTTTAAGGGAATGATGACAGGTTGCGGAGACAGAACTTGAAATGACCGCAGGTGGCGCGTTTCGTGCATGCTGACGGCTCTCGATGGCAGGTTGGTGGCCATCAGTCAAAATGGAGCCAGGTGCCATCTGCTTCAAGTGCCAAGGCCAGCATGCAACTCCCATGAACTTGCCTTGCAGAGCGAATGCCGCCCTGTCGATTTGCCGTGTTGTGAAACTGGTTGAGCGTAGGAATCCGACGAATGACTGCCGAGACTGAAAAGGCAGCTTTGGCAATGATGACGGCTGATGCCCCTTTCGGCGGCAGTCTGCAGACGATGTTCTTCGATGCCTTTTGCGATGGTCTTTCCAGCGCCTTTTTCGCCTACGACAAGAACGACCTCTTGCTGTTTGCCAGCCGTCAGGTTCTGAACTTCTTCCCAATCACGCCTGATTTCCTGCAACCTTCCACGCGGCTGCGCGATTTTCTAGGCGCCGTCTTCGATACTGGAGTAGCCTATCAGCGGCATCAGACCAAAACAGCTGCGAGCCGCGACGATTGGATATCGCAGCGCATAGCCACCCATTGGCGTGAACGCTACGAGACCACCGAGCATTTTGCCGACGACCGCTGGGTGCGCATCCTCAACCGACGACTATCCTCGGGCATCGGCTTCTGCATCATTTCCGATGTTTCCGAAGCCAGGAAACGCGAAGATCAATGGCGCGTCGACATGGAGCGCGTGCAGCTGACCGAGGATATTCTCGACAACTTGCCCTTTCCGGTTTTCGTCAAGGACCAGAATCTCGTCTACGTCGCAGTCAACCGGGCGTTCTGCGACAAGTACCAGACGGCGGCTGACGAAGTGCGCGGTCGCAAGAGCATCGATATCTTTTCCACCGACCTTGCCAATCGCTTCTATGAGAGCGATCGGCATGTGATCGAGACCGGTGAAATGTCGATCTCGCGGCAGCGTCAGATCGCCCGCGACGGTGTCGAGCGCGACATCGTCACCCGCAAGCAGCGCATCGGCAAGCCGGGCCGCTATTTCCTGGTCTGCACCATGCAGGACCTGCCCAAGGATGGCGGCGACTTCGACGAGTTCGCGCTCGCGTCGAGCATTCGGGAAAACGGCGATCGCTCCTATCGCCGCGCCTATGTTCCGATGGTCGCGCTACAGACCATTTCGCGCCGTCCGGCGGCGATGGAGACCTTCGTTCCGGAGAATTTCAGCGGCCGCAAGGTGCTCGTCGTGACGCCGGATTTCGCTGCCGAAACGGCGGCTCTGAAGACGCTCGAGAAATACGGCTTCGAAGCCTGCGTCGTGCACAACGAGAATGAAGAGGCGGCATTTCTGGACGTGGCAAGCGCGCATGGCGTCAAGATCGATCTGGTCATCGTCGACAACCAGCTCGGCAAGCGCGGAATTGAGCTGGCCGAGCGGCAGAACCTAGCCGCGTTGTCGCTGAACGGATCGCAGCTGGCAACCGAGCTTGCCTTCCTGATCGCGCGCCATTTCAATCGCAACATCCGTGGCGAGCCTGGCGAGAGCATGGAGCCGGGGCTCGCGCCCGAATGGCGGCGTGCGACCGGCGAGGAGCGCCGGGCGCAGATTCTGGTCGCTGAAGACAATGATATCAACCAGATCGTCTTCTCGCAGATCCTCGAGGGCTTGGGATACAGCTATGTGATCGCCGCAAGTGGTGACGAGGCGGTGCGCCTGTGGCAGGAGCATCGTCCGGAACTGATCCTGATGGACATTTCGTTGCCGGGACTGAACGGCTTTGAATCCACCCGGCTGATCCGCGGCGCGGAAAAGGGTACCGGCTCCTATACGCCGATCATCGGTGTTCTGACGCAGGCTTTCGAGCGCGACCGCAAGGAGTGCGCCGATGTCGGCATGGACGACGTCATCCTGAAACCGGTTAGTCCCGATATCATCGAAACGGTATTTCAGAAGCATATGCGCGGTGCCCTGAAGGCGCAAAATAGATAAATGTTACAATGATATCACCCCCGACGGCAACTTATCGCCGACGCCGAATGACTGTCATCTTGGCATCCTTTGTTAAGACTTCCTCGGCATGCTCTTCCCCCGGGTGGAGAAAAGGCCGGAACCAAATATGAAATCGACTGAGATGCTGCCGGGGCCAGTCAATCAGCAGCCGCAGGCAATCGCTTATACCGATCCGCTCACCGGGTTGGGCAATCGCCATCGCATGCGCGAGCGTGCGCGCGCGCTTTCGCTTGAGCGTGCCGGCGATCCTGCACCCTTTACGATCGGCATCGTCAATCTCGATGCCTTCAAGCCGATCAATGACCTGTTCGGCGTCGACGCGGGCGATGAGATCCTCTGCCAGGTTGCTCACCGTCTGAAGGCCTGCATACCCGACGGCGCACTGGTGACGCGTCACGACGGCGATGAATTCGCCTTTGTACTGCCGCTTGTCTTCGAACGCGTCGGCGCCGAGAAATTCGGGCAGATGATCCGCGAAGTGCTGTCAGCGCCCTATGATCTTGGCGATCGCAATGTCCGCCTTTCCGCATCCTTCGGCTTTGCCATTCATCCTTTCGCCGGAGAAGAATTCGACGATCTCCTGAAAAATGCGGATACGGCGCTCTATCGCTCCAAGCGTCGCGGCCGCGGCCAGATCACCGTCTATTCCAGAGAGATTGCGCAGGAGATGAAGCGTGCGACGCAGCTGGAGCAGGCGCTGCGCAACGCCATCATTTCCGACTCCATCGATGTGCATTTCCAGCCGATCGTCTCGCTTGCCAACAACATGGTTCTCGGTTTCGAGGCCTTGGCGCGTTGGAACGATCCGGATCTCGGCTTTGTCTCACCGGCTGTCTTCGTGCCGCTTGCCGAGGAACGAGGCTTTATCGATGCGCTATCCGAAACGCTGCTGCGAAAAGCGGCGGAGGCGGCGCTCTCGTGGCCGCGCGAACTGTTTCTGTCCTTCAATCTCTCCTCGGCGCAGCTGATGGATCCCGGCACCAGCAGCAGCATTCTCGCCATCCTGACACGCGCCGGTCTGGACCCGCACCGCCTCGAACTTGAAATCACGGAAACGGCCGTCATGAGCTCGGCCGATACCGCCCATCGCATCATCGCCGATCTTCGAGCGGTCGGCGTGCGCATCTCTCTCGATGATTTCGGCACCGGTCAGTCCAGCCTTGGACGCTTGCGCGAATTCATCTTCGATAAGGTCAAGATCGATCGGGCCTTCGTCTCGCGCATGAATTCGGACAGGGCCTCCGAGCACATCATCAAGGCTGTTCTTGCCATGTGCGAAGGGCTTGACCTGCGTGTGGTCGCGGAAGGTATCGAGGACCATGCTGAAGCGGCGAAGCTGAAGGCACTGGGCTGCGCCATGGGGCAGGGCTACTATTTTGGAAAGCCGGTCGATAGCGCTGCGACGCTTCGCTACCTGCAGACCCATTATTTCGATCTCAGCCACGAACGCGAAATTGCCTAATCCTAAAAAGCAGGGTGAAAGATGGTCAAAGAAAACGGCGGCCCATAAGGCCGCCGCTTCTGTATTTCGTCCAACCTTTGTCGATAGTTACTTGTTGGTGGTCGACGAAGTCGTGGTGTTGTCGGTGGCCGGCATTGTCGACGTACCGGACGATTGAGCCGCCTTTTCGGAAGCCTGCATCGACAGGGTCTTGAATTCTGGGGCAGCCTTCAGCGAGTCGGCCGTTTCGGTCGTCGTGAGCTTGACGGTGCCGTCCTGCGGATTCTGCGTGGCGTTGATCTTGTCGAACGGTACGGCGACGTTTTTCTGGCCGAGGCCAAGGAAACCGCCGACGCCGACGACCGCGGCGATAACACCGCCCTGCTTCTGCAGGATCAGGTCGTTGATGCTGCCAATGCTTTCATTCTGGCCGTTATAGACAGACTGACCCATATAGGTCCTGGCACTGATCTGATCGGCCGACTGCGTGGTCATATAGCCGCCGGCCTGTTCGGCGCCTGGCGACGGTGCGGGTGCCTGAGCCTTGGTTTGCGGCGTCGGGTTACTCGGCTTTGTGGCATCCGGTGTCGCCGGGGCGGATTGCGTCATTGGCGCATTGTTGCCGGTATTGCCGGCTCCCCCGTTCGACGGTTGTTGCGCTTGAGCGAACGCCATCGGCGAAAGTACCGAGGCCGTGGCGAAGATTGCGCCTGCAGCGACAGAAGTGAAGAGTTTCCCAGTCATCGTGAACCTACCTTTCATTCCGATGGGCATGCTTTATCGGGCGCGCATGCTGACCAGCGCGGTGAAACCTCCGTTTGCCGGCCTTCATCGTACCGGTCATAAGGGCAAATGGATTAGTGAGGTTTTGGTTCCGTCAAAAGTTGCAGAAGCCAACAGGCGGAAGTTGAAAACGGACGGAATATAGCATGAAAACAGCGGGTCGACGTTTTGAGAAACAACCTGGGGATTGGCCGAATTAGAGAATGGATCGATGCGGATCGCGGTTTTTTCGCAAGCCGGAAAAGCTGGATATCGCATCGATCATAGAAGTAATCTCCTCTTCCGCATCGAACGGCTGAGGAGGGATTTCAATCAAAGCTTGTATGGAGGGTCGAAAACGCCCTTCACCGTCAGGCCGAGTTCCAGAAGAGCACCCGCCTGCGGCTGCATGGAGCGCGCTTCCTCATCCAAGCCTTCCCAGGCGGTCGTCACGGCCAGCCGGTCCGCATTCTTGCCGATGAAGGCGGGGCAGGAGGGCTGCATGGCGGGCACGCGATAGCGCTCGATGCGCAGGCCGTCCGGGCTGTATTTGTCGACGAAGCCGGAACCCCAGCGCGCATTCCAGATATAGCCGTCCGCGTCGCAGACCGAACCATCAAGGCCGCCAGGATCTTCCATGCTGTCGACCATGACGATCGGCTCGCCGGTCGGGAGTCCCGTCTCGGGGTCGACGAGCACGCGCATCAGCTGACTGACGCGGGTATCGGTGAAATAGCCGATCGTGCCATCGGGAGAAAAGCAGATGGAATTCGGAATGCTGATCTGGTCGAAGATCTTCGTAACCTTGCCGCCGGCGACATGATAGATCGCGCCTGCCTGCATCTCGGCGCGCTTGCCCATGGTGCCGATCCAGAGCGATCCGGAAACATGCGTGCGCCCGTCATTGGAACGGTTTTCAGGCTTGTCTGCTTCAATGGCCGTATAGAAGCTCAATTCGCCGGTTGCGATATCGCGCAGGAACAGTCCCTGCTCGGTGGCGATCATCTGCCGCTCCGCATCGACGCGAGCCAGCACGCTTGCCATCATCGGCAGCTCGTGAACCTGTTTCTTTCCGGTCGGCAGGTGCAGTTCGTGCAGTTCCTTGCCGAGGATGTTGAACCACCATACGGTGTCTGTATCGGGGTCGTAGGTCGGGCCTTCTCCCAGGACGGAGGACGTGTTGCAGAGAATATTGCCCTGGAAATCATGAATATCGGTCATAGATCAGGCTCCTACGGCTGCATCATAGGCGTAAATGGTGACCTTGGCGCGTTCGGCAACCTCTGCAGCCGTCATTCCCGGCTTGTAAAGACTGGTGCCGAGGCCGAAGGCGAGCACGCCGGCCTTGGTGTAATCGGCGAAATTCTTGTCCGAAACGCCGCCGACCGCCGCAATGACGAGCTCGGGCGGCAAGACGGCGCGAATGGCTGTGATACCGGAGGCGCCGAGCACGCCGGCGGGGAAGAATTTGAGACCGGTGGCACCGGCGCGGGCGGCCGAAAGCGCTTCCGTGGCGGTGAAGACGCCGGGCATCGTCACCATGCCCTTGTCGCGGGCGCGGCTGATGACCGTGGGCTCGACATTCGGTGTCACCAAGAGCTTGCCGCCGGCGCCATCCAGCCGGTCGACGTCTTCCACCGTCAGCACCGTGCCTGCGCCGATCAGGCAATCCGCAGGCGCCATCTTGGCGGCGATCTCGATAGAGCGGAACGGTTCCGGCGAATTCAGCGGAATTTCGATTGCCGTGAAACCTGTCTCGATCAGCGTGCCGACGATATCGGCCGTCTCCTCCGGCTTGATGCCGCGAAGAATGGCAATGAGCGGGCGCTTCATGGGCGGGAAGGGAATGCGGGTCGTCATCAGCTTTTGCTTTCTTTCTTGAACCAGATCGCTTCGGCCGCAGCGGACAGTCCGCGACGGACGGCGGCATCGGCATCGATGGTCTTGTAATTGAGGGAAAGGGTGCGGAAGGCGTCTTCATAGAGAGCCTGGAGGCGGCCGGAAGCGACCAGCGTGATGGCCGCATTCTGCCCCGCCGAATCGAGCGCGCCGGCGATTTCCGCACCGATCAGGGTGCTCGAGATCAGTGCCTGGGCGCCGGCGGCCGTAAGCCCGTTCAGGAGCTGGCCGGAGCGGGCCGTGAACAGCAGGTTGGTGACGAGGGCCGGCTTGTCGAGGGCCGTCTTGAGGGCAGCCTCGAACGCCTTCGTGTCGGGCGGCATGTCCGCAGCGCCGGCAACGGCATGCGACAGGATGCTGTGCTTGGTAATGACGTCGAAAAGCTCGCCCGTCATGAAGGTGGAAAAACCTGTCACCTGGCCATCCAGCACGCGCACCCATTTCGAATGCGTTCCCGGCATGCACACGAGCTGTTCGCCCTTCGCATCGGCGGCAATCGCGCCGAGCAGCTGCGTTTCCTCGCCGCGCATGACATCGGGCATCTGCTGGCTGCGCTGTGCGAGACCCGGCAGGATGCGCACGTCGCGGGATTGTCCGGGCACGGAAACGGCGCCTGTCAGGATGGCGGCAAGTGAGGTCGGCGTGTCGATATATCCGGCTTCCACCCAGCCCTGGCGCGCTCCGGCCATGCCGCAGACGATGACGGGAAGGGCGTCCGGTGCGGATATGGCATCGAGATGCGATTGCAAGACCTTGGCAAAGCCGATCTGGGCCGCCGTGGTCATGCCTTCGCCGCTGCGGCGCTCTGCCAGTATGCTGCCGTCTTCGCCAGTCAGCCACAGCCGGAAACTGCTGGTGCCCCAGTCCACCGCGACATATGCGGGTTTCGTCATGAGAAATGCTCCAAGTCTTACGTCAGAACTCTTGAGATTAGAAAATACCGCCGTCGACGGTGATAGCTTGTCCGGTCATGGCGCCGGAGCAGTCCGAAGCCAGGAAGAGCACCGGCCCGACCAGATCGTCGGCGCTCAGCACGCGCTTCAGGCATTGCCGGTCTATCGTCTTCGCCATGCCCTCTTCGGTCAGCCAGAGGTCGAGCTGTCGCTTGGTGACGATCATTCCCGGCAGGACGGCATTGACGCGGATGTTCTCGGGACCGAAGCGCCCGGCAAAGCTCTTGGTCAACCCGATGATACCGGACTTCGCGGTCGCGTAGGAGGACAGCAGCGGCGGGTTCATCTTGAAGACGATCGAGGAGAAATTGATGATGGCCCCGCCGCCGGCGGCGCGCATGCCGGGTGCAGCCGCCTGCGAGACGAAGAAGACCTGCTTCAGGTTGATTGCCTGATTGTTGTCCCAGTATTCTTCGGTCGTGGTGTCGATATCGTGCCGGTCGTCCCAGGCTGCATTGTTGACGAGGACACGGATCGCCCCGAGATCGGACTCAACCGCAGCAATCGCGCTTTTGATCGCGCCGATATCACGCAGGTCAGCGTGATAGAAGGAAACAGGATGGGCGGATTGCGTCGAAAGCTTGGCCGCCAGTGCCTTGCTCGCTTCTTCGATGATATCGATGAAGGCAACCTTTGCGCCCTGATTGGCAAAGGCCTCCACAAGGCTTGCGCCGATGCCGGAGCCGCCGCCGGTGATGAGGACGGTGCGATCTTTCAGATCGGGAAATTGCGCCTGAGTATCCACCAAATGTCTCCTCCCGGATCAATCGAAAGTTCCATTATTCGGAACATAATTTGACTATATGGAATTATCGATCTACCCTTGCGCGGTGTCAAGGATAGTGCGGCTCTGCCAGAGATAAATGAATGAACGTGGATCTGGGTTCAGAGGGTGGAAAAAATAAAGGGCATCGCGACCGGGAAACCGGAACGCTGGGAAAGCTCGTCTCCCTGCTCGATCTTGTCGCGCTCGCCGATGGCCCGATGCGCTTTACCGACATCCTTTCGCTCTCCGATCAGCCGCGCGGCACATTGCATCGCCAATTGTCGCACCTTGTCGAGGAAGGGCTGCTGGAGGTCGACCGCGATGGTCGTTATCTGATTGGATTGCGGCTCTTGACGCTTGCCTCGCGCAGCTGGGCGCGCAACGAGTTTCGCGCGGTTGCTGAGCCACATCTGCACCGCCTGCAGGAGGTGACCGGCGAAACCGTCCATCTTGGCGTCCTGCGTGGCACGGAGGTCATCTATCTCGACAAGGTCGAGGGTCGCCAATCCGTACGCATGTATTCGCAGGTCGGCAATGCATCTCCGGCCTATTGTACCGGTGTAGGCAAGGCGGCGCTTTCCGCGCTCGACGATGCCGAGCTGGATGCGAGAATCTCATGCCTCGAATATCGCCCTTATACCGAGCATACGCTTCGCAATGTCTCGGAGCTGCTTTTCGATGTTTCGGAAATCAGGAAGCGAGGCTATGCCTTCGATCTCGAGGAGCATGAAAGCGGCATTTGCTGCGTTGCCGCCCCGATCCGTTCCGACGATGGGCATATGCTGGCCGGCGTCTCGGTGACCGGCCCGGCCTATCGCGTCACACTGGAAAAGTTGAAGGCATGGGCGCCTTTGGTGGTTGCTGCTGCTGATTCGATCATGACGGACATGCGCAACCGCATGGGGCCTAAGCGCTGACTCCATAAATTTCGCGCAACGGCTGTCGGAAACTCGCGGATTTAATGCTGTCGGTGCCTGATCTTAGCGAAATTGCTCGTTTATCTTGAATTTTACTGTTGAGATATGCGGAAGAACTGCCATTATCCGCAAGTGATTATTGGAACCATACAGGATTTGGCGAGGTGTTGGGCGGACATAATAGTAACGGGCGTTGATGCAGTCATGATTTTGGAAAACTTATATTTTGCCGAGCGGCTGAGACCGGCTGCCGTACGATAATCGTGAGGGACAAGAGACGGAAGTTTCGTATTTTCTTCCTCTTTTACATAAAGAAGACTGATGATGGCGGCATTGATACAGGCGGGCATGTCCCCTCGTGGCGAGGACTTTATCGAGGAAATCAGCAGGCTTAAGACGCAGTTCGATGTGTTCCGTTTCATGAAGGGCCTGACGGAGGCCTATCGTTGCCGGGCCTTCATGGTGCTCAATCTGCCGCCTATTACGTCCTCGGACCTGCAGAGCAATTCAGTCATCAACAATTGGCCGGCAGAGCTGCTGTCGATCTACGATCAGGAAAACCTGTTGTCGACCAGCCCCCCGCTGCAGCGTCTGCGCGGCTCCACGCTGCCCTTTCTTTATGAGGTGACAACAAGCCCCAATCGCGAGGAGAGCAAGTCGCAGCTCGTGGTGGCTCTGTTCGAACGTTTCCGCATGACGCGCTTCGTCTATTTCCCGACGCACGATGCCTCCGGTCTTCGCGGCGCGGTTTGTTTGGCTGGCGATCGCGAGCTCTTTTCGATGGAGGAGGTCAAGGACCTTTTCTATATAGCAGTTCACGTCTATGACCGGCTTGCGGAAATCCGCAATCTCGATGTTCGCGTCGTCGATGCCCTGACCGACCGGGAGATCGATTGCCTGAACTGGACAGCGGCCGGAAAGACCAGCGCCGAGATCGCCGAAATCCTGTCTCTGTCCGAACATACGGTCAATCACTACCTCAACCGCGCCACCAAGAAGCTCGACACCGTCAACCGCACTCAGGCCGTCGCCAAGGCTTTGCGCGTTGGATTGATCAAATAATGACGTTGTCGTCTCCACGTGATGATCGAGATTCGAGCAGCGTGTGAATGAATTTTGTGCGCTGCGAATAAAATATGACGAACCCTATGGCGATGATCGATCATGCCGATCCAGGCGGACAGCGACTAACAAATTGAAATACCGTTATTTCCCTGGTTTTCTGAAAACTGGCACGCTTCCTGCTTATAAAAAGGCAGAGGTCCAGAGGGGACTTTGATAACAGCGCCGATGAAACGTGCGCGGATCAAACGACCGTCGCCGATGCCCCGTCGCCATAGCTTCTCCCGGCGAGGGGGTCGGCGGCGGTTGTTGCTTATTTAACACGCTTAGCAATTTCGGGCGCGCTTGTGGGACGATTTTCGCGCCTTTGCCCTATTCCTTTCAGACGAGTGTTCTATCTCGGCCCGCGATCATGTCTTCCCGAATTGGGAGCGCGTTGCGGCTGGTAAGGGTTCTTTATGGACCCGGCGGACCTGCCGGCCGCAACGAAGACGCATTTTATCGACGGCGTTCCGAATTTCGTTTGGCGAAGTCCCGCCTCTCTACTATCTAAGCCAGAATGATTTCGGAAAGCGTGCGCTCCCTGCGGCGCTGCCGAAAAGGATTCTGCAGTGAGGATGAAATGGCAGACATCACCAAGGAACAGGTGCTGGAAACGTTGAAGACGGTTCGCGGCCCGGACCTGGAGCACAACATCGTCGAACTCGGCATGGTGTCGGATGTCTTCATCTCCGATGGTAAGGTCTATTTCTCCATCACCGTACCCGCCGAGCGCGCCAAGGATCTGGAGCCGATGCGTCTTGCCGCCGAGCGTGTCGTCAAGGATATGCCCGGTGTCAAAGGCGCCCTGGTCGCGCTGACGGCCGACAAGAAGGCTGGCGCTCCGGCGCCGCGGGCCGCGCCTGTGCAAGCTGCCCCGCGAGGCCATTCCCATTCGCATCCTCATCAGCACGCGCCGCAACAGCCGCCCCGCGCCGCCAAGATCGGTGTTCCGGGCGTCAAGGCCATCATCGCGGTCGCCTCGGGCAAGGGCGGTGTCGGCAAATCGACGACGGCGGTCAATCTGGCGCTGGGGCTGCTTGCCAACGGCCTGAAGGTCGGCATCCTGGATGCCGATATCTACGGTCCTTCGATGCCGCGCCTCCTGAAGATTTCCGGACGGCCCACCCAGATCGATGGGCGCATCATCAATCCCATGGAGAACTACGGCCTCAAGGTCATGTCGATGGGCTTCCTCGTCGAAGAGGAAACGGCGATGATCTGGCGCGGGCCGATGGTGCAGTCCGCTCTGCTGCAGATGCTGCGCGAGGTCGCCTGGGGCGAGCTTGACGTGCTCGTGGTGGACATGCCGCCCGGCACCGGGGACGTGCAGCTCACCATGGCGCAGCAGGTGCCGCTTGCCGGTGCCGTTATCGTGTCTACGCCGCAGGATCTGGCCTTGATCGATGCGCGCAAGGGCCTGAACATGTTCCGCAAGGTCGAGGTTCCTGTCCTCGGCATTGTCGAGAACATGAGCTATTTCATCGCGCCGGATACCGGTGCGCGCTACGATATCTTTGGCCATGGTGGCGCCCGCAAGGAGGCAGAACGCATCGGCGTGCCTTTCCTGGGGGAGGTGCCTCTGACCATGGGCATCCGCGAAACTTCGGATGCCGGCACGCCGCTCGTCGCTGCCGAGCCAAATGGGGTGGTTGCGAATATTTATCGCGAGATCGCAGCCAATGTCTGGAAGCAAGTGGCAGGCGCACCGCAGCGCGCGGCGCCATCGATCGTATTTGAATAATTCACAAAGACATGTCTGCTTTCCGTATAGTGACGGATTGTCTTGTCGGCGTCCTGTGCTATGACTTCGCAAGTTTAGCCAAACTGCGGTGAAATCGCGCAATGAAGAGGTTGTGACTTGATTCTTTGCGAGCTTTGCTGCATATGCGCCGCCGGCGTGGAACTGGTCGGGCATTTCCGATGACCGCCCTCCGCCGCATGGTGGTTTTATTTCGTCCGAGCAGGCGGCTTCGCCAGGACGGGCGAAGGATTGGTACAGCAGCGCAATGGAACATGGACACGGATTCCCGGCCGGACCGGCGGGATACGACCGGGGTTTTATGAGCTTTTTTCATTGGCCATTGGTGGGATCGCGGCAAGAGCGCGCAAGGCGCCTTGATGGCGGCTTCCTCTCCGCTGCTGTGGGAGCAAGCAGTTGATAACTGCCTATTGCTCAGATTCCAAGCCGCTTCAGCTGCCCGATCTTTCGGCCGCCGACCGCTTGCCTGACAATGCCGTCTGGATCGATATGGTCGATCCCACGCGTGAGGAAGAGGCCAATATCGAGCGCCTGCTTGGGCTCGAGGTGCCCACGCGCGAGGACATGAAGGACATCGAGCCGTCGAGCCGCCTCTATGTCGAAAACGGCTCTGTCTTTCTCACGGCCTCGCTGCTGTGGAAGGCCGACACCAATCTGCCGATGCTCACCGATGTCGCCTTCATCCTGACGGGACATCGGCTGGTCACCATCCGCTATGCGCAGCCGAAGTCCTTCGCACTCTTCATCGCAGCGCTGCAGCGTATTCCGCAGGAGCGGCGCACGGGTGTCGCGCTTCTTGCCAAGCTTCTCGAAACCATCGTCGACCGTACCGCCGAGGTCCTTGAACAGACCGTGGCGGGTATCGATATATTGTCGGTGCACGTGTTCGGCGATCGCGTAAAGAAGATCCGCCGCCCGGCGAACTATCTGGAAGAAAAGCTCAAGGACATCGCAGGCTATCACCGTACGCTCAGCAAGGTGCGTGACAGTCTGAGTTCGCTGTCCCGGCTGCTGACCTTTCTTCATACCATCCCCGCCATGCAGCAGGACCACGAGGCCAGGGAACTGTGTCGCAACGTCTCGCGGGATGTGCAGTCACTGTCGGAGCATGCATCCTTCGTCGCGGGAAACATCACCTTCCTGCTGGATGCATCGCTCGGGCTGATCAATATCGAGCAGAATGCCATCATCAAGATCTTTTCGATCGCTTCGGTGGTATTTCTGCCGCCGACGCTCGTGGCGTCCGTCTACGGCATGAATTTCGAGCATATGCCCGAACTGCACTTTGCCTACGGTTACCCGACATCGTTGTTGCTGATGGTGGTTTCCGCCATCGTTCCGTTTTTCTTTTTTCGCTGGAAAGGCTGGCTCTGAGAGTCTAGTGATCCTGAATGTCTAACGAAACCCATCATTCTCCCGACGGGAAAATGAACGCTCGTAAGCTCGCATACCTCGCCCTCGGCTCGATCGGCGTTGTTTATGGCGACATTGGTACGAGCCCGCTTTATGCCTTTCGCGAAGCATTGAAGCCGGTGGCCGCCGATGGTCTGACGCGCGGCGAAGTCATCAGCGTCGTGTCGCTGATGTTCTGGACGCTGACCATCATCGTCACGATCAAATATGTCCTTTTTCTGCTGCGTGCGGACAACGACGGCGAAGGCGGCACCTTGTCGCTGCTGGCGCTGTTGATGAAGACGGCGAATGGCCACACGGCCATCCTGATGCTGCTGGGCCTTTTGGGTGCCGCGCTCTTCCTCGGTGATGCGATGATCACTCCGGCGCTTTCCGTTCTTTCCGCTGTCGAGGGTCTGAAGCTGGTGACCCCGCAATTGTCGGATTATATCGTCCCGATATCGGTGGCGATCCTGGCATTGCTTTTCGCGATCCAGTCGCATGGTACCGGTGCCGTCGCCCGTTTCTTCGGTCCGATCACGGCGCTTTGGTTCATCGTCATGGGTCTTGCCGGCATCATGCATATTTCCGATGATTACAGCATTCTGGCAGCGCTGAATCCCTGGTATGCGGTGAGCTTTCTGATGCGCGAGGGCTTCCTCGGCGTCGTCGTTCTCGGTGCTGTGTTCCTGACGGTGACGGGCGCGGAAGCGCTCTATGCCGACCTCGGCCATTTCGGCCGCCGCCCGATTCAGTGGGCCTGGTTCGTACTGGTGTTTCCGTCGCTGACCTTGAACTACTTCGGTCAGGGCGCGCTGGTGCTGCGCGAGCCCATGGCTATGTCGGACCCGTTCTTCCTGATGTATCCGCATTGGGCGATTCTGCCGGTGGTCATTCTCGCCACGATGGCGACGATCATTGCGAGCCAGGCCGTCATCACGGGTGCTTTCTCGCTCACGCGTCAGGCGATTCACCTCGGCTTCCTGCCGCGTATGGAAATCCTCTTTACCTCCGAGACCAATACCGGGCAGATCTTCCTGCCATCGGTCAATACGGTCCTGTTCTTCGGCGTCATCTTCCTCGTATTGGCCTTCAAGACCTCGGATGCGTTGGCAACGGCCTATGGTATTTCGGTGACTGGCGCGATGGTCGTCACCTCGATCATGGCATTTGAATTCGTCCGAGTCCGCTGGAACTGGACGCTGCCGATGGCGGTTGCCGTGCTCACACCGCTTTTGCTGCTGGAATTCGTCTTCCTCGGCGCCAACCTCCTGAAGATCCACGACGGCGGCTATGTTCCCGTCATGATCGCAACGGCCTTCACGGTGATCATGTGGACCTGGCGCCGCGGCACCTCGATCTTGATGGAAAAGACGCGGCACACCGATATCCCGCTGTCGTCCTTCGTCAGCTCCATCGAGCGCAAGAGCGATCATTCGCCCGCGCATGTGCCCGGTACGGCAATCTTCCTGACCAGCGATCCGGAATCTGCGCCCGCCGCGCTGCTGCACAATCTGAAGCACAATCACGTCCTGCACGACAAGAACGTCATCCTGACGATCCGCACCATCAACAAGCCGCGCGTCGCCCAGGAGGATCGCTATTCGGTCGAGAAGGTCTCGGAGCGCTTCTCGCGCGTCGAGCTGCGCTTCGGCTTCATGGAATCGCAGAATGTCTCGCAGGCGCTCGCAACCCTGCGCAAGACGGGCCTGAAGTTCGACATCATGTCGACCTCCTTCTATCTCGGCCGCCGCAAGCTGGTGCCGGATGCGAAATCCGGTATGCCGCACTGGCAGGACCGGCTCTATATCGCGCTCGCCAACGCCGCGACCGACCCCTCCGACTACTTCCGCCTGCCTGCCAACCGCGTTGTGGAACTGGGTTCGCACGTCATCATCTGACGCAGATATTCGTGCTGTTCGTTCAAAAGGCCTGGCGGATCTCCGCCAGGCCTTTTTTGTTTTCGGTTCACCACCTGCATAACCATAGATTCGTCCGAATTAACCATCCATCAAGGTTAATGGGAGATTATTCCGGCTCCTAGTTTCGAGTGCCGTTTGGAGTCCGGTGTTGTCTCGCTCGCGTTCCGTTAGCCGCAAGTCGCGGTTCCTGCCACAAAATTGGACCTCTCCAGCCGTCTTCGGGCTTTGCGCCTGGCTTATTTTTCCATCGACAGCAGCCTATGGCGACCTTGCCGGCCTGCTTGCCGGGATCGACAGGGAAGGGGCCAATTGGCGCATGGTGATGACGGACTCGCCGGCCGGCTCCACCCATCAGGCGGAACTGGCCTTCGGTGATGTCAAGGCTTCTGCCGCCATTGGAGATGGCGGTCTGGTGTTGCCGGACGGGCGCCGCGTCGCGTTCCAATCCGAAGCCAAGGGCAGCGATCCCCGGCCCGATGAAGACCGCATCAACCGGCAGGACAAGAAAGGCAGGGTGGTGGCCATCACGCCGATGCAGCCGCCGAAGGATTTTTCCGCAGGCTCGGTGCTGCAGCGCCAGAGCATGCTGCTTCGGCCGGAATCTGCGACTGGCGAGCGCACCGCCTTCCTGAAGCCGAAGCTCGGCGGCAAGGAAATCCAGATTGCCACCGCCTTCTACAAGAAAGAGCCGCCAAAGCCTGATGATAGCGTGCCGGCCTATATCGCCAATCTGGTCACCAATCAGAATGCCGATGTTCTGGCCGCGGCCTATGCCTCGCCGGCGCCGGACTATGCCCGTGTCTCGCCCTTCGATTCCATTCTCGCCAGGGATCAGGACGGTGAAGGCCGCTTCGTGCCGCAGATCGGCCCGAAGGATCATGCCTGGGCCGCCAATGTCCTGCCGCCATCGGTTTTCTCGCCCGACGAGCAGCAGTGCCTTGCCACTGGCATCTATTTCGAGGCGAGGGGCGAGTCCGTGAAAGGACAGGCGGCCGTTGCCCAGGTCATCCTCAATCGTGTCCGCAACCCGGCCTACCCGAAGACCATTTGCGGCGTCGTCTATCAGAACGAGGATTGGACCAACGCTTGCCAGTTTTCCTTCGCCTGCGACAACGTCAAGGAGCGCGTCAATTCTCCCGAACACTGGCGCATTGCCCGTCAGGTCGCCATGGCCGTGACCGCCGGCAAGATCTGGCTGCCGGAAGTCGGTTCCGCCACTCATTACCATGCTGTCTATGTCCGGCCGAAATGGGCTGCCGAAATGGTGAAGGTCGGCCGCATAGGCATGCACATCTTTTACAGGACCTATGGCGGCGGCTGGAGCTGATGCGCCCGGTTCCGGCAGATTGACACCGCGGGCGAGGTCGCTTCTCCTGGCAAAAAAGCCACAGGAAAGCGCGGGCTGAAGAGGATTCTTCGGCTCAGTTTTCGGTCAATATGGCTCTTTCGCTCTAAGATCATGATTTAATTGGGCTAATTTATGGCTGGACAGATGACGCCTACGCCTTGACTATGCTTTTTCCTAAAACTATGTTGCGCGCGACTTCAAAACGGGCCGAAAGGTGGCGAAACCTGCTGTTCGTTTACGCGTTGACCGGGGTACAGGGATTACGCGCAACGAAAATGGGGAGGATGCCACCATGACGGATGACCGCGACGAAGGTCTGGAACAGCGGCGGGCGCAGCTGGAAGCCGAATTGGCGACCAAGCGCGCTGCGGTGAGAGAGGATGAACGCGGGGAGGTTCGCGCCGAGGAAAGCCGTAAGGGCTACGCTCAGGCGATGAAGCTTTCCAGCGAGTTCATAGCCGCAATCATCGTTGGCGCCGTTCTGGGCTATGTCTTCGACCGTTTTGTCGGTACGACGCCGTGGGGCATGATTATCTTGCTGCTTCTCGGATTTTGTGCCGGCGTTTTGAATGTGCTGCGCTCTGCGGGCAAGGTGGCGACACCGGTGCCGGGCGAGGGTAGGCCTGATAAGAAATGAGCGGAGGCAACGCTGCGGCGCTGTTTCCAGATGAGAAGCATCCGCTCGGTGGAGCGGAAAAATGAAAGAGAACAAGCGGTGGCAAACGATCCTACCCATCAGTTCCTGATCTTCAAGATTATCCCGATCGATATCGGCGGAATTGATTTTTCGTTCACCAACGCCTCGCTGTTCATGGTTGCCTCCGCAGTTCTCTCCGCTGGCTTCCTTTATTTCGCCAGTGCGCCGCGCGGCGTCATCCCGACGCGCTCGCAGTCGGTGGCGGAAATGGCCTATGAGTTCATTGCCTCGATGTTGAAAGAGGGGGCGGGGACAAAGGGAATGAAGTTCTTCCCGCTGGTCTTCTCTCTCTTCATGTTCGTCCTGACGGCAAACCTGCTCGGCCTTGTTCCTTACTTCTACACCGTCACCAGCCAGATCATCGTGACACTGGCGCTTGCGCTGCTTGTCATCTTCACCGTTATCTTCTACGGCTTGATCAAGCATGGTTTCGGCTTCTTCAAGATCTTCGTCCCGCAGGGTGTTCCGGGTGTTCTTCTGCCGCTGGTAGTGGCGATTGAGATCATCTCCTTCCTGTCCCGTCCGGTTTCGCTCTCCGTTCGTCTTTTCGCCAACATGCTGGCCGGTCATATCACGCTTAAGGTGTTCGCGGGCTTCGTCGCCTCGCTCGGAGCACTCGGCGCGCTTGGTATCGGCGGGGCTGTTCTCCCTCTTATCATGACCGTCGCCCTCACCGGTCTCGAGTTCCTTGTCGCCTTCCTTCAGGCTTACGTCTTTGCGGTGCTGACTTGCATGTACCTCAACGACGCAATCCATCCGGGCGGCCACTAAGGATAAAGACATTGGCGTCTAACGGCGTCAGTCATTCACCGCACAACCATTTCAAAGGAGTTCAACATGGACGCGGAAGCAGCAAAGTTCATCGGCGCAGGTTTGGCTTGCTTTGGTATGGCCGGCACGGCTCTCGGCCTCGGCAATATCTTCGGCAGCTACCTGTCCGGCGCACTGCGCAACCCGTCGGCTGCTGACAGCCAGTTCGGCCGTCTGGTATTCGGCTTCGCCGTTACGGAAGCTCTGGGCATCTTCTCGCTGCTCGTCGCTCTCCTCCTGCTCTTCGCCGTCTGATATCAGCGGCGTCATAGATCACGGTTCGCGGGCAGCGAGCCGTGATTCTTTGTATTTGCAGACCACCTGGAGGTGAGCATGTTTGTGACCCCGGCATATGCTGAAGAAGCACCGCCGGCCGCCGGAGCGGTGCACACGGAAACGGGTGCGCCGAATGAAGGCCATCACGGCGGCGTATTCCCGCCGTTTGACCATACGACGTATCCGTCACAGCTGTTTTGGCTGGTGATCACCTTCGTCATCTTCTACGTGGCCATGCAGAAGATCGTTATTCCGCGCGTCGGCAGCATTCTGGAAAGCCGGCACGACCGGATCGCCCAGGATATCGAAGAGGCCTCGCGTCTGAAGGCTGAAGCCGATGCCGCCGTCGCGACCTATGAAAGCGAATTGGCCGCTGCGCGCGCCAAGGCGAATTCCATCGGCGCCACTGCCCGCGATGCCGCCAAGGCCAAGGCCGAAGAGGATCGCAAGGCGATCGAGGCAAGCCTGGCTGAGAAGCTCAAGGCCGCAGAAGGCCGCATTGCTGAAATCAAGGCGAAAGCCTTCGGTGATGTCGGTGCGATTGCCGAGGAGACGGCTAGCGCTGTCGTCGAGCAGCTGGTCGGCAATGTCGCCGGCAAGGCCGATGTCGCCTCTGCGGTTGCAGCCGCCGCCGCCAAGCAGGAGGGGTGATCCATGGAGTTCGCTTTAGACAACACCTTCTTCGCCTTTGTCAGCCTTCTCATCTTCCTCGGCCTGATCGTTTACCTGAAGGTTCCGGGCATGATGGCAAAGTCGCTGGACGACCGCGCAGATCAGATCCGCAACGAGCTGGCGGAAGCCAAGCGCCTGCGTGAAGAGGCCCAGCATCTGCTGGCCGAATATCAGCGCAAGCGCAAGGAAGCCGAGGCTGAGGCAGCACACATCGTTGCCGCAGCTGAGCGCGAAGCGGAAATGCTGACGACCGAGGCTCGCAAGAAGACCGAGGAATTCGTTGCCAACCGCACGGCTTTGTCCGAGCAGAAGATCAAGCAGGCTGAAGCCGATGCGATGAAGGCGGTCCGCTCCGCTGCTGTCGACCTCGCGATCGCCGCTGCTGAATCGGTGCTTGCCAAGAAGGCCGATGGGAACGTCCAGTCCGGTCTCTTCAGCGATGCCGTCAAGGAAGTGAAGACGCGGCTGAACTAAGCCCTGGGAATATCGAAATTCGAAAGAGCCCCGCTTCGGCGGGGTTTTTTATTTCCCTCCTGCTGGCTTGATCATTGCCGGAACCAACAGCAAAATCATGAGATTGAGGAGGGATGGATGCAGGCAGCGACAGGCGGCGAACCGTTTCGTCAAGGCGATCTCATCGTGAGACCGGCTGCGGCATGGACACCCGGCGTCCACGCCTTGCTGGCTGCGCTGCATCGGCACGGATTCGATGCAGCTCCGATTTCGGCTGGATATGACGAGGCCTGGGAGCGGGTAACCTATCTGCTCGGGGATACGGGCGATCTCGATGACTGCATTGATATGCGCGGCGAAATGGCGCTGCGGTCGGCTGCATCGCTGCTGCGTCGCTATCACGATTGTTCCCGCTTGTTCGCAAAGGACCTTGAGGCCGATCACACCTGGCAACTGCCGGCCCGCTCGCCTTGCGAGGTCATCTGCCATGGGGATTTTGCTCCCTACAATGTCGTCCTGAACGATGGCGAAGTGACCGGTATCATCGATTTCGAGGCTGCGCATCCCGGTTCGCGAATGTGGGATCTGGCCTATGCCGTCTATCGCTGGGCGCCGCTGTCCTCCAGCGTCGCCGTCGACGGAATGGACACACTTGCCGCCCAAGTTGGTCGCGCCCGCGTCTTTGTCGATGCCTATGGCCTGTCCATTGCCGAGCGTCCCTCATTGCCTGACGTCATCGTCGAGCGGCTCGAGGCTCTTTTGGCCTTCATGGAACGGGAAGCTGCCCGCGGCATCGAGAGATATCGTCGGAATCTCCACGAGGGACATGACCGCGTCTACAGAGAAGATGTTGCATATATCAGAAAGCGGTCGGCTGAAATCGCCGCGGGGCTGACGGGCTGAGTGCTTAGATGACCTCTTTGCGCAAGGGGCGAAAGCTCATGCGGTGCAGCGGGCAGGGACCATGCTCCTCGATACCTGCACGATGCTGCGCCGTGCCATAGCCGGCATGGGCCGCGAAACCATAGGCCGGAAAAACGACACCAGCACGCGCCATCATTCTGTCGCGTGTCACCTTGGCCACGATCGAAGCGGCAGCAATGGAGAAGGAGCGCGCATCACCTTTGACCACGGCTTTTCCTGGGCAGGCGAGCCCAACAGGCACGTCGAGCCCATCGGTCAACACATAGCTCGCCGGCACGGCAAGCCCGCAAATGGCACGGCGCATCGCATCGAGGCTTGCCTTGCGAATATCGGTCGTGTCGATACGGCCGGCACTCGACGAGGCGATGGACACGGTTGCCGTCGCCAGGATTTCGACGAACAGTTCCTCACGTCTGGCGGCTGTCAGCTGTTTGGAATCGTTTAGCCCGTTCGGGATACGCTCTGGATCGAGAATGACGGCGGCCGCCACGACCGGTCCGGCAAGTGGGCCTCGGCCTGCCTCATCGGCCCCGGCAACCGGCCAATGGCCGGCACGGCGCGCAATCAGTTCCAGCTCGAAAGTGGGGACGAGCGGAACATCCTCGAACAGCATTGGAGAATCGGGTGGTGCACGGCGTGACATGCGGCGAAGCTCGCACACCACCCGATCTCCTGCAAGCCCCCGGTGGATCATGGCGGCGAAGCCAGGGGCTTTTCCAGCGGGTACAGGGAAAACCCGCAGGGATCGTCAGAGCAGCGACAGCTGCACGCCGCTGCCATCCGGCGGCACGAACAGGTCGTCGCGTAGCGCAATATTGCGGCGTGTGAGCGCGAGCCGGCGGGTCGCCATCTCGAAACGGCGGCTGATCTGCCAGGCATAGGGTCCGGCACCCTTCATGCGCTTGCCGAATTCGGCATCGTAATCCTTGCCACCGCGCATCGAGCGGATCAGCGACATGACGTGACGATAGCGATCCGGATAATGCTGCAGCAGCCAGTCGCGGAAGAGCGGGCTTACTTCCAGCGGCAGCCGCAGGATGACATAGCTTGCCTCCAGCGCACCGGCCGCCTTGCCGGCGTCGAGGATACGCTCGATCTCATGGTCGTTGAGCGCTGGAATGATTGGTGCCACCATGATCGAGGTGCGGATCCCCGCCTCGCTCAAAGCCTGGATCGCCTCCAGCCGCCGCGGCGGCGTCGCGGCTCGCGGCTCCATGGTGCGCGCGAGCTTGCGGTCGAGTGTCGTCACCGACAGGCCTACGCGCACCAGGTTCTTGGCGGCCATCTCTTTCAGAATGTCGATATCGCGCATGATCAGCGCCGACTTGGTGACGATGGCAACCGGATGGTTCGCCCGGTTCAGCACTTCGAGAATCTGGCGCATGATCCGCCATTCCTTCTCGATCGGCTGATAGGGGTCGGTATTGGTGCCGATGGCAATCACCCGCGGCTTGTAGCCGGGCTTTGCCAGCTCACGCTCCAGAAGTTTGGCGGCATCCGGCTTGGCAAAGAGCTTCGATTCGAAATCCAGCCCCGCCGACAGTCCCATATAGGCATGCGTCGGCCGTGCGAAGCAATAGATGCAGCCGTGCTCGCAGCCGCGATAAGGATTGATTGATCGGTCGAAGGGAATATCGGGGGATTCGTTGCGGGTAATGGCCGTGCGCGGCTTCTCCACCTGCACTTCGGTTTTGAATGGCGGCAACTCTTCCCAGCTTTGCCAGCCGTCGTCGAAAGCTTCGCGCTGCTGCGGCTCGAACCGGCCGCTCGGGTTCAATCCGGCGCCGCGCCCACGCCGGCGCTCGACGTCGACCCTGAGACCGGCATCGGCGATCAAAGCATTGGCAACATCTGCCGTGTTGGCAGGCGCGAAAGCGGCCTGCCCTGCAAGGGACTGCTCGTTCATCGGTAGCTCCAGGGCGGCTCATGCCATCGCATGCCGCGTCTAAGATGATTAAATTCCTATCCGACAAATGAGAACATTGCAAGAACAAAAATCCGCGACCGTCATTTTCCATCTCATTCACGGGAGGTATTCGGCGGCGCCGGCCGTGAGAATTTCGGCCGCTTATGATGCTTTTCTTAAACGCTCGAGCCTGAGGGTTAGGTGCTGGCAATAAATTATGCGCCGCTCTATAAATGGGCAATGTTGACGGTCATCATCGAATGCCAGGATCACGAACCCGAGCTGGCGCAGACATTGGCGGCATTGGTGGCAGGAGCGGTCGAAGGGCTGGTCAGCGACGTGGTCGTGCTTGATCACGGTTCCAGGGACGGCACATCGAAGGTGGCCGATGCCGCCGGCTGCCGCTTTTATTCGCAGTGGGATATCAAGGATATA
This sequence comes from Rhizobium sp. ERR 1071, assembly GCF_007828675.1. Taxonomy (NCBI): domain Bacteria; kingdom Pseudomonadati; phylum Pseudomonadota; class Alphaproteobacteria; order Hyphomicrobiales; family Rhizobiaceae; genus Rhizobium; species Rhizobium sp. ERR 1071. The sequence goes on along the minus strand of NZ_VITM01000003.1, from coordinate 255,330 downwards.
TTGCGGTCTGCGAGGGGCGAATGGTTGCTGCTGATCGAGCCGGGCGCACGGCCGCAAGCCGGCTGGATCGATGAGATCGCCGAATATGTCTCGCTGAACAAGGTGCCGGCGCGCTTTACAGCATCGCGCGGCTATCGTCGCCCGTTTCTGAAGCGAATCGGCCGTCGTACGGCGCCGCTGGAACTGGGGTTGCTGCTTTCCAAGCACCAGGCGATCGCCGTCGCCAGGTCGGGCATGGGGCTGGCGGAGTTCGCCAAGGGACAGAAGGGCCGACGGCTTTCAAGCGAGCTCATTCCGTCCTGGGTGGCACGCGCGGCGCGATAGGGCCTAGAGCATTTCCGCATTTCTTCGAATTGCAAAAACGCTCCATCTTTTTGTTTTTACGCAGCTCCGGACGCAAAATCGCTTCGCACTTTTGCTGGAACTGCTCTAGCGTTCCGCAGATTCCATTTGTAAACGCGCGAATAGCTGCGATAATTTGCATGTGGCGGCACCTTATGCGTGTCGCGTCAGGCGGCCGACCATGAAGATGCCGATATCAGGCGGAACTGGTCAGCGGAACTCTCCTTTTCTGCCGGGATTTCGGCGAAAGGAGGTGCGTTATGAAACGCACGATGCTCTACCGCCTCATGACAACGATCTTCGTTGCAAGTGCAACTCTTTTCCCCGGCATTGCCGCCGCTCAGGTGACCTTGGCCTGCGCTCAACGCGTCGATATCGTCGCGTTTCTTGGCGACCATCTTTCGGAAAAGCTTTCGGCCGTCGGCAAGCTCGATCAGAGCACGATTGTTGAGATCTACGCCGCCGAGAGCGGCAACTGGACACTGCTGATGAGCGACGTATCCGGCCGGAGCTGCATCATTCTCACCGGCGATTCTTGGGAATCAATTCCTGTTCTGCCGAAGGCATGATCGACGCGCAATATCGCGTTGAGCAGAAGACCTATCTCGAGCCGGCGCCGCGCTTTAGATGCTCGTCGAGGCGCGGCATGATCTCCACGAAATTGCAGGGCATGTGGCGATAGTCGAGTTGCGCCTTCAAGATGCCGTCCCATGCATCCTTGCAGGCGCCAGGCGAACCCGGCAGTACGAAAATGAAGGTGGCATTGACCACACCGCCGGTGGCCCGTGACTGGATCGTCGCCGTGCCGATCTTGTCGTAGGAAATGCGATGGAAGACCTCGGAAAACCCATCCATCCGCTTCTCGAACAGCGGCTCCAGCGCCTCGGGCGTGACATCGCGGCCGGTAAAGCCAGTCCCGCCGGTGGTAATCACCACATCAATCGCATCGTCCTTCGTCCAGGCTTCCACCTGCGCGCGGATGCGCTCCTTGTCGTCTGGCACGATGGCGCGGGCGGCAAGCCTGTGACCCGCCTCTGCAATGCGGGCAACCAGCGTATCGCCGGATTTATCGTCAGCGAGCGTGCGTGTATCGGAAACGGTCAGCACGGCGATGCCGACGGGAATGAAGGATCTTTCGTTGCCTAACGCTGCCATCATGCCTCTCCCGCGATCGTTTCGGTTACCTGGAAATACCAGTCCGGCCGCTGCCTGTGAAGCGAAGCGGCGGCGGCCGTCGCCTGTTCGATATCGTTGAAAATACCGAAGCACGTCGCACCGGAACCGGACATGCGCGTCATGATCGGCCCCTGGCTTTCGATCAGGCCGGAGAGCGCTGAAATCTCACCGCAGATCGAGCGTGCCGGCGGTTCCAGATCGTTGCGCAGGGTCTTGATCGTGTCGATCCATTCGCCGTGTCCCTGCGGCATCTGTGATGGAAACAAGAGCGGCGGATTGTCCTTGCGGGTGAGCTGCCGAAACACATCCGATGTCGAGACGCCGACAAGCGGATTGCCGAGAACCACGGCAAAGGCGGGAAATCCCCGCAGCAGGTCTATCGCCTCGCCAATCCCGCGCGCGACCAGTGGTTGGCTGGCAAGGCACATCGGCACATCGGCGCCGAGTTTCAAGGCGATGGTTTTGACCGTCGCCTCCGGCAGGGTAACGCGCCATAGCCGCATCAGCCCGCGCAAGGTCGCCGCCGCGTCCGCCGAGCCGCCGCCGATGCCGGATGCGATCGGTAGATTCTTTTCCAGATGAATATGGGCAGGGGGGGCATCGAAGCCGGCCGAGTTGACTGCCTGCCGCAAGAGATCGCGCGCCTTGAGAACGAGATTGTCGCCGGCCTCGGCATCGGCCGAAAGCAACGGGCCAAAACGTCCAGAGAGACTGAAATCGTCATCCGCACTTGCGCGAAAGAAAAGACGGTCGCCATGGCGGGCAAAGCTGACGAGCATATCGAGCAAATGATAGCCATCGGCTCGGCGGCCCGTGACATGCAGTGCAAGATTGATCTTTGCGGGCGCTTCTTCCGTGAGGTCGAAATCGCCCGCAGCCAAGATCGTGCTCATGGAAATCTTAGGACTTCTTGTCGACCGGCGCCGGAGCGTTCGTGTCGGGCGAGGGCGCGGGTGCTGGATCGGGCAGCTTGCTTTTGTCAACAGTCTTCGGGTCGTTGTCGAGCGGCGGCAAGCCCTTCTCGACCTTCTCCTTGATCTTCGGAATATCGGCCTCTTCCGGCTTCGAGGCGAGCGCCCGGTTCCACTGATAGACGGCTTCGAGCTTGCGATTGACGCGCCAGTAGGCGTCGCCGAGATGGTCGTTGATCGTCGGATCGCCGGCCTTGAGCTGCGCTGCCCGCTCCAATTCGCTCACCGCATCATCGAAACGGTTGAGGCGGAAATAGGCCCAGCCAAGGGAATCGACGATATAGCCGTCATCCGGCCTCAGATCGACGGCCTTCTTGATCATGTCCAAACCCTGGTCGAGGTTCATGTTCATGTCGACCCAGGAATAGCCCAGATAATTCAGCACCTGCGGTTGGTCCGGATTGAGTTCGAGGGCCTTCTTGAAGTTCGGCTCGGCATCCGCCCATTTCTTCAGCCGCTCATAGGCAATGCCGCGCTGGAAGAAAACCGCCCAGTCGCTGCGCTTCGGCACTGGGCCGATGATCTGCACGGCCTTGTCGTAATTATCGGCCATGGACTGGAAGTCCTTGGCGTCGGAAAGCACGCTGCCGTAGGCGAGATAGCTGCGGACATCGTTGGGATCGGAATCGATCAGCGCCTTGAGATGTTTGCGTGCATCGTCGATTTTACCTGCCTGGGCGAGTGCGAGGCCGAGCTGCAGCTCGGAGATGCGGGCCATCGGCGAATTATCGGGCACCTTCTTGTAGAAGGCGATCGCGCGATCGGTCTGCTCCTGTTTTTCGGCCAGCCCGCCGAGCAGGACCAGCGTATCGGCCGCCTTCGGGTCGAGAGAATTGGCAATCTGTAGATAGAGCGAGACGACATCTTCGGCCCCGTCGCGGTTCAGCGCGGCACCGATGGTGAAGAGAACGGCGGCCGCACCCTCGCTGGCGTTCGTCACCTGCTGATCCGGCGTATCGCCCTTGCTGATGCTGTCGCGCAGTGCATTCAGCGGCGCATAATTGCTGACGAGATTGTCGCCGACGGAAATCGCATCCAGGGCCTTCTGCTTGTCTCCGGCCTTGGCTTCGAGGCGTGCGAGCGCCATGACGGCGCGCATGAAGGTGTCAGGTGCGGTCGCGCCGCCGGTCTTGTCGAGGATGGCATCGTTAAGGTGAGAGCGTGCCGACTTCAGGTCGCCCAGCGTCAGCGCAATGGCGCCGGCATGATAGTTCTTGAAGATGTTGAACCAATCCGGGCCCTTCATCTTGTCGATCATCGAGATTGCTTCCTTGCCGCGGCCGGATCCGGCACGCGCCCAGGCGGCGAGCAGGTTGGTCATCATCCGGTCGAGATCGTTCGGACCGTTATATTTGAGGATTTCCTGCGCGGTGCGGTATTCATGGCGGCGGATGGCATCCATGCCACGCACGATCGTCGTGACACGCTCGACCGAAGGATCGCTCTTCAACTCGTTGGCGTATTTGACGCCTTCTTCCAGATTGCCGTTCAGCAGCAGCGAGATCATCAGCCGCTGGCGAATTTCCGGATTGCTCGGATCGATCATCAGTGCCTTTTTGTAGAGCGCAATGGCAGTATCGTAGTCATGATCGACATCTGCGGTACGGGCGGCGAGGAACGCGCCTGCGAACGTATCGACGCTATCCGGATCGAAAGAAGTGACCGGAGCACTGGCCTCCGGCGCTGCCGGCTTATCCTCTGCGCGCGCGCCAGTCAGGGCGGACACCGAAAGGATTGCCGCCAAGGCTACGCCCGAAAGGAAACGGATGGCAAGTCTCTGCCGCATTAGAAAGCCTTTCATCAAGGGAATGGCCGGCGACTTCGCCGGCGGCACAACGCATTCGTGTCAACTGATTCACAACAGGATGGCTTTTTTGAAGCGGCCCTGCAACAAATTCAGGCCACCGCCATCAATTAACGCGTTCGATGCAGAAATCGATCACTTCCAGAAGTGCCGATTTCCAGGGCGTTTCCGGCAATGGCGCCAAGGCGTCGCGGGCAATCGTGCCGTAGTGTACGGCGCGGGCAATTGTGTCAGCCAACGCGCCGTATTTCGTGATCAGGCCGAGGGCCTTTTCGAGATTCTCGTCGCTGTTATCGCCGGTTTCGATGGCCTCACGCCAGAAGGCGCGTTCCTTCTCGGTGCCGCGGCGATAGGCGAGGATCACCGGAAGCGTGATCTTGCCCTCGCGGAAATCGTCGCCGACATTCTTGCCGAGGTCGGCAGCCTTGCCGCCGTAATCGAGCGCATCGTCGACGAGCTGGAAGGCTAGGCCGAGATTGGTGCCGTAGGATTTCAGCGCATTGCGCTCCGCCTTGCCGGCATTGGCGACGATCGGGCCGACTTCGGCCGCGGCGGCAAAGAGCGCCGCGGTCTTGGCGCGGATGACCGAGAGATAATCGTCTTCCGTCGTCTCCATGTTCTTGGAAACGGAAAGCTGCAGCACTTCGCCTTCCGCGATAACGCAGGCTGCCGAAGAGAGTACGTCGAGCGCTTCGAGCGAGCCGACTTCCACCATCATGCGGAAAGCCTGGCCGAGCAGGAAATCGCCGACCAGAACGCTCGCCTGGTTGCCCCAGATCATCCGGGCCGTGGATTTGCCGCGGCGCAGATCGCTTTCATCGACGACGTCGTCGTGCAGCAGCGTCGCCGTATGCAGGAATTCGACCGATGTCGCGAGCTTGATGTGATTGTCGCCCTGATAGCCGTAAAGTGCGGCGGACGCGATCGTCAGCATCGGCCGCAAACGCTTGCCGCCGGAGGAGATGAGGTGCTCCGCAACCTCGGGGATCATCTGCACATCGGAGCCGGCCTTGGACAGGATGAGCTGATTGACGCGTTCCATGTCCGCCTTGGTCAGGTCCACCAAAGGCTTGATGGATGCCAGTTTATTCTTGCTTTCTTCCAGCGGTATCACGACGCCCAACGATCCGGACTCCTGTTCATTTCCTGCAAAGCACAATAAGAAGGGGCGAAAGAGGCGGCAAGAGGCGAATTGTCTCGTCGCGTAAATTTGACAGGAATTCTAAGGCTTATGCACGAGCTGATCCGCACCAACGACCCGGTCCTTCTCTCATTTGCGGAGAGTCTGATGAAGGATGCAGGAATCCATTGCCTGGTGGCGGATCAGGCGATGAGCGTTCTGGAGGGTTCGCTCGGCATGCTGCCCCGCCGCTTTCTGGTGGAAGAAGAGCGTGCCGATCTGGCGCGCCGCATCCTCATTGATGCCGGTCTCGGTGACGAACTGCGCCCGGTGCGGACCTGAGGTCGGCCATGACCGGCAAGCCCTCCGAAACCATCGATGCCTTCCACCGCGGCGCTTTCCATGTCGTGCAGCCGAAAGGCAGGGGGCACCGCTCCGGTATGGATGCCATGTTGCTGGCGGCCCTCGTCGCAGATGAGCGGACGATCCGGGTGGCGGATCTCGGCGCAGGTGCTGGAGCAGCCGGAATGGCCGTGGCCTCGAGACTCGACCGGGCGGAGGTCGTGCTGTTCGAGCGCTCGTCCGACATGGCCGAGTTCGCGCGCAGGAGCCTTTCGTTGCCGGAAAATGCCCGTTTTGCCGGCCGCGTGTCCGTTATCGAGGCCGACGTGACGCTGACCGGCAAGGATCGCAACGAGGCGGGGCTTGTCGACGACAGCTTCCACCATGTCATCATGAACCCGCCTTTCAACGATGCCAGCGACCGGTTGACGCCCGACGCCTTGAAGGCAGAGGCACATGCCATGACGGACGGACTGTTCGAGAAATGGATTCGCACGGCAGGTGCGATCATGATCCCTGGTGGGCAGCTGTCGCTGATCGCCCGGCCGGAGTCGATCGGCGAGATCATCGCCGCCTGCGGTCGCCGCTTCGGCGGCATTGAAATCACACCGATCCATCCCCGCGAAGGCGAGAGTGCGGTGCGCATCCTGGTGACGGCGATCAAGGGTTCGAGGGCGAGGCTGGCGCTGCGCGCACCTCTGATCATGCACGGCGAAGGGACGCATAAATTCACCGATTTCGTCGATGATATGAACAACGGCCGCGCTTCGTATCCGCGCCGATAGCCATTCGGCTGCCCTCAGCGTCAGAGCATCAAATACAATCCGCAATATTGCGTTTGCCATTTCCATGCATACATCACGGGCAACAAACATCATGAAACAGGGATGACGAATGGTTGGGTTCTTGAGACGCATGCTTCCGAAGCGCTTCCGCAAGGAGGAGGTGATCGTCCCCGTCGTCCGCCTGAGCGGCGTCATCTCTTCCGGGGGAGGGCCGCTGCGGCAATCGCTGAATCTGGCAGGCTCATCCCAGGCTCTTGAAAAAGCCTTCGGTATGAAGCCGGCGCCGGCTGTCGCCATTATCGTCAATTCGCCGGGCGGCTCTCCGGTGCAGTCGCGGATGATCTACAATCGTATCCGCGATCTGGCCGCCGAGAAAAACAAGAAGGTTCTGGTCTTCGTCGAGGACGTTGCGGCCTCCGGTGGCTACATGATTGCATTGGCCGGCGATGAAATCATTGCCGATGCCACCTCGATCGTAGGTTCGATCGGCGTCGTTTCCGGCGGGTTCGGATTTCCGGAGCTCCTGAAGAAGATCGGCGTCGAGCGCCGCGTCTATACCGCCGGCGAGAACAAGGTGATCCTCGATCCCTTCAAGCCGGAGAAGGAAAAGGACATTGAATATCTAAAGAGCCTGCAGCTGGAGATCCACAAGGTCTTAATCGAAATGGTGCTCGAGCGTCGTACAGGAAAACTCTCGGCTGACGAAACGGTGTTCTCCGGCCTGTTCTGGACCGGCAGCCGCGGGCTGGAGCTCGGCCTGATCGATGGTCTCGGCGACATGCGCCAGGAGCTGAGGAAGCGCTTCGGCGATAAGGTCAAGCCTATGTTGATCACCACGCCGCGCAGCCTTTTCGGCCGCAAGGCTCCGGGCATCTCGCTTGGGAGCATGGATGGCCTCGGCGCCGGGCTTGCATCCGGGCTTGCGGAAGCGGCAGAGGGAAGGGCATTGTGGAGCCGGTACGGATTGTAAGCGGGAGCGCTGGGTAATGCCCCAGATCATCTTCTTTGTCGTCGCCGTCGGCGGCCTCTGGCTGCTCTATCGGCGTTTCGTGCGCGATGCACAGAAGCTCGCCGAAAAATCCCATCGCGCCGAAACGGAACGCCGTACCGGCGCGATGGGAACCTTGGTCAAGGACCCGAAGACCGGCGAGTATCACGTGAAGCGCGAGGATGAATAAAACTCATATGCCTCGATGAGGTAGGCTGCAGCGCCGTTTGTGCTGCAAAGCCTTGACCCGTTCGTCCCGCCGTGGCACCTGTCCGCCAAACCATTCGCTAGCGGAAGAAATCAGTTCCCATGACTGCCAACGTGCCCGACCATATGAACCCGAAGCGCTCCTTTCAGGCGCTGATCCTGACGCTGCACAATTACTGGGCCGATAAGGGTTGCGCGGTTCTGCAGCCGTACGACATGGAGGTCGGCGCCGGCACGTTCCATCCGGCGACCACGCTGCGCTCGCTCGGTCCCAAGCCGTGGCGCGCTGCCTATGTCCAGCCGTCGCGCCGCCCGTCCGATGGCCGCTATGGCGAGAATCCGAACCGCCTGCAGCACTATTATCAGTATCAGGTCATCCTGAAGCCTAATCCGCCTAATCTGCAGGAGCTCTATCTCGGCTCGTTGAAGGCGATCGGCCTCGATCCGCTTCTGCACGATATCCGCTTCGTCGAGGACGATTGGGAAAGCCCGACGCTCGGCGCATGGGGCCTCGGCTGGGAATGCTGGTGCGATGGCATGGAAGTCTCACAGTTCACCTATTTCCAGCAGGTCTGCGGCATCGAATGCGCTCCCGTCGCCGGTGAGCTGACCTACGGCTTAGAGCGTCTTGCGACCTATGTTCAGGGCGTCGACAGCGTCTATGACCTGAACTTCAACGGCCTCGAAGGCGAAGACAAGATCACCTACGGCGATGTCTTTCTCCAGGCCGAGCAGGAATACTCCCGGCATAATTTCGAATATGCCAATACCGAGACGCTGCATCGCCATTTCATCGATGCCGAAAAGGAATGCCAGGCATTGCTGGCTGCCGGCGCCCCCGGCGACAGCGAAAACCATCGCCTGCACAAATGCGTCTTCCCGGCTTACGACCAGTGCATCAAGGCGAGCCACGTCTTCAACCTGCTCGACGCCCGTGGCGTCATCTCGGTGACGGAACGCCAGAGCTACATCCTGCGCGTGCGCACGCTCGCCAAGGCTTGCGGCGAAGCCTTCCTGCTGACGGATGCCGGCGGCGTCAACTGGAACCAGCAGGCCGCTTGAGGCAAGCTCCCCAGGATTGGGCATTGCGGCCCTATCTTGGCTCTGCGCTACCGTTAAAGCCGGGTGACATTGGCGTGAAATCTGCCTAGTGTCCCTTGGGTTGTAGTCGCCACGGGGGATTTCAGATGCTTATTCTTCTCGCGATCATAGTGCTGGCCGCGCTCTATGTCGTGTTCGCCTATAACGGGCTCGTCCGCGCACGTCAGGTGGCTGAGGAGGCCTGGTCAGGCATCGACGTGCAGTTGAAGCGCCGCGCCGACCTCATTCCCAATCTGGTCGAGACGGTCAAAGGCTATGCCGGGCATGAGCGCCAAACCTTGGAAGAGGTTGTTGAACTGCGGAACAAGGCGCAGGCGGTGCCAGCAGGGGATGTCGCGGCACGTGGTCAAGTGGAGGGCTTGTTGTCGCAGGCGCTTGGCCGGGTGATCGCGCTCGCCGAAGCCTATCCCGACCTCAAGGCCAATACCAACTTCCTGGAACTGCAGCGCTCACTCGAGGGCGTGGAAGGCGAGATCCAGATGTCCCGCCGCTATTACAATGGCGCTGCGCGCGATCTGAACGTCAAGGTCGAGACCTTCCCAAACAATCTCATCGCCGGCCCCTTCGGATTTACCAAGAAGGCCTATTTCGAGATCACCAACGAAGCCGACCGCGCCGTTCCTACGGTAAAGTTCTGAGATTCCCGCTATCGGTTTTTCATGCGAGGCGGTAAAGGATGCCGACCGCCGGCCATCGGCCGGCTTCCTGACTGACCAAAGAGAATGATGATGGGTAGAGCCAAACTCACGATTATCCCGCCGGGCAAGCCTTTGACCGGACGCGCCATGCCGCCCGGATCGAAGTCGATTACCAATCGCGCACTGCTGCTGGCTGGCCTTGCCAAGGGCACGAGCCGGCTGACCGGCGCGCTAAAGAGCGACGATACCCGCTATATGGCCGAAGCGTTGCGCGCCATGGACGTTGTCATCGACGAGCCCGACGACACGACCTTCATCGTGACCGGTAGCGGCAAGCTGAAGGCGCCTGCTGCCCCTCTCTTTCTCGGCAATGCCGGCACCGCGACGCGCTTCCTGACGGCCGCTGCTGCGCTGGTCGAGGGCAAGGTCGTCGTCGATGGCGACGCCCATATGCGCAAGCGGCCGATCGGCCCGCTCGTCGACGCGCTGCGCTCGCTCGGCATCGATGCCTCCACGGAAACTGGCTGCCCGCCTGTCACCATCAATGGCACCGGCCGCTTCGAAGCAAGCCGCGTGCAGATCGATGGCGGCCTGTCCAGCCAATATGTCTCTGCGCTTCTGATGATGGCCGCCGGCGGCGACCGGCCCGTCGACGTCGAGCTGCTGGGCGAGGATATCGGCGCTCTCGGCTATATCGATCTGACTGTGGCCGCCATGCGCGCCTTCGGCGCCAGGGTCGAACGCGTCAGCCCGGTCGCCTGGCGGGTGGAGCCGACCGGTTATCACGCGGCGGACTTCCTCATCGAGCCGGACGCCTCGGCCGCGACCTATCTCTGGGCGGCGGAAGTGCTGACCGGCGGCAAGATCGATCTCGGCACGCCGGCAAGCGAATTTTCGCAGCCGGATGCGCGCGCCTATGAGGTGATTTCGCAATTCCCGCACCTGCCCGCCGTCATCGACGGATCGCAGATGCAGGACGCCATTCCGACGCTTGCTGTTCTCGCCGCCTTCAACGAGACGCCGGTGCGCTTCGTCGGCATCGCCAATCTCCGCGTCAAGGAATGCGACCGCGTCCGGGCGCTGTCGAGCGGCCTGTCGCGCATCGTGCCCGGCCTCGGCACGGAAGAGGGAGATGATCTGATCGTCGCCTCCGATCCGAGCCTTGCCGGCAAGCTGCTGCCGGCGGAGATCGACAGTTTCGCCGATCATCGCATTGCCATGAGCTTCGCGCTTGCCGGCCTGAAGATCGGCGGCATCACCATTCTCGACCCCGATTGCGTCGCCAAGACTTTCCCATCCTATTGGAACGTGCTGGCGTCGCTGGGAGTCACCTACGAAGACTGACGCTCCGCCATCTCAAGGGAGGCTGAGCGCGGAATAATCATGACGCAAAGCGGCGCCGGCAGCAGCGGCGCCGCGGCCATCCTTTGGGGGAGTGATGACACGGCTTTGCGGATTCTTTCTGGCTCTGTGCCTGCTGATTTGTGCAACGGCGGTGACGGCAGCCGAGCTCATCACCAATTTCGATCAGGCAATCGCGCTGCATCGCGACGGCTCCATGCGGGTCGTCGAGACGATCTCCGTAAATGCAGAGGGGCGTGATATCCGCCGCGGCATCTTCCGGGATTTCCCGCTGACGATGACAGATGCCGCCGGCCGCGAAATCGAGGTGGATTTCAAGGTGGTCTCCGTCGAGCGTGACGGCCAGCCGGAGGATTGGCGCAGCGAGCGTATCAGCGGCGGCGAACGCATCTATATCGGCAAGGCCGATCGTATTCTAAACCCAGGCCCGCATACATTTCGCCTGACGTATGACACCAACAGGCAGATGCGCTATTTCGGTGATCACGACGAGCTTTACTGGAACGTGACGGGCAACGGCTGGCTGTTCCCGATCATCAACGCGAAGGCAATCGTCACCTTGCCCGACGGCGTGCAGCCGCAGCAGCTTGCCTTCTTTACGGGGCCGCTCGGCGCTACGGGCAAGAACGCAAGTGCGAGCCAACAGGGCAATATTGTTACCTTCGCGACAACCAGGCCGCTCGCCACCGCCGAGGGCCTGACGATCGCCATCAAGCTGGCCAAAGGAGCGATCGCGCCGCCGAGCGACAGCCAGCAATGGGGCTGGTTCCTTCGGGATCATCTCGATACGATCATAGCCATCGGCGGGTTGATCCTGCTGTTTGCCTATTACATGCGAAGCTGGATCGCAGTCGGGCGAGATCCGCCTGCAGGTGTTATGGTCCCACGCTGGGACCCGCCTGACGGTATTTCGCCGGCGCTCGTGAACTATATCGATAACAGGGGCTTCGCCAGTTCCGGCTGGACGGCATTCTCTGCGACGGCAATCGACCTTGCCGTGCGCGGCTATGTCATTCTCGATGATCTGAAGGAAAAGGTCGTTGTCCGCCCGACCGGCAAGGCCGGCGGCGATCTCAGCGGCGGCGACAAGGTGCTGATGCAGGCCGTCGGACCATTTTCTCCGCTCGTCATAGACAAGGAAAACGGCGAGGCGGTGCAGGGTTTGGGTGCGAAGTTTCGCAGCGCGATCGAGCGCGATCATCGCGGCGAGTATTACAAGGCCAACTCGCTCTATGTCGTGGTCGGTGTTGCTCTCTCGGTTTTGATCCTGGCATCCATCATCATCTTCGGGCGGTTGCATGAAAATGCGGTGCCGCTGATCGTCATGCCCGGTGTCCTGTCGATTTTCGTGACCATCTTTACCAATATCATCGGTCGAAGATTCCGGCGTCCCAACGCCAGTCTCGGCCAGCGAATTCTTTCCGTTCTGATCTGCGCCTTCTTCGGCTTCGTATTGGTATCCGTCGCGGTCAACGGCTTTGCCGCCGCGGTCGTGCCACTGTGGGAAGCGGGCCTGCTGCCGCTAGTGGCGGGCATCGTCGGCATTTTTGCGCTCAACGTCGTCTTCTATTTCCTGATGGGCGCGCCGACACCGCTTGGACGCAAGATGATGGATGGCATCGCCGGCCTCCGGCAATATCTGACGCTCGCCGAACGAGACCGGATGAACATGCAGGGCGCGCCGCAGATGTCGCCGCAGCATTTCGAAAAACTGCTGCCCTATGCGGTCGCGCTCGGTGTCGAAAAGCCCTGGTCGAGCGCTTTCGAGACCTGGCTTGCGACCGCCGCAGGTGCAGCCGCGGCAGCCTACGCACCGGTCTGGTATTCCGGCGATTTCCGCCCTGGTAATATCGGCGGCAGGATCGGCGACTTTTCCTCTTCCATGGCGTCGGCCATAGCCTCGACGATTCCTGCACCGGCATCGAATTCATCCTCCGCTTTCGGCGGTGGAGGCGGCGATGGTGGATCTTCCGGTGGTGGAGGAGGCGGTGGAGGCGGAGGAGGGTGGTAAATTCGCCGTTTGCCTTGGTGACTTTTGCCGCCGGGCTTGCTAAGTCCGCCCGGATCATTTCTGCCTCAACGTAAAGACAGCTCCCATGCCCGATCTCCTTCTCGAACTCCGCTCCGAGGAAATTCCCGCCCGTATGCAGCGCAAGGCTGCCGGCGACCTGAAGAAGCTGGTGACCGATGCGCTGGTCGAGGCTGGTCTGTCCTATGAGGGCGCCAGGGAATATTGGACGCCGCGGCGCCTCACGCTCGACATTCGCGGGCTGACGGCGCGCTCCGCCGACGTGCGCGAGGAGCGCAAGGGTCCGCGCACCGATGCCAATGAAAAGGCGATCGAAGGCTTCCTGCGCGGCGCCGGCCTGTCCTCCATTGCCGAGGCACAGGTGCAAAGCGACCCGAAGAAGGGCGATTTCTACGTTGCGGTGATTTCCAAGCCCGGCCGCGCCGCGGAAGAGATTGTCGCTTCCGTGATGCCCGATATCATCCGCAACTTCCCTTGGCCGAAATCGATGCGCTGGGGTAAGGCATCAGTAAAGCCCGGCTCGCTGCGCTGGGTGCGCCCGCTGCAATCGATCGTCTGCGTCTACGGCACCGAGCATGAGGAAACCGTCGTCATCCCCTTCGAGATCGACGGCATCGTCGCCTCGAATGTGACCTATGGCCATCGCTTCCATGCGCCAGGCCCGATCACGGTCAAGCGCTTCGATGATTATGTCGCGAGCCTGGAAAAGGCTTATGTCGTTCTCGATGCCGAGCGCCGCAAGGACATTATCCTGCACGATGCCCGCGACATCGCCTTTGCCAACGGCCTGGAACTGGTCGAGGATGAAGGCCTGCTGGAGGAAGTTTCCGGCCTCGTCGAATGGCCGCAGGTGCTGATGGGCTCCTTCGAGGAGGATTATCTCTCGATCCCGTCGGAAATCATCCGCCTGACCATCAAGACCAATCAGAAGTGTTTCGTCACGCGGCCACCGGCCGGCGAGACGCTGTCCAACCGCTTCATTCTCGTCGCCAATATCCAGGCGACGGATGGCGGCAAGGAAATCATCCACGGCAACGGCAAGGTCGTGCGCGCTCGTCTGTCCGACGCGCTGCACTTTTGGAAGCGCGACCAGGGCGATCTGCCCGATCTCGAGATGCTGGAAGCCTCCGCCAAAAAGTTCGGCCTCGATCTAAAGAAGCCGCTCGATCAGCGCATGGCCAAGCTCGATGCCCTGAACGTCACCTTCCATGCCAAGCTTGGCAGCCAGGGCGAGCGCGTCGCCCGCATCCGCGCGCTGGCCGCTGACCTCGCCAAGATCACCGGCGCCGATGCCGCTCTGGTCGACCGCGCCGTCGTGCTCGCCAAGGCCGATCTGCGCACCGAAGCCGTCGGCGAATTCCCCGAGCTGCAAGGCGTCATGGGCCGCAAATACGCATCGCTACAGGGCGAGAACGCTTCTGTGGCAACGGCTATCGAAGACCACTACAAGCCGCAAGGTCCGTCCGACCGTGTCCCCGAGGACAAGGTTGCGATCACGGTTGCGCTTGCCGACAAGCTGGATACGCTCGTCGGCTTCTGGGCGATCGATGAAAAGCCCACGGGCTCGAAGGACCCTTATGCACTGCGCCGCGCAGCCCTCGGTGTCGTCCGTATCCTATTGGAGCGCGGCGTGCGCCTGCCGCTGCTGGCGACCACCAGGGATGCCGATCTGCTTGCCTTCTTCCACGATCGCCTGAAGGTCTATCTGCGCGATCTCGGCGCCCGTCATGACCTCATCGATGCCGTGCTGACCCCGGAGGCCGATGATCTGCTGATGGTCGCCCGCCGCGTCGAGGCGCTGACCGCCTTCATCACCTCCGAGGATGGCAAGAACCTGCTCGCCGGCACCAAGCGTGCCACGCAGCTGCTCGCCGCCGAGGAAAAGAAGGGCACGGTCGTCGCTGACGGCGTTTCGGAAGCGCTGCTGAAGCTCGATGCGGAAAAGGATCTCTTCGCCGCCGTCAAGGCTGCTTCCGCCGAGGCTTCCGCCGCGATCGCCAAGGAAGACTTCCGCTCGGCCATGGCCGCCCTTTCCAAGCTGCGCGCGTCCGTCGACCGCTTCTTCGAGGATGTACTCGTCAATGACGAAGACGCCGCTATCCGCGCCAATCGCCTGGCGCTGCTGCGCCTGATCCGTGAGGCAACCGGCACGGTCGCTGACTTCTCGAAGATCGCGGGATAAGACATGGGGGCGCGATGACCGGAAAGATCCTCGTCAGCGCCTGCCTCATGGGCCATGCCGTCCGCTATGACGGCCGCTCCAAGGCTCTTGTCCATCCGGCGATCGATCGCTGGCGGGAGGAGGGGCGGTTGGTGACGATCTGCCCGGAAATGTCCGCCGGCATGGCGGTTCCAAGACCGCCTGCCGAAATTGCAGGCGGTGCCACGGGCGAGGATGTGCTTGCCGGCACCGCACGGGTAATGGAAATCACCGGCGGCGATGTCACGGCGGAATTTCGCCAGGCGGCGGAAAATGCGCTGGCGCTCGCAACGGAAACCGGCTGTCGTTACGCTCTCCTGATCGACGGCAGCCCATCCTGCGGCTCCGGCTTCATCTATGACGGCACATTTTCCGGCGGCAAGCAGAACGGCCGCGGCGTCACGGCGGCGCTGCTCCAGCAGGCCGGTATCGAGGTCTATTCCGATCGCGAGATCGACAGGTTGGTCGAGCGGTTGAAGGTCGCAGACTGACGCAGCAAAAGCTTTGCTCAAAAGAAAACCGCCGGATGCGAGGCCGGCGGTTTCCCATTTTTGCAGCTGTACTGATCAGGCGGCGCGGCGATGATCCATGGTTGCGCGGCCTTCGTTGACACGGAAGCCGCGGATGAGGGCAAGAAGATCTTCCGTGTCGGCGGCGAGCGTCTCGGCCGATGCGGTGGTTTCCTCAGCCATGGCGGCGTTCTGCTGCGTGGCGGCATCGAGCTGGTTCATCGAGGACGAGATCGAGCGCAGCGTCGTATCCTGCTCGGAGGCGCTGTGGGCGATCTTCGAGACGATCTCATTGGCTGCCTTGATCTGACCGGAGATGCGTTTCAGCGCTTCGCCTGCCTCACCGACAAGGCGAACGCCCTGATCGACCTGACCGGAAGAGCGGGCGATCTGGTCCTTGATCTCCTTCGCGGCTGCGGCGGAGCGCTGGGCGAGTTCACGCACTTCCTGGGCGACGACCGCAAAGCCCTTGCCGGATTCGCCGGCACGAGCCGCTTCCACACCGGCGTTGAGCGCCAACAGGTTGGTCTGGAAGGCGATCTCGTCGATGACGCCGATGATCTTGCCGATTTCGGCCGAAGATTTCTCGATGCCGCTCATCGCTTCGATCGCCTGAGCAACCACAGCATCGCTGCGCGATGCTTCGGCGCTGACGGCATGGACGCGCTTGCTGGCCTCATCGGCGCCTTCCGCGGTCTGACGGACGGCGACAGTGAGTTCGTCGAGCGCTGCCGAGGTTTCTTCCAGGCTTGCGGCCTGTCGCTCGGTGCGCTGCGACAGCTCGTTGGAGGCGCGACGGATTTCTTCCTTGCTGAGGCCGATGTCGTTGCCCTTGGCGTTGACGCGACCCATGGCGGCTTCGAGGTGCGACAGTGCCTCATTGAAGTTGTTGCGAAGGCCGGCATAGCTGGCGCCGAGATCGCCGCAGCGCACCGTCAGATCGCCGCGAGCAAGCTCTTCGAGCGACTTGCCGATGACCGCAACGACGCGGGCCTGTTCGCGGGCCTCGTCCTGCTGCTGGCGCAGGTTCTGTTCGCGTTCGTTGCTGATTTCCAGCTCCTGTGCCGCCTGACGGTCGGCAAGCGCATGACGTTCGCGAACCTTTTCCTGCAGCGCCTGGGTCGCCTTCGCCATCAGGCCGATTTCATTGCGCATCTCGGTATGCGGGATGGCGGTCTTCACGTCTTCGTCCGCGACGGCCTTCAGGGCTGCGTGGACGTCGGTCAGCGGCTTCGTGATGCCGCGGATGAAGTAGAAGGCGGCGCCGATACCGATCAGGAAGACGATGCCGCAGATCATGAGAGCACGCCACATCGTGGCATTGATCTGTGCCTCGAGGTCATCCATGTAGACACCGCAGCCGAGCACGATCTGCCAGGGAGCGAAAGCTGCCGAATAGCTGCCCTTCAGGAAGAACTCGCTGTCGGAGTGACCCGGCTTGTTCCAGTAATAGATGGTGCGGCCGCCGCCCTTGATGCCCTTCTCGACCATTTCCTTGCTGAAATGGGTGCCATTCTTGTCGACTTGGCCGGACATATCCTTGCCGATATTGACGGGGCTCGGATGAATGCGCTGGATCACATTGTAATCGAAACCGAAGAGATAGCCTGCCGGCGCAAAGCTGACGTGCGACAGGACCTTGAAGGCTTCGGCCTGGGCCGCCTCATGGCTCATCTCGCCGGATTTTTCGCGCTGATAATACTGATTCAAAACCGAGATGCCGGATTCGACCTGCGTGCGCAGCATGTCGAAGCGATCATCGTAAATGGAATCGGCCTGGGACCGGATCTGGAAATAAGTGGCCACCGCGAAGGCGGCCATCAGGACGCCAAGCAGGGCAAACAATTGATGCGATATCTTGAGATTCTTCATGGTGCCTCCCACAGGGGTGAATACCGGTGCGGTTTCCTACCGCCTGTGCGATCGCCTGAGAGAATCCCAATACGCTTGCCGCCGCTTAAATGACATGCTGCTGTCCGGTGACAGTAAAATCGCTGTTTATGTCTAAAAAAGCTTTAATCGCTGGGTTTGGTTGTATTTAATTTCGAATTAAACCGCAGATATGCGCAATCATTGTAAGTAATACGTAATTATATTTGAAGATCACACAAGTGAAACTTAGGTTTTGTGAAGGATTATTTAATTCTGCCGAATATGAAAATGATATATTTCGAAGTATGAATATAGTCGGCATTTCGCACACGCCCAAACGCGGGAACGCCTTGTGAAGATTACTGGCGAAGCTGGAAGCCTGAAATATCGAGCGGCGCAGGTTCGCGAGCTACGGAGGAGTTGGGCAAAGCCGCCGTCTGAGCGGTCATGTCGATCCCATCGGCAGGTTCACCGGCCGCAGCAAGCGCTTCTGGCGTCGGTTTGCTGACGAAGTTAACAGGCGAGCCGCCCATCCACGCTTCGGTGCGGACGACCCTTTTCTGACCATCGATATTGCGCACGACCACGGATTGGGTGCCAGGCTCCAGCGCCGGCACGGTATATTCCTTTTCCGTGACCGGCGGCTTCAGCGGAGGGCATTCGGCACAGCTCTTGTCGATAATGCTGCCTCTGCCGCCGATCATCGTGCCGTTGATCGGCTGAATCGACGACGCCATGGCGGAGCCGCCGGCCAGTACGCACGCCAAGGTCAGAAAAAAGGAACGCATAACCAAGAACTCCGCCTATAGTGACGAAGACATTAGTGTCGCTTTATTTCCATCCCGTCAGGAGATTAGGTAAAAATTTAATGGACTTGCAATTGCAGAGCCGCAGGGATGTTTACTTTTCGCGCTCCACTGCACGCCAGCCGATATCATTGCGATAGAAGCCGTTATCCCATTTCACCTTGCTGGCCAGGGCATAGGCGCGTTCCTTTGCTTCGCCCACTGTGTTGCCCGTTGCGGTAATATTCAGCACCCGACCACCGGTTGCAACCAGCGCCCCGTCCTTCAGGGCTGTGCCGGCATGGAACACCTTCTCGTTTTCACCATCCGCGGGCAGCGCTGTGATCGGCGTGTTCTTGGCATAGGAACCGGGATAGCCCTTCGAGGCCATGACGACGGTCAGCGCCGGGTCGTCGCTCCATTCGGCCGTCATCTGATCCAGGGTGCCGTTGGCGCAGGCATAAAGCAGCGGCAGCAGATCGCTCTTCAGCCGCATCATCAGCACCTGGCATTCGGGATCGCCGAAGCGGACATTGTATTCGATCAGTTCTGGCCCCTTGGCGGTGATCATCAGCCCGGCGAAGAAGACGCCGCTGAAGGGATGGCCGCTTTCCGCCATGCCGCGCATCGTCGGCTCGATGATTTCCTTCATGGTGCGCTCGACCATGTCTGGCGTCATCACGGGAGCAGGGGAGTACGCGCCCATGCCGCCAGTGTTCGGGCCGGTATCGCCATCGCCGACGCGCTTATGGTCCTGGGCGGTCGCCAGCGCCAGCGCGTGCTTGCCATCGCAAAGGCAGAAGAAGCTTGCCTCCTCGCCGTCGAGATAGGCCTCGATCACCACTTCCGCCCCGGCCTCGCCGAAAGCGCCCTCGAAGCAATCGTCGATCGCGGCAAGTGCTTCGTCGATGGTCATGGCGACGGTGACGCCCTTGCCTGCCGCAAGGCCGTCTGCCTTCACGACGATCGGCGCGCCCTGAGCGCGGACATAGGCTTTTGCCTTCGGCGCATTGTTGAAGCGCTGGTAGGCACCTGTCGGAATATTGTAGCGGGCGCAGATATCTTTGGTGAAACCCTTGGACCCTTCGAGCTGGGCTGCCGCCGCGGAAGGGCCGAAGACGGCTATGCCGGCGGCGCGCAGCGCATCGGCAATGCCGGCGACCAGAGGCGCTTCCGGGCCGACCACGACGAAGTCGATGGCCTTGTCCTTGCAGAAGGCGACAACGGCGTCATGATTGTCGATGTCGAGCGCCGCAAGCGTCGCGTGCTCGGCAATGCCGGGATTGCCGGGTGCGGCGTAGAATTCCGTCATCAGGGGCGATTGCGCCAGTTTCCAGGCCAGTGCGTGTTCGCGTCCGCCCGATCCGATCAACAGAACTCTCATGGCTTGCCCTTTCGTTGCGTCCTTTTGCGCGGTTAAGGGGGGTTGAGCCAAAGGTCAAGCGGCAAATCCTGTGGAGGCAGGGCCGGCAACATTGCCATGCCTTTTTATCCCGCTAAAGCGGAAACGGCTTTCGCCCTCCACGCCATCTCCGCGCCGGGATTAACGTGTTGCGTGGCGAAAACCGCTTCTTATGTCCGCGGGATCATGCTTATGGTCCCCATCACGCTCGTTCAGTTCAGAGAGACACATGGCCGCTGATATCCGTTCCCTTGCCGCAACCATCGCCGCCGAGATCAATGCCCGCCCGGATCAAGCCAAGGCCGCCATTGAACTCCTGGATGAAGGCGCGACCGTGCCCTTCATCGCGCGCTACCGCAAGGAAGTAACCGGTGGCCTCGACGATACCCAGCTTCGCACGCTCTCGGAACGTCTCGTCTATCTGCGTGAACTCGAGGCTCGCCGTGCGGCCATCATTGAATCCATCACCAGCCAGGGCAAGATGACCGACGAGTTGATGGCCAAGATCGGCACCGTCGCCACCAAGTCCGAGCTGGAAGACCTCTATCTGCCCTACAAGCCGAAGCGCCGCACGCGCGCCGAGATTGCCAGGGAGCGCGGCCTCGGCCCCTTGGCCGACACGATCCTCGGTGATCGCTCCAAGGATCCCACGGTGTTGGCCGAGGGCTTTATCACGGCCGATGTGCCTGACGTGAAGACGGCGCTGGAAGGCGCGCGCGATATCATCGCCGAAGGCATTGCTGAAAATGCCGATCTGCTCGGTAAGCTGCGCAATTATATGAAGACCCGTGCCACGCTGAAGGCCGCTGTCGTCGACGGCAAGCAGGAGGCAGGCGCCAAGTTCTCCGACTATTTCGCCCATCAGGAGCGTTGGGCGACAGCGCCCGGTCATCGGGCGCTCGCCATGCTGCGCGGCTGGAACGAAGAGGTGCTGACGCTGACCATTGAGGTTGATACGGATGCCGTCTCGCCCAACAAGCCGGTCGAGCGCATGATCACTGCGGCCTATGATATCGGCGCCAGCCGGCCCGGCGACCGCTGGCTGACGGAAGTCGCAAGCTGGACCTGGCGCGTCAAACTTTCGATGTCGCTGTCGCTCGACCTGATGCGCGAACTGCGCGAACGTGCCGAAGAAGAAGCGATCCACGTCTTCGCCCGCAATTTGAAGGATCTGCTGCTGGCAGCGCCGGCGGGCTCGCGCGCTACTATGGGCCTCGATCCCGGCATCCGCACCGGCGTCAAGGTCGCCGTGGTGGACGGTACGGGCAAGCTGCTAGAGACGACGACGGTCTATCCCTTTCCGCCGAAGAACGACGTACACGGCACACAGGCCGCACTTGCCTCGCTCATCCGCAAGCACAAGGTCGAGCTGATCGCGATCGGCAACGGCACCGGCAGCCGCGAAACCGAAAAGCTGGTGGCCGACATGCTGGCCGAACTGCCGGCGCCGAAGCCGACCAAGGTCATCGTCTCCGAAGCCGGTGCATCGGTTTACTCTGCCTCGGAAACGGCTGCGCTTGAATTCCCCGGGCTTGACGTCTCGCTGCGTGGCGCCGTCTCCATCGCCCGCCGCCTGCAAGACCCGCTGGCCGAACTGGTAAAGATCGAGCCGAAGTCGATCGGCGTCGGCCAGTACCAGCACGATGTCGACCAGCAGAAGCTGTCGCGCTCGCTGGATGCCGTGGTCGAGGATGCGGTGAATGCCGTTGGTGTCGACCTGAACACGGCCTCGGCGCCGCTGCTTTCCCGCGTCTCCGGCCTCGGGCCGTCGATCGCCGATGCTATCGTTAGGCATCGCGACGGCGAGGGGCCATTCGAGACGCGGCGCGATCTCCTGAAAGTCGCCCGTCTCGGCCAGCGCACCTTCGAGCAATGCGCCGGCTTCCTGCGCATCCCGAATGGCAAGGAGCCGCTCGACGCTTCCTCGGTGCACCCGGAGGCCTATGGTGTGGCCAAGAAGATCGTCGCTGCCTGCGGCCGTGATCTCCGCACGCTGATGGGCGATACGGCAACGCTGAAGGCCATCGATCCCCGGCAGTTTATCGACGACAAATTCGGCCTCCCGACCGTGCGCGACATCATCGCCGAATTGGAAAAACCGGGCCGCGACCCGCGCCCGAGCTTCAAGACCGCAACCTTCGCCGACGGTGTCAACGAGATCAGCGACCTCAAGCCGGGAATGCTGCTGGAAGGCACCGTAACGAATGTCGCGGCCTTCGGCGCCTTCGTCGACATCGGCGTCCATCAGGACGGTTTGGTGCATGTCTCGCAGTTGGCGGATCGCTTCATCGAGGACCCGCATGAGGTCGTGAAGGCCGGCGATGTCGTCAAGGTCAGGGTTGTGGAAGTCGACGCGAAGCGCAAGCGAATCGGCCTCTCCATGCGTAAAGATGGCAGCACTGTGGCGGCGCCGTCCGGGCGGGATACACGCGAACAGGGTGGTCCGCGCAACGCGGGCGTTAAGGGAAATCCTCGTCCGAAGACCGAGCAGCAGGGTAGTTTTGGCGCCGCGTTGGCCGATGCACTCAAACGAAAATAAGGACTTAGCGGAACTTCGTGCAAGAATGTCACACTCTGGCAGTGTTGTTGCCAGAGTGCCAATGACTGTGAAAAGGTGCGCTTGCCACGACGCTGTGAGGCGTTAAAGTTGCCTTAATGTCATGTCATAACATTCGAGGCGTCCATGGCGTCGACCCTTTTTCCTCTCGTCCAGAAAATCATCCGTAAAGGTTCACTCAGGCTTACGCTCGCATCCGGCGAGACCCATGTGGTCGGCGACGGAACCGGAGAGACGGTAGCCGTCCGGTTTGCCGATCAGCAGGCTGAAGATGCGGTTGCCCGCGATCCGACGCTCAAGCTCGGCGAAATGTATATGGAAGGCCGCTTCATCCTGGAGCAGGGCGACATTTACGAGTTCCTGTCGCTGGTGAAGCAGAATACCACCAATGAGGTCTTCGACTTCCGCATGGCGGCGCTGCTGATCGGTCGTATCGCCTGGCAGCAGATCAAGAGCCGCTCGCCGATCAATCGCAACAAATACAATGTCGCGCATCACTACGATCTCTCAGCGAAGCTCTTCGATCTCTTCCTCGATGAGGACTGGCAATATTCCTGCGCCTATTTCAATCCGCCTGGCATCAGCCTGGATGAAGCGCAGGTCGCCAAGAAACGGCACATCGCTGCCAAACTGCTGGTCGAGCCCGGCCAGAAGGTATTGGAAATCGGCTCCGGCTGGGGCGGTATGGCCATGTATCTCGCCGAGGCCTATCCCGGCCTCGACGTGACCGGCATCACGCTCAGCGAAGAGCAGCTCAAGGTATCGCGTGAGCGGGCGGCCAAGCGTGGCCTCTCCGATCGCGTCCGCTTCGAGCTGCAGGATTATCGCTACATGACCGGCAAGAAATTCGACCGTATCGTCTCGGTTGGCATGTTCGAGCATGTCGGCATCGGCGATTACGGCAAGTTCTTCCGCAAGGTTTCGGAGCTGCTTGATGATAACGGGGTCATGCTGTTGCACTCCATCGCCCGCCCGAAGCCGAGCTTTGCCACCAACGCCTTCATCGAAAAATATATTTTCCCTGGCGGCTACATTCCGTCGATCGGCGAGACCACGCCGCCGCTGGAAAAGGCGGGTTTGCTCACGCGTGATGTCGAGACCCTGCCGATGCACTATGCCTATACGCTGAGGCATTGGCGCAACCGCTTCGTGATGCACAAGGCCGATGCCGTCGCGCTCTACGACGAAAAATTCTTCCGCATGTGGGAGTTCTATCTGGCCGGCTCCGAAATGGGCTTCCGCTGGGATGAGCTCTTCATCATGCAGCTCCAGATCACCAAGAACCAGTTCGCCGTCCCCGACAACCGCAATTACATCGCGGAACGCGAGGCGAAGCTGAAGGAATTCGAGGCGGGGCGTGTACCTTTGGAGAAGGTGACGTTCTGAGCCTCCGTCATCGCGCCGTTTGACGGGGCCGGACCGCGGAAAGCCACGGTCCGGCTTTTTTATTCATGCCTGCAGGTCGTCAAAGTTGCTATCTGCCGACATGGACGGTGAAGGTGCCGTCTTGCACCGTACCATCCGTATTCAGTCCCGCAAGGCGCAGGGTGAATTGGTCGGTGCCCGAGAAACCGGGATTCGGCGTGTAGTAGACAATGTTCCCCTGGACCGTCTTGCCCGAGCACAGATAGGCATTGCTGTCTTTCGGGAACTTTGCCGCGACCGGGCCATGCTCGACGTCAACCTTGCCGTGGGCAGGCTGCTTGATGACGCCCGTATAGGGAAATCCCGCAAAGGTGCAGTCCTGTTTCACGAGCGAAGTACTCGTAATCTTCGTCTTCTTGCCGGGGGCGACGCTTCCCGAAAAATGACTTTGTTTCGCCCCGCCGATCGGAGTGCCGACGCAGCCGGAAAGCGCCACGCCGGCAGTCAGGATCAGACCTAAGGAGATCAGGGATATGTTCTTCATTCGTTTCTCATCTTTTGAAATTGGGGGCTATGAGATGGCGGGCACTTGGCAATTGCGACCATTACCCACGATTGAGTATCTATACAGAAATTAAATCAGCACGATAGGCCTGCGCATGTCGAATGGCATCCGGTTAGAGCAACCTGAATTTGATGTTCTGACTGGATTCGGCGTCTTGTGGTTAAGGGAGCGGTAACGCGATCCGCATAATTTGAGGCAACTCTCGGGTCCTCCGGCCCTTTGTATTGCGTATCATGGAGTTTCGTTGTGTTTACAAAGTTAAGGTTCCTTTTCATTGGCGGCCTCTCCGCTATCGCCTATGGCGGCGCTGCTGAGGCGGGCGACGGCCAGCATTTGTGGTCCGGTGACTGGTACCTAAGCGTCGGTGCGGCCGGTTTCTCTGCACCGAAGTTCGAAGGCGGCAAGCACAACAAGCTGCAATGGTCGCCGTTGGTATCCATCGGCCGGCAGGGTCCTGGCCCTCGCTTTTCCTCGCGCAACGACAATCCCTCCTTCGCCCTGATCGAAAGCGATGCATTCCGCATCGGCATCGTCGGCAAGTTTGTGCCGAGCCGCGACAGCAGCGATGGGCACGAGCTGAGGGGATTGAAGAAGGTCAAGTGGGGTGTGGAAGCCGGCGGCTTTGCTGAAGCCTATCCCACGGACTGGCTGCGTGCCCGCGTCGAAGTTCGCCAGGGCATTCGCGCCCATAGCGGCGTCGTCGCCGATGCCGCGGTGGATGCCTTTACCGACATCACGCCGGAGCTTCGCGCCTCGGCCGGTCCGCGCATGACGCTCGCCAGCAGCGACTATTTCAACACCTATTATGGCGTCAATGCGCGCGAATCGGCTGCCTCCGGCCTCAGCGGCTACAAGCCCGGCGGCGGCGTCAAATCGGTCGGTTTCGGCGGCGCACTGACCTGGAAGGCCTCGCAGAACTGGACCACCAGCACCTTCCTCGAATATACCCGGCTCACCGGCCCGGCTGCCGACAGCAGCCTCGTGCGCGAGCGTGGCGACCGTAACCAGCTGCTGATCGGGGTTTCCGCCAGCTACAAGTTCAATTTCACGATGAACTGAGCAACGGACGAGGTCATATCTCGTTATGGCCTCGCCGCTTGACCTCGGGTGCCGGATATCACTACTACTCGCCTATGCAAAACACAGGCGACATCAACGGGCGCGTCGCTGACGCGCCATCCGGCAACTGGGTCTACCGCGTTCTGCCCCCGACGCTTTGGCCATACGCCCAGCTTGCACGCTGGGACAGGCCGATCGGCTGGCAGCTCCTGATGTGGCCATGTTTCTGGTCCGTCGCGCTTGCGGCCAATGCCTCCGTCGCCCTGGGACATGGCTCCCCCGGCTTCGTAGTGATCTACCATCTCTTCCTCTATTTCATCGGCGCCGTCGCGATGCGCGGTGCCGGCTGTACCTACAACGATCTGGTCGACCACGAGATCGATATGTCGGTGGCGCGCACCCGCTCGCGCCCGCTGCCATCGGGCCGCGTAACGCGCCTTCAGGCCAAAGTGTTCATCGCATTGCAGGCTCTCGTCGGCTTGCTGGTGCTGCTGCAGTTCAATTGGTTTGCCGTCGTGCTCGGTGTCCTGTCGCTCGGCATCGTTGCGCTCTATCCCTTTGCAAAGCGCTTTACCGACTGGCCGCAATTCTTCCTTGGCCTTGCCTTTTCCTGGGGCGCTCTGATGGGCTGGGCGGGTCTCTTCGGCAGCCTGTCGCTTGCCCCGATCGTGCTCTATCTCGCCGCCATCCTCTGGACCATCGGTTACGATACGATCTACGCGCATCAGGACAAGGAGGATGATGAGCTGATCGGTGTGCGCTCGACTGCCCGGCTTTTCGGCGATCAGACGCGCCTCTGGCTGGTCGGGCTCTATGGGGCGACGCTGCTTCTGATGCTGCTATCCTTTGCACTCGCAGGTACAAGCTGGCTGGCCTATCTCGGCCTAGCCGTCGCCGGCGGCATGTTCGCCTATCAGATCGCCGTGCTCGATATCAACGACGGCGCACAATGCCTGGCCCTCTTCAAATCAAACAATCGGGTCGGGCTGATCATCTTCGCCGGTCTTTTCCTGTCGTTCCTGTTTCTTGCTCCCTGAAGGAAGGGATGCGCCGCATCAGGTTCCAGAGGAGGGCGTCATGGCATGCGAAATCCGTCTGGCCTCAGAGGCGGACACCGAGGCGATCAGCGGCGTAATCCTGACCGCACTTCACGAGAGCAACGCTCAGGATTATTCCCCCGATATCATCGCGCGCGTTGCCGAAAGCTTTAGTCCCGCTGGCTCGCGCAGGCTCATGAGCAGCAGAACGGTCTTCGTGGCGGTCGAAGATGGAAACATTGTCGGCACCGCGAGCCTTGACCGCGCCGTCGTGCGCACGGTGTTCGTCTCTCCCTCCGCGCAGCGACGTGGCATTGGCGCCTACCTGATGGCGGCAATCGAACGGGCGGCGAGGGTAGGTGGCAATACTACCCTGTCCGTCCCCTCGTCGATTACCGCGCAGGGCTTTTACGAAAAGCTCGGCTTCCATGCTGTCGGCGAGAGTTTCCATGGCGATGAACGAACGATCATCATGGAACGCTCGCTGATACCATAAGAGTTCGGCCGCGGAATCGGTTTTCCCGCGGCCGGTTTCTGGCGATATTCGGTTTCAAGCCTTATCGGCTTAATGTCTGGCGATGATCTCGCGACCCTGAATTTTCATCTTGATGCCGAGCTTGCCGGTCGTGCGGCGCACGAGGAAGCGTGGGCGGCGATTTGCGAAGTAGGAATGGCGGCGACGCGGCTGGCTGTCCTGCGAGCGGACACCGCCGAGATGTTCTTCCAGCGGACGGGCCACGCCGTCGGCTTCGATCATCAGCATCGGAATACGGAAGGCTTCCGACCAGGAGCGCCAGTCGGCGGCGATGTCGCTCAAATCGTGGGCCACGAGAAGGGGGATGCAGAGGTCTGGATCGGAGTGATGCAGTTCCAGCGTGACGGTGACTTCGCCGTCGCCGTGATCTATGGCGCGGGCGGCTACACCCTGGAATGCACGCTTGGGCAAGGCAACGGACAGCGGCAGGCCGCTGGACGGCAGGATCTTGCGCAGCACTGCGCCGCGCTCGTCGATCGTAATGGTGACATCACCTTCGGCACCTCGCATGGCGTAGCTGACCTGTTGCGGGAAGCGCGCCGGATCAAGCCGCAGTGTGGTTCCAGCCCAGTCGGGCTTCAGGACGGTATTAGTCATCGATTTTTCTACCCTTGCTTTACCTGAGAGCCGGTTGTTCCGGTCTTCTCTCGGAGAACTTTTGTCCTCTCGTTGTGGGGCAGATTAGGCGCCGTCCCTTCCAGACAGCTTAAAAATCGAGGTTAAGAAAACTTTGCGTCCTCAAATGGTTAGCAAAGTCGAATGCATCAGGGTTTCCATAAGGTGAACACAGGGCAGGGTGGTGGGTCAGTATAGTGCACGCATAAGGTGAGTGCGTGTAAGTCTCAGGTAAGGTTTGTATGAAATAATGTCAGCCAGATTCGCCCCCTTTATTAGAGATCTATTGGGATTCTGCTGATGATTTCCACTTATCTTGGTTATACGATCGCAACCAGAGATATGGCGACCTCACTCAACCAGGTGGCGCGGCAGTCGCAAAACAAGCGTTTGATCGACTATTACAACGCCAATATCGGCAAAGTAACGGACGTCGACAGCTTCCTGAATGACTATCAATTATACAGTTACGCAATGGAAGCCTACGGGCTTTCCGACATGACCTACGCCAAGGCCTTTATGAAACAGGTCCTGACCAGCGACCTGAGCGACTCCAGCAGTTTTGCCAATAAGCTCACCGATCCGCGCTACAAAGAATTCGCTGCGGCGTTCAATTTCGGCACGAGCGCGACGGGTACGACGAATACGGCACAAACCAGCACGCAGGAAGACGACCTCATCGGGCTTTACCAACAATCCTTTACGAATGAGGAGACGTCGGCGGCGACCGAAACGACCTATTACAGCCAGAATATCAGCTCGGTTAAGACGGTCGATGACCTGCTCGGTAATACCCGCCTACGTAATTATGTGCTGCAGGCCTACGGTATCGACCCGACCTATGTGTCGAATTCGGCTCTGAAGCAGATGCTGACGAGCGATCTCAGCGATCCGAACAGCTACGTCAATCAGAATGGCGGCACTGCCGACAAGGCCCTAGTGGCGGAATTCAATTTCAATGCCGATGGCACGGTCAAGACATCGACGCCGGACGGCGACACGGCCTATTACGAGGCCAATATCGGCAGCGTCACCTCGGTCGATCAGCTGACGTCCAATCCGCAGCTGTTCCAGTACGTCAAGACGGCATTCAATATTCCGTCCTACATTACGGCAGACCAGTTCAATGCTTCGGCCAAGGATGCCAGCACCGCAAGTTCGAACGGGCTGACCGCCGTCATGGCGGAATTCAACTTCCAGAGCGACGGCACCGTCGCATCCGGTTCACAAGCACAGACATCTGACCAGATAAGCGCCACCACGGCAGGCTATACCGCGAACTATCCCGGAGGGCCGCAGACGCTCAGCCAGCAGGCCGATGTGATGAGCGCCTACAATTCCACCGTGCCTTCGTTCACGACGAGCGTCGGCGCAACCGACAACGATCTCTATTACAAGAATCATATCAGCTCCATCACGTCGGTCGACCAGCTGACGTCGGACACGCGCCTTTTCGATTACATCAAGACGGCTTACGGCATCGATCCGACGACGCCAGCCGTCGTCTTCAAGAACGCCTTCGGCGATTCGACGACCGCCGCCATCTTCGGTCTGACCGATGTCGTCTCCCAATTCAATTTCCAGTCGGACGGGACGCTTGCTTCCGGTCAGACCGCGCAGTCCCAGTCTGAGATCGACGCGGCCTCCAAGGCCTATATGAGCAACTATCAGTCGTCGCAATCGACCCTGACCACGGATGCGGTCAACAACTACAAGAACCGCATCGCTGACGTGAAGACCATCAAGGATTTCTTTGCGAGCAATACGTCCGACAGTGATACCTCCAACGACAGTGCGCCGGAACTCTATCAGATGGCGCTGCGTGCCTATGGCATCGGCGAGAACGAAGTCACGAAGTCTCAGCTGACGAAGATTCTCGAAAGCGATCCTTACGATCCGAAGAGCTATGTCAACTCGCTCAAGGACTCTCGTTTTACCGCGCTTGCCAAGGCCTTCAATTTCGACAGCAAAGGCAATCTGAAGGCTCCGGTGCAGTCTTTGTCGCAAACGCAAATCAACAGCTATATCTCGGAATATTCCAGCCGCACCACGGCGGGACTGTCGGGCGCCGAGCTGACCAAAGCCACCAGCGATGCCAAAACCGCAGGCACCTATTTCGCAACCAATATCGTCAAGGTGACCAGCGTCACGGATCTCCTGGCCGACAGCAAGCTTACGAATTTCATCCTGACGGCCAATGGCATCGATCCGAAGACGGTCGATACGGCGACGCTGAAGAAGGCTTTCGCCTCCGATCCGTCCGATTCGAAGAGCTTCATCAACACGACCGATGGCGCCAAGTTCAAGAGCATCGTCGAGGCGTTCAATTTCGGCACCGACGGCAACCTGACCGACAGCAAGCTCGGCACCGCGCAAAACCAGGGCGCCCTTGCGGCGACCAATGATCTCTTTCTGCATCAAACGTTGGAAGATCAGCAAGGCGAGACCAATCCCGGCGTGCGACTGGCGCTCTACTTCCAGCGCAAGGCGCCCGATATCAACTCGATCTATGACATCATGGGCGATTCGGCGCTTTATGAGGTCATCACCACCACCTACAACCTGCCAAGCTCGATCTCCAATATGGATGTCGATACCCAGGCCAGCATGCTGAGCAAGTTCGTAAATGTGAGCGATCTGCAGGACCCGGATAAGGTCAATCAGCTGCTACAGCGATTCTCCGCGATGTATGACATGGAGAACAATACGACCTCCTCGACATCGCCGGCGCTATCGATTCTCACGGGCTCGTCGTCGAGCTCCGGCATCAGCGCCGATACGCTGCTTTCCATCGCGCAGCTGTCCTCGTCGCGGTAAAAGGTTCCCGCAAAAAATCTAACCTGTCTCCCCCGTTGCGCTTCCGCGCGGCGGGGGCTTGCCATACCCTTGTTTTCGCAGGGTTTCTGAGCATATTCGGACGTGTTTTTCGGGTGTGGAATGGCAGCTTTCCACAACGGCAGGAAGGAACTTATTAACCATCCTTGCCCTATTCGATTTGAGAAGCCAACGGCAATATCAATGACTGGGTTGCAGGTCTCATGCGTCTTTCCCGAACGACACTTTCCAATGCCTCGCAAGGCGTCCAGCCGGAGGGGGATCTCGACCCGGAGCAGGCGGCCGAAGAGGCCCGCCGGGCCGAGCAGATCGCTGCTCGCCGCGCGTTTCTGGAAGAGAAGATTCGCAATGCCCGCGAAGCCAAGCGCAAGGCGGAAGAGCAGCGCCAAGCCGAGGAAAAGCGCCTTGCCGACGAGGTGAGGAAGCGCACCGCCGCTGCGCCACCGCCCGTTGTAGAGGCGTTGCAAGCCGCTGCGGTTACGAGCGAACAGGAAATGCCGGTTCTGCCGCAGGGGATCTCTGCGGAAGATCTCGCGTCTCCAGGTTGGCAGAATGCCTTCCTGATGGGGCCGAACGTGCGCTTTACCCGCACGCGTGAAAACGAAATCATCAGCCGCCGTCCGCCTGCCGAGCCGAAGCCCGAGATCCGGCTGCAAGCTTCCGCGCATGCCGCGATGCGGGTGATGGAGCCGCGTGTTGTGGCCGAAGCACCTGCTGCAGCCATTGTCGTCCCGCCCGTGCGGCAGGACGAGTTCCATCTGCCACCGCTCGAAGACATGCCGCTGGTGGTGGAAGGCTATATTCCGACAGTAATTCAGAATTCCCCGGCAACCGAGCCGGACGCATTGGAGATGACCGTTATCGCTACCGCATTCTCGAAAGCTCCCGCGATCGCGCTGGATGCTTCCCCTGTACAGTCAAGTGTTCCCGAGTCCGTAGCCGCGCCTGTGGTCGAGTCGCGTCTTGCCCATCTTTCCGATTTCGCTTTCTGGGACGCGATGCCGTTCGACGGCGAGTTCGTTTCTGCCCTCAGGGGTGAGCCGAAGCAGCCCGCGCCGTCCAGGCCGGAAGTCGATGCCGAATCGATCATCGCAAAGTTCCGCGTCGTCGAGTGCCGCCGCCCGGCAGCGGCCATCGAGCCGCAGCCCGTTGCCGTGCAGCCTCCGTCAGTAGAGGTTCCAGCACCAGTCGAAACCATTTCCAGCCAGCCGGCGGCAGATCTGAGCAACCCTGCCATGGACGAGCTCGCAGCGCTGGAGGCTGCCATTCTGGCTCCGGTCATCGAAGTTGTGGCAGCTTCTGAGGAAGCGCCGCAGCCGGAGCCGCAGCCTGTCGTTGAGGCCTCAGCCGAGACATTCGTTCCGCCTGCCTTCGTCACCGCCGTTTATGGTGCTGAAAGCGCTCCGGCCGTCGAAACGCGCCCCGCTCCCGTCATGGTCGTGGCACCGATGCCGGCGAAGGTCGCCGCTCCGGCCGCTGCTGAACCGGTTGCCAAGGCTATATCCACCATTCCCGCCGTCGAGGCCGCTGCTCAGCGTTTGATCGACGCGCCGCCTTTGCCGATCTCGCCGCGCCGGCCCGTCTCCCTGACGCCGCCCGAATGGCGCCCGATTGCCCGCACCGCTGATGGCGAATATGAGCTGCCGCCGCGTGAATTGCTGCAGGAGCCTGTTGCCCGTTCCGGCGTAATCATGACGCAGGAAACGCTGGAGCAGAATGCTGGCCTGTTGGAAAGCGTGCTCGAGGATTTCGGCGTCAAGGGCGAGATCATCCATGTTCGTCCAGGCCCGGTCGTAACCCTTTATGAATTCGAGCCGGCGCCCGGCGTCAAATCCTCGCGCGTCATCAACCTTGCGGACGATATCGCCCGTTCGATGTCGGCCCTCTCGGCTCGCGTTGCCGTCGTTCCCGGCCGCAACGTCATTGGCATCGAACTGCCGAACGTCAACCGCGAGACGGTTTATTTCCGCGAGATGATCGATTCGCCCGATTTCGAGAAGAGCGGCTACAAGCTGGCGCTCGGCCTCGGCAAGACAATCGGCGGCGAGCCTGTCATCGCAGAACTCGCGAAGATGCCGCATCTGCTCGTGGCCGGCACCACCGGCTCGGGCAAGTCCGTCGCCATCAACACGATGATCCTGTCGCTGCTCTATCGCATGACCCCGGAACAGTGCCGCCTGATCATGGTCGATCCGAAGATGCTGGAACTCTCCGTCTATGACGGCATTCCGCACCTGCTGACCCCGGTCGTGACCGATCCCAAGAAAGCCGTCATGGCGCTGAA
Organism: Rhizobium sp. ERR 1071; assembly: GCF_007828675.1. Classification (NCBI taxonomy): domain Bacteria; kingdom Pseudomonadati; phylum Pseudomonadota; class Alphaproteobacteria; order Hyphomicrobiales; family Rhizobiaceae; genus Rhizobium; species Rhizobium sp. ERR 1071. The sequence continues at coordinate 222,845 of NZ_VITM01000003.1, read as the reverse complement.
ATGGGCCGTGCGCGAAATGGAGGATCGCTACAAGAAGATGTCGCGCCTCGGCGTGCGCAACATCGACGGCTACAACAGCCGCGTTGCCTCCGCCAAGGAAAAGGGCGAGACGATCCACGTCATGGTCCAGACCGGCTTCGACAAGGGCACTGGTGCCCCGATCGAAGAGCAACAGGAAATGGACCTGACGCCGATGCCCTATATCGTGGTCATCGTCGACGAAATGGCCGATCTGATGATGGTCGCCGGCAAGGAGATCGAAGGTGCGATCCAGCGTCTGGCGCAGATGGCGCGCGCCGCTGGCATCCACCTGATCATGGCGACGCAGCGTCCCTCAGTCGACGTCATCACCGGCACGATCAAGGCAAACTTCCCGACCCGCATCTCCTTCCAGGTGACGTCGAAGATCGACAGCCGCACCATTCTCGGCGAGCAGGGGGCCGAACAGCTCCTCGGCCAGGGTGATATGCTGCACATGGCCGGCGGCGGCCGCATCTCCCGTGTCCACGGCCCCTTCGTCTCCGACGAGGAAGTCGAGAAGGTCGTGGCACATCTGAAGCTGCAGGGCCGTCCGGAATATCTCGACACGGTGACCGCCGACGAGGATGAGGAAGACGAGGAAGAAGACACAGCCGTCTTCGACAAGGGTGCGATTGCCTCGGAAGACGGCGACGATCTCTACGAGCAGGCGATCAAGGTGGTCATGCGCGACAAGAAGTGCTCGACCTCTTACATCCAGCGCCGCCTCGGCATCGGCTACAACCGCGCGGCATCGCTGGTCGAGCGCATGGAAAAAGACGGTCTCGTCGGCCCCGCCAACCATGTCGGCAAACGCGAGATCATCTCCGGCAACCGCAATGGCGGCGGCAATTCGGGCCAGGACGATTTCGATTGATCCAGCGGGGGGTGACGCTGGCCGCGGTTGTTGCTGAGAGTGCGCACCCCCCTCTGTCCCTATCGGGACATCTCCCCCACAAGGGGGGGAGATTGGCGGCCCGTAGCACTTTGTCGCCGCAAACGAACCTCCCGCCTGCAGAAACCAAAGCACGATGATTTGGCAAAGCGGTGCGACATACTCCCAACAATCTCCCCCCCTTGTGGGGGAGATGTCACGTAAGTGACAGAGGGGGGTATCAGAGGCACAACATATTCAAGGCTAACTTCTCTTCATACGGAGCGCATCAAACCCGCTCAAGCTTCACATGCGGCAGCGGCGGCAACTCGATACGGATCTCGTCATCGGGCTGCACACGGCCGCCCCTCGAGACGATGCCCATGATGCCCGCCTTGCGGACCAACCCGCCATCAGCATCCTTGTCGAGCACGGCATGCAGCAGGCCTTTCTGAAAATTGTCGATCTGCTTGCAGGGATTGCGCAAGCCCGTCACCTCGACGATCGCTTCAACGCCGATATGCAGGCGCGTGCCTTGCGGCAGAGAAAGCAGATCGATCCCTCGGGTGGCAATATTCTCGCCCATGTCACCCGGCGAAACGGAAAAACCCTTTTCAGTGAGCTCGTCGAACAACTCTTCCTGAATGAGGTGCACCTGGCGCAGGTTGGGTTGGGTTGGGTCGATCGCGACGCGCGAGCGATGCTTCACCGTCACCCCCATATGCGCGTCGCCTTCGACGCCAAGTCCGGCCAACAATTGAATATGATCCTTGGTCTGCTTGCTGAACGCGTGAACACCGCTGCTGCTAACCGACGTGACATATATCCGCTTGTCGCCCATGCCGATCCCTTCCATAAACGAGCTGGATCTTTATAAATTGGTATATACCAATTTCAAGGCAATAGATTGGTGATGGAAGAGAAAAATCGACAGGACAAAGGCGTAAGGGCTGCGGGAGGCTGGGCGGCCGTTGCCGCGAAGCTGAGAAATGCCATCGATACGGGCACGCATGCGCCCGGCAGCCGGCTGCCGGGCGAGCGCGCTTTGTCCGAACAATTCGGTGTCTCCCGGGTGACGATGCGCCGCGCGATTGCCGAGCTGGAAGGGGAGGGCTTGTTGCGCGTGGCGCGCGGCAGCGGCGCCTATGTCCGTGCCGATATGCCCGTTCGTTTCCAGTTGGGCGACAAGGTACGGTTCATCAAGGATCTGACCGCGACGGATGCGAACCTCACGCGCAAGGTTGTCTCAGCCAGGGAAGTTCCGGCAATTGCCGATATCGCCACGCGGCTCAATCTTCAGCCGGGCGAGGCGGTGCTGGAAATGTGCCTGGTAGCCTATGCCGATGCGCTTCCCGTCTCGGTCGTGATGCGCAGCTGCTCGGCCAAGCGCTTCCCCGGTTTGGCAGAGAAATTCACCGTAATGGGCTCATTCACGGCGGCGCTGAAGGATTATGGCGTGGCCGACTATTGGCGACGCTCCACCGACATCACCGCGCGCATGCCGACTGAAGCGGAAGCCCGTCTGCTGCAGCAATCGCGCCTCGCGCCAGTGCTTGCCTATGCCGGCGAAGACATCGATGCCGATGGCAATGTGATTTCCTGCCAGATTGGCTGCTTTGCTTCGGAGCGGGTCGTCGTGACGGTTTGAGCCTCAGACCTTGAGGACCTTGCCCGGATTCATGATGCCTGCCGGATCGAAAGCCGTCTTGATCCGGCGCATCAGGTCGATTTCGATCTCCGAGCGGATGGAAGCAAGCTCGTCGCGCTTCAGCTGGCCGATGCCGTGCTCGGCCGAGATCGAGCCGCCATGCTGTAGCACCAGACCATGCACGATCTTGTTCATCTCGCGCCACCGGCCGATGAACTCCGCCTTGTCGGCGCCGACGGGCTGCGAGATGTTGTAGTGAATATTGCCGTCGCCCATATGGCCGAAGGCGCAGACACGCGCGCCCGGCATGGCACCGACAACGGCCTTTTCGGCTTCCGCCATGAATTGCGGGATTTGCGCGACCGGCACGGAAACATCGTGCTTGATCGAGCCGCCTTCCGGCTTCTGTGCATCCGACATGCTCTCACGCATATGCCAGATGGCCTTCTGCTGCGCTTCCGAGCTGGCAATGGTCGCATCCTGGATCAGTCCGGCCTCATAGCCTTGCTCGAGCAGCGCCGTCATCATCCGCTCGGCGGTCTCAGCCGAATCCGAGGTGGAAATATCGATCAGGACATACCAGGGATGGGCTGTGTCGAGCGGGTCGCGCACGCCCGGAATATGCCGCGTGGTGAACTCGACGCCGATGCGCGGCATCAGCTCGAAACCAGTCAGTGCCGTGCCGCAGAGGCTGGAGGCATTCTTGAATAAAGTCAGCGCGTCATCGACCGATTGCAGGCCGGCAAAGGCCACCTGATGGCCAAGCGGCTGCGGGAAAAGCTTCAGCACCGCGCCGGTGATGACGCCGAGCGTGCCTTCCGCGCCGATGAAGAGATCGCGCAGATCGTAGCCGGTATTGTCCTTCTTCAGACGGCGCAGTCCGTTCCAGATCTCGCCCGTGGGCAGCACAACTTCGAGGCCGAGGCAAAGCTGGCGCATGTTGCCATAGGCGAGAACGGCCGTACCCCCGGCGTTGGTGGAAAGATTGCCGGCGACACGGCAGGAGCCCTCGGAACCAAGCGAAAGCGGAAACATGCGGCCATGCTCGGCCGCAGCCTTATGGACATCCGCGAGAATGCAGCCACCGTCGACGATCATGGTGTTGCCGACCGGATCGATATCGCGGATGCGGTTCATGCGCTCCAGCGAAAGGATGATGTCGGAACCACCCTCGCGCGGCGTTTGCCCGCCGACAAGGCCGGTATTGCCGGTCTGGGGAACGATGGCCGCGCCGGTCTCGCTGGCAAGCTTGAGGATGGCCGAAACCTCTTCTACCGAGCCGGGCTTAAGCAGCATGGGCGAGGTGCCGTGATAGAGCCCGCGGTTTTCCACCAGATGCGGCGCAATTTCCGCCGGGTCCCGTATGGCATGCTTTTCGCCGACGATGGCGGCGAAGCGATCGAGAAGGTCGGAAGAGGGGGCGGAGCTGCTCATGGCGTGTCCTTTGCCTGATGACGTCGGGCTGATTTATTCTCTGGGCGCGGCGGCGCGGCGCAGCCGGTCGTTGATGGCCTCGCCGAGGCCCTCGTCGGGAATATGCGAGAAAGCAATCGTTGTCGCGCCGGTGGCATCGGCGCGCTTCATGAAATCGAAAAGGTTTGCGGCAGCTTCCGAAAGATCGCCGCTGGCGCTCAGATCCAGTACGGCAATAGCCTTTTCGATGCCGGGAATATCTGGTGTTCCAAAGCGGATCAGCGCTTCGTTCGCGGAAACCTCAGTCGCGTCGAGCCGCACGGCAGCGCCCGGTGCATAATGCGAAGCGAGCATGCCGGGCGCCTCGATGGCAGCTGAAGCCTTCTTCTTGCGCTTCAGCGCCTTGCCGGCCACTCGTTCGATCTCGCTGGCCGCCAGCCCGCCGGGCCGCAGGAGCCGCATCTCGCCATCCTCGACCTTGACGATGGTCGATTCCACGCCGACGATCGAGGCCCCGGCATCGAGGATGAGCGTGATCCGCTCCCCGAGGTCGTCACTCACATGATCGGCGCTTGTGGCGCTGATCTTGCCCGAAGTATTGGCGCTCGGCGCGGCAAGCGGACGGCCGAAGGCGCGGATCAGATCGCCGGCAAAGCCCTGCGGCACGCGGATGCCGACCGTATCGAGCCCTGCGGTCGCGAGCGGATGGATGCCGCTGTCGGGTCTCAGCGGTAGCACCAGCGTCAGCGGGCCGGGCCAGAAAGCTTCCGCCAATTTACGGGAGGTAGGATCGAAGACCGCATAGCGTTCGGCCATGGCGAGATCGCTCATATGGCAGATCAGTGGATTGAAGCGCGGACGGCCCTTCGTCTCATAGATCCGGGTAATCGCGGCGGGATTGGTGGCATCGGCGGCAAGGCCGTAGACCGTCTCCGTCGGCAGCCCGATCGGCAGACCCTCGGCAAGCGTTGCCGTCGCCACTTCTATTGCCGTTTGCGGATGTTCGAGAATGTCTATGTGTCGTGCCATGGCCTGCCTGCTTGCAGTTCAGGCCGTTTCTTATGCCCTTCGAGTTTTCGGATCAATCGTCAAAGCTGGCGAATGATGTCGCGAAGCTGTTCGTTGCGGGCGCCGAGCAGAAGAACGTTGCGGATGGCGATCTGCGGATCGTGAGTGTGGAACAGCACGCCATTGCCTCTGACGTCGCGATTGATCGTCAGCTTTTTGTCTTCCGTGCCCTTGTCCGGGTGGATGGCGACGGCGAAATACATCCGCGAATATTTGAGGCTGATGTCCTCGAAGAAGTTCTCTTCCTGGCCGATGCGGGCAAAGAAATTGGCGATATAGAAGGCCCAGTTCACGTCCTCGTAATGCGCGAACTGCGTCCGCGCCGCGGTGACGTGGCAGTAGCCGAGATGCGGCGTGTCCTTCAGCGTGTGATGAAAGATGAGCTTCGGAAAGCGGATGGATTTATGGAAGCTGTTGAGCCGGTCATGGGTCTTTTCGCCGGCATCCCTGAGCTTCTGTGCCGTGCGCACAGCCACCTGCTCATGGGTAAGATATTCCCGCTCTTCTGCCAGCCAATGTGGCCTGTTGCGGTTGATGCGGCCGGTGCGCAGGAATTCGCTGTAGCCCGTCGTCGATACCGGTGGCGCCGGTTCGGGCTCGGCGGGCTTCCCAGCGTCGAAATATCTGAGTTTGGCCATGCCGGATCTCGCTATAAAACTCTTTGGAGAACATGATGGATTACGGAGCTTGAGCCGAGCTTGATCGCGCCTGAGCCAAGACTACCGCTACCGACTCTGCAGGCGCTCTCCGCCGCCCACTTATTCTCCTGATTAGCGACCGCTCGCGGGCTTGTCGCAATCAGAATAAAGCGTCATTGGCAGAATGCAAATGCGATGCTCGGGCCACCTCTCGCGCGGGCGACTAAATGATTGAATCACCTTCCAATATCTTCATGATATGCAACCGTCCCGGCGCCCCGTTTCGCCTGTCGTCAATTTCGGAGCCGATGTCGCATTGCAGCGCAGCGGCTGGCGGAGCCGGGAGCTATGATGCCATCAATCTCAAGGTGCCGTCCGCTAGGGAGACGGAGAATTGGGAAGCCGGTCAAAATCCGGCGCTGCCCCCGCAACGGTGGTGGAGTGAGGCATGGCGGATAAAGCCACTGGGTCGATCGACCTGGGAAGGTGCCATGGGGCTCTGGAAACAGGGCCGCTCCAGAGCCCGGAAACCAGCCTTGGGCACATAGGTTTACTGACCGCGGCGGGTGGTCGGGACATTGCTTTTGGCCGCTCCCAATCGGCCGTGCATGTCCTTTGCCCGCCTCCTGGTACTGCTAAGGATAGGCAAATGGACATCGGCAGCAAAGTTCTGCGGCAACTGAAGAACCACCGGACGGGTTTCAGCCTGGAGCAACCCTTCTACATCGATCAGGATTACTTCAAGCTCGACATGGAGACGATCTACTATCGCGATTGGCTCTTCATCGGCCACGATTGCGAAGTGCCGCGTGCGGGCAACTATTTCACTGTCCAGATCGGCGATTATCCCGTCGTCATCGTCCGCGGCCGCGATCAGGTCATCCGCGCCTTCCACAATAGCTGTCGCCATCGCGGCTCACGCGTCTGCACCACCGAGCGCGGCTCCTCGGCAAAGCTCGTCTGCCCCTATCACCAGTGGACCTACGAACTTGACGGCTCGCTGCTCTTTGCCCGCCAGATGGCGGAGGATTTCGACAAGAGCCAGTATTCGCTAAAGCCGATTCACTGCGAAAGTGTCGGTGGCTACATCTTCATCTGCCTCGCGCAGAACGCTCCCGATTTCGCCCCGGTTCGCGCGACGATCGAGCCCTACATGGCGCCGCATCGCATCAGCGAAGCCAAGGTCGCCTTCCAGAGCACCATTATCGAAAAGGGCAACTGGAAACTCGTCTGGGAAAACAACCGCGAATGCTACCATTGCGCGGCTAATCACCCCGAACTTTGCCGCACCTTCCCGGAAGCTCCGACCGTCACCGGCGTGCAGGGCGCGATGAACGACCCCGTTATCGCTGAACACTGGCAGCGCTGCGAAGCTGCCGGCCTGCCGAGCGAGTTCAAGATCTCGCCGGATGGACAGTTCCGCGCCGCCCGCATGCCGCTGATCGAAGGGGCCGAGAGCTACACCATGTCCGGCCAGAATGCCGTCAGGCGGCCGCTTTCATCTGACGTGACGATCAACGGCATCGGCACCATGCTGCTGTTCCACTATCCGACGACCTGGAACCACATCCTCGGCGACCACGCGATCTCCTTCCGCGTCCTGCCGATCAGCGCAGAGGAAACGGCCGTCACCACGAAGTGGCTCGTTCACAAGGATGCGGTCGAAGGCGTGGACTACAATATCGAGGAACTGACGCACGTCTGGACCGAAACCAACGACCAGGATCGCCGCATCGTCGAGGAAAATGCCTTCGGCATCCGCTCGCCGGCCTATGAACCCGGTCCCTATTCGGAGATCCATGAAGGCGGCGTCATGCAGTTCGTCGAATGGTACACGACCTTCATGATCAACCGGCTGCAGGGCGATCAGGCCAAGCTGTCGGCGGTTGCTTGAGCATGAACATGACCGTCTCCTATCCGCATCGCCATCTCGACCAGATGCAGCCCTGGAATGACAGGCAGCATGTGCTTGAGTGCCTCTCGGCAACGCCCGAAGCGCCCGACGTGATGACCTTCACCTTCAGGTCCGACAAGGATAACTGGTTCCGCTATCTGCCGGGCCAGTTCGTCACGCTGGAATTGCCGACCGCTCCGGAGCCGGTCATGCGCACGTATACGCTGTCGTCGACGCCGTCGCGGCCCTTCTCGGTCGCCGTGACGGTGAAGGCGCAGAAGGACAGCATCGGCACGCGCTGGATGTTCGAGAACCTGAAACCGAGCATGCGCATCAAGGCTTTCGGTCCGCTCGGCGATTTCAGCCACATCCGCCATCCCGGCGAGAAATATCTCTTCGTCTCGGCCGGCTCCGGCATCACGCCGATGATGTCGATGACGCGGTATATGTCCGATATAGCACCGCTGTCTGACATTACTTTCGTTAATTGCTCCCGCAGCCCGACGGACATCATCTTCCGCTCCGAGCTCGAATATCTCGCCCGCTTCATGCCGAACCTCAATCTCGGCTTCATCGTCGAGGGCTGCGGCCGCACCGATCTCTGGTCGGGTTTGAAGGGCCGCATCGACAAGGCGAAGATCGGTCTGCTGGCACCCGATTTCATGGACCGGACGATCTTCTGCTGCGGCCCGGAAGTCTTCATGGATGCCGTGCGTTCCATGCTGGAAGCGCATGGTTTCGACATGTCGCGCTATCATCAGGAAAGCTTCCAGCCGGCCAATGCGGCAACGCCGCTTGCAGAGGTCTCGGACGATGCATCGGGCGAGGCGGCGACCACGATCCGTTTCACCATGGCGGGCAAGGATGTGGCCTGCGCAGCGGGCCAGACCGTGCTTCAGGCGGCCCGTGGCGCCGGCGTGCGCATCGGTGCCGCCTGCGAATCCGGTCTTTGCGGGACATGCCGGGTCATGAAGCTCTCCGGCGAAGTCGAGATGAGCCACAATGGCGGCATCCTCGATGACGAGATCGACGAGGGCTATATCCTCGCCTGCTGTTCGCGCCCGAAGACGGATGTGCAGATCGAGGCGTAGAGCATTTCCAGGTGCGCAGCGGTTTTCCGTCCGGAATGCGTAAACAAACAAGAAGATAGAGCGTTTTCGCGATTCGAGGAAAAGCGAAGATACTCTAGAAATCCTGGTAATTCAGCTCGTTGATCTCGACCGGCTTCGATCGCGGGGTCGAGGCAGTGACGACTGGGTCGACGTCGGCCATGAGCGAAACGAGCGTCTGCCGCGGCCCGCTGCACATCTGTGCGAGCGCGATCGTCACGTCCGGTGCGGGCAGGGGTTTGGCCGGCAGGAGATCACCCTGCGGCCAGATTTTGGCAAGCTGAATCTTCGTCATCGGCACGACATTGACGTCGATATCGGTGAGCGTGCCCGGCACGCGATAGGGGCAGCTTTTCTCCGAGCAATTGTCTGAGGAAGCGAACTGCCAGATGGCATAATTGTCCCAGTTGCCGAGTGGAAAAGTGCCTTTGACATCGGGCTTGTAGCGCGCATACCACAAGGGCAGCCGCGACAGCAGCGGATAAGTGCCGCGATGGTCGGCTATGTATCGGGCCGTGTTGTGATTGACGTAGAGAATGGGGTAGCGCCCGGTCCTGACCTTGATGTGGGCAACATAGATCTGCGCGTCATCCAGCGACATGAACTGCGCCGCGTCCATGCCGTCGATATCGAGCACCATCAGTTCATCGGGCTGAGGGTTGGCGTAGTCGAGAAAATGATTGGCCTGATCGATCGGATTGCCCGGGCGTCCCAGATGATAGGCGCCCCATAACAGGCCATTCGTCTTTGCCAGCATGCGACGGGTTTGAAACAGTTCGCGGCTAACTGCGTATTTGCGCCACATCGTCCTGCAATGGGCCACCGTATCGCCGCCATGGTCGCCTGTGCAACTGAAGCTTTCAGGAAGTCCGTCGGACGCCTTGGAGATGAAGCCGGCTATCCGTTTGTCCTGCAGAAACGCGTTCCAGTCGATGGTGTTCAGCTCGTAAGCATCGACAATCAGGGCGTTTTTCGGATCGCCCCAGGGCTGGCTTTCGCCGGCCGACGGCTTGGAGACCGGCCCCATCAGGGCCAGGATCGTCAGCAAGCTGTAAATGAGGAGGTTACTCTTTCGGTATCCTTTCATGAAATAATAGTAAGGATTGCTGGTTAATCTTGGGTTAAGAAAGCAATCACTATAAGTTCATCGTGGAGCCCCTCGTAACTCCTTAAATCGGTAGGGATTTGAGGAACTAAATAACGCGCTGCCGCGTTTCTTGCCGTCTATTCGGATATGCGACGAAGCAGGCGGCGAAACCTTGCTCGGGAAGCATTCCCGACATGAAACGCTACAGGCTTGAGTATCAAGTCAAACCAGGGAATGGAGATGAAAATGCTTGGTTTCCGTGCAAAAATCGCGACAGTCACCTTAACGGCTGCCGTCGCCCTGACGAGCTTCACACCGTCTTTTGCCATGCAGATGCCGGCCGCACCGATTGTAAAACAGGCCGCGCCCACCCAGGCCGCGCCTGGTAATGTCGAACAGGTGCAGTGGCGCCATGGTGGCTACTACCGCCGCGGCTGGTATGGCGGCTATCGTGGTTATCGAGGGTATCGTCATGGCTATCGCTATCATGACGGCTATTGGTTCCCGCTGGCTGCCTTCGGCGCAGGCGCGCTGATCGGCGGCGCGATCGCCAGCCAGCCGCGCTACTATGAGCCGGCTCCGGCTCCGTCCGCGGGCATCAACCCGCGCCATGTCGCCTGGTGCGAGTCACGCTATCGCTCCTATCGCGCCTACGACAATACCTTCCAGCCGAATTCCGGCCCGCGCCGTCAGTGCTATTCGCCGTATTTCTAAGCAGCGTTTCCAGAACGACCAATGCCAGCCGTCCGGTTTTTCGCCGGGCGGCTTTTTGCATGATTCGACGTCAGAGAATATTGACCCGCTTGAGTAGCCACCATGCCAGCAGCATGGAGGCGATGATGAAGCCAACCGCATATCCGGTGCCACTTGCACCGCTCGCCAGCGGCAACCCTGATGTGTTCATGCCGAAGAATCCGGTCACCAGCGTCGGCGGCAGCAGAAACGCGGTCATGATCGACAGGATGTAGAGATGCCGATTGATCTCGGAGGCAAGCTTCGAATCGATCTCTTCGTGCAGCAGCCTCGCCCGTTCCTGCAGTGCATAGACGTCGTGCTCGACCGCTTCGAGGCGTCCCGTCAGCCGGCCGGCGACATCCTCGAAGCCGAGCGGCATTTCCTCGTCGTCGGAGGCAGCGGCGTGGCGCATCAACGAGAGAACGGTCCGCAGATGGCGATGCAGGCGCACGATCGTCCTGCGGATGGGCGGCAGCTTGGCACGCTCGTCGCGCGACGTATTGCCGTGGACGAAATCCTCAATGCCATTCAGCTCTTCGCTGATTTCGATGACGACGGAGATCAGGGTTCGTTGGAACTCGACGACGATCAGCTCGAAAATATCAACAGGATTGGAAAATCGTGCGGCGTTTTTTTCGATCAGCACCCGGGTCCTGTCCAGGCTGCGCAGCGGCTGCAGCCGGGTTGTTATCAGCAGGCGATCGGTCAGTGCGAAATGCAGCCAGCCGATGTCGTGGGTGTTGTGGGCAAAGTCGCGCTGGAAGTCGACCAATGTGCCGAAAAGCATCTGTTCGTCGACCGTAATCGTTGCATGTGTCTCATGCGTGGTCAGCGCTATGCGGGCGGCTTCGTTCAGCCCCGGCGCATCCTCGAGGAAGGCCGGCACCCGGGCATCCACGAGATTGAGATGCAGCCAGAGAAAGCCGTCGTCGCCGAACAGCCTCGAACGATCGGTATCGTCAGGTAGGCGCTCCGGCTTGGTTTCGCCGGGACGGAGACGGTATGCCCAGATAAAGCCTGGTATGGTGTTGGCTGACGTGAGCGTGTTCATGGGGGCATCATTCGCATTGTCTGAACAGTTGCCTTAGTCTTCGTTCATGACGATTGTTTATGCAAGTCGCTGCTTTGGCGGAATAATCGCGGATATAGGCGGCGATGTCACGGCCGCTCGGCACGCGTAAGACACATGTCACGTTCGGGTTCGCGAGATGATGGAAATCGATGCTTCCTGCAATTTGAGAAAATTGACGTTTACGTAAAAATAAACTAGCTATAACCACAAATGGCCGATGGTCCGGATGAGGCGGGCCATCGCTCGTATCGATCCGGAGGAAATCATCATGTACAAGGCGCCTGTCGAAGAAATCGCGTTCACCCTGAAACATGTCGTTGGCATGGAGCGCGCCATGGAAGAGGGCGTTCTCGGCGATCTCAGCACCGATCTTGTCGATGCCATCCTGTCGGAAGCCGGGCGTTTCGCCGGCGAAGAGGTGGAGCCGCTTGCCGAGAATGGCGATAAGCAAGGCGCAAGGCTGGCGGATGGCAAGGTGGTTCTTCCCGATGGCTGGGAGAAGCTCTACCGCGACTGGATCGCTGGCGGTTGGAATGGCCTGACCGCGCCCGAGGAGTTCGGTGGGCAGGGTCTGCCGCACATGCTGAACATCGCGACGCTGGAAATGTGGAATTCCGCCTCGATGGCCTTCGGCCTCGCGCCGACGCTGACCATGGGAGCGGTCGAAGCGCTGCGGGCTCACGGCAGCGAAGACCTCAAGAAGACATATCTGGCAAAGCTCGTCTCGGGCGAGTGGACGGGGACCATGAACCTGACGGAGCCGCATGCGGGTTCCGATGTCGGCGCTCTGCGCTCCCGCGCCGAACGCCGCGATGACGGCACCTATCGCATCTTCGGCCAGAAGATTTTCATCACCTGGGGCGATCACGAAGCGACCGAGAACATCATCCATCTCGTTCTCGCCCGCCTTCCGGATGCGCCGGCCGGCACGCGCGGCATTTCGCTGTTTCTCGTGCCGAAATTCCTTGTGAATGAGGATGGTTCGCTCGGCGCCCGCAACGATCTTTTCGTGCATTCGCTGGAACATAAGCTCGGCATCCATGGTTCACCGACCTGCACGATGATCTATGGCGATGGCAAATATGGTGCGGAAAAGGGCGCCGTCGGCTGGCTGGTGGGCGAGGAGAACAAGGGCCTCGCCTGCATGTTCACGATGATGAACAATGCCAGATTGGCTGTCGGCATTCAGGGCGTGGCGATTGCGGAAGCGGCAACCCAGAAGGCCATCGCCTATAGCCGGGAGCGCACCCAGGGCCGCGCGCCGGGCACGGCCGTATCAGGCATGAGCCCCATCATCGAGCATCCCGATGTCGCGCGTATGCTGCTGACGATGAAAGCCCTGACTCAAGGGGGGCGCGCGATCTGCTACGCCTGTGCACAGGCGATCGACATGTCGCATCGCGATCCCGAGAGGGCGAAATATTGGCAGGAGCGTGCAGCATTGCTGACGCCGATCGCCAAATCCTTTTCCACCGATGCCGGCGTCGATGCCGCATCGCTTGGCATACAGGTTCATGGCGGCATGGGCTTCATCGAGGAGACGGGGGCAGCACGCCTGCTGCGCGATGTGCGCATCGCACCGATCTACGAGGGCACCAACGGCATCCAGGCGATCGATCTGGTGACGCGCAAGCTGACAATCGGCAATGGCGATCATGTGCGCGGCGTCATTGCTGAACTGCGTGAGATTGCCGATAGTGTCGCGAAATCCAATCTCGAAGGCTTCGGTGAAACGGCGCCGCGGCTGCAAGCAGCCATTGTCGATCTCGAAAAGACGAGCGAATGGCTCCTGTCGAAACAGGCAGAAGGCGCCGTTGCCGAAGCTCTGGCGGGCGCCACGCCTTACCAGCGGCTTTTCGGCCTGGTGCTGACCGGCTCGTATCTAGCCAAGGGTGGCCTTGCCGATGCAGGCGACGGCGAAGGCGCCAAGCGCATAGCACTCTGCCGGTTCGCTGCCGAAAATCTTCTGGCCGAGACCGCCGCTCTCTCTGATCGGGTCATCGCCGGCGCATCCAGCCTCGAAGCCGCCCGCGCCGCACTAGCCTGAGGAAAAGCCATGACCGACCACATCCTGATCGAACGCCCCGAGACTGCGCCGCAGGTCCAGATCATCCGCTTCAACCGGCCGGAAAAGAAGAATGCCATCACGCGCGCCATGTATCAGGCCATGACCGATGCGCTCAAGGCAGCGGAAGCTGCGCCGGATATCCGCGTCCACGTCTTTCTTGGCACGGAAGGCTGTTTTTCCGCCGGCAACGATCTGGCGGATTTCCTTGCCTTCGCCATGAGCGGCAATATGGGGCGCGAAGTCATTGATTTTCTCGTTGCACTGGCGAGCACAAAGAAGCCCGTCGTCTCTGGTGTCGATGGTCTGGCGATCGGCATTGGCACCACGATCCACCTTCATTGCGACTTGACGGTCGCTTCCGACCGCAGTCTGTTCAAGACACCCTTCGTCGATCTTGCGCTGGTTCCGGAAGCGGCTTCAAGCCTGCTTGCTCCGCGCGTGATGGGACATCAGCGTGCCTTCGCCCTGCTTGCTCTCGGCGAAGGATTCTCCGCTTCCAAAGCGAAGGAGGCGGGCCTGATCTGGAAGGTGGCGTCACCGGAAACGGTGGAGACCGAAACGCTGTCGCTGGCTGCAAAACTCGCCGCCAAGCCGCCCGAGGCTCTGCGGATTGCGCGTGACTTGATGCGAGACCCAACCGATGCCGTCCTCGACCGCATCCAGGAGGAAGCCGAATATTTCGCCGCCCAGCTGAAAAGCGCCGAGGCCCGCGCGGCTTTCGAAGCCTTCATGAAGCGGTGAAGCTCACCCGCCCTCGTGCTTCGAGACGGCCCTTCGGGCCTCCTCAGCATGAAGGCTAATCTCTGGCGCATCTCGATCGTGAGCTACTCCGCCCTCATGGTGAGGTGCGAAGCCCAGAGGGCGTAGCCTCGAACCACGAGGGCCGACCACCAAACTTCTGGCGAAGAGAGCTACTTCTCCAGCGCCGCAACGACTTCGACATGCGAGGTCCACAGGAACTGGTCGATCGGCGTCACCCGCGTAATGCGGTAGCCGCCCTCGACCAGGATAGCGAGATCGCGGGCGAGGGTCAGCGGATTGCAGGAGACGGCAACGATCTTCTTGACTTGGGAGCGGGCCAGTTCCTTGCTCTGGAATTCCGCGCCGGCGCGCGGCGGGTCGAAGACAGCGGCATCGTAGACCTTCAATTCCTGCGCCATCAAGGGCCGGCGGAAAAGATCGCGGCGTTCCACGGTGACCGGCTTCAGTCCCTGCGTGTTGCGGGCGGCATGATCCAAAGCGGCAAGTGGCTTGGCCTCACCTTCGACCGCATGCACCCGCCCGATCCGTGCCAGGCGAAGCGAGAAGGTGCCGCTGCCGGCGAAGAGATCGGCGATACGCTTGGCCTTGCCGACATGGGTTGCAACCAGCTCCGCCATGGCGTCCTCGGCCTGCTTGGTCGCCTGTGTGAAGGCACCCGGCGGCGGCGCAACCTGTACGCCGCCGAAATCGATGATCGGCTTTACCGGCTCCACCAGAATTTCGCCGTTCAGCGAGACGCGGGCGATGCCACGAAGTGACAGCACGGTTTCGATCGTGCTGCGGCGCTGTTTGTCCGAAAGAGATTTGATGCCGTCGACGGCGAGATCGAGGCCCGTCTGCGTCTCCAATACGGAGATGCGGAAGGCTTCGGCATTGATGGCGATTGCCGCTGCAATCGTCTTGATGGCGGGCAGCCTGGCCATGATGCCGGCCGAGGCGATGGGACATTCCTCGATGGCGACGATGTGGTGGCTTTCGGCCTGATTGAAGCCGATCAGCATATCCTTTTCAGTCTTGCGCGCGGCGAAGACGACCCTGCGGCGCTCGCCCGGATGCGCGGCGACGATATCGTCCACTTCGGGCGTCAGGCCCTTGGAGCGCAGGGCATCGACCACGAGCTGACGCTTGAAGGCGCGATAGGGCGCATCGGCATAATGTTGCAGGGTGCAGCCGCCGCAGGCGCCGTTGACGCCATGTGGGCCGAAATGCCGACAGTGCGGCTCCTGGCGATCCGGTGAGGCCGTCGTAATCGACATCAACGTGCCTTGGCTTTTCACCCGCGCGATGGCGACGTTTTCGCCCGGTAGGGTGAAGGGCACGTAGATCGGGCCATCGGTGCCCTGCGCGATGCCGTCGCCCTGGGCGCCGAGCTTTTGAATGGTAATGGTTTCGGTGCTCATGGCTTGATCCCTGCGAGAAGAAATTCCTGATTGCCGTCGCCGCCAGCGATCGGCGAGGCGATGAGGCCGAGGCTTTGCCAACCCATGTCTTCGGTGAACCAGCGCTCGAGTTCGGCGGCCACAGCCGGAGCGGAGGAGGGGTCCTTCAAAAGCCCGGCCTTGCCGATCGCATCGCGGCCCGCCTCGAATTGCGGCTTGACCAGCAGCGCCGCCCGCGCGCCGGGTTCGGCGAGCGCGAGCACCGGCGCGAGAGCTAGCTTCAGCGAAATGAAGGAGACATCGGAAACGACGAAGGTGAAAGGTTCGCCGATATCTTCTGCCGTCAGGTTGCGCGCGTTGAGCCCCTCGATATTGGTGACGCGTGGATCGTCCGCTATGCGCGGATGCATCTGGTCGTGGCCGACATCGATTGCCGTGACATGAGTAGCGCCGCGCTGAAGCAGCACTTCGGTAAAGCCGCCTGTCGATGCGCCAACATCGAGGCAATGCTGTCCGCGCGGATCGAGACCGAAATGATCGAGCGCCGCCACCAGCTTCAACGCGGCGCGGGAAACATAATCCTGCGCCGGATCGTCGATACTGATCTTGGCATTTTCGGAAAAAAGTGCTCCCGGCTTCGTCACGATCTTGCCGTTCACGGTGACCGTACCGCGCTGGATCGCATCGCGAGCGCGCGAGCGGCTGGCGAAGAGCGAAAGGGTGACAAGAAGCTGATCGAGGCGTTGCGGTTCGGACATGGGCTGTCCATGCCGGGCAATGCATTATGTTGCAAGCCTTTTATGCTGTAATCGGCGTTGACGTCGGATAGCGGCCAGCCATAATCGCCGCGATCAATGGGCGAGGGGCATCATGTGGAAGATTGGTGGCTATGCTGCGCTGATGGCGATGTCAGCGGCTCCGGCTATGGCGAACGACACGATGGCCGAGCTGAAGACGGGCGGTCTCGCCTATGTCCGCACCGGCGATATCAGCATGGATCAGGAAAAGTTGTTCATTTCGCCAGAACAGGTCCGTGTCGATTACGTCTTTGAAAACATGTCCGATAAGGACGTCGAAAGCGTCGTCGCCTTTCCGATGCCCGATATCAAGGGCGACATCGACAGCATGGTTGATGCCGGAAATGTCGATTCCGACAATTTCCTCGGCTTCACCGTCACACAGGGCGGCAAGGCCATCACGCCGATCCTGCAGCAGCGCGTATCGGTTGCCGGAGTCGACATGACCGACGAACTGAAGGCTCACGGCGTGCCGCTGCTGCCGCTCAGCAAGGCGGCGACGGATGCTGTCGCTAAATTGCCCGTCGATGTGCTCGAGGATTGGAGAGCCCGCGGACTGATCGCCGATGATGAATACGACGCCGACGGCCAGGGCATGAAACATCATCCGACGCCGATGTGGACGCTGCACACGACCTATTGGTGGCGCACCAAGTTTCCGGCCAAGGCCAGGATCGCCGTGGAGCATCGCTACAAGCCGAGCGTCGGCGGAACCGTCGCCATCACCTTTGCCGGCGACGAAGATTACCAGAAGCAGCAGCTGCAGAACTATCGCGCCAAATATTGCCTCGATGAGGCCTTTCTGAAGACGGCCGTCAAGCTTGCCGCAGCGGCCGACAAGGGTGGTCGCGGCTATACCGAAAGCTGGATCTCCTATGTGCTGACGACAGGTGCCAACTGGTCCGGCCCGATCAAGCATTTCGAGCTGACAGTCGATAAGGGCAGTCCCGAGAACTACATCAGCTTTTGCGGTACGAATGTGAAGAAGATCGGCGCGACGACGTTCCAGATGACAGCGCAGGATTTTTACCCGGAGCACGATCTGGAAATCCTGATCCTGGCCGCGGCGGCGGTGAACTAGCGCTAAGCTGAGCAGTCCGCGCAAATTAAATAAATTTAAAGCCGAAACCTCTACTCATGCCGAGGATTGCGGTGATCCGCTTCCAGATCACCGCCTGCCATGAAGGCTTCACGCGTCTGCGTCCCAATCATGCCCTCCCTGAATTCTTCGAGCATCGGCCGTACTCCCTCCCAATGACGGCCGGAGGATGCTCGCCAGGACCGGCGCTCAGGAGGCGCTCGCTCATGTTTGCGAAAAAACTCTCTTTGAATGGCAAGCTTGCCATTACATTTACGGCTCTGATCGCCATTTTTGCCTGTGTTTCTGCTTTCGTCTATGCAAAGCAGGACGTCTCGGCCGGAGCCGCCGATGAGCAGGCAAAATCGCAGCAGCTTGTCAGCCTGATCGATGATTCGCTGCAGGCCATGCTGGAACAGGCCGTCAACCTGCGCGGCTTTCTGCTTCTGCGCAGCGACAGCACCTATGGCGATATCTTCAACAATCGCGAGCGGATGCTGAAGAGCATCGCAGCCGCCAAGGAGGCGGCCGCCGATTCTCCGGATCTGCTGCAGGCGATCGACAACATGCAGAAGGCTGCCGATCTCTATTTCCATCAGCTCGCGGAGCCACAGGCCAAGGCGCGCAAGGAAACCGAGATGCCGCTCGATCAGATCGTCAAGATCGGCCAGAACGAAACCAAGGGTCAGCTTGACGGCTTCCGTGAAGCTGCCGCCAAGATCAAGAAGGCCGCACGCGCCAGGGCGAGCGACCTGGCAGCCATGCAGGACGATGCCAATGGCGATCTTCGCCTGACCCTCATTCTTGGCAGTATCTTGGCCTCGCTAGCCGCCGCTGTGCTTGCCTGGCTGCTCTCGCGCATTATCGTGCGCCCGATCGTCGGCATGACGGCGGCCATGGGCCGTCTGGCAAACGGCGAGCACGATATCGAAGTCCCGGCTGTCGGCCGCGGCGACGAAATCGGCCGTATGGCGGATGCCGTCCTCGTCTTCAAGGAGGCCGGCATCGAGAAGCTGCGTCTTGCTGGCGAGACCGAGCGCATGCGTGGTGATGCCGAACGTCAGCGCCTGATGAATGACGAGCAGAAGGCGCGTGAAGAAGGCGAAATCCGCTTCGCCATGGAAGCGCTCGCCGGCGGCCTCTCGGCTCTATCGTCGGGTAATGTCGCAACCCGCCTTAACAACAGCTTTGCACCGCAATTCGACAGCGTTCGCGCTGATTTCAACAATGCAGTCGAGAAGCTGGAGGCCGCCCTGCAGTCTGTCGGCTCCAATGCCCGCGCCATCAATGCAGGTGCTGACGAAATTCGTGCGGCCGCCGATGATCTGGCGCATCGCACCGAGCAGCAGGCTGCCGCTGTCGAGGAGACTGCCGCAGCACTGGAACAGGTCACGACGACCGTTCGTGACTCTGCCAAGCGCGCCGAGGATGTCGGCCATCTCGTCGAACGCGCCCGCCTCGGTGCGGAGCGATCGGGCGAAGTGGTTCGCAAAGCCGTCGCGGCCATGCAGCAGATTGAAAGATCCTCGGGCGAGATCAGCAACATCATCAGCGTCATCGACGACATCGCGTTCCAGACCAATCTTCTGGCGCTGAATGCCGGCGTCGAGGCAGCACGTGCCGGAGATGCCGGCAAGGGCTTTGCCGTCGTCGCCCAGGAAGTGCGCGAGCTTGCACAGCGTTCGGCCAATGCCGCCAAGGAAATCAAGTCGCTCATCACGACATCGAGCGATCAGGTCAATACGGGTGTGTCGCTGGTCGGCGAGACCGGCAAGGCGCTGGAATTGATCGTATCCGAAGTGCAAGAGATCAACCGCCATGTCGGCGCGATCGTGACGGCGACCCGCGAGCAGTCGACCGGCCTGCAGGAGATCAACACGGCCGTCAACAATATGGACCAGGGCACCCAGAAGAATGCCGCGATGGTCGAGGAGCAGACGGCGGCAAGCCATGCGCTCGCCCGCGAAGCAGCTGCACTCAACGAGCTGCTGCAGCAATTCCGTCTCGGCAATTCCGTGCAGGCTGCACCTGCTCGGGTAATGCCCGCCCGGCCCATATCGGCAACGCCGGCACGGCCAGTCGCGGCAACGGCGCATTCGAAGCCGGCCATGTCTCCGGCCCGCGCTCTCGGGCGTACGGTCGCCAAGGCCTTTGCCGGTAAGGCAACGGCTTCCGCCGCCGCACCCCAGGACGATTGGGAAGAATTCTGATTAAGCAACCCTCCCTTTGATGGCAGAGCTATCGCCCGTATGCGATAGCCCAGCCCACAAGGGGAGGTAAAGCTATCCAGCAGCTTCGACGATGCGGCCGTGGCCGAGCGTGCGGAAGACCGTTTGCACGATGCCGGCACGGTCGAGACCGGCCCGGGCATTCATGGCTTCGGGCTTTGCCTGTTCCATCCAGATATCGGGCATGACGAGCGAACGGATTTTCAGGCCGTTGTCCAGCAGGCCCTCATTGGCAAGGAACTGCATGACCTGGCTGCCGAAGCCGCCGACCGAACCTTCCTCGATGGTGATCAGCATCTCGTGATGGGCGGCAAGCTGGCGGATGAGGTCGTGATCGAGCGGCTTGGCGAAGCGCGCGTCCGCAACTGTCGTCGAAAGACCGGCGGCATCGAGATCCTCGGCGGCTGCAAGACTATCGGCGAGACGCGTGCCGAAGGAGAGTAGGGCGACCTTCGTGCCCTGCTTGATGACGCGACCCTTGCCGATTTCGAGGATCTGGCCGCGTTCCGGCAGATCGACGCCGACGCCTTCACCGCGCGGATAGCGGAAGGAGATCGGACCCAGATCATAGGCGGCAGCGGTGCGCACCATGTGCTTCAGCTCCGCCTCGTCTGCCGCGGCCATGACGACGAAGCCCGGCAGAGTCGCGAGGAAAGCGGTGTCGAAGGAGCCAGCATGCGTCGGGCCATCGGCACCGACGAAGCCGGCGCGGTCGATCGGGAAACGGACCGGCAGCCCTTGAATGGCCACATCATGCACCACCTGGTCATAGGCGCGCTGCAGGAAGGTGGAATAAAGGGCGGCGAAGGGCTTATAACCTTCTGCAGCGAGGCCGGCGGCGAAAGTCACGGCATGCTGCTCGGCAATTCCGACATCGAAACAGCGCTTCGGGAAGAACTCCTGCAGCTTGTCGAGGCCGGTGCCGTTCGGCATGGCGGCGGTGATACCGACGATTTTGTCGTCGAGCGTCGCTTCCTGCACCAAAGCGTCCGCAAAGACGCTTGTGTAGCTCGGCGCATTCGGCTTCACTTTCGTCTGAGCGCCGGTGATGACGTCGAACTTGTTGACGCCATGATATTTGTCGGCAGCCGCTTCGGCTGGGGGATAGCCCTTGCCCTTCTGCGTCACGACATGGATCAGCACCGGTCCCTGTGCATTGTCGCGCACATTGCGCAGCACGGGCAGCAGATGTTCGAAGGAATGGCCGTCGATCGGACCGATATGGTAGAAGCCCATCTCCTCGAACATGGTGCCGCCGGTTACATAGCCCCGTGCGTGTTCGACTGCCCGCGTGATGGCGCGGTCGACCTTCTTGCCGAGATAAGCGGTCAGTTTCTTTCCAAAATCCCGGAAGCCCATATAGGTGCGGCCGGAGGCGAGGCGGGCGAGATAGGCGCTCATCGCTCCCGTCGGCGGGGCAATCGACATGTCATTGTCGTTGAGAATGACGATCAGCCGGGCATCGAGCGCGCCGGCATTGTTCAGCGCCTCATAAGCCATGCCGGCTGACATGGCACCGTCGCCGATGACGGCGATCACCCGGCGGTCGCTGTTTTCGAGCTCGGCGGCAACAGCCATGCCGAGGCCGGCGGAAATGGAAGTCGAGGAATGCGCTGCGCCGAAAGGATCGTACTCGCTTTCGGCCCGGCGCGTGAAGCCGGAAAGACCGTTTTCCTGGCGCAGCGTGCGAATGCGGTCGCGACGCCCAGTCAGGATCTTGTGCGGATAACACTGATGTCCGACATCGAAGATCAAACGATCGTTCGGCGTATCGAAGACGCTGTGGATGGCAATGGTCAATTCGACCACGCCGAGGCCGGCACCAAGATGTCCGCCGGTGCGCGAAACCGCATCGATCATCTCGTCGCGGACTTCGCGGGCGAGCTGCGGCAGTTCCCGGTCCTCCAGCTTTCGCAGGTCGGAGGGATATTGGACCCGGTCGAGCAGGGGCGTCTCTGGCATTTGTGTCAAGGCTGATGCCTCTTTCTTGCTATTCTTGGGCGGTTGTCCGCCTTTACGTCAAAACAGATTGCGACAAAAGACGCCGAATTCAAGGTGCTCCCGAACAAGAAACATGTGGGAGTGTTATGAACCCGTTAGCCCTCCGGCAGGGGAATGAACTCTTCCTCGTCGCCCGGCACGATATCGAAGCGGCCCGTGCGCCATTCTTCTTTGGCTTTTTCGATACGCTCCTTCGAGGACGAGACGAAATTCCACCAGATATAGCGCTTCGAATTAAGCGCTGCACCGCCAAAAAGCATGAGATGACAGCCTTTTTCGCCGGCCCCCAGCGTTATCGCGTCACCGGGGCGGAAGACGAGAAGCTGATCCTGCTCGAAACGGTCGCCGGCGACGACGAGCGAACCGGAGAGAATATAGACTGCCCGTTCCTCATGCGCTGCCCCAAAAGGAAACGTCGTGTTCGGCTGCAGCTGAAGATCGACATAGAGAGTGTCCGAGAAGGATTTCACCGGCGATTCCAGGCCCTCGAAATTACCGATCACCACGCGCCCGCTCACGCCGCCATCGGCGATGACAGGCAGCTCGTCCTTTTCCGTGTGGGCGAAGGAGGGATCGATCTCCTCCTTGTCGTCGGGCAGCGCCAGCCATGTCTGCAGGCCGGACATGGAAAATGGATGGTCGCGCAGGTTCTCCGGCGTGCGCTCGGAATGCACGATGCCGCGCCCGGCCGTCATCAGGTTGATGTCGCCGGGACGGATCACCTTGGCCGTGCCGAGGCTGTCCATATGGCGGATCTCGCCGTCGAAGAGGTAGGTGACGGTGGAAAGGCCAATATGCGGATGTGGGCGCACATCGAGCGCTTGGCCCGGCCGCAAAATGGCTGGCCCCATGCGGTCGAAGAAGATGAACGGTCCCACCAGCCGGCGCCGGCTGCTCGGAAGCGCGCGCCGCACGGAGAAGCCGCCGAGGTCGCTGGTGCGCGGGATAATCAGATTCTCGATCGCATCGCAGGCGAAGGCGTCACCCGCCTGCGGATCGTTTCCTGGGAAGAAGGACATGAAGGCTCTCCTTTCGGTTGGGGCTCAACCTAGCGAGAAAGGTTGGGAAACTCAAATTCCGCTGTCCAGGCGTTTATAAGGATTGTTTCAAAGGGTTGTTTAACATTGCGCGCTATGTGAACAGCGGGGTAATTTTGGAGACGAATAAGCATGGACATGCGCGGAAGCAAAGTACTGTTTGCCTTTCTCTTGGGAGGAATGCTGGCCGCATGCACCACGACGGGTGACCGGCCTGAGCAGCAGTTTGCTAAAAAAGCTGCCGATCCGACGGCAATTGAACCTGCGGTTGCTGCGTTTCGAGATATTTGCTTTGCTTCTAGCGCGCCCTATACGCAGGCTCGGGCGGCTGCAGCCCGCTATGGGGTTAAGTCGTTTCAAACCAAGCAAGGTTCGAGTTTGATTTCTGGCAAGTATACATATTTCGAGGGGGCAACGGACGATCGATCGCTGATTGTTATCATCAATCCAGACGGACTATGTGATACGAAGTATCGCCGTCATCCAGGGATGGCAGACGATGAGACGATCGAACGCCAATTCGCAGACGTCATCAAAACAAAATATCCGGATGCGTTCAAAATTGGCGATAGAGGCAGAGAGTATCACGTATCCATAAACGGAAAGCGGACCAGCTTCGGGTTTTCGCTCAACCACGATGGTTACATACAGTTCATGTCGCCTTGACGAAATCGTTCATCCGCATCAAAGCGCCTGCGCGAGACTCATGGCGATTCCGGTAGGCGCGTGCAGCCGCCCGCCTCACGCGCCATCCAGCGCTTCCGTGCCATGCGGCTTGCCGGCGCGATCGAGCCTGATCTTCTCGATGCGGTTTTCCGCAGCCGAAAGCAGCGCCTCGCAATGCTTCTTCAGCGCTTCGCCGCGCTCGTAGATGGCGATAGATTCATCCAGCGCCACATCGCCGCGTTCGAGCCGGGCAACGATGCTTTCCAGCTCCGCCACGGCCTTCTCGAAGGAATAGCCTGATACATCTGCCTTGGCGTTCTCGCTCATCGTCAACCTTTCATCATGCGTAGAATATGCATTCCCGCCGACTCGGCGAGACCTTCCAGATCATAGCCGCCTTCGAGCAGGCTGACGACCCGGTTCTTGGCGCTGCGGTCGGCAACCTCGAGCAGTCGCCCCGTCGCCCAGTCGAAATCCTCGCCCGTCAGGTTCAGCTGCGCCAGGGGATCGCGGTGATGGGCATCGAAGCCCGCCGAGATGATGATGAGGTCGGGGCGGAAGTCGGTGAGCGCCGGCAGCACGCGGGACTTGAAGGCTTCGCGAAAATGATCGCCGCCGGTATTGGGGGACAGCGGCGCATTGACGATGGTGTTGTGCGCGCCGCGTTCGTCCTTCTTGCCCGTGCCGGGATAGAGTGGCATCTGGTGAGTGGAACAGAAGAGCACGGACGGATCGTCCCAGAAGATATCCTGCGTGCCATTGCCGTGATGCACGTCCCAATCGACGATGGCGACGCGCTCGGCACCATGGGCCTTTTGCGCATGGCGGGCGGCGATCGCGGCATTGTTGAAGAAGCAGAAACCCATGGCCTTGGTCTTCTCGGCATGGTGGCCGGGCGGCCGGGCCGCGACGAAGACATTGTCGGCCGCACCGGAGAAGACGTCGTCGACCGCCGCCATGGCGCCGCCGACGCCATGCATGATCGCCTGCAGCGTCTTCGGGCTGGCATAGGTATCCGCCTCGATCTGGTTGATCTCGCCCTCGTCACCTCTGTCCGGCATCGAACGCAGCACGAAATCCAGATGCTCCTCGGGATGCGCAAGCAGGATCGCATCCTCATGCGCGGGCGGCGCCTTTCGCCGGTCCAGCCTCTCGAAATTTGGATGCTCCAGCGCAATGTTCAGCGAGCGAAGCCGGTCCGGTCGCTCCGGATGGCCAGGAGGAACGATGTGTTCAAGAAAGATCGGATGTTCGTAAAGACGTGTGCTCATGGGGCCAATCTATAAACGAGGTATGACGCCTATTACAGGACATGGACAATGTCACTACAATGTCAACAATCCATCTTAACCACTTTGAAGTGGCGCCGTTTACTTATCGAGGCGCGGTGTTAAGCTTTCATTAAGGTCAGTACGGCGTCGGCCAGGGTTGTTGCGTGATGGCGAGAGTAGAACGATCCGATGTCATCGAGGTAAGGGTGCCGCCGCGTGATGTCGACCGGCACGGCCAGATGTTTATCGCCTCCTACATCTCGCAAGCCGAGACCGCACTCTCCAACTTTTGGCGCACGCGGCCGCTGGTCGACGACGAGCCTCTCTATATCGCCAAGAAGGCATCGTGCTCGCTGCACCGCGCCCTGCACTATGACGACCTTGCCCGTTACTCGATCAGCGTCAACAAGATTGGCGGCAAGTCGATCGGTTTCGTTGTCGCGGTTGAAACTGGCAACGAATTGGCAGCGGAGGTGGAAATC
The DNA here is from genome assembly GCF_007828675.1 of Rhizobium sp. ERR 1071. Lineage (NCBI taxonomy): Bacteria > Pseudomonadati > Pseudomonadota > Alphaproteobacteria > Hyphomicrobiales > Rhizobiaceae > Rhizobium > Rhizobium sp. ERR 1071. The sequence goes on along the minus strand of NZ_VITM01000003.1, from coordinate 197,520 downwards.
CTCTGGCTCGCGGTGCGTGGCGATGAGCATGACCCGGTGCCACTGCCGGAAGACACGCGCGACTGGCTCTACAAATATCTGGCTTAGTCTCGATTTAGCTCCGCTGCGGCAGAAGCGGATAGCCGACCATGACAGCGCGGCCGACCAGGGCTGCGACGACGGCCTTGATGACATCGCCCGGCACGAAGCCCAGGGACCCGATAAACGCCTTGCTGAAACCGATATTGATGGCGAGCCAGGCAATGCCGAACGCGTACAGCACCACCACCCCACCGATAACAGCAGCGATGAAGAAGCCGACACCTTGAACCAGGCCGCTCTGTTCCGGCTTCACCAATCGTTCCGAGAGATAGCCGGTGATGAAGGCAGCGAAGATCCAGCCGACGAAGAAGCCGGCTGTCGGGCCGGCAAAGACGGCAAGGCCGCCGCGGCCGCCGGAAAGGACCGGCAGGCCGATCGAAACAAGCACCACTACCAGCAGCACCGCGATCGTCCCGCGCTTGGCGCCGAGGACGACGCCGGCGAGCATGACGCCGAGCGACTGGGCGGTGATCGGAACCGGAATGATGCCGATGGGGATCGGCGGCAACAGGCCGAGCGCCACGATGATGGCGGCAAACAGCGCCGAGAGGACGAGATCGCGGGTGTTCATGGCGGCTCCTTCCGAAAAAGACCTATGTTCATTGACGCCGAATGCCCCGCGCGTCAATCGCCGCCGCAATATTGTCCGCATCGCGCAGCGTCAGGATGATGAGCGGCGCGAGCGTGGTTGCCAGGCGAACCTTGATCCCGCGCGCCTGATGCGCTTCGCGGATCGCATGATAACGATCGAGGATCTCGGGGACGAAACGAATAACGAGGCCGATCGCAAGTCCGATATCGGCGGCCTTGAGCAAGCCGATCTTTTCGAGCGGCATGGCAAGCGCGGTGATTTCATCGATAAAGGCGGCCATCGAGGTCGTGGCCGTCACCGTGGCGGCGAACATTGCCAGCGCTGTCAGTCTGAGCGCCGTGACGATGGCGGCGTGAAGCGGGCCGACGAGCGCTGCGAAAATTGCGAGCACGGCAATCGAGATCAGGATCGGCCGCAGCCGCTTCAATGCGTCTCCGACCGGCAGACCGCTGCGAAGATAAAGGGCGGCGCCGACAAGGCTTGCGCAGGCAAGCACCGCGATGGACTGCGTCAGGAAAAGCAATATGCCGAATGCGGTCAGTACCAGCAGCTTCACGCGCGGCGAAAGCCGGTGCAGCCAGGTATCGACATCGACATGCAGCGTCTGCATCAGCCCGCCATCTCCCTATAGCGTGCAATCGCCTCCGCTGCCGGAGCGTCGGCGACGAGCCGGCCTTGGTCGAACAAAAGCACCCGCTCGAAACCTTCGAGCAGGGGTAGGTCGTGGCTGATGACGATGACACTTTCCGGCAGCCCCATCATGGTCTTCTGCACCAGCGCCCGGTTCTTGAGGTCGAGTTGGTTCGTCGGCTCGTCCAGAATGAGGATATCCGGGCCAGTCACCAGCACCGAGCAAAGGGCAGCCATCTGTAATTCGCCCCCGGAGAGCTCATGTGCCCGCCGCGCGCCGAGATGACCGACGCCGAAGCGGCCAAGAATGCCCTCGACCGCCGCATCGATCTGCGCCTTGTCATATCCGCGCGCCTTGAGGCCGAAGGCGATGTCGTCGCGCACAATGGGCAGGATGATCTGGTTTTGCGGCGACTGGAAGATATAACCGACCTTGCCGAGCACCTTGGCAGCATCGCCGACCGTGTCGAGCCCATCAACCACGACGCGCCCCGTTGTTGGCTTGATGAGCCCGTTGATCAGCCGCGCGAAGGTCGTCTTGCCGGAACCGTTGAGGCCGATCACCCCGATGCGGCGCTCCTGAAGCGTGAGATTCAGAGGAAACAGCGCAGTGCGCTTGCCATAATCGACGCCAGCGGTTTCGAAGCGGATGTCCAAGCGGCTTTCCTGTTCGGTAGTGTGATCGCGGAGCTATAGCGCATTGCATCGAATTATCAAATCGACGCCTCTTTGAAAGCATGGGAATTTATGCCTATGATCCTGCAATGACGAATCTGCTTTCGAATCGTGACGCCCGCCGCGTGTTCCTTGCCAAGCAAGGTCTTGCCAATCCGCCGAACCGCGCCTTGACCAAGGCGGGGCTGCTGCAGCTCATCCACGACATCGGCTTCGTGCAGGTGGACAGTATCGCCACCGTCGAGCGCGCCCATCACCAGATCCTGTTTTCGCGCAACCAGACCTATCGGCGTGAACATCTGACCGAACTCTTGGAGAAGGACGGTGCACTCTTCGAGAACTGGACGCATGATGCCTCCATCCTGCCGAGCGCCTTCTTCGTCTATTGGAAGCACCGCTTCCGCCGCGAGGATGAGGCAATCATCGCACGCTGGCGCAAATGGCGCGGGGAGGGCTTCGAGGCGGCTTTCGAGGAAACCTACGAGCGCGTGCTGAAGAACGGCGCGATCACCGCCCGCGAGGTCAAGGCGGAGGATCATGTCTCCGGCGGCTGGTGGAATTGGCACCCAAACAAGACGGCGCTCGAATATTTCTGGCGCACCGGCAAGTTTGCCATCGCCGGCCGCACTAATTTTCAAAAGGTCTACGACCTCGTCGAACGCGTCCTTCCGGCCCATTTCCATGAGCCCGAAGTGGAGCATGACGAATTTGTCGACTGGGCTTGCCGAAGCGCGCTGCAGCGCCTCGGCTTTGCCACCTCGGGCGAAATCGCCGCCTTCTGGGATCTGGTCACGCCGCAGGAAGCCAAGAGCTGGGTCGAGACTCATCGAGACGAATTGACCGAAGTACTGGTCGAGCCTGCCGCCGGCGGCAAGCCGCGCTCGTCCTTCGCCTTCCTCGATTTCCATGACACGCTCGACAGTCATGCCGAGGCACCGGCGCGCATCCGCGTGCTGAGCCCCTTCGATCCGACTCTGCGCGATCGCAATCGGACCGAACGTCTCTTCGGCTTCTTCTACCGCATCGAGATTTTCGTGCCCGAACCGAAGCGCGAATACGGCTACTACGTCTTCCCATTGCTGGAGGGCGACCGGTTGATCGGACGGATCGACATGAAGGCCGACCGCAAGGCGGGGACGCTCGATGTCAAACGCCTGTGGCTGGAGCCGGGCGTCAAGGCATCGGCCGGCCGGCTGGAGAAGCTGGAAGCGGAGCTGGAACGTGTTGCCCGTTTCACCGGCGTCGAGAAGGTCGTGTTTCTCGACGGCTGGCGGGGATAACCGATATTCCTTTTTCGGGGAATCGGCAGCGAATTGCGTTGACGCGAGAGCGAAACTGCCTCTGACCTATCGGGACTGCGATCGCATGAACACTATCCGAATCTTCGATGGGCATAATGATGCGGTCCAGTTCATGCTGGATTACAAGCCTGACGGCCGTGATTTTTTGGCCCGGTCCGAGGCTGGGCATCTCGATCTTCCGCGAGCACTCGAAGGAGGCTTAGCCGGCGGATTGTTTGCGATGTACGCCGCGCCGGAGCATGAGCCGGTAGATGATCTGACGATCACCCAAAATGGCTACGAAGTTCGCTATGCCGAAGCTTTGCATCAGGATCATGCCCGTCGGCAAATCGACGGGCAGCTTGCGGCGATAAGGAAGCTGATTGGACGCTCGGGCGATAAAATCCGTGTGGCAACGAGCGTAAGGGAGATCAAGGCGGCTGAATATGACGGCGCATTCGCCATCGTACTCCATATGGAAGGCGCCGACGCCATCGGCCCCGATCTCGGCTATCTGGATAGCCTCCACAATGCCGGCCTTCGATCCCTGGGCATCGTATGGAGCCGCCCGAATATCTTTGGTTACGGCGTTCCGTTCGCCTATCCGAGATCGCCAGATACTGGACCCGGCCTCACGGATTTGGGAAAGGGTCTGGTCAGAAGGTGCAACGAACTCGGGATCATGATCGATGTTTCCCATCTGAACGAGCGCGGATTTTGGGACGTGGCCGCATTGAGCACCGCTCCGCTTGTCGCCACGCATGCCTGCGCTCATGCCATATGCCCGTCGACCCGAAACCTCACCGACCGGCAATTGGACGCCATCCGCGATACAGGTGGCGTCGTTGGGTTGAATCTTGCCGTCAACGATATCCGCGCGGATGCCAATCTTGACGAGGATACCCCGCTCGAAGCGGTCGTTCGCCAGATCGACTATCTCAGCGCCCGCATCGGCGCGGATGGGGTCGCGCTTGGATCGGATTTCGATGGCGCCGTCATGCCTCGTGAGATCGGAGACGCAAGCGGCTTGCCGCGGCTCGTGGAGGCCATGCGCCAAAGCGGATTCGATGAATTAACCCTGCGAAAATTCGCCTATGACAATTGGCTTCGCCTATTCGATGCCACATGGCCGGATCGATCGTAAGCTTTGTCACCCCCCTTGAAGGGACATAACTAACAGAGTCCAATAGGCAGAAGAACACCCGAAGAGGAGAGTTCGTTGTCGTCGCTGATTCTAAAAGGCCGCAATGTTAGGCTCCGCCCGCCATGTGCCGAGGACGCCGATGTGCGCTTCGCTTTAGGTACGAATGCCGAGATCGCGGAGATGTATGGCGTTAACAAGGAGGACATCGAGCCCATCACCCGGGAGGGCGCAACGCGATGGGTTCAGGGCCTTGCCGATCAGCCTCATGCCTGGGTTATCGAAATCGACGGCGTCTTTGCCGGCATAATCCGATTGGACAACGTCAATCGCCAGGACCGACGCGCGACGATGGCAATCGGGATCTATAATCCGGCGCTGCTTGGTAAAGGCTTTGGCACGGAAGCGATCACTCTTCTGCTGGATCATGCCTTCGGCGAGATGAGACTGCATCGCATCGGAATACGCGTGCTCGCCTACAACGAGCGCGCCATCCGCGCCTATGAAAAATGCGGCTTCATCGTCGAAGGGAGGGAGCGGGAGACCGCTTACGTCAATGGCCGCTGGCACGACGACATCATGATGGGCCTGCTGGATCGCGAGTTTTCGGCACCTCGCCTTTGAGGGGGCGGTCACGCGCAGCGCGCGGGTGGAATGACCCATGAGTGCCGTCAGACATCACCCCACCCAGACCCCTCCTGCTCGAGGGGAGGACAAAGATCAGCAGATCTCCGTCTTGGCAATCTTGATGCCGAACCCTTCCAAGCCGACATAGTGCCGTTCGCGGCTAGTGAGCAGCTTGATCGAGCTGACGCCGAGATCCTTCAGGATCTGCGCGCCAAGCCCGATTTCCAGCCATTCGCTGTCGCGCGCCTGTGCCTCGGCGTGGCTCTCGCGCTCGGCCTGACGCGCCTTGCGACCATTGTCGAAATGACCGACACCGACGGAGCCTTCGCGCAAATAGACGATGACGCCCCGGCCTTCCTCGGCGATCTTCTTCATGTAGAAATCGACCGGACGGCGCTTGCCGAACAGATCCTCGGCGACATTTTCCGGATGCAGTCGAACCGGGATATCGACGCCGTCGCGAATATCGCCGAAAACGACGGCAAGATGCTGCATCGGGTCCCAGGGCAGGGAATAGGTATGGGCGCGCGCCTTGCCGAACGATGTTTCGATGTCGAAGCTGGTGCCGAGCTCGATGAGGGTTTCCTTGCGCTGGCGATAGGCGATGAGGTCGGCGACGGAAACCAGCTTCAGCCCGTTCTGCTCGGCGAATTCCACCACTTGCTGGCCGCGCGTCACCGTACCGTCATCATTGACGAGCTCGCTGATGACGCCGATCGGCGGCAGGCCGGCAAGCTTGCAGAGATCGACGGCGGCTTCCGTATGGCCCGAACGCATGAGCACGCCGCCTTCGCGCGCAACCAGCGGGAAGATATGGCCCGGACGAACGAAATCCGTCGGCCCGACATTCGGATTGGCGAGGTTTCGAACCGTCAGGGTCCGGTCGTCGGCGGAAATGCCTGTTGTGGTGCCATGCTTGAAATCGACGGAAACGGTGAAGGCCGTCGTATGTGCTGAGTCGTTTTCTGCGACCATGGCATTGAGGTTGAGCCGCTTGGCTTCTTCGCGCGGCATCGGCGTGCAGACGATGCCGGACGTGTGCCGGACGATGAAAGCCATCTTGTCCGGCGTGCAGTGAACGGCGGCAACGATCAGATCGCCTTCGTTCTCGCGGTCATTGTCGTCCATGACGACGACGATCTCGCCGGCTTCGAAAGCCCTTATGGCATCGACAACACGCTTCTGGTCGTAAGACATCTCGAAGTTCCTACCTCTGCTGGCCCGTCTGGCCGCGATCCCTCAGATAATGATCGGCAACGGCGCAGGCGACCATCGCCTCGCCGATCGGCACGGCACGAATGCCGACGCAAGGATCGTGGCGGCCCTTGGTGCGGACATCGACATTGTTGCCATCGGCATCGATCGACTGGCGTTCCGTCAGGATCGAGGAGGTCGGCTTGATGGCAAAGCGCGCGACGATGGGCTCGCCGGTGGAAATGCCACCCAGGATGCCGCCGGCATGATTGGACAGGAAGATGCGCTTGCCGTCATTGCCCATGCGCATGGCATCGGCATTTTCCTCGCCTGTGAGTTCAGCGGAGGCGAAACCCTCACCGATTTCGACGCCCTTGACGGCATTGATCGACATCAGCAGCGAGGCGATATCCTGGTCGAGCTTGCCATAGATCGGAGCGCCGAGACCGGCCGGCACGCCTTCCGCCACCACTTCCACCACGGCACCGATCGAGGAGCCGGCCTTGCGGATACCGTCGAGATAGTCTTCCCAAATAGGCACGATTTCGGGATCAGGCGCAAAGAACGGGTTCTGATCCACCTGCGCCCAATCCCAGTTGGCACGGTTGATCTTGTGCTTGCCGATTTGCACCAGCGCGCCACGGATCGTCACGCCGGGCACTACGAGACGGGCGATGCCGCCGGCAGCGACGCGCGCCGCGGTTTCGCGGGCTGATGAGCGGCCGCCGCCGCGGTAGTCGCGAATGCCGTATTTGACATCATAGGTGTAGTCTGCATGGCCGGGGCGGTAACGCCTAGCGATCTCGCCGTAATCCTTCGAGCGCTGATCGGTATTCTCGATCAGCATCGAGATCGGTGTGCCGGTCGAGATCATCGTCTCGCCGTCCTCGTCCATCATGACGCCCGACAGAACCTTGACGAGATCGTCCTCGCGCCGCTGCGTCACGAAGCGCGATTGGCCCGGCTTGCGCTTGTCGAGCCAGGTTTGAATGTCCTGCAGCTTGAAACGGAGGCCTGGAGGACAGCCGTCGACGACGCAGCCGAGCGCTGGACCGTGGCTTTCGCCCCAGGTGGTGACGCGGAAGAGGTGACCGAATGTATTGTGCGACATGTAAAACGACCGGATTAGCGCAGCCTGACCGGCAGGCCGCGTCTTGTCTCTTGCAATTTCGGCCCACTCATAGGCCAAAATGCCGACAAGACAAAATCTTTCTTTCACTTGCCTCGGAAACGGCGACCGGCCCTTTTCCTCCTCAAGCATCGGCATGGTAAACAAAGATTAATCCGAATTGTGGATTGTGACGAAGCATTCACCATTTGGGCGGGCGAAGTCATTATTGGGGGCAACTTCCGCCATATTCGACGTGTTTTCTAGCCCGCATAAGAAATCATAATCAATTTACCTGAAGGGTGACGACGATGCGCTTCTTTGTAGCGACGCTTTTGGCCACGGCAAGCCTGCTTGCTCCTGTCGCCGGTTTTGCTGAAAGCGCCGATGTCGAAGCCGTCATCAAGAAGGTCGACGCGAAGAACTTCAACATCACGCTGGATGACGGAAAGAGCTATCAGGTGCCGGAGGATTTCGATTTCAGTGGCCTGCAGGCCGGTGTGAAGGTGGTGGTCTTCTATACGGAAGTCGACGGCAAGCGCGTCGTCAACGATCTCGATATCGTCCAGTAGATAGCGCTGCCGCCGGGCAGCCGGCGGTCTTGGACGGTTTTCCCGCCTTCAAGGTGATTATTCTTCTTCGCTCGCTCCCAAATCACGCAGCCATCCGCGCCCGAAGCGCATCGCGATCTTTCGGATTCGCTTCTTGCGCTTTAGATCTTTGATTTGGGTATGTCATTGTCCCAAACCGCTGCACACTTCTGCGCGACATGCTTTAATCGGGAACCGTCTACATCCAACCGATGATCTTCATCTGCGGATCGACCTTCAGGATCTGGTCCTGATGGATCGGGATTTCCGCCGCCTCTTCCTTTTCGACATCGCCGATCAGACGGAACAGCGTACGGATGACGCCGCCATGCGTGACGCAGACCGTCGGGCGGTCGACGGATGCCAGCCATGAGCCGACGCGCCAGGAGAGGATTTCATAGCTTTCGGCATCTTCGCCAGGCGGGATGAAGTCCCATTTATTCGCCTTGCGCTCCGCGAGCCGGTCGGGCGCTGTTGCCTTCAATTCCTTGAGTGTAAAGCCTTCCCAGGCTCCGAAGGACAGTTCGACGAGCCTGTCGTCGGTCGCATAGTCCTTGGGCGGCAGGCCCATGGCATCTCTGGCGATTTCCATGGTTTCGCGCGTGCGCCGCAAGGGGCTGGCGACGAAATCGAAGGGCCGGTTTTCGAATGCGAGGATTTCGGCGAGATCGATGCCGTTCTGCCGCGCCTGTTCGCGGCCGATGGCGTTGAGATCGATGTCTTTCTGCCCCTGCAGGCGACGCTCGGCATTCCAGTCGGTCTGACCGTGACGTATCACATAGAGGATGGGCGACACGGTCAGCTTCCTGTTGGTCAGTCCTTCGCGACGGAAATGTCGGGCGCGTCCACGGCCTTCATGCCGACCGTATGATAGCCCGAATCGACGTGATGGATTTCGCCGGTCACGGCCGTCGACAGATCGGACAGCAGATAGAGGGCGGAATTGCCGACTTCGTCGATCGTGACGGTCCGCTTCAGCGGTGCGTTGTACTCATTCCACTTCAGGATGTAGCGGAAGTCGCCGATGCCGGACGCTGCGAGCGTCTTGATCGGACCTGCCGAGATCGCGTTGACGCGAATACCGCGGCTGCCGAGATCGACTGCGAGGTAGCGCACGCTGGCTTCCAAAGCAGCCTTCGCGACACCCATGACGTTGTAGTGCGGCATGACCTTTTCCGCACCGTAATAGGTGAGGGTGATCATCGAGCCGCCGTCATTCATGATTCGCTCGGCGCGCTGTGCAACCGCCGTGAAGGAATAGACGGAGATATCCATCGTCTTCGTGAAGTTGTCGCGGCTGGTATCGAGGTAACGGCCGGTCAGCTCGTCCTTGTCGGAAAACGCGATGGCATGCACGACGAAATCGATCTTGCCCCATTTCGCCTCAAGCGTGTCCATGACGGCATCGATCGTTGCCGGCTCGGTTACGTCGCAATGGCCAGCCATAAATGCGCCGAGTTCCTGAGCAAGCGGCTCGACGCGCTTCTTCAGGGCATCGCCCTGCCACGTCAATGCGATTTCGGCTCCGGCATCCGAACAGGCCTTGGCAATACCCCACGCTATCGAACGGTTGTTTGCTACGCCGAGGATGACGCCGCGTTTGCCTGCCATGAGGCCAGTGGATTGAGCCATATTCTGCTCCCTTGAACTTTCGAATGACCCTGCCTATGGCATAGGCCGTTCCCCTGTTCAAGCATCGTAAAGATCATCAACTGTTAGGGATCGTAACAAAGGGTGCTGTTGTCACCAAAATTTCACAGGAAAAGCCCCTCGCGCATGCTGCGCATGAGATCCGTGACCTTATCGTCGGGTTTTTCCCACAGCATCAGCCGCAATTCGACGATGAGATCGCCTTTTCCGCCATTGCCGTCGGGCAATCCCTCGCCGGAAATGCGCACGACCTGATCCGAACCGGACCAGGCCGGCACCGTGATCCTGACCGGTCCGTTCAATCCTTCGACCGTGGTTTCGCAACCTAGAACGGCATTCTCTATCGTAATGGGTAATATTGTACGCACATCGCTTCCGTCGAGCGTGAAGCGTCCGTCGGTCGATAGGTGAACGGTGACGGCGACATCGCCGCGCAACATGCCCTGCAGTTTCAGTCCCTGGCCCTTGAGGTGAAGCACCTGGCCATTGGAGATATCAGTCGTCGCCTGAAAGCGCGCCTCCCGGTTGTCGGGCAGCGGAACGGCAATCCAGCGGCTCTTCAGCATGTCGTCGAGCGTTACCGTGGCTTCGGCGGCGACCTCCGGGGTTTTCTCCGGCGGCTTTTCGGGCGCACTGCCGCCCGTGATGCGTCGTACCAGAGAGCCGAGGATGCCGAAGGCGGAGCGCGAGCCGGCAGCTGCTGAAACCGTGGCAAGCTGCTCCTCTTCCACCTGCGGCTCTTCCGGTGCCGCGGTATCGGGTTGCTCCTGCGGTTTTTCCGCCTGCTTTACGCCTGTTGCCGCCGTGGCCGGTGCCTGCGGCGCCTGGCCGGTCTTCACTCCGAAAATGCGTTCGACCATGTCTTCCGGAGATTCGGTGGCATTGCCCTGTTGGCCGGATGCAGCAGAGGCTGCCGCTTTGCGGGCGTTGGCCCGCGCGAGCTCTTCCATGATCTTGTCGGCATTGGCGCGCGCGGCCTTGGCCCGCTCGGCAGCCTCGCGAGCCGCCTGCCGCTGCTGCATGATCGTCTGTTCCTGGCTCTGACCCTTTGCCTCGGCCATACGTGCGATCTGGTCGTAGCGGCTGCGCTTTTGCGGATCCTTCAGCGTCTCGTAAGCCCGGCCGATTTCGGCAAACCGTTCCGACGCGGTCGGATCGCCAGGATTGTGATCGGGATGCGCGGTCTTGGCCAAGCTACGCCAGGCCGATTTGATGTCGTCCGTCCCCGCATCTTTCCTAACGCCCAGCACCTTATACGGATCGCGCATCTTTCCCGCCATCATTCGTGGGTGGTGCCGAGCCCCATCGCAGCACCCCAAGCAAAGAACCAATTGATAGCGCTTCGCCATCCTGCCCCCGTCATGGGAGGCAAGGCTGGTGCGCCGATGAGCCGATCCTGCGGGAGGAGTTGCTAATCAGGCGTTACGAGGGAGAGGGGCAGCAGATCCCCATTTTGAGGCATGGTTAGCCAATCGCTAACAGATGATGCCCGAAATTCGCAGCCAAATCGTGGGCGCAGATGTCAACATCATGCGTGCGGAACCAAAATGCTTTAGAGGCGCCGAAAAACAGGAGGGCGGCGATCAGCCCGCCTGCTGGAAGCTGAGCAACTGCCATTCACCAAGCCCGACGAGGCAAGTCCTGCCGGAGAAGTTGGCGACGCCCTGATAAGAGTGCCGGCTGGTGCGGAATTGGCGGCAGACCACGCCGGACGCATTGCTTTCGACAATCGTGTCGATGACACCGGCACTGCCGGTTGAGGTGTTTGCCCAGGGTATGGGCTGACCGTTGAGTTTGTGGAGATCCGCCGAGGTAACGGCATTGCGCACCGTGGTCTCGTCGGAGATGCTGTCCGTCGTTACGGGGGCCGTCGGCACGGTGCCCGTCGATACGCTGCGATCCACTTTGGCCGAGCTCAGATAGTCCATGCCGCCGCCGACGCAGCCGCCAAGGGTGAAAAGGGAGACTAGGGCGACAGCCATCGTCACGCCTTTTGCAAGCTTGCGCTTTGTATGAACGATCGACTTTGCTATGACTTCCACCCGAACGTCTTGGCCAGCCAGAGGGGCCGGCGGTTATTAGGAATTGCGGAGCTTTTGAATTAATATGTCGGAAAACGAGTTAACAAGCGGTGACTTCACTGAGCAGAATGAACCTTTCAGTCTCTTTGCGTCCTGGCTGCGTGAGGCGGAGACCACCGAACCGAACGATCCGAATGCGGTAGCGCTGGCAACGGTGGATAAGGATGGCCTGCCAAATGTCCGCATGGTTCTTCTGAAAGGTTTCGATAGCGACGGATTCGTATTCTATACAAATTTCGAGAGCCAGAAAGGCCAAGAAATTCTTTCCCAGAAGAAAGCGGCCATGTGCTTCCACTGGAAGTCGTTGCGTCGCCAGGTGCGCCTGCGTGGCCTGGTTGAAGTGGTGAGCGATAAGGAAGCCGACGAATATTATAAGACAAGGCCTCGCGGCAGCCGCATCGGCGCTTGGGCCTCAAAGCAGTCGCGACCACTGGAAGGCCGCTTCGCGCTGGAAAAGGCCGTTGCCGAATATACCGCCCGTTACGCGATCGGCGATATTCCGCGCCCGCCTTACTGGTCCGGCTTCCGCATCCGGCCACTGTCGATCGAATTCTGGCACGACCGCCAGTTCCGCCTGCACGATCGCATCGAATTTCGCCGTGACGTACCGGAGGGTGCCTGGCAAAAGGTGCGGATGTATCCGTAAATCCTATGCCGTTTCCCGGCGCCCCATCAGCCGCATGGGGATGCCGGATGCAAGCGCCGACGCATAGCGGGGCTTCTGGTAATGGCCGTTCAGCGATAGCCGCGGCAATAGCAGGGAGTTGCCGTTTGCTGCCGTGATCGTGCCGGGGCGGGTCGTGACGCCGACGGAGAAGCCGAGTTCAGCCGCAAGCCGTCCCTCGCGCGCCGAGACTGCCTCGTTCGTGCCATAGGGGTAGGCGATCGTGGTTGGCCGCTTTCCGGTGATGTCGGCGACATAATCGGCCGAAAGCGCCATCTCCGCGACAGCCTCCGCTTCGGGGAGCCTTGCCAAGGCCCGATGGCTCACCGTATGGGCGCCGAGCGAGGCAAGGGGATGGCGAGCGAGCTGCCGCAATTCATCTCGATCCATGATAGATGCACGGACGATATCGACCGGTTCCAGACCATGACGCCGGGCAAGCTCATCGATCCGGCCGACGGCTTCGCTTTCTTCATGACTATGGACAAAGGCGGCGAAGCGGGCAAATGCCGCATGCTTCTGGCTATCCTTGCCGAATGGCAGAAACTCTTCTCCTGACCCGAAATCGAATGTCAGGCGATCAAGCCGGCCAAGCAGTTCGCCCAGCGTCTCCCACCATAAACTATGCGTCCGCTCCGAAAGCCCCTGGGCGACGAAGACGGTGAAGGGCACATCGTGGCGTGCGAAGATTGGCAGGGCGTGTTCAAGATTGTCCCGATTGCCATCGTCGAGCGTGACGGCGACGAAGGGTGGCTTGCCGGCCTCTTTTGCCCGTGACGGAAGAGCGTCGAGTGCAATGAACTCGTAACCGTCCCGTTTTAGCCGGGCGATCGCCTGATCGAGAAAGTCGGGCGAGACCTCCAGATGCGCATTGGGTGTAAAACGGCAGGGGAGGGCAGGGCGGACGTGATGAAGGGTGAAGATCGTGCCGAGGCCGGCAACATCGCGCATCAGCCCCGCACCTTTCAAAAGTGCGGCAGCCTCAAGCCCGCTTGAGATCATCGTGCGCTTGAGGCGGACCTTGATGCCCTGTTCCATGCGGCTCGACCCGGTTGACCAATGTCAACGCTGTAGCGCATTCCCGTTAAACCTTACTGAATCTTCGTCATAATTTCCAATGCGTTAATGCTTATTTTACCAGGAAAGGCAAAATTGAAGAACTATCGAGGCTGTTGCCTCAATATCGCACCGGTATCAGGCTTTTTGTCGCAAAATCATACAGGGATTGATGCGGTGTGTTGGCATTCTTTCGGTTGGGGACAATTATGAAACGACTTCTGATGGCTTTGTCTGCGGCCGTCTTGCTGTTGAGCGCTCCTGTAGCGAGCTTCGCCGGCAGCGCCTATTTCATCATGGATGCGAAGACCGGCAAAGTGCTGGCGTCGAGCAATGCGGATGACCTCAACCATCCGGCATCGCTGACGAAGATGATGACCCTTTACATGACCTTCGAGGCGATCCATCGCGGCAAGCTGAGCTGGAACACGCGGATCCTGGTTTCGCGCTTCGCTGCCGCCAAGCCGCCAACCAAGCTGGGCCTCAAGCCCGGTGGTACGGTGACTGTCCGCGAAGCCGTCGATGGCATGATCATCAAGTCCGCCAACGATGCCGCTACCGCCATGGCGGAAGCGCTCGGCGGCAGCGAGAGCGGTTTTGCGCGGATGATGACGCAGAAAGCACGCGAACTCGGCATGCGCCGCACCACCTTCCTGAATGCATCCGGTCTTCCGAACATGCAGCAGTGGACGACGGCGCGAGATATGTCGACGCTCGCCGTCGCGCTCATCAATAACTATCCCCAGGAGTACCGGCTCTTCTCGCAGACGAGCTTCAACTACCGCGGCCACTACGTGCGCGGCCATAACAACCTGATGTATCGCTATGAGGGCATGGACGGTATCAAGACCGGCTATACGAATGCCTCCGGCTTCAACCTCGTCAGCGCCGTGCGCCAGGGCAATCGCCGCGTGATCGGCGTCGTCATGGGCGGCGCCACGGCGCGCGGTCGCGACGCGATGATGGCGTCGCTGCTGGACCGCTATGTGCCCAAGGCAGCCCCCATCGCAACATCGCGCCTGATGGCGAGCGTCGGCGGCGGCAAGATGGGCAAGCAGGTTGAAGTGGCGTCTGCATCGGACGATGTTGCCGTCGATGTCGATGCCCAAACCACTGCCACGACGACACCTGCGCCGGCGCGCAAGCGTACCGAGGTTGTCCCAATGGCATTCGCCGCCACCTCGAACGTCACCGTGCCGATGGATCGCCCGGCTGCGATGGACGAGATCCTCGTCGACAACAAGCAGGCGGCAGCCGCCAGCAAGCCGATGGTATCCGGAAGCTGGCAGGTGCAGATCGCGGCGACGCCAACCGCTCAGGCTGCCAAGGATTTGCTCTCGGAAGCGAAGTCCAAGGCCGGCAATGCGCTCGCCAATGCCTCGCCCTATACCGAAGCCGTCGGCAAGGGCGCCAGCACGGTCTATCGCGCCCGCTTCACCGGCTTTGCAAGCCGCGACGATGCAAGTTCGGCCTGCTCCGCTCTGAAGCGCAAGGACTTCGATTGCATGCTCCTGCCGAGCAAGGGCTGAACACAATCTTGATTGGATAGAAGCGAGCCGGCGGAGCAAATCTCCGCCGGCTCGACTTTTTTGCGGGAATCGTTCATTTGAATGGAACATAAAGGGAACGATTTCGATGCTGAAAGATCTGATGGAGCAATTCGAAACGGCTTCGGCACGCTACGCCGCCGACAACGGCATGGAGCGCGACGACGACTGGTTCGTGTTGAAACTCCAGGAAGAAATGGGCGAGTTGGTCCAGATCTGGAACAAGGTCACCGGCCGCGGGCGGCGCAAGGGCATGAGCGACGCGGATCTTGCGACGGCGCTTGCCGATGAAACGGCCGATGTGCTCGGCCATATTCTTCTATTCGCGCATCGCAACGGCCTCGATCTGCCGGCTGCCGTCGAGCGCAAGTGGCTCTTTCGCCCTCAGGCGTAGCAGGCCGGGGCGGTTAAGCCTTGGTGCCGCCCACCGTGATCTGGTCCATGCGCAGATGCGGCTGACCGACGCCGACGGGAACCCATTGGCCGGCTTTGCCGCAATTGCCGATGCCGGTATCGAGTTTCATGTCGTTGCCGATCATCGAAACGCGCTTCATCGCATCCGGCCCGTTGCCGATCAGCATGGCTCCCTTGATAGGAGCGCCGACCTTGCCATCCTCGATGAGGTAGGCTTCGGTGCAGCCGAAGACGAATTTGCCTGAGGTGATATCCACCTGACCACCGCCGAAGGAAACGGCGTAGATGCCCTTCTTCACCGAAGCGATGATTTCGTCCGGCGTCTTGTCGCCGCCAAGCATATAGGTGTTGGTCATGCGCGGCATCGGCGTATGGGCATAGCCCTGGCGGCGGCCGTTGCCGGTCGCCTTCATGCCCATCAGCCGGGCATTCTGTCGGTCCTGCATGTAGCCCACCAGTTTGCCATTCTCGATCAGCACGTTGTAGGCCGAAGGCGTGCCTTCATCGTCGACGGTGATTGAGCCGCGGCGGTTCTCGATCGTGCCGTCATCGACGACGGTAACGCCGGGAGTGGCGACCATCTGGCCGAGCAGCCCCGCGAAAGCCGATGTCTTCTTGCGGTTGAAATCGCCTTCCAGCCCGTGGCCGACGGCTTCGTGCAGCATGACGCCCGGCCAGCCGGAGCCGAGCACGACATCCATCGTGCCGGCGGGTGCCTCGATCGCCTCGAGATTGACGAGCGCCTGGCGAAGCGCCTCGTCGGCGCCGTGATGCCAATTGTCTTCTGTGACGAAATCGCCGAAGCCGATGCGGCCGCCAGTGCCGAAGGAGCCGGATTCCTGCCGGTCGCCGTCACCCACGATGACAGAGATATTGACGCGCGTCATCGGCCTGACATCGCGGAGGCGATGACCATCGGCGCGCAGAATGTCGACCACCTGCCAGCTTGCGGCGATGGATGCCGTCACCTGGCGCACCTTGTCGTTCTTGTCGCGCAGATAGCTGTCGATCCGCTGCAGGAGCTTTGCCTTTTCCTCGAAGCTCGGCGTGCCGATCGGGTTCTCGTCGCCATAGAGCACCTTGTTGGTACGCTGTGGCGCTGCTGCATAGGAGCCGGCATAGCCCGATGTCACCGCACGTACCGCATCGGCGGCGCGCTTCAGGGCGGCTTCGGACAGGTCGCCCGCATGGGCATAGCCCACCGCTTCGCCGGCAACGGCGCGAAGGCCGAAGCCCTGCTCGGTGTTGAAGCTGCCGCCCTTCATACGTCCATTGTCGAAGGTCAGCGATTCCGCCTGGACATGCTCGACGAAGAGTTCGCCGTCGTCGGCGCCGGACAGTGCCTCGGCCACGATGCCGCGCAGCTTGGCTTCATCGGCATCGAAAAGGGTAAGGAGATCGGTATTCATGGGTCATGTGCTCCGTTCAGAGCCGATGTAGGCTTCGCACCGCGCAAGAGCAAGCCCATCCGGTCAGGGAAGGGCGTCGTAGCCGTCCGCGAAGCCCTTCAAGTCCACAGGGATGCCGATCCCTTCTTCCGGCGACTGGAAGACGATGAAGGTTGCCGTGGCGCCGCTGCGCAGCGTCTTCAGCAATTGATCCTCCAGCACGACTTCGGCGTAGCAGCCATCGGAGAAGCAGCGCACGAAATAGGCGCGGCCGATATCCTTACCATCGATATTGAGGCCGAGACCGTTGGGCAGCAGCACGCCGAGCGGCGCCAGCACGCGAAGGATCTTGGATTTGCGGTCAGCCGTCTTCAGCACGACGACGGACAAACCGATTTCGGGACGATCCTCCGCAATCACGTTCTGCATCAGCGCGCATTGCTCGGTTGCCGCGCCTGCCGGCTTGTCGCAGACGACGGACCATGCGCCATGGCTGGAGCGAACCGTACCCGGCGGCTGCGGAACCTGGCTCGTTGGCACCTGCTGCGTATGCGGCTGCTGTTGGCCCGGCTGGTCCGGCTGCAACTGTTGGGTCTGCTGCGCCGGCGGCTGAGTCTGCTGTGCCTGTTGCGCCCATGCGGGTGCGGCAACTGCGGCAGCGACGCTGCCGGTAACAAGCAAAAGCCGGGCGAGGGAACGAAAACCCATGGAAACCTCTAGATTCGAATCAGTGCCGCTATTGTTGAAGCCCAGGCCGGCAAATGAAAAGCCCCGGCTGCTGGATTCCAACCGACTACGGCGGAAATACGACGTCTACTCCATTTTGTCCCGGCGGCGCCATGGACCGCGATGCAATTTTTCGTATGATGATGAAATGCTTGCCATGTCCGGGACAAGCATGGGGGGATATTCGCGCAAAAATGCCGCACTAACAAATGTCTTGAGTTGTTGCGGAGTACCCCAAACTGTGGTTTGAAGCGCAATGGATTGTAGGGATACTGCGTTTGAGGAAGATCTGGGATCAAACGCTGGAGGGAGAGACATCGTGATTAAGAGAGCTTACGCGGCTCTGGCAGCTATGATCTGTCTGCTTTTTGCGACAGGTAGCTACGCCGATCAGCCGAGACCTTGGGAAACCGGTATGCAGCAGGCGGCAACCGGCAACATGCATCAAATCCGCTGGTTTGAGGCATACACGCTTTGGTTTATCATTCCGATCACGCTGCTTGTTCTGGCCCTCCTGGTGGTGGTCATGGTCAAGTTCCGGGCCTCCAAGAACCCGGTTCCATCCAAGACGAGTCACAACACGCTGATCGAAGTCATCTGGACCATCGGGCCGGTCCTCATTCTTCTCTTCCTGGCCATTCCCTCCTTCAATCTACTGACCGATCAGCTGACCTTCCCGGAGAAGACGGATGTCACCGTCAAGGCGACGGCGACGCAATGGCAGTGGAATTATGAATATGAGGGCAGCGGCGCGACGCCGGTTGCTTTCGATTCCTTCATGCTGAAGGAGCAGGACCGCACCGCCGCCGGCAAGGACGACAAGTCGAAATATCCGCGGCTGCTTGCCGTCGACAATGAAATGGTCGTGCCTGTCGGCAAGAACGTTCGCCTTCTTGTCACCGCCGCACCGGCCGACGTCATCCATTCCTTCGCCATGCCCGCCTTCGGCATCAGGATCGATGCCATTCCGGGCCGTCTGAACGAAACCTGGTTCAATGCCGACCGCGAAGGCTTGTACTATGGACAGTGTTCCGAGCTCTGCGGCAAGGATCACTCTTTCATGCCGATCGCCATCCGCGTCGTCTCCGATGATCAGTATAAGCAGTGGCTTGCCGCTGCTGCAACCGACGTCGGCAAGGCGAACAAGGCTCTGATGGCCGCCGTCGATCAGCCGACGACCGTCAATGTCGCGGAAAACACGGCGAAGTAAGAGGGTAGGAACAATGGCTGGATCCAAGGCACACGACGATCACTCGAATGAGCTTCACGACGCTCACGCGCATGACGATCATCACGCATACAAGCAGACCTTCGCCGAACGTTGGCTGTTTTCGACGAATCACAAGGACATCGGCACGCTCTATCTGATCTTCGCGATCTTCGCGGGTGTGATCGGCTTCCTCCTCTCCGTTGCCATTCGCATGGAATTGCAGGAGCCCGGCATCCAGATCTTCAGCGGTCTGGCGTCGATGGTCTACGGCTTTTCGGGCGATGCTGCCATTGATGGCGGCAAGCAGATGTACAACGTCTTCGTCACCGCCCACGCGCTGATCATGATCTTCTTCATGGTCATGCCGGCGATGATCGGCGGCTTTGCCAACTGGATGGTGCCGATCATGATCGGCGCGCCCGATATGGCGTTCCCGCGCCTGAACAACATTTCGTTCTGGCTGCTCGTTCCGGCCTTCCTGCTGCTCATTCTCTCGATGTTTGTCGAAGGCCCGGCAGGCGCTTACGGCGCAGGCGGCGGCTGGACGATGTATGTGCCCTTGTCTGGCACGGTCGGCCATCCCGGCCCGGCGATCGATCTGGTCATCTTCGCGCTGCACATTGCCGGTGCCTCATCGATTCTCGGTGCGATCAACTTCATCACCACGATCCTGAACATGCGCGCTCCCGGCATGACGCTGCACAAGATGCCGCTGTTTGCCTGGTCGGTTCTGATCACCGCCTTCCTGCTGCTGCTGTCGCTCCCGGTTTTGGCTGGCGCCATCACCATGGTTCTGACGGATCGCAACTTCGGCACGACCTTCTTCGCGCCGGAAGGCGGCGGCGACCCGCTGCTCTATCAGCACCTCTTCTGGTTCTTTGGCCATCCGGAAGTCTACATCCTGATCCTGCCCGGTTTCGGCATGATCAGCCACATCATCTCGACCTTCTCGCGCAAGCCGATCTTCGGCTATCTCGGCATGGCCTACGCCATGGTCGCGATCGGCGCCGTCGGCTTCGTCGTCTGGGCCCACCACATGTACGTGACCGGCCTCTCGCTCGACACCCAGCGCTACTTCGTCTTCGCGACGATGGTCATCGCGGTTCCGACAGGCGTGAAGGTCTTCTCGTGGATCGCGACCATGTGGGGCGGTTCGATCCAGTTCCGCACGCCGATGATCTGGGCGCTCGGCTTCATCTTCCTGTTCACGCTCGGCGGCGTCACTGGCGTCCAGCTCGCCAATGCCGGCCTCGACCGCGAACTGCATGCGACCTATTACGTGGTGGCTCACTTCCACTACGTTCTGTCGCTCGGCGCCGTCTTTGCCATCTTCGCCGCCTGGTACTACTGGTTCCCGAAGATGACCGGCTACATGTACAATGAGCGGATCGGCAACTGGCACTTCTGGATCACCTTCATCGGTGTCAACATGGTGTTCTTCCCGCAGCACTTCCTGGGCCGTGCGGGCATGCCGCGCCGCTATATCGACTATCCGGATGCCTATGCCGGCTGGAACTTCGTATCCTCCATCGGCTCCTATGTCGCAGCCGTAGGCCTTTGCTTCTTCTTCTGGGGCGTTATAGATGCCTTCGTAAAGAAGCGCGTCGCAGGCGATAATCCCTGGGGCGATGGTGCGACCACGCTGGAATGGCAGCTGTCGTCGCCGCCGCCGCACCATCAGTGGGAAGAGCTGCCGCGCATCAAGTAGCTCATTTCCGGACGCCGTGATCAGCGGCGTCCGGCTCAACGGATAATTGGAAGAGAGAATGACGGTCATCGACAATCACGAAGCGCTCGCAAAGCAAGGCGAAACCGGCCTGTCGGAAGCGGGTGCGCGCGATTATTTCGAGCTTCTGAAGCCGCGCGTGATGTCGCTGGTCGTCTTTACTGCCTTCACCGGCCTGGTGCTGGCCCCCGGTCATATCAACCCCGTTCTCGGCTTCATTGCTATCCTCTGCATTGCGGTCGGTGCCGGTGCATCTGGTGCCTTGAACATGTGGTACGACGCCGATATCGACGCCGTCATGACCCGCACCAAGAGCCGGCCGATACCTTCAGGCCGTATCAATCCGTCGGAAGCCCTGGCCTTCGGCCTGGTGCTGTCAGGCTTCTCGGTGACGATCCTCGGTCTTGCAATCAATTGGCTTTCCGCCGGCATTCTTGCCTTCACCATTTTCTTCTATGCCGTCGTCTACACGATGTGGCTGAAGCGCTCGACGCCGCAAAACATCGTCATCGGCGGTGCAGCCGGCGCTTTCCCGCCCGTGATCGGCTGGGCCTGCGTGACCGGCAGCGTGCCGGTCGAGAGCATCGTGCTCTTCCTCATCATTTTCCTTTGGACGCCGGCCCATTTCTGGGCACTGGCGCTCTTCAAGATGGGTGATTACGAGGCCGTCGACGTGCCGATGCTGCCGAATGTCTCGGGTATCCAGACAACGAAGAATCAGATCGTCGTCTATGCGGTGTTGACCGCGATCGTCGGCGTCGTGCCGGCCTTCATGGGCTTTGCGAGCCTTGGCTATGGTATTGTTGCCGCGATCCTCGGCGTGATCTTCGTGCACTGTTCCATCGCCGTCTGGCGCATGGCCGATGGCGACGTGAAGATGGTGCCGGCAAAGAAGCTCTTCGGCTTCTCCATTTTCTATCTTTTCGCGATCTTTTCCGCGCTGCTGATCGACCGGCTCGTTACCGTTCTGATGTCGGGCAGCGGTGGAGGCTGGCTATGATCGAACTCGTCAAGCTGACCGAGGCGCAGAAGAAATCGCGGCGAGGGCGCAATATCGCGCTCGGGCTGGTGCTTGCCGGTCTGGTGGTGCTGTTTTACGCAATCACCATCATCAAGGTCGGTTCCGGACACGTTTGAGGAGGCGTCATGGAGGGGGAGGTCACAAAGAGCACGAGAAGCGGCGGCCGTAACAACGGCATGATCGTTGCCATGTGCCTGAGCTTCGTCGTCGGCATGAGCGCCATGTGCGCCGCTGCCGTGCCGCTCTATCGCATGTTCTGCCAGGTGACGGGCTATAACGGCACGACGCAGCGCGTCGAGCAGGTCTCGAACGTCATCCTCGACAAGCAGATCCAGGTTTCGTTCGACGCCAATGTCGCGCCGGGCCTGCCGTGGGATTTCAAGCCGCTGCAGAAGTCGGTGAACCCGAAGATCGGCGAGACGGTCGAGGTCAAGTTCCAGATCGAAAACAAGTCGGACAAGATGGAGCGCGGCCAGGCGATCTTCAATGTCACGCCGCTGGAAGCCGGGGTCTATTTCAACAAGGTCCAGTGTTTCTGCTTCAACGAGACGGATCTCGCGCCCGGCGAAAAGCGCGAGATGTCGGTGGTTTTCTATGTCGATCCTGAGATCACCAAGGCTGTGGAAACCAAGACGATCAATGCGCTGACACTGTCCTATACCTATTACCCACGGGAAGGCGTAAAGCCCGTGGCTTCCAATGACGGCAGTACGAAGCCGGTGGAAAAGAAACTTTGATGGAGAGTGCTTCTCGGTTTGACCGGAAGCAATATGGGAAAAAGTTATTCGGGGATTGCTGATATGGCCGAGGCGCATCAGAGAAAACATGATTATCACATTATCGATCCCAGCCCGTGGCCGATCATTGCGGCCCTTGGGGCCTTCGTGATCACCTTCGGCGGCGTCTGCTTCATGCGCTACCTGAATGGCGGCGCGGTGCATCTGTTCGGGATCAATTTCGCGCAGCCCTGGCTGTTCTTCATCGGCCTCGCCGTGATCCTCTACGTCATGTATGGCTGGTGGGCCGACACGATCAAGGAGGCGCATGAGGGCGCGCATACCCGCGTCGTATCGCTGCATCTGCGCTACGGCATGATCATGTTCATCGCTTCCGAAGTGATGTTCTTCGTCGCCTGGTTCTGGGCCTATTTCGATGTCAGCCTGTTCCCGAACGAGGCGATCCAGGCGTCGCGCACGGCCTTCCTTGGCGGCCAGTTCCCGCCGAAAGGCGTTGAGGTTCTCGACCCCTGGCACCTGCCGATCTACAACACCATCATCCTGCTGCTGTCGGGCACGACCGTCACCTGGGCTCACCACGCGTTGCTGCATGGCGACCGCAAGGGCCTAATCCAGGGCCTGACGCTCACCGTTCTGCTCGGCGCTTTGTTCTCCTGCGTCCAGGCCTATGAATATGCCCACGCGCCGTTCGAGTTCAGAAACTCGATCTATGGCGCGACCTTCTTCATGGCGACAGGCTTCCACGGCTTCCACGTTCTGATCGGTACGATCTTCCTGTTGGTCTGCCTCGTCCGCGCCATCCGGGGCGATTTCACACCGAAGCAGCATTTCGGCTTCGAAGCGGCCGCCTGGTACTGGCACTTCGTCGACGTCGTCTGGCTGTTCCTGTTCTTCTGCATCTATGTCTGGGGCAGCTGGGGCGCACCGCTTGCGGCGGGCTGATCGGTATCGATCTCTGAAAACAAAAGGCGGGCGCTGGACGACCGCCTTTTATTTTTTGGCCTCAATCCCTTGAGGCAATCCTCTCGAATGCCGTCGGATGAGGCAGACCTTCAGCGAGCAACTGCCGGATTTGCTCGGCGCATGCCTTGGGGCTTTTCACCGACGTATCGACCTCCAGATCATAGATTCCGGGCCGATGTACCTGTTCCTGCCAGGCAATGACCGGCGCAGGGACAGGCATGCCAGCCTCGAGCTTGACGTAAGTGTCTCGTCTTTCCGGCCCTTCGGCCAGCCGCCGCCCCATCACGACATCGAGTGGGCAGCGCACGCCGACGAACAGAACGGGCAGCCCCGTCAGCAGCCGGGCGCAATCAGCGAGAATGCCGAGCGGCTGCGAATAGCTGTCATGATGACCGAATTCGGCGACGACATTCAATCCCATGCGGCTATGTGCGGCGATCGAGGCATAGAGTGCGGCATAAAGGCGCGCAACCAGCGGCTCGAGATCAGGCCGCTCGCCACCGGGACGCAAGCCGATGCCCGGACGGTAGCGTGGAGGCGTGATATGCCGCACATAGGCGTCGACGCCGAGATTCACCCACACGCCTTCAAAATCGGCCTGTATCGCCTCGACGATGCTGCTTTTTCCGGATCGCGGCGCACCGTTGAGAATGACGATCTGGCCAGCCGGCCGGCTTTCGCTGAATGGCATGAATTCGATCCCCTTTGCTTGTTTTGAGGCTGATGAGGAGGAGCTGAGAGCTTTTCGATTGGACGGATGCATGCTTCGCAGTTAGTTATAATGATAGGGGCGAGGTTCATGTGATCGCCCGCTATTTTAGGCTGATCGAGACAGAACTTTGAGCTCAGAGCAAGACAAGACGCCAAACGAGGCATCCCACAGCGACAGCGCCCTCTTTGCGCCCGTCGATCCCTTTAAGGTCGGCATACAGGGATGTTGCCCGCGTTGCGGCCAAGGCAAGCTCTTCGATGGATTATTGTCGCTGAAACCGCGCTGTGCGGCCTGCGATCTCGATTACGCCTTCGCGGATGCGGGCGATGGCCCGGCGGTCTTCGTCATCCTGATCGTCGGCTTCATCATTATCGGCTCGGTCCTGTGGATGCAGATCAACTATGCGCCGCCGATCTGGGTCTATATCGTGTTGTTCGCGCCGCTGACGATCATCCTTTCGCTTCTATCGTTACGCTGGTGCAAGGGCATCCTGATCGCCCTGCAATATCGCAACAACGCCGCCGAAGGGCGCGTCCATCGTGACTGAGTCCGCAGTGCCTGTGCGTCGTGCCAATCCCTTGTGGCAGATCGCCAAGGCACTGCTTCTTCTCGCGGCGCTCGTCATCCTCATCGGGCTTGGAACATGGCAGGTCGAGCGGCTGCAATGGAAAGAGGGACTGCTGGCCGACATCGCGGCCCGCAAGGACGCACCGGCTATGCCCTTGTCGGCGATCGAGACGATGGCGGCATCCGGCGGCGATATCGAATATCGCGTCGTAACCGCCACCGGCCATTACCTCAACGACAAGGAGCGGCATTTCCTCGCCACCTACGATGGCGATCCCGGCTATCACATTTATACGCCGCTGCAGCTGGATGACGGCCGCTTCATCTTCGTTAATCGAGGCTTCGTTCCTACAGAGGCGAAGGACCCCGAAAAGCGCAAGCAGGGCGAACTGACGGGCGAACAGACCGTTATCGGTCTCGCTCGCGCAAAGCTCGTCGCCCGGCCCGACGGCATGCCGGACAATGATCTCGGCAAGAACATCTTCTTCTGGAAGGATCTGGATGTCATGGCTGCCAGCGTCGGCCTGCCGAAGGACAAGGTGCTGCCCTTCTTCATCGACGCCGACAAGACACCCAATCCAGGGGGGGTGCCGATCGGCGGCGTCACCATCATCGATCTGCCGAACAATCACCTGCAATATGCGGTGACCTGGTATGGCTTAGCGGTGGCGCTGGCAGCGATCGTCGCCATATCCTGGCGGCGCAAACGCCATCCGGACGCGCCCTCACAGTAGAGGCATGCAATAGAATAGCTTCATTTCGATGGAATATTCCGCTAGAGCATGATCCCAAAAAGTGCGCAGCGGTTTCAATAGGATCGCGCGGACCAGTGGAGCAGGCGGCAGGGCAGCCCTATCTATGGCTCGAGCCTCTGTCGCATTTCGGAAGAGATATGAACATAGCTGTTTCCAAACCTGACCTGACCATCCGGCTTTGCGGGCCGCGCGGCTTCTGCGCCGGCGTCGACCGAGCCATCCAGATCGTCGTTCTGGCGCTGAAGGCCTATGGCGCGCCTGTCTATGTCCGCCACGAGATCGTGCACAATCGCTATGTCGTTGAAGGTCTGGAAGCCAAGGGCGCCATCTTCGTTGAGGAGCTGGATGAAATCCCGGCCGAGCATCGCGCCCAGCCCGTCGTCTTCTCGGCGCATGGCGTGCCGAAATCCGTGCCGGCCGATGCCGATGCGCGCAATCTCTTCTATCTCGATGCCACCTGTCCGCTTGTCTCCAAGGTGCACAAGCAGGCCATGCGCCACAATCGCCTTGGCCGCCACGTCGTCCTGATCGGCCATGCCGGCCACCCGGAAGTGATCGGTACGATGGGCCAGCTGCCGGAAGGTGCCGTGTCGCTGATCGAAACGGTGGAGGATGCCGATGTCTACCAGCCTGATGATCCCGACAATCTCGGCTTCGTCACGCAGACGACGCTTTCGGTCGATGATACCGCCGGCGTCATCGCGCGGCTGCAGGAGCGCTTCCCCAATCTGACTGCGCCAGCGGCGGACTCGATTTGCTATGCCACGACCAACCGCCAGGAAGTGGTAAAGGAGGCGGCGCCGGGCTGCGATCTCTTCATCGTCGTCGGTGCGCCGAATTCGTCGAATTCCAAGCGCCTCGTCGAAGTGGCGTTGAGGGCAGGGGCGAAGAAATCCGTTCTCGTCCAGCGCGCCGCCGAGATCGATTGGGACGATATCGGCGATATCAAGACCGTTGGCCTCTCGGCTGGTGCATCTGCGCCAGAAGTCATCGTCAACGAGATTATCGAAGCTTTCCGCGCCCGCTATAATGCTGTGGTGGAACTCGCTGAAACTGTGAAGGAAACCGAGAATTTCCTCGTCAATCGCGAGCTTCGCAGTATAGAGCTGACGACAGCAGACATGGCTTTCGTCAACGGCGAATAGCCGACCTAAGGCGCTCAAGTTCGGGACTGTTTCGTGGCCGTTTATACCGATATTACCGAAGACGATTTGAAGTGGTTCCTGACCGAATATGATGTCGGTGAATTGCTCTCCTACAAGGGCATTGCCGAAGGCGTCGAGAATTCGAACTTCCTGCTGCATACGAGCCGCGATCCGCTGATCCTGACGCTTTATGAGAAGCGCGTCGACAAGGGCGATCTGCCGTTCTTCCTGGGGCTGATGCAGCATCTGGCGAGCCGCGGCCTGTCCTGCCCGCTACCCCTGCCGCGCCGTGACGGTGCCTTGCTCGGTCATCTCTCCGGGCGTCCTGCCGCCCTGATCTCCTTCCTCGAGGGCATGTGGCTGCGCAAGCCCGAGGCACATCACTGCCGCGAAGTCGGCAAAGCGCTGGCCGCTATGCATATTGCCGGTGAGGGTTTCGAGATCCGCCGCCCGAACGCGCTGTCGCTTGAGGGCTGGCAAGCGCTCTGGGAAAAATCAGAGGCCCGCGCCGACGAAGTCGAGGCCGGCCTGCAGGGTGAGATCCGCGGCGAACTCGATTTCCTTGGAAAGCATTGGCCGAAGGGTCTGTCCGAAGGCGTCATCCACGCCGATCTTTTCCCGGACAATGTCTTCTTCCTCGGCGACACCCTGTCCGGCTTGATCGATTTCTATTTCGCCTGCAACGATCAGCTCGCCTACGATGTCGCGATCTGCCTGAATGCCTGGTGCTTCGAGAAAGATCACGCCTACAACATCACCAAGGGAATGGCGCTGCTTGAGGGATATCAGAGCGTGCGGCCGTTGAGCGAGGCTGAAATCGCCGCCCTGCCGACGCTGGCCCGCGGCTCGGCGTTGCGCTTCTTCCTGACACGTCTCTACGACTGGCTGACGACCCCCGCCGGCGCTCTCGTCACCAAGAAAGATCCGATCGAATATCTGCGCAAGCTGCGCTTCCACCGCCAGATTGCCGCGGCCGCCGAATATGGGCTGAAGGCATGAAGCACGTCGATATTTTTACCGACGGCGCCTGCTCCGGCAATCCCGGCCCCGGCGGCTGGGGCGCCGTGCTTCGTTACGGCGAGGTGGAAAAGGAACTCTCCGGCGGCGAGGCAGAGACGACCAACAACCGCATGGAGCTGATGGCCGCGATCTCGGCACTCGGCGCCCTGAAGAGCCCATGCGAGGTCGATCTCTATACTGACAGCGTCTACGTCAAGGACGGCATCACCAAGTGGATCTTCGGCTGGAAGAAGAACGGCTGGAAGACCGCAGACAAGAAGCCGGTGAAGAATGCCGAGCTCTGGCAGGCGCTGGACGAGGCCTATAACAGACACAAGGTGATGCTGCACTGGGTAAAGGGGCATGCAGGACACCCGGAGAACGAGCGGGC
Source organism: Rhizobium sp. ERR 1071 (assembly GCF_007828675.1). NCBI lineage: Bacteria > Pseudomonadati > Pseudomonadota > Alphaproteobacteria > Hyphomicrobiales > Rhizobiaceae > Rhizobium > Rhizobium sp. ERR 1071. Next base: position 169,850 of record NZ_VITM01000003.1, on the reverse strand, counting down.
CGACGAGCTGGCCCGCAAGGGCATGGAGCCGTTTAAGCGGAAGTAGCTCGTCGGCAATAAACTCGGACTAGCCGCGTCACATAGAACTCGATCACGCTAAGATATGATCGAGCGCGCTTCTCACTCTTGGCTTTTCGGTTGCGGAGAGGGGCAGGATTGGGCGCGGTGGATCGATCCGGCAAAGATCGAGTGCTTCCGCAATCGCATACATGACACGGAAGCTGCCGAACTCCTTGAACAGGCTCCATAGCGGCTGGAATTTTTGATCGAGCCGTTCGGCTTCGGCGACGTTGCCGGCCTGGGCGGCCCGTGTGAGCGCCAGCGCCTCGGCGGGCAGGAGGCCGGCGATCACGCTGTACCAGGCGTCGGCGCCGGCCAGTAGCCCGGCTGCGGCCCCCCAATCGCCGCTATAGCCGATGGCGAAACCCTTTGACGTTTCCTGGCGCAGGCGCGCTATCTCTCCCTTGAAATCGCCATCTTGCGGCAGAGGCATCTTCACCGCCACGATGTTCGCCACCTTTGCCAGCCGTACAATCAGTCGATCGCTGAATGTGAATTTCGTTGTGCCGGGATTGTTGTAGATGCAGAGCGGCAGCTCGCCGGCCTCCGCGACGGCTGCGAAGTGCTGGTAGACCTCTTCCTCTGTGAGTGGAGTATAGGATACGGGCGCCAGCAGTAGCCCATCCGCGCCGGCCGACTTGGCATCACGCGCCAATGCCTGAGCTTCGTCGGTCCGCAATGCTCCGACACCGACGATGACCGGGATCTTGCCGCCGACACTTGTCATCGCCGCCTGTACTGCCCGCCGGCGCTCGTCGCGTGACAGAAAGGCGTAACCGCCCGTACTGCCGAGCAACCCGATGGAATCAGCGCCCGCCCGTTGAATGCGTTCAAGCAGGTGGGTGAGAGCTGCAACATCCACGCGTCCGGAAGCGTCGGTCGGAGTAATTGGAAAGGCCGAAAGTCCTGTAAAGAGCGTCACAATTGTTTTCCTTCTCTGTCAGGCCATGAGCAGCGGTAGCGATCGAAAAGCAGAGCCTGGAATCCTCCTATGCTGAGCGCCGTATGGCTGTCGATAGAATATGTTGTAAAATCATACTCCGCTCAGCAACTTGGTGGCGATCATCCACATGGTAAGCGCGATGAGCGTTTCCAGAACGCGCCAGGAGGCGGGCTTCGCGAAGATCGGCCTTAGCCATCGCGCGCCAAAGCCAAGCGAAAAGAAGAACAGGAAAGAGCCGGTCATGGCCCCCGCCGCAAATGAGGCCTCGTTTCCCGGAAATCGGGTCGAGATCGTGCCGAGCAGCGCGACGGTATCGAGATAGACATGCGGGTTGAGCCAGGTGAGCGCCAGGCACATGGCAAGCGTCTGCCGGAAGCTCGATGATTTCGCTTCTCCGGCGGCCAGCACCGCGGACGAGCGAAAGGCGGAGTAGAGGCTCCTGGCTCCGTACCAGATGAGGAAGGCTGCCCCGGCATAGCGCATGACAGGATCGAGCCAGGGCAACAGCGCCGAGATCTGGCGGAAGCTCGTCACCCCGAGGATGATGAGCGCGGCATCGGAGAGCGCGCATGCAAGGCATACGGCTAAGACATGCTCGTTGCGGAGGCCCTGACGCAGGACGAAGGCATTTTGCGCGCCGATCGCGACAATCAGGCTGAGCCCCATCATCAGGCCCGTCATATAGATCGAAAAATTCATCCTAGCCGAAATGCTCCAAAATCAATGAGCATTTCCGGTATCGGCACAAGAAGATTTAGGCTAGTTAATGTTGCTAATCCTGATTAAGAAAAACTAATCCATGCTCGATTATTCTGCTCTCCGTGCCGTCTCCATGGTCGTCCAGACAGGCAGTTTCGAAAAGGCGGCGACCCTTCTCAGCGTCACGCCTTCGGCCGTCTCGCAGCGGGTGAAGCAGCTGGAAGAACGCCTGGGCATCGTCCTGATCGTCAGGGGTAATCCCTGCACCGCAACGGAGAAGGGCGAATGGCTCTGCCGCCATATGGAGAATGTCGGCATGCTCGAAGACGAGCTTTTCGGACGTTTGCCGGCACTCATCGATCCCGAGGAGCCCAAGCAAAGGGTTACGCTTCACATCGCCACGAACGCCGATAGCCTCGGGACGTGGTTCGTGGAAGCCATATCGGGTTTTGCCAAACGCTCCCCCTATCTGCTGAATATCGCCATCGACGACCAGGATCATACCGCCGAATGGCTGCAGCGCGGCCGGGTCATCGCCGCCGTCACCGGCCTGGAGAAGCCGATCCAGGGATGCCGGCGCATGTCCCTCGGCGCCCTCCGCTACCATGCGACGGCAAGCCCGGATTTCGTTGCCCGGCATTTTGCACAGGGCGTTACCCCGCAAGCGATCCGGAATGCGCCGGCCCTGACCTTCAACCAGAAGGACAGGCTTCAAAGCCGGTGGTTACGCCAGACTTTCGGAGAGGATTTTGCCTATCCGAGCCATTGGCTGCCGTCGACGCAGGGCTTCGTCGATGCCAGCCTTGCAGGCATGGGATGGGGCATGAATCCCATTCAGCTTGTGCGGGAGCATCTGGAGGCTGGGCGCTTGGTGGAACTGATCCCCGACACGCCGCTGGACATTCCATTATATTGGCAAGTGAATCGTCTCGCAGCCGACCGGCTTGCCGAGCTGACGCGCGAGATCACAGCGGCAGCCAAAGCTCATCTGTCAGCATGAGCAATGCTTCTAAACACCTTGCCATTCGCCTCGCTGCCGGAACGCAATGTTCGCGAATTGGTGCCTTGCCCGGCTGTCCTTTCCCTCTATGCTGCCCCCGACTTCCAGGGAGATTGTTTTATGATCCTGCATTGCGTTTTTCTTAGACTCAAATCCGCCCTGACACAGGATGAGAAGACCGCGCTCTTCGACTCTGTCGTCGCCTTGCAGAAGGTCATTCCGGGCATTGTCGATGTGAAATATGGGCCAAACGTATCGCCCGAAGGCTTGCATGGCGGCTTCGCCGATGGATTTGCCGTCACCTTCGAGAGTGTGGAGGCGCGTGATGCCTATCTCATCCATCCCGAACATGTGGCTGTCGGCGAACGCATCGTTTCCTCCACCGACGGCGGTCTGGCCGGCCTAATGGTTTTTGATTTCAATCTTTGAAATAGCCGCCAGGATCCGGCCGCAGACGGGGTAAGCCTGCGACCGGATCCGGTCGATCAGCTCGATTTCGCCATCGCAGCGGCGAGCTGGTCAACGTTATAACGGAACATTTTTTCGTAAGTCGAAGCCGGCCCGTTGGCCTTTGACAGCGATTCGACATAGAGCTCGCCGCCCGGCTCGGCGCCGGTTGCCTTGGCGACCTGCTTGACGAGGCGCGGATCGTTCGAATTCTCGAAGAAATAGGTCTTCACATGCTCGGTCTTGATCTGCTCGATCAGCTTGGCGACGTCGGCGGCCGACGCCTCCGTCTCCGTCGAAACGCCGAGCGGCGAGAGGAAGTTGACCTTGTATTCGCGGCCGAAATAGCCAAAGGCGTCGTGGCTGGTCAGCACCTTGCGGCGATCGTCCGGGATCTTGTCGAACTTGCCGTGCGCATAGGCGTCAAGCTCCGTCAGCACCTTCGTATAGCGCTCGGCATTGGCCTTGAAGTCGGCGGCGTCAGCCGGATCGGCGGCGGAAAGAGCCTTTTCGATATTGGCGACCCAGACCTTCACATTGACCGGGCTATTCCAGACATGCGGATCGGTGACGGTCTTGCCATCGTCGACCATGGTGCGGGTGTTGACGCCTTCGGAGGTGACAACGGGCGTTCCCTTGTAGCCGGACGCGGTAATCAGCCGGTCCATCCAGCCTTCCAGGCCTTCGCCGCTGACGAAGACGACCTTGGCGGCATTCAACGTCTTGGCATCGGCTGGCGAGGGCTCGAATTCATGGGGGTCGCCATTCGGGCCGACGAGGCTCGACACCTTCACATGATTGCCGCCGACCTGCTTGACGACATCGGCAAGCACGGTGAAGGACGCAACGACATTGAGTGTCTCGGCGGAGGCTGGTGCAGCGACGCCGAAGGCGACGAAGGCTGCCGCGGCGGCTGAGAGAAGCAGTCTCTGTTTGTTCATGTGGGTCTCCTTGTTCAGATTAGCCCCGGAGATGGGGACGGGGGAAGAGCCGCCGGGCAAGGCCCGAAGGTGCGAAGAGAATGGAGAAGCCGTAGATCAGGCTGGCGGTGATGATGATGGTCGGGCCTGATGCAAATTCGAGATGGTATGATGCGATGAGGCCTAGATAGCCTGCCACTATCGCCGTTCCCGTCGCAATCATCATCATGGCGGGTAGGCTGCGCGACCAGAGCTGAGCCACGGCGGCCGGCAGCATCATCAGCCCGACGGCCATCAGCGTACCGAGCGCCTGAAAGCTCGCGACGAGATTGAGCACGACCAGCAGCAGAAACAGGAAATGATAGAGCGGTCCGCGCCCGCCGACAGCACGCAGGAAACCCGGATCGAAGCATTCCATGACAAGCGGCCGGTAGATGACGGCGAGAGCCAGCAGCGTCACCGTCGTAATCGCACCGATCTGGTAGAGAGCCGGCGCATCGATCGCGAGAATGGTGCCGAAGAGCACATGCAGGAGATCGATGTTGGAGCCGCGTAGTGACACGATGAGGACGCCGAGCGCCAGCGAGGTCAGATAGAAGCTGGCAAAGCTCGCATCCTCCTGCAGCACGGTCGCGCGGCTGACGAGCCCGGAGAGCAGCGCCACCGAAAGGCCGGCCACGAGCCCGCCAAGCCCCATCGCGGTCAGCGACAGCGAGCCGGCAATGAGGTAGCCGATAGCGGCGCCAGGCAGAACGGCATGACTCATGGCATCGCCCATCAGGCTCATGCGCCTGAGCATCAGGAAGACGCCGATCGGGCCGGAGCCGAGGCCGAGGCAGACGCAGGCAATCAGCGCGCGCCGCATGAAACCATAGTCCGCAAAGGGTGTGAGGAAGATATCGTAGACGGTCATTCGGCCGGCTCCCGCTTCACGAGGCCGCCTTCGTCGTGCTCTTCTTCGGGGAGGCATGTCGCGGCCTCCTCATCCCAGCGCTCGGCCATGGCGCGCGCTTTGATGAGGTTCGTTGGGCTCATGACATCTTCCGTCCTGCCCCATCCCACGAGTTTGCGGGCGATCAGCAGCGTTTCGGGGAAATAGCTTCGCACCTGCTCGAAATCGTGCAGTACGGCGATGACCGTGCGTCCCTCCCGGTTCCATCGCAGCACGAGGTCGAGAAGATCGCGCGTCGTGCGCTGGTCGATCGCCGTGAAGGGTTCGTCCAGCAAGATGACACGAGCATCCTGCAGCAGCAGCCGCGCAAACAGCACGCGCTGGAACTGTCCGGCCGAAAGCGAGCCGATATGCCGCCGTTCGAAGCCCGAAAGCCCGACGATGCCGAGCGCCTCGCGCGCCCGCTCGGCGTCTTTCCGCGAGAACCGCCCAAAGGCGCCGGCATTCTTCCAGGCACCGAGCATGACGGTATCGGCAACCGAAATCGGAAAGCGCCTGGCGATATCGGCCACTTGGGGCAGATAGCCAAAATCGTTGCGCGTCAGCTTGCCACGATCGATCGACCCTTCCGCCGGCCGCAGCTCTCCGACAATCGCCTTCAGTAAAGTCGACTTTCCGGCACCGTTCGGCCCGGCAATCGCCGTCAGGCTGCCGGCAGCAAAGCCGCCAGAGAGATGGTGTACGGCTGGATGACGTTCATAGGTGACGGTGAGATTGTTGAGGCGGATCAGATCATTCATGCCAAAGCCACCGCCCAGCCGATAGCAGCCCAAAGCACTGCAATGCCCACCGCCACATAGGCAAGGCGCATCAAAGCCGAGCGCCCCATGAGGGACGAAGCGAAGGGATCACGGTCAAAAGGCATTTCAGGGCTTTCATTATGTAATAACATTACGTGTTGTAGCCGATGAAATGCGGCGAAAAAGAGGCGGCGGTGAACTGCGGTGAACAACGCTGGAATATTCACCGGCAATAATGTCCGCGCCTTATCGCCATGAGGCTCACGACAGTTATATTTTCACGCAGCATCGAGCGACAAAATTTACGAGGCGGGTAGGAGACAATGTCATGAAGCTAAGGCTTGAGCTGTTTGTTGCCGATGTGACGGCGTCGATAGAATTCTATCGACGGACACTGAACTTCCAGGTGGTTGGCGAGACAGGCGAGCAATACACGATGCTCTCGAATGGCGAGGCTATCATTTCCGTCAACAAGCGGGAGGCTCTTGGGCCTGATCATCCACTTCGAGCTGCCAATGGCGAACGACCAGGTCTTGGCATCGAAATCGTGCTAAGCGTCGAGGATGTGGAAAGTTTCTATGGTATCGCTAAAGCCGGCGGCCATCCGGTATCCAAGCTTGCCTTGCAGCCATGGGGGCTGCGCGATTTCCGTATCGTAGATCCTGATGGCTATTATATCCGGGTAACAAGCAGGTAAAAGGATTAAGGGATGACTTGAGCCTTCCACAGCCCGAAGATAGGCCGGGCGCAGGAGCGCCCGGCATTCCAAATCCATCAGAATTCTAAAGCTGCTCCATCATGGCAGCGGCGCCCGAAACCGTGGCCTGACCGGGGCTTTCCTCGATATTGAGCGTCTTCACCACGCCGTTTTCCACCAGCATGGAATAGCGCTTGGAGCGAATGCCGAGGCCGCCGGCCGAGAGATCGACGTCGAGGCCGAGCGCCTTGGTGAAGGCGCCGTCCCAATCGGCGAGGAAGTGGATCTTGCCGAGGCCACCGGACGACTGCGCCCAGGCGCCCATGACGTGCCAGTCGTTGATGGAAACGACGGCGATATCATCGATGCCCTTGGCGAGAATGGCGTCGCGGTTTTCGAGGAAGCCCGGCAGGTGATTGAGCGAGCAGGTGGGCGTAAATGCGCCGGGAACGGCGAAGAGGACGACGCGCTTGCCGGCAAACAGCTGCTCGGTGCTGATCTCGACCGGTCCGTCGGCGGTCTTTTCCTTGAAGGTGGCGGCAGGCAGCGTGTCGCCGATGGCGATAGTCATGGCTCTCTCCTTGGGTCGTTGTTTCGGGGCGCTCGAACGGCCGCCGATGGTTTGAAGACGGTTCAGAGAACTATAGATCCCGCCTATTCGAGCGCAAGGGTGGTTTCCATCGCCCGATCGCCATCGACGACCAGAATACCCCAGCTTTGGCCCTTCGGATCATAATCCTTCGGTAGTTTGCCGATTACTATATCGGCCGAGAAGGAAATTCCCTCCCGCTTCGCATTCGCTTGCTGAAAGAACACATAGCCGGATGGCCCCGTGACATAGATCTCAGGTGCATTTCCGCTCGCTTCCGGCAGTGTCAGATGCAGGGAAAGGCTCTTGCCGTCGTTGGAGAACTTATGGCTCTGGACGGCGAAATCCGGGGAGGGAGGCTGCGGTAGCACGGCCTTTGCCGCATAGAGCAAAGCCAGTTCATGCGAGGTTGGCTGCACATCTGCCGGCAAGGGCAGGGAATATTCGGCCTGGAAAGGGATGCAGATATCCTTGCAGAGGCCGATGAAGGCCGTCAGCTCAAGCTTTGCCGGCGCCTTGCCGGTGACGCGCAGATCGAGCGGAAACGTGACCGGCGCGTCGTAGCCGATTTCCTGGATGGGGCCGACGCGGATCGGCTTCGGCGCGGGATAGTCCGCCCTTTCCAGTGTTACGCCGCTGCCGGCTGCCGGCGTTATTTGCGGCGGAATTCCGCCCTCACCCGGCTCGCGCCAATAGGTGATCCAGCCCGGCTCCGGCTCGATCTGCAAGGCGGCGCGGATATGCCCTTCTGCGTCCGGCGCCAGTGCGATCAGACGCATTCTGCCGCCCTGATTGTCTATCCACTCACTCGTTGCGGCATGAGCCGCCGCGGTGCTGAAAAACAAAGTGGTGAGAAGCGCCGACAGGCGGGCAACGGTACTTATTTCGATCATGGAACAAGGATTTAGCGGATTGGGTCGCCGGGAGCCAGCACGACCGAAGAGGTAAATGATCATTTTCAGTTGATTGATTTATGACATTGCCCCATCTTGGTATGAGGCGGCGCAGTTGCGAACTGCGGTCAGGAGGCACGATGTCCCTATCGACGCTGAAGAATAGACGCGAAAGAGGTTTTCTCGACGGTCAGTTCCTGATCGCCATGCCCGGCATGGAGGATCGGAACTTTCATCGCACGGTTGTTTATATCTGTGCCCATTCCGATGCCGGTGCCATGGGCTTCGTCATCAACCGGGCTCAGAAGCTGACATTCACCGACGTCCTCTTGCATCTCGAAATGATCAAGGACGACGATGCTATCGTGCTTCCGCAGATGGCGCGCGATTTCCCGATCCAGACCGGCGGTCCCGTCGAAAGCGGCCGAGGTTTCGTCCTGCATTCCGACGATTACATCAGCGACAGCAGCATTCCGGTCAGTGACGATATCAGCCTGACGGCGACGCTCGATATCGTCAGGGCCATTTCCAAGGGGAGCGGTCCGAAGCGCGCGACGATGTTGCTCGGCTATGCCGGCTGGGGCGCTGGTCAGCTCGAGGCGGAGATCGGCAACAATGGCTGGCTGAACTGCCCTGCAAACGAAGAATTGATCTTCGATCGCAGCCTCGAGAACAAGTATGATCGTGCGCTGGCTCTCATGGGTATCAATCCGGTCATGCTGTCACCGCATGCCGGCCATAGCTGAGCCGATTTGCGTTGTTTTGGAACGAAGTAGCGTGCGTGACGTTTTCCCGACAGAGCGACGGCAATTCCGCTGTCGCAGCCAAGGAGGCGTCAGACATGAGCAGCACGACCGACAAGGTGTCCGGTAAGGCGAACGAAATTGCCGGCAAGGCCAAGCAGATGGCCGGCAAGGCGACGAATGACAAGGAAATGCGCGCCAAGGGCGCTGCACAGGAAGCCAAGGGTAAGGTGCAAACCGCCGTTGGCAAGGCCAAGGATAAGGTCAAGGGAGCGGTGGACCGGATGTGACCGGCTGCTTGTTTTTGTCAATCCATGGTCGCTGCTCCGTCTGAATTGACGTCGAAGCGGCGATGTTGGGAGGAGGAGCCTGTTACGGAAACGTGGCAGGCTCTTTATTGCCTGCCAATAAGTTTTCCGAGGGGAGCATGCGGCTTTTCACGTGCGATCATTGCGGACAGCCTGTTCATTTCGATAACAGGCAATGCATTCGATGTGGTCATCAGCTCGGTTTCGTCCCGGATCGCTTGGCGATATATGCCCTGGAAGCAGAAACTGAGACGAACTGGTACCCGGTCTCCGAACAGACCCGGCATGTTCGCTTCTGCGCGAATGCCGAACTCGATATCTGCAATTGGCTCATTGATGCGGACGATCCGCAGCCCTATTGCGTTGCATGTCGGCACAATCGTCTCGTGCCGAACACCGGCACGCAACAGGGTATAGATCGCTGGCGGCGCATCAGCCAGGCGCAGCGGCATTTGTTTTATTCGCTCTTGCGGTGGAACCTGCCGCATCCCGATCGGCAGCAGGACCCCGAAGGTGGGCTCGTCTTCGATTTCCTGGAGGATGAGGTGCAGGGCAATACCGTGGTCCCGGCGATGACCGGTCACGAGGAGGGACTGATCGCCATTCGGGCCGCCGAGGCCGACGATGTGACGCGCGAACAGGCGCGTACTTCCATGAATGAGCCCTATCGCACCTTGCTTGGCCACTTCCGCCACGAGACCGGCCATTTCATCTGGAACAAGCTTGTCCGCGATCGTGGACAATTCGATGCCTTTCGCGCCGTCTTCGGCGACGAGCGCGCCGATTATGGCGCCGCACTCCAGGCCCATTACGACCATGGCCCGCCTGCAAGCTGGCAGGAAAGTTTCATCAGCGCCTATGCCAGCTCCCATCCCTGGGAGGATTTCGCCGAATGCTTTGCGCATTATCTGCACATCGTCGATACGCTGGAAACGGCGCGTTCCTTCGGCCTGGCGATCGATCCCCATCGCTATCACGACATGGCGGCCGAGGTGGATTTCAATCCTTACAAGGCAGAAAGCGCCGAGCAGCTCGTCAGCGCCTGGATCCCTTTGAGCGTAGCGATCAATTCCATCCAGCGCAGCATGGGGCAGCCGGATTCCTATCCCTTCATTCTCTCGCCGCCGGTGGTCGCGAAGCTCGACTACATAAGAGAATTGATCGACAACGCCTGATGAGGCGCCGCACATCGTCGAAGGCGGTTCGCGAAGGCCTCAGGCGCGCTTCGTCAGCGGAAAGCGTTCCTTGAGCAGACGGATCACCGAATCCGAGCCCATCGGCGGACCAAAGATGAAACTCTGGCCGTAGCTGCAGCCGATCTTGGCGAGCTCCAGCGCATCCTCTTCCGATTCGATGCCCTCGGCGACGACGCGCATATTGAGTTCGCGCGCCATGGAAATGACCGAGCGCAACAGGACAGCCTTCTTGTCGCTATCGTCGCGGACCATCGCCTTGTCGAGCTTGATCGTATCGAAGGGGAAGCGGGTGAGATAGGCGAGCGAGGAATAGCCGGTGCCGAAATCATCGAGCGCCAAACCGATGCCGGCTTCGCGCAGCTTGTCGAGCACGAGCCGCGCCTGTTCCGGATTCTCCATCACCTGCGATTCCGTCAATTCCAGCTTGATGCGGCTTGGATCGCAATGGGTCTTGGCGAGCAGGGCGCGGATATCGTCGTAAAGCTCGTTGTTGAGCAGTTGCACGCTGGAAAGGTTGATGGAGACGAACAGCGGCAGGTCGCCAGTCTGTCGTTGCCATGCCTTGAGGTCGTTGGTTGCCTGCTCCAGTGCGAACATGCCGAGCGGACCGATGATGTCGGAAGCCTCCGCGATCGGGATGAATTCCGATGGCGGAATGTTACCGCGCTTCGGATGCTCCCAGCGCATCAGCGCCTCGAAGCCTGCGATTTCTGCATCCTCAAGCCGAACGATCGGCTGATAGACGAGCGAAAGTTCCTTGCGTTCGACGGCGCGGCGCAGATCGGTTTCGAGCTGCAGCCGGTCGGTGCCGAAGCTGCGGAAGGCGGGTTGGAAAGGTTCGACGCGGTTGCCGCCGGCGCGCTTGGCGCGATACATGGCGAGTTCCGCATCGCTCAGCATCCCGGCCGCATTTTCCTGCTGGTCGACCCACGAGGTCAACCCGACCGATGCCGTCAAAATGATCTCGCGGTTGGCGAAATTGATCGGCACCATGATCGCCTTGCTGATCGCGTCTGCGAAGTCGGCGACCTTGGCGGGATCGCGTTCGGAAACGAGGATGAGGCCGAACTGGTCGCCCGAAAGACGCGCCAGCGTATCCTGCGGCTTCATCAGGCGGCGAAGGCGACGGGTCAATGCGATTAGGATATTGTCGCCTGCGGCAAAGCCAAGCGTATCGTTGACGAGTTTATAGCGATCGATGTCGATGACCATAACCGTCGGCCGCAATTGATTTCCATCGGAAGCCAGCGTCAGAACGGCTTGCAAGCGATCGAGGAAGACCTGACGGTTCGGGAGCCCGGTCAGATTGTCGTGCACAGCGTCGTGCAGCAATCGTTCGACTGAATTCTTTTGTTCGGTAATGTCGACGATCGTGCCGACGCAGCGAATGATCTCGCCGTTCGACCCCAGCACCGGCCGGGCGCGGATCGACAGCCAGTGGAAATGTCCATCCTCCGCGCGGATGCGGAATTCATGGTTCAATCGGCCGCGCCGATGCTCCAGAAGGACGTCGAGCGTCGCTCGGAAGCGGTCGCGGTCGTCGGGATGCAGCCGCGGCAGCCAGTTGCGCGCCGCGCCATGCATGGTTCCGGGCGAGAGGCCGAGCTTCACCGAGATATCGGGCGTCGTCACTACGCGGTCGCGCGCCACGTCCCAGTCCCATACGGTATCGCCGGAGCCTGTCAGCGCCAGGGACTGCCGCTCCAGATCCGAGAACAGGCCCTGCTGGAAGGCGCCGCCGGCAAAAGCGTGCTGCATGACAGTGAAGCCGATCAGCAGGACGATGAGAACGAGGCCGCCGCCGAGTGCCGGCTGGATGATGTCATTGTCGAGCTTGCCCATGACCGTCATCCAGGCGCCGAACAGCCAGACGAGGATCAGGGCCCAGGCCGGCACGAGCAGGATGGCCCGGTCATAACGGCTGAAGCCGAGATAGATGATGAGCAGCAGGCCGGCTGTTGCCGTCAGTGCCAGCGACAGCCGCGCAATGCCGGCTGCAATCGACGGATCGTAGATCGCCACGCCGAAGAGGAGGGCAAGGCCGAGCACCCAGGCAAGTGTCACATAACCGAGATGGGCGTGCCAGCGATTGAGATTGAGATAGGTGAAGAGGAAGATCACCAGGCTCGACGCTAGCGCCACTTCCGCACAGGCGCGCCATATTCGCTGGTCGCTTGACGTGATGCTGATGAGCTTGCCGAGGAAGCCGAAGTCCACGCAGATATAGCCGAGCACCGCCCAAGCGAGCGCCGCCGTGGCCGGCAGCATCGACGTGCCCTTGACGACGAAAAGAATGGTCAGGAACACCGCTAGCAGGCCGGCAATCCCGAGCACGATGCCGCGATAGAGCGTGAAGGCGTTGACCGTATCCTTGTAGGCGTTTGGTTCCCAGAGATAGAGCTGCGGCAGGTTCGGTGACGAAAGTTCGGCAACGAAGGTGACGACGGCGCCGGGGTTCAACGTGATACGGAAGACGTCAGCCTCGTCGCTCGGCTGACGATCGAGCGCAAAACCTTCGCTCGGCGTGATCGCGACGATGCGCTGCGAGCCGAGATCGGGCCAGAAGACCTTTGAATTCACGAGACGGAAATGCGGCGCGACGATGACGCGCTCAAGCTGCTCTTCGGAAACGTTGGCGAGCGCGAAAACCGCCCAGTCGCCCTGATGATTAGGTGAAGAGGAGCGAACCTCGATGCGGCGGCGGATGCCGTCGGCGCCGGCCGCTGTCGAAACTTGGAAGGCTTCACCCTGATTGGTGTAGATTTCGGTCGTCGCTGTGAGATCGAGCGCAGTATCGTCGCGCGAGATCTTCACGGGCTCGGCTGCATCGGCCATTCCGGCGGTCAACAGCAGCATGGCGGCCGCGAGCGTTGCGATCACGGCGCATAGCCGGCGGGCCGTTGGCCACGTCTGCATCATTCCGGCGATCATCGCTGGTCGAAGCTTCGGTTCGGGTTGGTGTCGGATGCCAACCTTGAAAACATCACATGGTCGCGCCACTGACCGTTGATTTTAAGATAACCGCGCAAATGACCTTCCCGCTGGAAACCGGCTTTTTCCAAAAGCCGCATGCTACGCTCGTTATCCGGAATACAGGCTGCTTCAATTCGGTGCAACTCAAGTCCGGAAAAGATATAGGGTATAACCAACTGAAGTGCGGCGAACATATGGCCCTGACCGGAGTAGCGCTCGCCCATCCAATATCCGATCATGCAGCTCTGCGCAGCACCTCGGCGAATATAGCCGATCGTGATGCCGCCAACCAGCGTCATGTTTTCCCTGAGAAAAATGAAGAGCGGTATGGCCTGGCCGGAGCTGTATTCCTGCTTTCCGCGGATGATGCGTGCCCGATAGGCGCCCTCGGTCAGCTCGTCGTGTCGCCAGGTAGGCTCCCAGGGTTCGAGAAAGCGCCGGCTTTCCGCCCGAAGCTTATGCCATTGATTGAAATCGGAGTAGCGTGGCAAACGCAGCAAATAATTGTCGTTTTCGAGTTCAACCGCGTCCGTATGACGTGAGAGAAACCGAAAGACAGATTTTTGCATGCCGCCAAGCACTCCCCCGAGAATTGCACCCATAGGCCCGCGGCGTGCCCTTAGCCGCTCGCGCTTCTGGAGGCAGGGACCGGCGCCGACAGCGAGGTTACGATGTCCTCCATCGGGGCGAGCTGCTCCAGCGGTCCGATCGCAGAAAGCGTCGGTACTGTATCGAAGAACAAGCGACCGGCAAGATCCGTCAGGCGGTCGATCGTGATGCCTTCCAGGCGCTCCAGCATCTCCTGGTTCGGGATGGGGCGGCCATAAAGCATCATCTGTCGTGCGACCTGGCCGGCGCGGGCAGCCGGGCTTTCCTGGCCCATCAGCAGCTGCGCGCGGATCTGGGCGCGGGCGCGCTCGATTTCCTGCTGCTGAATGTCATGCGAGGATTTATGCAGCTCGTCGACAATGACGGGCAGCAGTTCCGGCAGGTTCTCGCCGCCGGTCGCCGCATGGATGCCGAAGATGCCCGTGTCGGAGAAGCCCCAATGAAAGGCATAGACCGAATAACAGAGGCCGCGGAATTCGCGCACTTCCTGGAATAGCCGCGAGGACATGCCGCCGCCGAGGATATTGGCGAGGATCTGCGAGCAGTAGAAATCGCGGGTATGATAGGCGCGGCCTTCGAAGCCGAGCAGGATCTGCGCATCCATCAGATCGCGGGTTTCGCGAATGTTGCCGCCGATATAACGCGCCGGCTCGATAACGGGTGGAGCGGACGGTTTCGTCGGAAGAGTGGAGAAGCGCTCCTCGACCTGCCGCACGAAGCTTTCATGGTCGACTGCGCCGGCCGCCACGACGAACATGCGGTCGGTCGTATAGTTGCGGCCGAGATAATGGCGGATCTGTTCTGGCGAGAAGGAGACGACAGTCTCCGGTGTGCCGAGAATGGCGCGCCCAAGCGTCTGGCCGCGATAGGCGACCTCGGAAAACTTGTCGAAGACGACATCGTCGGGCGTGTCGTTCGCGGCATTGATTTCCTGCAGGATGACCTGTTTTTCGCGCGCCAGCTCTTCCTCGTCGAAAGCGGATTCCGTTAGGATATCGGCAAGGATATCGACGGCGAGCGGCACATGATCCTTCAGCACGCGGGCATAATAAGACGTGGTTTCCGTCGAGGTGGCGGCGTTGACTTCGCCGCCGACATTCTCGATTTCCTCGGCGATCTGCCGGGCGGAGCGCCGCGCTGTGCCCTTGAACGCCATATGTTCGAGCAGATGCGCGATACCGTGTTCTGCCTCGGTTTCGTTACGCGAACCCGACTTGATCCAAACGCCGAGTGCCACGCTTTCGAGGTGTGGCATCGATTGGGTCGCTACTGTCAGCCCGGACGCTAGCCGGGTGCACTCCACTGTCATCGCCTGTCTTTCCGCGTCTGTTATTCGCCGGTCCGGGCATGCTTGCCGATAAAGCTTTCAACGGCTTTAAGTTCCGGATCGAGAATGTCGAAACGCTCCTCCCTGGTCATCAGACCAGCAAGCCACGTCGGAAGCGCCGGGTCAATACCGGATGCGGATTTTACTGCGGCGGGGAATTTTGCCGGGTGTGCTGTCGCAAGCGTCACCATCGGGCTGCTGGGACGCTCGTTTTTGTCCGCAATGAAGACGCCGATCGCCGTATGCGGATCGAGCAAATAGCCTGTGTCGGCAAGGGTTTTGCGGATCGTTTCGGCCACCTGCTTCTCGCTGGCGCGGCCGGCTCGGAAGTCCTTCTTGATAAGCTTCAGGGCTTCTTCGCTGACTGAAAATCCGTTCGACTGCTTCAGGCTTTCCATGGCGGCGCGCACCTTGGAGGCATCCCGGCCGTTGGCCTCGAACAGCAGGCGCTCGAAATTGGAGGAGATCTGGATATCCATCGACGGCGAGGTGGTGGCTTTTACCGAGCGCATCTCATAGCGGCCTGACTTCAGCATGCGCGCCAGAATATCGTTCTCGTTGGTGGCGATGACCAGTTTTTCGATCGGCAGGCCCATGCGCTTTGCGACGTAGCCGGCGAAAATGTCGCCGAAATTGCCCGTCGGCACCGTGAAGGAAATCTTTCGGTCAGGGCCGCCGAGAGCAACAGCGGTGGTGAAATAGTAGACCACCTGCGCCATGATTCGCGCCCAGTTGATGGAATTGACGCCGGAGAGCCTCACCTTGTCGCGGAAGGGGGCATCGTTGAACATGGCTTTGACGAGGTTCTGGCAATCGTCGAAATTGCCCTTGATGGCCAGCGCATGCACATTCGCTGCCGTCGACGTGGTCATCTGCCGCTGCTGTACCGGCGAGACTTTTCCATGCGGGAAGAGAATGAAGATATCGGTGCGCTCGCGTCCGGCAAAGGCGTCGATTGCCGCGCCGCCGGTATCGCCCGAGGTCGCGCCGACGATGGTCGCCCGCTGGCCGCGCTTCTCCAGCGCATAGTCCATCAGCCGCGCCAGCAGCTGCATGGCGACATCCTTGAAGGCGAGTGTCGTGCCGTGAAAAAGCTCCATGACGAAACTGTTCGGCCCGGTCTGGAGGAGCGGCGCCACTGCCGGATGCCGGAACGTGGCGTAGGCATCATCGATCATGCCGCGGAAGACATCTGCCGGAATCTCGCCATTGGTGAAGGGCGAAAGCACCGCGAAGGCGACATCCTGATAGCTCTTGCCGCGAAAGGCGCGGATTTCCTTCTTCGTCAGGACCGGCCATTCACGGGGAACATAGAGCCCGCCGTCACGAGCAAGGCCGGCCAGGAGGGCGTCGCAGAAGCCAAGGGCAGGGGCTTCTCCCCGCGTTGAAATATAGTCCACGGTCTAGAATTCCTTTGGTCGCAAAATTGCCTGAGTGATCGATTGAGAGGGTAGAGGAACGAAGAGACGACGGCCGGTCTTTTTGCGTCGGATCAGCCGCGTGGTTTTCGCGTTTGCGCAAGGCGCGTGGGATCGGCGCCATGTGGCGTCTGTTTGTGGCAATGTGTCGATCTCGAAAAGTGAGCCAAAACGGTGTCTACCCAATCGATTTTTCGCTGCGTCGCTGGTATAGACCATCGCCAAGTGTCATAAAAGGCCCGTTTGACAGGCTGCAGGCCGATTATATGAAATATATGGAGAGGGTGGAATTATAGTGTTTGGCAAGGTTTCGCGTCGTCTTTTCTCCGCTTCGCTTCTGGCATTCCTGACGGGTTGCAGCACTCTCGGCATCGGCGGCAACAGTGAAAAACAGCCGGCAACGGATGTAACGGTAGCGCCGCAAACCGGAGCCACGACTGCCGCACCTACGGGCGGCCAGACCTATGTTGCCGGCAAGTGCCCGCAGGCGGTCATCCGCGACGAGGATTCGGTCTATCGCACCTACGCCAAGGGCGCCAAGGACGATCCGAACCAGCTGGTCTATCAGGCTTCGCTGGCGCAGGCGACCCGCCAGTGCACCACCGATGGAACAAGCCTCGGCATTCACGTCGTGGCGCAGGGGCGCCTGGTTGCTGGCCCCATGGGCAGCTCCGGCAAGGTAACCCTGCCGATCCATGTTGCGGTCATGGACAATGACAACGCGCTCTATAGCAAGACCATCATGTATACGGCGGAAATCCCGCCGGGCGAAAGCACGGCGCAGTTCCTCTTCACGGATGACGACATCCAGGTTGCCGGCGGCTCGGGCGGCTTCACCATCGTCCAGATCGGCTTCGACCAAGGCCCGCAGAAGCCGGCAAAGGGCGAGAAGCCAGCGCGCAAGAAGCGTCACTAAGGTTGGAGCAGTAGGCAGTAGGAAAAGATCACCTTGTCCCTGCTGCCGCCGGCACTATGGCCGCAACATCTTGCCTATTGCCTATTGCCTCAGAGCACGCCGTCCCATTCGGCGAGCGCCATGACCACGCCCGGCAAGTCGGCCATGCGGCTGACGACGGTTTCGGCGCCGGCATCGGTCAGACGGTCGGCATGCGAAGGATAG
The DNA here is from genome assembly GCF_007828675.1 of Rhizobium sp. ERR 1071. NCBI lineage: Bacteria > Pseudomonadati > Pseudomonadota > Alphaproteobacteria > Hyphomicrobiales > Rhizobiaceae > Rhizobium > Rhizobium sp. ERR 1071. The sequence continues at coordinate 152,216 of NZ_VITM01000003.1, read as the reverse complement.
GTGTGCGATGCGCCGGTGAAGCCGATGACGCGCATGCCGGCGGCGCGCGCTGCCTGAACGCCGTGAACCGAATCTTCGACGACAATAGTATTGGCTGGGCTGACATTCATCTGCTTGGCGCCATGCAGGAAAATGTCCGGTTTGGGCTTGACGCGGTCGGCGCCGAGATCCTTGGCGGAAAAGATATTAGGAGCAAACAGTTTGAGGTAGCCGACCTTCGTCAGCATCATCTCGATGCGGGCGAAGCTGGAATTCGAGCAGATGCAGCGCGGTATCGGCAGGCGTGACAGCGCCAGCGGAACGCCAGGGATAGGCTGAACGTCGCTGGCAAGCGCCAGGTCGAGCAGCTTTTCCGATTTGTCGAGCAGCGAAGCGGAGAGGGGAATACTGGCCTCGCGCTCGACTTCGAACAGGATGTTGCGCCAGGTCATGCCGGCGAAGCGTTCACCCATTTCCTCGGTGCTGATCGGATAGCCCGCATCGGTCAGCAGTTTGGATTCGACTTGTGCCGCGATGATTTCCGAATCGACCAGAACGCCGTCGCAGTCGAAGATGATGAGGTCGAAGCCATTGCTCATGAAATTGCTGCCTTTGATGTGGCTGAGTTCGGCACGCTACAGGAAACCATTGATGTTTCGGGGCATGCTCTGAAAAATGACCGCCGGGCTTTACACGATATGTCGGCAAAGCTCAACCAATTGGCGGGCATGGCTGCGCTGCAGTGAGCGAAAAGGTCGAAATGCGCAAAAGAGGTGATGACGATTTCTTGTCGCTCGATATCGGCCCTCGACATCGGATTGACCCGCCTTTAAGGATCGGCCATGGCCAAGGAGCGCGACGACACCATTGCCAGCCGCATCAGCCGGGTGCTTGCCGACCGCATCATCCGCGGCGAGATCGCGCCCGATGCCCGCCTGCGGCAGGATCACATCGCCGAGGAGTTCGGCACCAGCCATGTGCCCGTGCGTGAGGCGTTCCGGCGGCTCGAGGCGCAGGGGCTGGCGATCAGCCTTCCGCGTCGCGGCGTGCGCGTCGCCTCCTTCGATCTCAAGGAGGTCCGCGAGGTCGCGGAGATGCGCGCAGCCCTTGAAGGTCTTGCACTCAAGCATGCGGCCCCGCATCTGACGTCAGCCATTCTGGACGAGGCCGAGCAGGCGACACGCGATGGCGATGCCGCCGGTGACGTCCACGCCTGGGAGGAAGCAAACCGCCGTTTCCATCGCCTGATCCTGGCGCCTTGCGGCATGGCGCGTCTTCTTGCCGCTATCGATGATTTGCATGCGGCGAGCGCCCGCTTTCTCTTTTCTGCCTGGCCCGGCTGGGAAAAACGCACGGATCATGACCACCGCGCCATTCTGGCGGCGCTGCGCCAAGGGCGGGCAGACGAGGCGGCTGCTATTCTGCAGAAGCATGTGCAATGGATCGGCCGCGCGCCGGTGCGCACACCTACCGGATCGACACGCGACGCCTTTGCAATCGTCGGCTAAAAATTATAGATAATTTTGAGATGCCTTGTAGGGCGTGCCTCGCGAACTGTACTCCGCGCGGAGTTTCTTCGTTTTGCCGCTGTTGCATCTCGATCAGCATTTCAGCTGCGGTTCGCCGCGCTTTCCGGATTTATTACACTTATTTTTCAAAAGGATTTCGCGCTTACTCAAAATATCCGGAGCTTGCCACTTGCCTGATTTCGCAATCTCTCTCATAAAATAGATGAGACTCAAAAATTATCTATAATTTTGAAAGGAGAGCCTATGTCCCTGTTGCAGCATCACGATGAAGTCGCTTTCGATCCGCTTCGCCTTGGTCAGCGTTCGCTTGTTGCCAAGACTGTATTCGTTCTCGCCGGAACACTGATCCTGGCACTCGCATCGCGAATCTCGGTGCCGATGATACCGGTGCCGATCACCATGCAGACATTCGCGATTACCATGATCGGTGCTCTTTATGGCTGGCGTCTTGGCGCAGTTACGGTTCTCGCGTGGCTGGGCGAAGCCGCGATCGGCTTTCCGGTGCTCGCCGGCGGGGCAGGCGGCATTGCGCCCTTCATGGGTCCGACGGCGGGTTATCTCGCATCCTTCCCGATCATCGCAGCCCTCGTCGGCTGGCTTGGCGAGCGAGGTTGGAGCGGCAACCGCGTCGTGCGCAGCTTTCTGGCGCATCTCTCGGCTAACATTCTCTGCCTTGCGATCGGCGGCGCATGGCTTGCAGCGCTGATCGGTGCGGAAAAAGGCTGGCTGCTTGGCGTGGCGCCCTTCATCCTCGGCGCCGTCCTCAAGTCCGCGCTTGCAGCCGCAGTGCTGAAGACCATTCAGGTCTATAGCGGCAAGGCGCGTCTGAATTGACCGTCAGGCTTCGCGCCCATCATCTGCTCTGCATGCTGACCTTCGTCGGTGAAGGCTATACCTCAGCCTTCACCGACAATTATCGCCGCATCGCCGAGCGGCTGTCGGAAGGGGAGAAGATCAAACTGGTCTCCGGCCCCGATGACGTCTGCGCTCCGCTCCTGAACGGGGAGGAGCCACACTGCTTCAAGGCTTCGGTCATCGAGCGGGATGCAACTGCCCTTGCCGATGTCGCGGCCTTGCTGGGCGAAGAGATCGGCATAGGCACGGTGCTGGTGCCTGATGCCATCCTGCTTTCTAAGCTTCGCCGCAATTTCGCCGGCGGTGAAATCCGTCATGCCTGCATCGGCTGCGAATGGGGCGACCTCTGCAGCCGCATTGCTGCAAGCAATTTCAGCGGTGTCCTGATCAAGGCAGCTTAAGGCGTGTTATCCAGCTCTGGCTGTGAGGCCTCTGGCTGCCGGGCGCCATCGCTCAACTCAAGTGGAAAGAGCGCCAAAAAGCGGCGCTCGCCCTCGGGCGTGAAGAAGATCGAGCGGCTGTTTTCGGTTCGCCGCGCCCAACCCTTGTCGAGAAAATTCGAAAGCAGCGCCTTGCCGAGGCTGCCTGCAAGATGCGCGCGCCGCTCGCTCCAATCCAGGCAGGATCGGCAAAGCGGGCGGCGGCTCGAGCGCAATCCGGAGACGTCGATGCCGATCGTTCCAAGATGCCTTTCGCCATCGTCCGTCAGGCTCAGACCTTCGCCGACCGCGGAGATCGACCCGGCCTCGATCAGGCTGTCGAGCATGCGCACGCCGTAATCGCCGGCTAGATGGTCGTAGCAGATGCGTGCCTTGCGCAGGGCCGGCTCCTTCGGGCCGGGACGATGGCGCAGATGGCCACGGCTGGCTGCAAAACCCATGATACCCTCAAGCAGCTTGCCGACGCGATCGTCTGCCAGCGTGAAATAGCGATGGCGGCCCTGCTTGCGTTGTGCCAGCAGGCCTCCCGCTTCAAGTTTGGCAAGATGGGCGCTGGCGGTCTGCAATGTCACGCCGGCAGCCGCCGCCAGTTCCGTTGCCGTCAACGCCCGGCCGCCCATCAGCGCTGTCAAAATGTTCGCTCGCGCGGGATCGCCGATCAGCGAGCCGATCTGTGCTATGTCTGGACCTTCTTTCATACTTCGATCGTAACCGAACCATCTCCGTGCTGCAATGTGCGAAAACAGCGGCATCAGCAAAGGAGAAAACCCATGATTACCTGTCTCATCCGCTACCAGATCGACCCGTTCAAGCAGGACGCCTTCGCAGCGTATGGCAAAGCCTGGGGCCAGGTCATCCCACGCAATGGCGCGGACCTGATCGGCTATTTCGCTCCGCATGAAGGCTCGCTGACAACAGCCTATGGCATCTACAACATCGAAAATCTCGCCGCCTACGAGGCTTATCGCAAGAGCCTAGCCGCCGATCCGCTGGCGCAGGCCAATCTCGATTTTGCTCGCCGCGAGCGCTTCATCTTGCAGGAAGACCGCATTTTCCTGAAGAATGTCTCGCTGCCGCATGCTCCGAGGATATCGCCGTGATCGCAGTCATTTTCGAAGTTATTCCCCATCCCGACGAACGCCAGCACTATCTCGATATTGCCGCAAGGCTGCGTTCGGAACTGGAAGCGATCGACGGTTTCGTCTCCATCGAACGCTTCGAAAGCCTGACCCAGCCGGGCAAGATCCTGTCGCTGTCCTTCTGGCGCGACGAGGCCGCCGTTCGCGAATGGCGAAACCGCGAGGCGCATCGCGCCGCCCAGAAAGCGGGGCGCAAGACAGTCTTTGCCGACTATCGTTTGCGTGTCGCGCAGGTGCTTCGCGATTACGGTATGACGGAACGCGCGGAAGCGCCCGACGACAGTCACGCAGTCCACGATATCTAGGGCTTTCAACGCGATAGCGCCTTACGATGAGGCCTGCATTCCCGGCGGCTTCGTTGGGAATGCAGAAAATATGACGCCGCTTTAGCCTTTGGTAACCAAGTTAGGTAACCATAACACTCAGTTAAGAGCACCGAGTAAGTGTAACAGCGAGTATCACATGGCGTCAGTTTTCCCGCTTGCCGACCTCAGGACTTCAGCCGTTCCGGGGTCCTGGATCGACACGATCATCAAGGGCGATTGCGTGGCCGCTCTTGAGGCACTGCCCAATCAATCCGTCGACGTCATCTTCGCCGACCCACCATACAACCTCCAGCTTGGCGGCACGCTGCATCGTCCGGACCAGTCGCTTGTCGATGCAGTCGATGACGAATGGGACCAGTTCGCCTCTTTCGAAGCCTACGACGCCTTCACCCGCGCCTGGCTGCTCGCCTGCCGCCGCGTGCTGAAGCCAACGGGCACGATCTGGGTCATCGGCTCCTATCACAACATCTTCCGCGTCGGCGCGACGCTGCAGGATCTGAACTTCTGGATCCTCAACGACATCGTCTGGCGCAAGACCAACCCGATGCCGAATTTCAAGGGCCGCCGCTTCCAGAACGCGCATGAGACGATGATCTGGGCGAGCCCGAACGCCAAGGCGAAGGGCTATACCTTCAACTATGATGCGATGAAGGCCGCCAACGACGATGTGCAGATGCGCTCCGATTGGCTGTTTCCGATCTGCAGCGGCAATGAGCGGCTGAAGGGCGACGACGGCAAGAAGGTGCATCCGACGCAGAAGCCGGAAGCGCTGCTGGCCCGTGTCATTATGGCTTCGTCGAAGCCTGGCGACATCATTCTCGATCCCTTCTTTGGATCGGGCACGACGGGCGCGGTTGCCAAGCGTCTCGGCCGCCACTTCGTCGGCATCGAGCGCGAGCAGGATTATATCGATGCGGCCAGCGCCCGTATCGCCGCCGTCGAGCCGCTCGGCAAGGCGGAACTGACCGTCATGACCGGCAAGAAGGCGGAAGTGCGCGTTGCGTTCAACGTTCTGATCGAGAGCGGCCTCATCAAACCCGGCCAGGTGCTGACCGATGCAAAGCGCCGCTATAGTGCCATCGTGCGGGCTGATGGCACGGTCGCTTCCGGCGGCGAGGCCGGTTCCATTCATCGCCTTGGCGCGAAAGTTCAGGGCCTTGATGCATGCAATGGGTGGATGTTCTGGCATTTCGACGACGGCCGTTCCCTGCGTCCGATCGACGAACTCAGAGCCATCATCCGCAGCGATCTGGCCAAGGTTGAATAGCCTCAGCCATTTTCCGCAACATATCCGCCTTCTTCCGCCGTGTACCTCCAGTCAGGGAAGAAGGTGAAATGCGCAGGGCCTTGCCGGACGATCTATCCGGCAAGGCCCTGCGCGTCTTTAACTTCAGATTTTAGAAGTCCTGGTAATCCGTGACATCGACGCGCACGACGCGACCGTCCTCGTTAAAGGTAATCGTTTCCTCGCCTTCGCGGATCAGCGGCTTGCCCGTCTTGCTGTTGGTTGCGCGGACAGACCAGACGGCACGGCCGGACAGTGGGGTCCGCGTCTCCACCAGCGAGTTGGATGCGGTCTGATCCGGATAGGTGTCGAAATAGCCGCGGAAGGCTTCCATGATCGCCGCGCGGCCGGCAAGGCTGCCGACGCCGTTGGAGACATAGGTCGCATCCTCGGCGAAGAAATTTTCGATCGCCTCATAGTCGAGGCGGTTGATCGCGTCATGGAACAGCTCAATGCGTTCTGCGGGATCGAAGGTCATCGGCTTAAACCTTTATGCCATGGGCGGCGAGATCGCTGCGCAGCTTCTCGGCGCCGGTGAAGTGAACAGCATGCCAGCCGGCAGCGCGCGCGCCTTCGACGTTCGCCTGGGAATCATCGATAAAGATCGTCGAGGCAGGGTCGAGACCGAAGCTCTTGGCGTGGGTATCATAAATCGCGACATCCGGCTTGATCAGGCCGATATCGCCCGAAACCGTCACGCCGCGCGGCTTCTTGAGGAAGGGATAGCGCTCCTGTGCTTCGCGGAACGTGTCAGAGGCGAAATTGGTCAGCATGGTGACATCGCGGCCTTCCGCGATGAGCTGTTCCAGAATAGCGACGCTGTCTTCATAGGCATGCGGAACCATCTCGTGCCAATATTTGCGAAAGCTGCGGATTTGCTCTTCCCGTTCGGGATGATCGGCGATCAGCAGCGCCTCGGCATCGCTCCAGGTGCGGCCGCGATCCTGCTCGAGGTTCCATTCATGAGTGCAGACATTGGCGAAGAACCATTCTCGCTCAGCATCGTCCGGAATGATCCGGCTGTAGGGAAGGTTTGGATCATAGTGGATGAGAACCTTGCCAATATCGAAAACGATGTGCCGTATTTCCGTCGTCATGAATGAATTCCTGATTTTTGCTCTAAAGGCATTTTTGCGAACGCATTGGGAATAGCCTGAGCGATTGCTTTTTTCATGACTGTCGGGAGTGCCTGCTCTTCAAGATTTGTAACCGGCGCCCACCATCCGTCATGGTTGTCCTTCTGCGTCACCGACTTGGCACGCCAGATCGACAATCTCAATTCGAAATGCGTGAAGACATGCGTCACCGAGCCTGCCGGCTGCCAGTCGGCCGGAAAGGGCGCGGCCTCGATGCCGGTCTCGCCGTCGATCCGCGCCGTCCAGCCGGTCGTCGGAACCTCGGTCATGCCCCCGAGCAACCCGCTTTCCACACGCCGCCGCAGGAAGATTTCCCCCTCGTCATTGACGGCGACGAAGGCCGCGCCCTGGCGCACCGGCTTTTCCTTCTTGGCTGCCTTGACCGGGAAACGTTCGGGATCATGCGCAGCCAGCGCCTGACAAGCGCCGTTGAAGGGACAGAGCGAACAGACCGGACGCTTCGGCGTGCAGATCGTCGCGCCGAGATCCATCATCGCCTGGGCAAAATCGCCCGGCCGGTCGGCCGGCGTCAGCGCTGCCACCTTCTGTTTCATCAGCGGCTTGGCGCCGGGGAGCGGCGTCGAAATCGCGTAGAGGCGGGAAATGACGCGCTCGACATTGCCGTCCATCACGGCCGCCTGGCGATTGAACGCGATGGCGGCGACGGCGGCGGATGTATAATCGCCGATGCCTGGAAGCGCTCGCAGCCCTTCCTCGGTATCGGGAAAGCGGCCAGCATGGTCTGCGGCAACCGCTTCGGCGCATTTCTTCAGATTGCGGGCGCGCGCGTAATAGCCGAGCCCCGCCCAGGCGGCCATGACGTCTTCATTCGCAGCGGCGGCGAGATCATTGACAGTCGGCCAGCGCTCCAGGAATTTCGCGAAATAGGCTTTGACCGCCGGCACGGTCGTCTGCTGCAGCATCACTTCCGACAGCCAGACGCGATAGGGGTCCGGCTTCACGCCGCGTGCTGCCATCGCTGGCGAAACCCGCCAGGGCAGGTCGCGATGATGGCGGTCGTACCAGGCAAGCAGCGATGCGGCCGTGGGGGATTCTAAAGTCGTCGTCATGATTTGCCGCGTCGAGGGGAAGTGCTCTATACTTGGCCAAGCTGTGTCGGGCGATCAAGGTGCCGGACGCATAAAGCCTGTGTAGAGACCCAGTTGAAATGAGTTATCCCCGAAAAGGCGAAAAGCAGATTTCCGAGCTGACCAACGGCATTGTCGATCCCGTGCTGGCAAAGCGCGCAGGTATCAATACAACGCTGCTCGGCTGCTGGGACGAGATCGCCGGCGAGGACTTTGCCGATTGCACACGGCCGGAGAAGATCGCGTGGGCGAAGCGAACCGGTCCCGGCATGGACGACCGCTATCAGCCTGGCGTGCTGACGATCGCCTGCGAGGGCGCCCGCGCGCTCTTCCTGACCCATGCCCAGGGTGAACTCATCCAGCGCATTAACAGCTTCTTCGGTTTCTATGCCGTCAACCAGATCCGCATCGTGCAGAAGCCGGTTTCGGTCGCGTCCAAGCGTTCGCGCACGCCGCCGCCACTGAAGGGCGAGGCGGCCCGCAAGCTGGCTGACATGATGGACGGCATTGAAGATGAGAAGATCAGGGCCGCCGTTCAGCGTTTAGGAACGGCCATGGCTTGGAAACGGCGCTAGAAGATAGCGGAGCTGAATTTCGAAATCCGGTTGGATATCCGCTCCCGAGTTGCTATATTTGTATAGCAAACGGAGTTTAATGTTATGCTGGCCCTGAGGCTTCCGCCGGAAATTGAAGCAAGGCTCGATGAGCTCGCCAAGCGTACGGGGCGCAGCAAGAGTTTCTATGCGCGCGAAGCAATTCTCGAGCATCTTGATGATCTTGAGGATATCTATTTGGCGGAAAAGCGTCTCGAAGAGCTTCGCCGTGGTGAGAGTGACACCGTTTCGCTGGCCGAACTGATGGCGCGTTATGGCGTGGCAGATTGAATTTCAACGAGCCGCCGAGCGCGAATTAGACAAACTCGGACATGAGGTTTCCCGCCGAATCTTGAAGTTTCTTTACGACCGTGTTGCCAAGCTGGATGATCCGCGTGCCATCGGAGAGGCGCTGAAGGGCTCGGAACTCGGCGATTTCTGGAAATACAGAGTAGGGGATTATCGTATTATCGCGCACATAGAAGATAGAGCCGTGCGGATACTGATCGTTCGAATCGGCAACAGACGTGAAGTCTATCGAAAATAATCCGACCATGCTGTATTCGATACAGCTAATTGTCTGGTTGCGATTCCGGCAGCAATTTTAGCTTTTTGTCTTTCCCCGGTCACAATTCTTTGAAGAAAGTTGGCCAACCGTGCCTTGTTAGCGGCAAGCTGCCGTTATATCGCATGAAACATTCGAAGCCTCTTTAACGACGGGTGACTCTATGCCGATGTCCGACATGCTCTTGACCAAACGCCACCTGCTGGGCGGTTCTGCCGTTGCAGCCCTTTCCGTGGCGTTCTCTGCCGTTGCAGGCACCGCATCCGCCGCAACTGCAGAAGACGAAGTTCCGCCGTCGGACGGCAATGTCGACATGAATGAAGTGCTGAAGCCCGGCCCGCTGCCGGAGATCGCACTCGGCAAGGAAGATGCGCCGGTCAAGATCGTGGAATACATGTCGCTGACCTGCCCGCACTGCGCGCATTTTGCCGTCACGACCTTCGACACGATCAAGCAGAAATATGTCGATACCGGCAAGGTTCGCTTCATCATCCGCGAATTCCCCTTCGATCCGCGCGCTGCCGCAGCCTTCATGCTGGCCCGCTGCGCCCCGCAGGAACAGTACATGCCGATGGTCGAAATGCTCTTCAAGCAGCAGATCGCCTGGGCTTCTCCAGATGTCGACGGCCGTGCCGCGTTGCTCCAGATGTCGAAACTCGCTGGTTTTACTGAGGATAGCTTCACGAAATGCTTGACGAACCAGAAGCTTCTGGATGATGTCAATTCCGTACGGGAACGCGCAGCCAAGGATTTCGGCGTCAATGCGACGCCGACCTTCCTGATCAATGGCAAGCGCTATGCAGGGGACATGTCTGTTGCTGCCATGTCGAAGCTTATCGACAGCCTGCTCTGATCCGCGCCTTTTTACATCACAGGCGGGCGGCCGAGATTGCACGCCTGTTTTCCATTACCTCCCTCTCGAGGGGGGAGGTCGCGTGGAACGCGCGGGTGGGGGTGATTTCCGGGGTGAACGCATGATTACCTCGCCCCGGACCTCAGGTCCGACTCTGCCCTTCAAGGGGAGGGTGGAGATCAGCCGATGAAATTCAACAGGCTGAGACTTGTCGGCTTCAAATCCTTCGTCGAACCGGCGGAATTCGTCATTGAGCGTGGCCTGACCGGTGTCGTCGGTCCGAATGGCTGCGGCAAGTCCAATCTTGTCGAAGCCCTGCGCTGGGTCATGGGCGAGAATTCCTACAAGAACATGCGCGCGTCCGGCATGGATGACGTGATCTTCTCCGGATCCGGCAATCGCCCGGCCCGCAACACCGCCGAAGTCGGCCTCTACCTCGACAATAGCGATCGCACCGCGCCTGCCGCCTTCAACGACAGCGACGAGATCCAGGTCACGCGCCGCATCGAGCGCGAACAGGGCTCAATCTATCGCATCAACGGCAAGGAAGCGCGCGCCAAGGATGTGCAGCTGCTGTTTGCCGATGCTTCCACCGGTGCCCGTTCGCCTTCCATGGTCGGGCAGGGGCGTATTGGCGAACTCATTCAAGCCAAGCCGCAGGCGAGGCGCCAGCTGCTTGAAGAAGCAGCCGGCATTTCCGGCCTGCATTCGCGCCGTCATGAAGCCGAACTTCGTCTGCGTGCGGCCGAAAGCAATCTTGAGCGCCTAGATGATGTAACATCGCAGCTCGAAAGCCAGATCGAGAGCCTGAAGCGCCAGGCGCGGCAGGCCAATCGCTTCAAGATGCTCTCGGCCGATATCCGCGCCCGCGAGGCCATGCTGCTGCATATCCACTGGGTGCAGGCCAAGGAAGCCGAAGCCGAAGCCGATAGTGCGCTCAACCAGGCAACAGTGCTCGTCGCCGAAAAGGCGCAGATCCAGATGGAAGCGGCAAAGGCACAGGGCATCGCCAGCCTCAAGCTACCTGAACTGCGCGACGAGGAGGCGAAAGCCGCCGCCGCTTTGCAGCGTCTGCAGATCGCCCGCTCCCAGCTGGAGGAAGATGTCAACCGCATCCTCCGCCGGCGGGATGAATTGATTCGTCGGCTGGCACAGCTGGCGGAGGACATCAGCCGCGAGCAGCGGCTTGTCGCCGACAACGCTGCTATTTTGGCAAAACTCGACGCGGAAGAAGCCGATCTCGCCGATATTCTTGCCGATTCCGGCAGGCTTGCCGAAGAAACGCGCTTAGCCTTCGAGGAAGCGGCCACCAAGCTCGCCGACAGCGAGCGGATATTTACGACGCTGACCGCAGAACGTGCTGAAGCTGCCGCCGCTCGCAATCAGCTGGAGCGCGCCATCCGCGATCTGGCCGATCGCAAGATGCGGCTCGAGCGACAGGCCGATGAAGCGAACCGCGAGCTTGCCGCCATCGACGAAAAGATGGCCGATCTGCCCGACCCGAGTGAAAAGCGCGACATGGTCGAGGCGGCGGAAAACGTCGTTGCGGATGCGGAAAGCGAGATCCAGCGTGTCGAAGCCGTTCTTGCCAAGGCGCGTGAAACCGAGGCGCTGTCGCGTGGCCCCGTTGAGCAGGCGCGGGCGCGTCTGAATGCGCTGGAAACCGAGGCGCGGACCATTTCCAAGATGCTGGCGGCGGGCGATACGTCCGGTGCCTTTTCCCCTGTCGCCGAAGAGCTGCGTGTCGACCGTGGCTTCGAAACGGCGCTTGGCGCAGCCCTTGGCGATGATCTGGAATCCTCGCTCAGCTCCGAGGCACCCGTCTATTGGTCGGATAATGGCAGCGGTGCGAACGACCCGGCCTTGCCGGAAGGTGCCGCGCCGTTGATTACCCATGTCGGCGCGCCGGCGGCATTGACGCGGCGTCTGCGCCAGATCGGCATTGTCTCGGTGGAAGACGCGCTGCGGCTGATGCCCGAGCTGAAGCCGGGACAGCGGCTGGTGACCAGGGATGGCGCCGTGTTTCGCTGGGACGGTCACGTGACCGGAGCGGATGCGCCGAGTGCGGCTGCCCTGCGGCTTGCCCAGAAGAACCGTCTTTCTGAGTTGGAAGCCGAAGCGGAGCTTGCGCGCGATGTGCTAGCCGAGGCCGAGGAGCGCCTGTCAGCAGCCGCCGATGCGATCCGCGCAGAAGAAGGTCATCTCACGACCGCCCGTGACGCAAGCCGTCTTGCTGCCCGTCATCTGGCCGAGGCGCGCGAAGCGCTCGCTGCCGCAGAGCGCGCTTCCGGCGATCTCATCCGCCGCCGTGACGTCATCATTGAGGCCGTCAGCCGGCTGCAGGAGCAGCTGGAAGACGTTGTCATGCAGGATGAAAATGCCCGCATCGAGCTGGAAGACGCGCCGAATCTCGACGCCATCGATCTGAAGTTGCGCGACCAGCAGGCCGAAGTCGCAACGGATCGGGGCGTGCTGGCCGAAGCACGCGCCCGCCATGAGGGCTTGAACCGCGAAAACGAGGCGCGGCAACGTCGTATCCTGGCGATCCAGCAGGAGCGCGACACCTGGCATCAGCGCGCCGCCAGCGCCGAGGAGCACATTCAGACGCTGCGCGACCGTGAAGAGGAAGCGCGCGAAGAGGCGGCTGAGCTCGATCTGGCACCCGATGAGTTCGATGACAAGCGCCGCGCCTTGATGAACGAGCTGCAGAAGGCCGAGGATGCCCGCCGACAGGCCGCAGACCGTCTTGCCGAAGCTGAAGGCATCCAGCGCGAAGCCGATCGCCATGCGGCGACGGCACTCTCCGAGCTCGCCGAAAGCCGGGAAAAGCGCGGCCGCGTCGAGGAGCGGCTGGTGTCGGCGCGTGAGCGTCGGCAGGAAAGCGAATTGCGCATCCGCCAAGCCCTGAACGTCGAGCCGCATGAGGCGATGCGCCTGACCGGCCTTTCAGTATCGCAAAACGTGCCTGACCTCCGCGAAGTCGAGCGCGAGCTGGAGCGGCTGAAGATCGAGCGCGAGCGTCTCGGTGCCGTCAATCTGCGCGCAGAAGAGGAAAGCAAGGAGCTGACGGAGCGGCTGCAGGCGCTGATCAAGGAACGCGATGACGTCATCGACGCCATCCGGAAGCTGCGCGGTGCGATCCAGAGCCTCAACCGCGAGGGCCGCGAACGCCTGATTGTCGCCTTCGACATCGTCAATGCGCAGTTCCAGCGGCTGTTCACCCATCTTTTCGGCGGTGGCACGGCCGAACTGCAGCTGATCGAATCCGACGATCCGCTGGAGGCAGGCCTCGAAATTCTCGCCCGGCCGCCCGGCAAGAAGCCGCAGACCATGACGCTGCTTTCCGGCGGCGAGCAGGCACTGACGGCCATGGCGCTGATCTTTGCGGTGTTCCTCACCAATCCCGCGCCGATCTGCGTTCTGGACGAAGTGGATGCGCCGCTCGATGACCACAATGTCGAGCGCTACTGCAACCTTATGGACGAGATGGCGGCCTCTACTGAGACTCGCTTCGTGGTCATCACCCACAATCCCATCACCATGGCCCGCATGGATCGTCTCTTCGGCGTCACCATGGCGGAGCAGGGCGTCTCGCAGCTCGTCTCCGTCGACCTGCAGACCGCCGAACGGCTGCGCGAGATCGCCTGAGAGCGATGATAAAACTGTTCCCGTTTCGACAAGAAATTGCTCCGTCGTCTGCCGCACAGCCCTAAAGCGTGCTAGCGTCGTCTTTAAATCAACAACATGGGCGCTGATCCGCCCGGAAGGGAAGTATGTCTGACTCGACTGGCGGTATTTTCGATATCCTCGGAATACTTGCCGTATTGCTGCTCGTCGCCGCCAACGGTTTTTTCGTTGCGGCGGAGTTTTCTCTGGTGTCCGTCCGCCGCAGCCGCGTGACGGAGCTCGTTGCCGAAGGGCGCATGAACGCCAAGGCGCTGCAGAAGGCGGTCGATAATCTCGATGCCAATCTCGCCGCCACGCAGCTCGGCATCACCATTTCCTCGCTTGCCCTCGGTTGGGTCGGCGAACCCGCTCTTGCTCATCTGCTCGAGCCGCTGCTCGATTTTCTGCCCGGAACATGGGCTGCGGCTGGGTCGCATGCGATCGCCGTCGCCATTTCCTTTATCATCATCACGGCGCTTCATATCGTGCTTGGCGAGCTTGCGCCGAAGAGCCTGGCGTTGCAGCGCAGCGAAGGCACCGCGCTTGGCGTCGTGCGTCCGCTCGGCCTGTTCCTCTTCTTGCTGCGTCCGGCCATTACCGTGCTGAACGGCCTCGGCAATCTCGTGCTCCGCCTTTTCGGCCTGCGTCCCGGTGCCGGCGAGGGCTCGCTGCATTCGCCGGCCGAGATCAAGCTCCTGATCGCCGAAAGCCAGGAGGCTGGTCTGTTGGAACAGGCGCAGCAGGATCTGGTCGAACGCGTCTTCAATATCGGCGACCGCGACGTCTCCGACATCATGACGCCGCGGCTCGAGGTCGAATGGATCGATGCCGAAGACCCACCGGAGGAAATGCAGAAAACCATCCGCGAAAGTCGGTTTGAGCAGCTTCTCGTCGGCCGCGGATCGATCGACGAGCCGATCGGCATGATCCTGAAGAAGGATTTGCTTGACCAGCTTCTGAACGGCGAGCCGCTGAACCCGATGGCCGTCATCCGCCAGCCGCTGGTCGTTCATGAATCCACGGCCGTCTTCAAGGTGCTTGAAAACTTCAAACGTGCGCCAGTCCGCCTCGCCATGGTCATCGACGAATATGGCAGTCTGGAAGGAATCGTCACTCAGACGGACCTTCTGGAAGCGATCGCCGGCGATCTGCCCGATCTGGAAAACGACACGCCCGATGTCGTCGAGCGGGCCGACGGATCCTTGCTGATGGAGGGGATGATGCCTGTCTATGATGCCTTCGCGCGGCTGGGACTGCGTTTCAGCGACGAGGACGTCAATTTCCACACGCTCGCAGGCTTTGCGCTTTACCAGCTCGGCCATCTGCCAGAAGTGGGCGAAAGCTTCTCCTTCGGCGGCTGGCATTTCGAGATCGTCGATCTCGACGGCATGCGCATCGACAAGATTCTCGCCAAGCGCGAGCCGCAACCTTAGCCGTCAAGTCGCTCTGGATGGACCCGAAGGCTCCCGATTCCGATCAATCGATTGAAATCGGGAGCCGCCGGGTCATATTTATTGTGCACTGCAACATTTTGCCATATTTGTCGATTTTCATTTGTGCTGCAGTGAATTAAGTTCAACCGGAGGAGTTGGACGGAGACGATGACGAATTGGGTCTACACATTCGGCGACGGTAAGGCCGAGGGGGGCGCCGGCGATTTTGAACGGCTCGGCGGCAAGGGCGCAAATCTTGCTGAAATGTGCAATCTCGGCCTGCCGGTTCCACCGGGACTGACGATCGTCAGCGATGTCTGCAGCTTCTATTACAAGAACGGCCGTAAAATCCCTGAAGAGCTGAAGCCGCAGGTCATGCGAGGTCTGCAGCGAATGGAGGCCATCACCGGGCGCAAGTTCGGCGATACGGAACGACCGCTGCTGGTATCCGTGCGCTCCGGCGGCCGCGCCTCTATGCCGGGCATGATGGATACAGTTCTCAATCTCGGGCTCAATGACGCTACAGTGCAGGCGCTCGGCCACGATGCCGGCGATGCCCGTTTTGCGTGGGACAGCTATCGCCGGTTCATCCAGATGTATGCCGATGTCGTCATGGGTCTCGACAATGAGGTCTTCGAAGAGATCCTGGAGGATGAGAAGGCCCGGTTCGGTCATGAGTTCGATACCGATCTGACCGCCGTCGAATGGCAGCATGTCGTCTCGATCTACAAGGCAGTCATCGAGGAAGAATTGGGCGAGGCCTTCCCACAGGAGCCGGAAGTTCAGCTCTGGGGCGCTGTCGGTGCCGTTTTTGCCAGCTGGATGAACGCGCGCGCCGTCACCTATCGCAATCTGCATAATATTCCAGAGGCCTGGGGCACCGCCGTTAATATCCAGGCGATGGTGTTCGGCAATCTCGGCAATTCGTCCGCGACAGGCGTCGCCTTCACGCGAAATCCGTCGACGGGCGAGAAGGAGCTTTACGGCGAATTCCTCGTCAATGCGCAAGGGGAGGATGTCGTTGCCGGCATCCGCACGCCGCAAAGCATCACGGAAGTCGCCCGGATCGCGTCGGGCTATGACAAGCCGTCGATGGAAAAGCTGATGCCGGAAGCCTTTGCCGAGTTCCGCAGCATTTGCGCACAGCTGGAAGCGCATTACCGCGACGTGCAGGACCTGGAGTTCACCATCGAGCGCGGCAAGCTTTGGATGCTGCAGACGCGGAATGCCAAGCGAACCACCAAGGCGGCGATGAAGATCGCCGTCGACATGGTCGATGAGGGATTGATTACCGAAGACGAAGCTGTTTCCCGCATCGATCCGACGTCGCTGGACCAGCTTCTGCATCCGACGATCGACCCGCGCGTCCACCGCGAGGTCATCGGCTCCGGCTTGCCCGCATCTCCGGGGGCTGCGACGGGCGAAATCGTCTTCACCGCGGAAGAGGCGATCATTGCCGAGGAAGAAGGCCGCAAAGCCATTCTCGTACGGATCGAGACGAGCCCCGAAGATATTCACGGCATGCATGCCGCCGAGGCGATCCTGACCACCCGCGGCGGCATGACCAGCCACGCGGCCGTCGTTGCCCGCGGCATGGGCATTCCTTGCGTCGTCGGCGCCGGCACCATGCGCATTGACATGCGTAATGAGAAGCTGATCGGTATTGGCGTCACCTTGAAGAGGGGCGATATCGTCACGATAGACGGCTCTACCGGCCAGGTCCTGAAGGGCGAAGTGCCGATGATACAGCCGGAATTGTCAGGTGATTTCGGGCGCATCATGGCCTGGGCGGACCGCTCGCGCCGCATGACGGTGCGCACCAACGCCGACACACCTGCCGATGCGCGCGCGGCCCGCTCCTTCGGCGCCGAGGGCATCGGCCTTTGCCGCACCGAGCACATGTTCTTCGAAGGCGACCGTATCCATGTGATGCGCGAGATGATCCTTGCGGAGGACGAAACGGGGCGCCGCGCCGCCCTCGCCAAGCTCATGCCGATGCAGCGGCTCGATTTCACCGGCCTTTTCACCATCATGCATGGCCTGCCGGTGACGATCCGCCTGCTTGATCCGCCACTGCACGAATTCCTGCCGAAAACGGATGAGGAGATTGCCGAGGTTGCCGGCATCATGAGCATGGAGCCGGCCGCGCTGCGCCAGCGGGTGGATGCGCTGCACGAGTTCAATCCCATGCTTGGCCATCGCGGTTGTCGCCTGGCGATTTCCTATCCGGAGATCGTCGAAATGCAGGCCCGCGCCATCTTCGAGGCGGCGGTCCTCGCTGCACGCGAGACGGGGGCTGCCGTTGTGCCCGAAATCATGGTGCCGCTCGTCGGTCTGCGCTCGGAGCTCGATTACGTCAAGGCCCGCATCGATGAGGTGGCGCGTGCCGTGATGACCGAAGCGAAAATGAAGATCGACTATCTCGTCGGCACGATGATCGAGCTGCCGCGCGCGGCCTTGCGTGCCCATATCATCGCGGAGGCTGCCGAATTTTTCTCCTTCGGTACGAACGATCTGACGCAGACGACATTCGGCATGTCACGCGATGACGCTGCCGCCTTCATCCCGACCTATCAGCGCAAGGGCATCATCGAGCATGACCCCTTCATATCGCTCGATTTCGACGGGGTCGGCGAACTCATCCGCATCGCGTCGGAGCGCGGCCGCCGCACGCGCAACGACATGAAGCTCGGCATCTGCGGCGAGCATGGCGGCGATCCCGCGTCTATCCATTTCTGCGAGGATATCGGATTGGATTACGTATCCTGTTCGCCGTTCCGCGTGCCGATCGCGCGGCTTGCGGCGGCGCAAGCAGCGATCAAGGGGCGAGCCTGATTCTCTAATTCTGAAATATGCAGGTCAGTGGCGCCAGTAGCCGCGATGGTAGTAATATCCCGGACCGCCGACGACAATGGTCGGACCCCAGAAGAAGTCGTCATTGCTTTCCATGAAAGCCCGCTGATCCGCGCGCCGGCTAAGATCCTGATTCATCAGGCAATTGGCAAAGTTCTGGGTGCCTGGCTTAAAGCCATAGCCGCTGCATCTTGACGCATCGGCCGCCCGGATTTCTTCGGCCGTCTGGCAGGAGGAGAGTGCAAGCATAATGGCGAGAAGAGATAGTGCGGAAGCTGCGATACGCATGACATGTTATCCTGAATGCGGATTTACAGGCACAAACTATAGCGTCGCGCGTGGTGGCGCGAAAGACGTATTACCACCGCAGCCAGGTTGCTTAGGCCGCTTCCTTCGGCTTTGTCGGCATCCGCTGCAAGAGATCGACAAAGGCATCGGCGAAGCGCAGCAGGTGCGCGGTGTCTTCATCCGGCTGCAGCAGGCGGATTTCCGCACCGTCTTCGTCCAGAGCGGCAAAGAGGGTGCGCATCGTTGCATTCCCTTCGGGAATTCGCAGCACCGCCAATCTGCGGCAATCGGGTATCAGCCCTTCAGCCGGCAGATCGAACAGGAAGTCGCCCTGCACGGCCGAAGCGGCCTTGCGCACGGCTTCGCAGAAGCCAGGTTCGCCGCCGGAAAAACCCTCAAGCGAAAGCTCCAGTTCAAGCAGCTCCAGCGGCAGGAACGGGTCGATCGTATCGGTTCCGGCAATCGCCGCTCCCGGCACTGATTTGGCAGTGACGTCTTGAGAAAGCATCGGTTCCATCTCATCAAGTCCTTTCACAGCCTCGATAAAACGCTAAAGAATGGCCTTTTTTAGGAATTTAAGCAAGTGCTCACGTTTTTGGTCTAGGCGTTACTGGTTTGAGCTTGGACAAAACATTGGACACCGATGCCGTGACATTCGATTTATTTTCGGCATTTCTTGATCTAAACATAAGTCGCTTTCTGGGATTCGGTGCATCCGGCTTCCGATCCGACGCGCCGACGAGCCTTTGATGACCATTCGTTTCGACCGTCCTGTTTCACATGCCGCCCGCGCCGCGCGTTTGATCGCTTCGTTTGCATTGGTTCTCTGCGGAGTGACGCTGATCGGCCACCGCTTCGGGCCGCTGGAAACGCCTTACTTCGTTCTGCTGCTCCTGATTTCTGCTGGCTGCGCCATCCTGGCGGTGCTGCTCGCGCTGGTCGGTCTTGCTCAGCTCTGGCAGAGTGCCGCCATCGGTGGTGTCTCCGCCGTCAAGGCGCTCGTCTATGCCGCCCTGCCGCTGGCGATTTTCGGTTTCGGTGCCGAGCGCTACTGGACCCGGCCGCATATCTACGAGATTTCGACCGATCTCAACGATCCGCCGGAATGGCTGGCGACGCCGGATGCGCGGCAGTTGTGGCTGCCGCCGCGCCATCTGGTGACGCAGCAGGAACGCGAGGCGCAGTTCGATGCCTATCCCGCTTTGATCAGCCGCCGCTACGAGGGCGCTGCCGACCGTGTGTTGGAGGCGGTGCGCAAGGTTGCGCATGATTATCACATCACCATCGTCAAGGCCGAAGGCGCCGATGTGGCCGATCCGAATGGCAATGTGAGGCCGAAACGGCGTGGACGCCCGCAGACCGTCAATCCAGCCCAGGATGACAGCGCCGCCGGCGATGTGCCCGCTATCGTTCCTGTGCCGACGCCACGTCCCTTCCGTGACGGAGTGGCGGAACTCATCCGCCAGAATACCGACGTCATTCTGCAGGGCGAGGTACGAACCCGCATTTTTGGCCTGCCATGCGACATACTGATCCGTATTCGCGAGGAGGCGGAAACGACGCTGGTCGATATCCGTGTTGCCTCCCGCTACGGCCAGGATGATCTCGGGGTCAGCGCCGATCTGGCCGATGGTTACCTGAAGGCGCTGGATGCCGAACTGCTCGGCATCGCCGGAAGCTGAGACGGCTCAAGCCGGTCGATATGTTCCCAACAGCGCCGGCGGCCCATCGGTTTCCACCTGCCCCTTCTCCACTAAGTCTTCCAGATGCGCCAGCACCGAAAGTGCTGCTGCGCCATGCAGGCGCGGGTCCGTATCGCGATAAATGGCCTTCACCATGTCCGGGATCAGCCGGTCGCCGGCCTTGATGCGTTCCAGCACGGCGCGCTCGCGCATGCGCCGGTGGGTTCTGAGGCCGCGCATGAAGGAGGCCGGCTCCTTCACCGGCCCGCCATGTCCGGGCAGGAACAGCTCGTCGTCGCGGGCGAGAAGCCGCTCCAGCGAGGCCATGTAATCCGCCATCGATCCGTCAGGAGGCGCGACGATCGAGGTCGCCCAGGCCATGACATGATCGGCGGAAAAGACGATGCCCGTGCCCTCGAGCGCGAAGCAAGCGTGGTTGGCCGTATGGCCAGGCGTCAGCAGCGCCGTCATCGTCCAACCGTCTCCAGAGACGTTTTGACCATCGGCGAGCACGATATCGGGCTGAAACTCCATGTCGGAGCTTTCGGCAAAGGGATTGACCTCGCCCTGATGCAGCGGCCGCGCAGCCCGATGCGGCCCTTCGCCGACGGTCAGCGCCCCCGTCGCCTCCTTCAGCCGCTTCGCCAGCGGAGAGTGATCGCGATGAGTATGGCTGACAAAGATATGCGTGACCTCGCGCCCCTTCAGCGCCGCCATCAGGGCAGCGAAATGCTCTTCATTCTCCGGGCCCGGGTCGATGATGGCGACGGAAGAGCCGCCGACGATGTAGCTGTTGGTGCCGTGGAACGTGAAGGCGCTGGGATTGTTGACCGTCATCCGCTTGATGCCAGGCGCAACGGGGACAGCGCGGCCATAGGCGGGCTCGAAGGCGAGGTCGAAGTCGGGCGTGCTCATGATTGCTTGTATTCGATTTCGATGAATGACATCGGCTCGGTGCCGGCATTGACGACATTGTGCTCCACGCCCGCCTCGCGCCGGTAGGCAGCGCCCCTGGCGATATCGACACGCTTGATACCGCCGGGCTCCTCCAGCAGAAACTGGCAATCGGTCATCGGCACCACGACATAGCCAAGGCCATGCACATGATGGCCGGTATCGGCGCCAGGCTCGAAATCCCAGCGCGTGATGCGGCAGACAGCGTCGTCGAGAAGCACGGTGGGCATGGCCGGAGGGCGGGCGCGAAACTGGCTCATCGGACCTCTTCACTTCAAATGCGGTGCAACAAGACCTATCATAGCCGCGCAGAAAGCACACAGAAATATGCATCCGCACATCACTTAGTCATTGTAGCGCGATGCGACCTTTGCTAATCAGACGCCGATTTGGCTGGCATGACAGCTATTTCTCTGTTGGGGCGTCGCCAAGCGGTAAGGCACCGGTTTTTGGTACCGGCATTCCCAGGTTCGAATCCTGGCGCCCCAGCCACACGACATCCGACAAAGCAGTGATTAGTTGACCTTCTTCGGCTTGACGACCGCGGGCTCAACAGGTGTTGATCCTGCCCATGCAAGCTTGTTCATGAATGCGCTGCAAGCCTGCATGTCGCCAACCAAGATCGATGCGCCTACGAAGTTTCCGTTCACCCGGTCGCGAGCCTTCTTAACGTCCGCGTCCGTCGCGCCGAGTGCTTTCGCCTGGGCAAGGTTTTTCTCGGCATCGGCGCGCATTTGTACAACCGAGCTGTATCCACCGTAAGCCGGACAGTTCGTGGCAATCGTTTCCGCGCCCGCATAGCGGTTTAGGTAAGTTTCCATCGGCGATCCGGGGGTGGTTGCACAGCTTGCGAGCGCAGATATTCCGGCCAATGCCGCAAGGGATTTCAACTTCATATTAGCACCAATAAAAGTAAATTAACGTTGAAGTTGCAATCAACGATATAACTTTTAAGATGTCTATAGTGAAATAACGAAGGGTGAGGAGAAATCCCTAGGTGGGTGACTTGCACACAAAAACAGGCAGCCCTCGCAGGCCGCCCGCTGATATTGTTTCGGGATGAAGCTTTTGGCCTTAGTCCGCTTGTTCGGCTTTTGCAGCCTTTTCCGGTGGAGCCAGAAGCTCGGCGCAATAGGATGGTCCGCTGACGCCGGGCTGGTCGCCGAGGATTTTAACCGAGCGGATTTCGTAGCTCTGGTTGGTGACGATGTCGGCCTTGCAGCTGAGGGAGCGCTTGCCGGCTTTCTTGCCGTCCTTGTTGACGATGGTGACGTTCTTGTAGCCGCCACGCCAGGTGTAGACGCGATTACCGCCTTCATCGCGATCTGAGATCGGCGGGCCGTAAGCCGCGAAGAAGCGGCCTGCGGACTGGCCCTGCCAGCGATCCTGAACGGGGTTCTTCGCAAGCAGCGGCAGGGCTGCTGTCGTTGTTGTCGTCGTGGTGCTGCAACCGGCCAGCGCCAGCAACAGTCCAGCCGCGGTCATCATGCGGATATTCATCGTGTCGTCCTTGAGCTTCTGTCACGCATAAGGTTGCGGAAAAGCCGCGCTGTCCCACGACATTTCCACCTGTCCCGCTTAGGGCTTTAGCGCCAAAGCCGGCAAAAGAAAATTCCCATCAGCGTGTACAAACGGGATTTTACTTGATCTGTTGCGTCTTTTGCACGCCGGCATTTTCGGCCGCTGTTTCCTGCCGGTTTTCTAGGCAGATGCGGTTGTAATTTTTTCGTCAAAAATCAAAAGGTTTTTTGAGATTGGTGCTTGTGCATCAAAAACGGCTGGTCTATAGAAGCGCCGCTGGTCACGGAGTGTAGCGCAGTCTGGTAGCGCACCACGTTCGGGACGTGGGGGTCGAGTGTTCGAATCACTCCACTCCGACCAGCTTAAAATACTGATCTTGTTCCCGAAAAATCTCCCATTTAAGAGTGCTGTCTGCTCGCCTTACAGGGCCGGGCGGGGTTTCGCCAATGCCTGATGGCGGCGTTTCGATCAGACCGTCTCGCTCTTCAAGGACGGGCGTATGAGGCTTTGCCGCAATCCTTCTGGTACCTGTCGCCTATTCCCCCCTTTCATAAGCTCACATCCAAACCGCGCCTCAGGTACGCTTTTACAAAACCAG
Source organism: Rhizobium sp. ERR 1071 (assembly GCF_007828675.1). Taxonomy (NCBI): domain Bacteria; kingdom Pseudomonadati; phylum Pseudomonadota; class Alphaproteobacteria; order Hyphomicrobiales; family Rhizobiaceae; genus Rhizobium; species Rhizobium sp. ERR 1071. The sequence goes on along the minus strand of NZ_VITM01000003.1, from coordinate 129,433 downwards.
CTCTTTTTGTCGCCCGAAGCACCATATACAAGGAAGAGGGACGTGCATCCGACTCAGGCGAGAGTTCGGCTGGCAGGTGCTGGAGCGGAGTAACGGAATGGGTCTTGTTGACGGGGTGGCCAGATTGGCTGGGGAGACGATCATGGGGCGACGGCAGACTAACAGCGCTTTGCGCAGTAAGGCCGTTGGAAAGAGATTGGGAATCGCTACCGGCTTCAGTGTGCTGGCGTTGAGCGCCGCATTTCTTCTGGGTTCCAGCAGCAATGCCCTGCGTGCCGCCGATTGCGGCAATGTCGCCGGACCTGGGCTTGACTGGAGCGGCTGCAGCAAGACCAATATCATGCTGCAGAGCAGCGACCTTCACGGTGCCAATCTGGCCGGCGCGCATTTCGACAGCACCGATCTCAGCGACACCAATCTGACCTCGGCCAATCTCGAGAAAGCGACTCTGGTGCGTGCCTGGCTGAAGAATGCCAAGGCCGACGGCGCCAACTTCGCCAAGATCGAGGCATATCGCTCCGATTTCAGCAACGCCTCCGCCAATGGCGCGTCCTTTGCCAATGCCGAATTGCAGCGCGCCGAATTTGCCGGCGCGCAGCTGAAGAACGCCGATTTTCAGAAGGCGGAGCTCGGCCGTGCCGATTTCGACAAGGCCGTGCTGACGGGCGCGAATTTCTCCTTCGCCAATCTCTCGCGCGCCACGTTGAATGGCGCGGTGATGGACGGGTCGACCTCCTTCAGTGGCGCCTTCATGTATCTGACGCGCATCGAGGGTCTTGATCTTTCGAAGGCAAGCGGTCTGCAGCAGGCGCAGATCAATCTGGCTTGTGGGGACAATACGACCATATTGCCGTCCTGGCTGAAGGCGCCGTCCAGCTGGCCTTGCCCGCCCGATGAGAAGGACTGACGGTCTTTTCGCGACAGACACTTGAAAGAGCAACCCATGTTCGTAGAAAAATCGATCTCACACGACAGCAAGCTCGAATTCTATCGAGAGCTTGCGGATCAGCTGAAGGCCTTGCTTGATGGTGAGCGCGATGGGATTGCCAATGCGGCCAATACCTCGGCGCTGATCTTCCAGATGCTGCCGGAGCTTAATTGGGCGGGCTTTTATTTCCTTCACAGGGAAGACGAGCTTGTGTTGGGGCCGTTTCAAGGCAAGCCCGCTTGTGTCCGCATTGCCGTCGGTCGCGGCGTCTGCGGAACAGCGGTCGAAAGGGCGCAGTCGGTCCTCGTCGAGGATGTGCATGCCTTTCCCGGGCATATCGCCTGCGATGCGGCCTCGCGATCGGAGCTGGTCGTGCCGCTCTTTCGCGATGGGAATGTCTTCGGCGTCATCGATCTCGATAGCCCGCTGCCCGGCCGCTTCGATGGTGACGATCAAGCCGGTATCGAGGCGCTCGCCGCGATTTATGCGGCCTCAAGCGAGGCGAATGGCTAAGCTGCAGGAAGGGCTGGGCGTCACGCAGTCGTGATCGATATGGCAAATCGATCGCGTGATACCTATATTGGCCCTGCAAACACTCCCTCAGCGCTGCTCGAGCTTCATCCGGCCCTCTCCGTGTCCCCAGGACCAGGCCAAGCTCGGAGGGCGTGCCGAGGGGCAAGGAGAACAACAATGGGCAAATACAGCAAGACGGCAGAGGCCATCGCCAAGCTTACCCCTGAGCAGTATCGCGTGACGCAGCAGAGCGGCACGGAACGTCCCGGCTCCGGTGAATATCTCTATAACAAGCAGCCGGGCATCTATGTCGATATCGTCTCGGGCGAGCCGCTTTTTGCTTCCGCCGACAAATTCGATTCCGGCTGCGGCTGGCCGAGCTTCACCAAGCCGATCGAACCCGCCAATGTCAGCGAATTGACCGACATGTCGCATGGCATGGTGCGCGTCGAAGTGCGCTCGGCCAATGGCGACAGCCATCTGGGCCATGTTTTCCCGGATGGTCCGATCGATCGCGGCGGCTTGCGCTATTGCATCAATTCCGCCTCGCTTCGCTTCGTGCCGCGTGACCGCATGGAGGCAGAGGGCTATGGTGCCTATATCGATCAAGTGGAGGATGTAAGATGACAACGGAACGTGCAGTTCTCGCCGGCGGTTGCTTCTGGGGCATGCAGGATCTCATCCGCCGTTACAACGGCGTCATCTCGACGCGCGTCGGCTATAGCGGCGGCGATGTCCGCAACGCCACCTACCGCAACCACGGCACCCATGCCGAGGCGATCGAAATCATTTTCGATCCGCAGAAGATCAGCTATCGCGATCTGCTGGAATTCTTCTTCCAGATCCATGATCCGACCACGCGCAACCGGCAGGGCAACGATGTCGGTTTGAGCTACCGCTCGGCGATCTTCTACACCAGCGAAGAGCAGAAGCAGGTCGCGTTGGATACGATCGCCGATGTCGACGCTTCCGGCCTTTGGCCCGGCAAGGTCGTCACTGAGGTCGCCCCCGTCGGCGATTTCTGGCAGGCAGAGCCGGAGCACCAGGATTATCTGGAGCGCTATCCGAACGGCTATACCTGCCACTTCATCCGGCCGGGCTGGAAACTGCCGCGCCGGCAGGCCGACGCAGCGCAGCGCGCGGCGTCATGATGAAAGGATCGGCCGGCGCTGGCCGGCTGGACTCCTTCCTTGGCTCATGGGAGGTGAAGCGGCGGATCATCGATCGCTTCAATCGCTCCTTGGTCACATTCGAAGGGCAGGCGTTCGTTACGCCTGTCCAGTTCGAGGAATATGGCGATACGCGAAGCGACCATGCAACGCTGAGAAGCAGCCGCACCTATCGGCTTGACGATGCCGACGACGATCTCGTCGTGCGTTTCCCCAATCTTTCGGAATTCATTCGCATCGGTGAGGGCGCCTCGCAGCGCGTCACCCATCACTGCGGTCCCGATCTTTATCGAGGCCGTCTGTTCTTTCGCACGTCGGATGATTGGGCGGAGATGTGGCATGTGCGCGGGCCCAGAAAAAACTACCTGAGCCTCGCGCACTACCGACGCATTTGATCGGAACCGGTCTCCCGAATGGGAGGCCGCGTTAGCGAGCCTGGCGCCGTGCCCGGACGGCCTTCGCCAAATCTTCCAGCGTGCGCACCGAGGTCGGCCAGTCGATGCAGCCATCCGTGATGCTTTGGCCGTAAACCAAAGGCTTGCCCGGCACGAGATCCTGGCGGCCGGCGACGAGATTGCTCTCCATCATCATGCCTTTGATCCGCCGATCCCCGCCTGCGACCTGCTCCGCGACCGATGTGACGACGAGCGGTTGGTTTTCCGGGTTCTTGCTGCTGTTGGCATGGCTGGCGTCGATGATGATGCGCGGCTCGAGCCCGACCTTGAGGGACTGTTCTGCCGTCGACTGCACGCTTTCGGCGTCATAATTGGGCTCTCTGCCGCCTCGCAGGATGATGTGACAATCCTCGTTGCCGCGGGTCGAGGCGATCGCGGCAAGGCCTTCCTTGGTCACGGCCGGGAAGTGATGCGGTTGCGATGCCGCGACGATTGCGTCGAGCGCGATGCGCACGTCGCCATTCGTGCCGTTCTTGAAGCCGACAGGGCAGGAGAGGCCGGATGCGAGCTGCCGATGCACCTGGCTTTCGGTCGTCCTCGCGCCGATCGCGCCCCAGCTCACGAGATCGGAAATATATTGCGGCGTGATCGTATCGAGATATTCGCAGCCTGCCGGCAGACCGATCTCGTTGACGTCGAACAGCAGCTTGCGGGCGATGCGCAGGCCTTCCTCGATGCGGTAGCTGCCGTCGAGATGCGGGTCGTTGATCAGACCCTTCCAGCCAACCGTCGTACGTGGCTTCTCGAAATAGACGCGCATGATGATTTCGAGATCGTCCGCGAAGCGGTCCCGTTGTTCCCTGAGCAGGGCGGCATACTCGTGGGCAGCAGCCGGATCGTGAATGGAGCAGGGGCCGATCACAACGATCAGTCGGTCGTCTTCGTCGCGCAGGATGTTGTGGACGGCGTTGCGCGCCCCGGTGACGGTCGCTGTCACCGCCTCGTCGCGGGGGATTTCATCGATAATTCGAGATGGCGGTGTCAGCGCCGTGATCTCGACAATGCGCAAGTCGTCAGTGGAATTCAACACGGTATCGGTTCCTTTTGGGGTCATACCGTGGCGACAAAAAAGCCGCCAGGTAGAACTAGCGGCTGTTCGGGTCTTTGCTGTCGTGTCTTTTCTAACTACGCACAGGCCCGTCTCCGCTGAGAGCAGCGGTACGAATAAAATCGTGCGGAATATGCGTGAGCGAAAGACATGGGCTGTCTCTACGATAAAAAATGCCTGGTGTCGATGAGGAAGATTGAGATTTCAGACGGCATGCTGCAGAGCCAGCCTTCAGAAAAAATGACTTACCCCTGTCTCGGAAGGATCGGCCCGACTTCGCTGGAAGTAAGGCCGATCCCCATCCGATCAGGGGTCAAGTCAGATCAGATCTCAGTAAAGTGGTCTTAGAAGCTACGCTGGAAGCGGAGAACGCCAGCCCACTGGTCCTGATTGATGGAGTCCCAGTTGGTGTAGGATACTTCCGGCGTGATCTGCAGGTTCTTGACCGGGTTCCAACGGACGTTCGCGGTGGCTGCGAAAATCTTCGAGTCGGTGTAGGCAACCTGAGCGTTCGCCTGCAGCTTTTCGTTGATCGGAACGGTGAAGCCGCCCCAGACAGCCCAGTCGCCCCAGCCGATGCCCTTGGCAGAGCCAGCGCCGTTGGCGTTTGCATACTTGTTCAGCTTGTCGCCATCGGTGTTCCAGCCGCCCATCAAGAAGGCCTTGAAGACGCCGAAGTCGGCATCGACGCGAGCCTTGATGGCGCCTTCTTCGACGATGGAGTCATAACCGCCGACGATCTTAAAGCCGAAGTTACCAGCCTTGTAACCAGCACCGGCAACAACGTCCGGAGCGTAGTGGTTGGTGCTGTTTTCGCCGTTTGCACCCGTAGCGCCCGAACCGGAGTTCGAGTCTTCAACCGAGATCACAGCCGTGAAGCCGTTGCCGGCGTCATAGTTGTAGGTCAACTGGTTGAGTTCGTACGGGCCGTCATTGACCACGTCGTCGTTGATGACATTGCCAGCGTAACCGATGTACGAGTTGTACTGGGAGTCAGCCTTACCGACCAGAAAGCCACCGAGGCTGATGTTTGCGAACAGCAGCTTCGTGGTGGTCGAGCCGCCATCCTGCCAGTCCCAACGGATGACCGTGTTGGTCTTCAGCGGGCCATATTCGGTGTCGGTCGCAGTGTCGAGGCTCAGATGAGCGCGCGTGTGCCAGAGCGTGCCATTGTGGCTGTTCGGGTTGTAGGCGTCGTACCACTTGCCTTCGGTACGGACATAACCGCCGATCTTGAGGCAGGTTTCCGTACCCGGGATGAAGAAGTAGCCAGCGCCATATGCGTCGCAGATGCGAACGTATTCCAGCGGTTCCGGCTCGGCAGCAACGATAGCGTCGGCTGCCTGAGCGCCAGAAACTACTGCCAGGGCAGCAGCGGAGCCGAGAAGAAGGCTCTTGATGTTCATAAAAACTCCAATCCAATATAGATTGGGCATAGGCAATCGCGCCGAAAAATCGACGTGCCTTAACCCTATCCCTGTTTAAAAACCCCGACTCGGGAGAAACGGGCCCCACCCGCTTCTGGTCGCTATTAAAGACGAATTCCTGCAAAGTTATATGATATATTTTTCTCGGGATGACTTTTTCGTGAAATTTAAGTTCGAGTTGCAAGAAAGCAACAGGCGTAAACAAAATGATAAGTTCTGCATAATATTGGCTACGCAATAGTCATTTTAAGATAGAATACGGTTCCTTATCTTATTCGAATATTATTTGATAATATTTATTGCGGCGTGCTCGGCCAAATGCAGTTGCCCATTTGGTGGCTACACCACGTCATCGCCCTCTCGCGGCAGCCAAGGGGTCTATTCAGGCCATCGCCAGCTCTTCCGGTCGGTTAGTATGAGGCTGGTCGCTTCGAGGCTGAGACGATGAGTTTGCTTAATATAGAGCCGATCATGATGCCCCAGAGCCCGCTGGTCATGCCGACGATGATGTCGAGCGGCGAACCGTAATTGCCGCTTGCCAACAGATGCGAAAGGGAAAGCGCCAGCACGCTGCCGATCATCAGGAGACAAGTGAAGGAGGGAGACTGCGGGTAGGCGAGGCGGGCAAGCATGCCTGCTACGCAGAGCGCAAGGGCGCGAAAGATGTCAAACGGATTGCCGAATGTGGCCTGCCAATTGAGATGAGCAAGCGTTACGCCGATAAGCGCCGCAATATAGGTCCAGGCAATAATCTTCAAAAACCGGTCTGATATCATGAGGATATGATATAGCAGCGGCGAATATAAACGCCAGCCTGACGCCGCTGCGAAGATCGTTGGCGCACGAATCTAGCGCGCACATTTTATGTGGTTTCGAAATATTCTGTTGCGGCGCGGTAAGGTTTTCGGCCGTGTTTGGCCTTCGATTCGCCTTCTTGCTGTGCCGCCGTCAGTGAGTGGACTGGCCGCGTTACCTTTCCGGCCAGTCATCAATGCTGCTTAAGCTTTCGATACGCGAAGCGCATCTTCATCCTCGTCCAATTGCTCTTCATCGTCTGCGGCAACGGTTGATGATGAACGGCCGAGGAAGGAAAAGACGACGATCGCCGTCAGGACGGTGATGGCAGTCAGAAGCCAGAGGAGCGCGCCGAAGGCGTTGCCATAACCCAGAATAAGCGTGTCATGCCCGATTGCCGGCACAGTCGATGCCGCGGCGGTCAGATTGCCTGTTACTAGCTGCTGGGCAGCCATAGCGGCGTGCTCGCCAGCGGATACGCCGAGATTCGATTGAATGAAGGCGGAGAGGATGGCGCTGACGACGGCAAGCGCCACCCCTTCGCCGGCGACGCGGGTGGTGCTGAAGATGCCGGTCGCCATGCCGGCTCGCTCCTTGGGGACGACGCTGACGGCAAGCCCGTCCATTAGGCCCCAGGGCAAGCTGATGCCGACCCCGATCGTCAGCAGCGGGCCGATGAGAGCGGATGGGGCCGAGCCGGCGGCAAAATGGCTAAGCCAGAAAAGGCCCGTCGCCGAGATAATGAGACCGGCGCCGCAGATCGTTGCGGGGCTGAACCAGCGGGTGAGGAGCCCGGCGACGATCGGCAGGATGAGCAGCGGCGCCGAAAGCGCGACCATCATCCGCCCGGCGGCGATCTCGCTCATGCCTTCGATGCCGACGAAACGCACGGGCAGCAGGATCAGCAATACGACGAAGGCGTAAGCCGGTGCCGCCGCCAGAAGCTGCACGCCGACGAAACGCGGATAGCGAAACAGGCTGAGATCCAGCATGGGTCGCTTCACGACGCGCTCGATGATAGCGAAGGCAAGAAAGAGCACTGCGGCGCCGGCCAGCAGGGCGATGACGAGCGGATCACTCCAGCCGGTTTCCGGCGCGCGCAGAACGCCATAGGTGAAGAGCGTCAAGGCAAGTGTAAAGCTCAGGGCGCCCGGCCAATCTAGCCCCGCCGCATCGGGATCTTTGGATTCGCGCAGGAAACAGGCGCCGAGGCCAAGTGCGAGCAATGCCAGCGCAACCACGAGGATGAAGATGGAGGGCCAGCCGAAGGCATCGATCATCAGACCGGAGGCGATCGGCCCGAAGGCGAGACCTACGCCGAAGCTGGAGCCGACGATGCTGAAGGCACGCATCCTTGCCGCCCCGTCGAACTCCTGAGCCAGCGAGGCCATGCCACCGGAAAAGGCGGCCGCAGCGCCGAGGCCCTGCAGTGCCCTCAGTATATCGAACCAGACGATGTTGTTGGCCAGCGCCAATCCGGCTGAGAACAGCGCGAAGCAACCGACGCCGGTCAGAAAGATGCGCCGGCGGCCAAAGCTGTCAGCCAGCGCGCCCGAGGCCATCAGGCAGCTGCCGAAGGTCAGCATGAAGGCGTTGGTGACCCAGTTGAGCGCGATCGGGCTGCCGCCGAGCATGCGGCTGATGGCCGGCAGGGCGACGGCTGGGCCGGTGAATGTTAGCGGCATCGCCGCTGCAGCGCAGCAGACGGCGACAAGGACGAAGAATTTCTCGGTCGGACTTGCGACCTTTGTCTGGGGAGAGGTCATCGGATTACCGTTGGGTTTGAGCAAGGAAGGAAGCGGCAGGCAATCCTGGGAGTGATGTTGGCCAAAGGCCCGCGCCTGCGCTTCAAATGACCTGAGCAAGATATATTCGCTGCAATCAGATGATAATTGCGCTATTTTTCCGTATATACCGGAATAAAACTCTCGAATGGAGCGCGCCCATGGATCGTTTAAGCGGATTGACAGCCTTCGTTCGCACCGCGGATCTCGGCAGCTTTGCCGCTGCCGGACGCGTGCTCGGCCTTTCGGCCTCCGCTGTCGGCAAGGCGGTCAGCAATCTGGAGCATCAGCTTGGCGTCCGGTTGCTGCAGCGTTCCACGCGCAGCATTCGGTTGACCGAGGAAGGGCGGCTCTTTCACGAGCGTTGCCGGCGCGTGCTTGACGATCTCGACGATGCGCAAGCCTCGCTTGCGCAGGCTGTCGCGGTGCCGCGCGGGCGGCTGCGGGTCAGCGTGCCCATCGTCAGCTATCACTTCCTCTTGCCCGTCGTGCCGGAATTCGTTGCTCGTTATCCCGAGGTCGAGCTCGACATCGATTTCAACGACCGTATCGTCGATATGATCGAGGAGGGGGTCGATGTCGCGATCCGCAGCGGTGATCTGCCGGATTCGCGGCTGATATCGCGCACCTTGCGCCCGTTTCAGATGTTGCTCTGCGCCGCGCCCAGCTATCTCGAACGCTTCGGCATTCCCGGTTGCCCGCGTGATCTCAACGAGCATCTGGCCGTCAGGTTTCGTTTCCCGAATAGCGGCAAGCTGCAGGATTGGCCATTGAAAATGCCCGAGAGCGAGGCGGATCTTCGAATGCGAACGGCTTTCTCCTGCAACAATATGGAAGCGGTGCGCGGCGCGACCGTCGCCGGCCTCGGCATCGGCTGCATGCCGGATTTCCTCGTGCGCAGCACGCTTGCGGAAGGAAAGCTCAGAACGGTTCTCGACGATTTCATCGATGAACCCGGCCATTTCCACCTGCTCTGGCCATCCAACCGCCATATGTCGCCCAAGGTCCGCGTTTTCGTCGATTTTCTGAGCGAGCGGCTGTTCGCGAAAAGCTGCGATGTCTTGCCGGCGACCACTGCCGCTTAGGACAGAAGCTTTGGGGCCGGCTCGAATACCCTCTGTTGGTCATAATGATAATTTCCAGAATCGCCTGAGAGACAGTTGTCGTGGGAGTTCGATTTTGCGACGGTGTTGGCTTCATATGCAGACCTGCCGCAGCAATCCGCAGTTCCCAACCGCCAAAATTTGGAAATCCCAATGAGCCGCTTCTGGAGCCCGATTGTTCATTCCTTGACCCCCTATGTCGCCGGCGAGCAGCCGACAACCGGCGGAATAACCAAGCTCAATACCAATGAGAGCCCTTACGGTCCTTCGCCGCTTGCCCTGGAGGCGATCTCTAAGGCTACATCCGATACGCTTCGGCTCTATCCGGATCCGACGGCGCAGGAGCTGCGCATCGCAATTGCCGAAAGCTTCGGGCTCGACAAGGACGAGGTCTTCGTCGGCAATGGATCGGACGAGGTTTTGGCCCATACGTTCCAGGCGCTGCTGAACCATGAGGAACCGCTGCTTTTCCCCGATATTACCTATAGCTTCTACCCCACCTATTGCCGCCTCTATGGGATCGAGTTCCGGCAGATTCCGGTCGACACCGAAATGCGCGTCCGCATTGACGATTATCGCCAGCCCTGCGGCGCAATCATCCTGCCCAATCCCAATGCGCCCACAGGGATCGGCCTGCCTCTGGTCGATATCGAAAGCCTCCTCAAGGATCATCCCGATCAGGTCGTTGTTATCGACGAAGCCTATGTCGATTTCGGCGGCGAGAGCGCGGTTCCACTCGTCCGCACATATCCGAATCTGCTTGTCATTCAGACCCTCTCGAAGTCGCGCGGGCTTGCCGGCTTGCGGGTGGGCTTCGCCGTCGGGCAAAGGCCGCTCATCGAGGCACTGGAAAGGGTCAAGGACAGCTTCAATTCCTATCCTCTTGATCGGCTTGCGCAGGCAGGTGCCATAGCGGCCTGGAAGGATCGGGACTGGTTCGAGCGCCATCGCGCCATGATCATCGCCAGCCGGGAACGGCTGGCTGCCGATCTCAGGGAACTGGGCTTTCAAGTCCTACCGTCATCCACCAATTTTCTTTTCGCGCGGCATCCGAGCCGGCCAGGCGCGGAACTGGCGGCAGAGTTGCGGAGCAGGAACATTCTGGTAAGACGGTTTTCCGGCGAGCGTATCGGCGACTTCCTGCGCATCAGCATCGGCACGGATGAGGAGTGCGACCGGCTGGTGACGGCGCTCGGCGACATTTTGCAGTGAGCTAACGGCCTCGGACGGTCACTTTGAGGCAGAATGCCAGAAGGGCCGATTACCTCAGTCAAACCGAACCGCGGTGGTGTTGGCGCCACAAAGCAGCACGGCCACCCGCTCGTCCGGAGCGGGAACATATTTGCCGGCAAGTAGTGCGGCAAAGGCCGTCGCGCCGCCTGGTTCGGCGACAATCCGCAGCCGATCCCACAAAACCTGTTGCCCCAGCCGGATTTCGTCGTCGGATACGAGCACGGGGCGCTGCACATAGGCTTGTGCAATCGGGAACATGATGTCTCCGACACGCTTCGGCGCAAGTGAATCGGCGGCAATGCTGCCTGCCGGCGCTTCGACAGGTTTACCGGCCTCGAAGGCCTTCCAGAGTGTCGGCGCCCCATCTGGTTCGACAGCGACGACCCGGACGCGACCCCGGAACCATGCGGCAATGCCGCCGATCAGTCCACCGCCGCCGACAGCGACCAGCAGCGTGTCGATATCGGGAATGTCAGCCTCGATCTCAAGCCCGGTGGTTCCTTGTCCCAGCAAGGTCTCCGGCTGGTCAAAGGCATGGATCGCCATCGCACCGCGTTCCTCGACCCATTGCTGGCTGGCCGCCAGCGCATCGGCATAGCGCTCGCCGCCGATCACGAGGTTGGCTCCGTAGCCGCGGATGCGCTCGGCCTTGGCTGGCGACGTCACGCTCGGCACGAAGATCGTCGCCGGAATGCCGAGCCGCATGGCGGCGTAGGCGACTGCCGCGCCGTGATTGCCGCCGGAGGCGGCAACAACGCCGGCTTTCGGCACCTCTCTGCCGAGCAGGCTCGAAAAGGCGCCGCGCGCTTTGAACGTGCCGGAATGCTGCAGAAACTCGAGCTTGAAATCGACGGAGCCGGAAGCAAGGCCGAAGTCCGCCAAATCCGCCCGCAGAACCGGCGTGTGGCGGATATGCGGGCGGATGCGCTTTTCGGTCTGTGCGATGCGTTCGGGGGTGATTGTTGTGTCGGCAAGCATAGGCATCTCGCGGGCGGAGGTTGACAAGTATTTTGTTACTTAGCAAACTGACGAAATGCAAGAGGTCGATCTCATCAAGGCTTTGGCGAACGAACGCCGCATCAGGATTCTCAGGTGGCTGAGGGAGCCCCGGGCTCATTTCCCACCACAGATCGATGGTGATCTGGTCGAGGATGGCGTCTGCGCGCTTCTCATCGCCGAGAAACTGGAGATCTCGCAGGCAACGTTGAGCGAGCACATGCGCATTCTGGTGCAAGCCGGTCTCGTTCGGCCTAAGCGAATCAAGCAGTGGATTTTTTACAAGCGCGATGAAGATCGTATGGCACTGCTGGCTGCGCTCGTTGCGGACCTTTAGGTGTATCACTGCGCTGCTGGCCTAACGGGCGTCTCCAAGCGAAAATGGCGTAGTGAGCTGGAACCGGCTCATGGACAAGAAATCGGGGGAAGACCTATTGCAGGATCAAACCTCGTTTTATGGCAGCCGCCAAGCCTTGAGGGTTTTCCCAAGCCATCGAGTGCCCCGCCCGATCGACCATTTCCACACCGATTCCGTGTCTTGGCAGAGCTTCCCAATCCGGATCGGGCAGCGAGTTTTCGCCGAAGATCACCGTCCTTGGCATGGGCAATTGATATAATTGTTCGCGCCAGGTCGGAGAATCGCCCAGGACCAGGGAAGATGCGGAACGATGAACGGCGTAGGGCGATGATATCGATAGAGATGCACCCCAGATGTCGTTTCCGTCCGTCATGCAGGTCCGAATGAGGTCAGCATGGCCATGTGCCAGATAGTCGGCCTCGCTCATCTCGGCAATCTTGCGGCTAAAGAAACCGCCTCCCGAATCGAGATTGGGTTCGCTCAACACAAGATGCCGCACGCACTCACGTAGAAGATGAGCGACCTTGATGGCGACGGCGCCGCCCATGCTGTGGCCGAAAAGATCGACGGACTCCAGCTTCGAGACGCGGATAAATTCGACGATCGTTTGAGCGTGATCGGTAATGCCATATCCGAAATCGGCAGGGTGGTCGCTGAAACCTGACCCCGGCAAATCGATCAGCAATAATCTCCGTCCTGACAGGGCCGGATTTGCCGCAACCGTGGGATAGTCGCACGAAGATGCGCATCCGAGACCGTGGATGAAGAGCAACGGCGGCTCATCCTCTGGTCCCGGTATGTCATGAAATCTTATGGCGCCTTGTGCCGTTCCTGATTGGAAAGTTTTCACGCTACGACCCGATAATTGTTGTTTCGCGTAATCGAGCTGCGTCTCATCCAGACATGGGCGCAACCTTGCTGCCAGCACGAGCGCCCGTAGGGGTCAGTCAGGTTCTGACCGGCGGCAAATCTTTTGACAGAGCCGCCGATCAGTGAGCCGGAGGTTGAGCGATCAGATGTCGCTTGCCGCGTTCGCCCAGATTTCCGCGGCCTGCGCAGCGGTGACGCGGCGCACGTCCGTTTCGTCGCGGCGGCTGGCGAAGAGTTCGCTTGCCATGATCTGCTCGGCGAGATCGGCCGGCAGCGACAGGAGAACGCGCTGGCCATCCTTGTGGATACCGCCGACATCGGAACGCTTACCGGTGATCATGCCGCCGGCAACCGTGTTGTTGCTGTCGGGATCGATCAGGATGAAGGAGCCTGTCGAACGGTTCTGCTCGTAGGGGTCGAAGATGGCGCTCTCGTCGAAGGTCAGGCGAACCTTGCCGATCGCGTTCATCCACAGCGCCTGCGCCGGTGCCCAGGCGCCGGTCTTCAGCTCGAGCTGGGCGAGCGGCTGCACTTGCACACGCTGACGGCGGCTGCCGCTCTTCAACCAATAGCGCTTGCCGGGTTCGATGCCTTCCGGCTGTAGTGCTACGATCTGCGCGTCGAAGGAAAGGCCCGTCTGCGGCTGGCTGTCGATGGCGACGATCATGTCGCCGCGCGATACGTCCACCTGGCGGTCAAGAACGAGGGTGATGGCATCGCCGGCGACCGCCGCGTTGCGCACGAGATCGAAGGTGACGATCTTCGAGACATTGGCGACCATGCCCGAGGGCAGGATCATGACGCTATCGCCGGGCTTGACCGAGCCGCCGGCAACCGTTCCCTGATAGCCGCGGAAGCTCTCACCCGGGCGGGAGACGCGCTGCACTGAAAGGCGAAAGCCGACCGTCTGCGCCGAGCGAACAGTCGCTAGTTCCAGCGTTTCGACCAGCGTCGGGCCGGTGTACCACGGCATGGCGGCTTGGCCGGAATAGACGACGTTTTCACCCTTCAGCGCTGACATCGGGATGGCGGTGATCTGCTTGACGCCGAGCGACAAGGCAAACTCGCGGAAGTCGTTGGAAATCTTTTCGAAACCGGCGCGGTCGTAATTCGTCAGGTCGATCTTGTTGACGGCGAGCACGAACTGCTTGATGCCGAGCAGCGACGCGATAGTCGCATGGCGGCGGGTCTGTTCGAGGATGCCCATACGCGCATCGACCAGCAGCACGGCGAGGTCGGCGGTCGAGGCACCGGTTGCCATGTTGCGGGTGTACTGCTCGTGGCCTGGCGTGTCGGCAACGATGAAGGAGCGCTTGTCGGTCGAGAAATAGCGATAGGCGACATCGATGGTGATGCCTTGTTCGCGCTCGGCCTGCAGACCGTCGAGCAGCAATGCGAAATCGGGCAGGCCGAGATCGTTCTGCTTGCCGGTGGAATCGCGCTGGAGCGTGGCGGCCTGGTCTTCCTTGACTGCCTTGGTATCCCAAAGGAGACGGCCGATCAGCGTGGACTTGCCGTCATCCACGCTGCCGCAGGTAATCAGGCGAAGCGGACGCGAATCGCGGAGAGCCTTGGCCGGTTCGGCGGCAGACCCAACAGCGGGCCCAACAACGGGCATCGTGACGACGTTGGCGTTTGCGGTCATCTCAGAAATATCCTTCACGCTTCTTCTTTTCCATGGAGCCGGACTGGTCGCGGTCGATTGCGCGGCCCTGCCGTTCGGAAACCGTGGCGATTTCCAGCTCTGCAATAATGTCTTCGAGTGTCGTCGCAGTGGAACGGATGGCCCCGGTCAGTGGGAAGCAGCCGAGGGTGCGGAAGCGGATCACTTCCTCGCGCTTGGTTTCGCCCGGCAGCAGCTCGAGCCTTGGATCTGCTGCCATGATCATCATGCCGTCGCGCTCGACGATCGGGCGCTTGGCCGCGAAATAGAGCGGCACGATCGGGATTTCCTCGGCCTGGATGTAGCGCCAGATATCGACCTCGGTCCAGTTGGAGAGCGGGAAGACGCGAACGCTTTCGCCCTTGCGGATCTGGCCGTTATAGATGTTCCAGAGTTCCGGGCGCTGGTTGCGCGGATCCCAGCGATGGTCCGGCGTGCGGAAGGAATAGATGCGCTCCTTGGCGCGCGAGGCTTCCTCGTCGCGGCGAGCACCGCCGAAAGCTGCGTCGAACTGGCCGGCATCGAGCGCATGGCGCAGCGCTTCCGTTTTCATGATGTCGGTGTAGCGGGCCGAGCCATAGGTGAAGGGCGTGATATTCTCAGCCTTGCCGCGCGGATTGATGTGCTCGATGAGATCGAGATCATACTTCTTCACGATCTCGTCGCGGAAGGTGATCATCTCGGCGAATTTCCAGCCGGTGTTCACATGCAGGAGCGGGAAGGGGACGCGGCCGGGATAAAAGGCCTTGCGCGCCAGATGCAGCAGCACCGACGAATCCTTGCCGATCGAATAGAGCATGACCGGACGCTCGAACTCGGCAGCAACCTCACGGAAGATATGAATCGCTTCGTTTTCGAGCGCCTTCAGATGGGGATCGAGGGGCGGCTTGACGCTTTGCGGATGGGAGATTTCCGTATCCGGACGGCTATCGGGCATTGATGACTCCAGAACTTTCAAATGTCCCGACCGAAACTTGGTCGGAAAGAATGGATGCGTTGGTTCCCGGTTGAACAGCGGCGTAGGAAACGCGCTTCGGATCGATGCCGGGAGCCGGCGGGTGTCTTATTGTGCTGTTGCGGCAGCGCCTTCTTCGTGGACATGCAGGCCGCATTCGCGCTTCTCATCGTTTTCCCACCACCAGCGGCCGGCCCGCTCGGGCTCGCCCGGCTTGATGGCGCGGGTGCAGGGCTCGCAGCCGATCGAGGGGTAGCCGCGTGCATGCAGCGGGTTCACCGGAACGCTGTTATCGGCGACATAGGCGCGGATCGCGTCGATATCCCAGTCTGCGAGTGGGTTGATCTTGACCAGGTTGCGCTCGGGGTCGAATTCGGCGAAGGGCGTATCGGCGCGGTTGGCGGACTGGCCGCGGCGCAGGCCGGTGATCCAGATGTTGGCGCCCGAAAGTGCTCGCGAAAGCGGCTTCAACTTGCGCACGCCGCAACAGGCATGCCTGGCTTCGACGCTCTCGTAGAAACCGTTCAGACCGTATTTTTCCGCATAGGCGTCGATATCGGCCTGTTCCGGCTCGTAGCGGACGATCTTGATATCGTATTGGCTTTCCGTCTCGTCGATCAGGGCGAGCGTTTCCGGGAAGAGACGGCCGGTCTGCAGGGTCGCCACTTCGATCGGCAGGCGGTGATTGCCGATCTCCGCTGTGATCACCTGATCTTCGATCCCGAGCGACGTCGTAAACACGGCACGGCCACCGAGGCCGGCCACGAGAGACAGACGGCCGGCAAGATCGAGCGATGCAAGCTGGCTGTTGAGCGTCGCGGCATCTTCAATAAGGGTAATGGCAGTCATGGGGATCCTGTCCTGATGTTGCCGGGAGTATCGCAGTTCGCAACGGCAGCGGACAGAAAAATAGATTTCGAAAGGGAGCGGCTGGAGAGTAAATATCTCCATGAAGCAGCGCCGATAAGGAAAAGCGACCGCCTCGGCTGTTAACCAAGGCGTTTTGCCGCGGGAAGCGGCCCTTCGGAAGCACTCGATATGGCTGACCATGTTTAAGTGCTTGCTTTAATGTCTATAGAAATAGTAGAGTTACACATAGCTTGTCAAATGGAAATCGGAAGTGATGCCCAAAATGATGCACTGCGGTGGATTTTGCGCTAAACTATGGGCATAGCGACAAAGAATGATAACAAGTCTGGGTTGCTAACGTTTCCTGGCCGTGCGCCAAGGGTGTGAGTGCTTCGAAATTGCCCCGGGGACGAGGGCTGAGGAGTTCTGGAGCGGACCGGCCGAATCGCTCGACCGGACGTATCGCATGTGTGTGTGAAGCGGTTCGAAATGATTACTCAGAAAGCAAAATATGCGCTGCGGGCGCTGTCTGCCTTGGCCCAATCCGAGGCGGGTGAGCCGATGATGATTTCCGACATCGCTGCCCAGCAAAAGATCCCGAAGAAATTCCTCGAACAGATCCTTCTCGACCTGAAGCATCAGGGCATTGTCATCAGCCGTCGCGGCAAGCAGGGCGGTTATCTCCTGCGCAAGCCGGCGGATGAGATCACCTTCGGCGAAATCCTGCGGGTTATCGACGGGCCGCTGGCGCCGCTACCCTGTCTCTCGCTCACCGCCTATCGTCGCTGCGACGACTGCGACGGTGAGCAGAATTGCGAGATCCGCCACGTCTTTGCCCGGGTGGCGGATGCGACCCGCAAGGTTCTCTTCTCGACGACCATAGCCGATGCCATCGCTCAGCCTGATGGCGCGGAAGTCGCCAGGTTGATGGCTTAGATAGGTCAAGGCCGGGAAAGGCCTACCATGTGCCTTTCTCCGGCATCGGCAGAGCTTCGGCATTCAGTGGGTGGCGTGTTCCTCGCCACCTTCCTTTTCCATGGCACGCCGGGCGCGGATTGCTGCTGCGATGAAGACGCGGGACAGCCCATGATACAAGGGCTCGCGCGACAGTAGCCGCGAGGTCACATAGCCGATCATCGATACAGCCATGATCGGGATGACGGCCTGGTGATCGCCCGTCATTTCCAGGATGATGACGAAGGCCGTCATCGGCGCCTGCACCACGCCGGCGAAATAGCCGGCCATGCCGAGGATCGCCGCAAGCGCCACGCCGCCACCGACCAGTGTGCCGACCGTGCTGCCGAAACCGGCACCGACGGCAAGTGATGGCGCGAAGATGCCGCCGGGAATGCCTGATATCATCGACAGGAAGCTTGCCAGCAGCTTCTCGACGAAGAAGAGCAGGGGCAGGGCGTGTCCTTCCACCGCGCCGCGGGCTTGCTCGTAACCGGTGCCGAAGGTTTGGCCGCCGGAAAGCACGCCGACGGCGGCAACGACAAGGCCACAGAGGCCGGCAAGGATCAGCATGCGTTTCAGCGGCTGTGGTTGTGCCCAGCGGCGGATGCGAATGCCGGCATAAAGCGCCAATCCGCTGAAGGTGGCACCGAGTGCACCGCCGCCGACACCGCAGATCAGCATGACGATCCAGTCCCGAAGCATCGTCGGCGCCGCATCGGCCGTACCGAAATAATTGTAGCTGCCGGAAAGGCCGAGTGCGGCAAGGCCGGAAAGAATGACGGCGGTCAGAACCAGACCGTTGGCCCGGGATTCATAGGTCCGGCTCATCTCCTCGATGGCAAAGACGATACCCGCAAGCGGCGTGTTGAAGGCAGCGGCGATGCCGGCGGCGGAACCGGCAAGGATAAGCCCCTTGGCCTGCGCCATGCCGCCGAAGCGGGCAACGGCCAGCATGAAGGACGCGCCAACCTGCACCGTCGGCCCCTCGCGGCCGATCGAGGCTCCGCTTAGAAGCCCCAATATTGTCAGCACGATCTTGCCGAAAGCCAGCCTGAGCGAGAGCAGCTTTGTTCGATCCTCTTCATGATGCAGGTGCCGCGCGGCAATCGCCTGCGGAATGCCGCTCCCTTGCGAATTGGGAAACAGCGTCGCAGCCAGATATGCAGACAGGACGAAACCGAGCGGCGTCAAAAGCAGCGGCAGCAGCCACATCCATTCATCCGATTGCGTTACGCCGGTAAAAGCCCGCTGCGCCACATCGGCGAGCTTGGCAAAGCCGACACTAATGACGCCGATAGCCAGAGCGCCCGTCCAGAACACCAGACGCGGTCGCCAGAGATTGAACGAGCCCCAGATGACGCGGGAACGGCGGAGCAGCTTGGACTTGCGATAGATAGGGGGCATGAGACGCTCTTCAGGGCGGGGAATTGGTGGGCACTATTCTGTCCTGGCAACCGATCTATGCACCGATTGTCGTGCCAAAGCCACGAAACGATGTTTCACTTCGTTGAAAAGACTGGGTGGCAATGGTCCGAGATAGCCGCTTTCGTTTCCGACGGGCGAATATCCGGTCCCGGCCAGGCAAAATAGTTGCTTTCTGAAAGGATGATCCATGAAGGGATGTCGTCCAGACCAAGCCGGAATTTTACCGGTGCTGGAAGTTCGATGGCCATGGAGGCGTTGTCCGGCAGCGAATGCGTGACAGGAAGGACACGAACCCGCTTGGTTCCATCCGCATCATCGACAACAAGTGCCAACACGAGGCAGGGGCGATCCTTCACGCCTTCTTCGCGTCCCTCAAGTCGCTCCCTGTGCCAAAGATAGGAATAGCGAAAGACGAAACCGACCTTGACTTCAGCGGGCAGCATGCGGCTTTAGTTCATCATCAAGATGCTCGTGACCGGTTTCCATCTCGGCTGCTTCGACGGCGGCAATATCGGCCTCTGAAAGCTCAGCTGTCAGTTGGACCTGCCTATCTCGTCGCAGCAGGCGCTGATAATCTTCATAAGCGAGCAGCACCGTTCGCGGCCGGCCGTTCTTGGTAATGACAACCGGATCGCGCATGGCTGCATCTTGAAATGCGCCAAAATTCTTGGAAGCTTCGGCGGCAGTTACCGTCTTCATGAAAAATCTCCTTGACGAAATTATACGGACTTTCCGTAAATCCCGCAAGTTATCCCATGGAATTGGTACCGCCCCGACGGAAATCTCACCGATCGCTGGTCTCCCACCGCGGATTGATCCAGGGCTCCTGGTTCGAGCGTGCCAGCCTCGGCTTGCCGAGAATGTGATCGGCCGCCTTTTCGCCTGTCATGATCGAAGGGCCGTTCAGGTTTCCATAGGTCACATGCGGGAAGATCGAGCTGTCGGCGACACGCAGGCCGTCGACGCCGATGACGCGGGTGTCGGGATCGACCACCGCCATGGGATCGTCCTTTGAGCCCATTTTGCAGGTGCCGCAGGGATGATAGGCGCTTTCCAGATGTTCGCGCAGGAAGGCGTCGATCTCGTCGTCGGTCTGAACGTTCGGTCCGGGCTGGATTTCCGGTCCACGATATTCGTCGAAGGCCTTCTGCCCGAAGATCTCGCGGGTAAGGCGCACGCAGTGGCGGAACTTCTCCCAGTCTTCCGGATGGCTCATATAGTTGAAGCGGATAACGGGATCCGCCTTCGGGTCGGAAGAGCGCAGCGTGACGTTGCCGCGCGATTTCGAGAGGTTGTAGCCGACATGCACCTGGAAGCCATGGCTCTTGGCGGCCGCCTTGCCGTCATAGCTGATGGCGACGGGAAGGAAGTGGTACTGAATGTCGGGCTGTTTGACGCCGGGCGCGGACCGCAGGAAGGCGCAGGCCTCGAACTGGTTGGAGGTGCCGAGGCCCTTCTTGAAGAAGAGCCATTGCGCGCCGGCAATCCCCTGCATGTACCAGGGAAGCCAGGAATAGAGCGACACCGGCTTCAGACTGGTCTGCTGGAAATAGAATTCCATATGGTCCTGCAGGTTGGCGCCGACGCCCGGCCGGTCGGCCTTCACCTCGATGCCCATGTCGCGCAGATGCTGCCCAGGCCCGATGCCGGATAGCATCAGCAGCTTCGGAGAATTGAACGAGGAGGCGGAGACGATCACCTCGCGGTTTGCCTTAACGATCTCGATCTTGCCGTCCCGCTCGACTTCGACACCCGTCGCACGGCCATTTTCGATGACGATCTTGCGGGCGAAGCAGCGGATGAGCGTCACGTTCGGCCGCTTCAGCGCAGGCTTGAGATAGGCTGTCGCCGCAGACCAGCGCCGGCCCATCCACGTCGTCTGCTCCATTAGGCCGAAGCCTTCCTGCTTGCTGCCGTTATAATCTTCCGTTGTCTCGAAGCCTGCCTGCTTGCCGGCTTCGATGAAGGCGTGAAAGAGCGGATTGCGGGCATCGCCACGGCGCACATGCAGCGGGCCATCCTTGCCGCGCCATCCCTCCTCGCCGCCGTGCGAATGCTCCATCCGCTTGAAATAGGGCAGAACATCGGCATAGGCCCAGCCTTGCGCGCCCAGCTCCTCCCAGCGATTGAAGTCTTCCGCATGGCCGCGCACATAGACCATGCCGTTGATCGAGGAAGACCCGCCGATCACCTTGCCCCGCGGCGCCGTGATGCGGCGATTGTTGAGCTGAGGTTCCGGCTCGGAGAGATAGCCCCAATTGTAGCGGTCCATGCTCATCGGCCAGGCGAGCGCTGCCGGCATCTGGATGAATGGGCCGAAGTCGCTGCCGCCGAATTCCAGAACGATGACCGAATGCTTGCCATCTTCCGACAGGCGGTAGGCCATGGCGGAGCCGGCCGAACCCGAGCCAACGATGACGAAATCTGCTTGCTGCATATTTATCTCCCTGTGGCCGCCCCGATCCTTCGAGGCCCGCCTTTGGCGAGCACCTCAGGATGAGGCGGATCATCGTCTGTGCTTGCGGTCGGTAGCTCTCGACCTCACCCTGAGGTGCCGCCATAGGCGGCCTCGAAGGGCGAGGTCGAGCCCCGAGGTTGCATCAATAAGGCGCCTGTACCGGCCCCATGCCGACATAGACGGTCTTCAGTTCCGAATAATGCTCCAGCGCCGCCAGTGAATTCTCGCGGCCGAAGCCGGATTGCTTGGAGCCGCCGAAGGGAATTTCGACCGGGCAGAGATTGTAGGTGTTGATCCAGAGCGTACCGGCTTCGAGCTGATCGACGACGCGGTGGGCACGGGTGAGGTCGGCGGTAAAGACGCCGCCGGAAAGGCCGAATTCGGTGGCATTGGCGCGGGCTATCACCTCGGCCTCGTCATCGAAATCGAGCACGCACATAACTGGCCCGAAAATTTCCTCGCGCGCGATCGTCATGTCGTCGGTGACGTCAGAAAACACGGTCGGCTGAATGTAATAGCCTTCGCCGGAGACATTGTTCGGGATGCCGCCGCCGGTCAGCAGCGTCGCGCCTTCGGCCTTGCCTTTTTCGATGTAAGACAGCACCTTCTCACGCTGCGCCCAGGAGACCATTGGGCCGATCTGTGTTGCCTCATCCATCGGGTCGCCGATGAGCATGGCCTCGGTGCGGGCCTTCAGGCGCTTCAGGAATTCGGACTTGATCTTGCTGTTGACGAAGACGCGCGTGCCGTTCGAGCAGACCTGACCCGTCGAATAGAAATTGCCGAGCATCGCGCCGCCGATGGCGCTGTCGATATCGGCATCGTCGAAGACGATCAGCGGCGACTTACCACCGAGTTCCATGGTGACATGCTTGAGGTTGCCGGCGGCAGAAGCCGCCACCTTGCGGCCCGTCGGTACCGAGCCGGTCAGTGAGACCTTCGCCACAGCGGGATGGTTGATGAGCAGAGGCCCGGTTTCGCGGTCGCCCTGGATGACATTGTAAAGGCCCTTCGGCAGGCCTGCCTCAATAAGGATTTCGGCGATCTTAAGCGCGCCGAGCGGCGTGTTTTCCGAAGGCTTGAACACCATGGCGTTGCCGGCGACCAGCGCCGGCGCACCCTTCCAGCAGGCGATCTGCTGCGGGTAGTTCCACGCGCCGATGCCGACGCACACGCCGAGCGGCACGCGCTTGGTATAGGCGAAGTCACCGCCGAGCGGGATATAGGAGCCATTGAGGCCGACCGCCGCGACGCCGCCGAAGAATTCGAAACTGTCGGCACCGGAGGTCGGGTCTGCGACAATGGTTTCCTGGATCGGCTTGCCCGTATCCAGCGTCTCCAGCTCGGAAAGCTCGCGGTTACGTTCGCGCATGATGTCAGCTGCCCGCTTCAGGATGCGGCCGCGCGCCGTTGGGCTCATAGCAGCCCATTCCGGCTGTGCTCGCTTGGCGCTAGCGATCGCCTTTTCGACGATGGTTGGCGTTGCCGCGTGCAGGCGGGCGATGACTTCGCCGGTCGCCGGATAGATGCTTTCGATAAGAGTGCCGTCGGTGTCCTCGACATATTCCCCGTCGATGAAATGCGAGGCTTTCGGTTGTGCGCGCATTATAGAACCCTCAATTCTTCGTAGGACACCATGACATGCTCTTGGAAAGCAGGTCGCTCGGTGAGGTTTTCATAGTAGCGCTGCAGCCGTGGATGGGCTGGGCGCTGGATGTCGATGTCGAAATAGCGATAGAGAACATGCCCGAATTGTATGTCGGCCAGCGTCAGAGTATCGCCCGCAAGGAAGCGATGCCGTCCGAACTGCGACTCGGCGATGTCTAGCTTCGCAGCGAGTGCTGCGACAGCCGCAACAATCGCCTTCTCATCACGCAGGGCAGGGGCAGTCCGCACCGCGCGCCAGAACACCGGGCCAGTGAAATTCAAGGCGATATTGATCTTCGCCCATTCGGCCCATTTATCGATCTGGGCGCGCCGCCGCTCGCCCTTCGGCCAGAAGGCATCCTCGCCATATTGCGTCGCGAGATAGCGCAGGATGGCGCCTGTCTCCCACAGCGGCTCGTCATCACCATCGCGCAACACCGGAACGGTGCCGTTCGGGTTCATCGCCAGGAATTC
Organism: Rhizobium sp. ERR 1071; assembly: GCF_007828675.1. NCBI lineage: Bacteria > Pseudomonadati > Pseudomonadota > Alphaproteobacteria > Hyphomicrobiales > Rhizobiaceae > Rhizobium > Rhizobium sp. ERR 1071. The sequence continues at coordinate 106,326 of NZ_VITM01000003.1, read as the reverse complement.
GGGCGTGTTGTTGACGCCATAGGTAAAGCCCGCATCGATGCGCTCATAGGCAAGACCGAGCTCGCCGATGCACCACATCAGCGCCTGCACGTTGGATGACGATTTGCGGCCCCAGACGGTCAGCATGGTCTTCAGCCTTTCAAGGCGTTGAGGTGGGTCGTCAGATAATCTTCCGTCAGCGCGATCGACGCCTCAGTGCTGATCGGCGCGGATCTGAGGCCCTGGCGGATATAGAGCCCGTCGATCATGGCAGCCGCACCCTCGGCGATCCGCCCGGCATCGCCGGCCGGGCACAGAGCCTTGAGATTGGCAACGAGATTTGAGTGCAGGCGGCGTGCGTAGATGACGAGAAAGCGCCGCGTCTCTTCCGAGCGTTGCGCTTCGGCGTAGAAGGCGAGCCAAGCAGCGATCGTTTCCAGCGCGAACTGATCGGCCTGGAAGCTGACGCGGATGACGGCGGAGAGCTTTTCGCGCGGCGTTTTCGCCTCGCGGAGCGCCGTCACGACGCTGTCGCGCAGCCGCTGTAGATGCACGCGGACGGTTTCGATCAGCAGCTGTTCCTTGCTGCCGAAGTAATGATGCGCAAGGGCAGGCGAAACGCCCGCCTGCTTGGCGATTTCGGACATGGTGACGGTTAGCGAGCCGTGATCGCCGATCACGCGCATCGCAGCATCCACCAGCGCCTTGCGGCGCACCGGCTCCATTCCGACTTTCGGCATTGCGTCAATCCTCAAGATTGAAGATGAGTGTATTTTTGATTGACTGATCAATCAATAAAAAAATCAGGTGGCCGGTATTCCCTGACGAAAAATCCGCAACCTCTTTCCGCAGAGCATTTCTGTGCCATACTTCCTCATAGGAGGAGGTGCAGTCATGGTTGATATTCTTGATGAAGTTCCCCCATCCGCGATGCGCGACAAATGGGGTTGGTTTGTCGGACTTGGCATATTGCTGCTGATCTGTGGTGGCATCGCCCTTGGCAATCTGTTCATCGCCACGGTGGCTTCGGTCTATTATGTCGGCATGCTGATGCTGATCGGCGGTATCGTGCATCTGGCCCATGCCTTTCAGGTGAGGGGCTGGGAGCATATCCTGTTCTGGGCGTTGAGCGGCCTGCTCTATACGGTTGCCGGTATCCTTGCCTTCGCCAATCCGCTATTGGCTTCCGAGGCATTGACGCTGTTCCTTGCCATCGCGCTCCTCATAGCCGGCACGTTCCGCGTCTGGGTCGGCCGCAAGCTGAAACCTGAGCGCGGCTGGGTTTGGATCGTCATCAGCGGTCTTGCGACTGCCGTTGCAGGCATCGCCATCGCTCTCGGCTGGCCAGTCAACAGCCTTTGGATCCTCGGCCTTTTCCTGGCCTTCGATCTGATCTTCCAGGGCTGGACGCTGGTGGTCTTCGGCCTCGTGCTCAGGCGGTAGTGCATCTCCCAAAAGGGGTAACGCACTGCTACTTTTTGACAAGAAGCGTGAGCGGCGTTACTCTTCGTGCCTCTGCCATATCAGGCAGAACGGCGTTGCGTTGATGTAACGGCAGTATCTTCATCTGGAAGTCCGCATGTCGAGGGACATGCTCGAAGAAACTAGTCGAAGCCGCGGAACATAGTTCCAGACAAATTTCCGCTAGATAACGTCAAGGGAGGAATATCATGCCAATGGTAACGGTTTCCATCTCTCCGCTTCAGGCTGCCGGCATCCGGGCAGCGGTCGACACCGGCACCTATGCCTCGAGCAGCGAAGTCGTGCGGGAAGCTCTTCGCATGTGGGATGCGGCGCGCAAGCGCGGTGACATTTGCGAGGTGCCACGTGCCGCCAACGATGGCGGCGAGACGGCAAAGAGCGGCCGTTGCGTCGCCGATATGTTTGCCGATTACGAGGCAGAGCGGCACTCGAGCAATCAGCACTGAACCCCACTCGTCACGGCAGCCCTCGGCTGCCGTGTGCCGGGTCTGCCTCCCGGCGAATGGTTAATATTGCTTTACCATTCATGAAACTTTCACATAGGGGAAAGGTTTCGTTGACGCTTTATGGCGCAATCTTGGGTCGAAAACGCGGTAAATCCAAAGTTTTACTTAAATAAATTAGATTAGAATCCGCAAGTGGAGATGGGCATGTCCCTGACTGCCGCAGTCGAACCGGGCGTATTGCGCCGATATGCCAGCGACCAGATCGTCACTCTCGCCAAACTCGTCATCGAAAATGCATTCCAGCCGATCGTGGAGGCCGGTACGGGTGCCGTTTTCGGCTATGAGTCCCTGATGCGCGGCCAGGAACGCATCGGTTTCGACAGCCCGGTTGACATTCTCGATGAGGCCGAGCGCACCGGTCAGCTTCTCGGGCTGGAGCAAATGGTCACGAGCCGCGCGCTGGCGAAGTTTGCCACCCTGCCCAATATCGCCACCACGACACTTTTCCTCAATCTGGATGTCCGGCTGATTGCGCAGGGCACGGCCTTGGTCGACAGCCTGCTGCAGCACATGAGAAAGGCCGGCATCGCGCCGTCCTCCGTCTGCTTCGAATTCTCCGAACGTTTCGACAATACCATCGTGCCGGAGTTTTCGGCGCTGGTTGCCAAGATGCGCAATGCCGGCTTCAAGCTCGCGATCGATGATTTCGGCGTCGGCCGTGGCGAGATGAAGTTGCTGTCCGATTATCCGGTCGACTATCTCAAGATAGACCGGCATTTCATCGTCGATATCGACCGCAGCGCCCGCAAGCGCCATATCCTGAGGAACCTCGTCAATATCGCCCATGTTCTCGGGACGCGCGTGATCGCCGAGGGCATCGAGACTGAGGCGGAGTTCGTGACCTGCCGCGAATTCGGCGTCGACCTCGTCCAGGGCTGGTTCATTGCCCGTCCGACGGTCCTGGTCAACGAGCTGAAGCAGAGCTTTCCGCATCTGCAGGATCTCGGCAAGACGGCGCGCAACAGCCAGTCGCTTGATGAAATCCTCATCCGCAAGCAGATCGAAGTGCTGCCGACCATCCGCGAAAGCGACAGCATCGACAGTGTCTTCGAGCTCTTTCGCCGCAATCCGCGCCGGGCCTATTTCCCGGTCGTCAATGCCAATGACGAGCCGCGCGGGATCATCCACGAGTACCAGCTGAAGGAATATATCTATCAGCCTTTCGGCCGCGACCTGTTGAAGAACAAGGTCTATAAACGGTCGATCTCGCATTTCGTCGAAATGGCGCCGATCGTCGGGCTCGATTCCGATGCCGACACGCTGATGACGATCTTCGCCAACATGGAAAGCAGCGATTGCCTGATCGTCACCGAAGGCACACATTATGCCGGCATCGTCTCCGCTGCCTCCCTCATCAAGGTCATCAACGAAAAGCAGCTGAAGATCGCCCAGGACCAGAACCCGCTGACTGGCCTTCCCGGCAACAGGGCGATCCATGATTTCATGCAGAACGCCGGCCGCGATGGCGATGAAATCAGGCATTTCTGCTATTGCGACTTCGATAATTTCAAGCCGTTCAACGATGCCTATGGCTTCCATCTCGGCGACCATGCCATCTCGCTGTTCGCTGCATTGATGCGCCGCTATTTCTTTGCGGAGCGCCATTTCCTCGGTCATGTCGGCGGCGACGATTTCTTCATCGGTGTCACCGGCTGGAATATGCAGGAGCTTCGCGAGGTTCTGGACCGGCTGCTTGCCGATTTCCACGCCGACGTCCGCGAGCTCTATTCGGTGGAGGATCGTGTCGCGGGCCGCATTCGCGGCCACGACCGCAGTGGCGCCGAGACAGAGTTCCCGCTGATGCGCTGCTCGATCGGCATCCTGCAACTGCCGGAGGGGCTGGTGATCGACAATATCAGCCGGGTCAGCACCTCCATTGCGGGTATCAAGGCGAAGGCAAAGGAAAGCGCCATGGGCGTGGCATTCCTCGGCTTGGCCGAGACGAATTGACGCCCTCCGGCACTCGGTCCTTTTCAAGCGCTTTGCGCTAAACTATCTCCACTGCTTTGCTGGGAGAGGAGATAGCGCCATGCCCTTGCCGTCTGAAATGCGTTTCGTGGATTTGCCGTCCTTTGGCGGACCAGAGGTCATGACCATCGCCCGAAAGCCTCTGCCGGTCTTGAAGCCGGGCGAGATCCTGGTCCGTGTCGAGGCCGCCGGCGTCAATCGGCCGGATGTGGCGCAACGGCAGGGCACCTATCCCCCACCGAAGGAGGCAAGTCCAATCCTCGGTCTCGAAATATCGGGCGAAGTGGTCGATGTCGCGCCCGGCGTGACGGAGTTTTCGATCGGCAACAAGGTTTGCGGCCTCGCCAATGGCGGTGGCTATGCCGAATATTGCGTCCTGCCCGCCGGCCAGGCGCTCCGATTTCCGAACGGCTATGATGCGGTGCGCGCAGCGGCATTGCCTGAGACGTTCTTCACGGTCTGGGCCAATCTCTTCCAGATGGCGGGCCTCACCGAAGGCGAAAGTGTGCTGATCCACGGCGGCTCCAGCGGCATCGGCACGACGGCGATCCAGCTTGCCCGCGCTTTCGGCGCGACCGTTTATGCGACCGCCGGATCGAAAGAAAAATGCGAGGCTTGCGAGAAGCTCGGCGCCAAGCGGGCGATCAATTATAAAGAAGAGGATTTCGCCGAGGTCATCAAGGCCGAGACGGAACATGGCGTCGATATCATCCTCGACATGATCGGCGCCGCCTATCTGGAAAAGAACCTCGCTTCGCTTGCCCGCGATGGCTGCCTTTCCATCATTGCTTTCCTTGGCGGCGCGGTGGCGGATAGGGCAAACCTTGCGCCGATCATGGTCAAGCGGCTGACCGTGACCGGTTCGACCATGCGCCCGCGCACGGCTGAGGAAAAGCGGGCCATCCGCGACGACCTGCTGTCCCAAGTCTGGCCGCTGCTGGACGAGGGCACGGTTGCCCCCGTTATCTATCGGACCTTCTCTTTCGACGATGTGGTCGAGGCACATCGATTGATGGAAACCAGCGATCACATCGGCAAGATCATGCTGCAGCTGGCTTGATCGTCAGCGACAGGACGACGGCGATAAGGCCGGGTATGGCCATCAGCGCATAGAGCCATGTTGCGGCAGAGAGGCCGCCGGCAATGCCGCCTGGATGGGTCAGGCCTGCTCCATTGACGATGACGCCCGCGAGCGCGGCACCGAATGCGCCGCCCAGCGACTGTGTCATCGAGATCGCCGCCGAGGCTTTGTCTTGTTCGGTCCTGCGGGCGATGCCAATGATCCTGGTTACAAGATGCGCCCAGCCGAGACCGACGCCGAATCCCATCAGGAACATGGCGATCACGGCCGGCGCGAACCTGACGATGGTGTTGAAGGGTGTATTCGTTGCCAGGAACGGGATTAGCGATGCGGTCGCGACGGTCTCCAAAATGCAGCCGCTGATGATGACCACAACGGCCTGTTTGCCGGAAAGCGAGGCGCTGAAGAACGCCGCGATGGTCCAGCCGAGCGCTACCAGCGCCACGAGATAGCCTGAGACCAGCGGCGTTACGCCATGGAGCGTCTGCAGGAAGTAGGGGATATAGATGTCGCTCGTCAGCACCAGCATCATCGTAAATATCGTCAAATAGAGCCGCGCGATGGGGTTGCTGAGCATGACGGCGCCATAGGGCAGGAGGCGCACTTCGCTCTTGCGCTCGATCAGCACCATCGTTGCGACGAGCACGATCGAAGCTGCGATCAGCACCATCTTGTAGGATCCATCTTCGATCGTGCCGGCAATGCTCACGAATAGAACTGCGGTAAGCAGAAGTACGATCTGGATCAGCGGCGTTCTGGTGTCGATCCGATCGTCCGCGACATCGGGCAGCAGCCAGCGCCCCGAGAGCGCCATGAGGACAGCCACCGGGACGAGGATGAGAAAGGCCTCTCGCCAGGCGCTCCCTGCGGCGAAGAGGCCGCCGAGCGTCGGCCCGAGTACGGTCGCTACACCCCAGATGGCAGCGTAGAGCGTAGAGGCCCTGCGCCACAGGGGTTCCGGATAGATGAAACGAATGAAGGCATAGGCGAGGCCGGACAGCATGCCGGAGCCGTATCCCTGAACGGCGCGACCGATCAGCAGCACGGGCATGGTCGGCGCGATGGCGCAAGCTAGGCTGCCGACGCCGAAGGTGAGCGCCGCTGCAACATAGACGGCACGCAAGCCTATTCCTTTCGGCCGGGTCGCAACCGTGATCGAGCCGAGCACGCCTGCGGCGACGAAAAGCGTCGTCATCCACGAGAACAATTCGAGGCCGCCGATATCGCGGACGATCGAGGGCGCAATCGTGGCGGTGATGTAGGATTCGACGGCATAAAGCGTGACGCCTCCGCCCAGCATCAGTGTCGCAGGCAGAAGTCTTGGCGAGAACAGCGTGAAGATGGAGGCTGATTTGAGGGGAGCTGTGGTTTCGATGCTGGACATCGGGCAATCCTCGGTATTTTCCCTAGCGGTTGATTATTTTCCAAGTTATAATTTGGAAAATTACATCCTTGTCGGATTAAAACAAGAGAAAACTTGGAAAAATGCGTCAGTCACCTGCCAATCGAATTCTGATCCTGTTGAAAACCGACGGGCCGCAGCTGGCAGCGGCTGTCGGCGATGCGCTCGGCATATCGTCGGAAGCAGCCCGTCAGCAGCTGACGAAGATGGCGGAGGAAGGGTTGGTCGAGCCTGTAGCGGAAGCTTCCGCCGGCAGAGGCAGACCGCGCCAGTTCTGGCATCTGACGGCGGCCGGCAATCGGCAGTTTCCCGATGGCCATGCAGATCTGACCGCCACCCTGCTTGCCACCATGGCCAGCCAGCTGGGGCAGGGGGCCGTCGATGCTGTCATCTCGGCACGCGAAACGGAGACGCTTCGGCGCTATCGCAGCGAAATCGATTTGACGGCCGATCTGCCCTCACGGGTCGCAAGCCTTGCTGCCATCCGCACGCGGGAAGGTTATATGGCCGATCACTGGCAGGACGATGACGGTTCGTTGGTGCTGGTGGAGAACCATTGTCCCATCTGCGCCGCCGCATCTGCCTGTGCCGGCTTCTGTCGATCCGAGCTGGAGACTTTCCGTATGGTGCTCGGCGCTGATGTCGAACGGGAGGAGCATATCCTGCTCGGCGCCCGGCGTTGCGCCTACAGGATCCGTGACGCAGCCTGAGAGATTGCTTTTTGATGCTGCTCGCTAATATCGGCGATTGGCAATTCAGGGGGCAGCGGCTATCACTGGCCGTCAAGCAAATCAAAGGCTGCGTTCCCCCATGTCCAATCCTGTTTGCGTCGAAGTCACCCGTGGCTCTCTGGTCGAGAGCCGCCATCGTGGTTCCATCGTTGTGGTCGATGGCGATGGCAAGTTGGTCTTCTCGCTCGGTGATATAGAAAGCGGCGTCTTTCCGCGCTCGGCCTGTAAGGCGATGCAGGCCCTGCCATTGGTCGAAAGTGGTGCTGCCGACGCTTATGGCTTCGGCTACAAGGAATTGGCGCTCGCCTGCTCCTCCCACAATGGCGAGGATGAACACGTCGCACTTGCCGCCTCGATGCTGGCGCGCGCCGGTCGCGATGTCGGCACGCTCGAATGCGGCGCCCATTGGTCCTTCGACCAGAAGACCCTTATCCATCAGGCCCGCACCATTGAGACGCCGACGGCGCTGCATAACAATTGCTCCGGTAAGCATGCCGGCTTCGTTTGCGCCTGCTGCCATCAGGACATCGATCCCAAGGGCTATATCGGCTATGACCATCCGCTGCAGCAGCAGATCCGCGAGATGATGCAGAGCCTGACCGGCGCTATTCTGGCGCACGACAATTGCGGCACGGATGGCTGCTCGATCCCGACCTATGCCGTGCCGCTCAAGGGACTGGCGCATGGCTTTGCCAAGATGGCGACCGGTGTCGGCCTGGAGCCCCTGCGTGCCAAGGCATCACGCCGGCTGTTCGAGGCCTGCATGGCCGAACCCTTTTACGTTGCTGGCACCGACCGCGCCTGCACCAGGCTGATGCAGATCGCTCCTGGCCGCATTTTCGCCAAGACCGGCGCCGAGGGCGTGTTCTGCGCTGCAATCCCCGAACAGGGCATCGCCATCGCGCTCAAATGCGACGATGGCACCACTCGCGCGGCAGAGGTCATGGTGGCCGCAACATTGGCCCGCTTCTTCGAGAAGGACGGCGCTGTTCATGCCGGCCTGATGGCTATGGCCGGCCGATCCTTCAAGAACTGGAACGGCATCCATGTCGGCGATATCAGGCCGACGGCTGCTCTGACGGCATAGGTAACTCTTCGCCTCAGCCGCTCGTTTTCTGAGCCGGTACATGGTGCCGGACGACCTTGTATTCCTGCCAGATGAGAACCATGACCACGAGGTCGAAGATGGTGAGGATGATGAGCCCGATACCGTGCGTGTCGGTGAAGCGATAAAGCTGGTAGACGATGAAAAGGCCCAAGGCCGCCAGCGAGGCTGGATAGGCCCACATCTTGCCCCGGAGCAGGCCGATGACCAGCAACACCTTCACCAGCCCATGGCTCAAGAGGTAATAGGCATAGAAATTCTTGGTACCGACCGAAAAATCTTGTGCCCATGTGAGCAGATGGGTCGCGATAAAATCATGCGGGTCGTTGAGCAGCTCGGGCTGTGTGATCCGGTTAGCCAGCCGAAGGATCGATTCGGTGCTGACGAGCGCGAGCACAAGGCCGCCGAGGCATTCGATCAGGGCATGCGCGCCCTTCAACAGGACGCTGATTTCGAAGAGCTGATGAATGCGTCGTTCGTTCATGGGCGATCACAACCTCTGGGGCCTATTCAGGTAGGCTTGATCGGCGGCGGCGACAAGGCATGCCGATCTCCGGCTGTCGGTCAAGTCAGGAAGATCGGCACGTCCATATCTCGATAGGGGGTCAGGTTCTCCTCCGGAATATCTGACGGCACGATCATGCCGGAGACTCCTGTCAATGGCAGGATTTGGCATGGTGAGGCTGCGTCGAGCTTCTCAGCCGTCGCCAGCACATAGGTTTCGGCCGAACACCGCGCGATATGCCGCTTGATGGCCGCTTCCTCGAAATCGCCGGTCGAAAAGCCGCGGGCGGGATGGATGGCGGTGACGCCCAGAAAGAAGATGTCGGCCCTTATGGAGGCGATCGCCGCCACGGCGGCAGCACCCGTCGCCACCATCGAATGCTTGTAGAGCTTGCCGCCGATCAGGATCACCTCGGCCAGAGCATGATGCTCCAGCTCATCAGCAATCGTCGGGCTGTGGGTGACGACGGTGACGGGAAGGTCTTTCGGAAGTTGTCGGGCGATCTCGGCATTGGTCGTGCCGCCGTCCAGAAATACGGTCTGGCTCGGCTGGATCATCTTGGCTGCATAGGCACCAAGCCGGCGTTTCTCGTCGGAGGAGACTGCCTGCCGCGCTGAGAAGTCGGGTAGCTCAGGTGACAGCGGCAGTGCGCCGCCATGCACGCGCTTCAGCAGCTTCTCCGCTGCCATCTCCCGTAGATCCCTGCGGATCGTGTCCTCGGATAGCCCGAGATCATCAGCCAGCGCCTTGGCGATCACCTGGCCGTCCCGGCGCAATCTGTCGAGGATGAGGGTTTTCCGTTGGCTGGTCAGCATGTTGATCTCTGCACGATATATCACGAATAGTCATGAATTTATCAGAATCGATTCGACATTCAAGAAAATATGCGCATATTCGTGCAAATTCCTGCAGGAAGCAGGTATTCAGAATGGAGGCATGACATGTTGATCCTGATTGCGGGGCCCTATCGCTCCGGCACCGGCGATGATCCGAAGAAGATGGCCGAAAACCTCAAGCGCCTTGAGGAGCCGTCCTATGCCCTGTTCAAGGCAGGTCATCTCCCCATGATCGGCGAATGGGTCGCCCTGCCGGTCTGGCATGCCGCCGGCGGCAAGAGCATCGGCGACGATCTCTATGAAGAGATCTTCCACCCGACAGCCGACCGCCTGCTGCAGCTTTGCGAGGGTGTTCTCAGGTTGCCGGGTGATTCCAAGGGCGCCGATAATGATGTCCGCATTGCCCGCGAGCGCGGCATTCCCGTCTGGTACAGGCTGGAAGACGTGCCAGGCTGCGCCTGAGATCAACCGCCCATCCCCATTGAGCCAGCCAATGGGGATGGGGATATCGGCTTAATCGATCAAAACCTTTTGTGGCGCCCATCAGCATCAGCCACTTCCGTATCGGCCGGGTTCGTTTTAGCTTCCTTGCAGAATTCAATTGAGGAACGGAACATGCTGACATTCTATTATGCGCCCGGAAGCTGCGCGCTCGCCAGTCTCATCGCCCTGGAAGAATCGGGCCTTGCCTACGAGCCCCGACGCCTCAACCTCGCCAATGGTGATCAGCGCCAGCCGGATTATCTGGCCATCAATCCCAAAGGCCGCGTTCCGGCGCTGGTGACCGATCGCGGCATCCTCACCGAGAATATCGCGATCATGGCCTATCTCGCCCAGATCGCACCGGCCGCGAAGCTGGCACCGCTCGACGACCCCTTCGAGTTCGCGCAGATGCAGTCCTTCAACAGTTACATCGTCTCCACCGTTCATGTGAACCATTCGCACAAGGGACGCGGCTACCGCTGGACCGACGATGCGGCAGCCATCGAGACGATGAAGGCCAAGGTGCCGCAGACCATGACCGAAAGCTTCGCCTTGATCGAGGATAAGATGCTGAAGGGTCCCTGGGTGATGGGCGAGCAATATACCGTCGCAGACGGCTATCTCTTCACCATGGAGAAGTGGCTGCCGGGAGACAATGTCGATATCAAGCAGTTCCCCAAGGTCAGCGCGCATTATCAGCGTATGCTCGAGCGCCCGGCCGTTCAGAAGGCGCTCGCCGTCGAAGAGGGCTGATCGATCAGCCGAACATTGCTAGAAGTTTTTTCGGGGCGCGGTATCGCCACGCCTCGACTAAGCGCAGCTCCAGTTCCTCGTCGCCGATCGCGGCGATGCGCAGCGGTAGTGATGGCCAGCCGACATAGTGATCCGTCTGGAAATAGATCTCCGGCGCCATTTCCATCAGCTGCTCCTTGCGGTCGACGGGCAGCGACAGCACGATGGTCTCGTTGTCCTTGACGGTCACGAACGCCTTGCCGCCGACTTTGAAGGCCGGCAGTCCATAATGAAGGCCAGGCTCGACCTCGAGCAGCCTGGCTTGCGCCACCAGCCGCTGCAATCGTTCTGCTATGGCGTCCATGCCTAGGTTCGATGTCATGCGCGTTTGAGTGCCATGATTAACTCTCTTATGCGCATTCTTCCGGCTGAATGGTCCGCTTGTCCATAGGCCGCCCCAGGTTTTCCGGCATCAGCGGCAGATCAGCCAATTCTTCCAGCGACATGGCCGCAAGCATGGGATGCTGCAACGGATCGCTATCCGATTTGCGATCCTCTTCGAGAAGATGACTGAAGAAAAGCTTCAAGATCGACATGGCATGCCTCCTTGGATGCTCGCATCGATGCAACCATGAGGGTATCAGCCGAGCGAGCGGCGACGGTCTTCAATTTCATGGTGCAATAATCGCGCGAATATGCGCTCGATGCAATTGAGAATGCGGGGATGCTGATATAGATATTCTATAATGAGAAACCTCAACAACGTTCATTTGAATGGCTTGCGTGCGCTGGAGGCGGTCGGGCGCCTCGGTTCGCTGCAGGCAGCGGCCGATGAACTCGGCGTGACGGTCGGTGCGGTCAGCCAGCAGGTCATCAAGGCCGAGGCGCAACTCGGTCGGCCGCTGTTCGAGCGGACGCCTAAGGGGATGACGGTGACGGCATCGGGACTGGCGGTGCTGGCAAGGCTGGGCGAGGGATTTCAGGCGCTTTCGGCGGCAATTGCGCTTGCGCAGCACAAGGATGAGAATATCCTCACCATTTCGGTGGCACCGGTTTTTGCGGCCCGCTGGCTAGTCTATCGGCTGGACCGCTTCGCCGGCCGCCATCCGGATATCCGCCTGCGCATCGATGCCACGACACGGCTGATCAATCCGGCGACGTCTGATGTCGATATCGGCATTCGGGTCGGCAATGGGCAATGGCCCGGCGTCAAGGCCGAGCTGCTGCTGGCCCAGGAGGTGTTCCCGGTCGTTACGCCGCAGATTGCCGCAACGCTTCGGGAGCCTGCCGATATACTGAAAGTCCCCGCCGTCATCGACGGACATGCGATGTTCGGCTGGGAGGTGTGGCTGCGCGAGGCCGGGCTCCCGGGCCATTGCATGGAAGAGCGTCACATCTTCAACGACGCATCGCTCTGTCTGGATGCGGCCATAGCGGGGCAAGGGGTGATGCTCGCCTGGCAGACGCTGGCGGCTTATGCCCTCCAGCAGAAATGCCTCGTCGATCCCTTCGGCATCCGCGCCAAAACCGGTTTCGGCCATTATTTCGTCACCGCCGAAGGCGTGCGGGAGCCGAAGAAGGTCACCGCCTTCAAGGCCTGGATCCGTGAGGAAATGGAAGAGAGCATGCGTCTCTTCCAATAATGTCAGACCGGCTCCTTGCCGCGGGTCGCCTGCATGGCCTTGTAGGCATCGCGCGACTGGCAGTGCTCGATCCAGGCCTTCATCCTCGGGCGAGCGTCGAACAAGTCCTGCTCGGTTTGGGCATAGCGCAGCACTTCGGCCAGGTTGAGGTCGGCGGCGGTAAAGCGATTGCCGACGAGATAGTCCTGGTTTTGCAGGTGCTTTTCGAGCACGTCGAGCGGTTTCTTCAGCGAGCGGCAGGCGACTGCGATCCCGGCCTTGCCGGCATCGCTATTTTCCTGCGCATTGTCATAGATGCGCACGAGCGCGACGCTATAGGGTTCGACTTCCGTCGCCGCCCACATCGTCCACATAGACATTAGCCCTTCTTCCTCTACCGTCTTGCCAGCCAGCGGGCCGCCATATTTGCGTGCGAGATAGAGGTTGATGGCGAGCGACTCATGCATCGCGAGATCGCCATCCTTGATGCAGGGGATCATGCCCATCGGATTGACCGCCAGAAACTCCGGCGACATCGTGTTGATTGGCGCGTCGGCAGCGAGCGGATTGGCAAGCCGGCTGGCCTGGATGACAGGCACGGATTTGAACTCGATGCCGAGCTCCTCCGCCATCCAGTAATTTCGCGAGGCGCGCGAGCGATAGACACCGTAGATCGTCAGCATATGGGTCTCCCAGATTCGAGTCGGCGCGACCTTATTGGGCAGCTTGGGCGAGTAAAAGACCCTGCCGCTGATATCTGCGATGAAAGCTCGTGATGGATGGCGGATGGCCAGCGCCGAGCAAGCACGAAAATATCCGCCAGCCCGTCTAAATCTTTGCAAATCATGCTGCCGAGGCCTAGCCTTCGTTCAGAAATTAGCGTCGCTGCATGTTACCGTTCGGTTATGGCTTTCGTCGGATGCGGTAGGAGGCATCCGGTGAAAGGTACATGGGCAATCGGTAACTGCGATCTCGGGAGGAGAGCAGATGCTTGCGACCGGCGTTTCGCTAGACGACAAATATACCGCTGAGGATGGCCGCGTTTTCATGACCGGCCTGCAGGCGCTGGTGCGGCTGCCCATGACGCAGATGCGGCGTGATCGCGCCGCAGGACTCAATACGGCAACGTTCATTTCAGGCTATCGCGGCTCGCCCCTCGGCGGCTACGACCAGCAGCTTCTGAAGGCCCGGACTTACCTCGACGCGCATGACGTCACCTTCCAGCCCGGAATCAATGAAGACCTTGCAGCCACGGCGGTCTGGGGCTCGCAGCAGGTCGGCCTTTCTCCCGGCGCCCGCAAGGACGGCGTGCTCGGCATCTGGTACGGCAAAGGCCCCGGCGTTGACCGCTCCGGTGACGTGCTGAAGCACGGCAATGCTGCCGGTACCTCCAGGCATGGTGGGGTCCTCTGTTTTGCCGGCGACGATCATTCCGCCAAATCCTCGACCATTCCGCACCAGACCGACCATGAATTCATGTCGGCGGTCATGCCGGTCATCTATCCTTCTTCGATCCACGAATTCATAGAATACGGCCTGCTCGGCATTGCCATGTCGCGTTATTCCGGCTGCTGGGTCGGCATGAAATTCATTGCCGATACGGTCGAGACGACGGCGGCCGTCGATCTATCAGGAGAAAAGCGGCAGTTCGTCTTGCCGACGGATTTCGAACTGCCTCCCGGCGGCCTCAACCTGCGCTGGCCCGATCCGCCGCTGGTGCAGGACGATCGCCTGCAGAATTACAAGGCCTATGCGGCCATCGCTTTCGCCCGCGCCAATCGCGTCGACGAAATCACGCATGATGTTCCCAATGCCCGCTTCGGCATAATCTCCTCCGGCAAGGCCTATGAGGATGTGCTGCAGGCGTTGCGCGAGCTGGAGATCGGCCCGCGGGAAATGGCCGATATCGGCCTGCGTATCTTGAAGGTGCGCATGCCCTGGCCGTTGGAGCCGGAGGCCGTGCGCCATTTCTCGGAAGGGCTGGACGAAGTTCTTGTCGTCGAGGAGCGTCGCGAAATCATCGAAAACCAGATCAAGCAGCAGCTCTTCAACTGGCGAGCCGATGTGCGCCCGCGCATCGTCGGCAAGTTCGACGAGCATGACAAACCCTATCTCAGCCTGTCTTCGGCGCTGACCGTCGGCGCGGTTGCGAGAGCCATCGCCGGGCGCATCGTCAAGCTCGATCTCGATCAGGGCCTGCATGATCGCATTGCCGCCAAGCTTGCCTATCTTGCCGAGCGCGGCCAGATCAGCCGCAGCCATGTGGCGCCACTGAACCGTACGCCGTTCTTCTGCTCGGGCTGTCCGCACAATACGTCCACCCGCGTTCCCGAAGGCAGCCGCGCCATCGCCGGCATCGGCTGCCATTACATGGCCACCTGGATGGACCGCAACACCGAGACCTTCACCCAGATGGGCGGTGAAGGCGTGCCGTGGACGGCGATTGCGCGTTACACCGACGAAAAGCATATGTTCGTCAATCTCGGTGACGGCACCTATTTCCACTCCGGCATTCTTGCCGTCCGCCAGTCCGTCGCCGCCAAGGTCAACGTCACCTACAAACTGCTTTATAATGATGCCGTCGCCATGACAGGCGGGCAGCCGATCGATGGCTACCTGACGCCGCAGCTGGTCACCAAGCAGCTGCATGAGGAGGGCGTCAAGCCGATCTATCTGCTGTCGGACAATCCCGATGCCTATCGCGCTTCGGAGCTGGCGCCCGGCGTTAAGGTCCTGCATCGCGACCATATCGATCAGGTGATGCTGACGCTGCGCGAGACCGAAGGATGCTCGGCGATCGTCTATGTCCAGACCTGCGCCGCCGAGAAGCGCCGTCGCCGCAGCCGCGGCCTGATGGAAGATCCGGCCAAGCGCATCTTCATCAACAAGGCTGTCTGCGAGGGATGCGGTGATTGCTCGGTACAGTCGAACTGCATCTCCGTCGAGCCGCTGGAAACGGAATTCGGCCGCAAGCGCCAGATCAACCAATCGAGCTGCAACAAGGATTTCTCCTGCGTCAAAGGCTTTTGTCCGTCCTTCGTCACGGTTCATGGCGGCAAGCGCCGCAAGCGGAAGGCACTGGGCCACGCCGACATCGACGTGCCGATGCCGGAAATCCCTGCCATCGCCGATCGTCCCTGGAACATCGCGATAGCCGGCGTCGGCGGCACGGGCATCCTGACCATCGGGGCCATCCTTGGCATGGCCGCGCATCTGGATGGCAAGGTGCCGATGATCCTTGACATGGCAGGCCTCGCCCAGAAGGGCGGCGCCGTCATGAGCCATCTGCGCATCGGTCTCAACCAGGCAGACGTCACCTCCTCGCGCATAGTTAATGGCGGCGCGGACTTGCTGTTGTCGGCGGACGAAGTGGTTGGGGCCTCCAAGGATGCGGTCACGCTCTGCTCAACGACGCGTACGACCGCCATCGTCAACACCGGGCTCATGCCGGTCGCCGATTTCGTTCGCAACCGCGATTTCGACTTCAGGACCGGTTCGATCCAGCATACGATTGCAAAGACCGTCAGCGATAAGTCCGTCTTCCTCGATTTCGGTCAGGTCGCGACCGAGGTCACCGGCGATGCGATCTCGACCAATATCCTGCTAACCGGCTTTGCCTGGCAGCGCGGTCTGCTGCCGCTGTCGTTGGAGGCGATCGAAAAGGCGATCGAGCTCAACGGCGTCGCCGTCAAGGCGAGCCTCTCCGCGTTTCATTGGGGCCGGCTTCTCGCGCATGATCCGCAGGCCGTGCATGCCCTGATGGTCGCGCCCGATGCCGGCAAGACGCTGGCTGACATGAGTCTCGATGATCTCATCAGGCATCGCAAGGCGCATCTGACCGCCTATCAGGATGCGGCCCTTGCCGAGCGCTATGGTGCTTTCGTCGCCCACGCCAATGCTCTGGCGACGAAAGAGCGGCTTTCGGACAAGGTGCCCTTTGCCGTCGCCGTCACTTATGCGCGGATCCTGGCCTACAAGGACGAATATGAGGTTGCCCGGCTGCTCACCGATCCGGCTTTCGAAGCACAATTGCGTGAGGAGATGGAGGGAGATTTCAAGCTGGCCCTCAATCTTGCCCCACCCATCCTCGGCGGCAGGGACCCGAACGGCCGACCAAGGAAGCGCGAGTTCGGCGCCTGGATCCTGCCGCTGCTGCGGATGCTTGCACCAATGAAACGGCTACGAGGCACCGCTTTCGATCCCTTCGGCTATATGGCGGAGCGGCAAATGGAACGCCGCCTGATTGCCGAATACGAAGAGATCGCCGGGCGTGTGCTTTCCAGTCTGCGCCACGACAACGAGACAGAAGCCCTTGCCATTCTCTCGCTGTTTGATGAGATAAGAGGCTTCGGCCCGGTCAAGGAGGAGGCTCGCCGGAAGATCATGGTGAGGATAGCGGACAGACTGAAAGCCTATGAGATGCCGCGGGAGGCGCAGCATGTACCCGCAGATGCGGCATGACGCCGGCGGCGGAAACTTGAAGCAGGCATAACGAGACATACGTTCAAAGAAATTGGACGTTCGGGAGGTCGGGAGGAGAAGCCGGATGTTTTCTGGGGGATTGAACTTCGCGCTGGGCGAGGACATCGATGCGCTGCGCGAGCAGGTGCGCCGCTTTGCCAGCAATCGCATTGCACCCTTTGCAGACGAGATCGATCGCAACAACAGCTTCCCGATGCATCTGTGGCGGGAGATGGGCGATCTCGGCGTACTCGGGATCACGGTTGACGAAGCCTATGGCGGCGCCGGCCTCGGCTATCTCGCCCACACGGTTGCCATGGAAGAGATCAGCCGTGCTTCGGCTTCCGTGGGTCTGAGCTACGGCGCTCATTCCAACCTCTGCGTCAACCAGATCTACCGCAACGGCACGGCGGCACAGAAGGAGCGCTACCTGCCGAAGCTGATTTCAGGCGAGCATGTGGGGGCTCTCGCCATGTCGGAGCCGAGTGCAGGCTCCGATGTCGTCTCCATGAAGCTGCATGCCGAAAAGCGCGGCCATCGCTATGTGCTGAACGGTAGCAAGATGTGGATCACCAATGGCCCGGATGCCGATGTGCTCGTGGTCTACGCCAAGACCTCTCCGGATGCCGGTCCGCGCGGGATTACCGCCTTCCTCGTCGAAAAAGGCTTTCCCGGCTTCTCCGTCGGCCAGAAGCTCGACAAGCTCGGTATGCGCGGCTCGAACACCTCGGAGCTGATCTTCCTCGATTGCGAAGTGCCCGAGGAGAATGTTCTCGGTCAGGTGGATGGCGGTGTCCGCGTGCTGATGTCAGGTCTCGATTACGAGCGTGTGGTCCTTTCCGGTGGCCCCGTCGGCATCATGGCGGCCTGCATGGATGTGGTGCTGCCTTACATGCATGAGCGCAAGCAGTTCGGCCAGTCGATCGGCGAGTTCCAGCTGATGCAGGGCAAGCTGGCCGATATGTATGTCACCATGAATGCCTGCCGCGCCTATGTCTATGCCGTGGCCGCCGCCTGCGATCGCGGCGAGACGACGCGCAAGGATGCAGCCGGCTGCATTCTCTACTCCGCAGAAAAGGCGACGGCGCTGGCGCTCGAATGCATCCAGGCGCTCGGTGGCAACGGCTACACCAATGATTATCCCGCTGGACGGCTGCTGCGCGACGCCAAGCTCTATGAGATCGGTGCCGGCACATCCGAAATCCGGCGCATGCTGATCGGCCGTGAGCTGTTTGGCGAAACGGCCTGACTGCGAGATCGAGACATCAACGAATTTAAAGACGCGTGCCTATGCCTTCACAACCATGGAAGCCGACTCTGCATCTCGAGAGGCGGCTTCCGTCAACGTATCGGTGATCCATTGATTGACGGACTGAGCCTTGTTTCCTGCGGCGCGAACGACCTGCTCATGCAGGCGCGGAGTCATGCGCAGGGAAAGATTCCCCGAAAATGGTCGATCGGGTTCCTGCGATCTTTCCGCGCAAAATGCGAGGTAGTCATCGACGCTGTCGCGGAAGGCCTGCACCAGTTCTTGCGCCGTTTCCGCTTCAAAAGTCACGATGTCTCTGATGCCGACGATTCTGCCATGAAAAACCATGTCGTCCTCATCGAATTCCACCGAACCGGTATATCCCTTGTAAGATCTCATGGCTTTATTCCCAAATCTGTCAGAAACTCCCTGACCGTGCGCACCACATATTGCTTCGTATCAGGCTTCGGATGTGGCCGATGGATGAACAATGTTCGGCCGCTTTGCGTAAAACGAACGCGCGAGCCGCTTCCTTCCGACATCTCGCAGCCAATTGCCACCAGCAGGGCCTCAATGTCTTGCCATTTGATCGTGGCCTTCACCGGGTTGCTGAAAATGGCTTCCAGCGTCTGCCGCTGCTTTGAATTCATGGATTGTTCCGCAATGGCAAACAAGTGGTATCAAAATATGGTAGCAAATAGGCCAAGTCAATGACCGTCCTGAAATCAGAGATATCGACGCATACGGATCGCTTCCGCGGCAATCGCGCCGCCATGCTGGAGGCGATCGGCGTCGCTGAGGCTGCGGCGTCGCAGGCGGCGGAAGGCGGCGGCGCGCAGGCGCGTGAGCGCCATGTCGGCCGCGGCAAGATGCTGCCGCGCGATCGTGTCGCCGGGCTGATCGATCCCGCCACGCCGTTTCTGGAGATCGGGACGACGGCAGCCCACGGTCTCTATGGCGGCGAGGCACCGGGCGCCGGGTTGATCGCCGGCATCGGCCGCGTTTCCGGCCGCGATTGCATGATCGTCTGCAATGATGCCACCGTCAAAGGTGGCACTTATTATCCGATCACGGTGAAGAAGCATCTGCGCGCGCAGGAGATTGCAGCGGAAAACAATCTCCCCTGCATCTACCTCGTCGATTCCGGTGGTGCCAACTTGCCGAACCAGGACGAGGTATTTCCCGACCGCGATCATTTCGGGCGCATCTTCTACAATCAAGCCAATATGTCGGCGGCCGGCATTCCGCAGATCGCCGTCGTCATGGGTTCCTGCACGGCGGGTGGCGCCTATGTGCCGGCCATGTCGGACGAAACCATCATCGTCGAGAAACAGGGAACGATCTTTCTCGCCGGTCCGCCGCTCGTCAAGGCGGCGACGGGGGAGGTTGTCTCTGCCGAAGATCTAGGCGGCGGCGATGTCCATACGCGCCTTTCCGGTGTTGCCGATCATCTGGCGCGCGACGATGCCCATGCGCTCGCACTCGCCCGGCAAGCGGTCGCCAATCTCAATCGCCGCAAGCCCGAGAGTGTCGAGCGTCGCACGCCCGAGGCGCCGCTCTACGATCCCGAGGATATTCTCGGCATCGTCCCCTCGGATCTGCGCACGCCCTATGACGTGCGCGAGGTCATCGCCCGCATGGTAGACGGCTCCCGCCTTGATGAGTTCAAGGGGCGCTACGGCACGACGCTAGTCTGCGGCTTTGCCCACGTCCACGGCGTCCCAGTCGGCATCATCGCCAACAACGGCGTTCTCTTCTCGGAGTCGGCGCTGAAGGGCACGCATTTCGTCGAGCTTTGTTCGCAACGCAAGATCCCGCTGGTCTTCCTGCAGAATATCACCGGCTTCATGGTCGGCCGCAAATACGAGACGGAAGGGATCGCCAAGAATGGCGCCAAGCTGGTGACGGCTGTGGCGACGACCAAGGTCCCGAAGATCACCATGCTGATCGGCGGTTCCTTCGGCGCCGGCAATTACGGCATGGGCGGCCGGGCCTATTCGCCGCGTTTTCTCTGGACCTGGCCCAACAGCCGCATATCCGTTATGGGCGGAGAGCAGGCGGCAGGCGTGCTCGCCACCGTACGCGGCGAGGCGCTGGCGCGTGCCGGCAAGCCTTGGACGCCGGAAGAAGAGGCCGCCTTCAAGGCGCCGACGCTCAAGATGTTCGAAACCCAGAGCCATCCGCTCTACGCCTCGGCCCGCCTATGGGACGATGGCATCATCGATCCGCGCAAGAGCCGCGACGTGCTGGCTCTGTCGCTTTCAGCAGCACTCAACGCACCGATCGAAGACACACGCTTCGGTCTGTTCAGGATGTGAGGAGACGGAGATGAAACGCGATGCCATCAATGCCAAGAATGCGCCGCAGCCCCGCGGCGGTTATGCTCAAGCCGTAAAGCTCGAGAATTTCGAACGATTGCTTTTTATCAGCGGACAGATACCGACCGACGTCGACGATGCCTTGCCGGAGGGTTTTAAGGCGCAGGCTCGCCAGGTCTGGCACAACATCGATGCGCAGCTGAAGGCGGCCGGCATGACGAAGGACGATATCGTCAAGGTCACCACCTTTCTCGCCGATCGACATCATACGATCGAGAACCGCGAGATCCGTAGCGAATATCTGGGCTCGCTTACGCCGGCCATGACTGTCGTGATCGCCGGTATTTTCGATACGGCCTGGCTGCTCGAAGTCGAAGTCATTGCCGCGCAATAGGGTCTGCCGATGTTTTCGAAGATACTGATCGCCAATCGCGGCGAAATCGCCTGCCGGGTCATCTACACCGCAAGGCGCCTCGGCATCCGCACGGTCGCCGTCTATTCCGACGCCGATCGGAATGCCCTGCATGTGACCCTGGCCGACGAAGCCGCCCATATCGGCCCGGCGGCGGCGAGCGAAAGCTATCTTTCGAAGGAAAAGATTATCGCAGCCGCAAAGCGAACCGGCGCGGAGGCCATCCATCCGGGCTACGGCTTTCTCTCGGAAAATGCAGCTTTTGCCGAGGCCGTCGAAGCTGCCGGCCTGGTTTTCATCGGCCCGTCGCCGGCCTCCATTCGAGCGATGGGGCTCAAGGATGCGGCCAAGGCGCTGATGGAGCGGGCCGGCGTGCCCGTTGTTCCCGGCTATCATGGCGATAGGCAAGAGCCCGGCTTTCTTGCCGAGCAGGCCGACGGCATCGGCTTTCCCGTTCTTATCAAGGCGAGGGCCGGCGGCGGCGGCAAGGGCATGCGCCGCGTCGACCGTCCGGAGGATTTCGAGGCTTCGCTGGAGGCGGCGAAGCGCGAGGCGAAATCCGCTTTCGGCGACGATGCCGTGCTCATCGAAAAATATCTCGTCAAGCCGCGCCATATCGAGATTCAGGTGTTCGGTGACAGCCAGGGCAATGCCGTGCACCTCTTCGAGCGCGATTGCTCCCTGCAGCGCCGGCACCAGAAGGTGATCGAGGAGGCCCCGGCGCCCGGCATGACGGAGGAGATGCGCAGCGCCATGGGCGAAGCGGCGGTTCGTGCCGCCCGCGCCATCGATTATCGCGGCGCCGGCACCGTTGAGTTCATCGCCGATGTCTCCGACGGCCTGTCGCCGGATCGCTTCTTCTTCATGGAGATGAACACCCGCCTGCAGGTCGAGCATCCCGTCACAGAGGCAATCGCCGGCGTCGATCTTGTCGAATGGCAATTGCGCGTTGCGAGCGGCGAGCCGCTGCCGAAAACGCAAGCTGAGCTCACCATAAACGGCTGGGCCTTCGAAGCCCGCATTTATGCCGAAGACCCATCGCGCGGCTTCCTGCCGGCAACCGGCACGCTTTCCCACCTGCGCTTTCCCGAAGGCGATGTCCGCATCGATGCCGGCGTGCGCGAGGGCGACAGCATCACCCCGTATTACGACCCGCTGATCGCCAAGCTGACCGTGCATGCGCCCGATCGGGCGGCGGCGCTTGCCAAGCTCACGCACGGGCTGGAGCAGATGCAGGTTGCCGGAACCACCACTAACCTCGATTTTCTCATCCGATTGAGCCGCCAGCCGGATTTCGCCGCCGGCCGACCGGACACGGGATTGATCGACCGTGACGTGGAGGCGCTGACCTCGGTGCAACCGCCAGACAATGCTGCCCTCGCCATTGCTGCCATTGTGGAGGCGGGTGGGTTCGCAGAAGCCACTGGCAGCGATCCTTGGCTGTCGCTCGGTCCTTGGCAGCTCTGGGGCGAAGCAAGCCGTCCCGTCACACTGCATTTTGCCGGTGGTCATCAGAATTGCCGCTTGGCTGCAAAGAGTCGGTCGCTGTTCAGCGTCACCTTTGACGATCGCATCATTCTCGTTCGCTTGCTCGCAGGCGAGGGCCTTTCCCGCCACGTCGAGATCGACGGCCGGCAGTCCCATGTCGATATCTTCGAGACATCGGCAGGTATGACTTTATTCCTCGATGGACAGACGCATCATTTCCATCGACTCGATCTGCTCGACGGTGGAGAAGAGGCGGCCGGCGGTGGCGATCGCGTCATCGCGCCGATGCCGGGCCTCGTCAAGATCGTACGTGTGCGCGAGGGCGACGCGGTGGCGAGGGGCCAGGCGCTGATCGTCATGGAGGCCATGAAGATGGAGCTGACGCTGACGGCGGCACGCGGCGGCATCGTCGAAGGTCTGTATGTCGGCGAGGGGGATCAGACCAGCGAAAGCGCCGTGCTTCTGTCACTTCGCCCGGAGGATGCGGCATGAGCGACAAGCCTTCCAACCACGTCACCATCGTCGAGATGGCACCACGTGACGGGCTGCAGAACGAGAAGCGGCAGGTCGATACCGAACACAAGATCGAGCTGGTCAATCTGCTTTCGGATTGTGGTTTCGAGCGAATTGAAGTCACCAGCTTCGTCAGCCCGAAATGGGTGCCGCAGCTTGCGGATGCTGCTTCGGTCATGGCCGGCATAGAGCGGCGTCCAGGCGTTCGTTACGCAGCGCTGGCGCCCAACATGCAGGGCTTCGAGGCGGCCCTTGCGGCGGCCGCCGATGAAGTGGCGATCTTCGCTTCCGCCTCGGAAACCTTCTCCATGCAAAACATCAACTGCTCGATCGCCGAGAGCATCGAGCGCTTTCGGCCGGTGGCGGCCGCCAGTCGGGATCGCGGCGTTCCGTTGCGCGGCTATGTCAGCTGCGTCGTCGAGTGCCCCTATGAGGGCGCAGTGCTGCCGCAAAATGTCGTCAGCGTCGCGTGGCAGTTGCGTGCGCTTGGTTGCTATGAGATCAGCCTTGGCGACACGATCGGCAAAGGCACGCCCGAGGCCGTCGACCGGATGCTTGGCGCAGTGCTCGGAGAACTCCCCGCGGCAGTCCTTGCCGGCCATTTTCATGACACGTCCGGCCGTGCGCTCGACAATATCGGCGTCGCGTTGGAGCGCGGCCTGCGGGTATTCGATGCGTCAGCCGGCGGCCTTGGCGGTTGTCCCTTCGCTCCCGGCGCCAAGGGCAATGTCGATACCGTTTCTGTTCAAGATTATCTATCGGCGCGGGGCTTCGAGACCGGTCTCGACGAGGACAAGCTTGCCCGCGCCGCCGCCTTTGCCCGCAGCCTCAGGAGTGCCTCATGATATCGCAGACGATCCGCATCGCCACCGACGAGCGCGGTGTTGCCCATGTGACGCTGGCGCGCCCGGAAAAGCACAATGCCCTTTCGGCGGAGATGATCGATGACTTGACAGCGGCAACGGACGACCTTGCTCACGACAGCGCAGTCCGGGTCGTCGTGCTGACCGGCGAGGGCGCCAGTTTCTGTGCCGGCGGCGATCTCGGTTGGATGCGTGCCCAGTTCGATGCTACGCGGGATGGGCGTATGGCCGAGGCGCGGCGACTTGCCATGCTGTTCAAGGCGTTGAACGAATTGCCGAAGCCGCTGATCGCCCGCGTCCAGGGCAATGCTTTCGGCGGCGGTATCGGCATCCTCAGCGTCTGCGACATGGTGATATCGGCATCGACGGCCCGTTTCGGCCTGACGGAGGTGCGCCTCGGCATCATTCCGGCCACGATCAGTCCCTATGTCGTCGCGCGCATCGGCGAAGCGAATGCGCGCCCGTTGTTTCTCTCCGGCAAAATCATCGATGCCTGGCAGGCGCATGCCCTCGGGCTCCTGTCACGGGTCGTGGCGGAGGAGGCACTGGATGAGGCCGTAGAAGCCGAAGTCCGCCATTTCCTGG
This sequence comes from Rhizobium sp. ERR 1071, assembly GCF_007828675.1. Taxonomy (NCBI): domain Bacteria; kingdom Pseudomonadati; phylum Pseudomonadota; class Alphaproteobacteria; order Hyphomicrobiales; family Rhizobiaceae; genus Rhizobium; species Rhizobium sp. ERR 1071. The sequence continues at coordinate 82,005 of NZ_VITM01000003.1, read as the reverse complement.
GAGCGTCACCGCAGGCAGCGGCCCGCGCTAAGGCCCTGGCGCGCTCCGTCGGCAGGCCGATTACCGATGGCATGATCGATCACGTCGTCGAACAATTGGCAGATGCCTGGGAGACCGACGAGGCGAAGGAAGGCATCACCGCCTTCTTCGAAAAGCGGCAGCCGAACTGGCGATCGGCCTAAACGAGTCTGTTGTTTTCGATGGTCAGCTGCGGAAACTGCATGCTTCCCCTGACCAGCTCTCCCGATGCCGGCTTGTCCCAGCGGAAGCCCATGATCGCGGCTTGCTGCATTTCCTGGAAGAGATTGCCTGCAATCACCGCCGAGCCGGCGCCATCGGCGACGGAGACGACGCAGCCGATGCCGGCATGTCTGACGATATTGCCGGTCGCAACGACATTACGGAGATATTGCCCCCAGCCGAGCCGCAGGCCCCAGAGCGGTGCATTCTCGATAACATTATCGGCAACAAGCGTATCGGCTTCCGCCGAGATGCCGATGCCGAAACCGCCGTCCTGCGCATAGGGTGCGGTAAGCGACAGGCTGCGGATGACGTTGCCCGTCACCGAAGCGAGCCTTCCGCCCTTGTCGAAATTGGTAACTGAAATGCCGTTGGCGGCGCCATCGACCAGATTGTTGCTGATCGTGGCGCCGACAAAATCGAATTCGCAGTAGATGGCGGTTTCGCCGGAGCGCAGGCACTGATTGTTCGAGATCTGCACATTCGATGCCGAGTTGGCGCGAATGGCCGTAAAGGCGCAATCGGCGATCTGATTGCCGGAAACCGTGACGCCATCCGCGCGGAAGATATTGATGCCGTTTCCGTTCTGGCCGGTGCCCCCGTCGTTGGCGCGAATGCGGGCGATACGGTTGTTGGTGACGCTGCTGCCATCCTCGGCCTTGTCCCAGCGATGGATCAGAATACCGCCATTGCCGCAATCCTCGACGCGATTGCCTGTCACCGCCAAGCCGGTGGATTGCACGGAATAGATCCCCGTCTCGGCCGCTCCGGAGATGTGGCTGCGCTCGATCCGACCGCCACAGCGCTCCAGCTGCAGTCCGTGCTTGCGGCTGCCGATTATTTCGCAATTGTCGATCAGCACTTCGTCGACGCCGGTAAATTGCAGAAGGCCACCCGCATAATCGGCAAGCCAGCGATTGCCGCCATCGAGCACGAGGCCGGAAAGCTCGATACGCCTGGCTTTATCTGCATTCATCAGATGGCCGTCGCCGCTATAGATGAGCCGCGAGGCGCCAGGAACGCCTGTGATGCGCGTATTATTGGGGAGTGTCAGGTTTGAGATGTTGTAGGTGCCCGGTGGTAGGAAAAGCGGCATGTTGCTTCGCGCCGCATTGTCGATCATCGCCTGCAGCTTGCCGCTCTTGAAATCGCTGGCGCCCGGTGTCGTCTTCAGCGCAATGGCGTCGATCGGACCGCGCAGCTCGGCACCGGCCATCTTGGCAAGTGGTGCCGCGAAACCGCGCCGTGCAAGCAGGCCAGCCGCTGCCGAGGCGGCGAGGGAAGCGATAAAGGCGCGGCGTTGGATCATTATGAACTCCTGGAACGTCACTTACGAAGCAGAAATCGTGCCAGGCCCATCTGTGCCGTTTTGATACAGAAGCTGTTCTTCAAACGCTTTCGATCGGCCAAGAGCCTCGACCTCTTTCTATTTCATTTACCAGTCCGGTAGAGGCGATGACCCGCACCTGATCCATTTGTGCTAGGGGCGACTCGCCGCGCATGTTACCTCTGCCGCATGCGGATCGCGGCCTTTCAACGTCTGGCACTTTTCGATGCCGTCGAGCAGGCGGCCCAGGCTTTGGCGCGCGATCTCGCCTGGGCGGAAAGGCAGGGCATCGATCTCGCCCTCTTTCCAGAATGCTATCTGCAGGGACACAGCTACAACGAAGCCATCGCCAGACGCCGCGCGCTTTCCCTCGACGATCCCGGTTTGGACGCGCTTGTCGCTCGCTTCGCCTCGAGCAGGACGACAGCGATTATTGGCCTCTTCGAGAAGAGAGGCGATGCGCTCTACAACAGCGCCATGGTCGTCAAGTCCGGCCGGATAGCCGGCGTCTATGCCAAGGCTCACCCGCTCGAAAGCGGCTGCAGGCCGGGAAAGGATTTTCCGATCTGGCAGGAGGGCCATTGGCGCTTTGGCATCAATATCTGCGCCGATCTCCGATATCCCTATACCGCAGCTCGTTTGGCCCGAAAGGGAGCGGGCCTCATCTGCAATCCCGTCAACCTGATGCTTCGGCCCCACAAGGCGGAGAAATGGCATAGGCCGGGCATTTCGAGCCTGCAGATATGCGCCAGGCATACGGGCTGCTGGGTCATGGCGTCCGATGTGGTCGGCAGCAACGAGGATGGCTGGGTGAGCTACGGCACCAGCGCAATCGTCGATCCGAACGGCGCCGTCGTGGCAAAGGCCAAGCCGCATAGCGAGGATGTCCTCGTCTTCGATCTGCCGGATCGGCAACCCGAACGCGGATTCGCGCGAAAAGCAGCTGATATCGCTACCTAATTGTGCAAATCGCGCTATCCTCACAAGTCATGAGACCCGATCAACTGCTTTATCCGGCGCCTGCGGGCCTGTTCTGCCCGATCGGCGGCTTCTATATCGATCCCGTGCAGCCGGTCGAGCGAGCGCTCGTCACGCATGGTCATTCGGACCACGCTCGTTCCGGCCATGCCAATGTGCTCGCCACGCGCCAGACCCTCGATATCATGCGCATCCGCTACGGCGATGGCTTTGCCGGATCGGAGCAGGCGGTTGCCTTCGGCGAGGAAGTGACGATCAATGGCGTCAAGGTGCAGTTCCATCCTGCCGGCCACGTCCTGGGTTCGGCTCAGATCGCAGTGGAGAAGGATGGACTGCGCATCGTGGTCTCAGGCGATTACAAGCGCCGGCCCGATCCGACCTGTGAAGCCTATGTGCCGGTCCCCTGTGATGTCTTCATCACCGAGGCAACCTTCGGGCTGCCGGTCTTCCATCATCCCGATCCCATGGCTGAGACGCGCAAGCTCCTGGCTTCGCTTCGGCAGTTTCCGGAACGAACGCATCTGATCGGCGCCTATGCGCTCGGCAAGGCGCAGCGCGTCGTCCGCCTGCTGCGCGATGCCGGCTATGACAAACCGATCTATATCCATGGCGCGCTCGAAACCCTGTGCGACTACTATGTCAGCCAGGGCATCGCGCTTGGCGAACTCAAGCCAGCCACCATCGAAAGCCGCGATCAGTCGATCTTTCAGGGCGCCGTCGTCGTCGGTCCGCCCTCCGCGTTTCAGGATCGCTGGGCGAGACGATTTAACGATCCGCTGCCGGCTTTCGCCTCCGGCTGGATGATGGTGCGCCAGCGTGCCAAGCAGCTTGGCGTCGAGCTGCCGCTGGTCATATCGGATCATTGCGACTGGCCCGAACTGACCGAGACGATCTCCGATTTGAAGCCGAGCGAGGTTTGGGTCACCCACGGCCGCGAAGAGGCATTGGTGCGCTGGTGCGAGCTGCAGGGCATCGCCGCCAAGCCGCTGCATCTCATCGGCTATGAAGACGAGGGAGACTAGATGATGAGGGTCGTCCACTGTCTCACCTTCTCCCCAGCGGGGAGAAGGTGGCCCGAAGGGTCGGATGAGGGGGGCAACTGCCTCGGATCGATTGACTTTTCCGCTCGTGGTATCCCCCTCATCCGCCTGTCGGCACCTTCCCCCCCGAGGGGAGAAGGAGGTGCGCGGCAACTATTTCATCTCATATGCGATTACCTTCTCCCCAGTGGAGAGAAGGAGGTGCTCAGATGAAAGCCTTTGCCGACCTCCTCGACCGCCTGGTGCTGACGCCGAGCCGCAACGGCAAGCTGAAGCTGCTGACCGATTATTTCCGCGATACGCCCGATCCGGACCGCGGCTATGGTCTGGCCGCCATTGCCGGCACGCTCGAGGTGCGCAACGTCAAGCCCGCCATGCTGCGCGAGCTCGTTCTCGAGCGTATGGACGAGGTGCTGTTCCGCTATTCCTACGATTATGTCGGCGATCTTGCCGAAACGATCTCGCTGGTCTGGGACAAGGAGAGCGATATCGAGCGTCCTGCCGGCGAGCAGCCGAAGCTCGGTGAGGTTATCAGGCGCATGAATGCACTTGGGCGGACCGAGGTGCGCAGCTTCGTGCGTGATCTGCTGGACCGGCTGGATACATCGGGCCGCTTTGCCTTCCTGAAGCTTGCGACCGGCGCCATGCGCATCGGTGTTTCGGCTCGCCTCGCCAAGCAGGCGCTGGCCGAGCTGAGCGGCAAGGATGTGACAGAAATCGAAACGCTGTGGCATGGCCTGCAACCGCCCTATGAAAGCCTGTTCCGCTGGCTGGAAGGCAAGGCGGAGAAACCGGTATTGGCAACACCGGCGATCTTTCATTCCGTCATGCTCGCCAATCCCGTCGAGCCGGGTGATCTTGAGGGCCTCGACCCCCGCGATTTCGCCGCCGAATGGAAGTGGGATGGCATCCGCGTCCAGCTTTCGCGCTCCGGGGAGACGAGCAAGCTCTATTCGCGCTCCGGCGATGACATATCCGGCGCCTTTCCAGACGTTGTGGACGCCATGAATTTCGAGGGCGTCATGGACGGTGAGCTGCTGGTTGGCGGCACTGTTCGCTCCAACAGCCCGACACGCAGCTTCTCCGATCTGCAGCAGCGCCTCAACCGCAAGACCGTGACGGCAAAGATGCTGGACGAGTTTCCGGCCTTCATCCGCGCCTATGATCTTCTTTTTGACGGCGCGGAGGACGTGCGCGCCCGCGGGTTCCTCGATCGGCGGGAGCGGCTGACGGAGATTATCGATGCCGCGCCCCACGACCGCTTTGATCTGTCGCCGCTCGTCGATTTCTCTTCCTGGGAGGAGCTCGACCGCCTGCGCTCCTCGCCGCCCGATCCGGTGATCGAAGGCGTGATGATCAAGCGCAGGGACAGCGCCTATCTCGCAGGCCGCGCCAAAGGGCCCTGGTTCAAGTGGAAGCGCGATCCCTATAATGTCGATGCGGTGCTGATGTATGCCCAGCGCGGCCACGGCAAGCGCTCCAGTTACTATTCCGATTTCACCTTCGGCGTCTGGGCGACGACTCCGGAGGGCGAGCAGCTCGTGCCTGTCGGCAAGGCCTATTTCGGCTTTACCGATGCGGAGCTTGAAGTGCTCGACAAGTTCGTGCGCAACAATACCGTCGACCGTTTCGGTCCCGTGCGCGCCGTACGTGCCGATCGCGATTTCGGTTTCGTGCTCGAGGTCGCTTTCGAGGGCATCAACCGCTCGACCCGCCATAAATCGGGTGTCGCCATGCGCTTTCCACGCATTGCCCGACTGCGGCCCGACAAACCGCCCTACGAGGCCGACAGGCTGGAAACTTTGATCGCGATGATTGACGCCAAGGCTCCGGTTGTCGATGAATAGGCGAGGGCGATTCCTCACCACAAAGTGAGTTGGCCTAGCCTTCCAACCCGTGCAGATTTGATCTGCGCCGGGATATTTCGACAGAGCTCACGACCATGTCCGACGACCACGCATTTCGTCCCAATCGCCGCAGCCTTCTAGCCGGTATTGCCTTCACGCTCTTTGCGCCCAACATCGTCAGAGCTGCCGATGACAGTACGACTGCAAACAAGCCTGCCGAGAACAAGAGTGTCGCCACACGGAGCGACGAGAAGGCCGAGGATGCGCCGCCGCTGCTTTCGGGCGACTATGCCAAGGAGCGCCATCTGTTTCGCACTGATCTCGTGAGCAAGGGACCTGCTCCCGATATCTACGAACCGCTGGTGACGCCATCGACCGCCGAACGGCTTTTCTATCGCAGCGGCGTCGGCGAGGAGCTGGAGCTCGTCGCCTGGGTTTCCCGCTACACGCGTTCGGAGAAACCGAAGCCGGCCGTATTGTTCCTGCATGGTGGCAACGCCATCGGCCAGGGACATTGGCAGCTGATGAAGCCCTATGTCGAGGCCGGCTACGTCGTCATGATCCCTTCCATGCGCGGCGAAAACGGCCAGAAGGGCAATTTTTCCGGCTTTTACGACGAAGTTGCCGATGTGCTGGCCGCGTCCAACCGGCTGCGGCATCTGCCTGGTGTCGATCCGCATCGTATGTTCCTGGCTGGCCACAGCATCGGCGGTACGCTCGCCATGCTCGCCGCCATGTCGACGAAGCGCTTCCGTGCGGTCGCGCCGATATCCGGCAACCCCGACGCTTACGCCTTCTTCAGCCGTTACCCGCAGGACATCCGCTTCAACACCAGGAACCCGCGTGAATACCAGATGCGCTCGCCGCTCTGCTACGCGCACAGCTTCAAAAGCCCGATAAAGCTGTTTCACGGAACCGAAGAGGCACATTTCGACTCGCGCCTGTCGCTGCTCTCCAAACGGGCAACGGCCGCCGGCGTGAAGATCGAAATGGCGACGGTGCCGGGCAGCCACAATTCGGCTTTGCCGGGCGAAATCGCTCAAAGTATCGAGTTCTTCAAGAGCGTGGCTGTCTGAACCAGCGCCCGCAAGAGCGGCACGGGAGATAATCCGAACCGCTCTGCGAGTCGATGCTTACGCCATCAGCTTCTCGATCAGCGCCGTTGCCGCTTCCGCAATCACCGTGCCGGGCGGGAAGATTGCGTCCGCACCGGCCGCTTCCAGCGCCGCGAAATCCTGTGGCGGGATGACGCCGCCGACGGCGATCAGCACATTGCCAGCATGACGGCGCGCAAGCGCTTCCTTCAGTTCCGGCACCAGCGTCAGATGGCCGGCGGCAAGCGATGAAGCGCCGAGGATGTCGACGCCTTCGCGAACGGCGACTTCGGCCACTTCTTCCGGAGTCTGGAACATGGCGCCGACGACGACATCGAAGCCGAGATCGGCAAAGGCCGTCGCAATCACCTTCTGTCCGCGATCATGGCCGTCCTGGCCCATTTTGGCAATCAGGATGCGCGGCTTTTCGCCCCGCGCCCTGCGGAAGGCTTCGACTTTGGCGACGGCCTTGTTGAAGGTGGGGTCGGCATCCCCGACTTCCTTGCGGTACACACCCGAGATGGTCCTGATCTCCGCAACATGCCGGCCATAGGCTTTTTCCAGAGCCAGCGAGATTTCGCCGACCGTCGCTCTCGCCCTTGCCGCCTTGACGGCAAAATCGAGTAGGTTGCCGGTGCCGTTGCGCGCGGCATCCGTCAGGGCGTCGAGGGCGGCTTCCACCGCCGCCGTTTCGCGCGTGCCCTTCAGCTGCTGCAGCTTGGAAAGCTGCCTTGCCCGCACCTCGGAATTCTCGACCCTCAGGACATCGACTTCGATATCCTTTTCCGGCTTGGAAAAATTGACGCCGACGACGGTCTGGTGGCCGCTGTCGATGCGCGCCTGCGTGCGTGCGGCCGCCTCTTCGATGCGAAGCTTGGGGATGCCTTTCTCGATCGCCTTCGCCATGCCGCCGAGCGCCTCTACCTCCTCGATATGGGCAAGGGCGCGGGCCGCAAGATCGTAGGTCAGCCGTTCGACATAGGCCGAGCCGCCCCAGGGGTCGATGATCCCTGTCGTGCCGGATTCCTTCTGCAGCAGGATTTGCGTGTTGCGCGCAATGCGGGCGGAATGGTCGGTCGGCAGCGCCAGCGCTTCGTCGAAGGAATTGGTGTGCAGCGACTGGGTATGTCCCTGCGTTGCCGCCATCGCCTCGACCATGGTGCGGATGATGTTGTTCATCGGATCCTGCGCCGTCAGCGACCAGCCGGAGGTCTGGCTGTGGGTCCTGAGTGCCAGGGATTTCTGGTCTTTCGGTGCGAAATTCTTCTGCATCAGCGCGGCCCAGATCAGCCGTCCCGCGCGCATCTTGGCAACCTCCATGAAAAAGTTCATGCCGACGGCCCAGAAGAAGGAGAGGCGAGGGGCGAAGCTGTCTATATCGAGCCCGGCTGCCACGCCTGCCCGCGCATATTCGATGCCGTCGGCGATCGTGTAGGCGAGCTCCAGATCCGCCGTCGCGCCGGCCTCCTGCATGTGGTAGCCGGAGATCGAGATGGAGTTGAACTTCGGCATCCGCTGGCTGGTATAGCTGAAAATGTCCGAGACGATGCGCATCGAGGGCTGCGGCGGATAAATGTAGGTGTTGCGAACCATGAACTCCTTGAGAATGTCGTTCTGGATCGTGCCCGACAGCTTGTCCTCGGAAACGCCCTGTTCCTCCGCCGCGACGATATAGAGCGCCATGACCGGCAGCACAGCGCCGTTCATGGTCATCGATACGCTCATCTCGTCAAGCGGAATGCCGTCGAAGAGCTGGCGCATATCGAGGATGGAATCGATCGCCACCCCCGCCATGCCGACATCGCCGGCCACTCGCGGATGATCGCTGTCATAGCCGCGGTGAGTGGCAAGATCGAAGGCGACGGAGAGGCCCTTCTGGCCGGCGGCAAGATTGCGGCGATAGAAGGCGTTGGACTCCTCGGCAGTGGAGAAGCCGGCATATTGGCGGATGGTCCAGGGCTGCTGGACATACATTGTGGGGTAGGGGCCACGCACGAACGGCGCAGCACCGGGATAGGTATCCAAAAACTTCAGGCGGGCGAGGTCGCTTTCGCCATAGCTGCGCTTGACGCTGATGCCTTCGGGAGTTTCCCAGGCTGGGGCGCCGATTGTTGGCGTCGTTGCCTGCGGCTTGGCCCAGGGGATGGTGGCGAAGTCGGGGATATTGGTCATGGAGCCGATGCCTCCGTGGATGTGGAGATTGCGGTACCCCCCTCTGTCGCTTTCGCGACATCTCCCCCACAGGGGGGGAGATTGGAAACTGGTGGAGTCTTTCTGCCCCAAATAGATACCGCATCTGCGGCAGCATAGGTTGTCATTCTCGCTGGGGTTAAATTCTGGCACGGAACGATCTCCCCCCTTGTGGGGGAGATGTCACGAAGTGACAGAGGGGGGTGCCCAATCTCCTCGAACCCGATGTCCATCCTCATGCCTCCACCCCCTCATCCAATCGTATCGGCACCAACCCCATCCCGCCAACAATCGGACCCAAAGGCCCCAAAACCCTCACCGGCCGCTCGGTCTTCATGGCAAACAGCGTCGTCCCCACGATCGGCCTTGCGGCACGGCTCTCACGCGCCTCTGCGATCATCGCCGCCAGCTCGCCGCTGGAGATGACCTTCGCCAATCCTCCCTTGCCTTCAATCCCGGTGAAAATCTCCCATGCTCGCTCGGCCAGCGCATCGGTCAGTGCCTCGATGCCGCCTGCTCCGGCAGCTGGATCGGCGACATGATCGAGGTGGCTTTCGGCGATCAGAATCGTCTGCGTGTTGCGCGCTAGGCGCCGCGCCAGCGGATCAGGAATGCCGTGCGTCAGGCTGTGCGGCAGAACACCGATCTCGTCGGCGCCGCCAACGCCGGCTGAAAAGACCGCGATCGTGTTGCGCAGGATGTTCGTCTCCGGATCGAGGCGGGTCAGCATGCGATAGCTGGTCTCAGCAAAGAGATGTGCCGGTCGTGGGTCGGTAACGCCGCAGGCCTCGGCGATCCGGGTGAAGATCAGCCGCGCGGCGCGCATCTTCGCGGTTGTGATGAACTGATTCTGATCGGCCGAAAGGCAGAGGCTGATTGCCGCAAGCGCTGCTTCCGGTGACAGTCCCGCCTCCTCAAGCAGTCGTAAATGGCCGACGAGGCTTGCCGCCATCACCGCCAGTTCCTGCGCCTCGGTCCCGCCGGCATTATGCACGGCACGGCCGTCCGCATTGACGATCGTACCAACCGACTTCAACTCTTTGAAGTATTTGATGTCGCTGGTAAAATTGGCGAAATGCACGGCTGTCAAGAAAGCGTCGAGTCCAAGGTGCAATCTTTGGGCACCACCATCCACAATTGAGGCTGCTACCGTTTTCGCGACGCTGGAAGAAAAGCCATCGAGGCGCAGAGTTGCAGTCTTGGCGGATGCTGCTGCCAGCACTTCGGAAAAGTTTGGCGACTGAGCATCCATGCCGATGCCGAAGGCCGAAGCGGAATTGTTGGAAACGAGGCTGATACCGCTTGCTCCATTGGCAAGATCGTCGCCGAGCTGCACCATTGCCCGCTCGGTGTCCGGATCGTCCATGCGCTGCATCACCGTCCATGGCAACTCGGCCCGCTGACGAAATAGCGGCTTGCCGTCGCGCCGTCGCTGGTAAAGCGGCTCTATCGCGATGCCGTCATCGGTTCGCGAGACCAGTGCTTCCTGGAAATTCTTGCCTTTCAGCGCCCGTTCCACCAGCTTCAGCCAAGTCTTTTGGTCGGTCTGGCCGAAGATGCCCGGGTCGAGACTGTCGATATTCATGCGCTCCTCCGTACTGCATTGGTCTAGCCCATGATGTCGCAAGGGAAAACAGGAGTTTGGCCGATCGGTGCAATATCTTCGTTGGAACCGTCTGGCGATCGACGCCAGCCTCGCTCCAGCCGCGGCAGTCATTATGCGGCCGATCCGATGTGTCCCAACTGGTTTCCGATAATGGCCGACCTGCTGCCCGTTTCCCGTCATCTGTTTGCCGCTGCCGCACTGACGACATTGTCCGCCTGCAGCATCATTCCCGATACGGGCGCCACCGATCCGGATCGCTTCGTGCAGGAGACGACGCCCGTCTTCTATCGTCCGGAGGGGATCGAGCCGAACAGGGTAAGGCGCCTGCCGGTGCAGCCCGTGCCGCAATCGCGCGATCTCTTCCGCACCCAATTCCACCAGACCTATGGCCTGCCGACCTTCAATCCAGTGCACCAGGCCATGTATGCGCAGCGCAGTGAAGACGACTTCACGTTGCCGGCCATCCCCTACAAGCGCATCGATCCGCGCTTCCTGCGCCAGGAGGTGGATTACCAGACCAGGGAACGCCCCGGCACCATTGTTGTCGATACGCGCGACCACTTCCTCTATTTCATCGAACCGGGCGGCAAGGCGATGCGCTATGGCGTCGGCCTCGGCGCGGCAGGATATGCCTGGCACGGCAGGGGCCTGATCCAATGGAAGCAGAAATGGCCGCGATGGACCCCGCCCGCAGAAATGGTCGCGCGCGACCCGCAGATGAGGCCGCTATCGGCCGAGCGCGGCGGCATGAATCCCGGGCCGACCAATCCGCTCGGCGCGCGTGCGCTCTATATCTATCAGAACGGCCGGGATACGCTTTATCGAGTTCACGGCACGCCGGATTGGCAGTCGATCGGCAAGGCTGCATCTTCCGGATGTGTTCGCATGCTCAACCAGGACGTGATAGATCTTTACAACCGGGTGCCCGATAAGGCGGAAATCGTCGTTCTGTAGCGGTATTTTACCACAAATTTTCGTGATGTTGCATAAGTGCGATAGTCGGGGTGGTTTGCGCTCTTTAGTTTTGCGTCTGTCTCTGCGAACCTCTCGGGGAGCCGAATCAGCCTGTTGGTACGGGTTTTCGCTTCCTCCACAAAAGGAACTATGCTGTCGACATGAGCCTTCCTTCATCCCTATCGCGACGTAACTTCCTCGCTCTGGCGGGTCTCGGCGCCGTTTCGACGCTTGCCAGCTGCGCCTCCACCATCGATAACGGCCCCGTCGTCAGCCCGGTTCAATATACCGGCTCCCCGCGGCCGTTCCGAACCTGGTTCTCCAGCTATGATGGCGAGCAGCCTGATCCGGCCGTAATCTATGCCTCCGTCGAGGATGGCGGCTTCATCATTCCGGCGGTTCCCTACCAGCAGATCGATCCCCGCTTCTATCGTCAACGGGTGATCGACCCAACAGGCGAGGCACCCGGCAGCGTGGTCGTCAATACAACCCAGCGCATGCTCTATGTGACCGAGCAGGGCGGAACGGCGATGCGCTATGGCATCGGCGTCGGCCGCGAAGGATTTGCCTGGCAGGGCCGAGGCGTCATCCAGTGGCGCAAGAAATGGCCGCGCTGGAATCCGCCGGATGAAATGGTCGCCCGCCAGCCGGAACTCGTGAAATATTCCATCGCCAATGGTGGCATGGACCCGGGTCTGAAGAACCCGCTGGGAGCACGTGCTCTCTATATCTTCGAGGACAAGCAGGACTCGCTCTATCGCCTGCACGGCAATCCCGACTGGCGCTCGATCGGCAAGGCTGTGTCCTCCGGCTGCGTCCGTCTGCTCAACCAGGATGTCATCGATCTCTATGATCGCGTTCCCGAGCGCGCGCCGATCCTGGTCACGGCCTGATACCGCATCATTGAAAAAGGGGCGCCGCTGGCGCCCTTTTTGTTTGCGGTCCTGACCGGAAGTACCCGGAAGCCGATCTCAAACGATTGTCAGATTGATTTTCGACTGCCGGCGCTGGTCGCGCTGATTGGCTCTCCGCCATATCGCAGTCGTCACTATCCTCGTATTGACGGCCTTATCGCAATTCACTTTCTCAAAACCATTGCGAAATATATGTTGCGCGCGATTAAATCGTGATGTATATAAAATCCATCCAACCGAAGGAGACATGACATGCCTATTCTTTATACGACCAAAGCTTCCGCCACCGGTGGCCGCGCCGGCCATGCAGTTTCCGAAAATGGCGTCCTCGACGTCACGCTGACCGTACCGAAGGAGCTCGGTGGCGATGGCGCTACCGGCACCAATCCGGAGCAGCTCTTTGCAGCCGGCTATTCCGCCTGCTTCCTGGGCGCTTTGAAATTTGTCGCAGGCCAGCAGAAGGTCAAGATTCCGGAAGACGCCAAGGTCACGGCGACTGTCGGGATTGGTCCTCGCGCGGATGGCACCGGTTTCGGCATCGAAGTTTCGTTGGCTGTCCACATTCCCGGCATGGACAAGGCCGAGGCTGAAAAGCTCGCCGCTGCCGCCCATATCGTATGCCCCTACAGCCATGCCATGCGCACCTCGACCGAAGTGCCGGTTGCTGTTGTCTGACGGGAAACGCGCCGCCGGTCGATTGAGGACCGGATATGTGGGAATATATTGAAAAGGAGCGGCAGTTTTATCTGTCGCTCCTTTTCTTTTGCAAGAAAAATGCTATATCTTTTCTTAGGAAAGGAAGTAGCCATGATAAAAGCCCAGGTAATAGGCCAGCCGATGCCCGGTGAAGCGCTGGTCATCACCAAGGCCGTCGTCAATGCCGCCGAGAGGCTGGGATTGAACGCCCGCATCCTTGCGGCCATCATCGGCGTGTCGGAGGCGACGGTATCGCGCATGAAGCGGCAGGATCATCTGCTGGAGCGCGATAGCAAGCCTTTCGAACTTGCCGTGCTTTTCGTTCGTCTCTTCCGTTCGCTCGATGCCATCGTCGGCGGCGACGAGGCTGTGGCGCGGCAATGGCTGCGTAACGGCAATATCGCCTTTGGCGCAGCGCCGATCGACAAGATCATCTCGATTTCCGGTTTGACCGATGTCCTTGCCTATCTGGACGCCCGCCGCGCTCTCGTCTGAGGCAAAGGTCATCTCCGGCCAATATTGGCGGCTGGTGGAATCGCAGCATCAGGTCTCGACGCTGAAGCTTGTCGATACGCTGGAGGAGCAAGCGCTTCTCGAAAGCGTGCTCGAGGAAACCAAGCCGGCGCTGCCGCCGGAATGCGCAGGGCTGGATTATCTGCTCGCCACACCCTTCCGTTACGGAGCGATCTATCCCCACGGTTCCCGTTTCAGACGCGCCGGCCGCACGCTCGGCGTTTTCTACGCCTCGGAGCAGGTGGAGACGGCGCTGGCTGAAATGAGCTTCTATCGGCTGCTCTTCTTCCGTGATTCCCCTGACACGCCGTTGCCTGCCAATGCCGCAGAATATACAGCCTTTTCTGCTGCGATTGCAACGAAGGCTGGGATCGATCTGACAGTGCCTCCCTTGGATCGCGATCGGCAATTGTGGACAGATCCGGTCAACTACGAAGCCTGCCAATCGCTTGCCGAGGCGGCGCGAGCCGGCGGTATCGAGGCGATCCTCTATCGTTCCGTCCGGGATCCCCGCGGAGGCATGAACATCGCGCTGCTCACGGCCAGGGCCTTCTCCGCCCGCGAACCCGTCGAACGCCAGACCTGGCGCATCCGGCTGTCTCGCGTCGGCGTGCAGGCGCTGTGCGAATTCCCACGGCGCCGCATCGGCTTCGAAAGGCAGGATTTCGAGGGCGATCCGCGATTGTCTGAACCGCAATTCAGAGCAGAATAGCGAGATCGCTACGCAGGCGGTCGCCATTGCCGTCGGGCAGCCGCTCTTCGAGGGCGGCATGTGTCGTCTTCCAGATCGGCACGGCGGCGGCGAGCGCCGCCTTTCCCGATGGCGTGAGGCTGAGCAGGCGGGCGCGGCGATCTTTTGGATTGGGCACGATGCTCACCCATCCCCGCCGTTCCAGTGGCTTTAAGGCCGCCGTCAGCGTCGTCTGGTCTATTGCCAGGAGCGCTGTGACCGATCCCATGGATGCCGCCGCCGGCCTGTTCAGAGACATCATCAGGGAGAACTGGCCGTTGGTGAGTCCGAATGGCCGCAGTGCCTCGTCAAAACGGCGGGCCAGCGCGCGCGCCGCGCGTTGAACATGCAGGCACAGGCAGGTATCGCGGACTAACAGCGTGGTTTCAAAGGGGATTTGGACTGCGTTTGACATGATTCATTAATATTGATATCAATATATTTGTCAAGATTTGGAAATGAAAACGCCGGAGGAGGGCGCGGACAATGAACCAGGTCGTTTCCAGAGAAGTGTGGCTCGAGGCCCGCCGTCAACTGCTTGCCAAGGAAAAGGAAGCTACGCATCTTCGCGATCGCGTCAATGCGGAACGCCTAGCCTTGCCCTGGGTAAAGGTCGATAAGGATTATGTTTTCGACACGCCGGCCGGCAAGAGGACGCTTGCCGATCTCTTCGACGGCCGCAGCCAGCTGATCATCTATCATTTCATGCTCGGCCCGGATTGGGATGCCGGATGCACCGGTTGCTCCTTCCTCGCCGATCATTTCGATGGAACGCTTCCGCATCTCAATCATCACGATGTCACGCTGGTCGCAGTGTCGCGCGCGCCGATCGAAAAGATAGAGGCCTATAAGAAGCGCATGGGCTGGAAATTCCCCTGGGTGTCGTCCTTCTCCAACGATTTCAATTTCGACTATCACGTCTCTTTCACCAAAGAGCAGCTCGCCGGTGAAAAGGTGTTCTATAATTTCAATGATATGGACGCCGCCAACGGCAACGACGAGTTGCCTGGACTCAGCGCCTTCTACAAGGATGAAGCCGGCAATATCTTCCACACCTATTCCAGCTATGCCCGCGGCGGCGAGGAAATGATCGGCACGCTGATGATCCTCGACAACGCACCGAAGGGCCGAAATGAAGGCCACACCATGGATTTCGTGCGCCGACATGACGAATATCAGGAGGCGGAGAAGGCGGGCTCCTGCTGCCATTGAGGGCGTGGCGAGACCGCCAAATTCATGCCATGCGGCACAAGGGGTCGAATTATTACGCCTTGCGCCTAGTTAAGACCTGGAGCCTGCTCGCCGGGGAACGACGGATCAACCGATTGACCATCGTTCGGCCGTCACTTTCATCGGCCATGATGTGCTTGCGCCGACATCAGGCTCAGGATGAGACGGATGACCGCAACAATCACAATAGGGAGCGATGTTATGGCTGAGAAGGGATATTTTGTCTGGTACGAGCTGATGACGACAGACATGAAAGCGGCGGAAGCCTTCTATACCAAGGTCGTCGGCTGGGATGCGGCGGATGCCGGCATGCCTGATGTCGGCATGGACTATACGCTGTTCAGCGCCGGTGCAGGCCCTGTTGCCGGTTTGATGATCCTGCCTGACGAGGCGAAGGCCATGGGCACGCCGCCCTGCTGGACCGGCTATATCGGCGTTCCCAATGTCGATGAAGCCACCAAGACCGTTGTCGCCAAGGGCGGCAAGACCTATCGCGAGCCCACGGATATTCCAGGCGTCGGCCGGTTCTCCGTCGTCTCCGATCCCTATGGCGCTGCATTCTGCCTGTTCACCCCGCTGCCGGGCCAGGATTGGGAGCCGCCTGCGCCTGCGACACCGGGCTATTTCGGCTGGCACGAACTCTATTCCAACGACGGCCCGAAGGCCTTCGATTTCTATAGCGAGATGTTCGGCTGGGAACTGAGCTCCGATTTCGACATGGGGCCGATGGGTAAATACAAGATCTTCAAGATCGGCGATCGCGACTTCGGCGGCATCATGACCAAGCCGGCGGAAATGCCGATGGCGGCCTGGAATTTCTACATCAACGTTCCGGCGATCGACGCCGCGATCGCCCGCATCACGGAGGGCGGCGGCAGGATCGCCAACGGCCCGATGGAAGTGCCCGGCGGCAGCTGGATCGTCCAGGCAACCGATCCGCAAGGCGCATTCTTCTCGCTGGTCGCACCGGTGCGCTGATCTTCACCTTCTCCCTTGAGGGAAGTAACACCTCCCTTTGATGGGGGAGGTCGCCGCAAAGCGGCGGGTGGGGGTGATAGTCGGAACCGGAAAGGTCTCCGCGGATCACCCCACCCCAGAGCTTCGCTCCGACCCTCCCCCTCCAGGGAGGGTAATCTTCTATCGCTTCAGGCTGCCAAGAATACCGCGCACCAGCGCCCGCCCGACTTGCGTTGCCACCGTGCGCGCCATGCTTTTCATCGTCGCTTCCAGGATCGTCTCGCGCTGATAGCCCGAACGGCGACCGGCTGGCTTACTGCTGTCGCCACCGAACCCCGGCAAGGTCCAGCCATCGCCGGCACTGTCGTTCTGCGGTACGGCCGCCTTGCGCGCACGCTCCGTCAGGATCTCGTAAGCGGATTCGCGGTCGATCGTCTGGTCATAGACGCCTGCAACCGGACTGCCGTTGATGATGGCTTGACGCTCGCCATCCGTGACGGGGCCGATACGGCCGGATGGTGGGCGGATCAGTGTGCGCTCGACGACGGACGGTGCACCCTTGCCCTCCAGCATCGACACGAGCGCCTCGCCGGTACCGAGGGTCGTGATGACGGTAGCGCAATCGAAGGCCGGATTGGGCCGGAATGTCGAGGCCGCCGTCTGCACGGCCTTCTGTTCGCGCGGCGTATAGGCGCGAAGCGCATGCTGCACGCGATTGCCAAGCTGTGCCAGCACCGTTTCCGGCACGTCGAGCGGGTTCTGCGTCACGAAATAGACGCCGACGCCCTTTGAGCGGATCAGTCGCACCACTTGCTCCACGCGTTCGATCAGCACCTTCGGCGCGTCGTTGAAAAGCAGGTGCGCCTCATCGAAGAAGAAGACCAGCTTCGGCTTGTCCGGATCGCCGACTTCGGGCAGTTCCTCGAATAGCTCGGAGAGCAGCCACAGCAAGAAGGTGGCATAGAGCCGCGGGTTCATCATCAGCTTGTCAGCCGCAAGCACCGAGACCTGCCCGTAGCCGTCATTGCTGACCCGCATGATGTCGGAGATTTTCAGCGCCGGCTCGCCGAAGAAGTTTTCCGCGCCCTGCTGCTCCAGCACGAGCATTGCGCGCTGGATCGAGCCGACTGACGATTTCGAGATCAGGCCGTATTTCGTGGAGAGCTCGCTGGCGTTTTCGCCCATATAGTTCAGCAGCGCCTGCAGGTCCTTGAGGTCGAGCAGTGCCAGGCCGTTCTCATCGGCGACCTTGAAGGCAATGTTGAGCACGCCCTCCTGCGCCTCGGACGCATCCATCAAGCGCGCCAGCAGCAGCGGTCCCATCTCGGCGATGGTAGTGCGCACGCGGTGGCCCTTTTCGCCATAGAGGTCCCAGAAGATCACCGGGAACTGGTCGAACTCATAGGGCGACAGGCCGATTTCCTCCGCGCGCTTCAGCAGGAAGTCCTTCGGCTCGCCCTTGGCGGCGATGCCTGAAAGATCGCCCTTGATGTCGGCACAGAAGACGGGCACGCCGGCCTTGGAAAATCCTTCCGCCAGAACCTGCAGCGTCACGGTCTTGCCGGTGCCGGTGGCACCTGTGACGAGGCCGTGACGGTTGCCGAATTTCAGCGTCAGGAACTCGTCCTTGTTGATGCTGTCATCCGGATTGCGGCTCGCGCCGACGAAAATCTGTCCATCCTGCTGCGGCATGGTGTCGTCTCCCTTAAAGCACTTCCAGCAAAAGTGCGAAGCGGTTTTGCGTCCGGAACTGCGTAAAAACAAAAAAGATAGAACGTTTTCGCGATTCGAAGAAAAGCGGAAATGCTCCAGAGCATGCTGCCGAAAAATGTCACCGGTTTTCAGACGACATCATGCTCTACCTATATGATTCTAGAACCGGATGATTTCGGATCGATTGGATCCGAAATCATCCGGTTCTAGGGCGGCGGCACAGCAGCTTCAGAAAGCTGCAAGGGCCATTCATCGATTTGTCCTGACACTGTTATAAGAACTCGCGTGAAGAGGGACAACCATTCGCGTCGAGGTTCCGCTTCTGGTAGAATGATAGCCGCCGGGGCGTCTTGTGCCGGTTGCCGCATTCAGTTACGTTGACGTTAACGTTATAAAGGCAGGAGGCCACAGTGAACGAAGTTATTGATCAGATCGCGACCAAAGCCGGCATCGCTCCCGACCTCGCGGAAAAGGCCGTCGGCATGATTCTCGGCTTCCTGCAGCGCGAAGCTCCGGATGGCCCCGTCACCAAAATGATCGAATCTATTCCCGGCGCCACCGATCTCGTTGCACAATATAATGGCGAGGAAACGGGCGGCGGCGGCCTGCTCGGCGGCTTGCTTAGCGCAGTCGGCGGTGGCGGCGGCCTGATGGCGCTCGGCCAGCAGCTGATGAGCAGCGGTCTCAGCATGGGTGAAATCGGCTCGCTCGCCAAGGAAACGATTGCAACCGCTCGCCAGCATGCCGGCGACGAGGTGGTCGACCAGGTCGTCAATTCCGTCCCGGGCCTGCACCAGTTCATTTGAGGCTGAAGAAGCGTTCTCCTGATGACGAGAGAGCCGACTGGCCGATAGCCATCGGTTTCATCCGTTGACTTCATGGGTACGTTCCGCAGTTTAAGTATTGATTACTTCGATCTCGGCCTTCGCCCTTGGGCGAGGGCCGTCGTTTTTGAGGAGGCAGATTCGATGGACTGTAAGGCATGACGATTTGCCAGCTAATATAGTCGCTGGGGCATTGCTCGCTCAAATGTATATACGTCGCCAACCCGAAGCGGGCTTGCAACTCATGCGCGCACATTATAATCGATATCAAAGTTCTTCTCGGGGTAAAAGTATAAGATGAAACGGTTTTTTGCAGTATTTGCACTTATTGGATTGGCTGGTTGCCAAGGTGGCGTTTCAAGCTATTTCCCAGGCTCAAAAGTGGTCAAAATTGATGGCGTTGAATATTCAGTGAGGCCGCTTTCGAGCAAGAACTCCTGGCAAGCGGGCCTGAATCACCCTACCGGAGCATCGCTGCTTGTTATTGATCCGACCATCTACGCTGGCAACGTGAAAGCAATGGAAGCGGCGACTGGTTGTGCCGTCCTTAGAGAGACGGTTCAAAATTCGGACAATTTCACCATCGCCGCAGTGGATTGTTCAAAATCGACGGCGAAGAACTGATAAGGTTGCGGCTGTATAGGCCGATATCCATGGACACCGGCCCTTTCAACTTCAAACCTTTCTGCCCTTCGGCGTCCCATCGATCTCATGCCATTTGCGGCCGTCGCGTTCGATGAGTTCGTCGGCGCAGGCCGGGCCTGTGCTGCCGGGGGCGTAAGGATCGGGTTTGCCGCCCTCTGCCCAGAGGTCGAGGAAGGGCTGCACGGCGGCCCAGCCGGCTTCGATGCCGTCGGCGCGCTGGAAGAGCGTCTGGTCGCCGACGAAGAGTTCGTAGAACAGGCTTTCGTAGCCGGTCTGCTTGCCGATGTCGAAACTGTCGGCATAGCGGAAATCGAGTGAAACCGGCGCGGTTTTCAGCACCAGCCCCGGCGATTTGATCGAGATTTCCATATCGAGGCCTTCGTCGGGCTGCACCTGGATGATGAGCCTGTTCGGCGGCAGCTCGGGGCGAGATTCGTGGCGCGGGAACTGCGCGAAAGGCACCGGCCGGAAGGTGATGACCACTTCCGTATCCCGCGCCTTCATCGCCTTGCCCGTTCGCAGGTAGAAGGGCACGCCCGCCCAGCGCCATGTATCGACTAGGAGTTTCAGTGCCACGAAGGTTTCGGTGTTGCTGTCGGGGGCCACATCGGGTGTCTGGGTAAAGGCCGGCAGATCCCTACCGGCAATCGGGCCGGCCGTATAGGCGCCGCGCACGCCGTTCTTGATTGCCTCCTCCCGCGAATAGACGCGCAGGGCTTTCAGCACCTTGCCCTTTTCATTACGGATGGATTCGGCATCGAAGCTGTTCGGCGGTTCCATCGCCACCATCGCCAGCAGCTGGAAAAGATGGTTCGGCACCATGTCGCGAAGCGCGCCGGTCGCATCGTAGAATTTACCGCGCGTGCCGACATCCACAAGCTCTGCCGCCGTGATCTGCACGTGGTCGATATAGTTGTTGTTCCACAGCGCCTCGATCATCATGTTGGCGAAGCGCGTCGTCATGATGTTCTGCACCGTTTCCTTGCCGAGGAAATGGTCGATGCGATAGATCTGGCTTTCGGACACATGGTTCAGCAGCCGCGCATTCAAAGCCTGTGCCGAGGCAAGATCGTGACCGAAGGGCTTTTCGATCGCGATGCGGCGGAAGGCGCCGGTCGCCTCGTTCATCAGCCCGTTTTCGGAGAGTTTCTCGGCGATATCGCCGAAGAAGCGCGGCGGCACGGCGAAATAGAAGGCTGCATTGGCGGTCGGCGCATGCGAGAGATAATCCGAAATCTCCTTGTAGACGCCGTTCTGGGTGAAATCGCCAGAGATGTAGCTAATGCGCTTGCGCAGGCTCTGCCATGCGGCCTGCCGCTCCGGATCGTCCATATCGCCGGAGGTCTTCAGAAATGATTCCAGCCGATCCAGCAGCATGTCGACGCCGCCGGTCTCGATGCCGATGCCGAGAATATGCAGGTCTTCGCCGACAAGCCCGCTGCGGGTCATGTTGATCAGCGTTGGGATCAGCAGGCGCCGCGTAAGGTCGCCGGCAGCACCGAAGATCACGAATGTCAGCGGCGGAGCCGGTGCGACGTCGGGGGTGGTCATGCGCGCATCTCCTTCTGGCGGCCATATTCGGGGCTTCTGGACGACATCGACTATCTCCTCGGAGCTATTGCTGTTTCAGCTTTGGCTTGTCGTGTTCTAGCGCGGGCCGATGCCGGTTGTCGATGGGATCGACGCACCGCCGTCAGTCAGCATTTCGCGGCTGATAAATATCCTATTTCTTCACCGCGACCAGGAAGAGCCGCGGAAAGCGCAACAGCACCTTGCCGTCGACAAGCGGCGGATAGGCATGCTCGATATGCTTCAGATATTCGGCGGCAAAGGCATCGCGATGCTCGTCGCCGGCATAGTCGAGATAGGGGCGCAAGCCCGTGCCCTTCACCCATTCGACAATGGCTGCCGCGTTTTCCAGCACGTGGTTATAGTTCGTGTGCCAGATCTCGACGCGAGCCGACTTGCCGATTAGCCTGTTGTAATAGACCGAGGGCGCGGGCAGGGGATTGCGGCGTACGCTCTTCTTCGCAAAGGCCTCGCTCCACGGGCCGCTCTTGGCCGTCTCCTCCATCATCAGATGGCTGGGCTCCGTCAGATTGTCGGGCATCTGCACGGCAAGCACGCCGCCAGGCTTCAGACCGTCCATCAGATGATCGAGAATATCGAGATGATCGGGCAGCCATTGGAAGACCGCGTTCGCAAAGAGCAGATCAACCGGCTCCTCCGGCCGCCATCTGGCGAGATCCGCCTTGACGAAGCTCGTACCGGGCATGCGCTTGCGGGCGGCCTCCAGCATGTTGTCGTCGCTGTCGAGGCCGGAAACGCCGGCGGCGCCATAACGCTCCACGATCAGCTCGGTCGAATTGCCAGGGCCGCAACCGAGGTCGATCGCTCGCTCGACATGCTGCAGCGGCACCTGCGCCAAGAGGTCGCGCGCCGGACGCGTGCGTTCATCCTCGAATTTCACATATTGGCCAGCAGACCATGCCATGGGCATACCCTCTTCCTGGATTGCCGTTTTCCCGATGCGCATAGCACCGGGATGTATCAGAACCGTGTAATGACGCTGATGCCCTTGCCCTCGGCCTTATCAAGCGTCATCAGCGCCGGAACGGCGTCTTCCAGGCTGATCCTGCGGCCAATGAGCTTCTGCGGCGCGATCTTGCCGGCGGCGAGCATGTCGAGCATGGCATCGTAGCGCCAGGCCTGCATGCCGTGGCTGCCGTAGATCTCGAGTTCATGGCCGATGACTTGCGCCATCGGGATCTGCGGAGTCGCATAGTCACCGAGCATGAGGCCGACCTGCACATGCCGGCCGCGCCGTCTCAGGTTCTTGATGGAGTTGAAGCAGGTGGCAGGGTGGCCGAGCGCGTCGATCGAGATATGGGCGCCGCCCTTGGTGATCTCGCGCACCGCCTCCGCCACATCAGCGACCTCAGCCGCATTGATCGTCGCGACCGCGCCGCATTCGCGGGCAAAGGCGAGCTTTTCGTCGGAAATGTCGACGGCGATGGCATTGGCGCCGAGCGCGCTGGCGATCATGATCGCCGACAGCCCGACGCCGCCGCAGCCATGGACAGCGATCCATTCGCCGGGGCGCGTCTTGGCCTGATCGGCAACGGCACGGAAGGAGGTGGCGAAACGGCAGCCGAGGCTTGCCGCCGTCGCGTCATCGACAGATTCTGGCAGGTGCACGAGATTGGTGTCGGCATAGTCGATTGCGACATATTCGGCAAAGGAACCCCAATGGGTGAAGCCTGGCTGGAACTGGCTCGGGCAGACCTGCTGGTTTCCGGAGTGACACTCGGCGCAATGGCCACAGCCGGAGACAAAAGGAACGGTGACGCGATCGCCGACCTTGAAACGGACGACGCCGCGCCCGGTTGCCACGACCTTGCCGGCGAGCTCGTGGCCCGGCACGTGCGGCAGCTTGATATCTGGATCATGACCCATCCAGCCATGCCAGTCGCTGCGGCAAAGGCCGGTTGCGCCGACGGCGATGACCACGCCATCTTCACCGGGTGTCGGGTCGGGCAGGGTGCGGATTTCGGGTGTTGCCTCGAAGGCCTCGTAATACATCGCTTTCATGGGAGTTCTCCCTCTCTCCTGACGATCCCTATGGTTCATCACTTTTGCTGATGGACCCATTCGTCAAGTTGTTGTTTCGACGCATGAAAATTGCGTTATGAATGCGATATCAAGCGCTTTGTTGCAAATGGATTTTGCCGCGCAGTTTCTGCTTGACCCTTGGGTTGCACGGTTATTTGCTCTCCGCCACCCGGAGCAATTCCAGCAAAAGTACGAAGCCGTTTTGCGCCCGGAATTGCGAGAAAACAAAAAGGTAGAGCGGTTCAGAGATCCCGTGAGCTGAACTGTTTTAGGAGAGGAACCCCCCATGTCCGTCGATACGTCACCCCGCACCGCCACCTGGACCTATGTCGAAGGAGAATGGCTTTCCGGCAATCCGCCGCTGATCGGGCCGACCTCGCACGCCATGTGGCTCGGCTCGACCGTGTTCGATGGCGCCCGCTGGTTCGATGGCATCGCGCCCGATCTCGATCTCCATTGCCAGCGCATCAATCGCTCGGCCGTAGCCATGGGGCTGAAGCCGGTCAAGACCTCGCAGGAGATCGAAGCGCTCGCCTGGGAAGGCATCAAAAGATTCGACGGCAAGACGCCGATCTACATCAAGCCCATGTATTGGGGTGAGCACGGCTCGCCGGGCAGCGTCGTCGCCGTCGATGCGGAATCGACGCGCTTCGCCCTCTGCCTGTTCGAGGCGCCGCTCGGCGGCACCGGCGGCATCACGCTGACTGTCTCGCCCTTCCGCCGTCCGTCGCCGGAAACGGCGATGACCGACGCCAAGGCCGGCTCGCTCTATCCGAATAGCGGCCGCATGATCCTGGAGGCGAGGGGTCGCGGCTTCAACAATGCGCTGGTGCGCGACATGAACGGCAATGTCGTCGAAACGGCATCGTCCAACGTCTTCATGGTCAAGGATGGTATCGTCTATACGCCGGTTGCCAACCGCACCTTCCTTGCTGGCATCACCCGCGCCCGCGTCATCAGCCTGCTACGCCAGGAGGGCTTCGATGTGCGCGAGGAAACTCTGTCCGTCGAACAGTTCATGACGGCCGATGAGATCTTCACGACCGGCAACTATTCCAAGGTCGTCAGCGTCAACCGCCTGGACGACCGCGAATTTCAGGAGGGGCCGGTCGCCCGCAAGGCGCTGGAACTCTATATGGATTGGGCACACGGCCGTAGCGCCAGCGAGGAATAAACCCTTCTGGCAAGGAGAAGGGCATGCAGAAGAGTGCGGCCGTTCATGGCCGCACGGGTGTTCCTACACGACCTGCCGAAGCAAGGTAGGATCGCGGCGCGAAGAAAACGCCATCAGTCTCGAAAGCCTCAAGGTCTTCGGCGTGGAGCGCGTGGCGGACGCTCGGTCTTGCGCTGACGCGAGCCATGAATTCCTGTAACGCTGGCCTCCGTGCGATGTCGATCTTGATCCACGGCGACCAGTTCAAGCAGACGAAGAGATAGGCGTCGGCGACCGTGAAATCGTCACCGGTCAGATAGGGGCCGACGAGCTGGCTGTTTAGCCAATCAAGTCGCTTGCATACCAGTTCATGAATGCCGGCATGAGCACCTTCATAAGCGGCGTTGAAGAGCATCGCCATTGGCTTGTGAAGTTCGGCAGTGATGAAATTCAGATAGGATTGAACCTGGCTTCTGGCATAGGTTCCGGCCTCCGGCAGGAGGCGCGATCCCTCCGGTGAACACTCCGCGAGGAATTGCACAATGGCAGGACCTTCGGTCAGCACTCTCCCATCATCGAGCATCAATGCCGGCACGTAGCCATTCCCGTTGATGGCAAAGTAGTCCTCGCCCGAACTCGTCCGATGAGTCTTTCGATCAACTTCGACCAGTTCAACATCCAGCCCCAACTCCCGACAAACGATGTGCGGCGACAAAGAGCAAGCGGCGGCGTGCATGTAGAGTTTCATGGGTCTCTCTCCTTTTCGATGCAGGCGCGAGGTATGGCGTCGGCATCCATTGAATATTTGTACCATTTCGCATAAAATGCATCCGGTCAAGATTTTTGTGCGAAGTAGTATAAAATATGAAGAGCGAGAAGAAGCAGGGCCGTCCACGCGCTTTTGACGCGAAAGCTGTCATTGGGCAGGCACGGGAGGTTTTCTGGGACAGAGGATTCTCGGCGGCCTCATTGGATAATTTGAGCGCTGCGACGAAACTCAATCGGCCGAGCCTCTACGGAGCATTCGGGGACAAGGAGGACCTCTATCTTGACACCTTGGAAGGTTATCGCGAGGACAGTCTCGATATATTGTCTGAGGCGCTCAACCCGGCCCTCACGCTGCGGGAGAATCTCGCGCGCATCTATGCCGAGGCTCTGAAAATATACCTGCATGGCGAGACCGCGGCGCGTGGCTGCTTCCTGATCAGCACGGCCACGGCAGAGGCTATTCAGCATGATCGAGTACGGGAGGTATTGCGCCGCAGCTTGAATGAATTCGACGATGCGATCAAGGAACGCATGGAGCTTGCGGTTGAGCGGGGCGAGCTTCCGGCTGAAGCGGATGCTGCAACTCTCGCAAAGCTGGCATCCGCTGTCATGCATTCGCTTGCCGTTCGAGCGCGTGCAGGCGATAAGCGCGAAACGCTGGAGGCGATAGCGCGTTCTGGGGTCGATTTTATCTGCGGTCGGCCTTGACGCGAGGCATGGGGTCACTGCCTCGTAAGCTCAGCCTCGAAGGTGGCTCTCGTCACGCTGTACGAAGCAAAGGGCTCATCGTGATAGGTGGTCTGGCGCGGCTGCGACAGACCGAGCTTTTGCGCAACGCGGACGGACGCCGCATTTCCAGGGGCGATATCGGCAATCACGCGATCGAGTTCGAGTGTCTGGAAGGCATGGGCGAGAACCGGCCTTGCCGCCTCCGTCGCATAACCCTTGCCCCAGGCACGCCTGTTCAGCCGCCATCCGATCTCGATATCAGGCCCGACGGCGTCGGCGGGTATCAGCAATATCCAGCCGAGGAATTGCTTAGGCCTTTCTTTGGCGCGGATTGACCAATATCCGAGACCATCACCGAAACTCGCCTCGATCCGACCTTTCACGAAGGTTCGATGTGCCACGGCATCGTGCCACGGGCCGGGAATGAAGCGCGTTACCTCTGGGTCGCGATCCATGGCGATGCAATCGTCAAGATCGGCCATGACGCGAGGCAGAAGGATCAGTCTCTCGGTTTCGAAGCTTGGAAGCGCCATGGCGGATCTCCACAACTGTCAATCACGGGAGAATAGCAAAAGCACATTTGAGCTCAATCTGGCTCGGTCAGAATCGCGACGATCACGCGGCAATTCTGATCTTCAATGCCCGTGTTTGCAGGTAGCGGCTGAGTTATTCCGCTTCCTTCTTCGGGCTGACCCACCAGCAATAGGCAGCGCCGATCGCCAGCAGCACGCAGGTTCCGAGGAACACGGCGCGCATGCCGATATGGCCGCCGACGAAGCCGCCCAGGACTGGGCCTGCCACCTGGCCGACATATTGCGAGGAGATGGAGAGCCCGAGAATGCTGCCCGTCGCCGCATCGGGAACATTATGCCGGATAACGGCGGTGATGCAGGGCAGAAGGCCGCCGAGCGCCACGCCCATCAGGAAACGCAGGCCGATCAACTGCCAGGCCGAGCTCACGAAAGCCTGCGGTATCAGCAGCAGCGCCGCAACAGCAAGCGCCGCCATGATGACGCTCCAGTAGCCGATGCGGTCGGCTAGCTTGCCGAGCCAGGAGGACGACAGGATGCTGCCGAGCGCAGCGGCCGCCATGACGACGCCGGAGACCATCGTCACATTGGCGTCCGTTACGAACTGCGCGACATAGACTGTGATGATCGGCTCGATCGACATATTGGCGAGCATCAGCAAGAGGCCGAGCGACAGCATGGCGACGACGGGGCGTTTGTCCGGAATCGAGGCCCAGCTGCCGCTGGCCTTTGCAGCCTTCTTGCGCGCCGTGGATTTTTCCTCCTTGATCAGGAAGGTCGTCGCCAGGAACGTCAGGAAGATTACGCCGCCGGCCAGCAGGAAGGTGCCGCGGATGCCGATAACGGGCGGCAGCGCGCCGCCGATCAGTGGTCCGACGAGATTGCCGGCCATGATGCCCGCCGACAGCGTGCCCAACGCCCAGGCGGAGCGATGCTTCGGCGTTTGCGCTGCCACCAGCACCATCGAACCCGAGGCATAGCCACCGGCAAGGCCGGTGAAGAGGCGCAGCGCCACCAGCTGCCAGACATTGCCGGCCATGCCCATCAGCGAGATGGCGACCGTCATGCCAAGACTGGCGCGGATCAGCATCAGCTTGCGGCCGTATATATCGCCCAGCCGTCCCCAGAGCGGCGCGACGAAGGCGGCGGCAAAGAAGGTGGCGCCATAGGCGATACCGGACCATTGCACGATCGCGGCTTTGTCGCTGACGCCGAGTTCCTCGACATAAAGCGGCAGGAAGGGGAGCAGCAGCGTCATCGCCACGATCGTCGTGAACGAGCCGACGAGGCAGATGATCAGGTTCCGCATCCAATGGGCGGTTTCCGGCTCGGCCGGTGCTGCTGCATCCCATCTCGTCTCGGTCATTTCTCGGCCTTTGCATTCAATGTGTAAAACAGTTCCTTGCTGCCCGATGCCAGGATATGGCCTTTCGCGGCGGCAAGCAGATCGGCGCGGGTGAAGAGATCCGGCAGGTTCAGTCGGTCGACATCGAGCGCATAGACGGTGACGTGATAGCTGTGAATGCGCGCGTCATTCCAGGGTGGGCAGGCGCCCATATAACCGCCATGCGGCCCATCCTTCAAATTGCCGCCGCCGGCACCATTCTGGCCGCGGCGTCCATAGGCCGTGCGTTCGAGCGGCAGGCCATTGGCTGAAGGACCGTTTCCGTCCGCGCCTTCGGCAAGGCTGGTGCGCGACGCAGGAATATCGGCCAGCACCCAGTGAACGAATTCCATCCGCTTGAAATCCTTCGGGATGGTCTTGTCCGCCTTGTTGAACAGCGAGAAATCGGTGGGCACGTCAGGGTCGACCATCGTCAACGCATAGGATCGCGTGCCCTTCGGCCCTTTCGACCAGGAAACGGCAAGGCTCTTGTTGGGGCCGGGTGCCGACTTGTCTGAAGATGTCGAAATGCAGGAGGCGTTTTCCGGCAGCAGCGTCCGGTCATTGCTCTTTGGAAACGTCACCTTGAGATCGGCCGATAGGGCCGGGGTGGCGACAACTGCTGCGATGACGGTGGCGTTCAGAAGGTTGAGCATGGTTTTCATGATGTTGCCCTTTCGCGGTTCGCTCCTGTGAGCTTCGAGGGCAGGGTCTAACAAATTCGTGCCGAGCGTCGGCGCACGCAAACGCTCAAAATGCTGTCGCAAACGCTCACGCGCTGCGAAGTCGATCGGCAAAGCGTCGGGGCGAGCGATAGCCTGTCGCAAGCGCGGCTTCCCGCAGCGATAGCCCGTCCTCGGCGAGAAGGGTCGTGGCCAGCGCCACGCGCTCGCTTACCAGCACCTCTCGCAGGGAGGCGCCCTCGCGCGACAGGCGGCGGCGCAGCGTGGCGTTGCTGGTGCCGAGCTCGGCGGCGATGAGATCGGCTGTCCAAGCTCGATCCGGCTGCCAGCGCACCAGCGCCCGCACCGCCTCGGCTGTGGTCTCCGGCGAACCGGGCAGGGCACCGCGCATGCCGAGCACCATAAGGATTTCGAGAAGCCTGTGCTCGATCAGCGGGATCGGCATATTGCCGCCGGCGATGCCTTCGCCGGCATGGTTGATCGCGGCAGCCAGCAGCGGATCGAGCGGCAAGTCTATCTGCGATGCGGGCTGCGCAGGCGGAAAGGCTTTTGCTGCACGGCGTGTCAATTCCTCGGGGAAGGTGATGAAGATTGCCCGATAGAAGCCTGTCTGCGGATCGGGGTCGTTGACGACATCGCCGCTCCAGCCTGCCGGCAGCACGAGCACCGTACCGGCCGCAAAATGTCGCTGTCGTCCCATGCTGACGATTTCCTTGGAACCTTCGAGGATGGCGACGATTGAAACCTGTGAAAAGGCCGAGCCGGCAATGCGCTCGCGTTCGCGCGTGACGAAGGTGAAAAGTGTGGAATAGCTGCCGATGCCGGTCGGTTCGCCCGCCGGACGATTGTCCTTTGCCGCCAGGCGGCGCAGCTTTTCCAACATGGAGTGATGAGCCTCGGGCACTGCGATGGCTTTCTGCTGATTGGGAGTGCGGCAGAGTTTGGACCACACAGGCGGCAATGCCAAGTCTGCAAAGCGCCTTGTCGGTTCGCCCGACTGATATTATAAAACTGATTGCGTTACGCAATCAGTTAATGGTTGGCGGATCAAAAGCTGCGCTGATGCAAAGGAGGAAGCAGATTATGAACTCTCTCGAAAATGCCCGTTGCGATACGGTCAAACGGCTGTTTGCAGCCTATGTCGCTCAGCATCCCGATATCGTCGACCCGATGCTGACCCAGGATTTCACCTTTTCCAGCCCGCGCGACGATCACATCGACCGAAAACGCTATTTCGAGCACTGCTGGCCGAAGGAGAAGGTGTTCCGCGACATTCATATCGAACATCTGGTCGCGGATGGTGACGACGTGATCGTCGGCTATCGCGCCGAGAAGATGGATGGTGCCAGCTTTCGCAATGTGGAGCTCATCCGCTTTGCCGGCGACCGCATTGCTGAGGTCAACGTCTATTTCGGGCGCAACCTGTAACGCTTCAGCTATCCGTGGTCTTCGCCATTGCCGCGGCAAGTGCGGCCGCCGGACCGGTCATAGGTTGCGGGCAGTTTGCCGGAAGAAGATGAACAGCATCGGTCATCGAGGCTTGAGCGAAAGCGATCGTAACAGCGCCTTCGCCGCTGACCGCTTTCACCGCCTCGGCAATCGAGGTGAGATAGGCCCGGAGATCCCCCTCGCGGAAGTGCGCCCATGCGCCCGGCACCAGCCGAACCTCGATTTCAGCACCCGTCGCCTTAGCCGCTGTTTCGAAAAGTGCGGTCGTCGGGGCGATGGTCGTTTCGACGGTGCACAACACGATAACCTTGCCGCCTGCCTTGACCGCTTGCTCGGCCAGCATCGCATCGGCTCGGATGATCGGTGCCTCGGCACCGGCAGCGACCTTCAATGCTGCCGGACCGAGTGTCGAGCAATTGAGCACGACGGCATCGGCATCCTCTGCCAGATGCCAGAGGAGGGCCGCCGTTTCGGCAGAGATCTCATCCGTCAGGCGCCCCACTTTTTCGGCGGCAAGTAGAAGATCCGCGCGGATGTGATGACGCAGCATCCCCTCGGGCAATCCAAGTCCCTTCGCCGCCGTTTCATAGACGGCGATGTTGCTTTCGGCTGTGTGCAAACAGGCGATCGTCACCGACATTCCTCATCAGCGAATGAGCTCCGCAAACCTAGTCTCGGCAACCTGCCCTGTCGACATTTCGGTGCAGCAGTTCGCCCTGTATTCGGGCATCATCATATACAGCAAGGTTCATTTCTAAGTCTATGCTATATCTAATTCAAAAATAGGGCAATTTTTACTCCCGAGTGCAACTTTTTTGGCATGTCGCCGGTTGCCCTTCCAGGCGACCGCTCCTATGTTCCGGTTCACCTGCCGACGCAATTTTTTGCCAAGAGGAGATATGACCATGGCTTTCGAATTGCCTGAACTTCCATATGATTACGACGCCCTTTCGCCCTTCATGTCGCGTGAAACCCTTGAGTATCACCACGACAAGCACCACAAGGCTTATGTCGACAATGGCAACAAGCTCGCCGCGGAAGCAGGTCTTGCCGATCTGTCGCTCGAGGAAATCGTGAAGAAGTCCTTCGGCACCAATGCAGGCCTCTTCAACAATGCAGCCCAGCACTACAACCACATCCATTTCTGGAAGTGGATGAAGAAGGGCGGCGGCGGCAACAAGCTGCCGGGCAAGCTCGAAGCGGCTTTTGCCTCCGATCTCGGCGGCTATGACAAGTTCAAGGCCGATTTTGCCGCTGCCGGCGCCACTCAGTTCGGCTCCGGCTGGGCATGGGTTTCCGTCAAGAACGGCAAGCTCGAAATCTCCAAGACCCCGAACGGCGAAAACCCGCTCGTCCACGGCGCCGACCCGATCCTCGGCGTCGACGTTTGGGAGCACTCCTACTACATCGATTACCGCAACCTGCGTCCGAAGTACCTCGAAGCCTTCATCGACAGCCTGATCAACTGGGACTACGTTCTGGAGCGCTACGAAGCCGCTACGAAGTAAGGTTCGCCGCATAGGCTGGCTTTCGCACCCGGCGTCTTCCTGGCGTCGGGTGTTTTCTTATGAGCAGCCTTGTTGATATATCTGTGTGCCGCATGACGGCTCAGGAGATCGCCACAGGAGGCTGAATGCCATCAGCGCCGCTTTTCCGCTTCGGTGTCATCGCCGATCCGCAATATGCCGATCTCGCGCCCAATCTCACCCTCAATCGCTATCCGGCGAAGAGCCTCGACAAGCTTCGGGAGGCCATTGAGGAGTTCAATCGGCATGATCTCGCCTTCGTGGTGACCCTCGGCGATATTATCGATCGTGAATGGAAGAGCTTCGACGCCATTCTGCCTGTCTACGAAGCCTTGCGTCATCCCAAGCACCTCCTCCTCGGCAATCACGATTTCGCCGTGGCATCGGAACATCTCGGCACGGTGCCGGCACGCGTGGGCATGCCGTCGGCCTATTATGATTTCGGCCATTCCGGCTATCGCTTCATCGCGCTCGATGGCAATGAAATCAGCGTCTTTGCCCCGCCGGAAGGCGATCCTCGACGGCAGGAGGCAAAGGAAATGATGCGGGTGCTGGAGAGCACTGGCGCGCTCAATGGCCAGCGATGGAACGGAGCGATAGGCGACACACAATATGACTGGCTTGCTGCAAAGCTCAGGGAAGCAAAGGCGGCGGGCGAGAAGGTCATAGTCATGAACCACTATCCGATCTTCCCGGATAATGCCCATAACGCCCTGAACAGCGACCGCTTGCTGGCGCTTCTGGCGGAGAACGAGCATGTCGTCGCCTACCTCAATGGCCACAATCACGCCGGCAACTTCGGAGTGTCGGGTGGCACATACTTCGTCAACTTTAAGGGCATGGTCGATACCGAAGATACGAGCGCCTATGCGATCGTCGCCGTCCACAATGATCGGCTGGAGGTTATAGGCTTCGGACGCGAGGATAGCCGGGTGCTGGCGCTGTCGGGCGCTTGATGAATCCCTTGGATGATTTGACAGGGGGAACGATCCGCAACGTTGAAAGTTTAGGAACCGAGGCTGCTGTGAGGCGGAGCCGATGTTTCCGGTATTGCAAATTCTGACAATCATGGTCGTGGCAGTTGCCATGGCACTGGCGCTGGCACATCTGCTGGAGCTGCCGGGTAAAATGCGACTGTCGAAAGAAGACTATATGACGGTTCAGCGAATTTATTATCCCGGATTCACGATCGGCGGCGTTGCCGAGCCGATCGGCACTCTTTTGCTTCTGCTTCTCCTGTTCCTGACGCCAGCCAACATTATCGCGTTCTGGCTGTTTGCCGCGGCTTTTGCTGCCATGGCTGCCATGCATGCAGTCTTTTGGTTGCTGATACAGCCCGTAAACAATTTCTGGCTCAAGGATGCCGATCTGAAAGGGTTGGGCGCAGGCTTCTTTTCCCACGTTCCAGTCGGCGGTCAACGGATCGAGGCTGATGCCGAGGCGGACTGGACCATGCTGCGTGATCTCTGGGAATGGTCGCATGCCGCGCGAGCGGTCTTGGGATTACTGGCTTTTATTCTGTTGGTGACCGCGATTGCTCTTTAGCGGCGCGCAAAACCGAGAGTTGACCTGTTATTATTCCGCCGCCATCCGCATCTCGGTCACGTCCCTTTTCGGCGGCGTGCCGAACATGCGGGTATATTCGCGGCTGAACTGCGAGGCACTTTCGTAGCCGACGCGATAGGCAGCACTCTCCACATTGGCGTGGCCGGCGACCATCAGGCGGCGTGCTTCCAGCAGCCGCATCTGCTTCTGATATTGCAGCGGCGTCATCGAGGTCAGCGTCTTGAAATGCTGGTGGAAGGAGGAGGAGCTCATGCGTGCGACAGCGGCAAGCTGCTCGATGCGTACCGGTTCTGCAAAGTTATCGCGCAACAGGCGGATGGCGTCGGCAATGCGCCGCGTCTGGCCATCGGGCAGCACCAGCTTGCAGACCTCGCCGCCATTCGGGCCGGTGAGCAGCCAGAAGCAGATTTCGCGCATGATCGCCGGATAGAGCACCGGAATGGCACCCGGGTTCGACAGCAATCGGGTCAATCGTACCAGGCAATCGGCAAGCTCATCGCCGAGATTCTCGACGAAGATGCCAAGCTGCGCGCCGCCTGCTGGTTTCGGCGGCTTGTCGAGCTGTCCCATCACCTCACGCATCATGCCCACATCGAATTCCAGGGAGATGGCCATATAGGGTTTTTCGACACTCGCCTGGACCACTCTACCGGCTGCAGGCAGCTCGATGCTGATGATGAGCGCCTGCATCTCGGCATAGTCGATCACTCTGTCATTCAGCATCAATTGCTTCGCACCCTGCAGAATGACGCAGAGCGCCGGTCGGTAGATCATCGCATGCGGCATTTTCGGCTCGGTCGAGCGCATGATCAGCAGGCCATCGATGCCCGTGGGAAAGACGCCATTGTCGCCGCCGTCATTGGCTTCGATAAATTGTGTGATCGCATCTTTAAGGGCTGAGGACATTGGTGGTCTCCGGGGAAAGTGCCACTGCGGCATCATAGCAGCGGGGCAGCAGCGAACAAGGCAGTTGGAGGAATAGGCAAGAAATTCGCGAGTTCCGGCATTCAGGGAAATGGTTCCGCAGGCGTAGATTCCGGTCACCAACCATTCCCTGGAGAACGGCAATGACGACTGAAAATTCCGATAAATCAAAGACAAAGATTGCGATCATTACCGGCGGCAGCCGTGGCCTCGGCCGCAATAGCGCCATTCATCTTGCCCAGCGCGGTGTCGATAGCATCCTGACCTATAACGCAAATAAGGCAGAAGCCGATAACGCCGTTGCCGAGATCGAAGCGCTCGGTCAAAAGGCTGTAGCCTTGCGGCTCGACACTGGCGATGTCGCATCCTTCGACGCTTTTGTTGCCGAAGTTGGCCGTGTGCTGCAGAAGGGCTGGGCGCGCGATCGTTTCGATTTCCTCGTCAACAATGCCGGCACGTCCTATCACGCCTCCATCGCTGAAACGACGGAAGCCGAGTTCGACAAGCTCTACAACATCCATCTCAAGGGCGTCTTCTTCCTGACGCAGAAGCTGCTGTCGCACATCAACGACGGCGGCCGTATCGTCAATATTTCCTCCGGCCTTGCTCGTGTCAGCTATCCGGGCTCGTCGGCCTATGCGGCGATGAAGGGTGCGGTCGAGGTACTGACGCGCTATTTTGCCAAGGAGCTCGGCCCGCGCGGCATCACGGTCAACACGGTGGCGCCGGGCGCGATCCAGACCGATTTCAGCGGCGGCATGGTCCGCGACAATCCCGAGGTCAACAGGATGGTCGCTTCCATGACAGCACTCGGCCGCGCAGGCCTGCCTGACGATATCGGCCCGATGATCGCCTCGCTGCTGTCGGACGACAATCGCTGGGTCAACGGGCAGCGCATCGAAGCCTCGGGTGGCATGGTCCTTTAATTCGCAACGTTAGATCTGTGGGATCTGCAGCACCTCAGCCGGCAGCGGTTGAGGTGTTTATCTGCCAGCGGTTCACCCAGATTTGCCTCAAACCATCACCTTCGCCCTTGAACCACAATCCCGTCGCCTCGCAGCCTTCGATCCGATCGCTACGGAAGTTGCGGATGGCCTGGCGCAATTCGCACCAGGCGACGATGTTGGCGGTCTCCGAATAATAGATGAGGGCGATCGGCCGGATGATGCGTTCCGTGGCGCGGCCCAACTCGTCGCGATAGGCAAGATCCAGCTTTTCCTCGTCGCGAATGGCGCGGCGCACCAGCGAGAGATCGATCGCCGAGGCGGAAGGTGCGGCAAAGCCCCAGGCATGCAGCGCATTGGCGTCGAGCGTCTGGCGCAGCGGCGGCGGTACGGCACCGGCAATTTTCGCGGTGACGCGCTTGGCCGCCTGCTTCAGCTCGGCATCACCGGTGCGCTCCAAAAGCGCCAGCGACAGCACGATCGCTTCCATTTCCTCGATCGAAAACATCAGCGGCGGCAGGTCGAAGCCGGGCCGCAGGATATAGCCGATGCCTCGCTCGCCCTCGATCGGCACCCGCATCGCCTGAAGTGCCGCGATATCGCGATAGACCGAGCGGACCGTCACCTCCAGCCGGGCGGCGATATCGGCCCCTGTCACCGGCCGCTTGGCCAGCCGCAGGATCTGGATGATCTCGAACAGGCGCGATGCCTTGCGCATTTCTTGCCCCAAAGAAGAAGGCTACTGACAACACCCCGTCAGTTGGTTCATTTTATAAGACTGCCTATCGACTTGAAAATCAACCATTTCCTCTCCTGTCTCTCTGGAGAGGGCGATAGGCAACTGACATGGGTTGCGCAGAAAATCTCTGGCTCTTCTTCATACTTCTCTTGGGCATCATCATCGTACCGGGTATGGACATGCTGTTCGTGCTTGCCAATTCGCTGACTGGCGGCAGCAATCGCGGCCTCGCCGCGACGGGCGGCATTATGCTCGGCGGTGCGGTGCATTCGTTGAACGGTGCCGTCGGCATCGGCTTGCTGATGCATTTTGTGCCGATCCTCTTCAATCCGCTGCTGATCGCTGGCGGCGCCTATATGGCTTTCATCGGCTATACGCTGATGCGCAGTTCCATCACCGTGGGAGGCGAGGGGCCTGCCGGCAGCCGTTCCGCCTGGAAAGCCTTCCGGCAGGGAGCGGTGACTTGCCTCATCAATCCCAAGGCCTATCTCTTCATCTTCGCCGTCTATCCGCAATTCCTAAAGCCGGATTACGGGCCGATGTGGATACAGGCCGTCATCATGGGAGCCATGACCATCGCAACGCAATTTGCCGTCTATGGCGGACTTGCCATCACTGCCGGGCGCAGCCGCGAGCTACTGGTCGCCAATCCCAGAGCAACCGCCTTTGCGGGCCGCGCAGCCGGGCTGATGCTTGTCGTGGTTTCCGTGTTTACTGTCTGGGAGGGCCTGAAATTGGGGTAAGGGTTGCCGCCGCGAATGTGTATGTCGATGGCATGACACTGATTTCACTCAGCTCTCACCACTTTGTGACTTCATTGCCGGAAAGGAAACCGGCAAACATGTCGCCGTAATCATGCGCCGGGCCGCATGCGCGGTCTTGAACACCCGAGAGGTAGGAGAACGAAATGAAGTGGAAAGCGATTGTGATGGCGACGGCTTTGGCCGGCATCGCACTAGGTTCGGTCGTCGCAGCCGACGGCACGCATGACTCCCGCATCGGGATGATGAAGAAGATCGGCGGCGCCACCGGAGCTCTCGGCGCGATCGCCAAGGGGGACAAGCCCTATGACGCCGATATCGTCAAGGCGTCGCTGACGACGATCGCCGAAACTGCCAAGGCCTTCCCGGATCAGTTCAACCCGCAGAGCGACAAGACCGATCCCGAGGTCAATCCGAAGATCTGGGACAATCTCGATGACTTCAAGGCGCATGCCGCCAAGCTTTCGACCGATGCCGAGACAGCGCTCGCCCAGCTTCCTGCCGACAAGGCGGGCGTCGGCGCGACGCTGAAGACCCTCGGCGCCAGCTGTGGCGCCTGTCATCAGGCCTATCGCATCAAGAAGGATTAAGCGGTAGGTCTAGAAATCGATCTTGGCATCTGCACCGGTTCTGCCGGTGCGGAGCCTTTTGGTTTTAGAGCTAAGGCTTGGGGTGGCGTGATGGCGCGGTTTATTCGATGGTTGCTTTGCCTTTTCGGCGTGATCATCCTCGGCGGCGGCGCATTTTACGTCATCACCGCGCCATCGCCTTTGCCGGCGAGCCATTGGGCCAATCTCGGCGATCCTGACGTCAAGAACGGTCAGATGGTTTTCTGGGCAGGCGGCTGCACGAGCTGTCATGCGGCTCCGGGCGCGCAGGGTGATGCCAAGCTGGTGCTTTCAGGCGGTCTCGCGCTGACGAGCCCCTTCGGTACTTTCCATGTGCCGAATATCTCGCCGGATGAGAAAGCCGGGCTCGGCAGCTGGACGCTTGCCGATTTCGGCAACGCCATGAAGCGCGGCGTCGGTAAAAACGGCGAGCACCTCTACCCGTCCTTTCCCTACGGCTCCTATACCCGCATGAGCGACAAGGACATCAACGATCTCTGGGCCTTCCTGAAGACGCTGCCGAAGAGCGACAATGTCGCCCCGCCGCATGAGCTGCCCTTTCCCTTCAACATCCGGCTGGCGCTGGGCGGCTGGAAGTTCCTCTATCTCAACGACCAGCCGCGTATCGTGCTCGCCAGTGCCGACGAGAAGGTCAAGCGCGGGCAATATCTCGTCGAAGGGCCAGGCCATTGCGGCGAATGCCACACGCCGCGCGATAGCCTCGGCGGCTTTGTGAGCGGCCAATGGCTGGCGGGTGCACCCAATCCGGAAGGCAAGGGACAGATCCCCGATATCACGCCCGGCTCGAAGGCCATCGGCAGCTGGAGCGCCGGCGACATCGCCAACTACCTGGAAACCGGCTTCACCCCGGACTACGACTCCGCCGGCGGCTCGATGGCCGAAGTCCAGCAGAACATCGCCCATCTGCCGGCAAGCGACCGCGAGGCGATCGCGGCCTACCTGAAGGCGCTGCCGGCGAAATAGGCCTGGTGTTCAGGTCGCGCCCGAGCGCTTGGCGAGATAGAGATGGGTTTCATAATGCAATTCGAATACGCCGCCATGCGCGTTGATGGCATCGGCAAGTTCGAAAAGCAGCGCTTCTCTCCGATCCTCGCTCAAAAGTCGGTAGCTTGAAAGCGTCCGCAAAAGATCAGTATAGCTCTGCGCCGTGTGCGACCGGCTCCAGGAATAAGAGTGGTGCACCGCAGCTTCGAAGTGGTCGGACTGCTGCAGCTCCCGAGCAAAAGGACCATCAGGCAGATACCATGCCTCCACGGGCGGGCCGGCAAGCTGCGGAGCATGGCCGGCGTAGATCCCCGCGAACTTGTCGGATAGTGGCGGTTCCGGCTTCATCGGTACATTGCCGAAGACGGCGAGTGTTCCTTCCGGCGCCAGGAGGGCGGCCGTCGCAGCGAAGCGCAGTTCCGGCGAAACCCAATGGAAGGATTGTGCCGCGAATATCAGCCTGAAGCTCTCCGGCTTGCCCGGCCATGCTTCGAAGGTGGTTTGCTCGAATCGCACTCGCGGAAATTCCGCCAATCTTTCCCGGGCAACTGCAATCAGTTCCGCGCCGGGATCAAGCGCGAGAATGGAGAGGCCACGGCGGGCAAAGCCCTCTGTCGCCTGTCCGGTGCCGCAGCCGATTTCGAGGACCTGATCCTTGGCTTCCAGCCCGGCAAAATCGATGACATCGGCAAAAAGCGCATCGGGATAGAGCGGGCGGGAAGTATTGTAGAGGCTGGCGACGCCGTCAAATGTGAACCGTTGTTCCAAGGCGCACCTCCAGTTGCAGATCGAAGTCGACGGCCATTTTTCTAGCGCATTTCCGGTCAAGCTTGTAGCTACGGGATTCGGCAACGGGAGAGGGTGGTCGTGGACGCAAGGGTGGCGCGGAAGGTTCCTTATTTCAGCCAATGGGAAACGCCTGACATGACGTTGGCGGTCGTCGCCGAGGGCGCGCAATCGGCCTTGCTGAAGGACCCGCTCTGGGCGTCATCCGGCGCAAGCACCGTCGAGGATTATGCCCGCTGGGCCGGCAATCTTTGCGGCATGGCGTGCCTGAAGATGGTGCTCGCCGCCCGCACCGGCAAAACCATCCCGATCATGGATCTGGCCATGGGTTGCAGGGAGTATGGCGGCTATGTCGAGGAGGTGGATGGCAGGATCAAGGGGCTGATCTACGCGCCGTTCGTTCCCTTCGTTCGCGATCGCTTCGGCCTCGAGGCCCGTGTCGTCACTGGGATTTCCGTTGCTGATATCGCCGATATCCTCTTGCAGTCGGAGTTTTTAATCGCGTCGGTGCATCATTCGATTCGCTGGCCAGAGACCGAGCCGCCGGCCAAAGGCGGCCATCTCGTGCTGGTGACGGCCGTCGACGGAAACAGCATCCGCTTCCACAATCCCTCTGGTCACGTCGATGCGACGCGCGAGAACGCGGAGATGCCGCTGGAGGTGTTCGAGAGGTTCTTTGCAGGCCGCGGGATCGCCATCGATCACTGAAGCATTTCCAAATACGCATCGGTTTTTCGTCCGGAATGCGCAAAACCAGAAACACTCTAAAAATCAATATCGGATGGCGATCCTCTTAAAGGCCGGCATCAGGCGAGAGCCTGCAGGTAACGCATGCCGGTGACCGGCCGCGGCTTGAAATCCATGTTTTCGTAGAAGCGGTGGGCCTGGAAATTGCCTGTTGCGGCGCCGACCGAAAGGTAGCTGCAGCCGGCCTTGCGGGCGATATCGCGGGCGCGGTCGACGAGATGCTGCCCAACGCCATGGCCGCGATGGCCGTCGCGCACGAAGAGATGATGCAGGTCCATGCCGCGCTGGCCTTCCTGCGCCTTGTAGAGCGGCACGAGGATGGCGTATCCGATCAGCCCTTGCTCGCCTTCGGCGACAAGCGCCGTGATCCAGGGCACGGGGCCGAAGAGATCGCGCTCAAGCTGCTCCGGCGTCGTGCCGGAGGGATCGCCGTGGTGGGCGGCCAGCAGCCGGATCATGTCATTGAGCTCAGGCAGGTCACGCGGCTGCGCGTTGCGGATGGTGAGAACCGGCGGGCGGAGAAGTGAGATGTCGCTATCGTCTAGCATGGCATTTTGCGTCCTTGTTTTTCAATGAGCCGTCAGGACGCTGCCGATACAACAAAGCCGCCTGACGGCGGCTTGTTGACAATATGATCTGTCTTGGCCGCCCGTTACAGGTACAGCCAAAAATACGAGCAGTTGTGGAGCGCGTGCGTGATCATGGGCGCATCAATGATCCGGTTCAGCGCGTTTGTCAATGGGGCCTCAATGCTCGTGTTCGCACAGGCCGTGGTCGGAGAGTGCACGGATCACATAGCAGTCTTCGATGCTGTGGCCATCGCAGTGCGAGACGATGCGCTCCAGTTCGTGCTCCAGCTTCTTCAGCCGCGCAATCTTGGTGCGAACGTCATCCAGATGTTCCTTGGCGATACGGTCGGCGCCGACGCAGGGGCGGTCCGGATGCTGGCTGAGCGAAATCAGCTCCTTGATGGCATCGATCGTCAGTCCGAGGTCGCGGCCATGACGGATAAAGGCGAGACGCTCGAGATCGGCTTTGGAGTAACGCCGCTGATTGCCTTCGCTGCGCTCGGGCTCCGATATCAGGCCCATCTGCTCATAATAACGGATTGTCGGCACTTTCACGCCCGTCCGCTTGGATAGATCGCCGATGGTTAGCATTCAGAGTCCCCAATACCTCTAGTCTCTAGAGCAACATATGAGGCCCGTTCATGGAAATTGCAAGGCTAGGTAGCTGTACAGGTGGATGGGATACTCTGCTGGTCACCTCATCGTCCGATCGTCGCGACTAAGTATGGCTTCCCATTCATCGTCACAAATAGTATACCCCCCTATATTATAATCGAGGCCACGATGTCCCATACCATTCGTCAGCAAGCCAAGCTCCTCTCACGCGTCCGCCGTCTCAAAGGACAGATGGAAGCGGTGGAGCGGGCGCTCGAGGCCGAGCGTCCCTGCGGGGAAATCTTGCAACTGCTTGCTTCCATTCGGGGTGCCCTAACGGGGCTGACCGGGGAGGTTCTTGAAGACCATCTGCAGGAGCACGTGCTGCATGCCGAAAGTGAAGAGGGCCGCCGGCAGGCGGTCGATGAGATTGCCGACGTGCTGAAGACCTATCTGCGGTGACGATTCGAGCGTTCAAAGAGAGACTAATGTCATGAGTATTTCTTCCGAAATGGGCCACAGCCACGTTTTTCTGGGCTCCGATCATCAGCGCAACGAGCGTCGCATCTGGGCCGTCATCGCGCTGACCGCCGTCATGATGGTGGTCGAGATCGGCGCGGGCACAATCTATGGCTCGATGGCACTGCTCGCCGACGGCTGGCATATGTCGACCCATGTCAGCGCCATGCTGATCTCGGCGCTCGCCTATCTCTATGCGCGCCGGCATGCGCACAATGCGCGCTTCACCTTCGGCACCGGTAAGTTCGGCGATCTCGCGGGCTTTGCCAGCGCCATCGTGCTGGCGCTGATCGCGCTCATCATGGGCTGGGAGAGCATTCTGAGATTGCTCGATCCGGTGGCAATCAATTTCCGCGAAGCAATTGCTATTGCGGTAGTTGGTCTTCTCGTCAATC
Source organism: Rhizobium sp. ERR 1071 (assembly GCF_007828675.1). Classification (NCBI taxonomy): domain Bacteria; kingdom Pseudomonadati; phylum Pseudomonadota; class Alphaproteobacteria; order Hyphomicrobiales; family Rhizobiaceae; genus Rhizobium; species Rhizobium sp. ERR 1071. Next base: position 40,516 of record NZ_VITM01000003.1, on the reverse strand, counting down.
TCGCCAGCGCCTGGTTGCTGCGCGACGACCATAGCCATCACCACCACGGCCACGCCGGCCACGGGCACAGCCATGGCCATGCCCACGATCATGACCATCATCATGAGCACGGCGACGATCATCACCACCACGACCATGACCAAAAAGGTGGCAGGGACAACAATCTGCGCTCGGTCTATGTCCATGTCATTGCCGACGCGATGACCTCGGTTCTCGCCATTGTTGCCCTGCTGCTCGGCAGCCGTTTCGGCTGGACCTTCCTCGATCCGGTCATGGGCATCGTCGGCGGCCTGGTCATCCTGCAATGGGCATGGAGCCTGCTGCGCGCTTCCGGCGCCGTTCTCCTCGATTTCATTCCGCAAGGCGAGGATCTGCCCGAGGAGATCCGCGAAGCGATCGAGACGGAGGAGGATCGCATCACGGATCTGCACGTATGGCAGGTCGGCCCGGGGCATCATGCCGCCATCGTCGCGGTCGCAACGCCCGTCTTGCGCGATCCGTCTTTCTACAAGGCGCGGCTTGCCGAGATCCACGAGCTCTCGCACGTGACGGTCGAAGTTACCGTCGACAAGGCGGCATAGAATCCGTTAGCAATCGGTCAGGTCAGAGGCTTGCCACATTCCTCGCATAGCCCAAGACCTGCCGATTCCGCTGGAGGCCTCTCATATGCCCACATTGCTCACGCGCCGCCGCCTCATGGCTGGCTCGGCGCTGCTTCTTCCCGTCCTGACGCTCCGCCCCGATAGGCTTTTCGCTGAGGATAGCGGCACGCCGGCGCAGACGCCTCCCGCAACGGACAATCCGGCAACGCCCGACGCCGGCGGCCAGAGCCCGCAAGGCGACAGCGGAGCTCAGGACAATTCGCAACTGTCCGACGATGTCGACAAGCAACTGGCCGATCTGGAAAAGAAGACCGGTGGTCGTCTCGGCGTCTCCGTGCTTGACACCGAAACCAATATTTCGCTCGGCCATCGTGAGGAGGAGCATTTTCCCCTGTGCAGCACCTATAAGGCGCTTGCCGTTGGCTTTGTGCTGGCGCGCGTCGATCAGGGCACGGAAAAGCTCGACCGCCGCGTTACCTATGGCAAGGACAAGGTCGTCACCTATTCGCCGGAAACAGAAAAGCATGCCGACGGCGATGGCATGACCATTGCCGAGCTCTGCGCAGCCGCAATCACGCTGAGCGATAATACGGCCGGCAATCTTCTGCTCGAAAGCTTCGGCGGCCCTGCCGCGTTGACCTCATGGCTGCGCACCACGGGCGATACCGAGACCCGCCTCGACCGCAACGAGCCCGATGTCAATCAGGCCGTCAAGGACGACCCGCGCGATACGACGACGCCGGACGCGATGCTGGATTCGATCGGCCTTCTGACCCTCGGCAATACGCTGTCGGAAACATCGAGGGATCAGCTGGTCAACTGGCTGGTCGCCAACACGACGGGCAACAATCGCCTGCGGGCCGGTCTGCCGAAGGAGTGGAAAGTTGGCGATAAGACCGGTACAGGCAATAACGGTACCTATGCCGACATCGCGGTCATCTGGCCGCCGGAACGCGGTCCCGTTCTGGTCACAACTTTCGTGGCCGAGGCAACTGCGGCTGCAAAAGACGTGGAAGCCGTTTTTGCCGAGGTCAGCAAGATCATCGTAGACATGGTCGGGCAATAGCGAGATTGATAATAAATAGAAGGCGATACGACCAAGATGTGAATCAGCTTCGTATCGTCTTCATGTAATCCGTCAGCATGTTTAGACCAGCGCCAGTGCTGAGGCTGCGCTGTCCGTTTCCTGATCGCCATCACCATCGGCATTGCCGGCGCCGAGCTTCTGTTTGATCTCATCGGCAATCTGGTCGTTGATCGCCTTCTGTTGGTCGGCCGGCAAGGACTTGAAAGAATCTTCCGTCAGGCCATGCGCTTCCAGATATTGTGCGCGGATCTTTTGGGCCGGCGTCATATTTGCCCATTTGGCAAACTCGTCGAGAATGTCCTGATCGGACTGTCCGCTTGACGATGCCGAGCTGCTGGAAGCACTCGCGCCAGACTGGTCGTCAGCGGAGCCTGATGTCGAAGACGAGGAATCACCGAACTGGCTGAGCCAGAGGCCGGACGAAATGGAGGAGGGGACGCCGCTGGAGGAAATGGAAGGCCCCTGCGTATCGTCCTGGTCGCCGCCACCGTCGCCCGGCAGCGAAAAGGGCGCGCTGTCGTCGCTGTCGCCGCTCTGCTGGCTGCGGATCGGCGCACTGAAATAGTTTTGGGCGCTGCTGTGCACTTTCATCATCATGTCTCCCAACAGGTTGTGGGGACGATGACTCTGCAAGCCTGTCTGGGGCTTGTGCGCTCAAGCGTCCTCAGGTGCCGCAAAAGGTCTGAAGCACCCGTTCTGTCGGCAATGGTGGTTCTGCATAGGGCGCAAAGCCTGGCTGATCCTCGTATGGGGTGGCGAGCACCTTCAGCAATGCTTCGAATAGAGAAAAGTCGCCGTCCTCCACAGCAGCCTCGATGGCCTGCTCGATCCGGTGATTGCGGGGAACGAAGGCGGGATTGACCTTGCGCATCGCCGCCGCACGCGCTGCCGGCGTCTGCGGATCGCGAGCAAGCCGCTCGCGCCAGCTTTCGAGCCAAGATGCCGCTAATTGCGGCTCGTTGAACGTAGCGGCGAAATCGGCCACATCTCCGTCTGCCGCGAGTGCGGCAAGCCGGCGGAAGGCGAGGGTGAAATCCGCGCCCTGCTGCTGCATCGTCGCCAAAAGCGACTGGATCAGCTCGAGATCGCCGTCCTCCTCGTTTGCAAGACCGATCTTGGCGCGCATGCCGGCAAGCCAATAGGCCTGAAAGCGTTCGCCATAGGCTTTGATGACCGTGTTCGCCAAATCGATCGCCGCATCGACGGAGGGGGCGATCAGCGGAATAAGCGTCTCGCCGAGGCGTGCGAGATTCCATTGGCCGATCGCCGGCTGGTTGGCATAGGCATAGCGGCCATTGCGGTCGATGGACGAGAAGACAGTCGCCGGATCATAGGCATCCATGAAGGCGCAGGGACCGAAATCGATCGTTTCGCCCGATACGGTCATATTGTCGGTGTTCATTACGCCGTGGATGAAACCGACATGCAGCCAGCGCGCAATCAGCGCCGCCTGCCGATCGGCCACGGCTTCGAGCAGTGCAAGATAGGGGTTCTTACGGTCTCGGATCTCTGGGTAGTGCCGGGCAATGACGTAATCCGCCAGGGTCCGCACACTCTCCGTATCGCCCCGCGCCGCAAAGAATTGGAAGGTGCCGACGCGAATATGACTTGCCGCGACACGCGTAAACACTGCACCCGGCAGCACCTCCTCGCGATAGACAGGTTCTCCGGTGATCACGGCCGCAAGTGCCCGCGTCGTCGGAATGCCGAGCGCGTGCATGGCCTCGCTGACGATATACTCGCGCAGAACCGGGCCGAGCGCGGCGCGCCCATCGCCGCGGCGGGAAAACGGCGTAGGCCCCGACCCCTTGAGCTGGATGTCCCGGCGCCTGCCATTCCGATCCTTCACCTCGCCGAGCAGGATCGCGCGTCCGTCGCCGAGCTGCGGAACGAAATTACCGAACTGGTGGCCGGCATAGGCCATGGCGATCGGCTGCGATCCCGGCAGCAGCTCGTTGCCCGAAAAGATTGCCGCCGCATTTTGTTTCAACGCTTCGACATCCAGCCCGAGTTCTCGCGCCAGCACCTCGTTGAACTTGATCAGCTGTGGCGCGGCAACCGGGGTCGGCGCCTGATCCGTGAAAAACTGCGGCGGCAGGTGCGCGTAACTGTTGTCGAAGGCGACCGTCGGCGCCCGAAGGGCGGTATCATCGTGAAGAGGAGAGCTCATGTTCCTAAGGTAGGACCGACAGTTAGTCAGCGCAAGGCGCTTGCTCCAGGTAGGAAATCATCCTACTTTATCCTACCGGATAAGAGGATTTTGCGATGAACGAGAAACTGAGCATTTCACTCCCCAGTGAAATGGTAGCTGCGATCAAGGCGCGCGTCGATGCGGGGAGCTATGCCTCTACGAGCGAGGTGTTGCGGGCGGCAGTCCGGGTCTGGTTGCGGGAAGAAGAGGAATATCAGCAGCGGATCGTAGCGATCAGACAAAAGGTTGCCGCATCTTTGGATGACCCTCGGCCAAACTTGAGCGGACACGACGTAAAACAGCGCCTTGATGCTTTTTTTGACAAGCGTCGGTAGACATGGAGCGATATGCGGTCGAGTACCGCCCGGAGGCCGTGGAAAATCTGCTTGACGTCGCAGCTTACGTGTTCGAGCTAAGTCAGAATATCAGAACAGCGGAGGGATATATTGGTCGTATCTACGCGCGCTGTGAAAAGATCGGTGATGCACCGTTCGGAGGCGTTGCTCGAGACGACCTAGGTACCGGCATTCGCATGGCGGTTTTCGAAAAGAGCGTCGTCATCCTTTACACCATTGCCGAAAATACAGTCTGGATCACCAATGTCTTCTTTGGAAGCAGAGACTATGAGACCCTGTTGGCGCGTCCCTAGTCTTCCTCCAGCTCCCGCGCCGTCTCCGCAAGCTTGCGCACCGTATTGAGATTTCTCGATGTTCCCGCCTTCAGCGCCGGCAGCTTCAGCTTCGAGCGTCCCGAGCCATCGGGATAATGCACGTAGATCTCCCTGCCGGCGATATGCACTTCCTCGCTGCCGGGTGCGACGAGTTTCTCCAGCGCATCCTCCGGTGCCGCTTCCTGCAGGAAGGTGACCAGCAGATAGTTCGGCTTGGCGTGCGGAAAGGGCGAATGTTCCGCGACCCTTTCGAGAGCTTCGCGGCTGCGCAGGATTACGCCGGGAGACTTGCCCATCTTCGTCGCCAGCGCCTTTTCAAGTTGAGCCAGCACCGTTGCCTCATCCGCTTCGGCGCGGAAAACCACATTGCCGCTCTGGATGTAAGTGCGCACATCCTGGAAGCCGATCTCTTCGCACAGTGCCTTGAGATCGGCCATGGACAGCATGCCGGTGCCGCCGACGTTGACGGCACGCAGCAGGGCGATGAAGACGGTCATGGCTTCCTCCCGCCGTTCGGCTTACATCTTCTCGGCGACCTTGACGGCGAAGGCGTATTCGAACGCGACTTCCTCCAGGCGCTGGAAGCGGCCGGAAGCGCCGCCATGGCCGGCATCCATGTTGGTCTTCAGCAGGATGGGCGCGTCGCTCGTCGTCTTGTCGCGCAGCTTGGCCACCCACTTGGCCGGTTCCCAATAGGTGACGCGCGGGTCGGTGAGGCCGCCAAGTGCGAGGATCGGCGGATAGGGCTTCTCGCCGACATTGTCATAGGGGCTGTAGGCGGCGATCTGCTCGTACTCTTCCTTGCTCTCGATCGGATTGCCCCATTCCGGCCATTCCGGCGGCGTCAGCGGCAGAGTGTCGTCAAGCATAGTGTTGAGCACGTCGACGAAGGGCACGGCGGCGATGATGCCGGCGAATTTTTCCGGCGCCATGTTGGCGACGGCCCCCATCAGCATGCCGCCGGCCGATCCGCCCTCGGCAATGATCTTCGCGTAAGAGGTGAACTTCTGCTGATTTAAATAGTCGGCTGCGGCGATGAAGTCCTTGAAGGTATTGGTCTTTTTTTCCATCTTGCCGTCTTCGTACCAGGCGAAGCCCTTGTCCTTGCCGCCACGGATATGGGCGATAGCATAGACGAAGCCGCGATCGGCGAGCGACAGGCAATTGGTGTTGAAGCCGGCCGGGATGGTGACGCCATAGGCGCCGTAGCCATAGAGCAGGCAGGGGGCGGAGCCGTCCAGCGGCGTGTCCTTGCGATAAAGCAACGTCACCGGTACCGTCTCGCCGTCCCAGGCCGGCGCGAAGACGCGGCGCGTCACATAATCTTCCGGATTGTGGCCGGAGGGCACTTCCTGCGTCTTCAGCAGCGTGCGCTCGCGCGTCACCATATTATAGTCGTAGAGCTGGCTTGGCGTCGTCATCGAGGAATAGGAGAAGCGGATGACATCCGTGTCGTATTCCGCCGCACCTTGCAGGCCGAGCGCATAGGCCTCTTCTTCGAAGGCGATCGCATGCTCCTCGCCGGTACGACGATCGCGGACGATGATGCGCGGCAGGCCGTCCTTGCGCTCCAGCCAGAGGAGATGGCGGGCATAGGCGAGATGGCTGAGGATCAAGGTGCCTGGCTTGTGGGGCACGACCTCGCGCCAGTTTTCCTTGCCTGGGTTCTCCGCCGGCGCTTCCATGATCTTGAAATCCTTGGCGCCGCCGTCATTGGTGAGAATGTAGAAAACGTCGCCACCTTCGCTGATCTCATATTCGATCTCGGTTTCGCGCTCGGCCACGATCTTGGGTTCGGCGGTGAGGTCGGAGGTCGGGATGATGCGATATTCGCTGGTCTCGTGATCGTGGATGTCGATGAAGATGTAATCGTCGAGCAGCGAGCCGCCCACGCCCATGAAGAAGCCCGGATCCTCCTCCTCATAGACGAGCCGGTCGTCGGACTGCGGCGTGCCGATGATGTGATGGAAGATCTTCGAAGGGCGATGGTTCTCATCCTGCAGCGTATAGAAGAAGCTCTTGCCGTCAGGCGCCCAGACGGCGTCGCCGCCGGTGTTCTCGATCACGTCGGCAAGATCCTCGCCGATCTCGAAATTGCGGATCTTCAGCGTGAAATATTCTGAGCCTTTGTCGTCATAGCCCCAGATGCCATGGCTGTGATCGGAGGAGTGATCGAGGCCAGAAAGACGGAAATAGGATTTCCCCTCATTCTCCTTGTCGCCATTCAGTAGCAGCTTGCGTTCCCCGCCGTTGCGCGGCTCGCGGAAGAAATGGGGCTGTTCGCCGCCGGTAACGAAAAGTGTGCCGTAAGCGTAGGGGCCATCCTTCATCGGTATCGAGCTGTCGTCTTCCTTGATACGGCCCTTCATCTCGCCGAAGAGGACCTTCTGCAGCTCCTTCGTGTCCGCCATCGCGGCGTTCATGTAAGTGTTCTCGGCTTCCAGATGCGACCGGATTTCCGGCGCCAGGATCGACGGGTCCTTGAACATGGCCTGCCAGTTGTCGGCCCGCAGCCACGCATAATCGTCGGTGCGGGTAATGCCGTGGCGTGTATCCGTAAACGGTTTTTTCGCAGCGGCGGGCGGGGTGGGAAGATTCTTGAAAACTGACACGAGGGGCGCTTTCTCTGGAGTGAAAGTCGGATGTGAAGTGAAGAGAGAAATAGAGGGCAGCGAGGTGAGGTTCAAGCGCCAAGTCTGTCCCTCAAGCTTCATGCAAGCAGCCGATATTAGTTTTACTCGAACAGGCAGCTTGCGGGAGACCGCATCGCGGCGCTGCCTTGATGAGACCACATTCTTTATCGAAGTCGGCATACAGTGCGTCGACATGAAGGCGGTCAAAGCCTTCTCTGATGGAGCGAACGCACTCAAATCCAAAACAATGCAAGGGACCGGTCTTCATGCTGAAACTCTTCGCCATCCTGATTCCATTGGTTAGCGTCGCCACCTCCGCCTTCGCCGTCGATGCGGCTATCAAGAAGCAGTTGGAGAAGCTCGATCCGTCGGAGCGAATGGAGCAGGCATGCGATGCAGAGGCCATGAAGCGGATCGGTACGGACAAGACGGGGTTCAAGCCGGACAAGGTGATCGCCTACACATTCGGCGATCCGGATATGAAGCCGGATGCCATGAATGCCCCCGGTGCGGTCTTTCGCAGTAAGGGTGACTGGTATCACCTCTCCTATACGTGCGTGACCGGGCCGCAGCATATTCATGTCCGCGATCTGAGCTATCAGATCGGCGACAAGGTGCCGCGCGACGCCTGGCAGGAGCATTATCTTTACGATTGAGCGCCGATGACGCATCAAGGGCCGCCCCGGAGATCACTTCATGGCGGCCACGCTCCATTCTGAGGTAGTTTCCAACCTTATCGCCGTCTCAGCGATTCCACTCGTGTCAGCTCCGACAGGATGTGATCCTGCACATCGGGCGGCTGCCGGCACACGGCATCCGTCAGGTCCCGCAGTGTCGCTCTGAGGCTGTGAAGCTGATCCACCAGATCCATGACGACATCGACGCCGGGCTCGTTGACGCCCATCGATTTGCTGAGATCAAGAATGAGCCGGCCGCGCGCAATGTCGGCTTCGCGGAAATTGCGGCCTTGATCGGTGACTTCGGGCACGACCCAGCCCTGAGATATCCAGACTTCCAGCACCGTGGTTTCGATCCGGAGGTGAAGTTGAAACTCGTTCTCGTTCATCGCTTATCCTCCCATGGTCTTTCTGGGATCTTGCGCCTTGCCTGCCTCCCAATCTGAAACGAAGCGCGTCAGCTCGGGGTCCGGCGTATCCGGCAGGACGATCTTCAGCGAGACATAGGCATCGCCATTGTCCTTGCCACGCACGGGTGCGCCCTTGCCCTTCAAGCGCAACACCTTGCCCGTATTGGAGTTCGGCGGCAGCGTCACGGTGACGGCTCCCGACGGCGTCGGGACGCGAATCTTGCCACCGAGCACAGCTTCGGCCAGCGAGATCGGCACTTCCAATCGGATATCGTCGCCATCGCGCGTGTAGAAGCGGTGCGGCCGAACATGCACGGCGATCAGCGCGTCCCCGGGTTTCCCGCCGTTGAAGCCGGGATCGCCCTTGCCCTTCAGGCGTAGCGTCTGCCCATCGCGTGTCCCCGGTGGAATTTGGACGTCGAGCGCCGGCCCCTCGGGCAGGCTGATCTGCTTCTTGGCGCCATTGATGGCGTCGAGAAAATCGACCTCCATCGTATAGTGACGGTCTTGACCCTGCATTTGCGATTGGCCTCGGCTGCGCCGCGAGAAGAAGCTGGAAAATATATCGTCGGCATCGCCGAAATCGGCAAAGCCGCCCGCATTCTGATAGCGGCCGCGCTGGCCTTCCTGCGCTGCATAATCGCGATAGTAGTTGCGCGGCGCCTGCTCGGCACCGCTGCTGTCGATCTCGCCACGGTCGAACCGCCCGCGTTTCTCCTCATCGCCGAGAATGCCATAGGCCGCCGAGACTTCCTTGAATTTGTCCTCGGCCTGCTTGTCACCCGGGTTGAGATCTGGGTGAAGCTTCTTGGCAAGCTTGCGATAGGCGCTTTGAATGTCTTTTTGCGGGGCGTCCTGCTTTACGCCCAAAATTTCATAGGGATCGCGACTCATACATGTCTCTCTTCGGGAGCACGGAAAGATACGCAGATAGTGCTAGGGTAGGCTCATATCAATCGTATCATAGACGCGGTCAGGTTGAAGCCCGGACTTGGCAGCTTTCATGTCCGTCGCCATTGTGATGTGAAATGGGGGCTGCCGCCGCCGCTTTGCCATATTTCCGGCGTCTTGCCGGATAATGGCGAGCGGTGTGGCTGGGCTGGTAATCAAGCGCCCGCCGAATTTTGTTTGCCTGATCCACCGGTGGCCGTCCGATGAAACGCCTGTTGCTCGCTTCCTCACTCCTTCTTGCCGCGGCGGCCGCCTTTGCCGCGCAGCCCGAGCAGCCGCCTGCCGGTTGGCCGCAGCTGCCGCCGAAGGCGCCGGTTTCGAAGATCAAGCTTGTGGAGCCGCATCTGCATGTCGATCGTGCCGGCAAGGGGGCTCCCCGCATCGCGCTCACCTTCGATGCCTGCATGGGCAAGACCGACCCACGCATTTTGAGCACCCTCGTCGATCAGCGCATTCCGGCGACGATCTTCGTCACCGCGCGCTGGCTGCGTACCAATCCGGATGCATTGAAGGTCTTCCTTGCGCATCCGGATCTCTTCGAGCTGGAAAATCACGGTCAAAACCATATCCCCGCCGTCGATGTCCCGACCAAAGTCTATGGCATTGCCGCCGCCGGTTCGCCGCAGGCGGTCGCCCAGGAGGTGAAGGGTGGTGCGGACGCCATGATCGCAGCCGGCATTCCGCAACCGCGCTGGTTCCGCGGCGCGACCGCGAAATACACGCCTGCCGCCATCATGCAGATCCGTGGCATGGGCTATCGGATCGCCGGTTACTCGGTGAATGGCGACAGCGGTTCGCTTCTGCCGGCCAAGATGGTGGAAAAGCAATATGTCTCCGCCAAGGACGGCGATGTCATCATCTCCCACATCAATCAGCCGACGCATACGGCAGGCGAGGGGGTCGCGGCCAGCATCCTCGCGCTGAAGGCCAAGGGCGTCGATTTCGTTCGTCTGCAGGATATCCCCGAAAAGGGTGACGACGACACGACCAACTGAGCGGTCGAGTGCTAGCCCGGCAATTGCGGCTGCGTTTTTTCCTCGATGAAAAGCTCGTCAATGACGGTCATGACGATCAGCGACAGCGGCAGCGCCAGCATGGCGCCGACCGCGCCCCACATCCATGTCCAGAAGATGATGGCCAGAAAGACGACGAAGGGATTGAGCTCCCATTGGCGGCCCATGATCGCCGGGAAGACTAGGTTTTCCACGGTTAGATGCACTGCGAAGAAGGCGACGGCCGGCGCCAGACCGAAAATGATGTCCGAATGCGTGATGATGCCGGCGATCGCGAGCGCGATCGTCATGGCGGTGACGCCGAGGAATGGGATGAAGCTGGATAAGAACGCGAAAACGCCCCACAGCACCGGCACGCTCATTCCGCCGACATAGGCAATCAGGGTCATCGCGAGGCCGATCCCGGCATAAATCAGCGAAGCCGTCGCAAAATAGAAGCCGAGCACCCGCTCCACGGCATTGATGATGCGGATGGCATTCAGTCGAGATGCCCTGCTGGAAAAGGTCATGATGATCGTCTTGCGCAGGCTTACCCTGCCGGCAAGGAATAGCAGCAGGGCTGCAAAGAAGATCAGGATCTGCACGATGGCGGGTGTCAGGCTGGTGGACACGACATGCAACACGTTGCCGCTGTTCTCCAGCAGGGTGTTGATCGACATCGGGCTGCCTTGAAAGGTTTCGGAAGAAATGTGCAGCCATTGAAACCGGTCGAGATAGGGCATCAGCCGGTCGGATGTGCGCTGGAAGAAGTCGGGCGCCTGCTGTGCGAGCTTGGCGATCGGTTCGGCGAGCGCATTGATGATGAGGAAGATCACCAGGGCAACGCTGGAGGAAAGAATGACGGCATTTAGAACGCGGGGAATGCCGAGCTTGCTGAGCCTTTCGGCCGCCAAGCCGAGAATCATTCCCACGACGACGGCAAGCGTCACCGGAATGAGGATCAGTGACATCGTGTAGACGGCGGCGAAGGCCAACATGAGGAAGATGCCGATCGTTGCCCAGGAGGCGGCAATGTTGAGCTTGTCGCGTCCTCGCTGGTCGGAGAGACCGAAAATCTCCGTTTCGTCGTCTTTCGCACGGGATGCGTTGCGATCGATACCCGGGCCGACATCCTGCGACGCGGTTGCTGCATCCGATTGGCCGGCGGCGATTTTGTCGAATTCCATCCCGAGAAAGTTCCCCGAAGGCAGGATCGCCTCGCTACTTCAACGCGAAAAGCCCGCCGCGGTTCCGCAACGGGCTTGTCGAATGGCGGTCGGATCGGAAAAGTCAGGCGATGAGATTAAGTCCGATACCCCACGGATCGCGCAGCGATATGCCGCCGTCGCGCTTCTCCGTCTTGATTTCGTGCTGCTCCAGGGCGGCTACGGCCTTGTCCAGGGCTGCCTTGTCGTTGAAGCGCAACGTATAGTCGGAAAGACCGGTCATATGTTCGCTGCGTATGCCGGCGCCGCGGCTGTTCCAGGTATTGGCGCCGAGATGATGGTGATAGCCGCCGGTCGCAAGGAAGGTCGCGCCGGGATAGCGCGCCGCCATGACCTTCATGCCGAGGACGTCGCGATAGAAGGCGTTGGCTTCGGCAACATCGCCGACCTGCAGATGGATATGGCCGATTGCCGATCCTTCGGCCATACCGTCCCAGCGATCCTGCGGGGCGCTTTCGTAGAGCTTCTGCAGATCAAGCCGGAGCGTCGCCATTTCGACCGTGCCGTCATCGTGGAAGGTCCATTCCTCATGCGGGCGGTCGGCGTAGATTTCGATGCCGTTGCCTTCGGGGTCGGACAGGTAGATGGCTTCGCTGACGATATGGTCCGAAGCGCCTTCCAGCACCACATTCTTATGGGCGGCATGACGAAGCCAGCGCGCAAGCTCGACACGGCTCGGCAGCAGGAACGCGGTATGGAACAGGCCGGCCGCCGTCTTCGGTGCGCGCACCGCAGCCCGATCGGTTGTCAGCGTCAGAAGGGGAAGACCGGCGACACCGAGGACCTCGCCGCTCGCTGTCTTCTCGATGACCTTCAAACCCAGCATGTCCTGATAGAAGCGGGATACCAGCGCCACGTCGGTAACGACGAGGTGCGACTGGCCAACATAGGCGGGACGGGTCAGGGCGTAGGAGGAGGCAGTTTCGGTCATGGTATCAGTTCCAACCTTGGGATGGGGTCTCGAAAAGGCAACCGGCGTCGGCGGCAAGGGCCGCCGGTGGCGGACAGGAGGGTTTCGCCGGTTGATATGCCTTTTTGATCCTCTGGTCCGCTGTACTTACATATTCATATGGCGGATTTCGATTGTTCACAGAAGGCCATAAATTGCGGATTGAGCGTTCGCTTTCCATTGACAAGCGATCAGTAGGCCTATGGCAAGCCGTTCACGAAGATTGATCGATGTGCGCGTTTGGCGCAGTTGTCTCCTCTTGTTTCTAGTGCAAGGATCGGTCTCCAACGAAAACGGAACCGGATGATATGACTGAATACAGAGGCATCCGCTGGGCCTATGATCGCTATGAGATCATCGCAGACGGTATCGTCAATGGTGTCGGCGTGGTCCTCGCGCTGATCGGCGCCACCGTGCTGATCTTCTATGCGACGGTTTGGAGCTCCCACGGCGAAATCGCCGCCGCCTGGATCTATGGCGTCGGCCTGGTGCTGACGCTCGGAATGTCCTTCACCTATAATCTATGGCCCGTATCCAGGACGAAATGGTTTCTGCGCCGCTTCGACCACTCTTTCATCTATGTCCTGATCGCCGCTACTTACACCCCCTTTCTGGAGCGCGGATCCGAGGACCCGCTGCTGCTTGGCGTGCTGATCGCCGTCTGGGTGTTTGCGGCGTTCGGTATCGTCCTGAAAGTCCTTTTTCCAGGACGCTTCGATCGGCTGGCGATCCTGCTTTACCTTGCAATGGGCTGGAGCGGCATCCTCGTCGCCAAGCCGGTTTCCATGCATATCCCATTCGCCTCGATGCTGCTCATTATCATCGGCGGCGTCATCTATTCGCTCGGCGTGATCTTTCACGTCTGGGAAAAGCTGCGCTTCCAGAATGCGATCTGGCATGGCTTCGTGGTTGCCGCCGCCGCCGTGCATTATTCGGCGGTACTGACCTGCTTCAGCCTGTCGCCGGAAAACTTTTGACGATCTCCGCCGTCGGCGTGCATTTCTTCGTTGAGCGCAGGCTGCGCACGAGGCGCATGACGATGGCGTCGTAGCGCTGCATGTCCGCCTTCGAGTAATCCATCTGGAAGAAGGCCGCGGCACCGTTGCAGAGCGCGACCCCACGCACGTAGACGATCCGCCCCTGCCTGGTGCCGGAAAAGCTGATGCCGCGCGAATTCGATTTCGAATAGGAAATCTTCCAGCCTTGGTCTCTGGCAAGCGCCACGCGCCCATTCGCTTCCGATGCAAAATCGCCATTGGCAACCATCGTGCCGAAGACCTGCAGCGAAGCGGAGCGATCTGCCGGCGATAGCGACAGCCGATCGGTATCCTCGGAAGAGGCGGCAAGATGGAATTCCGACGGCAGCTCGATCGCGTAGCCAAAGCCTGCATTGTCATAGGACCACCAGTCCGCGGCAAAGGCCGGGGCGGGGAAAAGAAGCAGGAGGGCGATCAGGCGGGCGAGCATTGCGGTTTCCGGGAGGCGGGATCTGCAAACCGATCAAGATTAGCGCTTTTTTGAGCGCAATTTCCATAGCGGTTCGGAAAATACCGATAAATTAGCGCAAATTCATTACAACTTCATTGCGAGCCATGCAGGAATAGCAAGGAATTCTGCAATGCTGCGACGTTCAAACCGGCATCGCAGGCTTCCGGACGATCATTGAATCCTGCAACCTCCACGGTTGCTGGCAGCAAAAATCGATTTCGGTGGTTTACGTCCGGTTTTCCCTTGTCAGGGCTTGAGGCGATGTGTCCTTTCGCCTATCCCTTCAAGACCGCTCCGGCTTTGCCGGATTCTGCATGAACGTTCAGTAAGGGGGGAGCATGGCCGCCGCCACCGCGGGCCTGACATTCCTGGCTCTATGCCTGCCCTTTCTCGGTGCGCTGACCGCGCCGGTTGTCGTTCGGCGTTTGGGCCACAATGCGGCGTGGCTCCTGGCGCTGCTTCCCGCTCTTGCCTTTCTGCATTTTTCGAGCTTCCTTTCCGCCGTTGCAGCCGGCGGCATCCAAACTGGCGGTTTCGATTGGGTGCCGAGCCTTGATCTCCGGTTCTCCTGGCTGATTGATGGCCTGTCGCTGACCTTTGCGCTGCTCATCACCGGCATCGGCACGCTGATCGTCCTCTATGCCGGCGGCTATCTGAAGGGGCATGTCGATCTCGGCCGCTTCTTCTCCTTCATCTTCCTCTTCATGGGCTCAATGCTCGGCCTCGTCGTCTCGGACAGCTTCCTCACGCTGTTCGTCTTCTGGGAACTGACCTCGATCACTTCCTTCCTGCTGATCGGCTTCGATCATCATCGGGAAGCGTCGCGACGGGCGGCGCTGCAGGCGCTGGTCGTGACCGGCGGCGGCGGGCTGCTGTTCCTGGCGGGCCTGTTGTTGATCTGGCAGATCACAGGCATCGGCGCGATGTCCGATCTCCTGAAGGCTGGCGATGTCCTGCGCGCAAGCCCGCTCTATCTGGCGGCCCTGATCCTGGTGCTTGGTGGGGCCTTCACCAAATCGGCGCAGTTTCCCTTTCATTTCTGGCTGCCGAATGCCATGGAGGCGCCGACTCCGGTCTCGGCCTATCTGCATTCGGCAACCATGGTGAAGGCAGGCGTCTATCTGCTGATGCGGCTCAATCCGATCATGGGCGGGACGATGGCCTGGCAGACGATCCTGCCGGTCTTCGGCGCGGCGACCTTGCTTGTCGGAACTTTGCTTGCCATCCGCCAGACCGACTTGAAGCTGAAGCTCGCCTATACGACGGTCTCCTCGCTCGGCCTGCTGGTGATGCTCACCGGTTTCGGCACCGATTATGCCGTCGAAGCCGCCGTCCTCTATCTGGTCGCGCATTCCCTGTTCAAGGGCGCCTTGTTCATGGTCGCCGGCATCGTCGATCATGAAACGGGAACACGCGACATCACCCGGCTGGGCGGCTTGCGCTCGGCCATGCCGTTGACCTTTGTCGCTGCCTTTGTCGCTGCCATATCGATGGGAGGGCTGCCCCCGGCTTTCGGGTTCCTCGCGAAGGAGGAAATCTATGCCGCGCTGGCACAGGCATCGCCGGCTGCCATCATCCTCACCCTCATCGCCGTGGCGGGCAATGCGCTGATGTTTGCCATCGCCTTTGCCGTGGCGCTGAAGCCCTTCGTCGGCCCGCTGACCGAGACGCCTCGCCCGCCGCATGAGGCGCCCCCATTGCTCTGGCTCGGACCGGTCACGCTTGCTTTACTCGGCATCGCTTCGGCTTTGTTCTCGGGCCTTTGGCACGAGTATGTCTCTTCGCCGATGGCAAGCGCGGTCGGCGACAAGGGATTGGAGATTTCGGTCTCCTTGATCCCCCATATTGGTCTGCCTCTGGCGCTTTCTCTGCTGACCGTGCTGATCGGCGTCATCGTCTACTGGCAGCTCGATCGCGCCCGTTTCCTGATGTCCGTCGTTCTGCGTGCCCTCGGGCCGGGGCCGGATCGCGGTTTCGATGGATTCATCTCCGGTCTGGTGCGGCTGTCGCACATCGTCTCGCGGCTGCTGCAGCCAGGGCGGCTGGAAATCTACGTCACCGTCACTTTCCTTTGCCTGGCGGCAATGTTGCTGATTCCTCTCGCTGCTCATGGCGAGCTGCCCGCGATGCCGGCATGGCCGAACCTGCAGTGGCATGAGGCAACGATCTTTTTGATTGCCGTCATCGGCGTTGTTGCGGTCGTCTTTGCGCGGGACCGGCTAACGGCGATCGTTTCGCTCGGCATCCAGGGCTTTGCCGTCGCCGTCATTTTCCTGCTGTTCGGCGCACCGGATCTTTCCTTCACGCAGTTCATGGTCGAGACGCTTGCGGTGGTGATTCTGGCGCTTGTCATGACGCGGCTGCGGCTTTCGCCGTCCGATCGCCGGCCGCCGCTCGCCAGGATCGCCCATGCCGTGCTCGCCATTGCCTGCGGCAGCGGTTTTACGCTCCTGCTGCTGAAGGCGACCGAAGCGCCGTTCGATCTGACGCTGACCGCCTTCTTCAATCAATATTCGAAGCTGATCGCGCATGGCGACAATGTGGTCAACGTCATCATCGTCGACTTCCGCGGCACGGATACGCTCGGCGAAATCGCTGTCGTCGCCATGACCGGGCTTGCCATCCTGGCGCTGATCCGCATCCGCGCCGGCGGCGAGCGCAAGCTTGCAGCCAACGATCCCGATCTTGAGGGGAAGCCCGGTTTCGAGGAAGGGATGGAGGCCGAGCGCTCATGAACACGCTGATCTTCCGCACCGCGGCGCCGTTTTTGACGGCCCTGATGTTGCTCTTCTCCATCTTTGTGCTGCTGCGCGGTCATAACGAGCCCGGCGGCGGCTTTATCGGCGGCCTGATCGCGGCTTCGGCGCTCGCGATCTATGGCATTGCTTGCGGCGTGACGGCCGTCCGCCGCGCGATCATCTTTCATCCGCTGGCGATTGCCGGTTTCGGCCTGCTTGCCTCGACCCTTGCCGGCTTGGTGTCCGTCTTTGCCGGCGTGCCGTTCATGACGGGGCTGTGGATCTATCCGCATCTCTTCGGTGTCGAGGTGCCGCTTTCCACCGTCATGCTCTTCGACACCGGCGTCTATCTGGTCGTCGTCGGCGCCATCACCTCGATCGCGCTCGCGCTCGAAGAGCGGGAGGTGGATTGATGGAGGCCGTCTTCGCCGTCGTCGTCGGCATCTTCTTCACCGCTGCGATCTATCTGATGCTGTCGCGATACTCGATCCGCATCATGCTCGGCATCGCGATCCTCGGCAACGCCGTCAACCTTCTGCTGTTCACGGCCGGCCGGGTCACGCCCGAAGTGCCGCCCATCATTCAGAAAGGCAAGACCACGCTCGATCTTGCAGCGGCCAATCCGCTGCCGCAGGCCTTGATCCTGACAGCGATTGTCATCTCCTTCTCGTTCCTCGCTTTTCTGCTTGTCCTGACCTATCGGGCCTATCAGGCCTTGAAGACCGACAATACGGGCGAGATGCGGCTCGCTGAACCGGAGGAGCGGCCGCTGCCGCCCCTGGGGTACTGACGCCATGGCTGGACCCACGGATACCGCAGTTGATCTTTCCCAGGCGCTGGTCGCAGCGCCGATACCGATGGGACATTGGCTCGTCATTTTGCCGGTCGTCTTGTGTATCGGGCTCGGCGCGCTTCTTCTGATGCTGCGCAATCGTACCGAATGGCATGCCGCGATCGCCATTCCCGGCCTTGCGCTATTAGTGCTGATCGATGCCGCCTTGCTCTACCGGGTCGTCAGCGACGGCGCCGTGACCATGGTGATGGGGCGATGGCTGCCGCCCTTCGGCATCGCCTTCACCGTCGATATTTTTGGCGCGCTCATGGCTTTGACGGCGGCGGTGGTTGCGCTCGCAGCGGGTTTCTATTCTCTTGGCGAAATCACGGTGAGTGGTCGGCGATATGGCTTCTTTCCATTCCTGATGCTGCTGCTCGCCGGCGTTAGCGGCGCCTTCCTGACGGGCGATGTCTTCAACCTCTACGTCTGGTTCGAGGTGCTGCTGATCTCGTCTTTTGGCCTGCTGATCCTTGGCTCGGAGCCGGAGCAGATCGACGGTGCGCTGAAATATGCTGTCCTCAACCTGATCGCCACCACGCTCTTTCTCGTCTCCGTGGGCTATCTCTACGCCGTCTTCGGCACGCTCAACATGGCCGATATCGCGCTGAAGGCGAGGGCGGGTGATAGCAACGCACCGCTGATGACGCTGGTCGGCCTATTCCTGCTGGCCTTCGGCATGAAGGCTGCCGCCTTTCCGGTCAATTTCTGGCTCCCGGCCTCCTATCACACGCCACGCATCACCGTTTCGGCGATTTTTGCCGGCTTGCTGACCAAGGTCGGCGTCTATGCGCTGATCCGGGTTCTGGTCATGCTACTGCCTGTCGAGCGGGTGGAGCTTGGTCCGCTCGTCGCGGTCGTTGCTATTGCCACCATGCTTGTCGGCGTCGTCGGAGCGCTGGGGGCAAACGATATCAGGCGCATGCTCGGCTATATCGTCATCTCCGGTATCGGAACCATGCTTGCGGGTGTCGCTCTCGGCAGTGCCGACGGCCTCAGCGGCGCGATCTTCTATGCACTGCATTCGATGGTGCTGATGACGGCACTTTACTTGCTTGCAGGGCAGGCGGCTCGGCTCGGCGGCAGCTTTTCCTTGAGCGCCCTCGGTGGCCTCTATCGCCGCAACGGCTGGTTTGCCGGCATCTCGCTGGTGCTGTTCTTCGCCATCAGCGGCTTGCCGCCCTTTTCCGGCTTCTGGCCGAAGGTCGTGCTCGTGAAGGCGGCGTTCGCGACGGGCGCATGGTGGCTTGCCGCAACAATCCTTTTGGCCGGTTTCCTGACGACAATCGTGTTCGGGCGGGTATTTCTCCTGGCCTATTGGCGCCCGGCGGCGGCAGATGGGATCGCAGCGGAGCCGATTGCATGGCAGGCGGCGCTGCCGCTCCTTGCTCTTTCTCTGCTTGTCGTCGGTTTTGGCCTGTTTCCGGAATGGCTCCTGCACCTAACGCAGGCCGCCGCTGCCGGCCTTGAGCAACCGTCGGCCTATCTGCGCTCGGTCTTCCCCACGGCAGGAGGTGCGCAATGATCCTGTTCGTCTTCAACCTGCTGCTCGCCATCGTCTGGGCCGCCATCACCGGCAGCGCTTCCTTCATCAATCAGGTCTTCGGATTCGCCCTTGCGGCAATTGCGCTGGCGATCGTCCGCTCGTCCTATGGCGGCGTGCTTTATCTTGGCCGTGTCCGCCGTATTTTGGCATTACTGTTGCTGTTCATCCGGGAGCTCGCCAAGTCGGTCTGGGCGGTCGCCGTCGCCGTCATGAGCCCTAGGATGGACGTGAAGCCCGGTATCTTCGCCTTTTCCTTGACGGTCGATCGCGATTTCGAAATCACGCTGCTTGCCAATCTTATCACGCTGACGCCGGGAACTCTGTCCGTCGACGTCTCCGAGGATCGCAAGACGCTCTATGTCCATGCGCTCGATTGCTCCGATCCGGAGGCCATCAGGCGCAGCATCGCCGATGGCTTCGAGCGCCGGATCATGGAGGCCTTCCGGTGATGGCCGCGTCCGTCGTTTCGGCCGCCGCGATGGTGGCGCTGGGCATTCTGAGCATTGCCTTCCTGTTGACCGTCTATCGTGTGGTGGCCGGCCCGACCTTGCCGGACCGCGTTCTCGCGCTCGACATGCTGGTGGCGATCGCCATCGGCTTCATCGCCATCATCGCCATCAAGACGGGTTTCACGCTCTATATCGATATTGCCATCTCGCTCGGTCTCGTCGGCTTTCTCGCGACCGTCGCCTTCGCACGGTTCATCCTGACACAGGGGCAATCGGATGCCGTGCAACAGGCTGGCGCAGGACCGGATGAGAATATCGCAGCCGAAGGCAAAAAGGGTCGTAAGCACCGCGGGCGGAAGAAGGAAGGGCGATAGTGGATTTGCTTTGGGCCGTCATAGTAACCGTGCTTCTACTTTCGGGTGCGCTGTTCTCGCTCATCGCAGCGATTGGCATCGTGCGTCTTCCCGATCTCTACAGCCGTATGCATGCGGCGTCGAAGGCGGGTACGGTCGGCTCCGGCCTGCTGCTACTTGCAGTCGGTATCCACTCGCAGGACATATCGGTCCTGGCAAGAGCGTTGGCGGGTTTCGTCTTTTTCGTGCTGACGGCACCGATCGCAGCACATCTTCTCGCGCGGGCGGCACACAGGGCTGGACATCGGCTGACGCCGCCTTCCGTGCGGGATGAACTGCTGGCGAGGGAGCAGATCACCAAAGGCGCGTATAGAAAGAAGGGCTAACAAACGTGGAAATTGTTCAGAAAGGAATAGCTGTTCGCGTTATTAGTTATCTGTTTTTTAGTAGATGAATTTTTTGCGAAGAAATGTAGGGATTAAAAACTGGACATTTGGATAAAGAGTGCTAATTCAGATTCAAGTAGAGTTCTGATGTTGAGTTAGTCTCGACCGGGTTTAAGCTCTCGATGCTTTTATCTTTCTTTGATGAAAAGCTGAGCAAAACTTTCTTCCGGTAAGTGATTAAAGATCGCTATCGCGGTCGCTAATTCTGATGTCAGGCGGCAAGGGGCGGTTTTCTCTCACGTGAGGTCTAGGGGTGGATTTCATGCGGAAAGAAATTTGGTTTTATCCACCGTTTTCTTGCTGGTGACTGCTACGAATACGAGCAATGCGTTTGTGCGGATTGTTCGGCGCTGGGACATAGCGAAATCGACAGATTTCCGTAGCCGAGCGCAAAATATATAGCAACGTTGTGCCCTGCGTGCTCTCCGGAGGCGCGGACGCAGCAGGCAAGCCGATGAACAGGAGAACACAATGACAGATGCGGCCCTTGGCAACGGGCAGGAGTTACTGGTTGAACTGACTGCCGACATTGTTGCGGCCTATGTCAGCAACCATGTCGTACCGGTCAGCGACCTTCCGAATTTGATTTCCGACGTACATTCCGCCTTGAGCAGCACCTCGGCTCCGGCACCTGCCGTAACCGTGGTCGAAAAGCAGAAGCCGGCCGTATCCGTTCGCAAATCCGTGCAGGATGACCAGATCACCTGCCTCGAATGTGGCGGCAGCTTCAAGTCTTTGAAGCGCCATCTCATGACCCATCATGGTCTTTCGCCGGAAGAATATCGCGAAAAGTGGGACCTCGCTGCCGATTATCCGATGGTGGCACCAGCCTATGCGGAAGCCCGTTCGCGCCTGGCAAAGGAAATGGGCCTCGGCCAACGTCGCAAGCGCGGCCGCTGAGAGTTCCATAACGACCTTAAAGATAACCCGGCTTTTGGGCCGGGTTATCCCCATGTTGGCTGCAGGAGCGGCCTATGCCGCGGCCCTGACACGAGCCTCTTCGCGAATGCGTTTGATCATCGAGCGCAATCCGTTGGCGCGCTGCGAGGACAGATGTTCCACCAGCCCGATCTTCCCGAAGACATCGAGTGCGTCGAGAGCCGCAATTTCCGAAGCTGGCTTGCCGGAATAGGTGGCAAGCACGATCGCCACCAGCCCGCGCACGATATGCGCGTCCGAATCGCCTTCAAAGGTCAATATCGGATTGTCCGGATCGCCAGATGCATGCGTGACGAGCCAGACCTGGCTCGCACAGCCCTGTACCTTGTTTTCCAGAGTCCGCTTTTCCTCCGGCAGGTCGGGCAGCGCCTTGCCGAGCTCGATCACAAAGCGGTAGCGATCCTCCCATTCGTCCAGGAAGGAAAAGTCTTCGATGATCTTCT
The DNA here is from genome assembly GCF_007828675.1 of Rhizobium sp. ERR 1071. Taxonomy (NCBI): domain Bacteria; kingdom Pseudomonadati; phylum Pseudomonadota; class Alphaproteobacteria; order Hyphomicrobiales; family Rhizobiaceae; genus Rhizobium; species Rhizobium sp. ERR 1071. The sequence continues at coordinate 18,894 of NZ_VITM01000003.1, read as the reverse complement.
CAAGCGGTGTCATTGCAGCAGTCCAGATTGTCCATTGTCTTGGATATAGGCGAAACGGTGCCCGATTTGAACCCGGGACGACAAAGAACGCCACCGACCATAGGGGGCGGCGGCGCTGAAGTTGGGGCCAATGGAAAAAATGTCAGATATGTGGGCGCGGCATCGGCAGCGGAATGGAGGACGGCAGCTTGACCGTGCCGGTAACGACGGCGTCGGCCGTTTCTGTACCCGTGATGCGCTTGGCCGGCATCGGCTGCGCCATGGCGGCAACCTGATCGGTGCCCGTGTGAGCCGTTGCGGCAGCTGCCTGCGGATTTGCGGCTTGATCCTTGAAGTGACGGCCGAGCATGTCGTAGGCGACGCGAGCGCCGTCGCCGACCTGATAGCCGAGCGCCGTCAGCGTTTCGCCGCCCTTGGCACAGACATCCGGCTTCTCGTTGCACATGGCGCCGACATATTGAACGACGCCCGATGCAGCCGAAATCGCATCGGAAACCTGCAGCGTCGCTTCACCTGCCGGCCGCGGCGCACCCTCGGGCTTTGCAAAGATCGGCAGGAACATGAGAACCAGCGAAAACCAGAACCCTGCTCTAATCAGAAACCACATCGCCTAGCCCCATCCTCTCTGTCGCTCGGCTCGATCGCCGATTCGGACTTGCCCGTCCGATCTGGTTCGAACCCTATCTGGCAGAGGACAACAGCGCTTTTCAAAACTCGGCAGCATTTTCTGCAATTTTGATTCAAATTTTAGCTTTCCGGCTTTGACCAGCATTTGGTTCAAATTGTAGCGATTGCTGTTAAGCATGTCTCGCCCTATCCGCCTGATATGCAGGGGTTTGCGGATGCAAGCCTTGCCGCAAAAGTTAACGCGCGGCAGAAATACGAATAAAATCCGTTGCTTACCCGCTGTTAACCACAAAAAACAAAGGTCCTTCATTCTGCGTCAAAACGGGATTTTGAGCCCTTTTCAGCCGTCCTCAGCGTTCCTTCTTTATTCTTTCCTTAAGTCGGCGGGGCCTATTGTGCAGTCCGATAAGTGACCGTTTTGACGGGTTGTAGTGTGCGCGTATTGAGTGACATTTCTGTCGGGGCTGTAGCCCTCGTGGACCGGGTAGGCCGAAGCTGGCTTTCCCGGACGAGCGGGGATGGCGAAGTCCGTGGGCAGGAATTGGCGATCCTGCGCCGGCTTGCGCTTGCTTCTTCCGTCGCGCTCTTTGCCGTTCCGGCCGGTCTTTCCCTCGTTACAAGCCCGGCCGTGGCGCTGCCTGCCGGTGTGGCCACGGTATGCGCCGCCTTCCTCTTTTCGGCCGTGGGCAGCATCGCGCTGTCGCGTCAGCGGCCTGCCCTCCACCCGGCAGAGGCCGTCGTCGTCGAGCACCACGATCTGATGCTGGAGTCGGCCTTCGGCCTCGTCCTGCTGCTCGACCCCCAGGGCAATGTGACCACAGTCGGTGGTCGCGATCGTGCGGAATTTCTGAGCTGGATGCGCGACCCCGTCGGGCGTGGCTTCGTCGAGCAGATCCACGTCTCAGACAGAATCGTCTTCCTGCAGGCGATCGATGTACTGCGCCAGGGAAGGGATGCCCATAGCGCCGATTTGCGCCTGGAACGCTCGGCGGTTGTCGGCGGTGATGACCAGTTCGTCCATGTGCGCATGGAGCTGACCGCGCGCCGCGATGGCGAGGGGCGCCTGACGGCAATCGTCAGCCAGTTGCGCGATATTTCTCAGGACCAGCAGCTCCGCGAGGATGCGGCGCGCAAGGCGGCCGAGGCGGAATCGGCCAATGATGCCAAGTCGCGCTTCCTCGCTGCCGTCAGCCATGAGCTGCGTACCCCGCTTAACGCCATCCTCGGCTTTTCCGATATTCTGAGCGGCGAATATTTCGGCAAGCTGGAAAATGATCGCCAGCGCGAATATGTCGGCCTGATCCGCCAGTCGGGTGCCCATCTTCTGTCGGTCGTCAACACTATGCTCGATATGAGCAAGATCGAGGCCGGCCGCTACGAACTGCTGCTCGAATCCTTCGCGATCGAAGACACCATTGCGACATGCGAAGCAATGCTCGGGCTGCAGGCGAAGGAAAAAGGGCTGACGCTGACAAGCCGCATCCAGCGCGGCCTCGGCGAGATCGTCGCCGACCAGCGGGCGATCCAGCAGATCCTCATCAACCTCGTCGGCAATGCCATCAAATTTACAGATGCGGGCGGCGCGATCACCATCGATGCTGCTTTGGCCGATGGCATGTTGAAGCTGTCGGTCGGCGATACGGGCATCGGCATTGCCAGCGAACGGCTGGCGTCGCTTGGCCAGCCCTTCGTGCAGATCCAGAACGACTACACCCGCCGTTATGCCGGCACCGGCCTCGGTCTGTCGCTCGTCAAGGGCCTCGTCGGCCTGCATGGCGGAAACTTCTCGATTGCCAGCGCGCCGGGCGAGGGTACGGTCATCACCATCCTCATTCCATTCGACGGCTCCGGTGCCGTAACGATGCAGCAGCCTGTGGATGTTAATCGCCCTGTCGATTTTCCGCCGCGCCTGAAACATACTATGGAGATAGATGAAGGGCGAAACAAGGAACTGATGAATGGCCCCGCAAAAGCGAAAATCGCCTAAGGGAAGAGGAAGGGGCAAGCGCAAGCAGCCCGGCCTGGCCTCCCGTGGTGCGGTTGCCCTTGGCAGCCTGAGCCTGCGCGGCAGCACCGCGCTGGGCGGCCTTGGCCTTCGCGGTGCGGGCGCGCTCGCCGCTCTGATCGGCAGTGCAGTCGGCCGTCATCCAGCCATTGCCGGCGGCATGGCGCTTTTCTTCGGGGTTTTTGGCTTCGTCACCGCCAACGCGCTCTGGTATCAGACGGGCGCGCATCCATCGCCCATATTGCGCACCCGCGATCCCGCGTCTCCCTACCAGATCCCCGGCCGCAAATCCTTCCTGCACGCGCAGCAGGCCGATGCCGGCAATGTAACGACCTTTCGGATAGAAAGGCAGGATTCGGCCGCCGATCTTGCCCCGCCGTCGTCAACCGGCCAGGTCGCGGCACAATCGTCCAGCGCGCCGTCGAAACTGATTGCCGATGTACAGGCTGAACTCATCCGTCACGGCCTCTATGATGGCGCAGCCGATGGGAAGCCGGGATCGCGCACGACATCGGCCATCCTCTTCTTCCAGGAGGCGTCTGGTCTTCCGCAGACCGGTACGCCGACACCGGAGCTTCTTGCCGCCCTCAAGGCCAGCAATGCCGCTGCTGCACAGCCGGCTAGCGGCAGAGCGAATGCGACGGCTGCCGTCCCCGCCGAGCGCCCCGTCAACGTTTCCGCCACGGCGGATGCGATCGACCCGGTTGCTGCCGCCATACAGAATGCCGAAAAGAACTTGAAGACCGGCGCGGTAGCGGCCAAAGCAACGCCAAGCGATGCGGTCAACAAGGTCAATATGGTCATGCAGATCCAGAAGGGTCTGAGCAATATCGCCTATAGCAATGTCAGCATCGACGGCGTAGCCGGTGAGCAGACGAAGGCAGCGATCCGCCGCTTCCAGAAGCACTATCGCCTGCCGGAAACTGGCGAGCCGAATATGGCGGTCCTCAAGAAGCTGCAGGATATCGGCGCGCTCTGAAGCCCGCGGTACAAGCCTCTGCCGCAAACCTGGTGGCGACTACGCGCTGCAGGCGGCTTCAATTGCCTTGGCGAGCATGCATCGCTATAGCTCGGGCATGAGATTGCGCAGCGACATCTTTGTTTCCGCCCTTGTCCGCCGCTTGTTTGCGCGTGGGGATTTTGCCGCTGTCGAGCACAAGGGCGAGGAGCAGGCTGGCGCGATCTTCATCCGCCAACGCTTCCGCGATGGATCGGAAACCCTTTATGCGCCGGCACCGCAGAGCCTGTTCGATGAGGAGGAGAGCGGGACGCGGCTCTTCGAGATCCGCATCGAGCGGAAGGAACCGCAGGAAATCCGCGAAACCCTTGATCGCGAGCTGAAATTCGATCCTGATTTATGGATCGTCGAACTGGAAACGGACGACATCGCCGATATCGTCCCATTGGCCGGTTTCCGCGCCAATCCGCTGGATTGAGCCGTCTTTACCGACGGTTTGCGACACGCAATTCGCGGAGAGGACCTGATTTTGCCCCGAACAACGGCGCTGCAGGACGCTGCGCCGGCTTTTCCTGCGGCAGATAGGTGTAACTGTCGGCGCGCCGCCATGCCTCGACGCGTGCCTGGCTCTCTTCCGAGTCGATATCATCGAGCACCAGCCATGCCCGGCTGACGCTGCCATGCCGTTCGGCCAGATGCGGATAGAAGCGCTCCAGCGAGTAGACGGCATCGGCGATGCCCATGCCGAGGCTGACGAGCGTGACGGCGAGCTGTTGCCCCGAGGTGTCGAGCAGGATGCGTTCAGCAAGCCAGTAGCTGGAGGAAAGGGCATCGGCGAGCGTCGTTGCAAATTGCACCGCATCGCGCTCGCGCGCAAAGCGGACGAGCAGCGCTTCCTGCGTCTCGCTAAGGCTGCGTAGCCCAAGCCGGTCGCTATCGTCACGGGTCAGATGGTGCGCAGCCTGTTTGATCTGCTGGCGCAGGATTTCTTCGCGTGACTGCCGTTCGGTTTCCGCCGCCTCGGCCTGCGATGAAATTACATCAGCTGGCTGCTCCTGTACTGTCATGCCGCGTTCCGGCTCGGCCTGATGCAGACCGACAAGTGCGTCTATGACTTTGGGGGAAAGGGATGAGCGGCGGACGATTGCACGGGCATGGGCAGCCCCTTGTGTGCGAGCGATGGTAATGAGCGTATCGTCGTCGATCGCTTGCGAGCTCGTCAGGAAGGGAGCGGCGATGGCGATCGGCTGACAGCCGATGAACAGGGCAACGGCCTGGGGCACGGTTTCACATTGGGAGAGGGCGGCAACCGCCTGCCGCTTCGCCTCGTCCGAAGATGCCTGGAAAACCGGGGTGAAAAGCTCGGCAAATTGCCGAAGTTCCGATTTGGACGGATGGCCCATGCCTTCGAAGCTGGTGATCGTCGCCATCAGAACCACGTCCTTCTTGCGGACAGTCGCAGGCTCTTCAAGGTCTCTAAACCGATCACGCACGCCAACACCCATACTGATACGCCGAACAAAAAAGCAGGGAGCCCGAAGGTCGACCATGGCTTCCGCTTTGCTTCACTCCAGTCGAACGGGACGACTCTTTCGATGAAGAGAGCGACCTCGATGATGACTGTCGAAACGGGTATGGACACGGTCGTCCTTATCTGGCTTTCGCCAAAGACTAAGGCCGGCAGGGTTAATGGTTCGTGAAAACTTTATTAAAATCCGAATAAAAATTGCGCGTTAAGCTTGCGCGAGGAGTGCAGCCGCATTTTGTCCGCATGGACGGCAGTTTGGGGCGAAAGCGGACCTGTGGAAAACCTTTCTGGGCATAGGTGCTTATAGGCAAATTCAACCTATGAGTGCTTCTGTTGTGGAGATAGTCAAAAGCGATGTCACCCGCTGCAAAAGCGGAGATCCGGCTTCTTGATGCAGGTGGGATTCTTCAGATGCCCTTATGCTCGCGCAAGGCTGCGAGCAGCTTTTCCGAGGTGTTGTAGCCGGATTGAAAAAGGCCGATTGCCGCCGTGGCCGCGAACTGGGCTTCCGTGCTTCTAATATCGATCCGCTTTTCCAGGCACCACCCATCCAGCGCATCGCGCAGGACGGTGACGTCCTCCGGTGAAAAGACGGAACTGCCCGCCGCAAACATTGATTGCCCTCGAATTACGACCTTACATTACGTTAATTTTTCGTGAGCGCAAATAATATTTGTGTGACGCTTTTCTGCAACGAGGTATTCGCGCTTTCCATGTGCCCGCCGGGTCATCTGTTGAGTTAAGAGCATGATATTGCTCGTTTTCATGGCAAAAGCGCGTTCCGCAATTTTTCAACGGCCGATGAAACCAAAGCCGCCGTCACGGCGTTAATAGAGCATGACGAGTGATGCCGAGAATGACGAACGACGAGAATTAGCATTCTGTTAACTGCGATATGTCTGAATTCCGATTGAAAGCAGCCATTGGCAGAATGTGATCGAGTGTAAAGACAGCATGGAAGCCGAAAAATCGGTACTCATGCCACGGTGTAAGGGAAATGCCGTGAGAAGGCGCGGATGCCTCCATTGAAGCCCAAAAACAAAGGCTGGAATGGAGGGGAGCGCTAGCCCGCTTCAGTGGCGGGCAGGGTGAAATCAAGTCGCAGGTTCATCCGTCTCGAGACGTTAATGGAGACGAGAATGGCAAAGATCATATCTCTTTCGGATTGGCGATTGCGCCTGCCGCCGCGCGCCCAGAAGGAACCGGTGGAGGCAAAGATACTATTATTTACCGGCGTACGTTACGAGCATCTTGATACGCCAACGCATCGCCCCGGGGCAGGCCCGAAGCGGGCAAAGGGAAAGTAAGCGCTTCAACATATGCAAGCGCGTGGCGAGTTCTCGCGCCTGCCAGTTGTCGTCGCAATCCGGCCGAATAGCGCTTGCTGGCGCCACTCGCCACGAGCCGCCAGCTTCCCGCAGTACAATTCTGGAGCCGGGGTTTTCAGCCAAAGATTTTAGCTCCAAAAGATCTCAGCCATTGTCGAATTCGTCACAGCCGGCCTCGGAGAGAAATTCTTGCGCCGCATCGTCGAAACTTGCTTGCGGCGCCATGGTGCGCAGCACCGCATAGCCTTGAGCCCGCGGCACTTCCACCAGGATCGATTGGGCAAGCGCGGGTGGCAGTGCCTTGCGTATGCCAGTTAGCTGGACAGGCGATGCAAGCAGCAAATCTAGCGTTCCGCCGACCGACGTGCGGTCGCTCATGCTGAACACTTCATTGGATGCCGCGTCATAGATGGCAAGCGACCAGAACGGCACCTTGCCCTTCGCGGTCAGATGAACGGGCGTATCCTCGATGTCGAAGGCGCAGACGGCCGTGCGGATGTAGGGATCGGTATTGGAAAGCCCCGCATCGTCATCTTTGTTGTCGAGCATGTAGAAATGATTTTCGTCACCCTCGTCCGATACACGCGTATAGGCGTCCCGATCGGAGAAATGCGGCAGCGACAGAATGATGATGATATGCAGCAGCACCGCGCCGAATAGGCCGGTGAGGATCGCGAAGACGAATCTAAACATTGCCGCATCCGATCTTCTCGAGTTTCGGCATGCCGAGATCGATCAGGCCGGAATTGCTGGCCGCCGGCGAATCCAGGAGCGTCCATACCAGGCGGAAATTGCCAGATGGCGGCAGGGCGAGCCAGTTGCCCGCCTGGGGACTGGATGAAACCGTGATGTTGAAGGTCGAATCCGGCTTGCGCAGCACCACCCAGGAATTGATGGTGGAAGGGCGACCGGCAGCATCTTCGATCGGCCGGCCGTCATTGCCGGCGATAAAGAGGGTCCAAAGCCTTGCCGGTGGCGTCTGGCCGCTGATGCGGTAGGTGCAATTTGCGGTCAGCCGCGCTTTGCTGTCATCGTCGGAGGCGGTAAACACCAGCCCCTCGGCTGTGCCGTACAGCAAACGCCCCGCGCGTGCTCGATGCGATTTCGCATAAGGGTCCGCATCCGCCGTCTGCGTTTCGGGGAACGCCTGCCAGGCGCCAAGCTTGATCGCGCCGAAGCCGGAGGTGGCATCCAACGCCAGAAGCGTGAACACGATACCGCCGCCAAAGGCGATGACAAGCGAAAGCGCAACAAGAAGGGGAACTCGGAACACCCTAGGATCGTCCTCGTGACAAATCAGTGTCGATTTATTCCTGATTCTGGCGGTAGGGGGAAGGGCAAGCCACTATTTACGGCTGTCTTGGGAACAATAGGCAAGATCGGGAACGGCAGTGGGCATCCAAAACGCCGGCTTCCATCCTTCAATTCGACGGCAGGTTTGCCGCCGTCACCTGCCTCGCGTTGCAGTACAGTTTCCGGGAGGGTTGGTCACTCAGGCGCAGTCATGCTGCGATGCTCCGCCGTCGCCACCTTCTGCGCGCCGAGCGGTGTCGCCGCCTTCAGCCTTTCGCCGATATCGCGCAGGATATTCGTGGAGTCTACCGAAAGCGAGCGCGGGCGCACCAGCGGCGGCAGGGCGCTACTGGCGGGGTCGGCGGGCTTCTTGGCCGCAACTGTTTGCGGCTTCTGCACGGGGAAGGGGTTGGTGATGCCCGGGATCGGCTTCAGCACGATGCCCTGATTGGCGTAATCCATGATCTTCTTGAAGGTCATGGCCGGCAGCGTGCCGCCCGTCATATTGTTCGTAGAGGTATAGTCGTCATTCCCGAACCAGACGGCGCAGGTGTAGTTGCCGGTAAAGCCGATGAACCAGGCGTCACGATAGGCCTGCGTGGTGCCGGTCTTGCCGCCGACCACGATGCCGTTGTCGAGGGCTGCTTTGCGGCCGGTGCCGATCACGGGAACCTGCGTCAGCATCTGGTTCATGTATGACGTGGCTTTTTCGCTCAAAACCCGCTTGGCTGGCGCCTCGTCCCGGCCGAAATCGTAGAGCACCTTGCCGTCATAGCCGGTGATCTGCTCGATGCCGTGGCGGCGCGACTGCATGCCGTTGGCCGGAAACACCGCATAGGCTGTCGCCTGATCGAGGACGGTTACTTCCGATGTGCCGATCGGAATGGTCTTGTCGTTGCGGATCGGCGTTTCCACGCCCATGGCCTTGGCCATGTTACGGATCGGCTGAATGCCGAATTTCTCCTTGGCGAGCCGCACGGGGATAGTGTTGATCGATTGCGTCAGCGCCTGGGTGAGCGTCACCTTGCCTTCGTAGCGGTTTTCGTAATTATGCGGGCTCCAGTTGCCCCAGCTGATCGGCGCATCGACGATGGTGGAGGTCGGCGTCATGCCGTTTTCCATCGCGACCGAATAGGTATAGATCTTGAAGGACGAACCGGGCTGGCGCAGCGCCTTGGTCGCGCGGTTGAACTGGCTTTCGCCATAGTCGCTGCCGCCGACCATGGCGCGCACAGCGCCGCCATTTTCGATGACGACGGAGGCGCCCTGTTTGGCCTTATAGCGCTCGCCGAACTCCATCAGGCTGGATTGAACCGAATCCTCCGCCGCCTTCTGCAGCCCCATATCGATGGTGGTGCGCACGATCAGCGAGCGCTCGGGGAACCGCGTAGCAAGCCTCTGCACTTCATCGAAGGCCCAATCGAGGAAATAATCCGGGGATTCGATCTGAGCTCGGTCGACCACCGAAGCCGGGTTGCGTCGCGCGGCGATCACTTGTCCCTCGGTCATCAGCCCGCTTTGCACGAGATTGGACAGCACGTCGTTGGCGCGGGCGCGCGCCGCCGGCAGGTTGACGTGCGGCGCATATTTTGCCGGCGCCTTGAAGAGGCCGGCGAGCATCGCGGCTTCCGCCAGATTGACGTCAGTGATGCTCTTGCCGAAATAGAATTGCGCCGCCGCCGCTGCGCCGAAGGTGCCGCCGCCCATATAGGTGCGGTCGAGATAGAGGCTCAGGATCTCCTTCTTGGAGAGATTGGCCTCGAGCCAGATCGCCAGGAAGGCTTCCTTGACCTTGCGTTCGATGGAGCGCTCATTGCTGAGGAAGATGTTCTTGGCAAGCTGCTGCGTCAGCGTCGAGCCGCCCTGAACGACGCCGCCGGCCTGCGCATTGACGGTGACCGCGCGGAACAGGCCGATGACGTCGATGCCGAAATGGTCGAAGAAGCGCCGGTCCTCGGTCGCCAGCACCGCCTTGATGAAATAGTCCGGCAGCTGGTCTACCGGCACGGAATTCTCGTGAATGATGCCGCGATGGCCGATGACGTTGCCGTAGCGATCGAGGAAGGTGACGGCGAAATTGCCGCGGTTGCGCCAGTCGCCCTGCGTCGCCTCGAAGGCCGGCATGGCGAGCATCAGCATGACGACGGAGCCGGCCGTCCCCAGCGTCAGGCCTTCACCGAGCAGTTCGAAAAAGACGCGTTTCCAGCCGCGAACGCGGAAGCGGCGGAAGAAGATGGTGATCTCCTCCCATGCCTCGGCGAGACCGAAGCCGGCATTCCACAAAGTGGAGTCGATCCATGAATCAAGGCGCAAAAAGAAATAGCGCTTGCGACGCCGCGGCTTCTCGGCCCCGTTATCCTTAGGCGTCTCGGGCTCCATCTTCGGCCCGTTTTCTGGATTGGATGGGTCTTCCACGCTCTACTTCCCGACCACATTACTGCCGCGTGTCTCCTTGTGGCACACGCAAAGCCCATTATCTCATAGAACGGCTAATTGAATAATTGGTTGATTTAGAGAAAAGAACAAGAGACATGCATGCCGCAGCCCGAATTCCCTTTGCCGGGTGGCGAGGACGACGATGATGACAGACGAGATACCCTTCTGGAAAAGCAAGACCCTGGCGGAAATGAGCCCGTCGGAATGGGAAAGCCTTTGCGACGGCTGTGGCCTCTGTTGTCTCAACAAGCTCGAGGAGTGGGATAGCGGCGACGTCTATTTCACCTCGATCCGCTGCAAGCTGATGGACGGCGAAAGCTGTCGTTGCACCAGCTACCCGAACCGCTGGGATTTCGTGCCCGACTGCGTACAACTGACGCCGGAGAAGGTTCCGGAGCTGGAATGGCTGCCGCCCACCTGCGCCTATCGCCTCGTCAATGAGGGCCGCGATCTCTATTGGTGGCATCCGCTGATCTCGGGTGATCCGGAAACGGTGCATATCGCCGGTGTTTCCGCCCAAGGGCGCACCGTCAGCGAGAACGATGTCGATCTTGACGATTTCGAGGATTATGTCGTCGATTGGCCGCTGACCGTCGAGGATGACATGATGCCTAATCCTCCGGCAAAGCCATAGATTTCGGCGCTACATTTCGCCAAGCCTGGCGCAAGAGCCTTTTGATCTCCTCGTTTCCGGCATCGCGATGGAAAAGTCGCGTCCATCCTTTCAGGCCCCAGCTGCCGGGCACAGCGGCGACATGCCTTGGCATGATGGCCGAAGCCATCTGCTGCTGATCGGGCGTCAGCTTGACGACGCAGAAATCCGATCCGCGAAGTGTCATGAAGATTTTGCCCCGCACGCGAAAGTCACGGGTGCCGAAATGCGAGCCCTCTGCCGTTTCAGGCAAGCTGAGGGCGAGGGATGCAAGCTCCTCGTCGGTCATGGCCGCGACAGTATCATCTCCTTCCATGCAGTAAATGGAGGCTTGAAAAGGGTGCGATCAATCGGTTCTACGACGAGATGGTGAGTTTATTGAATTGAGCCTGTCCACATGGTATCGCGCGGTGCCCTCGCATATGCACAAGGAGCCGCCGCGTGATCCGTCATATCGTCTTCTTTACCGTTCCCGATCGCGCCAAGCTTGAGGAGGTCCGTTCCGGCCTCTCGATCCTCACGGCCATTCCGCATGCGCGGCTTTTGGAGATCGGCATGAACGTCAAGACCGATCAGCTCGGAACCGAAGTCGATCTTGTGGTCTACGGCGAATTCGACGACGAGGCGGCATTGGCGGCTTACAAGGCCCATCCGAATTACCAGCGCTCCATCGAGCGCGTTCGGCCGCTGCGCGAAATGCGCATTGCCGCAGATTACGAGACGGCGACGGCCGTCCGTGAACCTTTCTGAATGTCGGGTGCGGTGTAGAACTATTTCCCGCCAGTCCTTTCAATGGATTGAGCATGCAAGCGGAATCGGATTGTCCGCGACCGGATTCTCGGCTTGAGGTTCTTGAATCAACTTTTGAAGCTCCGGACTCAATTTAAGAGGAAATCGCGGCAAGCGATTCAAAGGACTCAAGGAAATCATCACGCCTTATGCCGATAAGGCGTCTCCAGGCGAGTTGCATTGGCCACGGGAGGACGCGGTTCATCTCGCCGACATGAACCGATGATAAGCAAGAATGATTAAAAATGGCTGAGCCGGCGGTTACGCGCATAGTACGCGCGAAGCCAGGCATGCATCGATCGACGCATATCGCCGATAGATTGTATCGATGCCGCGCTCTGGAGCGGCAGACGGTTGCTGTCATCACGCTGCAGTGAATCCACATTCAACAATTTCAAATGCTTAGAAAATCCTTTGGGCGACCCCTGCGCCCGGCTGGCCGAAAATTACAGCCCATTCATTTGCCATTCAGACGTGTTTGGGTAAATAATCGGCCAAGTTCATATCCCTGCGGGAAGTCCGAAGCATGGCCTCATTTTCAAGCATAGCAGCAGCGGCGCTCGTCCTGGCCGGCTCGTCTGTTCTGCCGGCGCCAGCGCCGACGTCGACCCTGGTCGCGCGCGCCAACAGTGATTGCAGTGCGGCAGCCGAGGAAGTCGTCGCCAAGACCGGTGGCCAGCTTCTTTCAGCACAGCCGTCCGGCGACAGCTGCATCATCACCGTTCTCGTTCAGGGCAACGGGCAGCGCCCGCGCAAGGTGACGATGAAGGTGCCGATGTGATGCCAGCGCATGTGGGCACCAACCTAAAGCCTTGAATCTCACATAAAATCTTATTGTTTCCGTGATTCCACTGCAGCGTGATTTACAGTACTGTTTCTCGAACCGGGGAAATTGGATTCAAAGATGCGCATTCTCATAGTCGAAGACGATATCAACTTGAACCGCCAGCTTGCCGAGGCCTTGAAGGAGGCGGGCTATGTGGTCGATACGGCCTTTGATGGCGAAGAGGGGCATTTTCTCGGAGACACCGAACCTTATGACGCGATCATCCTCGATATCGGCTTGCCTGAAATGGATGGCATCACCGTGCTTGAAAAATGGCGCGGCGCCGGGCGCACCGTGCCGGTGCTGATTCTGACCGCCCGCGACCGCTGGAGCGACAAGGTGGCAGGCATAGACGCCGGCGCGGACGACTATGTTGCTAAGCCCTTCCATGTCGAGGAAGTGCTTGCGCGCATCCGCGCTCTTATCCGCCGCGCCGCGGGTCACGCCTCTTCGGAAATCGTTTGCGGCCCGGTGCGGCTCGACACCAAGAGCTCGAAAGCGACCGTGGACGGCAAGCCGCTCAAGCTTACGTCTCATGAATATCGGCTGCTTGCCTATCTCATGCATCACAAGGGCGAGGTCGTCTCACGCACCGAACTGGTCGAGCATATGTACGATCAGGATTTCGACCGTGATTCCAATACGATTGAAGTTTTTGTCGGACGCCTTCGCAAGAAGATGGGCGTCGATTTGATCGAAACGGTCCGTGGCCTTGGTTACCGCATCCAAGCTCCAACCAATGCGAATTAAGTCGCTCACCGCTCGCGTCCTGCTGCTGACCACGCTTTGGTCGGCGGTGGCGCTGGTGGTGATCGGGCTTGTCATCTCCGATATCTACCGCAAGAACGCCGAGCGCGGCTTTCAGGATCTGTTGCGGGCGCAGCTCTCTAGTGTCATCAACTCTGTAACGATCGGCGACCAGGGCGCGCTAGTGGGTGACCCGAGACTCGGTGACCTGCGCTTCGCCCAGCCGAAGACCGGCTGGTACTGGATGGTCGAGCCGCTCGGTACCTATACCGCGACGCCGCTGGTCTCGCCGTCGCTCGGCGCTTCAAGCCTACCGGTGCTATCGGTGCTGGAAGCGCCCTTCGACAAGCAATACCAGCGCTCTTACATTGTCACCGACGCCTTCGGAAACCGCGTGCAGGTGGCCGAAACCGAGGTCGTACTCGACACGGATGGCCGTGCTGCACGCTTCCGTGTCACCGGTAATATTGCCGTCGTGGAGGACGATGTCCGTAATTTCTCCCATAGCCTTTATTTCTCGCTCGTCGGCTTCGGCGTCGGAAGCTTGATCGTCAATGCGCTTGCCATTCTCTACGGTCTGAAGCCGCTCGATAAGGCGCGAGCCGCGCTGGAACGCATCCGCGCCGGTGAAAGCGAACGCCTGCAAGGCGATTTTCCGCGTGAGATCCTGCCGCTTGCCAATGAGATCAATGCGCTGATCGACAGCAACCGGCGTATCGTCGAGCGCGCCCGCATGCAGGTGGGTAATCTCGCGCACTCACTGAAAACGCCGATTGCGGTTCTTCTGAATGAATCCCGTGTCCTTGAGCGATCGCATGGCGATCTGGTGAAGAACCAGGCCGAGGTCATGCAGGGGCAAGTGCAATCCTATCTCAATCGTGCCCGCATCGCCGCCCAGCGCGAATCCGTGCTGGCGCGCACCGAAGCCGAGCCGGCGCTGGAGCGGCTGGTCCGCGTCATGCGGCGGCTGAACGCCGACAAGGAGTTCGAACTCTCCGTCTCGCCCAATCTGGCGCTCGCCATGGAGCAGCAGGATCTCGAGGAGACGGTCGGTAATCTCCTCGAAAATGCCGCTCGCTTTGCCGAACACAAGGTGCGTCTGGTTGCAAACGAAGCGCCCGCTGAAGTCAAGGGTATCGATCCGGCGCGGCGCCATTGGGTGGAACTGGTGGTTGAAGACGACGGCCCAGGGCTGGAGCCGGATCAGATCCGCGAAGCCATGAAACGCGGGCGCAGACTGGACGAGAGCAAGCCCGGCACCGGTCTCGGCCTGTCGATCGTCAGCGAGATCACGAATGAATATCAAGGCCGTTTCGAGCTCTCCCGGGGCAGCTGGGGCGGGCTTCGCGCGAGCCTAATTTTGCCGGGCCTGACGAAGGATGTTGCGTGAGGAACGGCATGATGCCAAAAAGGCGTTGTGGGTCATGATGATGCCGCAGCGCAGTACCTATGGTTTTGCTTTTTGATACTGGTTCGGTTGTATGAAGCTTCGTACCTTTTTTCTGGTCATTCCCTCTCTTTTTGCCGCGCTTGCGCTTTCTGGTTGCTCGACGACAAGCGGCCTGGGGGGCAGCAAGAGCCTGTTTTCGTCCGCGAAGCCTCCGGCCTCAGCGACCTTCATCAATGCTCTTGATGGTGGTATCGTCGAGCGCACCGGCATCAAGCTGAGCGACAACGACAAACAGCGTGCGCTGGAAGCGGAATATCGTGCCCTCGAAACCTCGCCTCTCGGCCAACCTGTGGCATGGAAGGGCAGGAATGCAAGCGGCGAGGTTGTTCCCGCTGCGCCTTACCAGGTGGGCTCGCAGAATTGCCGGCAATATACGCACACCGTCACGGTCGACGGCAAGCCGACGACAGCAAGGGGCGCGGCCTGCCGCAATGACGACGGCACCTGGACGCCGCTTGAATAGGCGGCTGTACTGAAAGGCGCGGCCAAACGCCTCAAATCTTCGTCAGATAGCCTTTCCCGGTTGGAATAAGCGCCCCGTTAAAGTATTGGGCGTCTATGCTGTTCTGGATTCTCGTGGCCGTTCTTACGGCGGTTGTCGGCGCTGTGCTCCTCTATCCCCTTCTGCGTGGTGGGAAGGAGGCGGAGGACCGTCGTTCCGGAGAGGCCGAGGTCTATCGCGATCAGCTCAGCGAACTGGACCGGGACCTTGCCAGCGGCCTCATCTCCGCGCAGGAGGCCGACTATGCCCGCGCCGAAATCGGACGGCGTCTCATCGCTGCCGCCAAGGACGAAAAGACGGTAGTGAAATCGCCTGCACATGGCAGTTACCGTCTTGCCCAGGCCTTCATCATCATCCTTCTTCCGGCCGTTGGTCTCTGTCTCTATCTCGTCAATGGCGATCCCGGCCTGCCGTCGCAGCCGCTGGAAGCGCGGCTGGAGAAGCCGGGAAGCGATCTCGCCATCTCGATCGTCAAGATCGAGCAGCATCTGGCCAAGAATCCGGATGATGCCAAGGGCTGGGAGGTCCTGGCACCGATCTATTTCAAGACCAACCGTATCGGCGACGCCGAGCTTGCCTATCGCAATGTCATCCGCCTGCTGGGACCGAACGCAGCTCGGCTTGGCGATCTGGGCGAGGTGCTGGTCGTGAAGGCCAATGGCATTGTGACTGCGGAGGCGCGCGAGGTGCTACAGCAATCGCTGGCGCTCGATGCCACCAATCCGCGCACGCTTTTCTATCTGGCGCTGGCACTGGAGCAGGAGGGCAAGGCGGCCGATGCGAAAACGGCCTTTGAGGCCCTGGCAAAACAATCGCCGCCCGACGCACCCTGGCTTGCCGCGGTCAATGAGCATATCATCAAGAATGGCGGCCAGGCGATGGCATCCGCCAATGACAATGCACCCGGCAATCCGACCGCGGAGGATGTCGCTACGGCCAATGCGCTGAGCAGCGGCGACCGCCAGCAGATGATCCGCGGCATGGTCAACAGCCTCGATGCCAAGCTCAAGCAAGATCCGAAGAATTTCGAGGGCTGGATGCGGTTGATCCGCTCCTACGCCGTGCTGAATGATCGGGAGCGCGCGGCGGATGCATTGAAGCGCGGTCTTGCGGCCTTTCCGGCCGATGGAGGAGAGGGCCAGCAGCTTCTGGCGCTGGCGAAGGAATTGGGACTGCCGACGGAGGTGACGCAGCAATGACCCGCAAGCAGAAACGTCTGGCCGTGATCGCCGGCGGCATGGGTTTCATCGCCGCCGCCGTGTTGCTCGTGCTGTTCGCCTTCAGCCAGTCGGTCGCCTATTTCTATATGCCGGCGGATCTCGCCAAGACACCGGTCAATGCCGGGACGCTGATCCGCCTCGGCGGCCTCGTCGGTGAAGGCTCGATCGTGCGCGGTCAGGGAACGCAGGTTCAATTCTCGGTCACCGACGGCACCGATACGATCAAGGTCAAGTATGATGGCATCCTGCCGGACCTGTTCCGCGAAGGGCAGGGCGTCGTCACCGAAGGCAAGTTCGAGCCGGGCAGTGACGTTTTCGTTGCCGACAGCGTGCTCGCCAAGCATGATGAGCGTTACATGCCGAAGCAGGTCGCCGACAAGCTGAAGGCTGATGGCGTCTGGAAAGGCGAGGAGGCCAGCCAATGATCATCGAGCTCGGACACTATGCCCTGGTGCTGGCGCTCGCGACCGCGCTGATCGTCTCCATCCTGCCTGTCGTCGGTGCCCGGCGCGGGGACGTGTCGATGATGGATATCGCCCCGGTCGGCTCCATCGTCATGTTCCTGCTCGTCGCCTTCTCCTTCGGCGTGCTGACCTACGCCTATGTCGCCTCCGATTTCTCCGTCCTCAATGTCTGGGCCAATTCCCATTCGCTGATGCCGCTGATCTTCAAGATCTCCGGCGTCTGGGGCAATCACGAGGGATCGATGATGCTCTGGCTCTTGATCCTGGCCCTGTTCAGCGCGTTTGTCGCGCTCTTCGGGCGCAATCTGCCGGATGTACTGCGCGCCAATGTACTGGCTGTACAGTCGTGGATCTCCTCGGCCTTCCTTGTCTTCATTCTGCTCGCCTCCAATCCCTTCATTCGGCTCAACCCGGCGCCGGCCGAGGGCAAGGATCTCAATCCCGTCCTCCAGGATATCGGTTTGGCGATCCATCCGCCCTTGCTCTATCTCGGCTATGTCGGCTTCTCCGTCTGCTTCTCCTTTGCCGTCGCCGCGCTTCTGGAAGGTCGCATCGATGCTGCCTGGGCGCGTTGGGTCCGCCCCTGGACGCTCGCCGCCTGGAGCTTCCTGACGCTCGGCATCGCCATGGGCTCCTACTGGGCCTATTACGAGCTCGGCTGGGGCGGCTGGTGGTTCTGGGATCCGGTGGAAAATGCCTCCTTCATGCCCTGGCTTGCCGGCACGGCCCTGCTGCATTCGGCACTGGTCATGGAAAAGCGCGACGCCCTGAAGATCTGGACGGTGCTGCTGGCGATCCTGACGTTTTCGCTGTCACTGCTCGGCACCTTCCTCGTGCGTTCCGGCGTGCTGACCTCTGTCCATTCCTTCGCCAGCGATCCGACGCGCGGTATCTTCATTCTCTGCATTCTCCTGATCTTCATCGGCGGGGCTTTATCGCTTTTCGCGCTGCGTGCGCCGAAGCTTGCTTCCGGTGGATTGTTCGCGCCGATCTCGCGCGAGGGCGCGCTTGTGCTGAACAACCTGATCCTCACGGTCGCCTGCGGCACGGTATTGACCGGCACGCTCTATCCGCTGGCGCTCGAAACGCTGACAGGCGACAAGATTTCCGTTGGGCCGCCCTTCTTCAACATGACGTTCGGATTGCTGATGACGCCGATCCTCATCGCCGTGCCGTTCGGGCCGCTGCTCGCCTGGAAGCGCGGCGATCTGCTCGGCGCGCTGCAGAGGCTCTATGTCGTGGCGGGCCTAGCCTTCCTGGCCGGCCTCGCCCTGTTTTACATCGAGCATGGCGGCCCCGTATTGGCCGCTCTCGGCCTTGCCGCCGGCTTCTTCCTGGCCTTCGGCGCCTTGGCCGATCTCTGGTATCGCGCCGGCGTCGGCAAGGTGGCGGCTGGTGTCGCCTGGCGCCGCCTGAGCGGGCTGCCGCGCTCTGCCTTCGGCACCGCGCTTGCCCATGCCGGCCTCGGTATCACCGTACTCGGCATCGTCGCTGTGACGACTTTCGAGGGAGAACACATCACTAGCATGAAGCCGGGCGAGATCGCCGAGCTTGGCGGCTACAGCTTGCGTTTCGATGGAGTGCAGCCGGGCGTAGGCCCCAATTTTACCGAGGATCGTGCCCATTTCACCGTCAGTCGTGGCGGGGTTGCCTTTGCCCAGATGTCGTCCGCCAAACGCGTCTTTACCGCAAGCCGCACGGCGACCACCGAATCGGGCATTCTCACGCTCGGCCTCAACCAGCTCTACGTGTCGGTCGGCGATGCCAGCAAGGATGGCGGCATTGTCGTGCGCATCTGGTGGAAGCCGTTCATTCTTTGCATCTGGCTTGGCGCGCTCATCATGGCAGTCGGCGGCTTTGTATCGCTCAGCGACCGCCGCCTGCGCGTCGGTGCACCGAGCCGCAAGGCGAAACCAGTTCGCCCGGCCATGGAGCCGGCAGAATGATAGGTTTGACCAATACCCCCTCATCCGCCCCTACGGGGCACCTTTGTAACTTCCCTTTCTCCGCTATTGGCGCTGTAGTGCCTGTTGCGGTGGTGGATGGAAGACCGATGCACCTTTGGGACA